>NZ_MVHF01000022.1 GCF_002086485.1 Mycobacterium aquaticum | reverse complement strand
CAAAAAGACACCAACAAACTGGCATCCAAAAAAACAAAAGGTCACACCCTAAACGGGAAAAAGAATGCAACCAAAAAACAACAAACAAAAACCACCAAACACACTATTGAGTTCTCAAACAACACACCCGAACCAACCGCGCAACAATCCCGCGGCTAAAAGCCGCTGACCTTGTGCGGGCAGTGAGAAGACCCACCGAAATGAGCGTCTCTCTCGGATTCCGTCCTCACTCCCCGGCCTAGACCGTGTCGCTCGGACCTGCAATAAGTTACGTCAGCACCAACACCGAGTCAAATCCGCAGGTCAGTGACCTGACAGCTTCGCCTGCTGGTGCTGTAGGTCGCGCCATTCGCCGTCGCGTACACAGGGGTCCAAGCCACGGCAGGCCAATTACCGCCGGGCCTGACAATGCGCGCACCGGCCCGGTTACCTTTCGCCGGCCGTACAACGACAATTTGTGTGCATTTCCCCCGGCGAGTCCGGTCATGACTCGTCGACCGTACGAAGCGCCGTGAAGTGCACACTCGGCAGGCCGCCCGTCAACCTGGCGGATTGGACTTCTCGGTGTCGAGGTCGCGGAGTCCGAGGTGCTGCCGCACGGTGTTGGATTCCAGTGCGTGGATGCCTCGCCGGGTCAGACCGAGTGCGGGAACGGAAACTGTTGCGGAGTCTCCTGCGACGAACCGCATGAGTAGGCGGGACTGCTCCAAGACTTGGATAGCTTCCGCTATCGGCCGCAGGTCGGGATCGGTGTATGGGTTCCCGTGCCGGTAGACGAACTTGGGTTCGGCCCACCGACCTGCCCTGCACCACACGGCGATGTTGTAAATGGCGAAGCCTTCATACACGTCCGGTGAGAGCTGAGGGTAGGAGAACAGCGGCAGGATCGTCGCCGCCAACTCCTCGGGCGAGATCGAGATCCACCACGGCGGACTACCGGTCATGCGCGCATTGAACCACCGACCGCACGTCGTGTGCGGACGTCCCGGCCAACAAAAACGCAGGCCAGGGGATCTCCCCCTGGCCTGCGTTATAGCTAGGACGCCCCTAGAGCATGCAGCTGACGCAACCTTCGACTTCAGTGCCTTCCAAAGCCATCTGTCGCAGCCGGATGTAGTACAGCGTCTTGATGCCCTTACGCCAGGCGTAGATCTGCGCCTTGTTCACGTCACGCGTGTTGGCGGTGTCTTTGAAGAACAGCGTCAGGCTGAGCCCCTGGTCCACGTGCTGAGTGGCCGCGGCGTAGGTGTCGATGATCTTCTCGTAGCCGATCTCATACGCGTCCTGGTAGTACTCCAGGTTGTCGTTGGTGAGGAACGGCGCCGGGTAGTAGACCCGGCCGATCTTGCCTTCCTTGCGGATCTCGATCTTGCTGGCCACCGGGTGGATCGACGACGTCGAGTGGTTGATGTATGAGATCGACCCTGTCGGCGGAACGGCCTGCAGGTTCTGGTTGTAGATCCCGTGCGCCTGCACAGATTCCTTGAGCGAGCGCCAATCATCCTGTGTCGGAACGTGGATGCCGGCGTCAACGAAGATCTGCCGCACCTTGTCGGTCTTCGGCTCCCACACCTGCTCGGTGTACTTGTCGAAGAACTCACCCGAGGCGTACTTCGACTTCTCGAACCCACCGAAGTGCGTGCCGCGTTCGATCGCGATGAGATTCGACGCCCGCAGCGCGTGGAACAGCACTGTGTAGAAGTAGATGTTCGTGAAGTCGATGCCCTCTTCAGACCCATAGAAGATCCGCTCGCGGGCCAGATATCCGTGCAGGTTCATCTGTCCCAGGCCGATCGCGTGCGAGCTGTTGTTGCCCTGCTCGATCGACGGCACCGACCAGATGTGGGTCTGATCGCTCACCGCGGTCAGCGCGCGGATGGCCACCTCGATGGTCTGCGCGAAGTCCGGCGAATCCATGGTCTTGGCGATGTTGAGCGAGCCGAGGTTGCACGAGATGTCCTTGCCCACCTGCGCGTAGGACAGATCGTCGTTGAATACCGACGGCGTCGACACCTGCAGGATCTCCGAGCACAGATTGCTGTGGGTGATCTTGCCGTCGATCGGGTTGGCCCGGTTCACCGTGTCTTCGAACATGATGTACGGGTAGCCGGATTCGAACTGCAACTCGGCCAGGGTCTGGAAGAACTCGCGCGCCTTGATCTTGGTCTTGCGGATCTGCGCGTTGTCGACCATCTCGTAGTACTTCTCGGTGACGTTGATGTCAGCGAACGGCAGACCGTACACGCGCTCGACATCGTACGGCGAGAACAGGTACATGTCCTCGTTCTTCTTGGCCAGCTCGAAGGTGATGTCCGGGATCACCACGCCGAGGCTCAGCGTCTTGATCCGGATCTTCTCGTCGGCGTTCTCGCGCTTGGTGTCGAGGAAGCGGTAGATGTCGGGGTGATGGGCGTGCAGATACACCGCACCCGCGCCCTGGCGCGCCCCGAGCTGGTTGGCGTAGGAGAACGAGTCCTCGAGCAGCTTCATGATCGGGATGACACCCGAGGACTGGTTCTCGATGTTCTTGATCGGGGCGCCGTGCTCGCGAATGTTGGACAGCAGCAACGCAACTCCGCCACCACGCTTGGACAGCTGCAGTGCGGAGTTGATGGAGCGCCCGATGGACTCCATGTTGTCCTCGATGCGCAGCAGGAAGCAGCTCACCGGCTCGCCGCGCTGCTTCTTGCCCGAGTTGAGGAACGTCGGGGTGGCCGGCTGGAACCGGCCGTCGATGATCTCGTCGACCAGCTTCTCGGCCAGGTCCGTGTCACCGGCCGCCAGGGTCAGCGCGACCATGACGACACGGTCTTCGAACCGTTCCAGGTAGCGCTTGCCGTCGAAGGTCTTCAGCGTGTAGCTGGTGTAGTACTTGAACGCGCCCAGGAAGGTCGGGAACCGGAACTTCTTGGCGTAGGCCCGGTCCAGCAGCGACTTCACGAAGTTGCGGCTGTACTGGTCGAGTACTTCGCGCTCGTAGTAGTTCTTCTCGATCAGGTAGTCGAGCTTCTCGTCCTGGCTGTGGAAGAAGACCGTGTTCTGGTTGACGTGCTGCAGGAAGTACTCGCGCGCAGCCTGCTTGTCCTTGTCGAACTGAATCTTGCCGTCTTTGTCGTACAGATTCAGCATCGCGTTGAGGGCGTGGTAATCCGTCTCCCCCGGAAGCGCGTGCGTGCTGTCGCTTACAGGCTCTGCAGCTGTGACGGTCGGTGGCACGTCTGTTCCTTCCAGAAGTCTTCCAGCCCTGCACGGACGGCTTCCACGTCGTCAGGGGTACCCATGAGTTCGAACCGATACAGGTACGGCACGCCACACTTGCGTGAGACGACATTGCCCGCGTAGGCGAACTCCGCACCGAAGTTGTTGTTGCCCGCGGCGATGACGCCGCGGATCAACGACCTGTTGTGCTCGTTGTTGAGGAACGCGATGACCTGCTTGGGCACGTAACCGCCGTTGTTGATGTCCGGCGTGGCACGGCCTCCGCCATAGGTCGGCAAGATCAGGACGAATGGCTCGTCCACCTCGATCCGGCCGTGCAGAGGGATCCGGGTCGCAGGGATGCCCAGCTTCTCGACGAATCGGTGAGTGTTTTCCGAGACGCTGGAGAAGTAGACGAGATTGGTCATCCTGGCCCCGATCCTTACCCCCGTGGTTACTGCCTCCGTTACGCGCTGACCGCTGCGCCGCTGAGCGCCTTGATCCGGTCCGGACGGAAGCCCGACCAGTGCTCGTTGCCGGCCACGACAACCGGAGCCTGCAGGTAACCCAGCGCCATCACGAAGTCACGGGCCTCACTGTCGAGCGTGATGTCCACCTTCTCGTAGGCGATGCCCTGCTTGTCCAGCGCCTTGTAGGTGGCGTTGCACTGCACGCATGCGGGCTTGGTGTACACGGTGACGGTCATCTTCGGTACGGCTCCTCTTGCGGTAAGTGAAAGATCTGAACCCGGACTGGCAACTTGGTCGGATCACTGCATTCGCTAAACTTCAGCGACCTCCAGCCCTCCAAAATTCCTGGCGCCGGAAGCCGCCCTCCGGCCGGTGCTGACACCGATTCCGCCGGATTTGCTGCGCTCCGGCGGGCTCCCGAACCGTGGTGGCCTGTCGGTCTCACAGACACTACACCTAGTGGCCGATCATCCGAAGCCATACAAGATGTTCTGAATAACATTTTTGAAATTCCCAGGTCGTAAGCTCGCCGCAGGCCCCGCTCCCGGCGTGTCGCAAACGATCGCAGGGCGCGTGTCGCGCTATATCTATGGGTGTACCACCAGCCACCGACAAGTACGCCTCGCCTAGCACACCAAGATCGCCGGTAGCAAACCCGCTGCCGGCCATCTGCGGTCCTACGCGGCCGTCTGGCGAGGTGCTCGTGATCGGCGGGGCCGGTCCGGTGTCCGCGACACGCAGATCTGGCGAAGATCCCCAACAACGAAGCTGGGGCCGACATGGTCGGCCCCAGCCCTGGTATCGAACGTGCCGGCTCAGCGGAGCCGACGCAGATGCGCCCGCTCAGTTCACCTCGGCAGCGAGCTTGCCCACGATGTCGCGCACGGTCGCGGCGACCTCATCGTTCTCCCGGGGGTGGCGCCCATCCAGAGCCTTGGCCGGCAGTGACAGCTTGAGGTCTTCGACGACCCGGGGCCCGGCGATGCCGAACGACTTGCGGGTTTCGTCGTGCGCCCACACCCCGCCGTACTGTCCCAGCGCCGTACCGACCACAGCCAGCGGCTTGTCCTTGAGCGCACCGTTGCCGTAGGGCCGCGACAGCCAGTCGATGGCGTTCTTCAGGACACCCGGGATGCTTCCGTTGTATTCGGGCGTGACGACGAGAGCGGCGTCGGCCCCGGCGGCCGCGCTGCGCAGCGCCGTGACCGACTCGGCCACATCGTCACCGTCGATGTCTTCGTTGTAGAACGGCAGCTCCCCCAGCTGATCGAAGATCCGCAGGTCCACGCCGTCCGGCGCGGCCTCGACGGCGAGTTCGGCGAGTTGCCGGTTGGTCGACGCCGCCCGCAGGCTGCCCACCAGTACGAGAACCTTGATATCGGCCATGTTCCTTCTCCCTGTGTCCTATGTCGTCTGACCCGATCTTCGCCCAGAGTAACCGGACTGTGGTCCGATTAATTCCGCCTGAGTTAAAGTTCAAAGGTGACTGCTTCTGACCGGCGTGCCAGGCTCGCGGTCACCGATGCGACGCCGGCCGAACGGGGCGATGCCGCCCGCAACCGCGAACTCCTGCTCGACGCCGCCCGCCGCCTCATCGCGGAACGCGGACCCGACGCCGTGAGTACCGACGATATCGCGGTCGCCGCCGGGGTTGGCAAGGGAACATTGTTCCGCCGGTTCGGCAGCCGCGCCGGGCTGATGATGGTCCTGCTCGACGAGGACGAGAAGGTCGAACAGGAAGCGTTCATGTTCGGGCCTCCCCCACTCGGCCCCGGCGCACCTCCGCTGGAACGCCTGCTCGCCTACGGCCGCGACCGGCTGCGGTTCGTGCACTGCCACCACGCTCTGTTGTCCGACGCGGCCCGCGATCCCCAGACCCGCTTCGCAGGTCCGGCCATGTTGCACCGCGCACATGTCCGGATGCTGCTCGAAACCGCCAACACCACAGGCGATCTCGATGCTCAGGCCGATGCGTTGATCGCGCTGCTGGACGCCGACTACGTGGCACACCAGCTCAACGACCGCGGCCGGACCCTCGACGAGCTCGGCGCGGCATGGGAGGCGACCGCTCGCAAACTGTGCGGCTGCTAGCGCGATGACCGGCTGGATTCTTCACGTCGACCTCGACCAGTTCCTGGCGTCGGTGGAATTGCGGCGGCATCCCGAACTGGTCGGCCTTCCGGTCATCGTCGGCGGCAACGGCGATCCCACCGAACCCCGCAAGGTCGTCACCTGTGCGTCGTATCAGGCCCGGGAGTTCGGTGTGCACGCCGGCATGCCATTGCGAACCGCGGCCCGCAAGTGTCCCGACGCCACCTTCCTGCCGTCCGACCCCGCCGCGTATGACGAAGCGTCCGAGCAGGTGATGGGCCTGCTGCGAGATCTCGGCCACCCGCTGGAGGTCTGGGGCTGGGACGAGGCGTACCTGGGTACCGACGAGTCGGTCGATCCCGTCGAGTTGGCCGAACGCATCCGCACAGTGGTGGCCGCCGAGACCGGGCTGTCGTGCTCGGTGGGCATCAGCGACAACAAGCAGCGGGCCAAGATCGCCACCGGCCTGGCCAAACCGACGCGCACGCGAGGAGCAGACCAGGCCCCAGGCGTGTACTGGCTCACGGCGGACAGCTGGATGGACGTGATGGGTGACCGGCCACCCGACGCGCTGTGGGGTGTCGGGCCGAAGACCACCAAAAAGCTTGCCACGCTTGGTATCACGACGGTCGCCCAACTGGCCGCCACCGACGCCGAGCTGCTCACCTCGACGTTCGGGCCTACCACCGGCCTGTGGATCCTGTTGCTGGCCAAGGGCGGTGGTGACACCGAGGTCAGCGCCGAACCATGGGTACCGCGGTCGCGTAGTCACGTCATCACCTTCGCCCACGATCTCACCGACCGCACCGAGATCGACGCGGCGGTGCGGGACCTGAGCCTGCGCACCCTGACCGAGGTGGTCGAACAGGACCGCGTGGTCACCCGGGTCGCCGTGACCGTGCGCACCAACACCTTCTACACGCGCACCAAGATCCGGAAGCTGTCGCAACCGGGCACCGACGCCGAGGTGATCGCCGATACCGCCCTTGCCGTGCTCGATCTGTTCGAACTCGACCGGCCGATCCGGCTGCTCGGCGTGCGGCTCGAATTGGCCATGCCTCCCGGCGCCGACGCCGGTGTCGGACCTGGTCAATAACCTGGTCGCATGCTGCAGACCATCGCCGTCCGGGGCTACCGGTCACTGCGCGACGTGACGCTGCCGCTGACCGATCTCACCGTCGTCACCGGCGCCAACGGCACGGGCAAGTCGTCGCTCTACCGGGCGCTGCGATTGCTGGCCGATTGCGGACGCGGCCGGGTGATCGGGTCGCTGGCGCGAGAGGGCGGATTGCAATCGGTGCTGTGGGCCGGGCCGGAGCAGCCGGCCGAGGAGGCCCAGGGCACCACCCGTACCCGTCCGGTTTCACTCGAACTAGGTTTCGCTTCAGACGATTTCGGCTATCTGGTCGACCTCGGCCTGCCGCAGATGGCGGGCACCGGGCCGACGGCGTTCGCCCTGGATCCCGAGATCAAGCGCGAGATGGTCTTCGCCGGTCCGGTATTGCGGCCAAGCTCGGCACTGGTTCGTCGCACCCGCGAGTATGCCGAGGCGGCCGCCGAATCCGGTCGGGGCTTCGACGAACTGAGCCGATCGCTGCCGTCCTACCGCAGCGTGCTCGCCGAATACGCTCACCCCCACGCCCTGCCGGAGCTGTCCGCGGTCTCCGAACGGCTGCGCGACTGGCGCTTCTACGACGGCTTCCGCGTCGACGCCGGCGCCCCGGCGCGCCAACCGCAGGTGGGCACCCGCACGCCGGTGCTCTCCGACGACGGAGCCGACCTGGCCGCAGCCACCCAGACCATCATCGAGGCCGGGCTCGACGACCTGGCCCGCGCGGTGGCCGACGCGTTCGACGGCGCCACCGTCTCGGTCGCCGTCAACGACGGACTCTTCGATCTGCAACTGCACCAACGTGGCATGTTGCGGCCCCTGCGCGCCGCCGAATTGTCCGACGGCACACTGCGTTTCCTGTTGTGGGCGGCAGCCTTGTTGAGTCCAAGACCGCCTTCCCTCATGGTGCTCAACGAACCGGAGACGTCACTGCACCCGGATCTGGTACGGCCCTTGGCCACCCTGATCGCCACCGCCGCCACCCAGACGCAGGTGGTGGTGGTCACGCACTCCCGGGCCCTGCTGGAATTCCTCGACACCACACCGGTCGCCGATGAGGACCGCGGCTGCGCCATCGAAGTGGAGCTCTACAAGCATTGGGGTGAAACGAAAGTCGCCGGTTTGGGCCTGCTGAACACACCGGCCTGGCACTGGGGAAATCGCTGAGCCCGAGGGCCGTTCGCCCGGTGCACACCGACGGTTCACCTCAGTGGGTTTACCTGATGCCGTCCTGCGCCCACGAGTCGAGGAGAACCCGCAAGCTCACCGCAGCAGACGGCGTGGCCGACGCGCTGGGCCTTCCCCGGGCGGCGAAATGATCAGCGGCGGGGTCGCAGCGCCCGGGTGAACAGCACGTTCGCCTGGCGCATCGCCACGCTGTAAGGCCACCACGCGACACGTTTGAAGGCGTACAGCGCGCGGATGTCGGCTGAGGTGTAGATCAGGAACCGGTTGCGTCGCACGCCGGCCAGGATCTTGGCGGCCGCCTTCTCCGGGGACACGGCGTGCCCGGCGAACCGGTCCACCCACTTCTGCACGTCCGGGTCGTCGCGGTCGACGCCGGCGATCTGAACCGTCTGCACCAGCCCGGTTTTCACCGCACCCGGCACCACCACCGACACCCCGATGCGGTGCCGGGCCAGGTCGAACCGAAGCACCTCGCTGAGTCCGCGCAGCCCGTACTTGCTGGCACTGTAGGCACTATGCCAGGGCAGGGCCACGATGCCGGCGGCCGAGGAGACGTTCACCAGCTGACCACCCCTTCGGGCGGCGACCATCGGCGGCACGAATGTCTCGATGACATGGATCGGACCCATGAGGTTGACGTCGATCATCGAGCGCCAATGCTGATGGGTGAGCTGATCGACGGTGCCCCACGCCGAGATGCCGGCGATGTTCATCACCACGTCCATCGCGGGGTGCGCGGCGTGGATGTCGGCCGCGAACGCGGCGACCTGGTCGTAGTCCGAGATGTCCAGTGCGCGATGCGCAGGCACCTGCGCGCCGAGCGCCTGCGCGTCAGCCACCGTCTGCGCCAGACCATCGCCGTCGCGATCGGTCAGATACAGTTCAGCGCCCTGCGCCGCCAGCGCGAGCGCAGTGGCCCGCCCGATACCGCTTGCCGCCCCCGTGATGAAGCAGCGTTTCCCCCGAAAGTCGCTCCCCTGCGCCATAGCGGTGACCATACCGGGACGGCTAACGAACCTGGCCACCCCACAGGGCATTGAGCCACAGGCGTTCCAGCACGTCGATCGCGCGCTGCGGGTCTTCACCGCGGCCGATGAACGCCGGGTCGTGAGACAGCGTCATCGCGGTGGTGGCCACCAGCATGCGCACCAGCCCGGAGAGGTCGTCGGAGATCGGGCGGGCCCCACTGTCCTGCTCGATCAGGCCGACGATCTTGGCGATCACCCCGTCCTCGAAGTCGTTCATCAGCTCGCGGATCTGCGCATCGGTGTTCTGCGCGATGGTGCAGGCCGACATGATCGGGTCGTTGGTGGCGAATACCAGGGCAGCATTGCCCACCATCCGCTTGGCGAAGGCCGCAGGCTCCTCGTCGGGTTCGCGGGGGGCGTAATTGTGCGTGAGTTGGTCGAGCTGCTCCATGGCTTCGGCCACGATCACCGCGAGGACCGCGTACTTGGTGTCGAAGTAGAAGTAGAAACCCGAGCGGGCCACCCCGGCGCGTTCGCTGATCGCGCTGACGGACAGATCGGCGAACGACTGTTCTTCGAGCAGCTCCCGAACAGCCTTGACGATGGCGTCGCGCTGCCGGTCACCGCGGCTGCGCCGCACCGGGCCTTCGTTGCTGTCCTCCGGGACCTGTTCGGCGGTCATGGCACTAGACCTTCGCATTGCGACAGGCCAGAACAAAACTTGACATGCGTCAAGTCTGACAGCCAGGATGGCCTCAGGTGGTGACATCGACCACACATTGTCAGTTTCAGCGGCCTCAGGAGCGGTTCATGGCAACGATCAGCACCCCGCACTATCTCCTAGATCAGGCAAAGCGACGCTTCACACCGACACCCAACACGCTGCCGGGCATGGCCGCCGTGGAGAAGCGCCTGAAGGAGAAGGACTGGGACCAGTTCGTCTTCGCCGAGCCACCGGCGGGCAGCGACCTCAAGCCGATCCTGGGCGACTCCGGCCTGCCGATCATCGGCCATATGATCGAGATCTTCCGCGGCGGTCCGGAGTACATCCTTGAGCTGTACCGCAAGCACGGCCCGGTCTACTACGCACACACCCCTGCCTTGTCACAGGTGATGGCGCTGGGCCCCGATGCCACGCAGACGGTGTTCTCCAATCGCAACAAGGACTTCTCCCAGCGCGCGTGGGACCCCGTCATCGGGCCGTTCTTCGAGGGCGGATTGATGCTCTTGGATTTTGACGAGCACATGTTTCACCGCCGGATCATGCAGGAAGCCTTCACACGCACCAAGCTCACCGGCTACGTCTCGCACATCGATTCGGTGGCGACTCAGGTGTTGGCCAACGACTGGGTGGCCAACGACCCGCGGTTCCTGTTCCACCCGGCGGCCAAAGAGCTGACCCTCGACATCGCCTCCGAGGTCTTCATGGGCCACCCGGCGGGTACCGACCACAAGCTCGTCACCACCATCAACCAGGCCTTCACCACCACAACCCGGGCCGGCAACGCGATCGTGCGCACCCCCGTTCCGCCGCTGTCGTGGTGGCGCGGCATCCAGGCCCGCAAAACTCTCGAGGACTACTTCGCCGGTCGGATCGCGGAGAAGCGCCGGTCGGAGGGCTCCGACATGTTCAGCGTGCTCTGTCATGCAGAGGACGAGGACGGCCGGAGCTTCACCGACGACCAGATCATCGCGCACATGATCTTCTTGATGATGGCCGCGCACGACACCACCACATCGACGCTGACCACTATGGCCTACCACCTTGCGGCCAACCCGCAGTGGCAGGACAAGCTGCGCGAGGAGTCCGAACGCATCGGTGATGCGCCGCTGGACATCGAGGCGCTGGAGAAGCTCGAGACCTACGACCTGGTGATCAACGAGGCGCTACGGATGCAGACGCCCCTGGGGTTCAACTTCCGGCGCGCCGTGCGCGACACCGAGATCCTCGGCTACTACATACCGGCCGGCACGGATGTGGTCACCTGGCCTGCGATCAACCACCGGTTGCCCGAGTTGTGGACGGATCCAGAACGTTTCGACCCCGACCGCTTCGCCGAGCCGCGCAGCGAGCACAAGAAGCACCGCTACGCGTTCGCCCCGTTCGGCGGTGGTGCACACAAGTGCATCGGCATGGTGTTCGGCCAGCTGGAGATCAAGACCGTCATGCACCGGCTCATGCGTCGGTACCGCCTGGAGTTGGCGCATCCGGGCTATCAGCCGTGGTACGACTACGGCGGTATGGCCGTGCCGGTCGACGGCATGCCGATCGTGCTGCGTCCGATCCGCTGACAGCTGCCTGCGGGTTCAGGCGCTCATCAACCGGTTCACACACGCGATGACGGCACGCAACGCCGACAGCTCCGGATCGGCGTCGAGGCCCATCGCCCACATGCTGCGGGATCCGTCGCTGCCCTGCAGGAAGGTAGCGGTGCGTCCGCCGGTCGGTAGCTGGTGAAACGACGTGGTCTCGAGGGCGATGCCGCGGTCGTGCAGCATCGCGGTCAGCGCGGCGATCGGACCACTGGCCGCCGCCCGTGACGTGCTGACGGTGTCGCCGAAGGCGAGGGTGGCCTGATAGCCGCGACTCTGCGGCCCCAGCCTGCGTCCCGGGCGAGCGGCGTCGGTGCAGCTCCACTGCCCCATGCGCAGCGGTCCCCCACTGGGTGCGTACTCGGCCAGGAAGTCGTCCCAGGACACTGACTCCGCGGCGGCGCGCACGCCACGCGGCAGCGGCGCGGTGAAGCTGGCCGCGAATGCGGGGCGGTGGTGCGTCATTGGTGTTGCCGATGAGGGATACATGTGCCGGTCTTCTCTTGCTCAGAGGAATTGACCGACGAAGTAGCAACGACCCACAGCGAGGGGTCGGTCTGGATCAGACCCCGCTGCGGGTTGCTACTACAAGTCGCCTTGGCACGTTGGCGATGCTAGACGCTCCCCCGGGAGTCGCGCAATCACTTTCGCTCGGTAACGTCAGCGCGCGTGGACGCCTCATGAGTTTCTGGGACGTCACACTACTCATCGCCGCCGGGGTCGTCGGTGGCTTGTCCGGCAGCATCGCGGGCCTCGCGTCGGTAGCCACCTATCCGGCACTACTGCTGATCGGACTGCCGCCGGTGACGGCCAACGTGACCAACACCGTCGCCCTCGTGTTCAACGGCATCGGGTCGGTGTGGGGTTCACGACCCGAGTTGGCCGGGCAGGGTCCGTGGATCAAACGGATCCTGCCGGTGGCCATGGTCGGTGGTGCGGCAGGCGCGGCACTGCTGCTGTGCACACCGGCCGAGGGTTTCGAGAAGGCGGTACCGCTACTGATCGGGATCGCGTCGGTGGCGATCTTGTTGCCGCCCAAGGAGCATCGCGAAGCGCGCCTGGGCGATCACCGCGATCACCTCGTGCGCGTGACGATGGAAGCCGCAGCGATCTTCCTGATCACGATCTACGGCGGCTATTTCGGCGCCGCCGCCGGGGTGCTGTTGCTGGCCCTGCTGCTCCGGGCCGGGGGTGCCAGCCTCGCGCACGCCAACGCGGGCAAGAACGTCATCCTCGGCGTCGCCAATTCTGTGGCAGCTCTTGCCTTCGTGTTCTTGGCGCCCGTGTACTGGCCCGCGGTGCTGCCGCTCGGGTTGGGCTGCCTCATCGGTTCCCGGCTGGGGCCCGTCGTGGTACGGCACTCTCCGGGCACCCCACTGCGGGTGCTGATCGGCTTGGCAGGCTTCGCCTTGGCCATCAAGCTCGCGTTCGATGCGTACTGATCTTCACCGCCACCAGACGCCGCGTGACGTAGGAGCTGCGGCTCGCGGGTCAGAGGAACGGGTTGTCGCCCTTGATGACCCGTGTCCCCAGGTCGATCAGGTTGGCCGCCGACGCATGCAGTTGTTCGCCGGCCTCCCGGCTCGCGCGCCCGGCCAGGTAGCGCGACCAGGTGCCCTCGATCACGATGCCGAGCTTGAAACAGGCCAGCGCCACATACCAGTCCAGTGCGGAGGTCGTTCGGCCGCCGGCGTCGCGGTAGGCGTCGAGCAGGTCGCGCCGGCTCGCGAGCCCACCCAGAGCGGCCAGCGCCGAACCCGCGTTGATCGGATTGGGTTGGTCCGGCCAGCACACCAACATCCAGCCGAGATCCAGCAGCGGGTCGCCGATGGTGCACATCTCCCAGTCGATGAACGCGGCCAATTGCGGGCTCTCGCGTTCCAGCAGCACGTTGTTCAGGTGAGCGTCGCCGTGCATGATGCCCGGCTCGGCGTCGGGCGGCCGGTTCGATTCCAGCCACTGCGCCAACTCCCCCACCGCGGGCAGTGATTCCGGCGCGTAGTGCTCGTGCCGGTAGCTTTCCAGCAGTCGCAGGAACTGCGGAACCTGGCGGGCCAGAAAAGAACCCGGCGGCCGGATCTCGGCCAGCGGACTGTCGACCCAGGCGGCGTTACCGAGTTCGGCCAGGCTCGCGGCGTAGGACAGCCCGACGCGGTAGCGCATGTCCGCATCGGTCCGGTATGCCTCGGCGACCTCGGTGCCCGGGTTGAATCCGTCCACCTGCTCCATCAGATAGAACACGACGCCGAGCACGTCGAGATCAGTGCAGCCGGCGATGAATCCGGGATGGGGTACGGCGGACCCTGCCAGCGTGCGCAGCACGGCGATCTCACGCAGCATCGTCTTGTCGCTGGTCGGCCGCGGGTGCAGCGGCGGGCGGCGCAGCACCATCTGCCTGCCGTCGACCCGCAGGCCCACCACGATGTTCTGGGTTCCACCCGTCAGCGGCGCCACATCGGTGATGGTCGAACCGATTCCCTGGCTCCGCAGCCAGGGCGTCAACGCCGCCAGGTCGGCGTCACTGAGCGTCGGCAGCTGCTGCACGTCGTCCGGCATGCAGCCATCGTGCCAGCCCGCATTCAGCGCTTACGCGCGGTCACCAGAAGGTACTCCCAGCCCATCGAGCCGTCGCTGATGCTGCGATCGCCCAGTGCTGCGATGTCGGCGTCGAGTGCGGCCACCCGCGCCGGATCGTCGGCGATACCGCGGTACGCCGCGATCGTCGGCCCGTAGTTGGCCTTGAAATAGTCGCGGAATGCGGCGCCGTCGGGGAAGGCATCGACCGACAGATCTCGCCGTTGCGTCGTGATGTCGACGACCGCGTCGCCGAACAACGCACTCACATGGTCCTCGCTGCCCCACAGCGGCGGGGCCGACACACCGGCCGGTGGCGCAGGCACATACGGCTTCATGGTCGCGAACAATCGTCCGATGAAACCCTCAGGGGTCCAACTGATCACGCCGATACGGCCACCCGGACGGCACACCCGGATCAGCTCGTCGGCGGCCTGCTGATGATGCGGCGCGAACATCACCCCGATGCACGACATCACCACATCGAACTCGTCGTCGGAGAATGGCAGCGCTTCCGCGTTGGCTTCGCGCCATTGCAGTTCGACACCGCGTTCGTCGGCGTGCTGCCTGCCTCGCTGCACCAACTCCGGGCACAGATCGCTGGCGACGACGCGCGCGCCCGTCGCGGCGGCCGGAATCGCCGCATTGCCGGTTCCGGCAGCGATATCGAGCACCCGGTCCTGGGTTCCGATGTCGCAGGCGGCCACGAGTTCAGGGCCCAGCGGCGCCACCACGTCGGCGGCGATGGCGGCGTAATCGCCCAACGCCCACAACGCACGGTGCTTGGCTGCCAAATCGTCCACTACAGCGCTCATCGGTGACTCCTCTCGCGCGGGTGAACCCATGATGCGGCCCGGCCGCGGGCACATCCAGTTCCAGTTCTGTACCTGCCCCGCTACTGAATCTGTACTGGGCAGGCCGGCTGCGAGACCATAGATTCGGCGGCGATCCACGAAAGGTGCGGATATGTCGGGATACGGCCAGTTCTGCCCGATGGCAAAGGCCATGGAATTGCTCGATGAACGCTGGACCATGCTGGTGATCCGGGAGCTACTGCTCGGCAGCACCCACTTCAACGATCTGCGCCGTGGGGTACCCAAGATGTCCCCGGCGCTGCTGTCCAAGCGCCTCAAGACCCTGACCCGCGCAGGGGTCGTCGAGCGCAGTGAGATCGATGGCCGCACAACGTATTCCCTCACCGAGTGCGGCCAAGAGCTGGCAGGTATCGTCACCGCCCTCGGGGCATGGGGAGTCCGTTGGATCGGTGAGCTCGGCGAGGCCGACCTGGATCCGCATCTGCTGTTCTGGGACATGCGCCGCACCATCCCGATCGAGAACTGGCCACGGTCGCGCACCACGGTCGCATTCATCCTCGACGGTGTCGCGGTCAAGGCATCTCGGTGGTGGCTGGTGGTGTCCGACGGGCAGGCCGATGTGTGTGATTTCGACCCGGGCTATGAGGTGACCGGCACCGTCGAAACCAGCCTGCGCACGCTGACCCGGATCTGGCGCGGCGATCAAGGCTGGACACACGCTGTGCTCGACGGCAGCGTCGCGTTGTCCGGCCCTGCCGACGTACGCCGCAACATCCCCAAATGGCTCGGGCAGAGCGCGTCGGCTGCCGTGCCCCGGCCTGCCTGAATCTCGTTGTGAAGTAACGCCTTCGGGCGGTAGGCCGTCAGTCCAGGATGCGCCGCGCCACGTTGGTGGAAACCAGGTCGAGCAGCTCGTCCGCGCGGCCGGCCAGGATGGTCCGGATCGCATACAGCGAGAAGCCCTTGGCCTGTTCGACGGTGATGGCAGGCGGTATCGACAGTTCTTGGCGCGCGGTGACGACGTCCACCACGGCGGGCCCGTCGTGGGCGAAGGCGTCGGCCAATGCCCGTTCCAGGGCGGCAGGTTCGGTTACGCGCCGCCCGAACACCCCCATCGACTGGGCGACGGCGGCGAAGTCGGGGTTGACCAGGTCGGTACCGAACGTGACGATGCCCGCGGCTTTCATCTCCAGCTCGACGAAGTTCAGCGACGAGTTGTTGAACACGATCAGCTTGACCGGCAACCGGTTCTGGATCAGCGTCACCAGTTCGCCGAAGAGCATGGTCAGCCCGCCGTCGCCGGCCAGCGCAACCACCTGCCTGCCGGGGTAGGCGGTCTGGGCACCGATGGCATGGGGCAGCGCGTTGGCCATTGTGCCGTGGTTGAACGATCCGAGCAGCCTGCGCCTGCCGTTCATGGTGAGGTAGCGCGCCGCCCACACCACTGGCGACCCGACGTCGCAGGTGAACACCGCGTCGTCGCTGGCGAGCCGGTTGGCAAGCGCGGCAACATATTCCGGCCTGATCGGGGTCTTGTCACGGTCGTTGACCGCCAACGCATCCAGGGACGCACGGGTTTTCGCGTAGTGCCGCAGAGCCCGATCGAGATGTTCGCGGTCGGTCTTGGCGCGCAGCAGCGGTTGCAGCGCAGCCAGGGTGTCCTTCACGGTGCCGCGCAGACCGAGGTCGATCGGCGTGCGACGCCCCAGGTTTCGGCCGCGGGTGTCGACCTGGATGACCGTCGCGCCTTCGGGATAGAACTGCTGATAGGGGAAATCGGTGCCGAGCATCAGCAGCGTGTCGGCCTCTTTGATCGCCTTGTATCCCGATGCGAACCCGAGCAGCCCGGTCATCCCGACGTCGAACGGGTTGTCGTATTCGATGAACTCCTTGCCGCGCAACGCATGCACCACCGGCGCCTGCAACCTCGCGGCCAATTCGATCAGCTCGTCGTGCGCGCCCGCCACCCCGGCACCGCCGAGGATGGTGACCCGCTCGGCGGCGTTGAGCAGATTCGCGGCGCGGCGGACCGATTCGTCGTCTGGCCGCATGATCGAATGCGTCGGCAGCACCGGACGCGACGTCCATCCCGAACCTGCGGTGCGGGCCAGGA
Organism: Mycobacterium aquaticum; assembly: GCF_002086485.1. Lineage (GTDB taxonomy): Bacteria > Actinomycetota > Actinomycetes > Mycobacteriales > Mycobacteriaceae > Mycobacterium > Mycobacterium aquaticum. The sequence continues at coordinate 99,842 of NZ_MVHF01000022.1, read as the reverse complement.
AGATCTCCCCCGGCACGACGACGACGGCGACCCCGTTCTCTTCGACCGCGGCGCGCATCGCCATCTCGAGGATGCGCGGCGCCATCTCCGGGGTACTGACCAATTCGCAGTACACGCTGCACTCGCCGAACAGCTGTTGCGGATGGGTTTCCTGGAAGTAGCCCGAACCGATTTCGGTGCGCGGGATGTGCGCGGCGATGGCCAGCACGGGAACCCGGCTGCGCTGCGCGTCGAACAGGCCGTTGATCAAGTGCAGATTGCCCGGCCCACAGCTTCCCGCACAGACAGCCAACTGGCCGGTCAGTGCGGCGTCTGCCGCCGCGGCGAATCCCGCCGTCTCCTCATGCCGGACGTGTTGCCACGTGATGGCCTCGGATCGCCTGATGGCATCGGTGAACCCGTTGAGGCTGTCACCGGGCAGGCCGTACACCCGCCGCACCCCACTGGCGCTCAGCGCGGAGATCACGTGGTCTGCAACGGTTGCCATGACGCCTCCCGGGGTGCGGTGTCGGCGTGACCGGTGTGCACGGGGCGTGACCGGCCACGCCGCATCACTCTACTTGGGGGCGAAGCGCTGACCGGCGTCCAAACGGATGCACTGGCCGTTGAGCATCGGGTTCTCGACAATCGCGACGGCGAGCTTGGCGTACTCCTCCGGGCGGCCGAGTCGCCTCGGGAACGCGGCGTCTCTGGTCAGTTGCGTGGCGAACTCGTCGGGAATGCCCTGCGTCAAACCGGTCGCGAAGAGGCTGGGTGCGATGGCGAGCACGCGGATACCCATGCTGCCCAGGTCGCGAGCCATGGTCAGGGACATGCCCGCGATAGCGGCCTTCGACGCGGTGTACGCGACTTGACCGATCTGCCCCTCGAAGGCCGCGATCGAGGCGGTGTTGATGATGACGCCGCGTTCCTCGGCTTCGGCGTCGACCGGCTCGTTCTTGCTCATCTGCCATGCCGCGAGGCGGCTGACGTTGAACGTCCCGATCAGGTTGAGGTCCACGCTGGCGCGGAACGAGTCCAGGCTGTGCGGGCCGTTCTTGCTGATGGTGCGCTCACCGATACCGCCGCCGGCAGTGGTGACCGCAATGTGCAGACCGCCGAGGCCGGCGACCGCTCGCTCCAAGGCCTCCTCGGTGCCCGCGAAGTCGGTGACGTCGACCTCGAAGAACGAGCCCCCGATCTCGGCGGCTACGTCCTTGCCCTTGGACTGGGGTCGGTCCAGCACCGCGACGGTGGCGCCACGCTTGGCCAATGCCTCCGCCGTCGCCTTTCCGAAGCCCGACGCGCCACCGACGACGATGGCCTTCTTGCCTTCGATCTCCATCTAGCTCCCTTTCCAAAAATGACCGAATCCGTAAAGCAACCTATCTGATGGATCCCTTCCGGTAAGGCTTTCCGGTGCGGTTTGCAACCCGGACCCGGCCGTCATGGTTTCGTCAGCTCTGCCGGGCCTGGCCGCAGGTAGCTTGTGAATATGGCCGATCGCACTGCTCCCGTGCCGGCGCTGGCCGGTGTCGCGGCGGCAGCGGTGGCCCTTGGCGTCACCGGCTTGCTGGCGGTGCTGTTCGGGCCGGCATCCGACGCTCGCACGGCGGTCGGGTCCGCGGTCATCGACCTGACCCCTGGACCGGTCCGGGAGTGGGCCATCGCGACTTTCGGCACCGCCGACAAGCCGATGCTGACCGTTGCGGTGCTGGTCGTCATCGTCACGATCGCCGCGGTCGCCGCCACGTGGGAAACCGGCAGGGTTCCGGTGGGCAGCATCGCCATCGGGCTCGGCGGGGTCGCCGGATGCGCGGCCGTGCTGTCGCGGCCCGGTGCGAGTTGGCCGGCAGTGGTTCCGACCATCATCGGCACCCTGTGCGGGATCGCGGTGTTGCGCCTGCTGGTCTCGGAAGGCTTGCGCGACAAACCCGTCGGCGATGACGGTGTGGATCCCGGCCGGCGCCGTTCCCTGGTGACGCTCGGTCTGCTGACCGCCGGTGTGGTCAGCGGCGTGGCCGGGGTGGTGTTGTCCCGGCTGGCCTCCTCGGTCACCGAAGACCGTAGCGCCTTCACCGTGCCGCGACCGGCCCGCCCCGCCCCTGCCGTGCCACCCGCGGTACAGCCCGAAGGCGTTGCGGTGCCGTCGTTCATCACGCCGTCGGCACAGTTCTATCGGATCGACACCGCGCTGACCGTGCCACAACTCAGCCGCGACGACTGGCGCATGCGCATCCACGGCATGACCGACCGCGAAATCACCCTGCGCTGGGCCGATCTGGAGCGCTTCGAGGTGGTCGAGAAGATCGTGACCTTGACATGCGTGTCCAACCCGGTGGGCGGCAACCTGATCTCCAACGCCACCTGGACGGGTTACCGGGTGCGGGATCTGTTGGCCGCGGCCGGTGTTCACCCCGACGCCGATATGGTGTTGTCGACGTCGGTGGACGGTTTCACCGCGGGCACGCCGGTCGATGCACTCACCGACGGACGCGACGCGCTGCTCGCGATCGGGATGAACGGTGAGCCGCTGCCCACCGAGCACGGCTATCCGGCACGGCTGGTGGTGCCCGGACTCTACGGATACGTGTCGGCCACCAAGTGGGTGACCGATCTGGAACTCACCCGGTTCGACCGCGCGGAGGCGTACTGGACCAAGCTCGGCTGGTCGGCGCGCGGCCCGATCAAGACCGAGTCACGCGTCGACGTCCCACGCGGCGGCCAACGCGTCGGCCGCGGCCCGGTGCGGTTCGGCGGGGTGGCGTGGGCCCAGCACCGCGGCGTGAAGGCGGTCGAGGTTCGCATCGACGGGCCTGGGCGCCAAGGTGATTGGCAGCCTGCACAGCTGGGCGCCGCGTACTCCGACGACACCTGGCGCTTGTGGAGCCTCGACTGGATGGCCACCGACCCAGGTCCCCACACGATCACGGTGCGGGCCACCGACAACACCGGCACGGTCCAGACACCCGAGCTGGCCGACCCCGTTCCCGACGGGGCCAGCGGCTGGCACCGCGTGTCCTTCGACGTGACGTGATCCTCCCCACCCCCCTGCACCGCGAGCGTGCGCGTCCGTTGCCCGACACGCCGTGTTCAGTAGGCATTTCGCGCACGCTCAGCACAGTCGACCGCGCCAAAAATGCTTCGACGTCTCCGCCCCGGTCGAATACATTGTCGTGACATGACACCAGCACAACATTGGCGCGACACACTGCGCCGCGGGCTGATGTCGGCACGCAAGGCCCGCGACACCCCGCGCGTCGTCGCGTTGCGGTCGGCGCTCAGCGCGATCGACAACGCCGAAGCCCCCCAGGTCGCCGCGGTTGCGGCATATTCCGCAGGCCCCTTCGCCGCGTCGGTGCCGGGCCTGGGTGCCACCGAGGTCGCGCGGCTCGAGCTCTCCGACGCCGAGATTCGTCGCCTCATCGAATCCGAGGTCGACGAACGTCTGTCGGCCGCAGATGAATTCGTGGCCGCGGGCTATCACGTCCGGGCGGCCGAGCTGCGCTCGCAGGCCGCGGTGCTGGTGCAGACGCTCAAGAATGTCTGACCGTCGTGGCACGCTGAACGCATGCTGCTTGCCGAGGTCGTCGCCGCATCCACCGACGTGGCGGCGAGTTCGGGACGCCTGGCCAAAACCGAGCGCATCGCCACGCTGCTGAGCGCCGTCGCCGCCGCAGGCGATCCCGTCGCGGTCGTGGTCGCCTGGCTCTCCGGGGAGCTGCCGCAACGTCAGATCGGCGTCGGCTGGGCCGGGTTGCGGAACCTGCCTCCCCCGGCGGCCACCCCGACGCTGACCATCACCGACGTGGACAGCCGGCTCACGGCGATCGGTGCGGTCACCGGTAAGGGTTCACAAGGCCGCCGGGCCCAGCTCGTGGCCGACCTGTTCGGCGCCGCCACCGCCGGTGAACAGACCTTCCTGCGCCGCCTGCTCGGCGGCGAGTTGCGGCAGGGGGCACTGGCCGGCGTCATGGCAGACGCCGTCGCACGCTCGTCGGGCATTCCGGCGGCCGACGTGCGCCGCGCCGCCATGCTCGCCGGTGACCTGCCTGCCGTCGCGGCCGCGGCAGCCACCGGCGGCGTCACCGCGGTGCGGGCCTTTGGCCTGCAGGTGGGCCGCCCGATGGGGCCGATGCTGGCGCAGACCGCAAGCGATATCGACGAGGCCCTCGAAAGACTCGGCGGCACAGCCGTTCTGGAAACCAAACTGGACGGCGCGCGCGTGCAGATCCACCGCATCGGGTCCGACGTGTCCATCTACACCCGCAGCCTCGATGACGTCACCTCGCGCCTGCCGGAGGTCGTCGCGGCGACGCTCGCGCTCCCGGTCACCGACCTGATCGCCGATGCCGAGGCCATCGCGCTGCGTCCCGACGGCCGGCCGCATCGGTTCCAGGTCACCGCGTCTCGCTTCGGCCGCCGGAATCCGACCGACGAGGTGCCTCTTTCGGTGTTCTTCTTCGACCTGCTGCACGTCGACGGGCGCGATCTCCTCGACCTACCGACCCTCGAACGCCGCGCCGCACTCGATGCGATCGTCCCGGCCTCCCGGCGCGTCGACCACATCGTGACCGCCGACCCCGAGCAGGCTCACGAGTTCCTGGCGGCCACCCTGGCCGCCGGGCACGAAGGGGTGATGGCGAAAGCCACCGCAGCGCCGTACGAGGCGGGGCGCCGCGGCTCGGGCTGGCTCAAGGTCAAACCGGTACACACGCTGGATCTGGTGGTGCTCGCCGTGGAATGGGGCTCGGGCCGGCGCACCGGCAAGCTCTCCAACATTCATCTGGGCGCGCGTGATCCGGAAACAGGCGGGTTCGTGATGCTGGGCAAGACGTTCAAAGGGATGACCGACGCGATGCTTGCCTGGCAGACCGAACGCTTCACCGAACTCGCCGACGGTCCCATCGACGGGTACGTGGTGAAACTCCGGCCCGAGCAGGTCGTCGAGATCGCTTTCGACGGCGTTCAGGGCTCGTCACGGTATCCCGGTGGAATGGCGTTGCGGTTTGCCCGCGTGCTGCGTTACCGCGACGACAAATCGCCCGAGGAGGCCGACACCGTCGAGACTGTTCGAGCCCTGTACGAACCCTGAGGAGGGTTCCGCCACGCGAGTGCGGCGGCGATGAAAAGATCGGCCCATGGCCACACCCACCGCGTCCGACCGGATCGAGGAGACCGACGGCGACGTCACCTATATCCGCACCGACAAGGATCTGCCGCCGGTCGCAATAATTGATCGCCGCGGGATCACCACGCGGCACAAAATCGTCTTCGCAATCATCGCGCTCATCGGCGCCATCGCCTGGGCGGTGATCGCGTTCTTCCGCGGGGAGACCGTCAACGCCGTCTGGTTCGTGATCGCCGCGATCTGCACCTACGTCATCGGCTTCCGGTTCTACGCCCGGTTGATCGAGATGAAGATCGTCAAGCCCCGCGACGACAATGCCACTCCGGCCGAACTTTTCGAGAACGCCACCGACTATGTACCCACCGACCGCCGAGTGCTGTTCGGTCACCACTTCGCCGCCATCGCCGGGGCCGGCCCGCTGGTCGGCCCGGTGCTGGCCATGCAGATGGGCTACCTGCCCGGCACCATCTGGATCATCGTGGGCGCCGTGGTGGCGGGCTGTGTCCAGGACTATCTGGTGCTGGCCATCTCGGTTCGCCGGCGCGGCCGGTCGCTGGGCCAGATGGCGCGTGACGAGCTCGGTGCCATCGGCGGTGTCTCCGCCATCGTCGGCGTGCTGGTCATCATGGTGATCCTGCTGGCAGTCCTGGCGCTGGTGGTGGTCAACGCGTTGGCCGAAAGCCCGTGGGGCGTGTTCTCCATCGCGATGACCATTCCGATCGCCATCTTCATGGGCCTCTACCTGCGATTCCTGCGGCCCGGGCGGGTATCTGAAGTGTCGCTGATCGGCGTCGTGCTGCTGTTGCTCGCGGTGGTCTCGGGTGGTTGGGTCGCCGAAACCGACTGGGGCGCTGACTGGTTCACTCTGTCGAAGGTGACGCTTTCGTGGTGCATCATCATCTACGGTCTGGCCGCCTCGGTGCTGCCGGTGTGGCTGCTGCTGGCGCCCCGGGACTACCTCTCGACATTCATGAAGGTCGGCACCATCGCACTTCTGGCGCTCGGCATCCTCATCGCCCGGCCGGTGATGGAGGCGCCCGCCATCTCGCAGTTCGCCACCAGCGGTACCGGCCCGGTGTTCGCGGGATCGCTGTTCCCGTTCCTGTTCATCACCATCGCCTGCGGTGCGCTGTCGGGCTTCCACTCCCTCATCTCCTCGGGCACGACGCCGAAGTTGTTGGAGAAGGAAAGCCAGATGCGGCTCATCGGGTACGGCGGCATGCTCACCGAGTCGTTCGTTGCGATCATGGCGTTGATCACCGCGGCGATCATCAACCAGCATCTGTATTTCGCCATCAATGCGCCGTCGGCGCAGACCGGGACCACCGCGCAGACGGCGGCCACCTACGTCAACGGCCTTGGCCTGTCCGGTTCCCCGATCACCCCGGGCGAGATCACCGCGGCCGCCCAGGGTGTCGGGGAGGAGACGGTGGTCTCGAGGACCGGTGGCGCGCCGACCCTGGCATTCGGCATGTCCGAGGTGTTGCACCAGGTGTTCGGCGGGGCCGGGCTGAAAGCGTTCTGGTACCACTTCGCGATCATGTTCGAAGCCCTGTTCATCCTCACCACCGTCGACGCAGGTACGCGGGTGGCGCGCTTCATGCTCTCCGACGGCCTGAGCAACCTCGGTGGCCCGATGAAGAAGTTCCGCAACCCGAGCTGGCGGGTCGGTGCGTGGGCTTGCAGCATCATCGTGGTCGCGGCATGGGGGTCCATCCTGCTGATGGGCGTGACCGATCCGCTGGGCGGCATCAACACCCTGTTCCCGCTGTTCGGTATCGCCAACCAGCTGTTGGCCGCCATCGCGCTGACCGTCGCCACCGTCGTCGTGATCAAACGCGGGCTGGTGAAATGGGCCTGGATTCCGGGTGTACCGCTGATGTGGGATCTGGTCGTCACCATGACGGCGTCGTGGCAGAAGATCTTCTCCGGCGATCCGAAAGTGGGCTACTGGAAGCAGCATTCGCAGTACGTCGCGGCCAAGGAAGCCGGTAAGTCGACCTTCGGCGCGGCGAAGAACCCCGACCAGATCGACGCCGTCATCCGCAACACGTTCATCCAGGGCACACTCTCGGTGATCTTCGCGGTGCTCGTGCTCATCGTGTTCGTCGCGGGTGTGGTGATGGCGCTGCGAGCGCTGCGCGGCACGGGCCGACCGCTCACCGAGGACGACCCGGTGCCGTCGCGGATTTTCGCGCCGTCGGGCCTGATCCCGACTCACGTGGAGAAGGAGGTGCAGAAACAATGGGACGCCTTGCCGGGCGCGCACGCCGAGCCGCACACCAAATCGGTTGGTACGTCGCCACATTGATGGGTGACAACCACTATCGACGCTACGTCGAGCACCAGGCCCGCACACATCCCGGCGAGCCGGTGCTCACCGAGCGCGACTTCTGGAAGATGCGCCACCAGCACACCGAGGCCAACCCCGGCGCACGCTGCTGCTGACCCGGTTACGCCGACACTACGGTTTGTGGTGCGAAAAAGTGGTTTTCGCACCACAAACCGTAGTCTCGGCGCACTGTTGCCGCCGTAGGCTGGTGATATGACGCCGATCAGGGAGTTCTCGACGGCCGGCCTGCCGGCCGCCGAGCGGATCGAGCGCTGGGAACGGCACAATTCGACGTCGCTGATCGGATTGCAGTGCCGCACAATCGGCTCCGGTGCTCTCGACGCGCGCGAGGTCAATGTCGAACTGGGGACACTCGGGCTCGCGCGAGTGACCGCGGGTCCGCACATCGTCGAGCGCAGCAGCGCACACATCACCGCCTCGCCCGTCGATTCGATCGCCCTGTACTTCACTCTTTCCGGGGAGGCGTTCTTCTACCGCGACGACGGTGTGCGCACGCTGCGTCCCGGCCAAGTGCTGGCGACGGACGCCGATACACCCTTCGTCCGTGGGTTCTCCGGCGGGCTGGACGAACTCGTCGTCCGCGTCCCGCGTGCGGCCTTCACCGACCACACCGGCCTCACCGATCTCGACAGTCCGGTCGTCGCCGCTTTTGCCGGCGATCCGCAGGCCGACGCCCTGGCCCACCTGGTCGCTCGCGCGCTCAGTGCCGACGCGACAGCTCCCGCTGACGAGAACACCCTGATGGATCTGATCGCATTCATCGCGACCGGCGGGCGGCGTGCGGGTGCGTCGACGCATCTTGCCGCTGCAAAGGCGTTCATCGCGGCCCATCTGACCGATCCCCGCCTGGGTGCGGCGATGGTCGCGGCCGGCGTGGGGCTCAGTCCCCGGCAACTGTCCCGCGTGTTCGCCGATTCCGGTGGCAGCGTGCCGCAGTACATCCGGGAGCGCCGGCTCGACCGGGCCCATGCGCTGCTGATCGACACCGCTCGCCACCGCCTGCCGGTCGCGGACATCGCCGCACAATGCGGGTTCGGCTCGGCCGCACACTTCTCGACGGCCTTCGCCGCTCGGTTCGGCGCCGCACCGAGCGAGATCCGGCGCCGCCACTGACGCCGGTTCCCCGCTTTCGCGGATCGGCCATCGGTACCCGTTTCGGCCGCATCGGCGCCGGATCCTTCCGGTACGCCGTTGTGACGCAACACACTCGACGGGTCAGTGCAGCAGCGCAAAAGGAGCGTCAGCCATGCCCGAGTTCTCCGACGGACAATCGCAGACCCGACTGCCTCAGGGCGACGTCGTGGTCACCGACGTACTCATCGTCGGCTCCGGACCCGCGGGGTCGTCGGCGGCGTTGGCGCTGTCGACACTGGGAATCGACAACATCATGATCACCAAGTTCCGCTGGACGGCCAACACCCCGCGGGCGCACATCACCAACCAGCGGTCGATGGAGATCTTCCGTGACCTGGGCATCGCCGATCAGGTGCTCGCCGACGCAACCGATCATTCTCTGGTCGGTGACACCGTGTTCTGCACGTCGATCGCAGGCGAGGAGATCGGCCGGATCCGCACCTGGGGTACCGGTGCCGCCCGTGAGGCCGACTATCAGCTCGCATCGCCGTGCCTGACCGTCGACATCCCCCAGACCTACCTTGAGCCGATCCTGCTGCGCAACGCGACGGTCCGTGGGACGCAGACGCGGTTCTCCACCGAGTATCTGTCGCACTGCCAGGACGACGAAGGTGTCGACGTCGCCGTCCGCGATCGGCTGACCGGCCGCGAGTACACGATCCGAGCCCGGTATCTCATCGGCGCCGACGGGGCGCGGTCGAAGATCGCCGCCGACATCGGGCTGCCGTTCGAAGGCCGCATGGACATCGCGGGGTCGATGAACATCACCTTCAAGGCCGACATCGCCCAGTACGTCGGACACCGGCCGTCGGTGCTGTACTGGGTGGTCCAGCCCGGCGCGAACGTCGGCGGTATCGGCGCGGGACTGGTCCGCATGGTTCGCCCGTGGAACGAGTGGCTCATCGTCTGGGGCTACGACATCGACCAGCCTGCGCCAGAACTCGATGATGCCGCCGCAGTGAAGATCGTGCGAGACCTGCTGGGGATGCCCGATATCGACGTCGAGATCACCGGTAAGTCGTTGTGGGGCAAAAACGAGATGTACGCGACACGGCTGCAGCAGGGCCGCGTGTTCTGCGCGGGCGACGCGATCCACCGGCACCCGCCGAGCAACGGGCTGGGCTCAAACACCTCGGTCCAGGACGCCTACAATCTGGCGTGGAAGCTGGCCGCGGTTCTGCGCGGACAGGCCGACGCGTCGCTGTTGGAGACCTACACCACCGAGCGCGCGCCGGTTGCCGAGCGGATCGTCAAGCGCGCCAACAAGTCCAGTCGCGAGTTCAGGCATTTCTTCGATGCGCTCGGAGTGACCGCCGCCAAGGACGCCACCGAGATGGCCGCAGCGATCGAGGAGCGCAAGGCGAATACGCCTGCGGGAGCGGCCAAACGCGCCGCGCTGGTGGAGGCGATGGATCTCAAGAACTACGAATTCAACGCACACGGAGTCGAACTCGGACAGTTCTATGAATCCACGGCCGTGGTGTCCGATGGTCCGGCTCCCATCGGCGATCGCGATCCCGATCTGTATTACGTACCGTCGACCGTGCCGGGAGCTCACCTGCCGCATGCGTGGGTGGGCAACCATCGGGAGAAGTTCGCGCTCATGGATCTGGCGCCGTACCACCGTTTCACCCTGCTGACAGGTGTCGCGGGTGAGGCGTGGCAAGCCGCGGCCGCTGACGTCGCCACTTCCCTTGGCGTCGACGTCGAAACCGTCGTGATCGGCCCGGGTCGCGAGATAACCGATCTCTACTACGACTGGGCCAAGTTGCGCGAAGTCGATGAATCCGGCGCTCTGTTGATTCGCCCCGACAAGCACATCGCGTGGCGGTCGCAGACGCTGCCCGACGATCCGGCGAGTGCACTCAAGAGCGCCCTGTCAACGGTGCTGGGACGCTGACATGGACTTCAGCCACGACACCCTCCCGCAGCGCGTCACCTTTGCCCGTGCAGGCGCCGCCGCGGCGGTGGCTTCCGAGATCGCCCGGCTCGACGCGGAGCGGGTGATGCTCATCGCCGGCGAATCAGCGGCTCAGCCGGCCGATCGCATCAGTGAGCTGATCCCGATCGCTGTGCGGCACAGCGACATCGTGATGCATGTGCCTGTAGACGCCGCCGACCGGGCCCGCGCCGCTGCCGCCGACCACGACGCCGATGCGATCGTCTGCATCGGCGGGGGTTCCGCGACGGGACTGGCCAAGGCCGTCGCGTTGACCACCGGACTGCCGATCGTCGCGGTCCCCACGACATATGCGGGGTCCGAGGCGACGCCGGTCTGGGGACTCACCGATAACAGACATAAAACCACGGGTATCGACGTGGCGGTCCTGCCGCGGGCAGTGGTCTACGACGCCACGCTACTCGCGTCCTTACAGACCGATCTGGCCGTCGCGTCCGGACTCAACGCGCTCGCCCACTGCATCGACGCCATGTGGGCACCACATGCTGATCCGATCGATCGCGCATTGGCCGGTGAAGGCATCCGGGCGCTGGCCTCGGGACTACCCCGGGTTGCCTCCGCCGGACTCGCCGGGATCGAAGAGACGCTCTACGGCGCCTATCTCGCGGCAACGGCATTCGCCTCAGCGGGTTCCGGCATGCACCACAAGATCTGTCACGTGCTGGGCGGAATGTTCAATCTGCCTCATGCACAGACACATTCGGTGGTGCTGCCGCATGTCCTTGCCTTCAACGCGCCGAACGCGGTCGACGCCGCCAACCGCATCGCCACCGCGTTCGGCAGCGACACGGCCTCAATTGGTCTGGCGCAGCTGCGCGCAGCCGTCGACGCTCCGCGGGCACTGAGCGACTACGGCCTGGCCGAGTCCGACCTACCAGCAGCCGTCGAGGCGATCCTCCCGGTGATCCCTTCGAACAATCCCACGCCGGTAACCCCAGAGAACCTCGCCGCACTCCTGCACGCGGCCTGGAAAGGAGACGAACCCCGATGACACTCTCAGCCAAGCAGCAGCTTCGTGAGCAGGACCTCGTCGACCAGGTCGTGGCGTCGTTCGCGGCGACCCCGGACCCACGGCTGCGCGAGCTGATGGGGGCGGTGGTGCGCCACCTGCACGCGTTCCTGCGCGAGGTACGTCTCACCGAGGCCGAATGGAGCACCGCGATCGAATTCCTCACGGCCGTCGGGCACATCACCGACGACCGCCGGCAGGAATTCATCCTCCTGTCAGACACTCTCGGAGCCTCGATGCAGACCATTGCGATGAACAATGAGGCCTATGCGAATGCTACGGAGGCAACGGTTTTCGGTCCATTCTTCGTCGACGACTCACCGCAGATTCCCACGGGCGGCGACATAGCGGCCGGAGCATCGGGCGAGCCGTGCTACGTGGAAGGCACCGTGAGAGATACCTGCGGAGGCCCGATTCCCGGAGCGCGACTAGAGGTTTGGGAAGCCGACGACAAGGGCTTCTACGACGTGCAATACGGCGACGACCGTACTGCAGGCAGGGCTCACCTGTTCACCGAGGCGGACGGCTCCTTCCGGTTCTGGGGGATCACCCCGACGCCGTATCCCATACCGCACGACGGCCCGGTGGGCGCGATGCTCGCCGCGACCGGCCGATCTCCGATGCGTGCGGCACACCTACATTTCATGGTGACTGCGCCCGGTCATCGCACTCTGGTCACGCACATCTTCGTGCGCGGGGACAGCTACATCGACCGCGACAGTGTGTTCGGCGTGAAAGAGTCGCTCATCACCGACTTCATGCCACAACCCGCGGGCACGGCCACACCCGACGGCCGCGCCGTCGACGGATCGTGGTCGCGTGCACGATTCGACATCGTGCTGGCGCCTGGAGACTGATCCCCCAGACCCGGTTACGCCGACACTACGGTTTGTGGTGCGAAAACCGCTTTTTCGCACCACAAACCGTAGCCTCGGGCCACGCGCTAAACTGTTGCCATTACGGTAAGCCAGTCGTGGACGGAGCGTGCCCGTGAACAAAGACGACATGATCTTGATCAGCGTCGACGACCACATCGTCGAGCCGCCGGACATGTTCAAAAACCACCTGCCCCAGAAGTACGTCGACGAGGCCCCGCGCCTTGTGCACAACCCTGACGGCTCCGACACCTGGCAGTTCCGCGACATCGTCATCCCCAACGTGGCCCTCAACGCGGTCGCAGGCCGGCCGAAGGAGGAATACGGCCTTGAGCCTCCCATACTTCCTGGAGCGCGTGGACCGCACCTACGAGATGCACTCGACGTGGACCCACCAGAACTTCGGCGGCAAGCTGCCCAGCGAGGTGTTCCGCGAGGTGTTCCGCGAGCACTTCCTCACCTGCTTCATCTCCGACCCGGTCGGGGTCACGCTGCGCGACAAGATCGGCATCGACAACATCGCGTGGGAAGCCGACTACCCGCACAGTGACTCGATGTGGCCTGGAGCGCCCGAGGAGCTGTGGGATGTGCTCACCGAGAACAATGTGCCCGACGCCGACATCAACAAGATGACCCACGAGAACGCCATGCGGTGGTACTCGTTCGACCCGTTCAGCCACGTCACGCGCGACCACGCGACGGTCGGGGCACTGCGCAAATCCGCTGAGGGGCACGATGTTTCGATCAGAGCGCTCAGCCATCACCAGCAGGGCACCCGCGGGGACGCGCTGCACGCCGCCGCGCGGGGCAACTCGGGGTCGAGCTAACGGTGCTCGCGTGAACATCGAACCACCCCACGGATATCACACGGTCACACCGCGCATCGTGGTCACGGATGTCGTTGCCGCTGTGGAGTTTCTGCGGACGGTCTTCGGCGCCACCGGCGAGGTTCATCCCGGCAGACCCGCCGAGATGCGCAAAGGCGACTCTTTGATCATGGTCAGCGCGGCCGGCGAGCGTGAGGCGTTCCCGGCGTTTCTCTACGTGTATGTCGACGACGCCGACCGCGTCTACCACCGGGCGCTCGCCGCAGGTGCGACCAGCATGGAAGCCCCGCTCGACACGCCGTACGGCGACCGACGCGCGATGGTTTCCGACCCGTGTGGCAACGTCTTTCAGATCGCCCATCGCCGCGCCGGCTGAGCGTCCGCGGGCTGCCACTACGTCAGCGTGTAGCGGACGGGTAGGTGCTTGAGCCCGCCGACGAATGTGGTGGCGGTGTGCTGGGGTGAACCGGCCAGCTCGATCGATTTCAGCCGCGGGATCAGTTCGCTGAAAAAGCTGTTGATCTCCATGCGGGCCAACGCCGCGCCAAGACAGAAGTGCACACCGTAGCCGAACGCCACGTGCTTGTTGGGGTCACGGCCGGGGATGCCCCGGTCGATCTTGACCGGGCCGGCGAGCACATCGTTCGTCCGCAGCCCGCCCACCCGATCGACGCTACAGTAAGCTATTCAGTATGGTCAACGGGGCTAGGCTACAAGCCGACCGTCGGTTCGAGGAGCGGAGACCAGCATGACCCATGCTCACGAGTGGAAGGTGTCCCTCGAGAACCTCGACCGCCGCAGGCAGAACTCGTATGCCATGGGTGGTCCCGAGCGGCTGGCCAAACACCGCGGCCAGGGCAAGCTGGACGCCCGAGCCCGGTTGGCACACCTACTGGATCCCGGGACCTTCCAGGAGTTCGGCACCTTGGTGGGCGGCGACATCGCCGCCGACGGCATCGTGACCGGCTCGGGCATGATCACCGGCACCCCGGTGATGGTCGGCGCGGAGGATTTCACCACGTACGCCGGCAGCATCGGTCCAGGCGGCAACGCCAAGCGCTACCGGCTGGCCGAATTGGCTCTGCGCAACAAGATTCCACTTGTGATGCTGTTGGAGGGCGCGGGATTCCGCGCCGCAGCGGGCGAGCACTATGGCCGGACGCCGACGGATCTCATTGCCCAGGCACGGTGTTCGGGGCACGTCCCGACGATCTCGGCAGTACTCGGCGCGTCCGCCGGGCACGGCGCCCTCGTCGCCCCGGTGTGTGACTTCACCATCATGAGCCCGCAGGGCGCGATCTTCACCGCGGGACCGCCGGTCGTCAAAGAGTCCACCGGAGAAGACATTACGAAGGAGGAGCTCGGCGGGCCCGCCGTCGCGCTCGCCAGCGGGGTGATCCACAACTTCGGCGCCAACGACGAGGCCGTGCTCGACGACATCCGCCGGTACCTCTCTTATTTCCCGCCGAGCGCGTGGTCCTATCCCCCGACCGCCGGGCCCGACGATTCCGCAGGACCCCGCGCGACACCTGAATTGCTCGACATCGTCTCGCGCGACAACCGCAAGATCTACAACATGCGCGCGGTGCTCGACGCGGTGTTCGACCGGACCGACTGGTTTGAGGTGCAACCGGAGTTCGGCCGCGCGATCATCTGTGCACTGGCACATCTGGGCGGGCACCCGGTCGCCGTGGTCGCCAACCAACCACAGGTGCTGGCAGGCTCTGTCGACGCCGACGCCGCCGACAAAGCCGCGCATTTCATCACCGTGGCCGATTCGTTCCACCTGCCGATCGTGTTCCTCGCCGACAACCCCGGCATGCTGCCGGGTAGCCGCTCGGAACGCGCAGGCGTATTGCGCAGCGGAGCGCGGATGTTCGCCGCTCAGACCACCGCGACGACGCTCAAGCTCCATGTGACGCTGCGCAAGGCATTCGGTTTCGGCTCGATGGTGATGTCGCTGTTGGGTTTCGACGGACAAGGAGCGACATTCGCTTACCCCGGGGCGACGATGGGCGCGATGGGTGCGGCGGCGCTGAGCCGGGCGTCGCATGCCGGTGGAGACGTCGCCGAGGTACTCAAGCAGATGGAGCTGGAGGCGTCCTACCGGTCGGCCGGCCATCTCGGGTTCGACGAGCTCATCGCTCCCGACGAAACTCGCAACGCACTGCTCGCCGCACTGCAGCAGGGCATCTACAGCAGGCAGAGCGCACCCGAGCCGGTGTCACGGACCCTGATCATGCCGTGACACCGGCGCGGCCGTCAGCGGTCGAGGGGGTTACGCCGCGCGACGATCAGCGGATCGGCCGGGGTGAACGGGAATTCGGGCAGGTCGTCGATGTGGGTGTTGAATACCGCGGCCAGCACCTCACGCGAGTAGAGGCTGGCCGAGGTGCGGTAGCCGATATCGGCCGGGGTGGGCTGATCGAAGAAGATCAGAAAGTGCAAGTCTGGTGAATCGACGACCTCGATGTGATGCGGGTAAGCCCGCGGAACGAAGTACACGTCGCCGCGCTGCAGCAGCCAGGTGTCCAGTGTCCCGTCCGGATCCATCACGGTCATCCTTGCCGAACCGCTTTGCACATAACCCATTTCCGCGGTGACCGGATGCCAGTGCGGTTCCCGCATGCCGTCTTCCCGCACCCGCAGCGAGTACATCGACAGGTCTTTCAGCGCCGGCCAGAACTGGACCCGCGCCGTGCGGGCCGAGCCGACGGCCGAGACCACGGGTGGCGTCATGGCCTCGACCGCGAACTTGTGCGGGTCGGGGTAACCGGCGGTATCGGGCACCGTCGCGTCACCGACCCGTCCGGCCAGTTTGCGATCGACGGTGTCGCGGCGGAGCGCCGCGAAGTCCGAGGCGTCCAGGTCGTAGGTGTTGCCCAGCACCGCATCGGTCATGGCGCCGAACGCCGCACCCAAGGCGAAGTCCTCGAGCCGTTCGTGGCGGAAGGTGACGATGAACTCAGCCGGTTCGGTGCCGATGTTCTCGATGTGGTGCAGTGAACCGGAGTCGGCATGGAACATCTCGCCTGCGCTGACCGTGAAGGCGGCGAACTTGTTTCCGGTGTCCAGCACCGACACGAGCGCAGAACCCGAAACGCAGTACGTCAATTCGTTGGCGTTGGCGTGCCAGTGCGGCGTGCGCATCGCTCCGGGGTTGATCACCAATCGCTTGATCGACATGCCGCGCAGGATCGGGAAGCTGTCGGCGGTCACTCGCCGGATCGAGCCATAGTCGTTTTCTTCCACGACCTCCCCGTCGAGCAGGGACGTGGCGTGTGCGCTCCGGGTGGTTGATCGGGTCAGGGAGATGGTCATCTCGCGCCTCCTTCGGTGCTCCGGTGTTCCGCCTTGTACTTTGGTCGACCGGGAGCCTGGCGTCGTCACGGCTAACCGGACACCTGTACCCCTGCCAGCAGGCATTGGGTCGGATCTACTGACAGCAGTTCGGATCGAGCACTACGCACAGTGCCTGCAGAGCCTCAGGTTTCACGCGGTGAAAGACGTTCATTCCGCGGCGATCCGAGACCACCAGGCCTGCCTTGCGGAGTTGACCGAGGTGGTGACTGACGGTGGATTCGCTCAAGTCCAGCGCAGTGGCCAATACCCCGCTGATCTCTTCACCGGCCGCGGAGCTGAACAGGTACGAGAGGATCTTTACCCGCGCCGGGTCGGCGATTGCCTTGAGCCGCATCGCAACTGCCAGCGCATCTTCGTCGCTGATCGGCCCCGCGGCCACCGGGGCGCAGCACACCGGCGCGGACATGTCGATCACGGGCAGCGCCTTGGGCATGCACCCATACTCGCACCGATATTGACATATATCAAAAAGGTGGCAGGCTGAGCTCTGACGCACTAGTTCGATATATGTCTCATCAACCCCTGGAGGATCACATGTCACGGCTCCAGTTGGCACTCAACGTCGATAACCTCGACGAGGCGATCACGTTCTACAGCAAGCTGTTTGGCATTGCCCCAGCGAAAGTGAAGCCGGGATATGCCAACTTCGCGGTGTCCGAGCCGCCGTTGAAGCTGGTGTTGCTGGAAAACCCCGGCCAGGGCGGGACCATCAACCACCTCGGTGTGGAGGTGTCCTCCAGCGAGCAGGTGCACGCCGAAATCGCCCGGCTGACCGATGAAGGCTTGTTCACCGACGAGGAGATCGGCACCACGTGTTGTTTCGCCACTCAGGACAAGGTCTGGGTGACGGGGCCCGCCGGCGAGAAGTGGGAGGTCTACACCGTGCTGGCAGACTCGGACACCTTCGGCGCCGCCGACGCTGAGCCTCGTGACGACAACGACGCCGCGGGCGGCGTGTGCTGTACCGGCACGGCCCCCGACCCGGCGCAGCCCAAGCAGCGATCACTTGACGGCGACTTCGATAGGCATCAATATTGACGGATGTCGAAATCATCTCGTTCGGCCGATGACGCGTGCTGCCCGCCGGGGGCACTGCTACGTGAACCCCTCTCGGCCGCGGCGGCCACGGACATGGCCACCAAGCTCAAGGCCCTCGCCGATCCGGTGCGGTTGCAGTTGTTCTCGGCGGTTGCCAGCCACGCCGGAGGCGAAGCCTGTGTGTGCGATATCTCCGCCGGGGTCGAAGTCTCCCAACCGACCATCAGCCATCACCTGCGGGTGTTGCGCGACGCCGGCTTGTTGACCTCGCAGCGGCGCGCATCCTGGGTGTATTACGCCGTGGTGCCCGATGCACTGGCAAGTCTGGCAGTGCTGCTGGGTGCTACTTCGGCTCAGATGTCGGCATGACCCACACCGCGTCCACGCCGGCGGTGGTGGGCAAACTCTCTGCCCTGGATCGATTGCTACCGGTATGGATCGGTGCGGCGATGGTCACCGGGTTGCTGCTCGGCCGGTGGGTTACCGGCCTCAACACCGCACTGGAAAGGGTTCAGGTCGACGGGATCTCGCTGCCCATCGCGCTGGGCTTGTTGATCATGATGTATCCGGTGCTGGCCAAGGTCCGCTACGACCGCCTTGTCACCGTCACCGGCGACCGCGCACTCATGCTGTCCTCGTTGCTGCTGAACTGGCTCGTCGGCCCCGCGTTGATGTTCGCCCTCGCCTGGCTCCTGTTGCCTGACCTTCCCGACTACCGCACCGGGCTGATCATCGTCGGGCTGGCCCGCTGCATCGCCATGGTCATCATCTGGAACGACCTTGCTTGCGGTGACCGCGAGGCCGCCGCAGTGCTGGTCGCGCTCAATTCGATCTTCCAGGTCATCATGTTCGCGGTGCTGAGCTGGTTCTATCTGTCCGTCCTGCCCGGATGGCTGCACCTACCGCAGACGAACATCACCACCTCGCCCTGGCAGATCGCGAAATCGGTGCTCATCTTCCTCGGCATACCTCTCCTGGCGGGCTACCTGTCGCGCCGCATCGGCGAGCAGCGCAAGGGTCGACGGTGGTACGAGACGCAGTTCCTACCCCGCATCGGGCCGTGGGCACTCTATGGCCTGCTGTTCACCATCGTGATTCTCTTTGCCCTGCAAGGTGATCAGATCACCAACCGGCCCTGGGATGTCGCGCGCATCGCGCTGCCGCTATTGGCCTACTTCGCCATCATGTGGAGCGGAGGCAATGTGCTCGGCATGGTGTTGGGTCTTGGTTACGAACGCACCACCACCTTGGCCTTCACCGCAGCAGGCAACAACTTCGAACTTGCCATCGCCGTGGCGATCGCCACCTATGGCGCCACATCGGGCCAGGCTCTCGCCGGGGTCGTCGGACCGCTGATCGAGGTCCCGGTGCTCGTCGCTCTGGTCTACGTCTCATTGGCGTTGCGGCGGCACTACTCGCAAGGACCCAACGCCGCGAACGGAAGAAGAATCCCATGACTGACGCCGCCGTACCGACTGTGTTGTTCCTCTGCACCCACAACGCGGGTCGCTCGCAGATGGCTCTCGGGTACTTCACGCGGTACGCGGGCGACAACGCGGTCGCCTGGTCGGGCGGCTCCGAACCCGGCGACGAGATCAACCCGGCCGCCATCGCTGTGATGGCCGAGGTCGGCATCGACATCACCGGCGAATACCCGAAACCGTGGACCGATGACATGGTTCGCGCCGCCGACGTCGTCGTCACCATGGGCTGCGGCGACACCTGCCCGGTGTTCCCCGGAAAACGTTACGAGAACTGGGAACTTCCCGATCCTGCCGGCCAGGGCGTCGACGCCGTCCGACCGATCCGCGACCAGATCGACCGTCGCGTGCGCCAGTTACTGGCCGAACTGGACGTGGCCGTCGGGATCGAATAGTGGTTCAGGCATGGCAGACTCGGGCCGCGCGGCCGATCGCTGAGTTCAGTCAGGCAAGGACCGTCAGGCAACCTGGCACAACTCGTAGGCATCGTCGACGCATTCGGCGAGGCTGCGAGTGGTGTCGATGCGACTGCGCCCACCTCGTCAGGACCGGTACTCGGTGACGATCGGCTCGAGTTCGTCCGGGGTGGCCCCGTGCATGATCACCGCGTCGGCACCGTAATCGAACTCCTTGCGGATCCGGTTCACGCACTGCTGGGCGGTACCGGTCGCAGAAGGTTCGAGCCATTCGTCGGGGATCAGCGTCGCGATGTGTTCTATCTGCTGGGCACTGGCCTTGTGATCGATCCCTCCTGGGATGGAGGTCACTACCGCGTCGGCCCGGAACCGTTGCAGCACAGCTGGATCCCATCCGTTGGTGCTCACCAGCAGGTCGCCGTAGCCCTGCAGGTAGGTGGCCAGTCGCGCGACGGTCTTCTTCAGCCGCAGTTCCTCGGGCAGGTGATCACCGACTGTGGCGAAGCAGGACCACACCCGCACGGTGGCGGGATCGCGGCCGACCTGCTCGGCGGCGTCCTTGACGGTCTTCACGGCGCGTTGCACCGTCTCCGGTGTGAAGTAGGTATGCAGGATGACGTCGTCGAATGCCCGCCCGCCAAGGGCCAGTGTCTGTGGGCCGAACGCGACGAGCGCCAGCCGGATATCCTCGTCGAAGTCCTGGTCGAGGAACAACACCGGGTATTTCCCGATCGGGCCGTCGTGGTTGAAGATCATCTCGCCGTGCCAGAGCCGCCGCATCACTGCGGCGAAATCCTCCATCTGGGCAGTTGTCACGGCCGGAACCCCGAACGCGTTGTACATCGCCGCGATGCCACGGCCGATGCCCAGCGTGAACCTGCCTCGCGAGAGGCGGTGCATCGTGGTGGCCCATGATCCGGTGATCAGTGGATGGCGGGTGTTGTGATTCGTTGCCGCGGTGGCGATCTGCATCCGTTCGGTGACGGCGCACGCCGCGCCGACGAGCGACGACGCTTCCTTGACATTCCACCGTTCGGAGATGAACGCGGTACCGAAGCCGAGTTGCTCGCCGCGGCGCGCCTCGTCCATCAGCGTGGCAGGTCCTTCCCCGCCGGCTCCGGCCAACAGGTAGTAGCCCAGCTCATCGAGCACACGGTCGCTCACATCCAAACCCCTCGCTGGTAGCCGCAATACCAGACCTCGACGACGTCAGCCATTGGCGCTGGTGAACCGCAACAGTGTCCGGGTGAGGTGCAGGCTAGTGATCTGCCATGCGCCGTCGCGCTTTTCGTAAGTTTCGTGGTAGTGCCCCGCGCCGTGCAGCTGACCTCCGTCGGCGAAGTACAGCATGTCCTCCATTGCCCAGATGCCCGTCGCGGTGGTCTCCGAGGTCAACGTGATCTCCGGGGTGTGACAGTGATGGACCGTCGCCGCGTGTTCGACGCCGCCCCACACCACGGGAAAGAACTCGTCGAAGCCGTTGAGCGGAGGCGCGGTCTGCGGGTCTGCCCCGCCGGTCGACACCGCCATGTCCAGGGTGACGACCACGTCCTCGGCGAACAGCGCACGCCAGGCATCGATGTCCTTGGTGTCGAGGTACCGGCAGTAGCGAGCTTTCAGTTGCTTGATCGCCTCGATGTCGTCGCTCATCCGCGCCCTCCTCGGTTGCTACCGAAATCTATACCGTAGTGCCCTCAGCGAGTCGAGAGCGCTCCCCCTTCATCCGCCGAGCAGACGCTGCGGCACGCGACACGCCGGTTTTCGGGTGCCCACGTGTCTGTTCGGCAGTGAAACCGGCCAAGACCCTCGTATTCCCCAGCGTGGTCAACCGATTCGACGCCGACGACGTGGTCCGTACCATCGCGCGCGAACAGGTTCTGGTGGCAACAGTGGTCGGTGACGCGATGGCCCGTCCCCTCTTGGCCGCCATCGAGAGCCGCGTCGCCGATGTCACGTCCCTGGCGGTCGTCGCCAACGGGGGCCCGCAGATGAGTCACCTGTCGGCACCGGGCGCCGTATCGACCGGAACGTTCACGGCCGGCCCTGACACTTGCGTGGTGGACGAGGCTTTCAGCGTGGTGCTGCGGCCCGGGCATGACGGCCTGGGCTGGCTGGCGCAGCGCGGCTATGTGCCGCTCGGCTACAAGGGGGACGCCGCCAAGGCCGCGTCGACCTTCCCTGTGATCGGCGGGGTGCGCTACGCCGTGCCCGGCGACCGGGCCCGCCATCTCGGGGGCGGGGCGATCGAACTGCTCGGGCGGGAATCGGTGACATCAACTCTGGCGGTGAAAAGATCTTCGCCGAAGAGGTGGAATCCGCGATCGCATCGCATCCCGCGGTCGGCGACGTCGTGGTGGCGGCTCGGCCCAGCGAACGTTGGGGACAGGAGGTGGTCGCCATCGTCGCCTTGGCCGAGGACGCCGACGAGGTCGACGCCGCAGCGCTCATCCGACATGCCGAGTCCTCCATCGCGCGCTACAAGCTGCCCAAGGCGGTGGTGTTCCGGACGAAGATCGAACGCAGCCCGGCCGGCAAGGCCGACTATCGCTGGGCCCGCGAGCAGGCGATCAGCGAAACTTCTTGATTCGTAACGCGGTTCGGCTGCGGGCTCGACGCAGTACGAGGTCCGCGCTGACCCGCATGGAGCGGGTGAACGGAAGTGCCGCCCGGCCTGTGATGCTGAACGAGAGGTCGGTGCCCACCACGGTGCGCCGGTGGCTGAACGTGTCGAAGCCGGCCTTCCCGTGGTAAGCGCCCATCCCGCTGCGGCCCACTCCTCCGAACGGTGCGCTTGACGGAATCATGTGGGCGGCAAAGTCGTTGCGAGCTACGCCGCCGCTGCGGGTACGGCTCATGAAATGCCGGAAGTCGGCATTGTCCGGACCGAACCAGTACGCGACCAACGGAGACGGCCGTTCGTTGATGTAGTCGATCGTCTCGTCCACCGTCGAATAGCCGTGCACCACCAGCACCGGGCCGAACACCTCTTCGTGGGCGATGCGCATGCGGTCGTCGACGCCGCGGATGAGGGTCGGGGCGATCTTGCGCGATCGCGTGTCGGGCAGCACTTCCCCGTCGGGAACGACCGAATCGATCCGGGCACCGTGCGCGCGGGCATCGTCGATCAGGCCGACCACCCGCTCGAAATTCGCTTGATTGACCGACGAGCAGTAGTCGACGTTGTCGATGATGGTGGGAAACAGTCCATGCAGCGTCCGCCGCGCCACCTCCACGAACCGGTCCACCCGCGGATCAGGCACGAAGACGTAGTCGGGACAGACGCAAACCTGGCCACCGTTCACCATGCGCGCCTGCGCGATTCGCGTCGCCGCTCGCGTCACGTCCGCGTCGGACGAAACCACGACCGGGTTCTTGCCGCCGAGTTCCAAGGTGACCGGGACCAGATTCCGCGCGGCGGCCTGGTGGACGCGCGCGCCGATTGTCGGTGACCCGGTGAAGAACAGGTGGTCGAAGGGCAGTCCGGCGAACTCGGCTGCGATATCGGGGCCGCCGGTGACGACATGTAGTTCACGCGTGTCGAAGTAACGCGGCGCGGTTGCGGCCATCAGTGCAGCAGTACACGGGGTCACCTCCGACATCTTGATCATCACGCGATTGCCCGCGGCGAAGGCCGCGGCGGCGGGCAACACCGTCAACTGGATCGGGAAGTTCCACGGCCCGATGATGCCGACCACTCCGAGCGGAGACGGAACCACCTCGGCACGCAGTCGCACCGCCCGCGCCGCCCGCATCAGCTTGGTGGACTTCATCCATTGCGGCACATGGGCTCTGGTGTGTTCGATGACCGATATCATGCCGAGTATCTCGGCGAAGAACGCCGCCGACCGAGATCGAGACCCGTAGTCGGTCGCGGTGGCCGTGACGAAATCCTCGGCGTTGTCGAGAATCATCGCCATCAGCCGGTCAATGCGGTTGCGCCGCAGCGCGGCATCGGGTGGGCCGTCATCGAGGAACGCCCGACGTTGGGCCGCCAGCCCGGCCGAGAGCCCGGATGTCATCACCATGTCCCCTCATTGACTGTCAGCCTCTCCGGTAAGGCCAACGGTAACACCAACGACCGTATCGGTCTGAAAATAGTTACTGTAATATTTACGGTAACTACGACATGTGGAGGCCCCCATGCCGGACGTCACGATCGATGAGTCAGTCAACCTGCTGCGCAACCCGTACCCGATCTTCGCGCGGCACCGCGCGCAGGGTGGCGTGTTCCGCGGCTCGGTCATGGACTGGTCCAAGGCTCCGGAATCCCTGTTGCCCGAACACCAATACGCTGCAGTCTCGTTCGACGCCGTCAACACCGTGTTCCGCGACGGCAAGGTGTTCGACTCCAAGATCTACGACAGCACCGTCGGCCTGTTCATCGGCCCGACGATCCTCGCCATGGAGGGCAAGACCCACCGCGACCACCGCAATCTCGTGTCGGCGGCGTTCAAATCCCGCTCCCTCGCCCGCTGGGAGCCCGAGATCGTGCGTCCGGTCTGCGAATCGCTGGTCGACGAGTTCGTCCACGCCGGAACCGCGGATCTGGTGCGCGATTTCACCTTCGAGTTCCCCACCCGGGTGATCTCCACGCTGCTGGGCCTTCCCGAGGAAGACCTGCCCTGGTTCCGGCAGCGGGCGGTCGAGCTGATCAGCTACACGGTCAAGTACAAGCGTGCTTTCGAGTCCTCCGCGGCGTTGAAAGACTATTTCCTCGGCCAGATCGACCAGCGTCGCTCCCAACCCACCGAAGACATCATCGGCGACCTGGTCACCGCTGAGATCGACGGCGAAAGGCTCTGCGATGAAGCCATCTATTCGTTCCTGCGGTTGCTGCTGCCGGCCGGGCTGGAGACCACCTACCGCTCGTCGGGCAACCTGCTCTATCTGCTGCTGACCCACCCCGACCAATTCGCGGCCCTGCAACGGGATCACGAGCTCATCCCGCAGGCCATCGAGGAGGGGCTGCGATACGAGACTCCGTTGACCACGGTGCAGCGGTCGGCCACCCAGGACACCGAACTGAACGGGGTCGCGCTGCCTGCGGGTGCGGTGATCGATGTCTGCATCGGCTCCGCCAACCGCGACGAGAATCGCTGGGAACGGCCCGACGAGTTCGACATCTTCCGAGACCGGGTGCCGCACATCACCTTCGCCGCGGGTGAGCACACATGTATGGGCCTGCACCTGGCCCGCATGGAGACCCGGGTGGCATTGGAATGCCTGTTGCGGCGGGTCACCAACCTCACGTTGGTCACCGACGAGGATCCGCACATCTTCGGCCAGCCGTTCCGCTCCCCGACTGCCATGCCAGTCACCTTCGACGCGCGAGCAGACGGCTAGGTACGCGAACTGCGGCGTGTCGCGGACCGCAGTGTCTGCTCGGCGGGAAAGACTCGCGGGGAAATCAGCTCCGCGGCAACCGCCACCCGATGGTCTTCGTCTCGGTGTACTGCGCGAAACCCTCGATGCCGCACTGACGTCCGAGGCCGCTGTTCTTGTAACCGCCGAATGGCGCGTCGACTCCGTAGTACATGCCGCCGTTGACGCCGACGGCCCCGGTCCGGACCCGGCGCGCAATGCGCATGGCGCGTTCGGGTGAACGGGACACCACCGCACCGGCCAACCCGAAGGCGCTGTTGTTGGCGACGCGGACCGCATCGTCGTCATCGTCGAACGGGATCATCACCAGCACCGGGCCGAACACCTCCTCCTGGGCGATCGCCGCGCCCGGGTCCGCGCCGATCACCACAGTGGGCGCGACGAAATGCCCGTCGCGCAGATGATCAGCCAGCTCTGCGGGCTCCCCGCCGCCCACCACGATCTGGGCGCCGTCGTCACGTGCCCGCGCGATCGCGTCGAGGACGCGTCGCTTCTGGGCCGCGCTGATGAGGGGTCCGACCAATGTCGTCGGCAGGGCCGGATCGCCGACCGGTACCCCGGCGAGCGCGGCCGTCACGGTGGCGACCGCGTCGCCGAACAAGCTGCGGTGCACCAGCATCCGGGTGTTCGCCGCGCATGCCTGGCCCGCATGCACGCAGGCGCCGACCGCACCGGGGATGACGTGCGCCGGGTTGGCGTCGTCGAGCACGATCATCGCCGATTTGCCACCGAGCTCCAGGAAGGTGCGCTTCATGGTGTCGGCGCCCACGCGCATCAGATGTTTACCGACGGCGGTGGATCCGGTGAACGAGACCATGTCGACCCGAGGGTCGGTGCCCAGCTGCTCGGCAACGTCGTTGGAGGGAGTCGGCACGACGTTGACGACACCCGCCGGAATGTCGGTGTGTTCGGCGATGAGCCGCCCCAGCCGGGTGGCGTTCCACGGTGTGTTCGGATCGGGCTTTAGCACCACGGTGTTCCCGGCCGCGAGTGCGGGTCCGAGTTTGTTGAGGATCACCTCGATCGGGAAGTTCGCCGGGGTGATGGCCGCGACGACGCCGACCGGTTCCTTGACGACGGTGCGTGCGTTGCGTTCGCCGAACAGTCCGCCGCCGTCGAGTCGTCGCTCCCACTCGAACGAGTCGATGAGCTGCGCGGGGTAACGCAGCGCGTCAGCCAGTGGCCAGTCCAGCTGGGCGTTCTGCGTCGTCATCACCGGGCATCCCACCTCGGCGATCAATTCCTCACGCAGCTGGTCTTTTTCGGTCTCGATGGCCGCCTGCAGCTGGTGCAGCGCGCGTCGGCGCAGCGATCGGTTGGTCGACCAGTCCGTGTCATCGAACGCACGACGGGCGGCTGCGATCGCGGCGTCCATGTCCTCCGCACCGGCCGCGGCCGTCGTCCCGAGCACCAGCCCGGTCGCGGGACTGACGTTGGCGAACTGCGCCCCGGATCGCGCACCGGTCAGCTCGCCGTCGATGAGCATGCGTGTCTCGGCACGGCCCGCCGCGCGACGGCCGATCTCGATGCTGGCCGACCCGGCCACGATGTCGCTCAACCCGCGCCTCCCCGTCCGACCGTCACCGGTCATCCCGCCAGCCTGTGCTCAGGCTTGCTCAGCCATGCCCGCAGCCACCACGAGTACATTACTGTAAGCATTACAGTTGCTCTATGCTCTCAGGTTGACCAGGGCTGAACACAAGGGAGTCACATGAACGACGTGGCCATCATCGGCGTAGGCCTGCACCCCTTCGGCCGCTTCGAAGGCAAATCCGCGATGCAGATGGGCGTAGATGCCATCTTCGCCGCCGTCGCCGACGCCGG
Source organism: Mycobacterium aquaticum (assembly GCF_002086485.1). Lineage (GTDB taxonomy): Bacteria > Actinomycetota > Actinomycetes > Mycobacteriales > Mycobacteriaceae > Mycobacterium > Mycobacterium aquaticum. The sequence goes on along the minus strand of NZ_MVHF01000022.1, from coordinate 73,070 downwards.
CGTCGAGTGGAAGGACATCGGCGCCGCGACCGGTGGCAGTTGGACGGTGGCCAACCCCGACGCGATCGTCGGCATGGTGGGCCTGTCGGGCATCCCGTTCACCAACGTCTTCAACGCCTGCGCCACGGCGGCCAGCGCCACCAAGGTGTGCGCAGACGGTATCCGGCTGGGCGACTACGACATCGGCATCGCCGTAGGCCTCGACAAGCATCCCCGCGGTGCGTTCACCGAGGATCCGGCACTGGTCGGCATGCCACGCTGGTATGCCGAGAACGGCCAGTACCTCACCACCCAGTTCTTCGGGATGAAGGCCAACCGGTATCTGCACGAGCACAACATCTCGCAGCGCACCCTGGCCCGGGTCGCGGCCAAGAACTTCCGCAACGGCGCCCTGAACCCGAATGCGTTCCGGCGCAAACCGATCCCCGAGGACGACATCTTGGTTTCGGCGATGCTCAACTATCCGCTCACCCAGTACATGTTCTGCGCCCCGGACGAGGGTGCCGCGGCGGTGGTGATGTGTCGGGCCGACATCGCGCACCGGTACACCGCCAAGCCCGTCTATCTCAAGGCCGTCGAGATACGAACCCGCCGATACGGCGCATACGAGGTCAACACCACGTGCGCCCCCGTGGACGAAGACGTCGCGCCCACCGTGTACGCGGCGCGCGCGGCGTTCGAAAAGGCCGGTGTGGCACCCGATGATGTCGACATCGTGCAACTGCAGGACACCGACGCCGGAGCCGAGATCATCCACATGGCCGAGTGCGGCTTCTGCGCCGACGGGGATCAAGAAAAGTTGCTGGCCGACGGGGCGACCGAGATCGGCGGCTCGCTGCCGGTCAACACCGACGGCGGGCTGATCGCCAACGGCGAGCCCATCGGCGCGTCGGGCCTGCGCCAGCTCCACGAGTTGGTGCGCCAACTACGCGGTGAGGCCGGTGATCGCCAGGTGCCCGGCGGCCCAAGGGTCGGTTTCGCTCAGCTCTACGGCGCACCCGGGACCGCGGGCGCCACAGTCCTGACACTTTGATCGGCGGGCGGAACCCCATGACCGAACAGTTCCGGGACGCACCGATTTTCGATGCCGACCAGCACATGTACGAGACAGCCGATGCGCTGACGAAGTTCCTGCCCGAGAAGTACAGCCGCGCCGGCGAGAACACCGAGGGCCTGACACTGCGCGAGATGCAGGGCAAGTCCGTCGAGGCGCCGGCGGCCACCCGCAAGCCCGAGGACCGCGTCAAGGAACTGGATCGACAAGGCGTGGTCGAGGCGCTGAACTATCCCACCCTCGGCAGTCTCGTGGAGCACTCCAGCGCCGACGATCCGCAACTGACGCTCGCGATCATCCACGCCCTCAACGAATGGATCCATGAACACTGGGGGTTCGATCATCTGGGCCGGGTGTTCACCACCCCGATCATCAACCTCTCGGAAGTCGATGCGGCACAACGGGAACTGGAGTGGGTCCTCGATCATGGCGCCAAGGTCGCCCTCATCAAACCCGGCCCGGTCAACGGCCTGCACGGGTGGCTGTCCCCCGCGCTGCCCGAGTTCGACCCGCTCTGGCGCGACATCGAAGCCGTCGGGCTGCCCATCGTCTTGCACGCCAGCTATCCACCCCTGGACGACTACGTCAACAAATGGGAACCGCCGCGCACCTACGACTTCATAGGCGACAACGCCCGGCGGTTCATGGGGCTGCCGATCGCCAACCCGGATCCGGCGGCGCTCAGGGCGCCCGCCCACGCCTGAGGCACGCTACGTCGTCGGCACTGGGCGGTCGGACAACGCGGCGAGGATCCGGCGTGCGCGCGCGGTCATGTCCGCAGCCGATTGCTCGGGATGCTGCTGCCACCACTGCACCAATGCCGAGACGATGTGCTCCCAGACCACCGTGGCCGCCGAGAGGTCATCGGGATCGTCGAGGCCGACGTCGGCCAGCGCACGAGTGACGCCGGCCATGGCCTGCTCCCGCAGAATGGTGCGCTGCTGGCGCCCAGCGTCGCGGGCACGACCGGCGGGCACCGTCCGGTCATAGACGACAGGCCAGTCGCTGGGCCGATCGGCCAGCGTGGTGAAGATCGCCTCGAGGACTCGCTCGCCGTCGCTCGCGCCGCCGGACGGCACGGGCATCGCGTCACCGATGGCGGCAGCCAGCGTTTCCCCGGCGCGCTCGACGCAGGCGATGTAGAGGTCTTCCTTCGAACCGAAGTACGACAGCACGAGCGCCTTCGAGACGTCGGCGTTGGCGGCAATGACGCTCATGTGTGCACCCGCATAGCTGGACGCACCGAATTCGGCCGACGCCGCCGAGAGGATCGTTTGTTCTCGCTGCTGGCGGGGCATGCCCTTGGTGCCGGTTCGGTTGGGTCGCACTCGTATGACGCTATCGAACCGCCGATCACCCGGCCCGCCGCATCGACCATCTGAACCCAGCCAAGGATTGACCGGGAGGTCACTTCCCCGTATGTTACCGATAGGTCACTTCACCGAACCGGGTGGCCACCGCAAGTCGATACGGGGGACGGATGACATCGGTCGGGATCGGCTGCCAATGCGCTGAGAAGAGACCACGACGGTGAACGGACAGCCCATCTCGCGGGCGGTGTCGCGCCTCGTCGTCGACGGGTTGTGGCCCCGGGTCGATCGCCGCTTGCCGGCCTCGCGCCTGCCGTTCGACTCACCAGCGACGCTGCGCCCACACGTCTCGTCGGGACCATGGACGGCCACCCACTACGGGGTGTTCCTCCCGCAGTTGCCCGCGCCGCACCGGTACCTGAACACCATGACGATCATCGGGGCGACCGGTTCAGAACTGTTCGACAACGACTACCTGGCTGCGCGGGACGCCCGGCGCACCACCACCGTGCTGTCGTCGACGGCCGAGGGCGAGCAACACCACTACCGCGCGTATGACGCAGCGGCAGGCTGCCAGTTCAGCGAGGACGGCACGTTGCTGCGCTGGGGTGAGGATCTGACCATCGATGTGCGCTACCCCGATGTCACGGTCAGCGGCCGCTACCAAGGCTTTTCGGTCGACCTGCAGCTCGCCGTGACCGACCAGGTCTCCTATTTCGTCAAGGCACCGATCTACGATCACCTGAGCCTGCTGGCCACCTACTCCGGAACCATCGAGGATGAGTCGGGCACCACCGCGATCGACGGACTCGGCACCGTCGAGTACGCGCGCTTCCTCACTCACCAGTCGCTGACCCGACGGCCGGTCCCGGCGCCGCTGAAACTGCCGATCGACTTCTTCACCTACCAGATCGTCAACCTCGACGCAGAAACCCAGATGCTGCTGACCGATGTGCGCGCCCGCGGCCGAATCGCCTGCCGCCTCGCGCATTTGCGTGTCCTCGGCAAATCCTCCGAGGTCTACACCAACACTCACATGGACATCCTGGAATACCGCGACGCTCCGCTGATCGACGAGCGCGGCCGCAGCATGGACGTGCCCGAGCGATTCCGGTGGACGGTGACCGACGACACCGGGGCGCCGATTCTCACGCTCGACTGCACCGTCGACGCGCCCTGGCGCTATGGGCACGGTCGCGGCTATGTGAGTGCCTACACGTTCGACGGCCACTACGACGGACATCCCGTCGGCGGGTCGGGCTACGTGGAATGGGTTGACACGCAGCGCACCCGCATCGAACCGACGCCCGGTCAGGACGCCTTGCGGGGCGGAGAGTAATTCGGCTTACCGAGCCCCAGCACATGCTGGGCGATCATATTGCGGAACACCTCGAGCGTGCCTCCGTAGATGCCGACCAGCGGTGCGAAACGGTACACGTACTCAGTGCGGTCGTCGGCGCCGCCTTCGGATCCGACGGGCAGCGTCGCCACCGACCCGGCGACGTCCATGAGATCGGGAGCGATGTCACGCATGGTCTGAGCCAGCGCGACCCGACCGAAGATGCTCGGGGTGGACAGGGCCGCCTCCAGCCGAGCCATGCTGCGCCCCAACCGATATGCCACCGACCCGTCATCGACGGCCCGGTGGCCAGCGGCGTCGGGCGTGCCCACCAGCGCCGCGACGTTGTCGGCCGCGTCGGCCATGAACCCCGCCTGGTGCATCATGATCGCCACGTCGGCCAGGCCGTCGTCGGCCGCGGCAACAGCCCCGTGCTCGGCGTCGAGGGGCTCGCGCACCACGGTCCAGCCGCCGTTGACATCACCGAGCCGGTAACGGTCGTCCACCCGCACATCGGAGTAGTAGACGATGTTGGTGCGGTCGCCATCGACGGTGCGGATGCCCTGGATCTCGATGCCCGGCGAATCCAGAGGTACCAGGAACATGGTGAGGCTCTTGTGTTTCGGCGCATCCGGGTCGGTATTGGTGATCAGGAAGACGTACTGGCAATTGTGGGCGCCGGTGGTGAACATCTTGGCGCCGTTGATGATCCACTGGTCACCGTCACGCACCGCACGGGTCTTGCAGGTCGCGACGTCCGAACCGCCGTCGGGTTCGGTGTAACCCAGGCACAACCGCACCGTGCCGTCGAACACCCCACGCAGCACATCGTCGCGGATCTCGGGGGAGGCGAATTTCGCCACCGAGCGCGCCACCATCGCGGTGGTGCCCCACGTCACCCACGGTACTTCGGCCCGGCGTTTCTCCAGCTCCCAGATCCTGCGCCGCACCCGGCTGAATCCGCCGTCCGCATCGGATTTCCACTCCTTCTCCAGATACCCCGCCGCAGCGAGTTGCAGGTGCACGCCCTCGTCGAAGTTGTCACCGGTTTCGCGGTCACGCCGGATGACGTCCTCGGTGACGATGCGGCCGAGGAAGTCCCGAACCTCGGCGCGGAACGCTTCGTCTTCTGCGGACAGCTCGACTTGTGAGAAATCCATTGCGTCCTAGGCCTCCCCGTTCTCACGGGCCGTCACGATCTGGGCGATGCGCACGGCGGTGGCCCCCGGATCGCCGCCGGCGAGCGGCCAGCCGCGCGCCCGCACCAGGTAGGCGGTGGCGGCAGCCTCGGCTGACACGCCGAGCCCGCCCTGTACGTGCACAGCCATGGTGGCCGCCTTGGCCGCCTCCTCGGCCATGAACACGAATGCGGACGGCGCCAACTCGGGCCGCTCATCGGGTTCGTTGTCCAGGAACCAGGCGGCCCGGCGCGCCAGGCCACGTCCACCCTGCACCGCTATGGCGATGTTGGCCAGGGGATGCGAAATGCCCTGCAGGGTCGAGATCGGCACCCCCAGGGTGTACCGGGTCTTGGCGAATTCGGCGGCGGTGGTCATGGTCTCCTCGACGAGGCCGACCAACGCAGAAGCAGTCAGCAGCCGCCATTCATCCAGTGCCCGTTGGTATTCCGCTTCGGCGGCCGCGCCGCCGGCGAGCACCACCCTGCTGTCCGCGACGGCCGGGTCCACCCAACCCATGGGAAGCTTGCCGATGTTGTCGACCCGGGCCGGTCGCGTGGAGAATCCCAGCTTCAGCACATTCTGGCCATCGCGGACGATGAGGTGGTCGGCGATCGATGCCGTCGGGATCAACCGGGCACCGGTCGGTGCGACCTGCTGCGGGTCGAGTCCGACGATCTGCGTGCCCTGCACGACCTCCGGCGAATCCAGGACACCCAACCGCGCGAGCAGCCGCGCCGCGACAACATGGTCGATCCACGGCACCGGGGCCAGCGACCTGCCGAGCTCCTCGGCGACCAGGGTCAGGTCGACGAGTGTCGCGCCGTCGCCGCCGACCGATTCCGGCACGGCCATCGTAGTGGCGCCCATGGCGCACAACCGTTCCCACAGGCTCTTGTCGAAACCGGAGGGCTCGGCGGCCCGAACCGCCTCGATATCGCAATGGGTCTTGAAGAACTGCCGGTACGCGGACTGCAGGGCGACGTGGTCCTCGGTCAGGCTGTAATCCAGCCTGCGCAGTTCGTAGCGGTCCATCAGCGCTCCCCTTCTCGGCTTTCGCCGAAAAAGAACTCGGCGGCGTTGTGGTACAGGTAGTTGTCGAGCACGTCGGACGGTACGTCGAGGGCCAGCGCCTCGGGGACCACACGGTTCATCCGCAGCACCGGGAAATCCGAGGCGAAGATGATCTTGCCCTTGCCGCGCGTGCACATGAAGTGCAACAGGCTCTCCGGCAACCGTTTCGGCGACCACGCCGACGTCATCAACCGCAGATTCTGGTATTTGATGAGCATCCGGATCGCAATATCCCACCACGGATCGGCTCCGTGGATCATGCACAGTTTGAGCTCCGGGAACCGCACACACACGCAGTCCAGATGGATCGGGTTCTGCACCTCCCCGGGAATGGGCGGCCCCGGGAGACCGGCGTTGACGCACAACGGCAATTCGAGCTCGGCGCATTTGGCGTAGAGCGGGTAATAGACCGCGTCGCTGGGCGGGTACTGCCCGTCGCCCCAAAAGCTCGGCCCCACAACCGCATACGCCACAGGAAGATCGCGGGCCACAGCGGTGAGCTCGCGCAACGACGGCATGGGCCGCAGCAGGTTCACTCCGCCCATCGCCAGCGCGAACCGATCCGGGTGGGCGTCGACGAACTTCCGCGCCGTCACCGACGGTTTGGCCAGCGAGTCCATCAGGATGGCCCGGCGCACCGCGTGCGTGTCCATCTCGTCGAGCAGTTCTGCGAGGTCGATCGGGTCGTACATCGATTGCGGGCCGTTGAAGTAGTCGTCGCGCACCTTCGTCATGAAGGCAGGCTGATTCTGGGTCTCGCCGAAGTGCACGTTGACCAGACAATCGATGACCTTGTGACTCATACGCATTCTCTCTTCGTCTGACCTGCTGCCATCGCCACGTTCTGGGCCCAGCGGTAATCCGCCTTGCCGTTGCCGAGCCTGCGCACCACCTCGACGAACACCACATCCTTGGGAATCTTGAACCGCGCCAACCGCGCCGCGCAGTGCTCCTGCAGAACGTCGGCCCCGAGCGCGGAGCGCAGCGCCACGATCGCCACGACCTCCTGGCCCCACCGTTGGCTGGGTCGACCGACCACCAGCGCGTCGACGACCTCAGGAACAGCGCGCAGGATCTCTTCGACCTCTTCGACGAACACCTTCTCGCCCTGCGCGAACGTCGTGCGGCGCTCGCCACAGATCGTCATCACCCGGTCCGGCGCCGCATCCGCGATCGTGTCGAGGACCTCACCGATGGTCCACTCACCCATCGCGGCGGCTAGGCCGACACCAGATGCCGGGCACCCGGCGCGGTCCGTTGCGGATCACCGAGGAGTTCGAGTGCGTTGTCACGCATGACCTTTCGGGTGTCTTCGTGGCTGAATTCCGGGAACTGCGGAATGTCTGCGGTGAACGTGGTCGGGTCGGCCAAGCCCTCGCCGTGCGGCCAGTCCGATCCGAAGAGGATCTTGTCGACGCCGATGGTGTCGGCGAGCAGTGACACGTCGTCTTCGTAGTACGGCGCGATCCACACGTGGGTGCGCAGCTGCTCGACCGGATCCTCCTTGAAGTGGTACGGCGCATTGTTGGCCGCCTTCTTCAGTCGTTTGATCAGCCGGTAGACGAAGTACGAGCCGTTCTCGATGCTGACGACCTTGAGCTCGGGATGTCGGGTGAACACCTGGTGCACGATCAATGAGGCCATGGTGTCGTGGATCGCCCGGTCATCGAGCAACACGTTGTCCAGCGGGTCACGCTTGCCGAACCCCTCGAACGTGGACTTGCCGCCCCACAGCGCCGAGATGGCCAGGTACCCGCTGTCGGAAAGGTGAAAGCCCACCGGCACACCGGCTTCGGCCAGCCGCGCCCACACTGGATCGTGCAACGGGTCACCCAGCGAGCGGGGCTTCACCACGCCCGGCACTGGAGCGGGACGCACAAGAACCAACTTCGCGCCGCGACCCAGCACGAATTCGACCTCTTCGACGGCTTTCTCGGGATCGGCCAGCGAAATGATGGGCGCCGAGACGATCCGGCCGTCGGGGCGGTCGAATCCCCAATCCTCGTCGAGCCACAAATTGAACGCGTGTACCGAGGCCATCGTGGCCTCGATATCGTGCTTGAGCCCCTCCTCGACCCCGCACGCGAAAGTCGGCAGCATGAACACGGTTTCCAGCCGCTGGCGGTCCAGCACTGTCACCCTGGCATCGCGGTTCTGATATTCGGGGTGTTCGGAAAGCCGGTCGACCTTCATCAGCGATGCGGGGTCGACGCCTTCGGGAATCTCGCCGCGGAACAACAGGTCCAGGCAGCCCGGTTCGATGGTCGGGTCGAAGGTCGGGTTGGGGATGAAGTGGTTGACCTTCTCCCCCATCATCGCCAAGGTGCGCTTGCCGTCGGCCACCATCTGCACGCCGCGGCGCTTGAATTCCTTGGGCAGGTGCCGGGTGAAGGCGTCGATCGGCTCGTAGTAGTGATTGTCGACGTCTACGGCCAAGTACGGCAGCCGGTCTGGGGCATCGGTCATGTCATCAACCTTTCAACCTTTCAGCCTTTCAGCGGCGGAAAATTCGGCGGTCGCTTCTCGAAGAACGCGGTGATGCCCTCGACAAGGTCGGGCCGGACCATCGACTCGTGCATGAGGCGTTCCGCGCGGCTGCTGACAGCGAGCACGTCATCGTGAGCATCGCCGTACAGCTGCCGTTTGATGACCGCCATCGACGCCGGCGAGCAGTTGCGGGCCAGGTCCTCGTCGTACTCCAGTGCTCGGCGCAGCAGATCCTCGGGCGCCACAACCTCTTTGACGAGGCCGAGTTGCGCGGCTTCCTCGGCAAGGAATGTGCGGCCGCTCAACAACAGGTCGGCCGCCGCGCCCCAGCCCGCCAACCGCGGGAGGATCCAGGTGATCCCGTACTCGCCGACCAAGCCCCGCCGCGGGAACGCGGTGGCGAACTTCGCGCCCGCGGCCGCGAACCGCACATCGCACATCAGGGCATGGGTCAGACCGATGCCGACGCACGCCCCGTTGATGGCGGCGACGACCGGCTTGCGCAGGGCGGTGAGGAAGTGCGGATGCCTCTCGCCGACGATCTTGCTGACGTCGGTGTCCTCGTTGATCGAGTCGCCAAGGGCCGCCATGGATCCCATGTACGCACCGGCACAGAACCCCCGACCGCTTCCCGTCAGTACGATGACGCGCACCGCCGGATCGGCTTCGGCGCGGTCGAAATTCGCGTACACCCCGGCGGAGATGTCAGCGCCCCAGGAGTTCAGCCGCTCGGGCCGGTTGAGCGTGAGGACTGCGACGCCGCTGTCGGTGACGTCGTAGAGCACCGCTTCGGCCACCGCCGGGTCACCCACAGAGCTGTCTGCAGCCACAGATACTGTATACCTATCGGTAGAGTATTCCGCAAGCCGCCGGACGGGCCTGCGACCAGCACAAAGGCCGCGCCAGAGAGCCGCAATTGCACCCCGGAAAATGCAGTCTCGATCTGGGCTTTCACGAGCCAGGCACGGACGCCGCGGGCAGAGCTGTGTGCCGGCTAGGTGAAGTCCGAGCCGCCGTCCACGTTGATGTTCGCCCCCGTCATGTAGGAATTGCGCCGCGAGGCCAAAAATGCTGCAACCGGGCCTATCTCGCCGGGCAGACCGGCCCTCGGCAGGTGAGCGGGATGTCCGAAATGCTCGTCGATCGCGGCCATCAGGCGGTACGGATCAGCGCCGTCGACACCGACCGATCGGGCCCAGCCCAGCAATGCCTCCGACGAGATGCTGCCCGGCGAAACGACATTGACCAGGATCTCGTCCTTGGCCAGCAACAGCGAGAGATTCTTGGAGACACTGTTCATCGCGGCCTTGGCGGCGGTGTACGCCGGCAGCCGGACACTCTGCCGCTGCGTCGAGTGTGCCGAAAAGTTCACGATCCGCGCCCAATCCGCGTTGCGGAGTAGCGGCAAGGCGGCCCGGACACATCGCACCATGCCCATCAGGCCGGCATCGAAGGCTTCCTGCCACTGCTCGTCGGTCAACTCCTCGACGGATCCGGCAGCGCCGGGGCCGACGGTGTTGACGAGCACGTTGAGTTCGCCGCCCCAGCGGTCACCGACCTCGGCGAACACCTTCTGCACCTGCGCCGCGTCGCACATGTCGGCGACGACGGGCACGGCGTCCGGTGAGCCACGGCCGATGAGATCGGCTGCGGCGGCGTCGAGTACGTCCTTGGAGCGCCCGACGATCGCCACCCGGGCACCGTCGTCGGCCAGGCATTGCGCGGTCGCGAGACCCATGCCCCGGCCACCGCCCACCACGACGGCGGCCGCGCCGGCGAACCCGAGATCCATCGGTCCGTCAGGAACCGGTCCAGTTCGGGGCACGCTTCTCGGCAAACGCCGTCGCACCTTCGATTGCGTCTTTTGACGTGAAGACAGGAGTGATCAACTCGCCCTGCTTCTTCCACATCTCGTCCTCGGACCAGCCTGCCGACTTGGTGATGATCTCCTTGGTCACCGCCACCGCGAGCGGGCCGTTCGCGGTGATCCGCTCGGCCAGTTCGAGAGCACCGGCCAAGGCCTCGCCCGGCTCGGTGAGCTTGTTGACGAAGCCCCACGCCGCAGCCTCCTCGGCGGTGAAGCTGTCGCCGGTGAGCGCCAGCTCGAGGGCCTTCTGGTACGGGATGCGCTTGGGTAGCCGCAGCAGACCACCGCCCGCGGCGACCAGACCACGCTTCACCTCGGGTATGCCGAACTTGGCCGCCTTGGAAGCCACCACGAGATCAGTGGCGAGAACGATCTCGGTGCCGCCCGCCAGCGCGTAACCTTCGACCGCGGCGATGAGCGGCTTGTGCGGCGGCTGTTCGGTGAACCCGATGCCGCGGCCCGGCACGTGGGGCACTTCCCCGGACGCGAACGCCTTCAGATCCATGCCGGCACAGAAGTTGCCGCCCGCGCCGGTGATGATCGCCACCGAGAGTTCCGCAGTGCCGTCAAGTTCGTCGACCGCATCGGCGAGCCCTTGGGCGACCGCGAGATTGAACGCGTTGCGGGCCTCCGGCCGATTGATCGTGATGACGAGCGTCCGCCCGTGACGCTCCCGCAGAACTACCTCTGACACCAGTGCCCCTCACAGCTCGCGGTCCAATACTCCGGAAAAGCCTACTATATGGATTACAGTAAAAGGGCGGCTGACCGCCCGCCACCGCCCAGCGACGGCCCGGACACCACCGCAGGGCAAAGCTACGGGAGGTCTACCGGTAAGGTTGACGGTGACAATACCCGCAAGACACGCGCCGGTAGGCGCAGTTCAGGTGGCAGCTGACGGTAAATTCGGCGGCGTTGACCCGCGGCGCAGGACCTGCCCGAGCAGTATCGATTTCGATGGAGGTGTCCGCAGTGGCAAAGCAACCGACCGCGGAGAAGCGTCAGCGCCGCGAACGAGGATCCATCAACCCCGACGACATCATCGCCGGCGCTTTCGAACTCGCCGAGCAGGTCTCGATCGACAACCTGAGCATGCCGCTGCTCGGTAAACACCTCGGCGTCGGTGTCACGAGCATCTACTGGTACTTCCGCAAGAAGGACGATCTGCTCAACGCGATGACCGACCGCGCATTGCGCGAATTCGTCGTTGCGACGCCGTATGTGGAGGCCAAGGATTGGCGTGAGTCACTCGCCAACCACGCGCGGACCATGCGCAAGGCGTTCATGGGCAACCCGATCCTGTGCGATCTGATCCTGATCAGGTCGGCACTGAGTCCGCGAGCCGCGCGGCTGGGTGTCCAGGAGATGGAAACCGCGATCAGCGGTCTGGTCGAGGCCGGACTCTCGGTCGAGGATGCCTTCGACACCTATTCGGCGGTATCCGTGCATGTCCGCGGATCGGTGGTGCTGCACCGGCTCTACGAGAAGAACCGGGCCAACGACAACGCCCCGGGCGACTACGAAGAGACCATGGTGATCGATCCCGAGAGCGCGCCCCTGATCGCGCAGGTGACCGGTGAAGGCCACCGGATCGGTGCTGCCGACGAGAAGAACTTCGAGTACGGCCTTGAGTGCATCCTCGACCACGCCGCGCGGTTGATCGAACAGGGCGCCAAGCCTGCCAAGAAGGCGCAGGCCCGGCGCAAGGCGGTCTGACTCCGTCGGCTACACCTCGATGACGACCGCGCCGCCCTGCCCGCCGCCCGCGCACATGGCGGCGACACCGATGCCACCACCACGGCGCTGCAGCTCGTAGACCAACGTGGTGACCATGCGTGCACCCGAGGCAGCGATGGGATGTCCCAGGCTGCAGCCGCTTCCGGAGAAGTTGACCAATTCCTCGTCGAGACCATATTCGCGAACCGCCGCGATCGGGACCGATGCGAAGGCCTCGTTGATCTCCCACAAGGCGACGTCAGAAGGCTTGAGCCCGGCCCGGTCCAGCACTTTGCCGATCACCTTGACCCCACCGAGGCCGGTGTCGCGCGCCGCGACACCGACTGCGGCCCATGCCTTCACGGTGGCCAGCACACCGAGCTGCTCGGCTGCGGCGTAGTCCGCATCGACGAGCGCGACAGCAGCGGCAGCATCGTTTGTGCCGCTGCTGTTGCCCGCGGTGATGGAGAACCCTTCGATCTCCGGGTGCAGGACCTTGAGCTCCGCCAACTTCTCGGCAGTCGTGCCGCGGCGCGGGTGTTCGTCAACGCTGAACTCGATGACCGAGCCGTCCGGCTGGGTCACCTTCAACGGCACGATCTCGTCGACAAACCGGCCTTCGTCGATCGCGGCGACGGCACGTTGATGCGACCGGGCCGCCCACGCGTCCATCTCCTCACGGGTGATCCCGGCGGCCTGCGCAGTGTTCCACCCCACGGTGATCGACATGTCCCGCATCGGCGCGTCCGGAGTCTCCACGTGGGTGGGCGTCATCCAGGGCTCGATGAAGGTCAGCTCCGGCCCCGGCACCCGCCACTTCATCAGCGGGGACGACGACAACGACTGCACACCTCCTGCCACCAGGACGCGTTCCATGCCGGAGCCGATCTGCGCCGACGCGTTGCCGATCGCGGTGAGGCTGCCCGCGCAGTGCCGGTTCACCGACTGCCCCGGCACCGACTCCCAGCCCAAGGCGTCTGCCGCATAGCGCGCGATGTCGCCCCCGCCGTAATTCGATTCCGCGAAGATCAGGTCATCGATGGCCTCGGGAGCGATCCCGGCACGACGCACGACCTCGGGCAGGACGGTGGCGATCAGGGTCTCGGGGGGCGTGTTGACCAAAGTGCCCTTGAAAGACCGACCGATGGCGGTGCGGGCAGCACCGACGATGACGGGTGTCGGCATGTTTCCACCTTTACGATATCGATTGATAGTGTAAACGTAGCACGTACCGCGGGCATCGCGACACGAGGTTGGCTACTGCGGCTCCGGAACGTGGAAATGCGCGTCGCGCATCCGGAACGCCTCTTTCGTTCCGTGCTCGGCGCGCGTCTTGACGAAATTGAACTCACCGGGCGAGAACTGCAGGTTGGTTCCGTACGCGTGGAAGAGATAACTCGCGACTTCCTCGCCCTGGTAGGCCTGACTCTGCTCCACCAGCCGGAACGCTTCCTTGGCGATGACGACACCGTCGGCAGGCATCTTGGCCGCCTTGGCCGCCCAGTACCGCGCCCTTGCCGCAACCTGGTCGGCATCACACGTGTCGGTGAAGATGCCCAGGTGCTCGATCGCCCCGGCCTCGATGATGTCGCCGGTGAGCAGCATGCGCCGGGCCAACACCGGGCCGAGGCGATGGAAGAACATGTGCAGACTGCCCAACGCAGGGCCGAGGAACCGCGTGGCAGGCATGCCGATCTTGGTGTCGCGCGCGATCACGGAGATGTCCGTCATCAACGCCATCTCGAACCCTCCACCGAGCGCGTAGCCGCCGATCTCCCCCACCGTGACCTTCGGGAAGCCCATGAAGTTGTGGTAGAACCCAAATGTCTTGCGGTCCACTGTCAATCGCCGGCGCTGACTGGGCCTGCCCGTGGTAGCCTGCGTACCTTTCTCGCCGTACCAACCGTAGGCGTTGTTCATGTCCGCCCCGGCGCTGAAGACGCCCTCGGCACCCCGTAGCACCACCACGGTGAGGTCGTCGTCTTCGGCGACGAGGTCCAGGTGGCGTGCGACCGCGTCGCGCATGGCGGCATCGTAGGAATTGCGCTGTTCGGGGTTGTTGAACGTGATGGTCGCGATGCGGTGGTCCGCGTCGACCTCGAAGAGCACCCGGTCATCGGTCATGCGAAATCAGCCTCGCTTCAATGGTTTTGCCCGTTCCGGCGGCCGGCGTGATCCGCAGGCCCACGCGACGTCGTCCTCGGCAAAGGTGTCGAGCAGGCGTTGGCGCTCACGCAAGGCCGCATGCCCTTCCATCGGCGACCCTTCCTTGCTAACTTGTACAGAATGTAACTGCATCACCTACTGTAGGGTCAACGGTATAGCCCTGGAAAGGCTCGCACACAGGTGATCACCACAGCCCGCGACGGCGCCGTCCTACGCATCACTATTGACCGCCCGGACCGGCGTAATTCGTTGGACCACAGCATGATCGACACCATGACGGCCACCCTGACCGCCGCGGCCTCCGACGACTCACTGCGGGCAGTGGCCATCACAGGCGCAGGCGGAGACTTCTGTGCCGGTGCCGATTGGATCGCCACCAACAGCACCGGCGGCCGCCCCCGTTCCGGAAATCTGGTGCGGCGTATCCCGCATGGCGCACACCGGATCATCGAACTGGTCGCGACCATCCAACTGCCGGTCGTGTCCGCAGTGAAAGGCTGGGCGGTCGGACTCGGCTGCAACCTGGCACTGGCCGCCGATTTCACCGTCGCCGAGCACGGTGCGACCTTCTGGGAACCGTTCCTGAGCCGCGGTTTCAGCCCCGATTCGGGAGCGACGTGGTTGCTGCCGCGACTGGCCGGCCTGGCCCGCGCCAAACGCATGCTGCTCCTGGGCGAGAAGATCACCGGAACTCAGGCCGCCGACTGGGGCCTCATCCACGACGCAGTGCCCGCCGACGACGTCGACGCCGTCGCAGACGCATTGCTGACCCAGCTGGTCGCCGGGCCGACGGTGGCCCTGGGCCTGGCCAAGCAGGCCATCGCCTATGGCCAGCACGCCACGCTGGGCCAGTCCATGAACCAGGAACTGTTCAACCTTGAGCTTGCCTGCCGCACCAGTGATTTCAAGGAGGGCCTGGCCGCCTTCCGAGAGCAGCGAGACCCCGACTTCCAAGGGCGCTAGACACCGGCAGTGAGGAACTCAATTGTCCTATGACACCATCAAGTACGAGGTAGACAGCCACACGGCAACCATCACACTGAACCGTCCCGACGCCCTCAACGCACTGTCGCCGCACATGATCACCGAACTGCGCGCCGCCTACGACCAAGCCGAGGGCGACGACGACGTCTGGCTGATGATCGTCACCGGTAGTGGGCGGGCGTTCTGCACCGGCGCGGACGTCAAAGAGATCCCCGACGACGGCAGAGTCATCTACGAGCGGCCTTACCTGTCCACCTACGACCAGTGGGAGGCGCCCCAGGAGGGCACTCCCCCGTTTCGCCGGATGGCCAAGCCGGTCCTGGCGGCGATCAACGGAATCTGTTGCGGCGCAGGACTTGACTGGGTGACGACGGGAGACATCGTGATCGCCTCTGAGCGGGCGACATTCTTCGACCCCCATGTGAGCATCGGCCTGGTCGCCGCCCGCGAGATGGTCCGTCTGGCCCGCGCACTGCCCCGATCGGTCGCGTTGCGGATGGCGTTGATGGGCAAACACGAGCGGATGAGCGCCGAGCGGGCCTACGAGCTGGGCATGATCACCGAAGTGCTCGAGCACGACCAGCTGCTGCAGCGTGCCCATGAGATCGCCGACATCGTGAACTCCAATGCGCCGCTGGCCGTTCGGGGTACGCGGCTGGCCATCCACAAGACACTGGACCTGCCGCTGCTCGAAGGCGAAATCCTGGCCGAGACGTTCCGTGAACGCGTGGTGCGCACCGAGGACGCGCTCGAGGGGCCGCGGGCGTTCGTGGAGAAGCGCAAGCCCAACTGGCAGGCCCGGTGATGGAAACGTTGCTCGTCGACTTCGACCATGAATCACGCGTCGCGACGGTCACGCTGAACCGTCCCGAAGCGCTGAACTCCTTCAACCGCACGATGTGTGAGGAGATGCGCGATGTCTGGCGCACCGTCAAGGCAGACGAAGACATCAATGCCGTGGTACTACGGGCGGCCGGAGACCGGGCGTTCAGCGCCGGGCTGGATGTGAAATCCAGTTACGGGCAACCGAATGTCGTGTGGAACCACGAGGACCCGGGTGAGCTGTTGAGCCCGAAGTGGCAGAAGATGTGGAAACCGGTGGTGTGCGCCGTGCAGGGCATGTGCACGGCCGGTGCGCTCTATTTCGTCAACGAAGCAGACGTGGTGATCTGTTCGACCGACGCGACATTCTTCGACTCCCATGTGAGCGCGGGGTTGGTGTCCGCGCTGGAGCCGGTCGGCTTGATGCGCCGCATCGGATTGGGCGACACCCTGCGGATGGCGTTGATGGGAAATGACGAACGGGTCGGGGCCGAAACCGCGCTGCGCATCGGCCTGGTCACCGAAGTGGTCGCCCGCGACGCTCTTTGGGAACGTGCCCAGGAAATCGCCGCGACCATCGCCACCAAACCCCCGACCGCCACCCAGGGCACGGTGAAAGCCATCTGGGAGTCACTGGACAAGCCGTACCGGGCCGCCATGGATCAGGGCCTCATCTACACCCGGCTGGGCAATCCGATCGCCAAGGCCGAGATGACCGCTCGTCCCTTCGCCCAGACCCCGCCACGGCTCCGGTGATGCCACATCCGTTGTCCCGCCGCATCACTCACGTGCTCGACCTACAACCGCAGGCCCGGGCCATAGAGTACGACGGCACCTGGTGCAACTGGGGCGAGCTCGCCACGCTGGCCCGACAGATCGGCAAGGCCACCGGCACGGCCCGCGTCGGAATCCTGCTCCGCAACCAGCCTGCCCACGTCGCAGCGGTGCTCGGAGTGCTCGAGGCCGGCGGTACGGTCGTGGTGATCAACCCGTCGCGCGGTGACGATCGCACCCGTGCCGACATCGCGACACTCGGCCTTCCCGTGGTGGTCGGGCTGGCCTCCGACATCGCCGGCCTGCTGACCCCGTCGCCTCACACCACGGTCGTGCGCATCTCCGACCTCAGCACTGCGCCGACGGTCACGGTGCCGGCCGCGCTCGCTGTCGACTCCGGCCGCCCCGGAGTCGCGGTGTGGATGCTGACCAGCGGCACCACCGGTCCGCCGAAACGCGTCGACCTCACCTACGACATGCTGGCCCGCAGTGTCATGGGCCGTGACCCCGAGAGCGCCGCTGCGCCAACCGCGTTACGACGTGGCGTGGCGATCGTCAACTCGCCCCTCGTGCACGTCGGCGGGGTGTTCCGGGTGCTGTTGTGCATCGCCGAGGCACGCCCGTTCGTCCTACTGCCCAAGTTTGAGCTCGACCGCTGGGCCGACGCCGTGCGCGAGCACCGACCACACGCCGTGTCGCTGGTTCCGGCAGCGCTGCGCATGGTGCTGCATTCGGACCTGACCCGTGAGCACCTCGCCGGTATCCGGGCGGTCACCTCGGGAACCGCGCCTTTGTCGGCCGACGACGCCGACGCCTTCACCGAGAAGTTCGGCATCCCGGTGCTGACGTCCTATGCCGCCACCGAGTTCGGCGGCGGCGTGGCGGGCTGGACCTTGGCCGACCACGAGAAGTACTGGCGCACCAAGCGGGGCAGCGTCGGCCGCGCCAATCCGGGCGCGCGATTGCGGGTGGTCGATCACAACGGCATCCCACGGGCGCCCGGACAGCAGGGTCTGCTTGAGGTGATACCCGCCCAGGTAGACGCCACCGAGTGGATGCGCACCACCGACCTGGCCCGGATCGACGCCGACGGGTTCGTGTGGATTCTGGGCCGGGCCGATCAGGCGATCATCCGCGGCGGATTCAAGATCATGCCCGACGACGTGCGGGCCGCTCTGGAGAGCCACCCGGCGGTGCGAGGCGCCGCGGTGATCGGCGTGAGCGACGGACGCCTCGGCGAAACACCCGTCGCCATGGTCGAATTGCACGGGAGCGCCACGGTGCCCGAACTCTTCGATTTCCTGCAGGGCCGACTCGCCCGCTACGAGATCCCCACCGCCATGGCCCTCGTCGAGGCGATTCCCAGAACCCCGTCGGGCAAGCCCGATCTCGTTGCGGTGCGCGAGCATTTCACCGGCGGGTGAGCGCCCGGCCGATGTGCGGGATCACTCCTGACACCACCGCACACATGATCGCCAGCGATGCGGTTCGGACCATTCGCAGCACATGTGGTGGGCGCGGCGGGCTTGTCGCGGCTCGAACTCCGTGATGATGCGGTCACCGTCGTACCGCGTGACCGCTTCATCGGCTTGCAGGTCGACACCGAGCCTTTTCGCCTGCAGTGGCAGCGTGCTGATCGAATACTTGCGACGCGCCTCGGGGTACTTGTCGAACACCTGCCAGACTTCGGTGAAGAACTCGACATCGACCGCCGGACCGGCAATCTCGTCGTCGCCACAACACATGGCAGCCTCCCTGGGTGGTAACTGTGGGCTCACTGAAAATATCCACTCCGACCAGTGGGCAGCACGAGTAGTCCGCTACTCGACTTGCGTGCGTGCGGCTCGAGAGTTCACACGACGGCGTTGGCCCGCAGCTCGGCGATTCGCGCTGCGTCATAGCCGATCTCACCGAGTACCTCGTCGGTGTGCTCGCCGAGCAACGGTGCACGCCTGCGGATCGAGCCCGGTGTCGCCGACATCCGGAACGGTGTTTCGATGATGGGGACGTCGCGGGAGGCTCCCGGAAACGATATCCGATGAAGGTAGCCCATGGCCCGCACATGGGGGTCGTCGAGCACGTCTTGGGTCGAATGCAGAGGTGCCGCAGGCATTTTGGCTGCTTCCAGCAGTGCCAGCACCTCCGCCTTGGTTTTGTCGGCACACCAGTCGGCCATGATGTCGTTGAGGATGTCCCCGTTGGCCCACCTGGTGTCGTCGTCGGCGAAGCGCGGGTCGTCGAACAACTCGTCCCGGCCGACCAGCCGGCACCACCGTTTGAACATGGGCTGACCGGCAACCTGCAGCAGCACCCACTGCCTGTCGGCGGTGCGGTAGAGATCGCACGGCGCCACCGAGGCACCGCGGTTGCCCATCCTGGGTTTGTCGACCTGCAACAGGTCCCGCTCGATCAGGAACGCGTTGGACAACATGAGCGCGGTCGGCAACAGCGCACCCTCGACATGCTGCCCTTCACCAGTCCGATCCCGGTGATAGAGCGCCATCATCACCCCGATCGTCAGGGTCAACGCCGTCCCGAAATCCGCGTAGGGCACCACCGTTCGAATCGGCAGCTCCGGCAGACCTTGCCGATAGACCGCACCGGACATCACCTGCCCGGCACCGTCGAACCCGATCTTGTCGCTGTACGGGCCCCCTTCGCCGTAGGCGGTGGCGCTGGCCAGGATGATGTCCGGCTTGACCGTTCTGAGGGTTTCGTAGTCCAGACCGCTGGCCCGCATGCCCGCCGCAGGCATGTTGGCGATGACGATGTCGGACCGGGCCACCAGACGCCGGGTGATCTCCGCGCCGTCGGGCGTCGTCGAATCCAGGGTGAGCGAGCGCTTGTTGCGATTGCACTGCAGAAACGTGCCGCCCTCACCGCCTTCGGTGACGGCCTGCACCCACCGGTCCTCGCCGCCCTCACGCTTCTCCACCCGCAACACGTCGGCGCCCATGTCCGCCAGGATCGCGCTGCACCACGGCGCGGCGATGAACCGGCCGTAGTCGAGAACTCGAATCCCGTCGAGAACGCCTGGCATTCACTGACCTTTCACTCGAGTGTCCGTGCCTCTACTCCAAGACGCCCATGCGCTCCAGGTGGTCGCCGAGCGGCTTGGATGCTGCGCACAGATGCTCGGCCATGGCGTCGCGGGCCGAATCCCCGTCGCGTGCCTTGAGGGCGGCCAGGATCCGGCGGTGATCATGGGTGGACTGCTCCGGCCAACCTTCCACCGTGGGGTAGACCGATTCCAGGGCGTAGCGGGTGATCTGGGACATCAGCTGCGCCAGCTTCGGCGACTCCGCCGCCCGGTTCACGCCCCGATGGAACGCATGGTTGAGCCGGACGGCCCGCTCATGGTCGTTGTGTGCATACGCGTCTTCCAATTCCCGCTGGATCCGGTCAAGTTCGTCGAGCTGGCCATCGGTGATCTGGCCTGCCGCACGGGCGGCCAACTGGCCGCCGATGTGGGCCTGCACGCCCGCCACATCGTCGATGTCCCGACGGGTGACGGGCAGCACCAGGAACCCGCGCCGGGGTTGTTGGGTGAGCAGACCCTCGGCGCGCAGTCCGAACAGTGCTTCGCGCACGGGCGTGACGCTGATGCCGAGTTCGGCCGCGAGCTGCTCGAGGCGGATGAACTTTCCCGACGGGTACGTGCCGTCGAAGATCCGCCGGCGGATGAGACGCGCGACATCCTCGGCAAGCTGTGGGCGCGAAGCGAAATCGGGAACGGTCACGGTTCAGATCCGATAGTCGGACAGCAGCCGCTTGCTGATGATGTTCTTCTGGATCTCGCTGGTGCCCTCGCCGATCAGCAGGAACGGTGCGTCGCGCATCAACCGCTCGATCTCGTACTCCTTGGAGTAGCCGTAGCCACCGTGGATCCGGAAACTCTGCTGCGTTACCTCCGAGCAGAATTCACTGGCCAGGTACTTGGCCATACCGGCGGCCACGTCGTTGCGTTCACCGGAGTCCTTGAGCCGGGCAGCGTTGACCATCATGAGGTGGGCGGCTTCGACTTTCGTTGCCATCTCTGCCAATTGGAATGCGACGGCCTGGTGCTCGGCGATCGGCCTACCGAAGGTCTGACGCTGCTGGGCGTAGCGCACCGCGAGTTCGAAGGCCCGGATGCCGACGCCGCAGGCGCGGGCAGACACGTTGACGCGGCCGACCTCGACGCCGTCCATCATCTGGAAGAACCCTTGGCCGGTGACGCCACCGAGGACGTCATCGGCAGCGGCGCGGTAGCCGTCGAAGATCAGCTCGGTGGTGTCGATACCCTTGTAGCCGAGCTTGTCGAGCTTTCCCGGAATGGTCAGCCCCGCAACCACTTCCCCGAAACCGGTGGGCTTCTCCACCAGGAATGCGGTGAGGTTGCGGTGTGGCTTGTCCGCGCCTTCGTCGGTACGTACCAGCGTTGCCACGAGCGTCGAACTACCACCATTGGTGAGCCACATCTTCTGGCCGTCGATGACGTAGTCACCGTTGCTCTGCTTGATGGCACGGGTACGGATCGCGGCGATGTCGGAGCCCAGCTCGGGTTCGGACATCGAGAACGCACCACGGGTTTCCCCGGTGGCCATGCGCGGCAGGAACTTCTGCTTCTGGGCGTCGGTGCCGTGCTGCCGGATCATGTAGGCCACGATGAAGTGGGTGTTGATCACGCCGGACACGCTCATCCACCCGCGGGCCAGTTCCTCGACGCACAGCGCGTACGTGAGCAGCGATTCGCCGAGGCCGCCGTACTCCTCGGGGATCATCAGTCCGAACAGACCCATCTCTTTCATCTGATCGACGATGGCCTGCGGGTAGGTGTCGGAATGCTCCAGCTCCTGGGCGGTCGGGATCACTTCCTTGTCGACGAATTGCCTTACCGTCGAGACGATCTCGGTTTGGAACTCGGTGAGCCCCAGGGTTTGCGCAAGCCTGGTCACGATGCCACCCTTTCGAACACGGCGGCCAGCCCCTGCCCGCCACCTATGCACATGGTCTCCAGGCCGAAGCGCGCGTCGCGGCGCTGCAGTTCCCGCGCGAGCGTCGCCAGCATCCGACCTCCGGTGGCCCCGACCGGGTGGCCCAGCGAGATGCCCGAGCCGTGCACGTTGATGCGCTCGTGGTCAGCCGCCCCGAACTGCCATACCTTCATCACCGCGAGCGCCTGCGCGGCGAAGGCCTCGTTGAGTTCGATGAGGTCGATATCCGAAAGATCCAGCCCGGCCTTGGTCAGTGCGGACTCGGTCGCAGGCACCGGGCCGATACCCATCACGTTGGGCGCGACCCCGGCCACACCCCAGGACACCAGCCGCACCAGCGGGGTCAGACCCAGTTCGGCAGCCTTGTCCGGTGTGGCGACGATGCACATCGACGCCGCGTCGTTCTGGCCGCTGGAATTGCCCGCGGTCACCGTGGCGTCCGGGTCTTGTTTGAGCAGAACGGGTTTGAGCTTGGCCAGCGCCTCGACCGTGGTGTCGGCGCGTGGGTGTTCATCGGTGCTGATGACGGTGTCGCCTTTCCGCGAGCGGACGGTAACCGGAATGATCTCCTCGGCCAGTACACCGGCGGTCTGCGCAGCCACCGCACGTTGATGCGACCGCACCGCGAGCTCATCCTGTTCGGCGCGCGTGATGCCGTACTCACGACGTAGGTTTTCCGCTGTCTCCAGCATGCCGCCGGGCACCGGGTAGAACTGCCCACCCGCGGTGGTACGTCCGCGCGCGAGCCCGTCGTGGATCTGCACGCCGCCACGGGATCCGCCCCACCGCATGTCGGTGGAGTAGAACGCGACGTTGCTCATGCTCTCGGTGCCACCGGCCACGACGAGATCGTTGTCACCGCTGCGCACCTGCAGGCACGCCTGGATCACGGCCTGAAGACCGGAACCGCAGCGCCGGTCGACCTGCATGCCCGGAACGGTCACCGGTAGACCCGCATCCAGTGCCACCACCCGGCCGATCGCGGGGGCGTCGCTGTTCGGGTAGCAGTGGCCGAGGATCACGTCCTGCACCGCCTCCGGTGCGACGCCGGTGCGTTCCAGCAGACCCGTGAGCGCCGCGACGCCGAGTTCGACGGCGGACAGCGACGCGAACACGCCGCCGTAGCGGCCGATCGGCGTGCGAACCGGTTCGCAGATGACGGCGTCGCGCGCACTCACACGTATCGCCCGCCGGTCACCTCGAGCACTGTGCCGGTCATGTACGACGACAGATCACTGGCCAGGAACAGCGCGACCTTGGCGACCTCGTCGGGTTCGCCTGCGCGGCCCATCGGTACCTCGGCGAGCTTCTGGTCCCAAATACGTTGCGGCATGGCCTCGGTCATCGCCGAGCGGATCAGGCCGGGCTGAATCGCGTTGACTCGCACGCCCAGATGTGCCAGTTCCTTGGCTGCGGCCTTCGTCATGCCGACGATGCCGGCCTTGGCTGCCGAATAGTTGGTCTGGCCGATCAGGCCGACCTTGCCGGAGATCGACGACATGTTCACGATCGCGCCGCGCTTGTTCTCCCGCATGATCGCCGCGGCCGACTTGGTGCCGTTCCAGGTGCCCTTCAGGTGCACGGCGATGACCTGATCGAACTGGTCCTCGGTCATCTTGCGCAACGTCGCATCCCGAGTGATGCCTGCGTTGTTGACCATGATGTCCAGACCGCCGAACCGCTGCACGGCGGCTTGCACAAGGGCTTCGACGTCGGCAGACGAGGTCACATCACACCGGACCGCGGCGGCCACCTCGGGGCCACCGAGCTGGGCGGCCGCCGCTTGGGTCGCCTCCAGGTTGAGATCCCCGAGCACCACCCGGGCACCCTCGTCGACGAACCGCTGCGCGATGGCCAGGCCAAGGCCCTGAGCACCGCCGGTCACCACCGCAGTCTGGCCGGTAAGCAATGACACCTGATCACCTAACTCTCGCTCGTGGGGCTCCATCAGCGCCCGATCATATTTCATATACGATATTGCAAACACTGACCCCTGAGTTCCCGCGTGAAGGAAATGGAGCTGCCTCGTGACCACCACTGCGGCCGCCACAGAAGTCAGCGACGAGGATTTTCAGGAGATCCTCGCGCAGACCCGCAGCTTCATCCGCACAGCCGTGGTGCCCCGCGAGAACGAGATCCTGGCGACCGACAAGGTGCCCGACGACCTGCGTGACCAGGCCAAGAACATGGGCCTGTTCGGCTACGCCATACCGCAGCGATGGGGCGGCCTCGGTCTCAACCTCGCCCAAGATGTCGAACTGGCAATGGAATTCGGCTACACCGCCCTGGCGCTGCGGTCGATGTTCGGAACCAACAACGGTATTGCCGGCCAGGTCCTGGTCGGCTTCGGCACCGATGAGCAGAAGACCCAGTGGCTCGAAGGCATCGCCTCCGGGGACGTCGTGGCATCGTTCGCGCTCACCGAACCCGGAGCGGGTTCGAACCCGGCGGGGTTACGCACCAAGGCGGTTCGCGACGGGGACGACTGGGTGATCGACGGCCAGAAGCGCTTCATCACCAATGCCCCGACCGCCGATCTGTTCGTGGTGTTCGCCCGGACCCGGCCCGCCGATGACGCGGGACCGGGCATCGCTGTCTTTCTCGTGCCTGCCGACGCAGCCGGTGTAGAGGTCGGCGCCAAAGACGCCAAGATGGGGCAAGAAGGCGCCTGGACAGCCGATGTCAGCTTCACCGACGTCCGCGTTCCGGGCGGCGCCCTGGTCGGTGGGAGCGAAGACGTGGGTTACCGGGCCGCGATGACGTCGCTGGCGCGCGGCCGAGTACACATCGCCGCACTGGCCGTCGGCTCAGCACAGCGCGCCCTCGACGAGTCGGTGGCCTACGCCGCCGCGGCCACCCAGGGTGGCGAGCCGATCGGCAACTTCCAGCTCGTCCAAGCGATGATCGCCGACCAGCAGACCGGCGTCATGGCGGGGCGGGCGTTGGTACGCGATGCCGCCCGCCAGTGGGTGTCGGGCGAGGATCGCCGCATCGCCCCGTCCGCCGCCAAGCTGTTCTGTACCGAAATGGCAGGCAACGTGGCCGATCTCGCAGTGCAGATCCACGGCGGCACCGGCTACATGCGTGAGGTCCCCGTGGAGCGCATCTATCGCGAAGTCCGATTGCTACGGCTGTACGAGGGCACCAGCGAGATCCAGCGTCTCATCATCGGCGGCGGCCTGGTCAAGGCCGCGCAGCGCAACACCCACCGCTAAGGAGTATCGATGAGTGACCGGCTCACCGGGAAAGTCGCCTTCATCACGGGAGCAGCCCGCGGCCAGGGCCGCGCACACGCCGTCCGGATGGCCAAGGAGGGCGCCGACGTCATCGCGATCGACATCGCCGGTCCGCTGCCGCCCAGTGTCCCTTACGATTCCGCCACACCCGACGATCTGGCCGAGACGGTCCGGCTGGTCGAGGCCACGGGCCGGCGTGTGCTCGCCGCCGCCGTGGACACGCGGGATCTGGAGGGGCTGCGGGCCGTCGTCGACAAGGGTGTCGCGGAGTTCGGCAGGCTCGACATCATCATCGCCAACGCGGGCATCACCGTTCCGGAGGCCTGGAACGAGACCACACCCGAGTCGTTCCGCGATGTCATCGACATCAACCTCACCGGAACCTGGAACACCGTCATGGCCGGGGCTCAGCACATCATCGACGGTGGGCGCGGCGGCTCGATCATCTTGATCAGCTCCGCGGCAGGCATCAAGATGCAGCCATTCATGGTGCACTACACGGCCAGCAAGCACGGCGTCACCGGGCTGGCCCGAGCGTTCGCGGCCGAACTCGGCAAGCACAAGATCCGGGTGAACAGTCTGCATCCCGGCGCTGTCAACACCCCGATGGGCACGGGGGACATGATGGCCGCGCTCAACCGGGCCAACGAGACCAACCCGGGCCTGATGCAGATGGTCACGCCCTTCCTTCCGGACTTCATCGCCGAGCCCGAAGACATCGCCGACGCCGCCTGCTGGTTGGCAAGCGATGAATCCCGGTTCGTCACCGCGAGCCGGGTCGCCGTCGATCTGGGCTCCACCCAGTTCTGACCGGTCGACTTCCGCATCCCCGCAACGCCGCCATGGCGAAGCGGCCGGGAGATATTGCGGCACTGCATCATCCGCACACAGCCGAACTTTCAGCGCGATGCGACCAGGCCGTCGACCAACAGATCGAGCAGCCTGCCCGCCTGCTCGCGCGATTGGCTGGCGAGGAAGATGCCAAGGAGGCTCGACACGACATCCTCGGCACGCACGTCGGAATGCAGATATCCCCACCGCGAGCAGACACCAAGGGTCCCGGAACACCGGCGTGTCGGGTACCCGAGCGACTGCTCGCCGGGAAAACCTCAGCCGATGAATCGGACGATGGACTCGGCCACCGCGGCGGGCTTGGCCGCGCCGTCGATCTCCACGGTCACCGTCACGGTCGCCTGTACCGCACCGTCGAGCTTGGCGACGTCGTCGATCCGCGCGCGGGCCCGCACCCGGGCGCCGACCTTCACCGGTGTGATGAAGCGAACTTTGTTGTAGCCGTAGTTGATCGCCATCGCGATGTTGTCGACGCGGTAGAGCTCGTGCGTGAAGTGCGGCAGCAGCGACAGGGTGAGCAGCCCGTGTGCGATGGTCCCGCCGAACGGACCGCCGGCTGCCTTGTCCGGGTCGACATGGATCCACTGGTGGTCGTCGGTCGCGTCGGCGAACAGATTCACGCGGTCTTGGGTGATCTCCATCCACTCGGTCGGTCCGAGCTCACTGCCTGCCGCCGCCACGAACTCGTCGAGCCCACTGAACACCTTCATCGCAACTCCTCTCGGACCGCACCCGAACGACGTTCAGAACACTACGGTCTGGTTCCCGAACCGGATGACGCGATCCTCACAGTGCCACAGCACCGCGCGTGACAACACCACCCGCTCGACGTCGGAGCCGAGGCGCACCAGGTCCTCGACGGCGTGGCGATGATCGACCCGAACCACGTCCTGTTCGATGATCGGCCCTTCGTCGAGGTCACCCGTCACGTAATGCGCTGTGGCCCCGACCAGTTTCACGCCCCGCTCTTTGGCCCGTCGATACGGTGCGGCGCCGATGAACGCGGGCAGGAACGAATGATGGATGTTGATCAGCGGACACCCGATGGCGTCGAGGAACTCCGGAGTGAGGATCTGCATGTACCGCGCGAGCACGACGAGGTCGACGTTGCCACGCAGGAGTTCGAGCAGTCGCTGCTCGGCTTCTGCCCGATTGTCGCGGGTCGCCGGGACGTAGATGTACGGCACGCCGAACGCACGAACCTGTTCGGCGAGGTCCGGGTGGTTCGAGATGACCATTACCACGGACATGTCCAACTCACCGCGGCGGTTGCGCCACAGCAGGTCGAGCAGGCAGTGATCCTCCCGGGATGCCATCAGCGCCACTCGTTTTGGCTTGGCGGCCTCGGTGAGCCGAAAGTCCATCTCGAACGGCTCGGCCACCCGCTGCCGGAACTCGCGCTCCAGTTCCTCACGGGCCGCGGTCAAGCCGGGCAGGTGGAAAATGGTGCGCTGCATGAAGGTGCCACCGGTCTGCTCGGTCGAATGCTGATCCAGCGACACGATGTTGGCACCGGCCCCGGTGAGAAAGCTGCTGATGGCTGCCACCAGCCCCGGTCGGTCCGCACAACGCAGCAGGAGGCGGCCGACATCACGGACCGGCAGGGTTTTGGCCTTCGGGTACTCCTCGGTGCTCACCCACCAGATTCTCACCCGTGCGCCTGCCGGGCACTCGACCCGGGTGCCACGATCGCCTCGCCGCCCGAAACGTCGTGCGTATGACTGGCTCGTGTCCAGACAGCAAAACTGACCGAAACCGCCACGAAGAATGGTGAAGCCGAATCTCGGCGGTGCACAAACTTTGCTCGACAAACATTCAGCAGGAATATCCAGTAACGTTATCATCCATAAGATTTGCCAAATTTGCACGCTTCCGTAAATAAATGGAGTTCCCGGTTGCAGAAATGGACACACTACTGGACAAGTTTCGTCTGCTAGCTGGAATTACCTGTCCCTGCGGCGTGATACTCATCTCGCGTAATCGCACAACCGTGGTGCGCACAACAAATCAGCCGAACCGGTCGGGGGGTGCGGCTGCCAGACGAAATGGATCGCCAATGACCGCTCCCCAGCGCGATGTCGCTGCTCGTTCAACCCTGTCTGCGGACCAAACCCACAGTTGGTGGGATCCGGGCAGCGACTGCACGATCGTCATCGCGACCCCTGGATCGGAACGCGAATTGTGGCACGACTATGTCGACGGGGCCCAACGCAACTATCGCAAGCACGGCGTGGAACGGGCACTCGACATGGACGCACTGCGCACGGGCGATGACACGGCATTGTTCTGCGCAGGCATCAATCGAGCGGGCGTGGTGGTCGGCGGCCTACGCGCCAAAGGCCCCTATCAGCACACCGACGAATGCCATGCCACAGTCGAGTGGGCGGGCCAGCCCGGCCTCAGCGCGGTGCGCAAGATGATCGACGACCGGCTGCCGTTCGGCGTCGTCGAGATGAAGACCGCGTGGGTGTGCGACGACCCCGACCAGAGCCGGGCACTGACGGACACCCTGGCCCGCATGCCGCTGCATTTCATGATGCGCCTGGACATCGGATTCGCGATGGCCACCGCCGCGGCCTACGTGCTCAAGCGCTGGCTGTCCTCCGGCGGTGTGCTCGCCGCGAAGATCCCTGCGACGCCGTATCCGGACGAGCGCTACCAAACCAAGATGATGTGGTGGGATCGCCGCACGTTCGCCAACCATGCTGAGCCCAAACAGCTTTCGGCGTTCTACGGCGAAGTCCAACGGATCTCGGCCGGGCTGCACGACGTCGAAGCCGTTGACGCCTCTGCTGCGGCAGGACAATGATCGACACCATCGACGAGTCAGCAGACGGCAATGCGGTCATCATCGACTCTGACGATCCGTCGGGTGAGTTGGAGGCCCTGCTCGCAGATCCACACATCACAGTCATCGACACCTGCCGACGTCAGCAGGAGGCGCTGCGGGAACTGACACCGCTGCCCGGGAGCGACATCCTGGAGGAGCCCACGTCGTGGGCGTACTACCCGTGGCGGCGCAGCGTCGTGCACATCCTCGGCCCGCAGGGATTCCGGCGGCTGCGCCTCGACCGCAACCGCAACCTGATCACCGCCGAGGAGGATCGGCGACTGGCCCAACTACGGGTCGGTGTCATCGGGCTGAGCGTCGGGCATGCCATTGCCTA
Source organism: Mycobacterium aquaticum (assembly GCF_002086485.1). GTDB lineage: Bacteria > Actinomycetota > Actinomycetes > Mycobacteriales > Mycobacteriaceae > Mycobacterium > Mycobacterium aquaticum. Next base: position 44,068 of record NZ_MVHF01000022.1, on the reverse strand, counting down.
CGCGCTTGCCGCCGAAGGGCTCTGCGGTGAACTGCGGTTGACCGATTTCGACGAACTGGAATTGCCCAACCTCAACCGGGTGCCGGCCTCGCTGTTCGATCTGGGGCTCAACAAGGCCGTGGTCGCTGCTCGCAGGATCGCCGAGCTCGACCCCTACCTCCGCGTGCAGATCGACCGCGGCGGTGCCGACTCCGAGTCCATCGACGCATTTCTGCACGGCCTCGACGTGGTGGTCGAGGAGTGCGACTCGCTCGACGCGAAGGTCCTCGTCCGGGAGGCGGCACGGGCCCGACGGCTGCCGGTGCTGATGGCCACCGCCGACCGGGGCCTGATCGATGTCGAACGCTTCGATCAGGACGCCGAGCGGCCCATCATGCACGGCTTGCTCGGCACGGTCGACACCGCGGCCCTTGCCGGACTGTCCAGCAAGGACAAAGTTCCCCACGTCCTGCGGTTACTGGACGCCGCGGAATTGTCGCCCCGGATGGCCGCGTCCCTCGTCGAGGTGAGCAAAACCCTCACCACCTGGCCGCAGTTGGCCGGTGAGGTCCAGCTCGGCGCGACGATGGTGGCCGACGCCGTCCGGCGCATCGGCATCGGGGAACCGCTGGCGTCCGGCCGGGTACGGATGGACGTCGGGGCCGCCCTCGACGACATCGTCGACCCGTTGGCGCTGCAGATCGACGAGCCGGCACCGCAGCCGGCGCCCGAATCCACGGCACCCGACGATGCTGCGGCCGCCGTCGCGATGGCGGCCAACCGCGCACCCTCGGGCGGCAATGCGCAGCCCTGGCGGATCGAGTGGACGGCCGACCGGCTCAGCCTGCGGCTGGCGACTGGATACACCACTGCGATGGACGTAGGTTTCCGCGGCAGCGCGGTGGCGCTGGGCGCGGCGGCATTCAATGCCCGGGTGGCTGCGGCCGCCCACGATCTCACCGGTGCATTGGAATGGCAGCGGGGTGACGAAGGATCACCGTTGTTCGGCGTCATGTCCCTGATGCCGGGCCCGGCACCTGCACTGGCGCAGTTGTACGAGCCGATGATGCAGCGCGAGACCAACCGGGAGCGCGGCTCCGGGGTAGCCATCCCGCGCGACGTCCTCGATGCCCTGGCGGCCGCGGCACGGGCCGAAGGCGGTGCTGCGCACATCCTCACCACCCCCCCGGAGATCGAACGCGCAGCGCGCATTCTCGCCGCGGCCGACCGGATCCGGTACTTGACGCCGACACTGCATCGCGAGATGTTCTCCGAGCTGCGCTGGCCAGGAGATCCGGATCCCGACACCGGACTCGACGTGACGTCGCTCGGTCTGGACCCGGCCGATCTGGTGCTGCTGGACATCCTGCGCCGGCCCGAGGTGATGGCCAGACTCGCCGAGTGGGACGCAGGGTCGGCGCTCGGGGACGACACCTACGAGCGGGTGACCTCGAGCTCGGCGGTCGCGGTCGTGTCGGTCCCGGGCCGACGATTGACCGACTACGCCAAGGCCGGGTCAGCTGTACAGGCACTATGGGTCACGGCCCAGCAGTTCGGAGTTGCGGTACAGCCGGTGTCGCCGGTGTTCCTGTACGCCCACAGCGACGACGAGCATCAGCTCCTCTCCCCCGACCACGCCGGGCCGCTCCGCGATCTGCAGTACTCTTTCCGCCAGTTGACGGCGACCGAACGCGATGCGTCCCAGGCGTTGGTGCTCAGGTTGTTCTATGCCCCGCGCCCGACGGTACGCAGCCGCCGCAGGCCGCTACCGCAGGTCCATGAGCCGGTCCATGGCTGAGGTGACTCCGGAGGTTGGTGTGCCACGCAGTCTGGAATTGGTCGTCACGTCGGTGGCCACCCAGCTGATGGCAGTCAATGCCGCCACCGCGGCGGCGGTCAGCCAGCAGGTGCTGGCGGATCTGGTGTCCTACTTCGACGTCGACGTGAGCTTCCTGCGGCACAACGACCACCTGGCCCACACCACCAAACTGGTCGCCGAATGGCCGCCGCGGCCGGTGGACGCGCCGACCGATCCGATTGCGGTCGTCCGGTTCGCCGACGCCGACCCGGTATTCGCCATGGCCGAGAACCTCAAAGAGCCTGCGGTGTTCCGCCCCGAACCCGCCACCGACGATTATCAACGCACCATCGAGGCGGGCCGTCAGGTTCCGAGTACCTCGATGGCGTCGGTGCCATTGCTGTCGGGCGAGGTCACCACCGGAGTGCTCGGCTTCGTCAAGTTCGGTGACCGCGAATGGCGGCCGGAGGAACTCAACGCACTGCAGGCGATCGCCTCCCTGTTCGCTCAGGTGCAGGCCCGCATCGCCGCCGAGGAGCGCCTGCGCTACCTGGCCGACCACGACCACCTCACGGGGCTGTACAACCGCCGGGCGTTGCTGGCGCATCTCGACGACCGGCTCGCGCCCGGTCAGCCGGGTCCGGTGTCGGTGATGTTCCTGGATCTGGACCGGCTCAAGGCCATCAACGACTATCTCGGCCACACCGCCGGGGATGCGTTCATCAGAGTCCTGGCGCAGCGTCTCGAGGAGGGCGATGACGAACCGAAACTCATCGCGCGGCTCGGCGGTGACGAGTTCGTCGTGGTCCCGGCCGCACCGATGTCGGTCGAAGACGCCGAAGCGCTGGCCTATCGACTGCAGGCGATGTTGCGCGAGCGGGTGACGGTCGACGGCGAGATGCTCACCCGGACGGTGAGTATCGGCCTGGCCGAGGGCATTCCCGGCCGGGACTCGACCTCGGATCTGCTCAGCCGCGCCGACCAGGCGGTTCTGACCGCCAAGAGCGCAGGCGGGAACCAGGTGGCGGTGTTCTCCGATGTGATGGCCATGGAGATCGATTTCCGCAACGACATCGAGCTGCACCTGCAGAACGTGATCGAGGACGGATCACTGGTGCTGCACTACCTGCCCGAGATCGACATGCGAACCGGAGAGGTGCTCGCGGCCGAGGCGTTGGTCCGGTGGCAGCATCCGACGCGCGGGCTGCTCGCCCCGGATTCGTTCATCGGGGTCGCCGAATCCATCAACCTGGCAGGCGAGTTGGGTCGATGGGTGCTGCGCAACGCGTGTGCCGAATTCGCCCGCTGGCGCGCCAACGGCCTCGGCAGGCGCATCCTGTTGCGGATCAACGTCTCGCCGGTGCAGCTGGTGACCGAAGGATTCGTCGACTCGGTCGCGAGCATCATGAACGAATTCGGGCTACCGCGCGGCTCGGTGTGCCTGGAGATCACCGAAAGTGTCGTGGTTCAGGACATCGAGACCACGCGTCGCACCCTGTTCGGGCTCCAGAACGTGGGCGTGCATGTGGCGATCGACGACTTCGGCACCGGCTACAGCGCGCTGTCCCTGCTGAAATCCCTGCCGGTCGACACACTCAAGATCGACCGCAGTTTCGTCGCCGAGCTGGGTTCCAACCCCGGCGACCTGCCGATCGTCCGCGCGGTCATCGCGCTCGCAGGTGCCTTCGGCCTACAACTGGTCGCCGAGGGCGTCGAGACCGAAACCGCGGCGCTCACCCTGCTTCGGCACGGCTGCTACCGCGCTCAGGGATTCCTGCTGTCCAGGCCGATCTCGGGCCGGGAGATGCAGCAGTTGCTAGCCAAGGGGCGGGTTCCGGTCCGCTTTCCGCCAGTGCCGCACATGTGAACGGCCGCCGTCGCGGGCTGGATTCGAACTGCAGTACGCCGACCGGTTCGACCCCGCGGTGAGGTCGGTGGCGAGCAGCTCGACACGCGCAAACCGGCTCGCACTGTGCCCGACCAGCCCCACCTGAAGCTCACGGCCCGGTTCGTCGACCGGCAGTGCGCCATGCGACGCGCTGTTCTGACGGCCGGCGATGGCGATACCGTGCCGGATACGAATCGCCCGTGAGCCTTCGGGGGTGTCGAGCACGACACCGACGATCTCGTCCTCCTCGAAGACGATGCGCTCCAGCGTGCTGTTCTCGTACGTCGCAATGTCGCGATCCCTGGTCTGGGCGAGCAGCCATTCGTCGAGCGCTGACACCGCGCCGTCGCCGGGCGTCACCGAACCGATGACCTTGACCTCGATATCCTCGCCCGACGCAGTCTGCATGGCCGTGGTCTCCCGGTCGGTCAGCCGGGTGTAGAGCACGCCATAGGGCGACAGCAGGCATTCGACGGCCCAGTCACGCAGGCGCGCACCATAGAACGGCGCGATCGGGGACCCAGGCCGGGCCGGCGCGGGAGCGCGTACAGACCGGACGGTGAGCTCGACGTCGTTCGGCCCTGGTGGCAACGAACCGACGTCGGCGGACAGGGCGTCGAGGTACTCCCGCGTGTCGGGATCCTCGATGCCGGGACCGAGCAGCGGTGCGTCGGCATCGGGTCGGTTCTCGACGCCCGGTTGCGCAAGCAGAACGTCCAGTTCGGCGTCGGCCGCGGCGACGGCACACGCCAACACCCCGAAGCCAGCACCACAGCAAACGACGTCAAATTCGTCGTCCCACATCATCTACAGATACCTCTAGTTTGCCAGCGCCAGCAGCACGTGGCCCGCCAGCTCTGACGCGCCGGTACCGATCGGTGCGCGATCAACAGTACTCAACATGACTTTTCAGTATGTTTTCCAGCTTTTCCGACGTCGCGCCCACGTACCGGCCGCGGCGCGTCGTGAACCGTCGAGGAGGTTGCCACAGCCCGCACCGGGATTCGAGGGGGATAGCCAGCACAGGCTATGGCAACGTCTCCACGATAACCCTTGGCGACCGTCGGCGATATTGCGACGCGAACACCGTCAGCATCCACCGTGACGACACACAGCAGGGCTGTGCGGTCCGCCGACTGCGAACCAAGAGTTATCACGCTAAGCACCCTACATACCTTTAGAATGCTTTGCACGCGTGGCGATGACTTCGAGTATCTCAGTTGGCGAGTGGGCGGATGAGCTCAGCCGCCGGGGTGCTCGTGTCCCGAGGAACCGAATGAAACAATCCGGGTGCACGCTGCGGGCGGCGCCAGATGCCTCGTCCGATCACACAGTCGTGAAGATTTTGGGGTGTCCTGGTGACTGAGCAGCTCGACAGACGAGCCGACGTCACACGGCTTCAGATCCTGCAGGCCGCGGCGCGCCAGTTCGCCCACAAGCCCTACAGCGCGGTGAGCCTCGACGACATCCTTGCCGACGCGGCGGTCACCAAAGGTGCGCTGTACTTCCATTTCCGGTCCAAGTACGCGCTGGCGTCATCCATCATCGACACCCGCGCGGAACGCGCCCTGGAACGCGTCAACGAGGTGCTCGCCCGCAACCTGTCCGCGATGGAGACGTTGGTCGACATCTCCTACCAACTCGCCGTCGACGACATCGGCGAGACGATGTCCCGAGCGGCCGGGAACCTGGTCGAGTCGATCGGACGTACCGACAGGCTCGGACCGCAGGTCCTTGCGCCCTGGATCTCCCGGTACGCCACGATCGTCCGGCGCGCGGTGGAAGAGGGCGATTGCACCGACAGCACCGATCCGCAGGTGGCGGCGATGCTGCTGGTGTCGATGCAGCTGGGCATCCGCCAGACGAGCGATCTGGACAACCCTCAACGGTTCCTCACTGACCTCGAGCGGGCCTGGAAATTGGTGCTGCCTGGCCTGGCCAACCCGGACCGACTCGGTTACCTGGCCCAGTTCATCAGGCGTCGCACCGCCGTGGCACTCAAGAAGGCCGCGCCCATCAAACCCGCCGGGCCCCGCATCGACGCCGACCCGGCCACCGGACCGGCCTGAGGAGAGCGACATGGCACGCCAGGCCCGGTCGGAGGTCACCCGCCGGAAGATCATCGACGCCGCCGTCGACCAGTTCACCGAAACTGGTTATCCAGCAACAGGATTGGGCGATATCATCGAGCGCGCCGAGCTGACCAAAGGCGCGTTCTACTACCACTTCGACGCCAAGGAGGCGCTGGCCGAGGCCATCATCGAGGAGGCCGGCACCCGCATGTTGGCGACATTCCGCACCATCACCGGATCGTCCTCGCCCGCGCTGGAGAACCTCATCCACGGGACGTTCGTGGTGACCGATTTCACTGCGGCCGACAAGCTGGCCTGGATCGGCATGCAGCTGCTGCGGACCTTCAGCGGTCTGAATGACGCGGCCGGCCGGGTCTACGGGAGTTGGCTCGACGACCTCGTCGAGCAGGTCGGCCACGCTGCCGCCGAGGGTGACCTCCGCAGCGACGTCGATCCCGAGAGCGCCGCCGAGGTGATCCTGGGTTCGATGCTGGGTGCCGAGGCGCTGTCGCGCGCCACAGGCACTGACGATGACCTGCGGGAGCGCGTAGCGCGCACGTGGGAGCTGCTGCTACCAGCGATGGTCGACGACGAGTCACTCGAATACTTCCGTGAGTTCCTCGCGCGCGAGTCACTGCGCCGATCGCCGATGGTCGGCGGGGCGTAGCGCACCTACAGTTCCTCCACCCATAGCTGCTCGGTGAGATCGTGGAACGTCGCCAGCGCGACCGGATCGTCCCCACGCAGCAGCGCGGACTTGCTCATCCGAGCGCGCACGATCGAGCGGTCCCGGTGTACGAGGTCGACAACCAACTCGGCGTTGGCCCGCACGACCGACACCGCGGACTCGTCATCGGGCAGCGAATGAAAGATCTCGGCAAACTTAAGCGCCTTCACTGATTCTGCGCTGTGACCGACCATTTCGGCGAATGCACTGTTAGCGAAGAGAATGCTGCCGTCCTCGGCGATTGCGAGCACCGGAACGGGGAACCGCTCCAAGACGACCAACGCCGGCATTTGCTGCAACGTAGTCATCGGAGATCGGGTGTCCTGCTCGCTCCGACGCCGCTCCACGTCCTCAATTATTGCCCGACGGGCCAGCTTGGGACCAGCGCAGCTGCGCAGCTCACAGCACCCAGGCATCGACGCGCGTCTCGTGCGCAGGGGTAACTCACACGACTTAACTAACTAGGTTTACTCTGTGAGCGGCGACACCGGCAGACAAGGGGCACGCATGGACCTGAAGTGGTCTACGACCGACCAGGAATTTCGCGACGAGGTGCGCGGCTTTCTCTCAGAGAATCTGACCGACGATCTTCGGCAGGCAGGGCGGCTGATGACGAGCGTCTACGCCGACCACGACGCCAGCATGGCCTGGCAGCACATCCTGCACCAGCACGGCTGGGCGGCGCCGGCGTGGCCCGTCGAGTACGGAGGCTGCGACTGGAGCTTGACCCAGCACTACATCTTCAGCCGCGAATCCACGCTCGCCGGAGCGCCGTCACTGTCACCGATGGGCATCCGCATGGTCGCCCACGCGATCATCAAGTTCGGCACCGCCGCCCAGAAGGACTACTTCCTGCCGCGCATCCTCACCGGCGAGGTGTTCTTCTGCCAGGGCTACTCCGAGCCCGAGGCCGGCTCCGACCTGGCCGCCCTGTCCATGTCCGCGGTCGACGATGGCGATCACCTGGTGTGTACCGGGAGCAAGATCTGGACCACCCACGCACGCGAGGCGAACTGGATGTTCGCACTGGTCCGCACCACTCGCGGCGCGAAGAAGCAGCGGGGCATCACGTTCGTGCTGATCGACATGACGACACCCGGCATCGAGATCCGGCCCCTGGTCATGACTTCCGGTGAGGAAGTGCAGAACCAGGTCTTCTTCGACGCCGTCCGGGTGCCGAAGATCAACGTCGTCGGCGCCATCGACGACGGCTGGACCGTCGCGAAGTACCTGCTGGAGTTCGAGCGCGGAGGCGGCGCGTCGGCCCCGGCACTGCAGGTGCTCGCCGAGGAAATCGCGACGGTTGCCACCGAGCAGCCCGGCCCTGCCGGCGGTCGTCTCATCGACGATGCCGCGTTCAGCCGAAAGCTCGCCGAGGCGCGCATCCGCACAGATGTGCTGGAGATCCTCGAATACCGGGTTCTGGCGGCGGTGGCAGAAGGCAGGAATCCGGGAACGGCGTCGTCGATGCTGAAGATTCTCGGTACCGAGCTGAGCCAGACGCTGACCGAACTGTCGATGGAGGCGGCCGGGGCGCGTGGGCGCGCCTACCAGCCGCACGCCACACGCCCGGGCGGTCCGGTGGCCGACTTCGAACCGCCGGCCGACGGGTACGTCAGTGGCCAGGCCTGGCAGGCGGTGGCCCCGCTGCGCTACTTCAACGACCGGGCCGGCTCAATCTACGCCGGCAGCAACGAGATTCAGCGGAACATCCTCGCGAAAGCGGAATTGGGGCTGTAGATGGACTTCAACCTGACCAATGAGCAGGAACTGCTGCGCGAGGGACTGACCAAGTTCCTGTCCAGCCGCTACGACCTTGCCTCGAGCCGGGCTGCCGCCAAGACCGGACCCGGTTGGCAGCCAGAGATCTGGCGCGCGTTCGCCGATGAGCTCGGCATCCTGGGCGCCACGCTGCCCGAGGATGCCGGCGGCAGCGGCGGCGGACCAGTCGAGGCCATGCTCATCGCCGAAGCGCTGGGCCACGCGCTGGTGATCGAACCGTTCGTGGACACCGTGGTGGTGGCCGGCGGGCTGCTGCACCGCGCGGGCGGGGCCGAGCGGCTGCTGGCCGGCATCGTCGACGGGAGTGCCATCGTCGCGCTCGCCGCCGGTGAGCCGGCCTCAGGGGACAATTGGCGCACCGTCACCACCACCGCGCGTCGTGACGGCGACGGCTGGGTGCTCGACGGCAGCAAGATGATGGTGCTCAACGCTGGTTTGGCGACGCATCTGCTGATCACCGCACGTACCTCAGGCGACCCGGCCGACACCGATGGAATATCGCTGTTCCTGGTCGAGATCGCCTCACGCCCAGCGGGTCTCACCGTGCACCCGTACCGCACCATCGACGATCGGCGGGCCGCCGACCTGCTTCTGGAGAACCTGCGGCTTCCGGCTGACGCTCTGCTCGGCGCTGAAGGCCAGGCGTGGCCGGCCCTGGACCAGGCCCGTGACGAGGGCGCCGCAGCGGTATGCGCGGAAGCCGTCGGCGGCATGCGCAAGGTACTCGCCGACACCGTCGAATACTGCAAGCAACGGCACCAATTCGGCACGGCGATCGGCAGTTTCCAGGCCCTGCAGCACCGCATGGTGGACATGCACATGGAGGTCGAGCAGGCTGCGGCCGCCGTGTATCTCGCGGTGCTGAACCTCGACTCCGACGCGGCGAGCAGGGCCAAGGCGGTGTCGGCGGCCAAGGCCACCATCGGCCGCGCCGCGCGCTTCGTCGGGCAGAACGCGGTACAGCTGCACGGCGGTATGGGCATGACCGAAGAGCTCGCGATCGGTCATTACTTCAAGCGGCTCACCGCCGTTCAGTACGAGTTCGGTTCGACCGACGCGCACGTGAGTCGGTATGCGGAGTTGACTCGGCCATAGCGGCGGGGACGCGTCGTTCAGCTGGGCTGCATCATCCGCGCGACGCCGCGCATGACGGCGCGGCTGACGGTGTGGCGGATCTGCTCCAGCGGTGTCGGTGCCGACGGCTCAGGTGCGGTACCGAGGCGGGGAAACAGGGCCAAGGCGTTGCCCCTGTCGATGGCCGCACGTTCGGACGTGTCAAGAGCTCCGTAGGTCTCCAGTCCCGCGGCAAACAGCTTGCCTGCGGCGACAGGCGCAAACGGCCAGTCCGATCCGAACGTGACGTGTCCGGGCTTGGCAAACGCCAGCAAGGTCGGCAATGCCGCGGCGCTCGACGACAGTGCGGTGTCGAAGTAGAAGCCGGCGAAGTCGTCCAAGGCGTCCGCTGGGCTGGCACCGGTGTCCCCCGTGATCGCCACCGCCATGCGGTATGACGCATAAGGTACGAAGCCCCCTGCGTGGCTCAGGATGAAGCGGATGTTCGGATACCTGCGCCGGATTCCATTGCGCACCAATAGATAAGCGGCCCTCGTGGTGTCGAGCAGGAAGTCCGCGGCGAATGGCGCGACGCCGGAGACCACCGGCCCCGGTAGATCGGCCGGATGGATGAACACCACCGCCGACCGCGTGTCCAGCGCGTCCCACAGCTCGTCCTGCCCGTCCTGACCGAGATAAGTGCCGGAGCTGTTGGCCAGCAACACGATCCCGTCGGCGTGCAGATCATCAAGCGCACGTACGGTTTCGGTGACCGATTCCGCGAGGTGCGGCATGGGCACGGTCGCAAAGAAGCCGAACCTGTTCGGGTGGGCCGAGGCCAGGTCGGCGCCGAAATCGTTGAGGTCGCGCGCCAGCGCGGCGGCGTCGGCAGCAGCGGGCAGGAACGTCGTACCGGGCGTGGACACCGACAGGATCGCGGTCGCGACGCCGAGCTCGGCCATCGTCTCCAGCGACGCCTCGGCGCTCCAGTCCGGCACAGCCCGGCCACCTGCTTCGTCGATTCCCGCTTTTTGCAGTGCTTTTCGGTAGTCCGCGGGGATCATGTGGTGGTGGGTGTCGATGCGGCGCATGTCTGGTCTCTTCTCAGTTGTCGGGTATGCCTGCGCCGGCCAGCGCCGGCACGACGTCTTCTCGGTGCGCCAGCGAGAGCGCACCGACCTTGAACTGGGCGAGCTTGTCGATGATGCTCTGCCCTTCCGGCGTATGGCCCCAGATGCTGATGCCCTGATACGTGGTGGGCTCCCACGTGGATTCATCGACCACGATCGGGTTCCAGCCCACCTCCCATTCGAATCCAGACGGCGTCACCGCGTAGTAGGACAGTTCCCGGTCGTTGGTGTGCTGCCCTACTCCGAGCGCCATGTCGAAACCGAGCGCTTTGACGCGTTGGTAGGACCGCGTCAGGTCGTCGAGGTCGGCGACCTGAATGTTGAGGTGCTGCACCCGGGTGCGAATCGGGTTGATGGGCAGGCGGTTCACCGCGGCGATGGCCACCGAATGGTGCCGGGAGTTGACCCGCAGGAACCTGATCTTGAACTTGACACCGCTGATCGTCTCGTCGATGTAGTCGGACAGCCGAGCGTCGAAGACGGTCTCGTAGTAGCCACGCACCCGATGCGGGTCCTTCGCCGTGAGCGCGACGTGTCCCATGCCGTACTCGCCGGTGACGAACCCGCCGCGCACCGCGAGGGCTGGGGGTTCAGCTGCGGCACAAGGACTGGTGAAGATCTCCTGGCTCAGACCGTTGGGGCCCGGCAGGCGTACCAGTCGTTCGACTCCGCGTAGCGCGGCCTCCTCGGACGTCCCCTCGGCCACTCGAACGCCGTGACCTGTCACCCGGGCCAGGATCTCGTCGAAGGTGGCGTGGTCGTCGACCTGCCAGCCGATGGCCGTGACATCCTCGGACGGCCCACGCTGCAGCAGGAACCGGCAGGCGTTGTCGTCCAGGCGAAATCGCATGACGCCCGGGACGGTGTCGTCGAGGTGCATGCCGATGGCGTCGCGACCGAAGCGTCGCCAGTCGCTGAATCGCTCGGTCTCGACAACCAGATAGCCCAGGCGCAGTTGACCGAAGATGTTCATGACGCGAGCACCGATCCGTCGGAGAGGAATTCGGACACGATTCGGTTGAAGAACTCGGCCCGCTCCCACTGCAGCCAGTGGCCGGTGCGACTGGTCATCACCAGTTCGGCGCTCGGCATCGTGTTGAGCAGTAGCGGGCCCCCGGCCGAGCGGTTGACCTTGTCGTCGCGACCCCACAGCACGAGGGTCGGTGTCTGCAAGGTCGCCAACCGCGGGTCGCGGGTCAGGTCCATGCGCCACAGGGTACGCAGCGCCAGCGGACCGGACGGGCGGCTCAGAGGTGGGTTCGCCACCACCTCGGGATCGATCGATGCCCGGTAGCGTACGTCGATCAGCTCGTCGGGGACCGAATCAGCGTCGTGGACAAGGTAGTTACGGATGAAGGCGGCCAGCTTGTCGCGGCTGGGCCCGGTGCCGCCGTAGTAGGACAGCAGGCTGTTGAGCCCGGCGGTGGGCAGCATGCGGGTGGTGCCGATGCCTCCCGGACCCATCAGGACGAGCTTGCCGACGCGGTGCGGCGTGTCCAGCGCCAGCCGCAGGGCCGCCGCACCACCGTAGGAATTGCCGACGAGATGCGCTGTGTCGATGTCGAGTTCGTCGAGCAGGCCCCGGATGGCGTCACCGAGATAACCGAACGGGTCGCTCTTGTCGATGCGCTTGTCGGATCTCCCGTAGCCGGGCATGTCCGGCACGATCACCCGGTAGTGCTGGGACAGGGCGTCGATGTTGCGGGAGTAGTTCGTGACGCCGGAGGCGCCGGGCCCGCCGCCGTGCAGCATGACGACAGCGGGTCCCGCGCCGGCCTCGGCGAAGAAGATGTCTTTGTCGGCAACCCGGACGATATGTTCGGTGAGGGTGGTGGTCATGCGTGGGCTCCAGTCAAGTTGTGCAGGGTCAGTCCCGCCGGTGGATTGGGTAGTGATTCGCCGAGTCCGGCTGCGGCATAGATGAATCCGTCTGGTCGGAGCACCGCCGCGTGGGCGCCGTGATCGCGCAGCCACCGCGTCAGGCCAGGCTCGGAGATTCGGCGGGCCTGAAGACCGATCTGTTGCCACGCCCGCGCACCGGCGGGCAGGGCGCCCGTGTAGACCAGCGCCCATGTCCCGCCGAGGAGGTCGTCGAGGGGCATCGCCACCCCGTCGTGCGTGACGGTCGGTTGCGGGATCTGCCTGCCGACGGCGGGGTTGGGCATGGCGGCGAAGAATCCGTCGCCGTAGCGGGCCTCCGGAATCCAGAACCGCCGCTGTCCGGCGGCGAGAACACCGGGCACCTTCGTCAGCGCCCGGAGCACGTGATTGCGGAACGCCGCCACTACCGGGCGGCGTTCGGTGATCACACGGCCGACGACCACCGCACGTCGGGTCACTTCGGTCACGTGCGGTTTGCGTTCGGCCTCATACGAATTCAGGATCGATTCGGCGACCTCGCCGCGGAGCACTCCGGCCAGCTTCCAGCACAGGTTGGCCGCATCGCGCACGCCTGCGGACATGCCCTGACCGATCCATGGCGGCATGGCATGCGCGGCGTCCCCCGCCAGGAACACCCGGCCGACCCGCCACCGATCGGCGACGCGGACGTGGTGACTGTAGACCACCGCGCGCAGGATCTCGACATGCTCAGGCGTGATGCCCTGAGCCCGCAGCACCCGCCACACCGCTTCGTCGGTGACGAGCTCGTGCTCGTCCTCCCCTGGCCCGACCGGGAACTCCCACCGGTGATGACCGAGCGGCGTCGGGCAGTCCACGGTGGGCCGCTCGGGGTTGCAGTGGAACCGCAAGCGGTCGTGGGCATCCCACTCCCGCAGCACCTTGGTGTCGATGACGACCCAACGTTCGGCGTAGGTGCGGCCGCTGTAGCCGACCCCGAGCAGTCCACGCGTCGGTGACGATCCGCCGTCGGCGGCGATGACGTAGGACGCGCGCAGTCGTGTGAAGGTGTCGGTGCGCAGATCACCCAGCAGGAGTTCGACATGGTCTTCGCGGTTGGCGACCCGCAGGCATTCGCGCTCCAGCAGCACGTCGACGTTGGCGAATCGCACCACCCCCTCGCGCAACACCTCGTCGACGGCGGGTTGGTACAGGAACTGCTGTGACGGATGGCCGCAGCCGCGTCCTGTGATGACGGTTTCGATGAAGGCTCGTCCGTCGGCGTCGACGAACGCCAGCGGTCGGCCGGGCAGCATGTCGCGCTGCATGCGCGCGGCCAGGCCTACCGACTGCCACACCCGCATCACCTCTTCATCGGTCGAGATGGCGCGGGCGCGGTTGTAGATGTCCGGATCACGCTCGATCACAACCACTTTCAATCCAAGCTGCCCCAGCAGATTGGCCGCGGTGGCACCAGTCGGCCCATAGCCGACCACCGCTACGTCATAGATGTCTGCACTGGTCACTGATCGCCTCTCTCGGAGAGCTTGTTCTGTAGTGATCACTACGGTAATGTAGTGATCACTACAGAGTCAATAGGTCGTCCAGGGAGGGCAGATGGCAGACACGACACGTCCCACGCCTCGTCGCAAACGCGCCGACGGAGAACAGTCCCGCGAACGAATCCTCGACGCCGCCACCGAGATTGCCTCTGAGCGCGGGTACGAGGGAACGAGCATCGCCCTGGTCAGCAAGGCCTGCGGACTACCGGCCAGCTCCATCTATTGGCACTTCAAGGACAAGGACGATCTGATCGCCGCGGTGATCGAGCGCAGTTTCGCCGGTTGGCTCAACGCCTGGCGTCTGCCCGAGGACGGCGAACCCCGCGAACGCGTGAGCGCGATGGCCATGCAGATCGCCAAGGCCCTGCTCGACGCTCCGGACTTCCTGCGGCTCGGGCTGATGCTGGCGCTGGAACGACGCCCGGTCGAGCCGCGGGCCCGAGCGATGTTCCTGCGCGCGCGAGCTCAGGCCGCCGACGAAATGAAAGCCGCATTCCACGAATTCACCACCGGCCTCACCGACGCCCAGATTGATCTACTGGTCACCTACGCGATCGCCGGGGCGGATGGTTTGTTCGTCGCCAAGGAGATCGGCGGGGATTCGGTTGACATCCTCGCTCTGTTCGAGGTGCACGCGCATGCCATCTACGACACGGCGATGCGGATGATCGCCGAAGGCACCGACCGATGACGGCGCTCTGCTGGCCCGTGGCGGTACTCGGGTCCGGCAGCGTCGGCACCGACCTGATGGTCAAGATCCGGCAGAGCGACGGCCCGCTGTCGGTGGCCGCCATGGTTGACGGCGTCGACGAACTGCTCGCCATGCCGAATTTCGCCGACATCCGACTGGTTTTCGACACCACCGCGCCCCGGGCCCGTACCGGCGGCTGGGCCGCACTCACACAGAGCGGAGCCCGGACGATCGACCTCACCGCGGCCACGACCGGTCGGCATTGTGTGCCGGTCATCAATCTCGACGACTTCCGAGACACCAGCAGTTTGCACATCGGAACGGGTGCCGGGCAGGCCGCCGTCCCGATCGCGGCGGCGATCGGACGATCGGGCGTCGTGACGTACGCCGAGACCGTCTGCGCGGTGGCGTCGCGATCCGCCGCGCCCGACGACCGGGCCGGCGTCGACGAGTTCATCGAATCCACCAGTGCCGCGCTGCAGGAGGTCGGCGGAGCTCTCCGGGGTAAGGCCGTGCTGTTGCTGAGCCCGGCCGATCCTCCGGCGTCGATGCGAAGCACGGTCTACTGCCTCCTCGAGGGCGACCCCGATCGCGAAGTGATCGAGAACGACATCGTCGACATGGTCGAGGAGGTCAGCCGGTACGTGCCGGGCTACCGCCTCAAACAACGCGTGCAATTCGAGACGTTCGGCACCGAGAGCCCGCTGTACGTCCCGGAGGCCGGCCCGTTCACGGGTACGCGCGTCACCGTCATGCTGGAGGTCACCGGCGCGGCCGATCACCTACCGGCCTACGCCGGTCACCTCGACATGGTGACCGCGGCCGCCAAGGCGACCGCGGAGCACATCGCCCTCCACGCCAATGGAACTGGTTCATGACCCGCCCCGTGTACATCAGCGATGTGACGCTGCGCGATGGCATGCACGCGGTGCGTCATCAGTACCGCATCGACCAGGCCGTGCGGATTGCGCAGGCCCTCGACGCCGCCGGGGTCGACTCGATCGAGGTGGCCCACGGCGACGGGCTGGGCGGTTCGAGCTGCATCTACGGCTTCGGCGCCCACACCGATCTGGAGTGGATCGAAGCCGTCGCCGACACGGTGACCCGGGCCAAGGTCGCCACCTTGCTGTTGCCGGGAATCGGGACCGTCCGAAATCTGACCGACGCCCACCACGCCGGCGCCACCGTGGTTCGGGTCGCCACCCATTGCACCGAAGCCGACCTCTCCGCCCGCTACATCGCGTCGGCCCGCGAACTCGGCATGGACACCGCCGGTTTCCTGATGATGAGCCACATGACGACGCCGAACGTTCTGGCCGAGCAGGCCCGATTGATGGAGGGCTATGGCGCGACGTGTGTCTACGTCGTCGACTCGGGGGGTGCGATGACCATGCGTGATGTCGCCGAACGGGTCAGTGCGCTACGCCAAACCCTCTCCGCCACAACTGATATCGGTATCCATGCGCACCACAACCTGGCACTCGGCGTGGCCAATTCCATCACGGCCGTGGAACACGGCGCGCACCGCGTGGACGCGTCGCTCACCGGCATGGGGGCGGGTGCGGGCAACGCACCCCTTGAGGTGTTCGTCGCCGCGATCAGCAAGCTCGGCGCCTCACACGGCTGCGACCTGCACGCGTTGCAGGACGCCGCCGACGACATCGTGCGTCCCTTGCAAGACCGCCCGGTTCGAGTGGACCGCGAAACTCTGACTCTCGGTTATGCCGGGGTGTATTCGAGCTTCCTGCGGCACGCCGAGTCGACGGCCGAGCGCTACGGCATCGACGCACGCACGCTGCTCGAGGAAGCCGGCCGTCGTGGCATGGTCGGCGGCCAGGAGGACCTGCTCGTCGACATCGCACTGGATCTCACGACAGAATCCGCCCCGGCGGGGTGATGCGTCCGTAAGGTGTGGGAGTGAGCGCGCGCGGGTGGTTGTTGTTCAGCGCGATGAGCATCATCTGGGGCATTCCCTACCTGCTGATCAAGGTTGCGGTCGAGAGCGTCTCCGTGCCTGTGTTGGTTCTGGCCCGCACCGCCGTCGGGGCGCTGGTGCTCCTGCCGCTGGCGCTGTCCCGCGCGGCCTGGGCGCCGGTACTGCGGCACTGGAAACCGGTGCTGGCCTTCGCATTCTTCGAGATCATCGCGGCCTGGGTACTGCTCACAGACGCCGAACGCACGCTGAGCAGTTCGATGACCGGTTTGCTGATCGCCGCGGCGCCGATCATCGCGGCGATGCTCGACCGGCTCACCGGCGGAGAACGCCTGAGTGCCCGGCGCATCGCAGGGCTGGCCGTCGGGATGGCCGGTGTGGCGGTGCTGGCGGGCCCTGGCCTGACGGGAGGCCACGGCGTGCCGATCCTCGAGGTGCTGCTGGTCGCGACGTGTTACGCGATCGCGCCACTGGTGGCCGCGCGCTATCTCGGCGACGTACCTGCCCTGCCGTTGACCGCGGCATGTCTGACTCTCGCCGCCGTGATCTACACCGCTCCTGCCGTAGCGGCCTGGCCGCACGAGATGCCGTCGCTGCGCGCACTTCTGGCGCTGGCCGTGTTGGCCGTGGTCTGCACGGCGCTTGCGTTCATCATCTTTTTCGCGTTGATCCGCGAGGTGGGCCCGGCCCGCGCACTGGTGGTCACCTACATCAACCCGGCCGTGGCGCTGGCCGCCGGGGTGATCATCCTCGGCGAGCCGCTGACGGTGTGGAATGTGGCGGGCCTCGGCTTGATCCTGGCCGGATCGGTACTGGCCACCCACGCACCCAAGGAACCCGAGACCGAGATCGCGCGGTGAATCTCAATTTGGACAGTTGTCCATCATCAGTGCCCTCTCTGTGCATTTCCCCGGCTCGAACCGACGCCATGATGCCCACGCTTCACCGTCGGCGCGTTAAGTCCGTTGTCCTGGCGGTACCTTGAGCAGTTGATTGCCCAAGAGCCCGATGCTCGATATTCTGGACACATGTCCAGCCCGACGGTGGCGACAGTCACCCGTCTGCATGACGCCTACGGTCGGCGCGCACATACGTGCCGCCGCGTCTTCGGTGCCGCGGCACAACTGCTCGAGGGCGATGCCGACGTTTCGGTGTCGCGGTTGGCCGCACAGGCCCAGATGGCGCCCGCGACGTTGCGTGCCCACTTCCCGTCGCTCGAGGTGGTGTTCGCCGAGCTCTACCTACATCGGGTCACGACACTGCCGCTCGACATCGACCCAGACATTGGCATTGCCGACCGGGTCAGCGACCAGCTCACAGCGATGACCCTGCTGCTGGCCGACGAGCCCAGGTTGGCCCGCATGTGCACCCGCGTGCTGGTGAGCACCGATGACGACGCGATTGCCGACGTCCGATCACGCATCTCCGATGAGGTACGCCGGCGGATTTCGACGGCGCTGGGAACCGGCGCCTGGCCAGAAGTGCTCGCGACGCTGGAGTCGGTCTTCTGGGGCGCGCTGCTGCAGGCCCAGACCGGCCCGATGACCTACCGGCAAGCGGCCCGGCAACTGCAAACCATGGTCGCGCTCATCGTGCCGCAGGCCTGAGTCGACACCTGCCCGCGATGACGACCCATCGCTGATCGAAATCAAGAACCGTCTGGGTGTCAGCCCGCGAGCGCTGCCAACCATCCGCCGTATTGGGTGATGTCCCGGCCATGCTCGGCAGCGGCATGGTCGCAACCGAATCCGGTGATCCAAGAACCGTCGTCGAGCTCGACCTTGCCGAGCATCATCGGCTGGGGCAGTTCATCGAGGAAGTCGCCGAGAGCGGCTCGCGACAACGCCCACCGCTCCCCCACGATGGTCGCGCCACCTTGCGTGACGCGAACCAACCCGGGTTTCGCTGGGACGGTATCGAGGGCGTACAGCCGGTAGTCCGGCGCGGTTTTGACGGCGCCGACCCATCGGGCACCTCGACTAGTCAATTGGTGCTCCAACGGCTGGCCCCGCAGGTGCGCGCCGAACACGGCGAGCTCCGTGACCGCTGCCCCGCCGCGCTCAGGCCAACCGGCAGCTGACGGCTCACCGAGGAGACGGCCGGCGAGGTCGGCAATGACGGCGTCGTGAAAAGCCGGAGCCAGCAGCGTGATACCGAACTGCGCGCCGTCGGCGACGGTTCCGGCAGGAATGGCGACCGCACACATGTCGAACAGGTTGCAGAAGTTGGTATAGCGGCCCATGCGGGCGTTCACCGCCACCGGGTCGGCCGCGACGTCGGCGATACGTGGATGTGTGGGTGCGGTGGGCACCAAGAGCGCGTCGCAGCCGGCAAGTTGTGCCAGCGCCTCGGATCGCAACTCCTGCACCCGGCGGCGGTCCCGCAGCAGATCTGCCGCCGCGTGCCTGCCCGCTGCCATGATGATGGCTGCGACGGTCGGGTCCAATCCCGCGTCGGGGATAGCGCGTGACACGAACCCCCCTGCTGCATCCCAGCGTTCGGCAACAAGCGCGCCGTTGTACAGCAGGTCGGCGGCGGTGAAGAACGAGTCCATGGCCACGGGCACGGTGTCGCATCCCGCCGCCCGTGCTCGATGCACCGCCGCCTCGAAAGCCGCCCGCCAGGCGGCATCGAGTTCGGGTAATTCCGCAGGCACTGCGACGCGCGGAGCAGGCGGTGCGGCCAGCGGAATGTCGGCAGGCCAGCTTCGTTGCGGCGCACCCGAACTCATGACCGCCATGGCAGCCTGTGCGGTCGCCAGGTCGGTCGCGAAGATGGTCACGCAGTCATAGCTGGCGCACGCAGGCACGACGCCCTCTGTGCTCACGACGCCGATGGTCGGCTTGATCCCGACCAGACCCTGTAGTCCGGCGGGCACCCGCCCGGATCCGGCGGTGTCGGTACCGATCCCGATGTCGGCGAACCCCAGCGCGACCGCGACCGCCGAACCTGAGCTCGATCCGCCCGAAATGTACTCCGGTCGCCGTGAATCCCGCACCGCACCATAGGGACTGCGGGTTCCGACCAACCCCGTGGCGAACTGGTCCAGGTTGGTCTTCCCGATGACGACGGCACCGGCGGCCTTGAGAGCGGCGACCGCCGGTGCGTCGGCATCGGGACAATAACTGAAGCCTGGGCACGCCGCCGTGGTGGGTACACCGGCCACATCGACGTTGTCTTTCACCGCCAACAGCAGCCCGGCCAAGGGGCCCGTCGCACGTCGGCGGTCACGCTCGACGTCGGCCTGCGGGCGCAGGTGGATGAAGACCTCACTGCGGCCGCTGTTCTCGATGCGCCGGTAGATCTCGCTGACGTCATTCATGGCCGATGATTCGCTCGCGAGCTCACTCATGCGGACTCCTTCTTGGCGAACTCCCCCGCCGCGGCCCACCGCTGCCGTTCCTCGGCGCGGGCGGCCTCCATCGCCGCGCGAGTGGCGGCGATGTCGCCGGCATTGGCCTCCAGGAACCGATCGTGTTCGGCCAGTGAGAAGGTCCCGTCGGCGATCTCGACGCGGCCGCGCCCGGCAGCCATGTCGGCCCGCAGGTCGAGCAACTCGTCGGCGGAGACCGGATACCACCGGATACGGTCGAAAAACCGAAGTAGCCAAGGATGTTCAGGTTCGAAACCCTGGGCGCGAAGCGGATGACGGTGATTCCAGATCTGGGTCGTGCGCCCGACGAACTGATAGCCGCCCGGGCCCTCCATGCCGTAGATGCACAGGTACGCCCCGCCGATGCCCACAGCGTTCTCCGGAGTCCAAGTGCGAGCCGGGTTGTACTTGGTGGTCACCAGCCGGTGTCGTGGGTCCAGCGGAGTCGCCACCGGCGCACCGAGATACACGTCACCCAAGCCGAGCACGAGATACTCTGCGTCGTAGACGATCCGGTGTACGTCGGCGGTTGACTCCAGGCCGTTCATCCGACGAATGAACTCGATGTTCCAGGGGCACCACGGCGCATCCGACCGCACGCCGTGCATGTATCGCTCGATCGCCTCACGAGTCGCGGGATCGTCCCAACTCAATGGCAGCCGCACTGTGCGGCTGGGCACGACGAGATCATGCGCTGCGGGCAGCGACGCCTCCCGCTCGGTCAACAGGGGCACCAGCTTCGACAGCGGGAGCCGGTCCGGGTCCACCTTCACCTGCAACGAGCGCACGCCTGGCGTGAGGTCGACCAGGCCGGCGGGCCGTTCCTGTTCCAGCGCATGGTGCAAGGCATGCACACGAGCCCGCAGCGCCAGATCGAGACGCATCTCCCCGTACTCGACGAGCACGTTGTCGTCGCCGCAGCGCCGGTATGTCACCGTCGTCGATCCGTCGGATGAGGTTGTCCGGTGCAGGATTCCGTTGTCCTCGTCACCACCGGAAGAGAACACGGCCGGAATGAAGGCGCGCCGCGACCTGCCGACGGTGGCGGGTGACGGTGCCGCATCGGCCCGCACCGGGACGAACCGCACCGTGGCACCGGGCGCGAGCTGGCCCAGCTTCCACCGATCGGCGGCGGTGACGGTGACCGGGCAGACGAAGCCGCCCAGGCTGGGACCGTCGGGCCCCAGCAGAATCGGTGTGTCCCCGGTGAAGTCGAGCGATCCGACCGAGTAGGCGTTGTCGTGGATATTCGACGGGTGCAGTCCAGCCTCGCCACCGTCGGGCCGGGCCCATTCGGGTTTCGGACCGATCAACCGCACCCCGGTGCGGTCGGAATTGAAGTGCACTTCATAGTCGTGCTGCAACAGGATGTCGATATCACTGTCGGTGAAGAACTCTGGTGCTGAATGCGGGCCCACCGTGACCGCGATGTACCAGTGCTTGCCGATGGCGGGTTGCTCGTCGTACAGGATGCGCCGACGCCGGGCCCCCGGGGCGTCGGCAATTTCGAGTTTGTCGGCGACGCACAGCACCCGGCCCTCGTGTCCACCGAACCGGCCGAGGGTGAATGTCGCAGCACTGCCGAGATATTCGTCAGCACGCAGCCCACCGGCCACCGCGATGTACGAGCGCAAACCGGCGCCGGCGACCGTACCAACGTCGAGGATCTGATTGGCCCGCACCAGCGCCGGCTCCCATTGCGGTATCCGCATCCCGTCGATCGTGACCGGGGCCGGCGCGCCGGTGACACACACCCAGGTGTCGGTGTCGAAGCGCAACGCGGGGCCGGCCATGGTGGCCTCGAGCCCCGGCGTGCCTTCGGGATTGCCCACCGCGATGTTGGCCAACCGGAATGACACATCGTCCATGGGTCCTGACGGCGGAACTCCGATCTGCCAGTAGCCGACCCGCCCCGGCCAGTCTTGGACGGTGGTGGCCATGCCGGGCCGGACGACCTCCACCCCCCGCACGCGAGGAGCACACGAGAAACCCGTCACGGGCGCGTCACCACCATCCGCACAGCGGTCGGATCGAATCCGTTGCAGGGATTGTTGATCTGCGGGCAGTTCGACACCAGCACCAGGGTGTCGATCTCGGCGCGCAGCGACAGTTTCTTGCCCGGTGCGGACAAGCCGTCGACGATGCCCAGTGAACCGTCCGGATCCACCGGCACATTCATGAAGAAGTTGATATTGCTGACGATGTCGGCCTTGGTCAGCCCCCAGCGCGCACCCTCGCCGATGAAGTTCTCCACGCAGGCGTGCTGGTGCTTGGTGTGGTGCCCGTAGCGCAGTGTGTTGGACTCCTGCGAGCAGGCGCCGCCGAGGGTGTCGTGATTACCGACCTCGTCCTCGACGATCGTCAGCATCGGCGCACCGTCGCTGTCCCGCAGCACCGATCCGGTGGTCAGGAAGATGTTGCCCTGCATGGCGATAGTGACCGGAGCGCTGTAGCGCACCGTGTGATCGCCGGCCCCGTAGAACAGGGTGTCCACCGCCTGATTGCCATGCAGGTCGACGATGGTCAGCACGTCACCGGCGCGCACAGTCTTCGACCACGGCGCTCGCGGCGGAACGATCTCGTCAACGATGGTCTCGGCAACAAGCACAGTCATCGGGCACTCCAGACGTCTTCGGAATTCAGGTAAGCGCGTTGGTATTCCGGGTCGCGGGCACTGAGCCCGTCCCCGATGGCCGTGAGGTCGTCAACTGCCGACCAGGCCACTACCTCGACCGGCCCGACATCGAACACCGGTGCCGGGTCCAGCGGATGAGCGGTGTTGGCGATGGCCACGATCAGCGGAAGATGCGTGATCAGTTCCACCGCCGTATCCGGGCCGGCAGACCCGGTCGACACCAGTGTGCCGTCGGACTCCACCCGCACTCCATGGAAGAACGACACACTGGGTGCGACGTCCCGGCGGGTCAGACCATTCTTCAGCGCGGCGAGCACCAAGAGCTCGCGGCCGGCGGGGCTTGCCGACTGTGCCTCACCGGCACCGTATTTCGCGCCATTGCCGGTGAGCGTGGTGGTACCGCATAGCGCATCGTGGTGGTGTGAGGTATCCGATACGACGGTGGCCAGTACCCGTCCCTGATCACTGAGTACCGGATGCCCGACCGAAAGGTAGGCCTGCCACGGCACTTTCACGGTGTCGGCGACGTTGAGCCGTTCCCATGGGGCGTCGGCACGCCACAGCAACACATGGGCGCACGCGCTGCCGTCCAGGTCACGCAATCGCAGCCGGGTGCCGCGGGCCAGCACCTTGGTGGTGTAGCGCCCACCGGGCACCGTCTCGGCCCAGGTCAGCCGCTGTGGATCCACCCCCGGCGGTGGTGTCGGCCAATTCGATGCCGGGACAACAGGCATGGCGTCAGTGATGGTGCCGGCCTGGGCGCGCGCGTGGTCGCGTGCCCCGGCAGTGGTCGCAGTGGTCATGCTCAAGCTCCGATCGTGACGGGTTTCGGGTGCGTCTTGCCGCGGGGGAAGCAGGCCACGCCGAGCAGCACGGTGACGGCGACGCTCAGCGGGCCAGCCCATTGCAGGATCGGCATGTCGCCGGTCGGGTTGAAGATCTCGGCTCGCGGCCAACCGAGATTGACGATCATCAGGGCGCCGTAGGCCACTGCGAGGATGTTGACGACCACCCCGAATCGGCCCAGCGAGAACAGCGGAAGGCCCTCGGAGTCAACCTGATTGCGCTCGGCGGGCCAGCCCTTGAGCCTGCGGTACAACAGCGGGGCGGTGACCATCAGGTATGCGAGGTAGATCAGAATGATGCAGACGCTGGCCAAGGTCGCGAAGATGGCCGCGTTGCCCACGTTGACCAACAGCACGCCGATGCACAGCACGCCGATGAGCACCGAAGGCCAGATTGGGGTTCCCGTACGGCCGTTGACCCGGGACAGGATCGCCGAACCGGGCAGGCGGTTGTCGCGCGCCATCGAGAACATCAGCCGCGACGCCGCGGTCTGAATGGCCAGTGTGCAGATGGTGATCGCGATACACACGTCGACCAGCAGGACCGTCCCCCACGGAGAGGACAGCACGGTGTTGAGCACGTAGGGCAGACCTTCGGCGGCCAACCGCCCGTCGGTGAGGCTGGGCGCAGCCATCAGCGCACCCAGGATCATCAGACCGCCGCCGAGCGCGGACACCGACAACGCCAACCGGATGGTGCGCGGCGCCACCCGCCGCGGATTACGGGTCTCCTCGGCCAATTCGCCTGCCGAGCCGAATCCCACCATCACATAGGCGGCCATCAGGCCGGACATGATCCAGGCCCACATGTAACCGGGCTGTTGGCCAGGGCTGCCAGTGTCGAAGACCACCTGCGGGCCACGCTGGGCGTGCGTGAAGAACACCCCGATGACGGCGATGACACCGACGATCTCACATATGACGCCGGCACTGTTGACCCGCGACATCCATTGGACCCCAAGGCAGTTGATGGTCGTCGTGACCACCAGCAGAACCGTGCCGAGCAGCACGGCGTTGGCCGCCCCGCTCGGCGAGGTCAAAGCCGGGTCGTCACCGATGATCTGGAACCGCGCCGAGATCGTGGGCAGTACGACCTGCAGTGCGATGGCGGCGGCCGAGGCGGTGACGATCTGGGCGAGAATCATGAACCAGCCGCCGAACCACCCGATCACCTCGCCGCCCATGCGTCGCGACCATTGGTAGATGGCACCCGAAATCGGATAGCGCGCCGCCAGTTCGGCGAAACACAGCGCGACGAAGAACTGCCCGAGGAATACCGCGGGCCAAGTCCAGAAGAACGCCGGGCCGCCGAATCCGAAGCCCAACCCGAACAACTGGAAGATCGTCGTCAGGATCGACACGAACGAGAAGCCCGCCGCGAACGACTCGAACCGCCCGAGCCTGCGGTGCAGCTGCTGGTCGTAACCGAATTCGGCCAGGTCGTGATGGTCGCCGGTGTGGTCGGACACGTCGCGTCCTGGCGCTGTTGCGCTACTGGTCATAGGCGATGTCTCTCGGGTGCGGGGCGCTACCGCCCGGTCCATATCTGTCAAGTGATAGATAAGCGGGCCGCGATGTCCGGGGCGTCACCCGGATGTTTCGTTCGTGTAGCCGTCGGTAAGGGTTTGGTTGCCGAACACTCACAGACCGGGGCCTGTCAGAATCGCCCGTATGTCCGATGACCCGCTGGAGCCGGCACGCCGCCGCATGGCTGCTGCGGCCAGCGAGCAGGACCTGCTCAGCGGGGCCGGCCACGCGCACGAAGCCGTCGCCGAATTCATCGCCGCGAGAGCCGGCGCTGCCAGGGTGGCAGACAGCTGGTCGTCGCTGGTCCGAACAGCTCTGAGCGCTGCGGCACGGCTGGTGGGTACGGAGGGCGGTGTCTGGTACGCCTCGGGCAGCGTCGGACGCGGCGACGCGCTACCCGGCTCGGACCTCGAAACGTTGTTCGTCCGGGCGGATGACACCATGCCCGAGGCTGCCCTGTCCCATGCGGCACGAGTTCACGAACTGCTCGGCGCCTGCGGCCTCCGCGGCGACGACAACGGCGCGGTCGCCGCGCGGGCGCGGTTCAACCGCACGGCCCGCGAGTGGGCCGACGCGATCAGCTACTGGGCCGCGGACCCCGCCGCCGACCGCGGAGTGGTGATGATCGGCCTGCTGGCCGATGCGTCACCGATCACCGCCGGTCCCGACCTCCGTGGTCAGGCCGGGACGGCGGCGCGCGCGCAGCCGGCGGCGTTGGCCGCCATGTTGCAGGACGCGACCTATGTCCGCGCGCATGTGCCGTCGCGGCTGCGACTCCTCACCACCGCCGACGACGGTGTCGACATCAAGCTCGCGGCGGTGGACCCCATCGTGCGCATCTCCCGATGGGCGGCGCTCAGTTGCGGCTCAGATGTCCTGAGCACCCGCGCTCGTCTGCGGGACGGGGCAGGCAGCACCTATCTCGACAGTCTCGACGCGAGGGAACTCGACAAGTGCCATGCCATCGGGTCCAGCATCCGCTGGCGGGTACGGGCGGCCCGATGGGGTGCAGCCCAATCCGGAAACCACCGCGGCGAGTTCGAAGATCGGGTCGACCTGTCAGTACTGTCGCCCCAAGACCGCACCGCGCTGCGCAGCATCGGCCGAGAACTCAACGGAATTCGCCGCAAACTGGATTACCTGGCGTCGACGTCGGCGTTCTCCACGTGGTGACCCAACGCGCGATACCCTGAGCCGACATGACGAATTCCGCACCGCACGATGCACTTCCACCCGACGGCCAGATGCCCTCTGACGAGGAGCTCGACCGGCTGTGGGCGCCATGGACGCCGAGCGAGGTGACCGAGCGCCTCGCACACGTTCGCGCTCCGTGGTGTGTGGCCGGTGGCTGGGCGATCGACCTCTACCTCGGCGGTACACCGCGGCTCCATGCCGACATCGAGATCGCCGTTCCCCGCCAGGCTTTTCCGGAGATCGTCCATGCGTTGCCAGGCTTCCAGTGGGATGTCGCCGGAGCCGGGCGACTCTGGCCGTACGCCGTCGCGGGCGAGCATCCCGACCTTCATCAGACCTGGTGCCGTGATCCCGCCAGCGGCCGCTATCACCTGGACGTGTTCCGCGAGCCGCACACCCGCGGCCGGTGGGTGTGCCGCCGCGACCCGTCCATCACGCTGCCCTACGACGAGGTGATCGGTCACCGCGACGGTATGCCGTATCTCGTACCCGAGGTGGCTCTGCTGTTCAAGGCGCGCCGCACCGACGCCAGGGATCACGACGACTTCGCCCGTGCCGCACCGCAGCTGACCGACACCGCCAGAAACCGCCTCGCCGGTTGGATCACCCGGCTCTATCCCGATCATGTCTGGCTGGGGCAACTCGCTGACGCACCCTGAGTGCACGACAAAGTAAGCCAACGACCTAGGCTCGGTCGCAACGGTCATGGATAAAGCCCGCGGGCTCGGTGGGCATGCGCTACACGTTCGACCGCCAGGCACGTCGCCGCCGTCCTCAGTGGCAGGTCGAGCTTGGCGGCGTGGGCCACCACCTGCTCCCACGCGTTACGCATTCGATGGGCGAGCCGGGTTTCCACCTCGGCGGCGCCCCACCAGTAAGACTGGTTTGCCTGTACCCACTCGAAGTAGGACACCAACACCCCGCCGGCATTCGCCAGGATATCCGGCACGACCAACCGGCCTGCGTCGTCGAGCACCCGGTCGGCCTCCGGGGTCGTCGGGCCGTTGGCGCCCTCGACGATCACGGCGGCTCGGATGCGGTGTGCGTTGTCCGCATTGATGACGCCCTCCACGGCCGCAGGCACCAACAGGTCGACCCGGGCCTGCAGCAGTTCGTCGTGAGTCAGTTGCTCGCCGGGATGGAAACCGACCACCGATCCGGTGTGCTCGACGTGCTCCTCCAGCGACGGAATATTCAGGCCTGCTTCGGATCCCACCGCGCCGTATTGGTCGGACACGGCGATCACACGGATCCCGGCATCAGCGAGGAACCGGGCGACGTACCGGCCGACCTTGCCAAATCCCTGCACCGCAGCGGTGGCTCCCTCGATACCCACACTGCGAGATGTCAAGGCGGCGAGCGCGATATGTACTACACCTCGAGAGGTGGCCGTCCCCCTGCCGAGCGAACCGCCCAGACTCACTGGCTTGCCGGTGCTGACCCCTAGCACGGTGTGGCCCCGCTGCACCGAGTAGGTGTCCATCAGCCACGCCATGGTCTGCTCATCGGTACCGATGTCGGGTGCTGGGATGTCATGCTGAGGCCCGATGAGCGGGCTGATCTCACTGGTGTAGCGCCGCGTGACCCGCTCCAGTTCGGCGACGCTGTAATCCCGCGGGTCGATGCGCACGCCGCCCTTGGCACCTCCGTAGGGCACGTCGAGCAGCGCACATTTCCAGGTCATCCACATCGCGAGAGCGCGCACTTCGTCGAGCGTCACGTTCGGTGAATAGCGCAATCCTCCCTTGGCCGGTCCGCGCGAAAAGTTGTGCTGCACACGGTGACCCAGCAACACCTCGACAGTCCCGTTGTCGCGCCGCAACGGGATGCTCACCGTGACCTCCCGGCGCGGCGTGGCCAACAATTCGTACAGTCCGTCGTCGTAGCCCAGGATGGTGGTGGCTTCGCGCAGTTGCACGCGTGCGTCGTCGAGTGGCCCGGCCGGGATGCAGACCGGATCAGGGTGGAGGCTCATTCGGCTCTCCTGAGCTGTTCGGCGAACATGTTTGGGCCCCTCACACTTCCGCGCACTCTTCAAGCGAGAGACGGGCTGTCTCCGGCGCCATGTAGGCCGACGACACGGCGCCGATCAGGAGCACGACGACCAGTCCGATCATGGACGCCGTCAGGCCGTACGCCGCAAGGGTGATCGGCAGGACGAAGGTGCCGACTGCTGACCCGATCCGACTCGCTGCGTTCAGCAGCCCCACACCCGAACCACGAAGCTCGGTCGGGAACAGTTCAGGCGGGTAGACCTGCTCGAGGTTCGACGCTCCGGACATCACGAACGTGAACACCGCGAACGCGGCCAGCACCAGTGGCAGCGGGCCGTTGGGGCCGATCGCGACGATGGACAACGCAATCGCCATCACCAGAAAGGACCAGATCAGCAGACCGCGACGGGACATCTTCGCCACCCACCACAGCCCGGCGACGCCACCGACGAGCAGGAAGACGTTCAAGACTGCCCCGGCGAAGAACTCGCGCCCGTCCAGACCCACCTTCACCATGAGCAGCGGGAGGAAGGTGTAGATCGCGAAGTACGGAATTACTTGGCAGTTGAAGAACAAGATGCCAAAGGCGGTGCGGCGTCTGTACTTCGGGCCGAAGAAGTCGCGATAGCGATACGGCGTCGTGGGGCGCTCCCCGGCGATACGGTCGACGTCGAGGTGGCCGCCGAGGTAGCGCGCCGCAATCGCTCTGGCCTCGTCGAGGCGGCCCTTGCTGATGAGCCAGCGGGGCGACTCGGGCGTGCCGATACGCAGGACCAGGACGAGCAGAGCCGGGATGGTGCCGCTGGCCAGCAGCCACCGCCACGCATGCGGCGACAGTTCGGCGAGCCAGGTACCGACGAAGTAGGCGACCACATAGCCGACAGTCCACATCACGGTCAGGGATGCCAGTAGCGCGCCGCGGAACCGCCGCGGCACGAATTCGGCGACCAGTGTCGGTCCGAGGGCATAGTCGGCGCCTATCCCGAATCCGATCAACAGTCGGAGGATGAGGAGCTCGGTGGGGCCCTCGACGAAGAACTGCGCGGCCGATGCCACCGCGATCAGGATGAAGTCGAGCATGTACACCCGGCGGCGGCCGAACACGTCGCCCAGCCAGCCGAGGACCATGCTGCCCGCGAAGATGCCCAGCAACATCGAGGCGCCGAGTATGCCCTGCCATACCGGGCCGAGGTTCATCTGTGGCGCGATGAACGCCAATGCGATCCCGATACCGCCCAGGGCGTAGCCGTCGGAGAAGTTCGCACCGAACGTGAGTGCGGTGATCTTCACGTGGAATCGGTTGAGCGGTGCATCGTCCGCGTTGTCAGGTGTCGTCATCAGCTGTGGCGACGGGGTCGGCGTCGCTGGATTGAGGTTATTGGACATCGGTGCTCCCAGTGAGTGTGTAACGGGCGACCAGGGGTGACTACTGCGTCCGACCGTAGAAAAGCCCTCGGGTGAGGGCGTTGAGCCGCATGTCGGGCTTCTCGCTGTAGGTGAGCACGGAATTGATGCGCGGCCGGGCGCCCTCAACCGGGCTGACACGGTGCAGCGCGTGGCGCCCATGGAAGATCGCGAGCGAGCCCGGGCCGCTCGGCAACCGCACCGCGCCCTCGCCGTCGCCGTGCAAGACCTTCTCTATCGTTGCGTAGTTGGGGTCTGCTTCCGACCGCAGGCCGGGGTAATACTCGAAGTCGCCGCCCCTCTCGGCTTCCTGATACATCACGGTGACCGCAAATTCGCTGCGGTCGAAGTGCCAACCGAGCTCGTCGCCGTCCTCGAACAGCGCGATCATGACCGCATCGAGGAGATCGGCGCTGCGGTGGAGTTCGGCCTTGCCCAGCACCGCGGCGATGAAACGGGTGAGGTCGTCGGAGTCGTACAGCCGGCGGATCGGCGCATCGGCCGGGATCTGATCGCACGCGATGGTCTGCTTGGCCGACCGTTGCTGCGCCGCACGCGGGTGGGCAGCGGCGACGGTTGCGTCGGCCGGTTCGAAGTAGATGGTGTGCGTGTCGTCCGTTCGATGCGCGGCCGATACGAGTTTGGTTGCCAGGCGGATCATCTCGGCGATGGCCACCGGCGTCACGAAACCGGGCAGGTTGCATACACCGTCGCGCCGCAGTTGCTCACGACATGCTGCCACGAACGCACGACCACGGTCGCTCTCGAGTTCATCGATCGGGTAGCGATCCAGATCGACGATGTCGGCGTACGTGCGTGCCGTTGCTTGAGACATGGTGTCCTCCTTGGAATATGTATGTGGTGCAGGCCTCAACAACGACGACAGTGTCAGGCCAGTTACATTAAGACAATTCATCTTCACACTGATATCCATTAGTGAATGTTCTAGATTGAGTGAATGAGCCGGGACATCAGCACGATCGAGCTGCGCTATCTCACTGCGCTGATCGCAGTCAGCAAGGAAGAATCGTTCAGTCGCGCGGCCGAACGCCTCGGATACACGCAATCCGCAGTGAGCCAACAGATCAGCCGACTAGAACGGTCGATCGGCCACCAACTGGTGGAACGTCCCGGCGGTCCGCGCCCGGTTTCCCTCACGCCCGCCGGACAGATGCTGCTGCGTCACGCAGAGGCCGTCGTCGCGCGGCTGACCAGCGCGGCGGCCGATCTCGACGCGCTGGAGAACGGCACGACGGGCACGCTGCGCATCGGCTGTTTCCAGAGCGTCGGAGTTCGGATCCTGCCGCGCGTACTTCGCGAATTCACCGGCAGATATCCCGATGTGGACATTCAGCTCGTCGAAATGGAGGACGATGGCGCACTGTTGGCCCAGCTCGAACACGCCGAGTTGGACCTCACCTTCACCGTCGCACCGTTACCAGAGGGTCCATTCGATTCGGAGGAACTGCTCGAAGACCCCTATGTCGTGGTGGTTCGAACCGATTCCCCACTGGGAGAAGGACAATCGGTTATCTCGTTGAAAGCGCTGGCGGGGATCCCGCTCATCACCTACGCGCACCTGCGCGAGGCCCATCTCATCGAGAACCGCCTCGGCCACCCGGCCCTGCGGGATCAGATCGTGTTCCGCTCCAACGACAATGGCACGATCCTGGGTCTCGCCGCCGAGGGGGTCGGCGCCGCCGTGCTGCCCTGGTTGTCGGTCGATCCTTATCGACACGGGATCAGGGTGCTCCACATTGCAGGCGTGAGCCGACGGATCATCGGAATCGCGTGGCACCGGGATCGCTACCAGATTCCGGCAGCCCACGCGTTCATCGATCTCGCGCACACCGTCGCACGCGAAGAAGCGGCAGCCATGCACCCCGCCGGCTGAGAGCCAAGGGACTACGTGGACGCGTCAGAACTCCAGACTGCCGACCACGCTCTCCACAGTTCGCGTGACGCCGCCATCGAACACGAGCCGCTGCAGCCGCTCGATGTCGTCGCCGAAGAATCGGTCGTCGGCCACCGTCGGGACTACAGCGCGGACCGCCCGATAGACGGCGTCCGACGCTTCGGATGCGCGGCCGGCGTCGAGAAGGTCATGGGCCTGCGCTGAGCACATCAGCTCAATCGCCAGCACGTACCGTAATTTGCCGGTCAATTCGTAGGCCTTGGTCACCGCGAGGTAGGCGTTGCTGACCGGATCCTCCTGATTGGCACACGTCGGCACCGAGTCCGCCGACGCCGGTACGCACGCTGCCTTCATCTCCATGTACAACGCTGCCGCGGTGTACTGCGGGATCATGTACCCGTTGTGCAGGCCGGGTTCAGGTGAAAGGAACGGCGGCAGTTCGCTGAAGGCGCTGTTGACCATCCGGTCGGTGCGCCGCTCAGAGATCTTGGCGAGCACGGTCATCGCGTTGACCATGAGATCGGCTTGGATGCCGACGAAAGTGCTGTCGAAGTTGGCGCCCATCAACGCCGTGCCGTCGTCCCCCTCGGGGAAGATGACGGGGTTGTCACCGACTGAACGCAGCTCATCCTCGATGACCTTCGACGCGTCCTTCAGCGCGCGTTTGGCTCCGCCGTGCATCTGCGGAATGGCCCGAAGGTTGTAGGTGTCCTGCACGCGGTAGTCGCGGAACTTCTCGATGATCTCGCTGCCGGCCAAGATCCGGCGCACATTCGACGCGACAGCCGACTGCTCGGGATGGCGCTTCATGGTGTGCAGCCTCGGGTCGAATGCGTTGATGGTGCCCCGCAGCGCTTCCAGACTCATCGCCGCCGCCACGTCGGCGACCTTCGCCGCTTCGATCGCGTCGTAGATCGCGAGGGCCGCGATTCCGTTCACGGAATGCGTGCCATTGGTCAGCGTCAGTCCCTCCTTGCAACCAAGAGTGACCGGCTCCAATCCGGCCCGGCTCAAAGCAGCTGCACCGCTGAGCAATTCGTCACCGACCCACGCGCGTCCCTCACCGATCAGCACGAGCGCCATGTGCGCCTCGGGGCTGAGGTAGCCGACCGAGCCCTCCCCTGGGACATAGGGAGTGACGTCGTTGTTGAGTAGGTCGCGGATCAGCGTCAGTACCTCCAGGCTGGTACCCGAGTAGCCCTGGCCGAGGCCCACGAGCTCCATCAGCTGGATGGCCCGGACCACTTCTGCGCGGAGCGGCTCGCCCACCGAGACAGCATGCGACAGCACGATGTTTCGCTGCAAAGCCTCAGCATCCTGCGGCGAGATGACCTTGGAGACGTTGTCACCGAATCCGGTGGTCACCCCATAGATCAGTCGGTTCTCGGCAAGAAAGCGCTCAATCAACTTGCGCGAGCGCCGGACCCGGCCTACGTACGCCGGCGCGAACTCGACTCTGGCGCGATGGCGAGCCACTGCGACGAACTCTTCGATGGTGATGTCGCCGTCACCGAGGCTCACGACCTCGATGTCCTTGGCGCGCTGTGTCATCTGAACTCCTTCGGAAAACTACAGGAGTCATTACGTTATGCGCTGGAACCTCCCCTTTTAATAAGCATTCCTAATGGACCCTATAAGCGTGCGTTCGACAGCCCAGCGCGCCGGCGCGTCGCATGTGAACCTGGCAGGCTGATCGAGGACTTCGCATCACCGTGCGCCGATCTCTGGAGGCCAGGTCACGGCTGGTTGGACACTCGCGAGGGCCGAGGGCGGGGATGATCGATCTACCCGGCCGCGTTGCTGCCAGAGACCGCGACCGAAAGTGAGGACCTTCCGTGGCCGCACCCCACATCGCCGTCGCGCTCGACGGCACCGGGTGGCACCCGGCGTCGTGGCGCGAGCCCGACGCCCGCCCTACCGACCTGCTCACGGCGCAATACTGGACCGACCTGGTGACCGAAGCCGAGGCGGCCTTGCTGGATTTCGTCACCATCGAGGACTCGCTCGGGCTGCAGTCCGACCATCCGGGCCGTCCCGATGATCGCACCGACCGGGTTCGGGGCCGGCTCGACGCGGTGTTGATCGCGGCCCGGGTCGCACCGCGCACCAAGCACATCGGGCTGGTGCCCACCGTCATCACCACGCACACCGAACCGTTCCACGCGTCGAAGGCCATCGCCACCCTCGATTACGTGAGTTCCGGCAGGGCGGGCGTGCGGGTTCAGGTGTCCCCACGCCGCGACATCGCCGCACACTTCGGGCGGCGCCAGCTGCCTGCGAGATCAGCCGGACTCGTCGACGAACTGTTCAGCGAGGCCGGTGATTACGTCGAGGTGCTGCGCAGGCTGTGGGACAGCTGGGAAGACGACGCCGAAATTCGCGATGCAGCGACCGGACGGTTCATCGACCGGAACAAGCTGCACTACATCGACTTCGCCGGCGCTCACTTCTCCGTGAAAGGCCCGTCGATCACACCCCGTCCGCCGCAAGGCCAGCCGATCGTTGCGGCGCTCGGCCACGTCGACCCTGCCTATGCGCTGATCGCGTCGAGCACCGACGTCGGGTTCGTCACCCCGCACAGTGCCGCCGAGGTCACCGAACTGGTCGCGGGTATCGCAGCACGACGGGCACGCGACGCCGCGCCAGTACGGGTGTTCGCCGACTTGGTGGTGTTCCTCGACGACACCGCCGACGCCGCGCGGTCGCGACGGGCTCGGCTCGATGATCTGGCCGGCGGTGAATACCTCAGCGATGCAGAGATCTTCACCGGAACTGCAACAGAACTGGCAGATCTGGTACAGGACTGGCACGCCGCGGGAGCGGCCGGTTTCCGCCTTCGTCCGGCCACCGTGCCGCACGATCTGCAACAGATCACCCACGCGCTGGTTCCCGAGCTGCAGCGGCGCGGGTTGTTCCGCGATCGCTATGAGACTGCCACGCTACGCGGCCTGCTCGGCCTGCAGCGCCCCATCAATCGGTATGCGACCGTGTGAACTCTGGACAAGGACCCCGTATGAGCAAGCCCATCAAGCAGATTCATCTCGCCGCACACTTCCCGGGCGTGAACAACACCACGGTGTGGAGCGATCCCGCATCAGGAAGCCACATCGAATTCGATTCGTTCGTGCACTTCGCCCAGACCGCCGAGCGGGGCAAGTTCGACTTCCTGTTTCTCGCCGAGGGACTGCGGCTGCGCGAGCAGGGCGGCCAGATCTACGATCTCGACGTCGTCGGCCGTCCGGACACGTTCACGGTGCTGGCAGCCCTCGCGGCCGTCACCGACCGACTGGGCCTGACCGGAACCATCAACTCGACGTTCAACGAACCATACGAGGTGGCACGGCAATTCGCGTCACTGGACCAGCTTTCCGACGGACGCGCGGCATGGAACGTGGTGACGTCATGGGATGCCTTCACCGGAGAGAACTTCCGCCGTGGCGGCTTCCTGCCCGAAGATCAGCGCTATGAGCGAGCCGAGAGCTTCCTGCAGGCTGCGCACACGCTGTTCGACTCATGGCGCGGTGGCGAGATCGTCGCAGACAAGGCGAACGGGGTGTTCCTGTCCGATCCGGCCGCCGGTGAATTCTCTTACCACGACCGTCATTTCGACATCAGCGGCCGGTTCAACGTGCCTCGCAGCCCACAGGGTAGGCCCGTCATCTTCCAGGCCGGCGACTCCGACCGTGGCCGCGAGTTCGCGGCAGCTGCAGCCGATGCCATCTTCTCCCGACACGGAACCCTGGAAGAGGGCCAGAGGTTTTTCGCCGACGTCAAGGGCCGCCTCGCCAGATATGGCCGCCGCCACGACGAACTGCTCATCCTGCCCGCAGCGACGTTCGTGCTGGGTGACACCGACGCCGAAGCCGCCGACCTCGCTCATGAGGTGCGGCTGGCTCAGGTGTCACCGCAGACCGCGATCAAGTTCCTCGAACAACTGTGGAACCGCGATCTCTCCGACCACGACGCCGACGGCCCACTGCCGACTGTCGATCCCGTCGTCGGCGAGAACACCATTGCCCGCGGCCGGGCCAGCGTCCGAATGCACCGCGACCCCATCGCCACCGCCAACGAGTGGCGAGCCAAGGCCGAGGCCGAAGGACTGAGCAGCCGTGAACTGATCATCGAGGTGACCGGCAGGCAGAACTTCATCGGGTCGGCCGCCACCATCGCCGAGTCCATCAATCAGCTGGTCCAGGCCGACGCCAGTGACGGTTTCATCCTCGTGCCACACGTCACGCCGGGCGGTCTCGATCCGTTTGTCGACCAGGTGGTGCCGCTGCTGCAGGAACGCGGGGTGTTCCGCACCGATTACGACGGCACGATCCTGCGCGACCACCTCGGCCTCGGCATCCCCGACCCGTCCGGCGCGCAGCACCCGACGGCCGTCACCGGCTAACGTTCGTCGAGCCCGGCCAGCGCCGCCGGCAGCGGCTCGCGATGCAGCACACCGAGCCGCTGGGTGGCACGGGTGAGGGCGACGTAGAGTTCGGCCGCACCGCGTGGACCGTCGGCCATGATCTGCTGTGGCTCCACGACGAGCACCGCATCGAACTCCAGCCCCTTGGTGGCGGCCGGTGGTACGGTGCCCGGCATCCCCGGCGGCCCGATGACCACACTGGTGCCCTCGCGGCCGGCTTCCTCTTGTACGAATTCCTCGATGGCAGCATCCAATTCATCGTCACCGACCTTGCGGGCCCACGGCTTGACCCCGCACGCGCGCACCGACTCGGGCGGTTGGACACCGGGGGCAAACTCGGCCAGCAGCGCGGCGGCGACCTCCATGATCTCCGCGGGCGTGCGGTAGTTCACCGTCAGAGGCCGGTACACCCACCGGCCGGCCCGGTTGGTGCTCTTGGCTTCTGAGGGCACATACGGTTCGAGCATCGACCCCCACGATGTCGCACCCGCCGGCGACCGCCGCTGCGCGAGATCGCCGACGATCGTGAACGATCGCCGCGGGCAACGACGCATCAACACGCGCCAGTCCATCTCGGACAGTTCCTGCGCCTCGTCGACCACCACATGCCCATAGGTCCAATCCCGGTCCGCCGCAGCCCGTTCGGCGAGCTCACGACCATCCTGCTCTTGGAACCGTTCCGCCAGTTGCTCGGCGTCGAGGAGGTCCGCGGCCAGCAGGTGATCCTCGTCATCCATCAGATCCTCGCGGTCGACCATGAGATCGAGCACCCCGGCCGCGTAGGCGGCCTCCTCCTTGCGCTGCCGCTCGGCCGCCTCGTCGGCAGCCTTGTCGCGGCCCAGCAGATCGACCAGTTCATCGAGCAAGGGCACATCCGACACTGTCCAGGCTTCGCCATCGGCACGGTACAGCGCGTCGTCGGCCCCTGCAGCGCTCAACCGTGCACGCGATGTATATAGCTGCGCCAGAACATCTTCGGGCGTCAGGATGGGCCACAGACTGTCGAGTGCGGCGGTGAACTGCTCGTGGTCCTCGAGTTCGTTCACCACGTCGGCACGCATCTGTGCCCACGCGTGCTTGTCGTCGCGCGTCAACCAGCCCTTCCCGATGCGGGCGACGGCACGTTCGGTGAGCACATAGGTGACGACGTCGATGAACTCGGCGCGGGCCTCGTTGTGCGGCAGGCCGGTCTTGCGCGCCTCTTCCCTGGCCCACTCCGCGGTCGCGGCGTCGATCCGGACCGTGACGTCCGAGAGGTCGATGGGAATCGGGTCCTCCGGCAGCTCCTGGCGATCCGCCACGGCAGCCGCCAGGACATCGAGCATCTTCAACGAGCCCTTGAACCGCGCGGCGTCTTCGGTGTCCTCGGCACTCACGCTGAGGCCGGGGACGAAATCACCGGTGGTCATGAACACCGCCTGCGACTCCCCCAGCGACGGCAGCACGCGCCCGATGTGATTGAGGAATTCCGAGCTCGGACCCACCACGAGCACACCGTGGCGTTCCATCTGCTTGCGTTGCGTGTACAGCAGGTAGGCGACCCGGTGCAGGGCCACCACCGTCTTACCCGTGCCCGGGCCACCCTCGATGACGAGCACCCCTGAGTGCTCGAACCGGATGATCTCATCCTGCTCGGCCTGGATCGTCGCGACGATGTCGCGCATGCCCTCACCGCGCGGGGCGTTGACCGCGGCCAGCAGGGCGGCATCACCTGGGCCGTCGAGTTCCTCACCGAGTTCCGCGCCGGTGGGGCGGCCCAGGGTCTCGTCGGTGAAGTCGATCACCCGTCGGCCGCGGGTGTGGAACTGGCGACGTCGCCGCATCCCCTCCGGGCTGGCCGCGGTCGCCACATAGAACGCCCGAGCCAGCGGCGCACGCCAGTCGAGCAGCAACGGTTCGTAGTCGTTGTCACTGTCCAACAGGCCCAAGCGGCCGATGTACAGGTGTTCGCCATCCAGGGTCTCCAGCCGACCGAAGCACAGACCGTAGTCAGCGACATCCAACCGCTGCATCTCCCTGGCCATCGCGCGCACCTC
Source organism: Mycobacterium aquaticum (assembly GCF_002086485.1). GTDB lineage: Bacteria > Actinomycetota > Actinomycetes > Mycobacteriales > Mycobacteriaceae > Mycobacterium > Mycobacterium aquaticum. The sequence continues at coordinate 6,274 of NZ_MVHF01000022.1, read as the reverse complement.
GGCGTCGCGTTCGACCAGCGTGCTGCCGTTCTGGGGGTCGACAGGGCTGCTCAAAGCCGCCTTGTAGCGACGGTTGGCCTCAGCCCGCTCGCTGTCGAGGCGTGCATACAACCCGGCGACGTACTCCCGCTCGGACCGCAGTTCGTCTTCGTACTCAGACATACTCTCGCTTTTCGCTCTCACATATCGCGACACAGCAGTGCCGCATTCCCGCCGAGTTCTGTTTCAAGCCAGCGATTTTGCGCCATACCCCCGGCCTTGCCACAAGCCCCCCGTGCGCTGTAGAGTGAGAAGGGAAAGGCGCGGACATTGGTCGCTCCGTATCTCTGACGTAATCGCCGCCGCACCGCTCGGTCGGCCCGACCATTCTACGGCCATCCCAGGGTCGGCTGCCACGCGCCGCCCAGGCGGCCTCTTTTCTCACCGACAGAGATTGTTGCTGCCGCACAACACTTTTCAGATCAGCACAGCTATGCCCCTGCCTAAGTCAGCCCGCCTGCAGCTCTTCCGGCTAGCTGGAAGACCGGATTGGGTGCCAGCGCTGACGACATCGGGGCCCCTCGAGACGACTCTGATAGGTGCCGAGTTCGGCATCAGAACAACAGCAGAGATTGAGAGAAGACCATGCACGTCACCACTGCTCGCATCGTTCCGCTGGTCGCCATGGGTGTGGCCGCCGTCGCCATCGCCGCCGCGCCCATCGCCTCTGCCAGCACCCTGCCGACCGGCGCGTCGATCGATCAGAATCCGGGCAACACCGAGATCACCGCCACGCCGGGCGACGCCGCCCAAGAAGCCGCTCAACTGCAGCAGCCCTTCGGCGGGGCGTACGGCGTCCTGCTCTTCCACCACTGAGCCACGGCACTCGCCTGACCGCGCATCAAGGCCGCCCAGCCCGGAATCGCTATAACCGCAAGGGGTTCCACCACCGCGTGTAGACATCGACCAGCCAGTCGTTCAGCTTGGTGTAATCCGGTCGCTCGGGAAGGTCAGCCGTATCGGTGAGCGCGACGAGCTGCTCGCGCAGATCCTCGATGGTGTCGATGACCGTCGGTTTGTCGACCTTGCCGATCCGTAGATCACGCAGCCAAGTCCGGGATGGCTCGGGCATCGGCAGCGTGATCTGACAGGTGCTGAGCAGTTCGACGCCCTGCAAGCCGAGCCGTATCGCGTGATAGGCAAATTTGGTGTCGTACCCGTACACGTCGACCAGCTCCGGGCGATTGGTGCGCTGTGAGCGCAGGCCGAGCATCCGGTCGCGCTGGGCGTCGAGATAGCCGACGAACCGGCGACCGGCGTCGCGCGACAGGAACAGCTGCGGATTGGCCTGCAATTCCCTTCCCGGCCAGTCAATCTCGACGATCTCCTGCGGCGGCACGAACAGCAACAACAAGACGGTCGGATTGCCTCCGGCAGCCAGCCGAGCCCACTTGCGCAGGCTGTAAATCGTCAGGTCCAGGTCGCCCGCCCCTGAACGTGCGCCTTCCGGCTGTGTCCGGTACTGATACTGCTCGAACCGGGCGAGCCCGATCACACAGTCCGGCGGCTCGATGCAGATCCCCATCTCGTCACGGTCGTCCGTGCCGTCGACGGTCACACCGTGCAGCCCTGAACCGACCTGCGTCCGCAGCACCGTGTTGCGCTCGGCGATGTCACGGTGCCACGGCGTGTTGTGCGGGTTGATGTAAGGCCCATCCATGTAGTTGAGCGTAATGACCGCGCGGAGTCGTCTCCCACCGGTTATTGCGGGCCACGCTCTCACCTGGTGTGTGTTTGGCAGGCCGATGTTCGGGTATGCGGCGTGCGTGGGGGTCATGGGTCGCCGCTGTGCCACACAGCCCGGCGATCCCGTCATCAGAAGCACACGCAAGGAGTTCAACCGCATGACCTTGAAGAAAATCGCAGCGCGTGCAGTCACCACAAGCATGCTCGGTATGGCTGGATTGGGCATCGGCGCGGGCCTGGCCCATGCCGATCCGCATGTCCCGATGCCGCCGACGCCACCGGTCCCGGCTCCCGACATTCCCGGTCCCGGCGTAAACGCCGGCGTGCCGGGCAATCCCCTGCCGCCGGGACACGGTTACCTGCCACCTCCTGGGCACGGCGGACCGATGCCGCAGGACCGCATTCCGTTCGCCTCGGTGCCGCCGTGGGTCACGGTGCCGGCGATCCCACCGATGGGTACCCCTCCGGCTCCGCCGCTTCCGGACTGGGCTACCGGTCTCCCGGTGGTTTGGGATCCTGATATCGGTGCCTGGGGCGTGTGGGACGCCCAGACGAGCGCATTCATTCGGCTGTAAGACACCGGATGCGGCTACCACCCCGTCAGGCCTGGCGGGGTGGTAGTCGGTGTCCCCGTCGGTACCGCTAAGCGCAGACCTGCACGAAGCCCAGCGGCCCGGACACGCATGGCGGAGCCCAACCGCCGTAGCCCACGTATGGAGGAGGCGGTGGTGGGCCCCAGCCGGGTCCGTCTCCCCAGCCGGGACCACCTCCCCAACCTCCGTGATGCCACGGACCCTGCGACCACTGCACGCCTGGCGTAAGCGGTGCCGCGTTTGCCGTGGCAGAGCCAAGGCCGAGCGCGGATACGCCGAGAGCCCCCGCGATGGCCGCACCGACTGCAACTCTCTTCAGACTCTTCATGAGCACCCCTGTGAAACGCGAATCGAAACCACGGCTCCGGCCTCCCCGACACGGACCGAAGTCATTGCTGGGCATGGAAGGCCGCCATGGCTTTCCACTCATCCCGCATTCGACGTTATCGACCCAACCTATGTATAGGTTATCGATAGGTTATGAAGATCGATCACGAAGCCTGTGCATCGTGACCACCTGCACCACAACGGAACTCATCGACACAAGAGCGCATTCAAGGCGGGCCCCTGCAGCACACGATCGGCCACGATGGAGCGATCTGCGATGCAGTGTTGAAAACAACTGAGAGACAAGGCTTGAGCAGCGAGCCTGAATGAGAATTCGGCGCCGCGTCGCCGGGGGCGGCAACGTGAGCGAAGAGACACCTACGTCGGAATCGTCAGCCCAGACCCACCCCCTCGTGCGGGACGCAACACACCACCAGATAGGCGAATTACCAAGCGCGCCAGTGATTCACAGTCGAAGCATCTGGTGAAGACAAGACTACTGCACTAAGGTGCGCGCCTGTGGGGTTAATCGACGACAAATATGCGATGCTCGGCGGCGACCACGGTTTCCTCGGACCGCCGAAAAGCCCGGGAGAAGACTTCGGCCGCGGCCGTCGGCGCAGGTACGCCTTCGGAGAGATTCGCCTCGACCCGACCGCCGACCCGAAAGAGGCATTCGAGGTGCACGGCGCCATTCTCGATCACCTTCGCACCGTCGAGAGCCCGAAAGATCCATGGTTCCCCACATCCGACGAGTTGATGACCCGCGACGGGGCCGGGCGCATCTCCTACTTCGACGGGGCGGCCATCGTCTGGCGAAAAGACCTGGGCGCGTTTGCCGTTCAGGGGGCGATCTACAACAAGTGGGTCAGGATCGGCGGCGTCCGATCGGCGGTCGGATACCCGATCTCCGACGAGCACGCATCGACCCCGCCGACGCGTCGCAGCACGTTCGAGCATGGGGTCATCGATTGGCCAGGGCATGACTGGCGAGCTTTCGCCGTCCACGGCCCGATCCTGGCAGCGTGGCAGTCTCCGCAGGGCGCGTCGCTCGGCGGTGTGCTCACCGATGAGACACCGGCCGCCGATGGGAGCCGCTTCACCAGGTTCGAGCACGGACTCATCCGTTGGACCAAGGCGACCGGGGCGGTGATCGTGCCATGACGGCCATCGACGACAAATTCGCGGCCCTGAAAGCAGCGGGTCTCGACCTCGGTGCCCCGAAAGGGCCAGAAACCTTGTGCCCAGACCAAACCGGCCGATTCCGTCACTACGATCAGGGCTCGATCTACTGGCACCCCAGCACAGGGGCCCACGAAGTGCACGGCGCCATCCACGCCAAGTGGGCCTCACTGGGTTGGGAGGAGAGCTGGCTCGGATACCCCCGCACCGACGAGGGACAGGCCGGGACGGATGGACGAATCAGCCACTTCCAGCACGGCGACATCAAGTGGACGTCCACCGCCGGTGCCGTCGACCAGTCATCGGTGACGTGGGAAGCCTATTGGAACCGGGACGCCACGTTCCACAAGAACAAGATCGCCGCCTTGAGCAAGGACCATCGAATGGTGTCGTTGGCAGTGCAACGACTGTCCAACAAGGCCGTGTACGCGGCTGTCTGGCTCAAGAGCAATGACACCGACCAACAGCAGATCCACGACGTCGACGAGGCCGGGCTGGCGAAGTTTCTGGACAGTGAAGCCTCACACGGCCGTTCGATCGAATTGATCTCTGCGTCGGGCGACGGTACTGACCGGGTCTGGGCGGCGACCACGCGTCCAGGAGAGCCGCCCCTGATGTGGTTTCCGCGGATGACCGCCGGTGCCTCCACCGATCCCGGATCGCTGCTGGCGATGAACAAGATCGCCCAACGCAACCAGGCGGTGCTGACGAGTCTCACGCTCTTCGAGAACAACGGTGCGTCGTGGGCGGCCGGCGTGTACCGCAGGGACGCGGACACCATCCCGTGGTCGGTTTACGAGACCCACCCGCTCGCGCCGGAAGACGACATGGCCAGATTGCCGATCCAGCTCGCGCACGGCGGCCGCGTCGAACTCACGGCGGTGTCCGACGACCAGTGGGCCTCGCTCTACCGGGACGACGACATCGGTCCCGGCGCGTCGTTCAGCGGTCTCACCCAGGCGGAGATGGATGCCAAGGTCGAATCCCACCGCAAGCTCGGCTACCTGCCGCGTCACATCGACATGGGCGGCACGGACGACCATCGGTTCTCGGTCATCTTCAAAAAGCGGATCGACCCGTTACCGCGTCGGCTCGTCATCACAGGCACTCCGGTACCCGAACTCAGCGTGCTCGACGAGGCGATGGCCGCCTACCTCAAGCGGACCGGTATCCGGGCAGCCAACCTGGCAGTGGCTCAAGACCATCGGCTGATCTACGCACGCGCGTTCACATGGAGCGCGCAGGGCTATCCCATTGCCCAGCCGCAGACGAGCTTCCGGATCGGCAGTGAGAGCAAGGTGCTGACAGCGATCTTGATCCGGCAACTGATGGAGGACCCGAAGACCAAACCACAATTCGGCGACACCTCCAAGATCGACCACTTGCTGGCACTGGATCCACCGCCGGGAATGACGAAAACGACGGGGTTCGAAGACATCACGGTCCTGGAACTCATCAAGCACGAGACGGCCGTGGCCAGAAACTTCGCCAGTTTTGACCCTGAGGTCGTCGCTGCATTCGGCAAGTCGCTGCCGGCCCGCAGCAAGTTGGACTTCGCCGCGTTCATGATGTGCCAGCCGTTCGATCTGCCGAAAGGCGACTATCGCAACACGAATTACCTCTTCCTCGGCGCTCTCGTCCAGAAGCTCACCGGCGGTATGTGGTTCGACGCGTTGAAGACACGTGTCTTGGCACCGCTTGGCCTCAAGCTGCCGACACCGTCGGGGTCGACTCTTGCGCGTCGGCGACCCCAGGAGGTTCTCAGCCACGACTGGAACATGGATCTGCCCGCCAGCCTGATGAGCGCCGACCAGCCGCTGGTGCGATCCGGCTATGGCAACGTCAATCTGGAGGAGGTCGGCGATGCCATCGGCGGTATGGCATTTCCGTCGTGCGACTTGGTGAAAGTGCTTGCGAGCTTTTCCAAGACGTCCAAGCACCGTCTCCTCAAGAATTACGGGCCGGCCGACATCATGTTCACCGGTAACGCCACGGATGGCCGGGTCGAGTACACACACAATGGCGGCTTGAGCAATACCGACGCTCTGATGGCCATCCGCGACGATGGCATCAGCTGGGCGGTCACGTTCAATGCCGGTGCGCCACAGCGGGAGATGCAGCCCGACTACGACGAGCTGATCGATGCCGTCATGGACACGCTGCCCACCCATGACCTGTTCCCGTCAGTGGGCCTCACGCCGCTGGCATGATCACGCCGAGACTGTACTGAGGGACAAGAAATGCGTCTCATTTGTCCCTGACGTGAATCTCGGTGATCACGCTCGCCGGATCGACACCGGAACGACCTCGCCGGGCACCCCGCGAACGAAGAAACCCGCCCTGACCGAGGTCAGAGCGGGTTTCTCAAACGTGGAGCTAAGGGGATTCGAACCCCAAAACGACATGCGAGTACACCCTCTCACCTGCTATTTCGCCGCTCCCCACCG
>NZ_MVHF01000021.1 GCF_002086485.1 Mycobacterium aquaticum | reverse complement strand
TAACCCACGAACATGGGTGAGCGAGGCCCCGGCCCGCAACCCCCGACACAACGCCGACGGTCACTCATACCGTCTAGGCCCGCTGATCAGCGAGCGTCAGCGCGACAAGGTTCGTGCGCTGATCGACACCGGCCGCGAAGAGGGCGCCCGGGTCGCGGCCGGTGGTGGCACCCCCGAGCTTCCCGCGCCGCTGCATGACGGATTCTTCCTGCAGCCCACCGTGCTCGCCGACGCCACGATGGCCATGACAGTGGCCACCGACGAGATCTTCGGCCCCGTCGCGGTCGTCATCCCGTTCGACGACGAGGACGAGGCCGTCGCGATGGCCAACGACAACCGCTACGGCCTGGGTGCCGGCCTGTGGACCACCGATCTGGCCAGGGCGCACCGGGTGGCAGGCCGGATCGTGGCGGGCATGGTGTGGATCAACGACCACCACCGCCTCGAACCGTCGCTGCCGTGGGGTGGGGTCAAGGAGTCCGGTGTCGGAAAAGACGCAGGCACTGAATCATTCGACGACTTCTCGTGGATCAAGACGGTGGTGGTGCGCACCGCCGCCGACGCCGTCGACTGGTACGGCGAGCAGGACAATGCCCGGCTCAACTGAGCTCGGCACCCGAAGCGAAGGGAAATCAGACGTGTCAACGCATTCCGAGACCGCCACGCGCGGCAGCTGGCGCACCGAGATCAGCCGCGTGCAGTGGCTGGTGCTGGTCGGCACCACATTGGGCTGGGGGCTCGACGGGTTCGCCGGCAGCCTGTACGTGCTGGTGCTCGGGCCGGCAATGGCAGAGCTGTTGCCGCGCAGCGGAATCGAGCCCGACGCGGCGGCGATCGGTTTCTACGGCGGGATCACCATCGCACTGTTCCTGTTGGGTTGGGCCACTGGTGGCGTCCTGTTCGGCATGCTGGCCGACTACTTCGGCCGCACCAGGGTGTTGTCGGTGGGGATCCTCACCTACGCGGCGTTCACTGCGCTGGCCGCGTTCGCCGACACCTGGTGGCAGCTGGGTATTCTGCGTTTCATCGCCGGACTGGGATCGGGCGTCGAGGCCCCGGTCGGTGCCGCGCTGATCGCCGAGACCTGGCGCAACCGATATCGCGCTCGTGCCAGTGGTGTGATGATGTCCGGTTATGCCGCAGGCTTTTTCGTCGCCGCTGCGGCCTACGCCCTGTTCGGTAGCCACGGCTGGAGGCCGATGCTGACGCTGGCGGTACTGCCCGCGGTGGTGGTGTGGTTCGTGCGTCGCTATGTTCCCGAACCCGAGGAGGTCGACGCCACCATTCGCGCCAGAAAGGCCCGTAAGGCCGAGGGCGCCAACGGCTCCGGGGACCGTTTCGTGCTCGCCCGGTTGTTCACCCCACCGCTGCTGCGGCCGACGCTGGTGTACACCGCGGTGGCGTCGGGCTCGCTCATCGCGTTCTGGAGCGTGTCCACCTGGTATCCGCAGATGATCCGGCAGTTGACCGTGGCCGGAGGGCTCGGTCGTGAGCTGGCCGATCACCGGGTGGCCATGGCATCGATGCTGTTCAATGCGGGCGGCATCCTCGGATACGCGGCGTGGGGCTTCCTGGCCGACGCGATCGGGCGCCGACGCGCCTTCGTGCTCACGTTCGCGGTGTCGGCCGTCAGCATCGTCTACACCTTCGTGTTCGACCGCACCTACGCCGAATTCCTCGTCGCCATGCCGGTACTCGGGTTCGGACTGTTCGGTTCGCTGTCCGGCTTGTTCGTCTACGGACCCGAGCTGTTCCCGACCAGCGTGCGGGCCACGGCCCTGGCGGTCGCCAACTGCGTCGGGCGCTACCTGACCGCCGGCGGCCCGGTCGTCGCCGGTGTCATTGCGACCTCGTGGTTCAGCGGCAACCTGGGCTTGGCCACCGCCTCGGTGGCTGCACTCGGATCGATCGCCGTCGTCGGGCTGATCTTCGCCCCCGAGACCCGCGGCCTGCCCCTGCCCACCGAACGGAGCGAATCATGAATTCCTTGATCGATGTGCACGCCCACTGGCTGCCGCGGGAACTGTTCGGCCTGCCCGAAGGGGCGCCCTACGCTGCGATGCACGACCGCGGCGGCGAGTTGTACCTGGGTGAGGTTCCGCTGTCCATCGCGACCGACGCGATGAGCGACGTCGCGGCCATCCTCGACGACATGCGCGTCAAGGGCATCGGGATGAGGGCCCTGTCGGCGCCGCCGTTCGCCTTCCCGCTCACCGCAGGCGAGCGCAACGAGAACTATGCCGCGACATTCAATTCCGCACTCGCCGAACAGGTGTCGCGTTCCGACGGGCGGCTGGTCGGGCTGGGCATGGTGACCCTCGGCACCGAGGCGGCAGCGACGCGTCAGCTCGAGGAACTGGCGGCCACCGAGGGGATCCGCGGTGTGGCGATCCCGCCGCTGCTGGACGGTCGCTCCCTGGACACCGGCGTCCTGCGCCATGTCCTGACCGAGGCCGACCGGCTGGACCTGGCCGTGCTGGTGCACCCGATGCAGCTGCCACGCCCCGAATGGCCCGACTACTACCTGGCCAATCTGATCGGCAACCCCGTCGAAACCGCAACGGCTGTAGCGTCTTTGCTGCTCGGCGGGGTGATGGAGGCCCTGCCCGGGCTGCGGATCTGCTTCGTGCACGGCGGCGGCTGCGCGCCGTGGCTCGTGAGCCGGTGGGCGCACGCCTGGAAAGCCCGGCCCGACGTGCGGCGGGCCTCAGCCGTTGCGCCCGATACGGCGCTGCGCACGCTGTACTTCGACACCGTCGTGTACGACGGACCTCAACTGGAGCTGCTGCGCAGGGTCGCCGGTAAAGACCAGATCGCCTGTGGCAGTGACTATCCCTTCGACATGGCCGAACCCGATCCGGCCCGCTTCGCCCTCGACGGTGGGCTTGAGGCGGCAGAACTCGTAGCCGCCGCCGTCGGATTCCTTGGCATCAAAGGAGAATGACATGACAAACCTGTTCACCCCCTTGACGATTCGCGACGTCACGTTCGCCAACCGAGCCTGGATGTCACCGATGATGCAGTTCGCGGCCGTCCCCGACGGCCCGGCTGTGGGTTCGCCGACGGACTGGCACTTGGCTCACCTCGGATCGCGTGCGACCGCAGGTGCCGCGCTGGTCATGATGGAGGCCACCGCCGTGCAGCCCCAGGGGCGCAGCAGCGACTACGACACCGGCCTGTGGAACGACACCCAGGCCGAGGCCATGCGCCGCATCACCGGATTCGTCAGTGCCCAGGGTTCGGTGCCCGGCATCCAGCTCGTGCATGCCGGACGCAAGGCATCGACCGGCCGGCCCTGGCCCGACCCCGACCGCACCGAGACGCACTGGGACACCGTCGGGCCCAGTGCCGTGCCGTTCGGACGGCGGGCCGCTCCCGCGGAGCTCAGCGTCGACGAGATCGGCGCGGTCGTGGCCGCGTTCGGCGACGCGGCCCAGCGCGCCGCCGAGGCCGGCTTCCGGGTGCTGGAGCTGCACGGTGCGCACGGCTACCTGATCCACCAATTCCTCTCGCCGCAGTCCAACCACCGCACCGACGCCTACGGGGGTTCGCTCGAAAACCGGATGCGGTTCGCGCTCGATGTGGTGCGCGCGGTGCGGGCCCGCTGGCCCGAGGAACTGCCGCTGTTCTTCCGGGTGTCGGCGACCGACTGGCTCGCCGGGGACACCGATGACCCGCGTCCGGGCTGGACGGTCCAGGACACGATCGACCTGGCGGTGGCACTCAAACCCTTGGGTGTGGATCTGATGGACGTATCGTCGGGCGGATCGGTGCCGGACGCCACGATTCCGGTGAGTCCCGGCTATCAGGTTCCGTTCTCGGCGCGGGTCCGCAAGGAGGCCGAGATCGCCACGGCTGCAGTCGGAATGATCACCGAGGCCGAGCAGGCCGACGGCATCGTCAACGGCGAGCAGGCCGACGCGGTGTTCCTGGCTCGGGTACTGCTGCGCAACCCGGCGTGGGTGCGCCAGGCCGCCGACCAACTCGGCGCGCCGCTGGCCTACCCGCAGCGCTACGCCCGGGCGTTCCGCTGAGCCGAGCCCTACCGTGGCAGCTCGCCGAGGAACTCGAGTAGCACCGCGTTGATCTCGTCGGGCCGCTCCTGCTGCAACCAGTGTCCGGCGCCCTCGATGAGCACTTCGCGGTAGTCCCCGCTGACCACGTCGCGGACCCGGTCCCGCGGGGTGAAACCGAGCACCGGGTCGGCGGTGCCTGCCACGAACAGTGTCGGCGCCGTGATGGTCGAGGCCGGCGTGTGCTCCGTCAGCTCCCAGTTGCGGTCGAAATTGCGGTACCAGTTCAGTGGCCCGGTGAACCCCGTCTCGGTGAAGGCTTCGACGTAGTGCTCGAACTCGTCGGTGCTGATCCACTCCGGTAGCGGAGGCAGCGGTCGGTCTCGCAAAGTGTCCGGGGGAGCGCTGATGCCCTCCAGGGTGACCATGCGGCGCATCGACTCCCGCGGGTCGACGGCCAGCTCGGCATCGGCGACGCCCGGCTCCTGGAAGTACAGGATGTAGAAGAAGTTGTCGCCGACCATCTTGCGCCAGATCTGCGTCGGCGGTGCCGGTGCCCGCGGTACGGGTGGCACGCTCATCGCGACGACGGCGCGGACGCGGTCGGGATGCAAGAGCGCGAAGTTGGTCATCACCGGCGAGCCCCAGTCGTGGCCGATGACGACCGCGCGTTCGGCTTGGACGTCATCGAGCAACCCGGCGATGTCGGAAGTGAGCGCGACGATGTCGTAATCCTCGATCGCCGGTGGCCGCGACGAGCCGCCGTAACCACGCTGGTCGGGGGCCAGCACGTGGTAGCCGGCCGCGGCAAGGGCGGGAATCTGGTGGCGCCACGAGTAGGCGAGTTCGGGGAAGCCGTGCGCGAGTACGACGACGGGGTTGCCGGGCTCGCCCGCTTCTGTCACGCGCAATGTCACGCCGTTGGTGTCGACTAACCGTTCGGTTGGGATCAGCACGATCTCACCCAAGCATGGCTGGTCGCGGAGGGCTAGACCAACGTCGGGAACTGCCCGACGTTGGTCTAGCGGTAGCCTGAAAGCTCTCAACTGTGCACGTTGGAAGGACCGGGCCGTACTCGGCCGATTTTGATGAACCGGAAAAATGTGATCCGCACGCTGACCGCGATCGCGGTCGTGCTGCTGCTGGGCTGGTCGTTTCTCTATTTCAGCGATGACACCCGCGGTTATAAGCCCATCGACACCTCGGTGGCGATGGCTCAGATCAACGCTGACAACGTCGAGAGCGCGCAGATCGACGACCGCGAGCAACAGTTGCGGCTGGACCTGAAGAACAGCAACGGCGACACCGACAACAGCAAGAAGATCATCACCAAGTTCCCCACGGGGTACGCGGTGCATGTCGTCGACGCGCTGGTCGGCAAGAACGTCAAGTACAACACCGTGGTCAACCAGGGCAGCTTCCTCGGCTCGCTGCTCATCTACATGTTGCCGGTGCTGCTGCTGGTCGGCCTGTTCGTGATGTTCTCCCGCATGCAGGGCGGCGGGCGCATGGGCTTTGGCTTCGGCAAGTCGCGAGCCAAGCAGTTGAGCAAGGACATGCCCAAGACCACGTTCGCCGACGTCGCAGGCGTCGACGAGGCGGTCGAGGAGCTCTACGAGATCAAAGACTTCCTGCAGAACCCGTCGCGGTATCAGGCGCTGGGCGCCAAGATCCCCCGGGGGGTGCTGCTCTACGGTCCGCCGGGCACCGGTAAGACCCTGCTGGCCCGGGCCGTGGCCGGTGAAGCCGGAGTTCCGTTCTTCACGATTTCCGGTTCGGATTTCGTCGAGATGTTCGTCGGCGTCGGCGCATCGCGGGTGCGCGACCTGTTCGAGCAGGCCAAACAGAACAGCCCCTGCATCATCTTCGTCGACGAGATCGACGCCGTCGGCCGTCAGCGTGGCGCCGGTCTCGGCGGTGGCCACGACGAGCGTGAGCAGACGCTCAACCAGCTGCTGGTCGAGATGGACGGCTTCGGCGACCGCCAGGGCGTCATCCTCATCGCCGCCACCAACCGGCCCGACATCCTGGACCCGGCGCTACTGCGTCCCGGCCGTTTCGACCGCCAGATCCCGGTGTCCAACCCGGACCTGGCCGGCCGCCGCGCCGTGCTCAAGGTGCACTCGGCGGGCAAGCCCATCTCGCCCGACGCGGATCTGGACGGATTGGCCAAGCGCACCGTCGGAATGTCCGGCGCCGACCTCGCCAACGTCATCAACGAGGCCGCGTTGCTCACCGCGCGCGAGAACGGCACCGTCATCACCGGCCCCGCCCTCGAGGAGGCCGTCGACCGCGTCGTCGGTGGTCCCCGCCGAAAGGGCCGCATCATCAGCGAGCAGGAAAAGAAGATCACCGCCTACCACGAGGGCGGACACACCCTGGCCGCGTGGGCGATGCCTGACATCGAGCCGATCTACAAGGTCACCATCCTGGCCCGCGGCCGCACCGGCGGCCACGCCGTCGCCGTCCCCGAGGACGACAAGGGCTTGATGACCCGCTCGGAGATGATCGCCCGGCTGGTGTTCGCCATGGGCGGCCGCGCCGCCGAAGAACTCGTGTTCCGTGAGCCCACCACCGGTGCGGTGTCCGACATCGAGCAGGCCACCAAGATCGCCAGGGCGATGGTCACCGAGTACGGCATGAGCAGCAAGCTTGGCGCCGTCCGCTACGGCACCGAGCACGGCGACCCGTTCCTGGGCCGCACCATGGGTACCCAGGCCGACTTCGGTCACGAGGTCGCCCGCGACATCGACGACGAGGTACGCAAGCTCATCGAGGCCGCGCACACCGAGGCGTGGGAGATCCTCACCGAATACCGCGACGTGCTCGACACGCTGGCCGGCGAGCTGCTGGAGAAGGAAACCCTGCACCGCGCCGAACTGGAGGCGATCTTCGGTGAGGTCAAGAAGCGTCCCCGGCTGACCATGTTCGACGACTTCGGCGGCCGGGTGCCGTCGGACAAGCCGCCGATCAAGACCCCGGGCGAGATCGCCATCGAGCGCGGCGAGCCGTGGCCGCCGCCGGTGCCCGAGCCCGCCTTCAAGGCCGCCATCGCCGCCGCCAGCCGGGAAGCCGAGCGGCAGAACGGCGCCGGAGTCGCAGGCAACGGCGCACCGAACGGGCCCACCCAGCCCGATTACGGCGCTCCCGCCGGCTGGCACGCCCCGGGCTGGCCGCCGTCGCCGCAGCAGCAGAACCAGCAGCAACCCGCCGGGTACCACCCGCAGCAGGGTTACTGGTACCCGCCGCCACACCCGTCGGGATGGCAACAGCCCCAGCCGTACCCGTATCAGCCCTATCCGCACCCTGGCCAGCAGGCCGCCGCGCCGGACCGGCCCGCGCCGCCGAACTCGAATGAGGATTCAGGCCAGGACAAGGATCGCTGATCCGAGAACGGGAGGACTTCGAATGACGAAGCCCGCGACGCGGTCGCCGAGCACCAACAACAACCATCGGGTGTTCGATCAACCGCGCGCCGAAGCAGCGGTACGCGAACTGCTCATCGCCATCGGCGAGGATCCGGACCGCCAGGGGCTGGTCGACACCCCGGCTCGGGTGGCGCGGGCCTACAAGGAACTGATGGCCGGGCTGTACACGGATCCGGACGCGGTGCTCAACACCACCTTCGACGAACAGCACGACGAGCTTGTGCTGGTCAAAGAGATCCCGATGTACTCCACGTGCGAGCATCACCTGGTCTCGTTCCACGGAGTGGCCCACGTCGGCTACATCCCCGGCGAGGATGGTCGCGTGACCGGTCTGTCGAAGATCGCCCGGCTGGTCGACCTGTACTCCAAGCGCCCGCAGGTACAGGAACGGCTGACCGCGCAGATCGCCGACGCGCTGATGCGCAAGCTCTCACCGCGCGGGACGATCGTGGTGATCGAGGCCGAGCACCTGTGCATGGCCATGCGCGGGGTCCGCAAGCCGGGCGCCATCACCACGACTTCGGCGGTACGCGGACAGTTCAAGACCGACAAGGCATCTCGGGCCGAGGCGCTGGAACTCATCCTCCGTAAGTGAAGTCCACCCGTGTGCAGGTGATGGGCGTCGTCAACGTCACCGACGATTCCTTCTCCGACGGCGGAAAGTTCATCGATCGCGACCGGGCCGTGGCGCACGGGTTGGCGTTGGCTGCGGCGGGTGCGGCCATCGTGGATGTCGGCGGTGAATCCACCCGCCCCGGGGCCACCCGGGTGGACCCCCGCGTCGAGGCCGCACGGGTGTCCCCGGTGATCGAAAACCTTGCCGCGCATGGCATCACCGTCAGCATCGACACGATGCACGCCGATGTGGCGAGCGCGGCGCTTGCCTGCGGAGCCACGATCGTCAACGATGTGTCCGGTGGGCTGGCCGACCCCAACATGGCCGGTGTGGTGGCGGACGCGAAATGCGTTTGGGTGCTGATGCACTGGCGTTCGGTGCGGGCAGACCGTCCGCACCACATACCCGAATACCGCGATGTGGTCGCCGACGTGCGGGGGGAACTGCTCGCCCGGGTCGATGCCGCGGTGGCCGCCGGGGTCGATCCCGACCGGTTGATCATCGACCCCGGTTTGGGATTCGCCAAGACAGGCCAACACAATTGGGCGCTGCTGCACGCGCTGCCCGAGCTGGTGGGCACCGGGATCCCGGTGCTCGTCGGAGCGTCGCGCAAGCGCTTCCTCGGGACGTTGCTGGCCGGCCCGGACGGCGAACCGCGCCCGCCGGACGGTCGGGAGACCGCGACCGCGGTGATCTCCGCACTGGCCGGGGCGCACGGCGCGTGGGGAGTGCGGGTGCACGACGTGACCGCTTCGGTCGACGCCTTGCGGGTGCTCGACGCGTGGGAGTCGGGAGGACTCGATGGCTGATCGAATCGAATTGCGCGGCTTGAGAGTTCGCGGCAATCACGGGGTGTTCGAGCATGAGCGGCGCGACGGCCAGGAATTCGTCGTCGACATCACGGCCTGGCTCGACCTGCGGGCCGCGGCGTCCAGTGACGAGCTCGCTGACACGCTGGATTACGGCGCGCTGGCCCAGCGCGCCGCGGACATAATCGCCGGGCCGCCGCGAAATCTGATCGAGACGGTTTCGGCCGAGATCGCCGACGCCGTCATGGCCGACGAGCGCTTGCACGCCGTCGAGGTGGCGGTGCACAAGCCGAGCGCGCCCATCCCGTTGACGTTCGATGACGTCGCGGTGGTCGCCAGGCGCAGTCGCCGCGGACGTGAGGAGCATGAATGAGTCGCGGACGTGAGGAGCATGAATGAGTCGCGGACGTGAGGAGCATGAATGAGTTCAGTAGTGCTTTCGATCGGGTCCAATCTCGGTGACCGGATGGCGCGGCTGCAATCGGTACTCGACGGCTTGGGCCCCGCTGTGCGTGCTGTGTCCCCGGTGTACGAGACGGACGCCTGGGGCGGTGTGGAACAGGGCCCGTTCCTCAACGCGGTGCTCATCGCCGACGACCCGGCGCTCGACGGGCAGGGCTGGCTTCGGCGCGGACAGGAGCTGGAACAGGCCGCAGGCCGGGTTCGCGGTCAGCGTTGGGGCCCGCGCACCCTCGATGTCGACCTGATCGCCTGCTACGACGGCGACGTCGAGCTGAGCTCGCGCACCGATGGCCTGACGCTGCCGCACCCGCTGGCGCATCTGCGGGCCTTCGTGCTGATCCCGTGGCTGGCGGTGGATCCGGAGGCCACGCTGACCGTCGCAGGCGAATCCCGACCGGTGCAGCGCCTGCTCACCGAGATCGACCAGGCCGAACGCGACGGCGTGCGGCCGACGGACCTGACCTTGACCCTGCGAGCCGAATCCACGCAGGACTGAGCGATGGGCCCGACCCGCAAGCGTGACCTCGCAGGCACCATCGCCGCCGTGGCCGTCGCAAGCTACCTGCTGGTCGTCGTGCTGTATCGGTGGTTTCCGCCGATCACCGTCTGGACCGGGGTGTCCCTGCTGGCGGCGGCGATCGCCGAGGCCGGTTGGGCGTTCTACGTGCGCTCCAAGATCAACGCCGGGCAGATCGGGGTCGGCGGCGGGCGGCTGCATCCGCTGTCGGTGGCCCGCGGTGTGATCATCGCCAAAGCCTCGGCCTGGGTCGGGGCCATCGTGGCGGGCTGGTGGATCGGTGTGCTGGTCTACTTGCTGCCGCGCAGAGGCGAGTTGCGGGTGGCCGCCGAAGACACCAAGGGCGTCGTGGTTGCCGTCGTCAGCGCGCTGGCATTGGTGGTTGCCGCCCTGTGGTTACAGCATTGCTGCAGGTCCCCGGAAGAACCTCCGGACGGCGGTGACGCGGCGCCCGAGTGAACGGCTGCCGAAGCTCGGAAGCCGAATCGCCGTCGCGGTCGACACGCTAGGTGACCTGTGACAGGTACAGTCGGCCCATGACCGTTCTGCCCCGCGGTGCTCGGCCACGGCGCGGCGGCCGAAGGCCAGGCTGGCTGCTCTTAACAGTGTTGCTGGTGCTCGCGATTCTGGCGAGCTCGGCACTGGTGTTCACCGACCGCGTGGAGTTGCTGAAGTTAGCCGTCATCCTGGCGTTGTGGGCCGCCGTGGTGGCGGCGTTCGTCTCCGTCATCTACCGCCGCCAGAGTGATCTCGACCAGGCCAAGGCACGCGACCTGAAACTGGTGTACGACCTGCAGCTCGATCGTGAGATCTCCGCGCGGCGCGAGTACGAGCTGACCGTCGAGAGCCAGCTGCGCCGCGAACTGGCTTCAGAGCTGCGGGCCCAGGCCGCCGACGAGGTCGCTGCGCTGCGCGCCGAGCTGGCCGCGTTGCGGACGAACCTTGAGATCCTGTTCGACGCCGACCTGTCGCACCGGCCTGCCATCGAGAACGACAAGGGCACCGTGCGGGCCGCGGGCCGCGTCACGGCCAGCAGACTGGACGTATCGCCCGTCGAGGACACCGACATCCGCAGCGTCCGGACCGAGGAAAGTCCCATCATCGACGTCCCGGCCGAACCGCAGCCGTCCGAGAACGACTGGGCCGCCGCCGCGGCGGCAGCGGCCGCCGGCGGCGCGCACCGGCTGTCCACCCAGGGCCCCGAGCAGCCGCGCCGCAGGCGCCGTGTGCCCGAGGACCAGCAGGCACGGCCACCCCAGCAGGAACCGCCTCGTCCGGCGGCTCCCCAGCAGGCGCCCTACCAGCCTGTTCCCCCACAGCAACAGCCGCCGTCGACGTGGGCACCGCCACCGCCTGCGCCGACCATGCCGCCGATGGAACCGTCTCCGACCCTCGATGTGCCGCCCGCCCAGCGCCCGGCACCGCCGAGCAGCCCGTGGTCCCCGCCGGACGCCCCGCCGCACCGGTTGCCCGAGCAGCCCCCGACCGGGTGGCAACCTGCTCCCGCCGAAGGTCAGTTCATTCCGGCAGGCGCGCCGGGCAGCAACTGGGTCGCGCCTCCCGTGCCGGAGAACGGGGCATCCAACGAGTACGTCGGCCGCCGCCGGGCGCCCGAGCAGGCCCCCGCCGAGCCGGTGATGTCCACCCAGGCGCCCGAACCGCCGCGTGGCCGTCACTCCGCTTCGTCCGATACCGGCGATCCCGGCCGTCCCATACTGGCCGCGGAGTCCTCGCAGCCCCCGCCGCCACCGGAGTCGCAGCCCGAGCCGGAATCCGAAGAAGCCAATGGTCAGCATGTCGGTGGCCAGTCGGTCAGCGAGTTGCTGGCCCGCTTCCAGTCGGCCCCCGCGCAAGGCGGCGGTCGCAGACGCCGAGACGAGTGAGCTAGTCTGTGGCAACCGTCCGGTACCCGCAGCGCGGGACTGGAACGATGACAACTACTTCAACTTGTGAGGTCGTCTGCGATGGAGCAGTTCGACGGGCTGCGTCCGGCGCGCCTCTCGGTCGGGATCATCTCGGCCGGTCGCGTCGGGACTGCGCTCGGCTACGCCCTGGAGCGGGCCGAGCATGTCGTGGTGGCGTGCAGCGCCATCTCGGAGCCTTCGCGGCTGCGGGCCCAGCGCAGGCTGCCTGATACGGCGATCCTGCCGGTCCACGAGGTCGCCGGGCGCGCCGAATTGTTGCTGCTCACGGTTCCGGACGCGGAGCTGGCCGCACTGGTGGCCGGGCTGGCCGCCACCGGTGCGGTGCGGCCGGGCACCATCGTGGTGCACACTTCCGGTGCCAACGGCGTCGGCATCCTGGCACCGTTGACCGCGCAGGGCTGCATCCCGCTGGCCATCCACCCCGCGATGACCTTCACCGGCTCCGACGAGGACATCGCCCGGCTGCCCGACACCTGCTTCGGCGTCACCGCCGCCGACGAGGTGGGCTACGCGATCGGCCAGTCGCTCGTACTGGAGATCGGCGGCGAGCCGTTCCGGGTGCGTGAAGACGCCAGAACGCAGTACCACGCCGCCCTGGCGCATGCCAGCAACCATCTGGTGACCCTGGTGCTCGACGCCGTGGATGTCTTGCGGGCATCGCTGCGCGGCCAGGAGTTGCTCGGCCAGGAACTCGTCGGCGACGAACCGGGCGGTCTGGCCGAACGGGTGGTGGCCCCGCTGGCGCGGGCAGCACTCGAAAACGCTCTGCAGCGCGGGCAGGCCGCGCTGACCGGGCCGGTGGCGCGCGGCGACGCTGCCGCTGTCGCCGCGCATCTGAACGCTCTGGAAGAACTGGATCCTCAACTGGCCCAGGCATATCGGGCCAACTCACTGCGTACTGCCCAGCGTGCCCATGCACCCGGAGACGTCTTCGAGGTGCTGGCGGAAACGAGCCAACGATGAGCCTCGACACCCCACCGAAATTCACCGCGGGTGAACTGAACGTCTACCGGGACCCCGCCGACGTCTCCGCGGTGACCCGCGCGCTGCGGGGCACCGGGCGACGGGTGGCGCTGGTACCCACCATGGGTGCGCTGCACGAAGGGCACCTGACCCTGGTCAAGGCCGCCAAGCGCGTGCCGGGATCCGTGGTGGTGGTGTCGATCTTCGTCAACCCGCTGCAGTTCGGCGCGGGGGAAGACCTCGACGCCTACCCGCGCACCCTCGACGACGATCTGGCGGCGCTGCGCGCTGAAGGGGTCGACATCGCGTTCACCCCGACCGTCGCCGAGATCTACCCCGACGGGCCACGCACCGAGGTACATCCCGGCCCGCTCGGTGAGGAGCTCGAAGGCGCTTCGCGCCCAGGGCATTTCGCGGGTGTGCTGACAGTTGTGCTGAAACTGCTGAACATCGTTCATCCCGACAAGGCCTACTTCGGGGAAAAGGACTACCAGCAGCTGGCGCTGATCCGGCAGATGGTCGCCGATCTCAACGTCGACGCCCAGATCGTGGGTGTACCCACCGTGCGCGAGTCCGACGGATTGGCGCTGTCGTCGCGCAACCGCTACCTCGACGCCGACGAGCGCGAGCAGGCCACTGCACTGTCGGCGGCGCTGCTGGCGGGCAAGTACGCCGCGGCAGGGGGCGCAAGCGCGGCGATCGATGCCGCCAGGGCCGTGCTCGACGAAGTGCCCGCGATCAACGTGGACTACCTGCAGGTCCGCGACCCCCGCTTGGGCCCCGCGCCGGAGGAGGGGCAGGCGCGGTTGCTGGTCGCCGCGCGGCTGGGCCGGACCCGGCTGCTCGACAACATCGCAGTCGACATCGGCGCGTCCGCGGGTATCGACGGACACCCCCGCGTCGACGACAACCACGAACTGCCCTGGAGGAACTGATGCAACGCACGATGCTCAAATCGAAGATCCACCGGGCCACGGTGACGCAGGCCGATCTGCACTACGTCGGTTCGGTCACCATCGACGCCGACCTGATGGATGCGGCAGATCTGCTCGAAGGCGAGCAGGTGACCATCGTCGACATCGACAACGGCGCCCGGCTGGTCACCTACGCGATCACCGGCGAGCGGGGCACCGGCGTCATCGGGATCAACGGTGCCGCAGCACATCTCATCCACCCCGGGGATCTGGTGATCCTGATCGCCTACGGCGTGATGGAAGATGCCGAGGCGCGTGCCTACCGCCCGCGAATCGTCTTCGTCGACGGCGACAACAAGCAGATCGACCTGGGTGAGCACAGCTACGATCCGGCCTACGTCCCCGAGGACGTTTCCGGCCTGATGTCGCCACGCTGATGCTCCTCGCGATAGACGTCCGCAACACCCACACCATCGTCGGACTGATCTCCGGTTCAAGGGATCACGCGAAGGTGGTGCAGCAGTGGCGGATTCGTACCGAGTCCGAGGTGACGGCCGACGAGCTGGCGCTGACCATCGACGGCCTGATCGGCGATGACGCCGACCAGTTGACCGGGGCGGCCGGCCTGTCCACCGTGCCGTCGGTGCTGCACGAGGTCCGGCTGATGCTCGAGCAGTACTGGCCTGCGGTGCCGCACGTGCTGATCGAGCCCGGCGTGCGCACCGGGATCCCGCTGCTGGTGGACAACCCCAAAGAGGTCGGTGCCGACCGCATCGTGAATTGCCTTGCCGCATACCACAAATACGGAACGGCCGCGATCGTGGTGGATTTCGGCTCGTCCATCTGCGTCGACGTGGTTTCGGCGAAGGGCGAGTTTCTCGGGGGGGCGATCGCGCCCGGTGTGCAGGTCTCGTCCGATGCCGCGGCGGCACGCTCGGCAGCGCTGCGCCGCGTCGAGCTGACCCGGCCGCGCTCGGTGATCGGCAAGAACACCGTCGAGTGCATGCAGGCCGGCGCGGTCTTCGGATTCGCCGGTCTGGTCGACGGTCTGGTCAGCCGCGTCCGCGAGGACGTCGACGGATTCTCCGGCAGCAATGTCGCCGTCGTGGCCACCGGATACACCGCGCCGCTGGTGCTGCCGGATCTGCGCACTGTCGAGCACTACGACCGGCATCTGACCCTCGACGGGCTGCGGCTGATCTTTGAACGCAACCGGGACTCACAGCGCGGACGGCTCAAGCCTGCCCGCTGACTAAGCTGGCATTTCGTGACCCAAGCCGATAGCCACGTAGCGTCCGAGTCCCAGGCCGACATCCCCGAGCAGTTCCGGATCCGTCAGGCCAAGCGGGAACGGTTGCTGGCCGAGGGCCGTGAACCGTATCCGGTCGTCGTGCCGCGCACCCACACGCTGGCCGAGCTGCGCAGCGCCTACCCCGACCTGGAAGCCGACACCCAGACCGGTCAGGTGGTCGGCGTCGCAGGCCGGGTGGTGTTCGCCCGCAACTCCGGCAAGCTTTGTTTCGCGACCCTGCAGGAAGGGGACGGGACCCAGCTGCAGGTGATGATCAGCCTGGCGCAGGTGGGTCAGGAATCGCTGGACAGCTGGAAGAGCGATGTCGACCTCGGTGACATCGTTTTCGTCCACGGCGAGGTGATCAGCTCCAAACGCGGCGAATTGTCGGTGTTGGCCGATTCCTGGCAGATGGCTGCCAAGGCGCTGCGACCGCTTCCCGTTGCTCATAAAGAAATGAGTGAAGAAATGCGGGTGCGGCAGCGCTATGTCGATCTGATTGTCCGACCGGAGGCGCGCACCATCGCGCGACAGCGCGTCGCCGTCGTCCGTGCGGTGCGCAACGCTCTGGAACGGCGCGGATTCCTCGAAGTCGAGACGCCGATGCTGCAGACCCAGGCGGGCGGCGCGGCCGCACGTCCGTTCATTACCCACTCCAATGCGCTCGACGTCGATCTCTACCTGCGCATCGCGCCGGAACTGTTCCTGAAACGGTGTGCGGTCGGTGGTTTTGAGAAGGTGTTCGAGTTAAATCGGAACTTTCGCAACGAAGGTGTCGATTCCACGCACTCGCCGGAATTCGCGATGCTGGAGACATATCAGGCCTACGGTGACTACAACGACTCGGCGACGGTCACCCGGGAAGTTATTCAGGAGGTCGCCGACGAAGCGCTGGGTACCAGACAAGTGCCATTGCCCGACGGCACGGTCTACGATCTCGACGGCCAATGGGACTCCGTCGAAATGTATCCGTCTCTGTCGCAAGCACTCGGTGAAGAGATCACGCCGCAGACATCGGTGGAGCGGTTGTGGCAGATCGCCGATCAACTCGGTGCCGAGATTCCCCGCGATCGCGGCTACGGGCACGGGAAATTGGTGGAAGAACTCTGGGAACACACCGTGGGCGACAAGTTGTGGGCGCCCACGTTCGTACGGGACTTCCCGGTCGAGACCACGCCGCTGGTGCGCGCGCACCGAAGTATTGTCGGAGTGACAGAAAAATGGGATCTGTACATCCGTAACTTCGAACTCGCGACCGGTTACTCCGAGTTGATCGATCCGGTAATCCAACGCGAACGTTTCGCGGCCCAGGCCCGCGCCGCAGCTGCCGGAGATGACGAGGCAATGGTTCTCGACGAGGATTTCCTTGCCGCATTGGAGTATGCGATGCCACCGACGACTGGTACCGGAATGGGTATCGACCGGTTGTTGATGGCATTGACGGGCCTTTCAATTCGGGAGACGGTTTTGTTCCCGATTGTCCGGCGTCTCGGCAACTGAGTGACTTCGAACCTGATCTGTTGTATTCGCGCGCGTCGGTGTGGCACATTGGTCAACGAGGCGGGATACTGGCAACTACTCATCAATGCGTAGGCAGAAGGGTTCGGTGCGGGGTAATGGCAAAGAAAGTGACCGTCACGTTGGTTGACGATTTCGATGGTGCAGCCACCGCCGACGAGACGGTCGAATTCGGTCTCGACGGCGTCACCTATGAGATCGATCTTTCGTCCAAGAATGCGACCAAGCTTCGTAACGATCTCAAACAATGGGTCGAGGCCGGACGTCGTGTCGGTGGCCGCAGGCGCGGACGCGCGGCGAGCCCGGCGGGCCGGGGCCGCGGGGCCATCGACCGTGAACAGAGCGCAGCCATCCGCGAATGGGCCCGCCGCAACGGGCACAATGTGTCGACCCGGGGCCGGATTCCCGCCGACGTGATCGACGCATTCCATGCGGCAACGTAAAAGAGAATTGCCAGTACACGGATCGGCGGTCACCGCCGGTCCGTGTTTTCGCTAGCGGCGAACCTTTCGGTGCCCATTTGCGGAAACGTTTCGTGCACCAGCGGCGTTGATCGTCTGCAGCATCGGGTACACGGGGTAAACGCGCAACCAAGCTCCGCACCCGAAGCTGCCGCCCACTAGAGTGGACGGCATGTACTACGTGCGGAGTGCTGCGCGTCAGTACCGCTATGCGACGGAGAGCAGGTAACCACCGATGTTTGAGAGATTCACCGACCGTGCCCGCAGGGTCGTCGTCCTGGCGCAAGAAGAAGCCCGGATGCTCAACCACAACTACATCGGCACCGAGCACATCCTCTTGGGCCTCATTCACGAAGGCGAAGGCGTCGCCGCCAAGTCGCTGGAATCGCTGGGTATCTCGCTGGAAGGTGTTCGCAGCCAGGTCGAGGAGATCATCGGCCAGGGGCAGCAGGCGCCGTCCGGCCACATCCCGTTCACCCCACGCGCCAAGAAGGTGCTTGAGCTGAGCCTGCGCGAGGCGCTGCAGCTCGGCCACAACTACATCGGCACCGAGCACATCCTGCTCGGCCTGATCCGTGAGGGTGAGGGCGTCGCGGCCCAGGTGCTGGTGAAGCTCGGTGCGGAACTGACCCGGGTGCGCCAGCAGGTCATCCAGCTGCTCAGCGGGTACCAGGGCAAGGAGGCCGCCGAGGCGGGCACCGGTGGTCGCGGAGGCGAGTCGGGCAACCCCTCGACGTCGCTGGTGCTCGACCAGTTCGGCCGCAACCTGACCGCCGCCGCCATGGAAGGCAAGCTCGATCCGGTCATCGGCCGCGAGAAGGAAATCGAGCGGGTCATGCAGGTGCTGAGCCGTCGCACCAAGAACAACCCGGTGCTGATCGGCGAGCCCGGCGTCGGCAAGACCGCCGTCGTCGAGGGCCTGGCCCAGGCCATCGTGCACGGCGAGGTCCCCGAGACGCTCAAGGACAAGCAGCTCTACACCCTCGACCTGGGTTCGCTGGTCGCGGGCAGCCGCTACCGCGGTGACTTCGAGGAACGCCTCAAGAAGGTGCTCAAGGAGATCAACACCCGCGGCGACATCATCCTGTTCATCGATGAGCTGCACACGCTGGTCGGTGCGGGTGCCGCCGAGGGCGCCATCGACGCCGCTTCGATCCTGAAGCCGAAGCTGGCCCGTGGTGAGCTGCAGACCATCGGTGCGACCACCCTCGACGAGTACCGCAAGTACATCGAGAAGGACGCCGCGCTGGAGCGCCGCTTCCAGCCCGTGCAGGTCGGCGAGCCGACGGTCGAGCACACCATCGAGATCCTCAAGGGGCTGCGCGACCGCTACGAGGCGCACCACCGCGTCTCCATCACCGACAGCGCGATGGTGGCTGCCGCGACCCTGGCCGACCGGTACATCAACGACCGGTTCCTGCCGGACAAGGCCATCGACCTGATCGACGAGGCAGGCGCCCGGATGCGCATCCGCCGGATGACCGCTCCGCCAGACCTGCGCGAGTTCGACGAGAAGATCGCCGACGCCCGCCGGGAGAAGGAATCGGCGATCGACGCGCAGGACTTCGAGAAGGCCGCGCGGCTGCGCGATTCCGAGAAGCAGCTGGTGGCCCAGCGTGCCGAGCGGGAAAAGCAGTGGCGCTCGGGTGATCTCGACGTCGTCGCGGAGGTCGACGACGAGCAGATCGCCGAGGTGCTCGGCAACTGGACCGGTATCCCCGTGTTCAAGCTGACCGAGGAGGAGACCACTCGGCTGCTGCGCATGGAGGACGAGCTGCACAAGCGGATCATCGGCCAGGAGGACGCCGTCAAGGCCGTCTCCAAGGCCATCCGCCGCACCCGTGCCGGCCTGAAGGACCCGAAGCGTCCGTCCGGCTCGTTCATCTTCGCCGGCCCGTCCGGTGTCGGTAAGACCGAGCTGTCCAAGGCGCTGGCCAACTTCCTGTTCGGCGAGGACGACGCGCTCATCCAGATCGACATGGGCGAGTTCCACGACCGCTTCACCGCGTCGCGGCTGTTCGGCGCTCCCCCCGGATACGTCGGCTACGAAGAGGGCGGCCAGCTCACCGAGAAGGTGCGCCGCAAGCCGTTCAGCGTCGTGCTGTTCGACGAGATCGAGAAGGCCCACCAGGAGATCTACAACAGCCTGTTGCAGGTCCTTGAGGACGGCCGCCTCACCGACGGTCAGGGTCGCACGGTCGACTTCAAGAACACCGTGCTGATCTTCACGTCGAACCTCGGCACGTCGGACATCAGCAAGGCGGTCGGCCTGGGCTTCACGCAGGGCGGCGGTGAGAACAACTACGAGCGGATGAAGCAGAAGGTCAACGACGAGCTCAAGAAGCACTTCCGGCCTGAGTTCCTCAACCGTATCGACGACATCATCGTGTTCCACCAGCTGACGCAGGACGAGATCATCAAGATGGTCGACCTGATGATCAGCCGGGTCGGCAACCAGCTCAAGACCAAGGACATGGCCATGGAGCTGACGCCGAAGGCCAAGGCCCTGCTGGCCAAGCGTGGCTTCGATCCGGTGCTGGGTGCTCGGCCGCTGCGCCGCACCATCCAGCGCGAGATCGAGGACCAGCTCTCGGAGAAGATCCTGTTCGACGAGGTCGGTCCCGGGCAGCTCGTCACGGTCGACGTCGAGGGCTGGGACGGCGAAGGTGCCGGCGAGGACGCGAAGTTCACCTTCGTGGGCAAGCCGAAGAGCGCCAGCCAGGATGGTCCCGACTTGGCCAAGGCCGCAGTCACTGCGGAATAAGCGCCAACAAAAATGCCCCCACCTCGGTGGGGGCATTTTTGTTGTTGTGGGCTAACTGCCCAGGGCGGGCCCGATGGTGGTGTTCCAGGACTCCTGCATCTCCGACTCGAAAAGGCCCCACGTGTGCGAGCCCTCCGGGCGGGCGACGTAGTGCACCGGAACCCCGGCGGCCGCCGCGGCGTCGGCAAATGCCCGGGTGCTGTCGGAGACGATGCGCTCGATCAGCCCGCCGGTGACATTGGGTCCGAAGCCCTCTGGCAGCCGGTCGACGGCGCCTTCGCCACCACTGGTCGAGGCTGCCGCGTAGACGGCGGTGCCTTTCAGCTTCCCGACGTTCTTGGTGGGATCGTGCGCGACCCACAGCGGACCACCGGCCGGGCCCCACATGTTGTCCGCGCTGAGCCCGCCACCCATCAAGGTCAGTGAGACTTGCTGGGCGTTATCGGAGGGGTTGAGCAGACCGCTGTAGGAGCCGACCGCCCGGAACAGCCCGGGGGCCTGGACGGCGTAGTCGACGGCGGTGCCGCCGGTGCTCGACAGTCCGCCGACCGCGTTGCGCCCGTTCGTGTTGTACTGCGCGTTGATCACCGGCGGCAGTTCACGGGTCATGTAGGTCTGGTACTGCTTGCTGCCGTCGTTGACCCAGTCGGTCCACCAGCTGAACTGCCCACCGAGCGGGGACACGACGTTGACGTTCTTGTTGGCGAAGAAACCTTGGATGTCGGTCATTCCGAACCAACTCTTGGCACCGGGTGCGAAGTTGCCGCCCGGGTCGAGGTTGTCGCCACCGTCGATACCGGGCAGAAGGTAGAACGTCGGCGCACCCGAGCGTGGGGCCTTGAACACGTCGTTGACGATCACCTGGTTCATGGCGGGTGAGTACACCGAAACCTTGTCCCAGCGATCGTTGACGTGCTCGATGCCGGTGATGTGCGCGCCGCCTTGCGGCGGGTCGGCCGTTGCCGTCGGCATCGACAGGAACGGCATCACTACAGTCAGGGCTGCTGCAAACACGCGAACACGGCGAAAGAGTTGATTCACGGCGTGATTATGTGGTCCAGGTATGTCACAGGCAGTGCATAGCAACGGGATTCACCGACCGGTATTTGCGTTGTCACACATCTTCACCCACCAAGGAAGGGCTCTACCATGCTGATCGTCACCACCAACGACATTCCGGGCTGGGAAATTCAGCGGGTCTGCGGCGAGGTCTTCGGGCTGACAGTGCGGTCCCGAAACGCCTTCTCGCAGATGGGCGCCGGGTTCAAGAGCATGTTCGGCGGCGAGCTGCAGGGAATGACCAAGAACCTCGCCGAAAGCCGCAACGAGGCGATGGGCC
Organism: Mycobacterium aquaticum; assembly: GCF_002086485.1. Classification (GTDB taxonomy): domain Bacteria; phylum Actinomycetota; class Actinomycetes; order Mycobacteriales; family Mycobacteriaceae; genus Mycobacterium; species Mycobacterium aquaticum. The sequence continues at coordinate 98,004 of NZ_MVHF01000021.1, read as the reverse complement.
GGCTGATGAACGAGGCCCGCGCCCGGGGCGGCAACGCGATCGTCGCGATGCGCTTCGACACCACCGAGATCGGCGACACCTGGACCGAGATCTGCGCCTACGGCACTGCCGTGCAGGCCGTGCCGGTCACCGACGCCGCCAAGTACACCGCACAGCAACTCGGGTACGGCGGCTGACACGGGAGATTCACAGGTTTACGATGCACCTGTAAACGACGGACGAAGGAATCTGGTGAGAATCCAGAACGGTCGCGCCACTGTACACAGTCAGACCCTGAGCCCGTCACAGCTGCCACTGGGACGCGAACTCCCAGAAAGGACCCCCTGATGACTTCTCCCGAGGCACGTAAGAGCCACGCGCCCGCACTCGACCTCTCGGCAACCAAGGCTGTGCTGTGGCTCAGCCTCACGGCATTCCTGGCGCTCGTCGTGCTCTACTTCGTAGGCGTCGACCAGGGGGCCACCTCGGTCTTCGGCGACAACATGTACATCCACGAGTTCGTCCACGACGCCCGGCACCTGCTTGGCTTCCCCTGCCACTGATTCGCCGGCGGCGCAAGCAAACATGGAAAAACACATCATCGGGCGCGGCGTTCTCGCCGGCGCCCTCGCCGGGGTGCTCGCCTTCGTCTGGGCCAAGGTCTTCCTCGAACCGATCATCGGCCGCGCCATCGAGTTCGAGGAACGTCAGTCGGCCGCACATGAGGCGATGGAAGCCGCGACCGGCCACGGCCACAGCCACGGTGAAAGCGTCGAGCTGTTCACCCGCGGCGTGCAGTCCAACATCGGCATGGGGTTCGGCGTGCTGGCCTTCGCGGTCGCCATGGGCGCACTGTTCGCTGTGGTGTTCTGCGTGGCGTACAACCGCGTCAACGGCCTGTCTGTGCGCGCGTTGTCGGCGTTGATCGCGGGCGCGATGTTGATCGCCCTGTGGGTGGTGCCTGCCCTCAAATACGCGCCCAATCCTCCGGCGACCAGCTTGGAGGAAACCATCACCCAGCGCGGGCTGCTCTACCTGCTCATGGTCGCCTTGTCGGCGCTGTTGATGGTCGCGGCGGTCTACCTCGGTAGTCAGCTGGCGCCCAAGCTCGGTGCCTGGAACGCGGCGCTGGCCGGGGCCGCGGCCTACATCGTCGCGGTTGGCCTCGTGATGCTGGTGCTGCCTGCCATCCACGAGACGCCGTCCGGCTTCCCACCCGAAGACCTCTACGCGTTCCGGCTGTATTCGCTCGGCACGCAGGTGGTCATCTGGGCGACGATCGGATTGGTGTTCGGTGTACTCGCGACCCGGCTCGTCGAGGGCAGGCGCGTGCAGCAGGGCCATCTGACCGCGTGAGTGAAGTCGTCCGGCTGTCGCTGGTGTCGCATGCCATGACCGATGCCGTGGCAGCCGGACGGTTCCCCATCGACGAACCACTCAATTCCCTCGGGCACCGTCAGGTGGATGCGTCGATAGAGCTCGGCCCGGTGGACCGGGCCTACTGCGGCCCGGAGAAGCGGACCCGCCAGACCGCCGAGCTGCTCGGCCTGCGCGCCACGGTCGAGCCGCTGCTGGCCGATCTGGACTGCGGACTCTGGCGCGGCGACGTGCTTTCCGGGGTGCGCCCGGCCGACCTGGCCATCTGGCTCACCGATCCGGGAAAGGCGCCGCACGGCGGGGAAACCGTCGTGGAGCTGATCGCACGCGTGCGGCGGTGGATGGACACGGTGACCGCCGAGCGCGGCAGGCTCGTGGCGGTCACGCACCCGGCGGTCGTCCGCGCGGCCGTCCTGGTTGCTTTGGATGCCCCACCGAAATCGTTCTGGCGCATCGACATTGCGCCGGTGAGCCGCACGGTGCTGCACTTCCGCGGCCATGCTTGGACGCTGCGCAGCAACTGAGTCAGCCGATGGGCGCCATCGCGAAGGCCCGTTTGGCGATCGACCACAGCCAGCCCGCGGCCGTGGGGCTGCGGAACTGCTGCCAGTTCAACTGGAAGCTCACCACCCAGGGTTGCCCGGTGTGGTCCACGGCGTACCAGCTGTAGGTCAGGTCACCGGGCAGGTTGCCGCCCTTGGCGCCGACATAGGTCCATTTCGCCGGGTCGAGGTCGATGCCGGGCAGTGCCGAAAGGATCTGCTTGACGGGGGCTGCCTCGCCGACGGCCGAGGCCTGCAACGCGGCGTGCACGCGGCAGATGTCCTCTGCGCTGGCGAACCATTCCAGGCCGTCGTTGGACGCCGGCGTGTGCGTGCGCATCGGATCCGGTTCGTAGGGGCGGGAATTGGTCTGCTGCAGCAGTTGGACGCGGTCCTTGGGGGACGCCTGCTTCCACTGCTCGCGCAGGTTCGGCTCACCCCAGCCGACCGAGAACACTTCGTGCATGGTCGGGAACGGCGTCATGCTGGCAGGGTCGTGGTGGCCGCCGGTGACCAGTGCGCGTTCCACCGCGCCGGTGCCCACCCGCCCGATCAACAGGTCGGTGGCCATGTTGTCGCTCGCCGAGATCATCTGCTGGGCGGCGGTCCGCACGGTGATCTGGGCGCCCGGTGGCATCTTGTCCAGCCCTGCCGAACCGAGTTTCTTGCCCTCTTTGGTGATGGTCAGCAGATCGTCCCAGTGCACCGTCCCGGCCTTGATCGCATCGGAGACGGCAAGCAGCACATAGAGTTTGAAGATCGAGGCCAGCGGCAACGACAAGTCGGTGTTGGTCCCGGCGACTTTTTCGCACTTGCCGTTGGTGACCTTGGCGACCTGGTAGGAGTACCGCGCGCCCGACTTGGTCAGCTCGGTGTCGATGTCCGACCAGGAATTGATCACCGGCGGGACGAGGTTGACGTCGAACCGGTCGACCAGCCCGGCGTCGTTGGTGCGCAGCTCGATGTCCTGTGCGACGTTGTAGGACGTCAACACGTGCAGCGTGGCCTGGCCCGCGCCGATGTCCACCGAGGACACCCGGAATGGGCGGTCCCACCAGATCCGGTCCATCTTGGTGCCGACGTCGTCGACCTTCTCGGGGCTGGCGAGGGTGCGCACTCCGACCGGGCCGATGGGCCAGTCGGAGTTCAGCATGTCCATGGTCTGCTTGGCGCGCAGCCCGGGAGGGGTGTTGGTGTCGATGTGGGCGCCGTAGGAGATCTCTGCCGCCGGTGCGGCACCCTGCGAACAACCGGAAGCCAGGGCAGCGGCGAGCGCGACGACAGCCGTCAGGCTTATCGTCCGCCGTGCCACCCCGCTCCGGCTATGCCTGAGCGCCGGGCCCCGCAACGTCCAACACAACCTCGAACTCCAGCAGCGACGCCCCGGTTGCCACGGGGTTCTTGTGTTCACCCTTGTGGGCCTCGACGGCCGGGCCCTGTGCCCACGCCTGGAACGCCTCTTCGGTTTCCCACTGCGTCACGACGAAGTAGCGGCTCTCACCCTTGACCGGACGCAGCAGCTGAAACCCCAGGAACCCCGGCTGGTTGTCGACGGCATGTGCACGGTGCGCGAACCGCTTCTCCAGCTCCGGGCCTGCGTTGGGCGGGACCTCGATGGCGTTGATCTTCACGACGGGCATGGGAATCAGGCTACCGCGACCGCGCGGCAAGATAACGGCATGGTCACAGAACTCCTCGCCCACCACGGTGGTCACGGTGCGCCCATCGTGCTGGTGCACGGACTGATGGGCCGCGGCAGCACGTGGACCCGTCAACTCCCGTGGCTGACCGAATTGGGTGCGGTGTACACCTACGACGCGCCGTGGCACCGCGGCCGCGATGTGCCCGACCCGTTCCCCATCAGCACCGAGCGGTTCGTCGAGGACCTGGCTGACGCGGTCGCGGAACTGGATGAGCCGGCGCGACTGATCGGTCATTCGATGGGCGGGCTGCATTCGTGGTGCCTGGCCGCGGCCCGGCCGGAGTTGGTGACGGCGGTTGTGGTCGAGGACATGGCGCCGGATTTTCTCGGGCGCACCACCGGGCCGTGGGAGCCGTGGGTGCATGCGTTGCCGGTCGAATACGGTTCGGCGCAGGAGGTTTACCAGGAGTTCGGTCCGGTCGCCGGCCGTTACTTCCTGGAGGCGTTCGACCGCACCGCCACCGGCTGGCGATTGCACGGCAGGCCGCAGTGGTGGCTGGACATCGCCGCCGAGTGGGGGACGAGGGATTACTGGCAGCAGTGGCGCGCGGTGCGGGTGCCGACGCTGCTGCTGGAGGCGGGGACTTCGGTGGCCCCGCCGGGGCAGATGCGGACGATGGCCGAGATCGGTTACCGGACAACGTATCTGCATGTTCCCGAGGCGGGCCACCTGATACATGACGAGCAGCCGCAGGTCTACCGCGACGCCGTGGAGAAGTTTCTAGCGTCGCTCGCCTAGGGCGCCTGCGGTCGGCCACGCCGGGTTCTGCTCAAACCGGGTACGGACGGCGTCGAGATCGTGCTCGGCCCGATTCGCGTCGTAATCGGCCAGCCAACCTGCCAGCGGTGCATAGGTCCGGAACTGGTCCAGGTGGATCCGCAGGATGCCGCTGCGGTGCGCTGCCCAGCTCAGGGCTGCAGCAACCAGGAACGGCGAGGCCATGATCAGAAGGGCGAGTGCGTAGGTCATGGCAGTAATTCTCGTTAGGTCAATATCCCGCCAACAAGTGGCTGCACTGACACCTTTCGGTAAGATACTGCCATGATCAGAAGCGTTTCCGCGCTGGTGCTCGACGGCCTCGCGGTTTTCGAGTTCGGGGTGATCTGTGAGGTTTTCGGGATCGACCGTTCGGCCGACGGGGTGCCCAACTTCGACTTCAAGGTGTGCGGCCCCGAGCCGGGTAAGCCGGTGCGGACCTCCATCGGTGCCACGCTTACGCCCGACCACGGTCTCGATGCCCTGATCGGTGCGGACCTGGTGGCCATCCCTGCGATCACCGGCACCGATTACCTGCCCGAAGCGCTGGCCGCAGTGCGCGCCGCCGCAGACGCCGGGTCGATCATCCTGACCGTGTGCTCCGGAGCCTTCCTGGCAGGCGCGGCTGGATTGCTCGACGGACGGCCCTGCACCACGCACTGGATGCACGCCGACGAGCTGGCCCGGATGTATCCGACTGCGCGCGTCGACCGCAACGTGCTGTTCGTGGACGACGGCAACCTGATCACCAGCGCGGGCACCGCCGCGGGTATCGACGCGTGCCTGCACCTGGTGCGCCGCGAGCTCGGCAGCGAGGTCACCAACAAGATCGCCCGCCGGATGGTGGTCCCGCCGCAGCGTGACGGCGGGCAGCGGCAGTTCATCGACCAGCCCATCCCGGTGCGATGTTCGGATGGCTTTGCCCCACACCTGGATTGGATCATCGGCAACCTGGACAAGCCGCACACCGTCGGCACCCTGGCCAAGCGGGCGGCGATGTCGACGCGGACCTTCGCGCGACGCTTCGTCGAGGAGACCGGCACCACTCCGATGCAGTGGATCACCGATCAGCGGGTGCTCTACGCACGCAGGCTGCTCGAGGAGACCGACCTCGACATCGACTGGATCGCAGGGCAGGCCGGGTTCGGCACCGCGACGTTGCTACGGCACCACTTCCGCCGCGTCATCGGGGTGACGCCATCGGACTACCGTCGCAGGTTCGCTTGCGGCACAGGGCAATCCGTCTGCGACGACGGCGAAGCCGTGGCCACGGCCTAACCGTCGGGCTGGCACGACACGTTCACGTACACGGTGGTGTGCTGCGACGGGTCGATGCGGTGTCCGGAGTCGTCGATGTTGGAGTCGGCCAGGCCGTGCACACCCGTCACCTTGCACAGCGAAAGGCTGGTGTTGGCATTGGAATTGACCTGGACGTGGTAACCGCGTCCCTGTAACTCGCGCACGGTGTCCGCTGCCGATCCGGTGCCGCTGGGCGCGGCCGCCGCGGGGGCTGCCACACCCAACGCGAGAGCCGTTGTGGTACAGAGCAGTAACGTCAGCTTCGTCATGACTCCGTTGTATGTGCCGAAGCGGCGTCATAGGGCCGTGCGGCGGGTATTCAGGCCATCCTCATGTATTTTCGCCCTCGCCGGCCAGCGCGAACCGGCCGTCGGGGGTCTGTTCCACCAGCCCGTCGACCAGCAGCGAGTCCAGCGCCCGGTCACGCTGAGCGGTGTCGCTGAGCCAGGCCACGTCGAGCTGCGCCCTGGCGACGGGAAAACTGTTGGTGCGCAGGACATCCAGTAGCCTGCCGCGGACCTGGCGGTCGGTTCCCGCGTAGCGCTGCACCTTGCGGGCCGGGCCGGTTGGCGCCGGGTAGCCCGCTGTGCGCCACAGACACGAACTCAGCGGGCAGATGCCGCACCGCGGGGTCCGTGAGGTGCACACCGTCGCACCCAGTTCCATCAGCGCGGCCGAGAACACCGGCGCCGCATCGGAGGCCGGCAGCAGCGCCGCCACGTCGTCGAGGTCGCGCACGCTGGCCGGCGAATCGGCCCGGCCGTGCACCGCGCGCGCCACCACCCGGCGCACGTTGGTGTCCACCACAGGCACCCTGGCCGCGTACGCGAAACACGCGACGGCCCGTGCGGTGTATGCCCCGACACCCGGCAGGGTCAGCAGGGTCTCGACGTCGGCGGGCACGACGTCACCGTGCTCGGCGGCGATCGTGACGGCGCACTCGTGCAGACGCTTGGCCCGGCGCGGGTATCCGAGCTTGCCCCACGCCCGCAGGACCTCGCCGACCCCGGCCGCCGCTGTCGCCGACGGCGTGGGCCACCGCGCGACCCAGTCCAGCCAGATCGGCTCGACCCGCGACACCGGCGTCTGCTGCAACATGAACTCGCTGACCAGGATCTGCCAGGCGGTGACGCCGGGCCTACGCCACGGGAGATCGCGCTGGAATTCCCGGTACCAGCTGGTCAGCTCGTCGGAATCAATGCTCATCAGGGCATCAGGCGTCCAGGGCGATAGGCTGATCGCCATGCCCAATTCGAATCCGGTGTCGGCGTGGAAGGCACTCAAGGACGGTAACGCGCGCTTCGTTGCCGGCGAGCCGCAGCATCCGAGCCAGGACATCGCGCGGCGCGCCAGACTGACCCAAGGTCAGAAACCCACCGCGGTGGTGTTCGGGTGTGGCGACAGCCGTGTCGCCGCCGAGTTGCTGTTCGACCAGGGTCTGGGCGATATGTTCGTCGTGCGCACGGCGGGCCACGTGATCGACAACGCGGTGCTCGGCTCGATCGAGTACGCCGTCTCGATCCTGGGCGTGCCGCTGATCGTGGTGCTGGGGCACGACAGCTGCGGTGCGGTCCAGGCCGCCATCAACGCGCTTGACGACGGACAGGTGCCGGGCGGTTACGTGCGCGACATCGTCGAGCGGGTGACGCCGTCGATCCTCATGGGTCGCCACGCCGGGCTCGAGCGGGTCGACGAGTTCGAGGCCCATCACGTCAAGGAAACGGTCAACCAGCTGCAGATGCGCTCAGCGGCCATCGCCCAGGGCATCGCGGCGGGCACCCAGGCCATCGTCGGCGCGACCTACCACCTGTCCGACGGCCGGGTCGAGTTGCGCCATCACGTGGGCGATATCGGTCACGCCTGACCGCGACACGCCGGGCCGCCTCGGGCAACTGGGGATGACCTGGGCTTACCGTGAAGGTCGTGTTGGATCTGGAACCACGGGGCCCCCTGCCCGCGGAGATTTACCGGCGGCGCCGAGTGCTGGCGATCGGGATCGGGGTGGTCGTCGTTGCGGTGGTCGTCGCGATCATCGCGGTCGTGGTGAGCAACAGCTCAGGCGCCGAATCCAAGTCCGCCCAACAGTCGACACCAACGCCGACCGCTGCCGCGCCGACTCCGCTGCCGGGCGAGAACCCCGAGGTCAAGACCCCGGTGGTGCCCCCGGCGCAGCACGCTCCGCCGCCGACGCCAACCCCCACCGCGGCGGTGACGCCGCCGCCGGTGCTCAAGGAGGGTGACGACTGCCCGGATTCGACGCTGGCCGTCAAGGGCATCACCAGCCAACCGCAGTACGTCGTCGGCGATCAGCCGAAGTTCACCATGGTCGTCACCAACATCGGCCTGGTGGCCTGCAAGCGTGACGTCGGTGCCGCCGTGCTGGCCGCCTATGTGTACTCGCTGGACAACACTCGGCTGTGGTCCAACCTGGACTGCGCGCCGTCGAACGAAACGCTGGTCAAGACCTTCAACCCGGGCGAGCAGGTGACCACCGAGGTGACCTGGACCGGGATGAGCTCGGCGCCCCAGTGCCCGCTGCCTCGGCAGCCGATCGGTCCCGGCACCTACAACCTGATGGTGCAACTGGGCAACCTCAGATCGGCGCCCGTGCCGTTCATCCTCGCGCCTGCGCAGCAGCCCGCACCGCCGCCTGCCGAGGGCGCCCCGGCCGCTCCAGCACCCGCACCGGGCAACTGAGCCCGTCAGGCCAGCCGGTCGGCGATCGTCGACTCGGCCAGCAGGGAGAGCCCTTCCCGGATGTGCCGGGCCCACATGGACCCGATGCCCTCGACCGACTGCAGGTCGTCGGCGCTGGCGGCCAGCAGCCCCTGTAGCGAGCCGAACGAGCGGACCAGTAGGTCGACGTGGGCGAACTGCAAGCGCGGGATGCCGGCCATGGCCCGGTATCCCCGCGAGCTCATCGCCGAGTCCTGCGCCTCGGCAGTGGTCGGATAGCCGAAGACCCGTGCCAGCGTGGTGAAGTCGAGCAGCTCGTTGTCGGTGAGGGCGTCCAGATCTTCCAGGGTCGCGCTGACCTGTGCGGCCGTCGGAGGCTCTGGGTTGGCGTGGTAGTCCCGCACGATCAGTTCGCGGGCCGTTTCGTTGTCGCCGACGAGCTCGTCGAGCTGCAGTTTGAGCTGGCGGCCGTCGGTACCGAGTTCGACGACGTCGGCGTCGATCTCCAGGCTGATGCGGCGCACCATCTCCAGGCGCTGCACGACCGTCATGACGTCGCGCAATGTCACGAAGTCCTCGATCTCGGCAGTCGAGAGCTGCTTGCTCACCTCGTCGAGCCTGCCCTTGTAGCGCTCCAGGGTGGCGACGGTCTGGTTGGCCCGCGACAGGATGGTCGCCGAGTCGGGGACGACGTGCCGTTCCCCGGCCACGTAGACCGTCACGATGCTCATCGAGTGGCTCACCGACACCACCGGATAGCCGGTCTGGATCGCGGTGCGTTCGGCCGAGCGGTGCCGCGTGCCGGACTCGTCGGTCGGGATCGACGGATCGGGCACCAACTGCACGTTGGCCCGCAGGATGTGGCTCGCGTCGCTGGACAGCACCACCGCGCCGTCCATCTTCGACAGCTCACGCAGCCGGGTCGGCGCGTAGCGGATGTCGAGCTCGAAACCGCCGTCACAGATGGCCTCGACGCTCTCGTCGTAACCCAGCACGATCAGCGCGCCCGTCTTGCCGCGCAGGATGCGTTCCAGCCCGTCGCGAAGCGGGGTCCCTGGCGCCAACCGGCCCAAGGTCTCGCGCAGGGTCGGTCGGGCCAGGTGCACCACGTTGCGGCCGGCTCTGCCACCGGTCTTAACGGCCATCGGTCCTCCTAGGATCGGCCGTTATTCTCCGCGATCTCCCTGACCGCCCGCAATGCGGTTGCGATGTTGTCCGACGCGATCACCCGCATCCCGGCTGGCGTGTCCGTGATCCCGGGTGGCACCACCGCGGTGTTGAAGCCCAGCCGGGCGGCCTCTGCCAGCCTGCGTTCCAGCCCGCTGACCCGGCGCAGATCACCTGCCAGCCCCACCTCGCCGATGGCGACGAGGTCCATCGGCAACGGCAACTGGTAGCAGGACGACATGATGGCCATCGCGACCGCCAGATCCGCCGATGGATCGGTGAGTCGCATACCCCCGACAGTCGCCACGTACAGGTCGCTGCGCGCCAGCGGCAGGCCGCTGTGCCGTTCCAGCACGGCGCTGATCATCGCGGCGCGCGCCGAATCGATACCGCTGACCGTTCGTCGTGCCGGCGCGTCCGTCGGGTTCCACAGCGCCTGCACCTCGCCGATCATCGGGCGCTTGCCGTCGAGCGTGACGGTCACGGCGGTGCCCGCAACGGGTGCTGTGCGTTGGTCGAGGAACAGCCCGGACGGATCGCTGACGCATTCGATTCCGTTGTCGTGCATCAGGAAACACCCGACCTCGTCGGCGGCGCCGAACCGGTTCTTGACCCCGCGCACCATCCGCAGTGCCGACGCACGGTCACCCTCGAAGTGCAGCACGACGTCGACCAGATGCTCCAGTGACCGCGGCCCCGCGATGGCACCGTCCTTGGTGACGTGGCCGACCAGGATGAGCGCCACCGAATGGCCCTGGGCGGTGGATTTCGCGTAGCCCGTCAGCGCCGTGGTCACCGCCCGCACCTGTGTCACGCCACCCGTCACGCCGTCCGCCTCGGTGGTGGACATGGTCTGCACCGAGTCGACGATCACGAGGCTGGGGCGTACCTGGTCGATGTGGCCCAGCGCGATCTGCAGATCGGACTCGGATGCCAGGAACATCTCGTCGTGGGTGCAGCCGGTGCGCTCGGCGCGCAGCCGGATCTGGCCTGCGGATTCCTCGCCGGACACGTAGAGCACCCGGCGGCCCTCGTGGGCCCAGCGGTTGGCGACCTCGAGCAGAAGCGTGGATTTCCCGACCCCAGGGTCACCGGCGAGCAGTGTCACCGACCCCGCGACGAGGCCGCCGCCGAGTACCCGGTCGAGCTCGCTCACCCCGGTGGGGCAGTGCCGTGTCGCGCCAGGGTCGATCGCCGTGATCGGAACGGCGGGGGACGCCGGGGCTACCGACCGACGGGCCGCACCACCGATCGCGGACAGCGTGGCCACCTCGTCGACGGTGCCCCAAGTGCCGCAGTTGGCGCAGCGTCCCACCCATTTCGGGGTGACATGCGCGCATTCCGAGCACCGGTATTGCGAACGTGCTTTCGAACCGGCCACGCAGTGACCCTAGCGGCCGGCACCGACATCCATCGGGTCCGCCGCGGCGAAAACCTAGTGGTGTTCGCCTGATTCGCTCGCGGCCTGGTCCGAGTCCCCGGTCTTGTCGCGGCGCTGTGCGTCGCCTGCCGAGATCGGGACCGCCACGGTGGTCTGGCCGTTCTCGAAGTTGAACGTGAAGTTGTACAGCAGGCCGTTGGTGATCTGCTTGTTCAGCGTCACCTTGGCGGTGACGGCGTCGGCAGCCTCGACCTTCTCCAGCGGCGCGATCTGCCCGTCGGGCTCACCGACCACCAGCACGCCGTTGGCGGGCACCGTGGTGTCACCGGTCAGTGCCACGTCACCGATGTCGGAGGTGATCGACTTCAGCTTGTTGTTGTTGTCGGCCGAGGTGTTGGCGGCGACGAACAGCAACTCGGCGGGAGATCCCGGCTGCACATAGTCGGTCTCCTGCGGGGCCCGCAGGTGGACGTTGCGCAGCGAGACCGGTCCGGCCTGGGCGTTGACGCCGTTGACCGCGGGCTCCTGGGTGGACGTCTGGGAGACCTGCCCGGCGCCACATCCGGTGAGTGCGACTGCGGCGGCCAGGCCGCATGCGGCCATGCCGACCGAGGCGCGCAATGTGAAGCGGTTCACTCAAGCCTCCTGAATTGGGTCGCCCTACTTCGACTATGCAGAGTAGTAGGTCGGGGTTGCGCGCGGAACGGCGAGGGTTGAGATCGGCCGAATCGGGTGTGGCAGCGGCTGTTTGGTTGCACGATTTCGTCACCCTGTCAACCCCTACTCTTCACCTGCGGTGCCCCTGACCTGCACTGTTGATCGGCGTGTGATCAAGGCCCGTGTTAGGATAGGGGGGCGAAAGGGGCTCGAATCAGATGATTTTTAAGGTCGGAGACACCGTTGTCTATCCACACCACGGTGCTGCGTTGATCGAGGCGATCGAAACCCGAACCATCAAAGGCGAGCAGAAAGAATATCTCGTCCTGAAGGTCGCCCAGGGGGACCTGACCGTTCGAGTACCTGCAGAAAATGCCGAATACGTCGGCGTGCGTGACGTAGTCGGGCAGGAAGGCCTTGACAAGGTGTTCCAGGTGCTGCGTGCGCCGCACACCGAGGAGCCGACCAACTGGTCGCGCCGCTACAAGGCCAATCTGGAGAAGCTTGCTTCGGGGGATGTCAACAAGGTCGCCGAGGTCGTCCGCGACCTGTGGCGCCGGGATCAGGAACGCGGCCTGTCCGCGGGCGAGAAGCGGATGCTGGCCAAGGCCCGGCAGATCCTGGTCGGCGAACTCGCGTTGGCGGAGAACACCGATGACGCCAAGGCCGAGACCATGCTCGACGAGGTTCTGGCCGCCGCGTCCTGACGCGTAGTGACAACGGTAGCCGTCGTCCCGGCCGCCGGCTCGGGTGAGCGGCTGCGCGCGGGTAGGCCGAAGGCCTTCGTCAAATTGGCCGGTAGGCCGTTGCTGGAACACGCTCTCGACGGTTTGCGTGCGTCGGGCGTCATCGACGCCGTCGTCGTCGCGGTGCCGCCCGCACTGACCGATGAGGCCAAGCTGATCTTCGGTGGCGCAACCGACATCGTTGCGGGCGGTGCCGACCGTACCGAGTCGGTCCGGCTGGCCCTGCAGGCCACGGGCGACGCCGAATTCGTATTGGTCCACGACGCGGCCAGGGCTCTGACCCCGGCCGCGCTGATCGTCCGTGTCGTGCGGGCTCTCGAGGCCGGGCACAGCGCCGTCGTCCCGGGCCTGCCGCTGTCCGACACCATCAAGGCCGTCGACGCCAACGGTGCGGTGCTCGGGACACCGGAACGGGCCGGTCTGCGTGCCGTCCAGACACCTCAGGGCTTTCACACCGACGTGCTGCGGCGTGCGTATCAGCGTGCAGGGTCCGGGGTGGTCACCGACGACGCCTCGCTCGTCGAGCAGAGCGGCACGCCGGTACAGGTCGTCGACGGCGACCCGATGGCATTCAAGATCACCACTCCCATGGACCTGCTGCTGGCCGAGGCCCTGCTGGCACGCAGCGGCGCGTCGTGACGATTCCACGGATCGGTCTCGGCACCGACGTCCATCCCGTCGAGTCCGGGCGGCCCTGCTGGCTGCTGGGGCTGCTATTCGACGGCGCCGACGGCTGCGCCGGGCATTCCGACGGCGACGTCGCGGCCCACGCGTTGTGCGACGCGCTGCTCAGCGCCGCCGGTCTCGGCGACATCGGCGGTGTCTTCGGCACCGACCAGCCACAGTGGCGCGGCGTCAGCGGCGCCGACATGCTTCGGCACGTTCGCGGTTTGCTGGCCGAGGCCGGGTTCACGGTGGGCAATGCGGCCGTGCAGGTCATCGGCAACCGACCCAAGATCGGGCCCCGCCGCGACGAGGCCCAGCGCCTGCTGAGCGAGCTGGTGGGAGCGCCCGTGTCGGTTTCGGCGACCACCACAGACGGTCTCGGCCTGACCGGCCGCGGAGAGGGATTGGCGGCCATTGCCACCGCGTTGGTGGTTGAGGGCGATTAGGCCGGTAAGCTGGCCGGTCGTGACCGATCGTGCCGGACTGCGGCTGTACGACACCATGGCTGGTGCCGTACGTGATTTCGTGCCGTTGCGCCCCGGGCACGCCTCCATCTACCTGTGCGGTGCCACGGTGCAGGGCCTGCCCCACATCGGGCACGTCCGCAGCGGCGTCGCCTTCGACGTGCTGCGTCGCTGGCTGACCGCCAAGGGCTACGACGTCGCGTTCATCCGCAACGTCACCGACATCGACGACAAGATCCTCAACAAGGCCGCCGACGCGGGCCGGCCATGGTGGGAGTGGGCCGCGACGTTCGAGCGGGCGTTCTCCGCTGCCTACGACGCGCTGGGCGTGCTGCCACCGTCGGCCGAGCCGCGGGCCACCGGACACATCACGCAGATGGTCGAGCTCATCGAGCGGCTGGTCGACAAGGGTCATGCCTATGCCGCCGACGGCGACGTGTACTTCGACGTGTTGAGCCTGCCGGACTACGGCAAGCTGTCCGGCCACCGCATCGACGACGTCCATCAGGGTGAGGGCGCCGCCACCGGCAAGCGTGATCAGCGTGACTTCACGTTGTGGAAGGGCGCCAAACCCGGTGAGCCGTCCTGGCCGACACCGTTCGGTCGGGGCAGGCCCGGCTGGCACACCGAGTGCGTCGCGATGTGCGAGGCCTATCTCGGCGCCGAGTTCGACATCCACGCCGGCGGCATGGATCTGGTGTTCCCGCACCACGAGAACGAGATCGCGCAGGCCAACGCCGCCGGTGACGGTTTCGCGCGGTACTGGCTGCACAACGGCTGGGTCACCATGGGTGGCGAGAAGATGAGCAAGTCGCTCGGCAACGTTCTGTCGATTCCCGCTGTGCTGCAACGGGTTCGGGCCGCCGAGCTGCGCTACTACCTGGGCAGCGCGCACTACCGGTCCATGCTCGAATTCTCCGAGACCGCCCTGCAGGACGCGGTCAAGGCCTACAGCGGCATCGAGGATTTCCTGCACCGCGTGCACAACCGGGTCGGCGAGGTCACCGTCGGCGAGTGGACGCCGAAATTCGCCGCCGCGCTCGACGACGATCTTTCGGTGCCGATCGCGCTCGCCGAGGTGCACGCCGCACGCGCCGAGGGCAACCGGGCGCTGGACACGGGCGACCACGACGGTGCGATGGCGCAGGCTCGGTCCATCCGGGCGATGACGGGCATCCTGGGCTGCGATCCGCTCGATGAGCGCTGGGAGTCGCGCGACGAGACGTCGGCCGCGCTGGCTGCCGTCGACGTTCTGGTGCAGTGGGCCTTGACGAGCCGGGCCGAGGCGCGTGAACGGCGGGACTGGGCGGCCGCCGACGCGATCCGGGATCGGTTGAAGGAGGCCGGTATCGAGGTCACCGATACCGCCGACGGACCCCAGTGGTCCTTGTTGAACGGGACGAAGTAGTGCCGGGGCGAGCGAAGCGACGGGATAGATAATGGCCGGCAATTCACAGCGGCGCGGGGCCATCCGCAAGGCAGGCACGAAGAAGGGCCCGACCGTCGGCTCCGGCGGAGTGCGCAGGCGCGGCCTCGAGGGTCGCGGGGCGACGCCGCCCGCCCATATGCGGCCCAACCATCCCGCCGCCAAGAAAGCCGCGAAGGCGGCCCGTCAGCAGCAGGGCAGGCACAAGAAGACCGATGACACCGAGCTGGTGCTCGGCCGCAACCCGGTCGTGGAATGCCTGCGCGCGAAAGTCCCGGCCACCGCGCTGTTCATCGCGCTGGGCACCGAGGCCGACGAGCGGCTGACCGAGTCGGTGCAGATCGCCGCCGACCGCGGTATCTCGATCCTTGAGGTGCCCCGCACCGACCTGGACCGCATGAGTTCCAATGGGCTGCATCAGGGTTTGGCCCTGCAGGTCCCGCCGTACCGCTATGCCCATCCCGACGATCTGTTGGCGACGGCGAGGGACGAGGGCTCGCCCGCACTGCTGGTGGCGCTCGACAACATCTCCGACCCCCGCAACCTCGGCGCGATCGTGCGGTCGGTGTCCGCGTTCGGCGGGCACGGTGTGGTCATCCCGCAGCGGCGCTCGGCGTCGGTGACGGCGGTGGCCTGGCGGACCAGCGCCGGTGCGGCGGCCCGGCTCAAGGTGGCGCGGGCCACGAATCTCACTCGCACCCTGACGAGTTGGGCCGGCGCCGGCCTGCAGGTGGTGGGTCTGGACGCCGGTGGCGACACCACGCTGGACCAGCTGGACGGTACCGGGCCGATGGTCGTGGTGGTGGGCTCCGAGGGTAAGGGCCTGTCCCGGTTGGTGCGGGAGACCTGCGATGCGGTGGTGTCGATACCGATGGCGGGGCCGACGGAGTCGCTGAACGCCTCGGTGGCCGCCGGCGTGGTGCTGGCCGAGATCGCCCGGCAGCGCCGCGGCTGATCGCCTCAGGCCCGGCGCGGCTTGCTCAGGCTGAACCGGTCCACCGGCGTCATCGTGCCCAGCGGTCCTGTTATCGCGAAATAGGTTGCCTCGATTGATGTTTCGCCGCCAGGCTGGCCGGGGTCGACGTCGAACATGACGAACCCGTACGGGTTGTCGCGGTCCCGGAAGGCCGACCACGCCGCCGGTTCCTCGACATAGCGTGGTGTCCGTTTCTTGAGCGCGGGGTCGACGCCGTCGACGCCCATGAGCACCTGACAGCGGGGTTCGTCGAAGAGCATCCGGTTGGACGGTATCGACGTGCCGCCCCCGCCGATCACCAGATGCACTGTGCCGTGGTCGGTTACGGCTGGCGTCAGGGTGTCGGTCGGTAGGGTGCCGCGGATGGGATGTGTCCGTTCGTAGTGGTGTTCGTGCCCGCACACCACCAGGTCCACGCCGTAGCGGTCGAACAGCGGCAGCCAGTTCTGCCTGATGCCCAGATCGGCGCCGTTGGTCTTGTGGCCGGTCGACACGGCCGTCTGGTGCATGCACACCACCACCCAGTCGATCGCGGGATCGGTGCTGGTGCGCTCCAATTCGCCTTCGAGCCAACGCCTCTGGGCACCGCCGGAGTAGCCGTGCACATAGGAGTTGCCGCCGTCCTGATAACACACGTCGTCGTTGTTGAGGCTGATCACCCGAACCGCGCCCGCGGTGAATGCGTACCACAGGCCGCGCAGCTCGGCGTCAGATCCGGAATCGGGCAGCGCGAAATAGGTTTGGTAGGCGCCGAATCCGATCGGGCCGTTGCCCAGCTCGTTCTCGTGGTTGCCCGCCGCGGGCATCCACGGCCGGTGCCGCGCTGAGCGGGAGTTGTTGTCGAACCAGTCGGACCAGGTGCGGATCCGGTTGCCGGACAGGTTGGCGTAGCACAGATCGCCGTTGACGAGATTGAACAACGGCGCGGTCTGTTCGACGGCCGCGGTGATGTCGCCCGCGGCAGGCGAACCACGGTTGTCGCTGCCGAACGCGTTGGCCACCATCGCGTCGAGCGTCGGCGTGGACTGATCACCGAAGCTCGTGAAACGCAACGCCGCTCGCCCTCGTGGCGCGGTGTGCACGCTGCCCAGTTCGGGGCTGGCGCCGTCGTGAACGGCGGCGTACACGTAGTCGGTGTCGGGCAGCAACCCCGTCATCCGGGCATGGTGTACCCGGACTTCGGTGCCGGACTGCGCATCTCGGTAGGTGACGGTGTCGGCGGGGACGGTGTCTCCGAGTCCGCCCGCAGGTGTGCCGAACGTGACCCGGGGATTGTTCACCGCGGCGGTCGTGTGCCATGACACCGCCACCTCGGTGGCGGCGTCGGCGCCGAACTGCAGGTGTACCCCGGAAACCGGGGGTGCACCGCTGCGGTCGATGCGCGGCCACAAATCCGGGCCGGTGGCCTTCGGCCGCAGCAGTTCGGTGGCTGCGCCGCCGGCCCCGGCGCCGAGCAGCGCGGTGGTGCCACCCACCAGCAGAAGTTTGCGGCGGCTGACGCCGACGTTGTCGCTCACCCCTGCCGTGCTACCGGGTCAACGCGAACAGCGCCATACGCGCAGGTGAACGGTGTCGCTCAGAGGCCGACGAGGCGCAGCCCGGCCCACAGTGCGAGCACAGCGGCCACCAGTGTCAGCGGCACCGTCCACAAGCCGACCCGGCTGAATTCAGCGAACCGAGCGGTCAGCCCGTGTTGATTGACAACATTGCGCCACAGCAGGTTCGACAGTGATCCGACGTAGGTGAGGTTGGGCCCGACGTTGACACCGATCAGCACGGCCAGCACCGCAGCGGGCCCCGATGCCGCCACCAGTGGCAGCAGCACCAGCACGGCGGGCAGATTGTTGACCAGATTCGCCAGTACCGCCGCCACCGCCGCGAAGCCCAGAAGCGCCGGAAGTGAGTCGCCGACAGGCAGCAGCCCGCGCATGACGTCGCCGAGACCGTTGTGGACGACGGCGTCGACCACCACGCCGAGGCACAGCACGAACGCGAGGAACGGAACGTTGACGGCACGGGCGATACTGCCGACCGTGCTGCGCCGCTGCAGCAGGCTGCGGACGCCGAGCACGAGCGCGCCCGCCAGCGCGGCCCACGCCGGCGACAGGTCGAACAACGAGGTGACCACGAAACCCGCCAGCGTCAAACCCAGCACCGCGAGCACGAACACCGGAACTTCCGGTGGCGGGGGTGTCACCTCGGCGGCCGGGCGGCTCAGCTCACGCCGGAAAAGCCAACGCAATACCACGAACTCGACCGCGATACCGGCCAGCCATGGTGCCACCATGACCGCGCTGAACTGAGTGAAGGACAGCCCGGCCACCGCGAAGGCCAGCAGGTTGGTCAGGTTGGACACGGGAAACACCAACGACGCGGTGTTGGCCAGGTGTGCCGTGGCGTACGCGTGCGGCCGCGGCGTGATGTCCAGCGTGCGGGCCGTGGTCAGCACCACCGGGGTGAGCAACACGACGGTCGCGTCGAGGCTCAGCACGGCCGTGGTGATGGCGCCGATGAGAAACACGCGGGTCAGCAGGCGGCGCGGATCACCTGTGCTCGCCCGGGCCATGAGGGTGCCTGCCGCGTGGAACAGGCCTTCGTCGTCGCACAGATGCGCCAGCACCAGCACGGCGGCAAGAAAGCCGACCACCGGTAGCAGCCGGTTCACCTCGGCCATGGCGTCGTGCGGCGAGATGACGCCGACCGCGATCAGCAGCCCGGCGGCCGGAACCGCCACGACAGCCTCGGGCCAGCCTTCTGGCTTTGCGAGCGCGAACACCAGCACGACGGCCAGCAGAAACAGTGCTAGGCCCACGGGTCTGCAGGCTCCCACAGGGTCGGAAGGTGCAGGCTGACGCCGTCCTCGGCGGCCAGGCGGGCCAGCACCCGCATCGAGACGTCCAGATCGTCACCGGCATACGGCAACGCCCGCAACGGTTTGTGCAATGGCCGGAAGAAGTCGTCCCAGTGGATCAGCACGACCCGACGGGCCCCGACGGCCCGCACGGTCTCGGCCCAATAGTCGAGCAGGTACCGCTCGGGTTGCAGCCCGAGCTGTCCGATACCGAGATACACGACCTCGGCGCGTTGCCCGGCAAGCGCCCCGGTAATGGCGCCGGCGCTGCCGACGATCAGCATCCGGCGATCGGTGGCGCGGTGGTGCAGCAGGATCGACCAGGCCTCGCCACACTTGTAGGCCGACGCTTTCACCGGTGGCACGACGGGCTCGGTGATGGTGCCGGGGAACCGGTCGGGCGGGCAGTGCTCCGATTCGAAGAGCGTGACGTCGAATGCGCCGAGCGGCAGTGCCCGGCCCGGGGTCGCGGTGACGACCCGGTCCGGAGCGAGGCCATGCCCGTGGCCGATCTGCGCCGCCGAGGATCCGCCGACCAGTGTGGCCCCGGTGCGGTCGGCCACCACCGCGGAATCCATGGCGTGGTCGAAATGGGTGTGCACGGGCAGCACGGCGTCGAGTCGCTTGACGCCGAGCCGGGCCAGGCAGCCGTCGATGCGTGGCAGGGATGGTTCGAGCCGGCGCAGGCCGACGGTCAACAGTGGTGGCCGGGAGAAGAACCCGTCGGTCAGCACGGCCGACGAACCGTCGTGGACCAGCAGTGTGGTCACCCCGGCCCAGGTGATCCGCAGGCCGGACTGCGGCGTGGCCGGTGGGGTGTCGAAATACCGTGCGTAATCGGTCAGGTCGGGTCTGCCGGGCTTGAGCCGCATGGCCCCAGCCTATGGGGGATCGCTATCCGTAGCGGCGGCGGAACTTCTCCAGCTGGCCTGCCGAATCGATGTGGCGCTGCGAGCCGGTCCAGAACGGATGCGAGTCCGAGCTGACGTCGACCACAATCAGCGGGTAGGTCCGGGTGCCCTCCGACGTGGTCCACTCGACGGTCCGCTCGCTGGTGGCGGTGGACCGGGTCAAGAACCGCGTGCCGGTCGCGGCGTCTTGAAAGACCACCGGGTGGTAGTCGGGGTGGATACCGGCTTTCATCGTGCTTCTCCTTCGTCGTGTCCGGGTCGGACGGTTTCCTCGATGGGTGGCTGGCACGGCTCTTCGTGCCAGTCGCCGAACGGGTCTGGATAGTCGGCCCAGTCCTCGGGCTGGGTGAGTTCGGCGTCGGTGAGCAGGGCGCCGCGCAGGGCGTCGAGGATGTCTTCGGGCGCCGCGCCGCACACCAGCACCGCCAGCGAGATGTGCCGGTCGCCGAACAGCTGGTCCCACAGGACTGCCGCCAGTGCTCGTCGCTGCGGGTCGACGTAGCAGCGTTCGCTGGAATCCATTGCTGCGAGCCATTTTCCGGCGTTGCTGAACCGCAGCCCGCCGCCGGCGGATTCGATGTACATGACCTCGCCCGGCCGGTTGGCGAGCCAGGCGCGGCCGCGCGTGCGCACCACACCGTCGAGCAACAGATCCAGCGCGGCGTGCAGGCGCACCGGGTGGAACGGCCGTCGCGCGGTGAATTCGACGATGCCGACTTCGCCGTCGCGGTCCAGCGGCGGTTCGCCGGCGAGCAGCGGGTCGTGCGGGGCGATGGCCCGGCCGCGCCGGCTGTCCGGCTCCAGATGCGCCAGCGCCAGTTCGATGCGGTCGGGGCCGACGGTGATGCGGGCCCGGGGCGTGAGCCTGCGCAGCACCGCCAGTGTCGTCGCCTCGGGTTCGGTGAGCACCAGCACGTCGGCGAATTCGGCCTGGCCGACGACGACCTGCGCGGCCGTGCGCCCGTCGTCGAGTTCCACCTCGCCGACGGCCTGCTGCAGCCAGACGGCGGTGTCGAGGCATCCGACGACGCCGTCGACGTAGACGTCGCGGGCCGCGGGTCCGTCGATGTAGCCGGGGCCGACGTGCACGCGGATGTTCTCGATCGCCCAGCACACCGGTTCGGGTTCGAGCCAGGCCATCAACTGCACGACGATGCGCCGGACGTCGCCGCGCCGGTGCAGACGGCGCAGCAGTACCAGCAGATCGTCGCGCACCGTGCAGGTCACACAGCCGTGCGAGAGTTCCAGTGCCCAGTCCGATGCTCCGGTTTGGGTGCTGACCTGGCGTAGCACCACCTGTCCGTCGAAGGTGTGCCGGACCACCACGGTGCCGGGTCTGCGGCTCAGTTCCGCGACGACGTCATCGGTGCCGCCCTGACCGGCGACGAGTACCACGGGGGTTCGCATGGAGCTCCTGATTCGCTATTGAAAACGATTGTCATTATGCTTAAGTCAGGTTACCCCACGATCAAGGAGGCTCATGTCGGCCCACTGCCAAGTCACCGGGCGCTCGCCCGGCTTCGGTAACACCGTGTCGCACTCGCACCGCCGCAGTCGCAGGCGGTGGAACCCGAACATCCAGAACAAGACCTATTACCTGCCTTCCGAGGGCCGCCGGATCCGGCTGCGGGTCAGCGCCAAGGGCATCAAGGTGATCGACCGCGACGGCATCGAAGCCGTGGTGGCCCAAATCCGCAGCCGGGGAGAGAAAATCTGATGGCGCGCACCGATATTCGGCCGATCGTAAAGCTGAGATCCACCGCGGGAACCGGATACACATACGTCACCCGCAAGAACCGCCGCAACGACCCGGACCGCATCGTGCTGCGCAAGTACGACCCGGTGATCCGCAGGCACGTCGACTTCCGGGAGGAGCGCTGATGGCCAAGGCATCCAAGATCGTCAAGAACGAGCAGCGCCGAAAGCTCGTGGAGCGCCATGCCGAACGCCGGGCCGAGCTCAAGGGGATCATCCGCAATCCGGCCAGCTCGCGTGAGGAGCGGGCCGCCGCGGTCTCCGCTCTGCAACGCCTGCCGCGCGATTCCAGCCCGGTCCGGCTGCGCAACCGCGACGCGGTCGACGGCAGGCCGCGCGGGCATCTGCGCAAGTTCGGCCTGTCCCGGGTGCGGGTCAGAGAACTGGCGCACCGCGGCGAGTTGCCCGGCGTACGGAAGTCGAGCTGGTGATGGCCGCCAAGACGAACGCCAGGAAGAACACCAAGAAGCGCCCGGCCGCAACGGATCTCAGAAAGCCCGCGCGTAACCAGTTGCAGGCGCTCGGCGTCACGCGCATCGACTACAAAGATGTCCAGCTCCTGCGCACCTTCATCAGTGAACGTGGCAAGATCCGGTCGCGCCGCGTGACGGGTCTGACACCGCAGCAGCAGCGACAGATGGCCGCCGCGATCAAGAACGCGCGCGAGATGGCGCTGTTGCCCGCAGCGGGCCCACGCTGATGTGACACCATCGAGGCCGATGGACATATCCGCGGAGTTGGCCGAAACGCAATCGTACGGTGGATTTTTCGCGATCACCGTGGGTGGCGATGCCGACGGCTGGCTCCCGGCCCGACAGTGCTACGACGACGGATCCGTTGACCTGATCGAAAAGACCGCGGCGGGATATGGAACGACGGAGCTGCGGATCGCGGCGTCGATGATCCAGTTCAGCCATGCCTCACGGCTCTGGTCGCCCGTGCTGGCGTGTGTGGCGGGCGCCGCCGTCGCGCCGGATCTGGCTGGGCTGCAACGGTTTCACTCCGGCACGGCGCTGCGACTGCCCGTCGCGAACGGGCGATCCGTCGGCGACGGCGAGGCACTGGCCGAGCTGCTCTACGGCATGGTGGTCGAGGAGCATCTGGACCGGCTCGCCGCGGGCCTTCGGGTCAAGATCGCGCCGGGCCTGCTCTACGGCAACGCCGCCGCGGCCCTGGTAGGGGCGGCACGTGCGCTGGTCGGCGTCCGTCCCGATTTGCGGCAGCCGGTGTCGGCGCTCACCCGCGCGCTGCTGAACATCGGCGGGCTCGCCGGCACGATGACGGGGCCGCGCCCGCGGCGACGAAGCTGCTGTCTGTTCTACCGCGTGCCGGGCGGTTCCTACTGCGGTGACTGCGCTCTCGGTCAGTAGGCGTACTGGTGTTGCGGCGGATCGGTGCGCGCCGCGGTGAGCGCGGTGAGGCTCGGGATGGTGCGCCGGCTCGAATCATTCTGTCCCGCAGGCACGCTGCCTTCGACGGTGACCCAGGTGTTCTCCGGGTAGCCGGCCAGGTCGGCCGCGGCAGGTCCGGTGAGACCGATGCGGGCCAATTGCGCATCCGCCGCACAGCAGATGATGACGATGCGGGCCAGGTAGGTGTGCTCGCCGTCGCGCATGGTGAAGCCGGTGACCTTGATGGTGCGGTTGTCGAGCGTGCCCGCGGTGTCCTGGGCGATGCGGATCAGCACATCCGGCAGCGAGAGCTCCGGGGTTCCTGCGGGCAGCGCCGGGAAAGCTCTGCGGAGCACATCGGTGGACACCGGGGTGACCGACGCCGCGTCCGGCCGGATCGCGGGCGGTACCACGAAGGCCAGCAGGGCGATCGGGATGAGCAGCAGCCAGGCCGTTCCGCTGGAGTGGGCGTGTTGATGGTCGGTCTCGTCGGTGGGGCCGTGCCGGATGTCGTGCACGATCGCTGCCAGCGCCAGCACGATGAGCAGTACGGCCGTGGCGATCAGGTATGGCAGCAGGGTGGGTTTGACGTAGCGGGTGAAGGTGCCGGTGGCGACGATGATGGCCGTGCTGACCCCGACGAGCAGCAACAGGGCGTTCTCGGTTTCGCGGCTCATTGCGGCCCCAGCACGAACAGTCCCACACCGGTGGCGACCAGGGTGGCCACCACGAATGTGGCCGGGGAGAACCGGACGGCGAACGGACGGCCGAACATTCCGGCCTGCATGGCGAACAACTTGAGGTCCACCGCGGGCCCGACGACCAGGAACACCAGCCGGGGCAGCAACGGCAACATGGTCAGGCTGGCCGCGACGAAGGCGTCCGCCTCCGAGCACAACGCCAGCACCACGGCCAGCAACGCCATGGTGATGACCCCGAGCACCAGTTGCCCGGCCAGGTGCTGGTACACCCAGGCGGGGACCAGCACGTGCAGCGCGCCCGCGGCGGCCGCGCCGATGACGAGGTAGGCACACGCGGTGAGGAAGTCGTGGCGCGCGGCCTCGACGAACGCCGCCCACTTCGAGCCGCTGCCATCGTGAGTCCTCGGCAGGCGCTTGGTGATCCATTCCGGCTTGCCGAACCGCGACCAGGCCGCCCCCATGACGAGCGCCGTCAGCAACGACGCCGCGCAGCGGGCCACCACCATGTCAGGGTGGCCGGGGAACGCGACGGCCGTCGCGACCAGCACCACCGGGTTGATGGCCGGAGCGGCCAACATGAACGTCAACGCCGCAGCTCCGACGGCGCCGTCGCTGAACAGTCTGCGCGCCACCGGGACCGATCCGCACTCGCAACCGGGCAGCGCTGCGCCGCCCACTCCGGCGGCCAGGATCGCCACACTGGTGCGCCGGGGCAGCCACCGGGCCAACCGGTCGGGTGTGACGAAAACCGCGATGAGCCCGCTGATCACGACACCGAGCGCCAGAAAGGGCAACGCCTGGACGAACACGCCGCAGAACACCGTGGCGGCCGTCGCGACCTTCGGGGTGCGTTCGACGAAATCCCGCGCCGGACTGCCGAGCAGGGCCAGGGCGATGATGCCGATGACGAGGATGGGCATGGACCCCAAGCGCTTTCGCGTCGCCTCCGACTTCACCGCCACGGCGCCATCATGCCAGCCCTGGCTGTGAAGTCACTTGTGCGAATTGATGCATGTGAAACCTCTTAACTCCCAATGCCGATCGGTCGGAGCTACGCTCGCCGAATGGTTCTGCATGGCTTGCTGATCAAGGCGTCGAGTGCGGTGATCACCGGGGCGGTGGGTGTCGCCGCGTACGAGGTGGTGCGCAAGGCCGTCGCGAAGGCGCCCATTCGAGAAACTGCCGTCACGACGACGGCGTGGGCCTTGCGCGGGGCGCGCAAGGCCGAGGAAGGCGCCGAGGCGGTGCGCCTGAAGGCTGCCGACGTGATGGCCGAAGCCCGCGAGCGTATCGGCGAAGAGGTGCCACCCCCGGCCGTCGCCGACGCCGAGCATCAGCACGAACACTGACGCTGTGGTCGCTCTGACCGTTTTGTCCGACGCCGGCGGGCGGATGCGGGTGCACGCACCGTGGTTGCGATCGGATGCGGTGCGCGCTGTCGCGGTCGAGGACTCCGTCGACCAGGTGCCGGGCGTCCGCGCGGTTCACGCCTATCCCAGGACGGCCTCGGTGGTGGTCTGGTATTCGACCAAGCGGTGCGATCGGCAAGCCGTGATGACCGCGATCACGGTGGCTGCGGGCACCGCGCGCGAGCTGGTGCGGGCCCGGGCACCCCGATCTGCGGACATTCACAACGCGGACATCATCCGGATGGCGATCGGTGCAATAGCCTTGGCGCTGTTGGGTATTCGTCGATATGCGGTGGGCCGTCCGCCGCTGCTGGGCCCGACCGGCCGGACGCTTGCGACCGGCGTGACGATCGTGACCGGCTACCCGTTTCTGCGCGGCGCGCTGAGGACGCTGACGGGCAGTCGATCCGCGGGCACTGATGTGCTGGTGTCCGCGGCCACGATCGCCAGCCTCGCGCTGCGTGAGAACGTGGTGGCCCTCACGGTGCTGTGGCTGCTCAACATCGGCGAGTATCTCCAGGATCTGACCCTGCGCCGGACGCGCCGCGCCATCACGAACCTGCTGCAGGGCACGGCCGACACCGCGTGGGTTCTGCTGCCCGACGGCTCCGAAGTGGAAGTGGGCGTCGAGCATCTGCAGGTCGGCGACGCCGTGATCGTCCACGAGCAGGTCGCCATCGCCGTCGACGGAACAGTCAAGGACGGTGAGGCAATCGTCGACCAGTCCGCCATCACGGGGGAGAACCTGCCGGTCGCGGTCAGGCCCGGCACCCGCGTCTACGCCGGATCGGTCGTCGTCCGCGGCAGGCTGGTCATCACCGCGGAGGCTGTGGGGGCGCACACCACGATCGGCCGGATCGTGGCCAGGGTCGAAGAGGCGCAGCACGACCGTGCGCCCATCCAGACGGTCGGGGAGAACTTCTCCCGGCGGTTCGTCCCGGCGTCGTTCCTTCTCTCGGCTGCCACGCTCGTGGTGACCCGGGATGTGCGCCGGGCGATGACGATGCTGCTCGTCGCGTGCCCGTGCGCGGTGGGGCTGGCGACACCGACCGCGATCAGCGCCGCGATCGGCAACGGGGCCCGCCGCGGAATCCTGATCAAGGGCGGTTCTCACCTCGAGCTGGCGGGCCGGGTCGACGCCGTGGTGTTCGACAAGACCGGAACCTTGACGGTGGGACGACCGATCGTCACCAACGTCGTCGCCTTCGCCAAGGACTGGGAACCCGAACGGGTGCTCGCCTACGCGGCCAGTTCAGAGATTCACGCGCGTCATCCGCTGGCCGAGGCTGTGATCCGGTCGACCAGGGAACGACGGATCGAGATCCCGCCACACGAGCAGTGCGAGGTGCTCGTCGGTCTGGGCATGCGCACCCGCGCCGACGGGCGGACCATCCTGCTGGGCAGTCCGTCGCTGTTGCGCCAGGACAAGGTGCGGATCACCAAACGGGCTTCGGAGTGGGTCGATGAGCTGCGCGCTCGTGCCGAGACGCCGCTGTTGCTCGCGGTCGATGGCGAGCTCGTCGGGCTGATCGGCCTGCGCGACGAGGTTCGCCCTGAGGCCACGGCGGTACTCGACGCGCTGCGGGCCGCCGGTGTGCGTCGCGTGGTGATGATCACCGGCGATCACCCGGCTGCCGCAGCGGCGGTCGCCGCTGAACTCGGCATCACCGAATGGCGGGCGGAGGTCATGCCGGAGGACAAGCTCAATCTGGTCCGGGAGCTGCGCGAGTGCGGGCACACCGTCGCGATGGTCGGCGACGGGGTGAACGACGCGCCTGCGCTGGCGGCCGCCGACATCGGGATCGCGATGGGGCTCGGCGGCACCGATGTCGCCGTCGAAACGGCCGATGTCGCGTTGGCAAGTGATGACCTACGCCGGTTGCTCGATGTGCGGGCGCTTGGCGGCCGTGCGGTGGACGTGATCCAGCAGAACTACGCGATGTCCATCGCGGTCAACGCGATCGGTCTGTTGATCGGGGCAGGCGGCGCGCTCTCCCCGGTGCTCGCCGCGGTGCTGCACAACGCATCGTCGGTGGCGGTGGTGGCCAACAGCGCCCGGCTGATCCGCTACGAGTTGACTAGCTGAACGCGCGGAGTCCCACGCCCGCGGTCGCCAGTCGGTCCCGCACGGCATGGGCGATCTGCACGGCACCCGGCGAATCACCATGGACGCAAACAGATTCCACGGTGACGGGGATGGTCGCCCCGTCCACGGCCCGCACCTCACCGGCGCTGACCATCGTGAGCACGCGCTCGGCGATCTCCGCGGGGTCGTGCAGCACCGCGCCGGGCTCGCGACGTGACACCAGCGTGCCGTCAGGCTGATACGCCCGGTCGGCGAACGCCTCGGGGACGGTCCGCAGGCCGAGACGCGTCGACGCCGCGAAGAACTCCGATCCTGACAGGCCGAGCACCGGCAGCGTGGGGTCGACGGCGTGCACGGCTGCCGCGACGGCCGCCGCCTGATCGGTGTGGTGCACGATCGTGTTGTACAGCGCGCCATGGGGTTTGACGTAGCTCACCGTGGTACCCGCGGCGTGCGCGATGGCCTGTAGCGCACCGATCTGATAGATCACGTCGGCCGTCAGGTCCTCGGCGGTGACGTCGATGAACCGTCTGCCGAATCCGGCCAGGTCGCGGTAGCTGACCTGCGCTCCGACCCGCACGCCTGCGGCGGCGGCCGCGCGGCAGGTGCGCAGCAGCAGCGCCGGATCCCCGGCGTGGAAGCCGCAGGCCAGGTTGGCGCTCGTGACGACCTGCAGCATGGCGTCGTCGTCGCCGAGCTGCCACACCGCAAAGCCCTCGCCGAGATCGGCGTTGAGGTCGACGGTCGGCGGCATCAGAGCGGCCAGCCGTTCTCCGAGACGAATTCCGGTAGCGGGCGGCCCGTCGTCCAGTGCTCGATCTCCAGCATCGGCCGGTCCGGGAAGTCCGGCACCGGTCCGAGGCACAGGATCGCGATGGGTTCGGCGCCGTCGGGCATGCCGAGCAATCGCGCCAGCGGTGTCGGTTCGAAGATCGACACCCAGCCCATGCCGAGCCCTTCGGCGCGTGCGGCCAGCCACATGTTCTGGATGGCGCATGACACCGAGGCCAGGTCCATGTGCGGCATGGTGCGCCGTCCGAAGACGTGCCGCTCGCGGTCGTCGGCCAGGGCGATCACGAACAGTTCGGCGCAGTCCAGGATGCCTTCGACCTTGAGCGCGAGGAACTCCGCGGCGCGGGGCCCGAGCGCGTCGGCGGTCCGTACGCGTTCCTCGTCGACCAGCGCGTGGATCTTGTGCCGCAACGCGTTCTCGGTGATCCGGATGAACCGCCACGGCTGCATGAGGCCGACGCTGGGTGCGGCGTGTGCGGCCTGCAGCAGCCTGGCGAGGACGTCGTCGGTCACCGCGCTGTCCGGCGTGAACCGGCGCATGTCGCGCCGCTCGGCGATGGCGCGGTAGACCGCGTTCCGTTCGGGCGGGCTGAACGCGTGGTCTGGCACGCATCGAGCCTAAGGGGCATGCATGTGCGTGACGCTCCACTCCGGCAGCGGATCGGGGGTACCGCAGCCATGCCTGTTCTCCGGAGGCCAGCTCGTCGTCGGGCATCGGACTCCTTATTGGAAATGATTTTCAATAACTATCATCCCGAGTGTGCATCGTTTAATGCAAACGGTTATCGTTATCGCCGTGACTCGGTCCGTGAACCTCAAGCTCCGCACCCTCGCCGTCGGCCTGGTGCTCGCCGTCCCCTTCGCCCTCGCCGCGTGCGGCTCGGAGAAGGCCGCTCCGAACGACCACGCCGCGGGGGACTGCCCGGCCACGCCGATCAACGTCGTGGTCAGCGTCGACCAGTGGGGCGACATCGTCTCCGACCTGGGTGGGGCATGCGCGAAGGTCACCACGGTGCTGGCCAGCTCGTCGGTCGACCCGCACGACTACGAGCCGTCCCCGTCGGACGCGGCCAAGTTCGCAGGCGCCCAACTGGTGGTCATCAACGGCGGCCACTACGACGAGTGGGCGGCCAAGCTCGCCGCGAACTCGGCATCTGGCGCGCCCGTCATCAACGCGCTGGATCTCGACAAAGCCCAGGGCGGCGGCGCCAACCCGCACGCCTGGTACCGGCCGGCCACGGTGACCGCCCTGGCAGACGCCGTCACCGCCAAGCTCGGTGATCTCGCGCCGCAGGCCAAGGACTACTTCGCAGGCAGGCGCGCGGCGTTCACCGACGAGATGAAGCCATACAACCAGCTCATCGACACCATCAAGGCCAAGGCTGCGGGCAAGACCTACGCGGCCACCGAAACCGTCTTCGACGACATGGCGGCCGCGGTGGGCTTGAGCGACCGCACTCCCGCGGGCTACCAGGCGGCGACGTCGAACGAGAGTGACCCCTCGCCGGCCGATCTGGACGCGTTCCTGCGGCTGCTCGGTGGTAAGGGTGTGGATGTGCTCATCTACAACACCCAGACCGAGGGTTCGGTCCCGGAGCAGATCCGTGCCGCCGCGGAGAAAGCCGGGGTTCCGGTGGTCGAAGTCACCGAAACGGTGGCGCCGGGAGCGAAGACGTTCGAGGCTTGGCAGGTGGACCAACTCACCGCACTGGCCAAGGCACTTGGTGTCCAGTCATAACGATGAACCCGCACTGGTCTTCGACGATGTCAGCGTGGTGCGCGGCGGACGGCTGATCTGGTCGGAAGGCACCTTCACGATCCCGGCCGGCGGCATCGTCGCGCTGATCGGATCCAACGGCTCCGGCAAGTCGACCATGCTGCAGGTCGTGCTGGGCCTGCTGCCGACGGCATCCGGATCGGTGCGGGTCCTTGGCGGCAGACCCGGGCAGAACAACGATCTGATCGGGTACGTGCCGCAGGACTACGTCGCCGGGGCAGGTCAGGCGGTCCGTGCCCGCGATGCGGTGACGCTGGGACTCGCCGGTCGGCGCTGGGGACTGCGTCGTACCACCCGGGCCGACAGAGCCCGGGTCGACGAGGCGCTCGACTGGGTCGAGGCGACCGAGTTCGGCGACCGGCGCTTGTCGCAGCTCTCCGGTGGGCAGCGCCAGCGCATCGCGCTGGCCAACGCCCTCGTGGGCCATCCGAAGATGCTGATTCTCGACGAACCGCTGGCCGCGCTCGACCTGCGCAACCAGCATGAGATCGTGCGCCTGCTGGCCCGGTTGAACGCCGAGCTCGGTGTCACGATTCTCGTCGTCGCCCATGACCTCAACCCGCTGTTGGAGGTTCTCAGCAGTGCCATCTACCTGCTCGACGGGCATGCTCACTACGCTGCGATCGACGAGGTGGTCGACGCCGATCTGCTGACCCACCTCTACGGCACGAAGGTTCAGGTGGCCAACACGCTGCAGGGCAAGATGTACATGAGGAGCGGGTAGTGACCATTGTCGCGATGGGCTACCAGCAGAACTGGTGGCAGATCCTCACGTCGGCGTTCATGCGCAATGCCCTGATCGGCGGCACCCTGGTGGCGTTGGCCGCCGGGCTGATCGGCTACTTCATCATCGTGCGCAACACCGCGTTCGCCGCGCACGCACTGGCCCACATCGGGTTGCCCGGAGCCACCGGGGCGTTCCTGCTGGGGCTGCCGGTCGGCTTCGGGCTAGGGGTGTTCTGTGTCGGCGGGGCGCTGGTCATCGGCGCGCTCGGGAAACGCGCGGGCGACCGAGAGGTCGCGACCGGCACAGTGCTGGCCCTGGCGACCGGTTTCGGGCTCTTCTTCAACTCACTGGCCACCAAGAACTCGTCGACAATGACCAATGTGCTGTTCGGCAATCTGCTGGCGATCACCGGTGATCAGCTCTCGACCTTCACCGCGTTGCTCGCGGTGCTGGCCGCCACGATGGGGTTCATCTACCGGCCGCTGCTGTTCGCGTCGGTCAACGCGCCGGTCGCCGAGGCCAAAGGGGTTCCGGTGAAAGCGTTGTCGATCGTGTTCATGGCGCTGCTGGGTGTCGCGGTCACCATGGCGGTGCAAGCCGTCGGTACCTTGCTGTTGTTCGCGCTCGTCGTCACCCCGGCGGCAACGGCCATCATGCTCACTGCGAGGCCGCTACTGGCCATGGCGATCTCGACCGGCATCAGCTTGGTGTCGGTGTGGGTCGGATTGGCGGTGTCGGCGGTGTTCAACATGCCGCCGAGCTTCCTGATCGTCACCATCGCATGCGTCTTCTGGCTGGCGGTATGGCTGGCGGCGCGTGCCGCACGCGAGACTGGCGCATTGATCGGCTAGCCTCAGAAAGCATGCCAAGGAGCCCCCATCCGCCGCGGCGGGCGACCCTGGCCTCACTGGCCGCGGAGCTCAACGTCTCTCGCACCACGATCTCCAACGCCTACAACCGGCCCGACCAGTTGTCGGCGGATCTGCGGGAGCGCATCTTCGATGCGGCCAAGCGGCTCGGTTACGCCGGGCCCGACCCTGTGGCCCGGTCGCTGCGCACCCGCAAGGCCGGGGCGGTGGGCCTGGTGATCACCGAACCGCTCAATTACTCGTTCAGAGATCCGGCTGCGCTCGATTTCGTTGCAGGACTGGCCGAGTCGTGTGAGGCGGTCGGCCAGGGCCTGTTGTTGGTCGCGGTGGGGCCGAATCGCAGCTTCGAAGAGGGTTCGGCCGCGGTGCTTTCCGCGGGTGTCGACGGCTTCGTGGTGTACTCCGCCTCCGACGACGACCCGTATCTGCCCGTGGTGGAACAGCGGCACCTGCCGATGGTGGTGGTAGACCAGCCCAAGGATGTGCCCGGAGTGTCCCGCGTCGGCATCGACGATCGTGGTTCCATGCGGCTGCTGGCCGAGCAGGTCCTCGAGCTCGGGCATCGCGACATCGGTCTGCTCACCATGCGGTTGGGGCGCGACTGGCCGCACCCGAGTGGCAAACCGGCGGTGGCGCAGCCGGATCGGGTGCAGAGCCCGCATTTTCATGTGCAGCGCGAGCGTATCCACGGCGTGTACGACGCGATGAGCGCGGCCGGGCTGAACCCAGAATCGTTGACGGTCGTGGAGAGCTATGAGCATCTGCCGACCTCGGGGGGCTTGGCGGCGGAGGTTGCCCTTGCTGCCAATCCGTTGATCACCGCGCTGATGTGCACGGCCGACGTGCTCGCCCTGTCGGCGATGGATTACCTACGCTCGCATGGCATTTACGTGCCGGGGCAGATGACGGTCACCGGGTTCGACGGGATTCCCGACGCGGTACGTCGCGGCCTGACGACGGTCGTGCAGTCCAGCGTGGAGAAGGGGCGTCGCGCCGGCCAGTTGCTGCACACCCCGCCGCGCTCGGGGCTTCCGGTGATCGAGGTGCTCGACACCGAGGTGGTGCGGGGCCGTACCTCGGGGCCGCCTGCCTAGGCGCGACGCGCGTCGAGCAGATATTTCAGCGCTGCGGCAACGTCTTCCGGCTTCTGCACGCGGTAGCCGGCCAGGGTGTCGCCGGGGCCCACCTTGACCCCGATGTCGCCGGTGCCGAGGCGGCGGAACGCCTTCTCGTCGGTGACGTCGTCGCCGAAGTACACCACCGCTGACGCGTCGAACTCCTTGCGCAGGATGTCGATCGCCTCGCCCTTGTCCGTCGAGATCACCGCGAATTCGAGCACCGCCTTGCCTTCGGTCAGCTCGGCCGCCCACGCCTTCGCCGCCGTACGAGCCTGGGCCAGCGCGGCTTCGGCGTCGGCGGGCCCGGCGTTGCGGACGTGCAGGGCGACGCTTGCGGGCTTGGTCTCCACGGCGACCCCGGGCCGGTCGGCCGCGATGGCTTCCAGCTCGGCGGTGATGGTGGCCAGCAGGGCCGTGTCGATCCTGTGGGCGAATCCGGTGTCGAATTCGGCGCCGTGGCTGCCGATCATGTGCACCGTCGCGGGCAGCCCCGACAGCTCGCGCAGCACACTCAGCGCCCTGCCGGAGATCAGTGCCGCAGCGGTGCCGGGCAGTTCGGCGAGCGCGACGAGCGTGCCCGCGGCGTCGGGCAGTGGGCGCGCGTCGGCCGGGTTGTTGACGATGGGTGAGAGCGTGCCGTCGAAATCGGATGTGACGAGCAGCCGGTCGGCGCGAGCCGCGGCCGCGAGTGCTTGCTCCAGGTCGGCCGGTAACGCGCTCACCCGTCAGATCTTAGGTTGGTCCCCGTCACCGATCAGCAGTCGCACCGCGAGGTCCAGTCGCTTGCCGACGTCGGTTGCCGAGGCCCGCCGGGTCAGCCAGGCCAGCAAGTTGGACAGCCACACATCGGAGATCACCCGGGCGATGTGGTACTGGTCCTCGGTCGGTTCGCCGTCGCTCATCGCGCGCGCGAACATCGAGTCCATGAGCTTGCCCACGTGGTCCACCTCGCCTGCGGCCGATGCGTCGGCGAAGACGAATGCCCTGGTCATGGCCTCGGTGAGCAGTGGATTGCGCTGCATGGCCCGGTTCAGCTTGCCGACCATGAAGTTCAGCCGCTGATATGGAGTGCCGCCCGAAAGCGCGGCGCGGTCGGTCTTGGCGTCGATGCGCTCGAACTCGCGACCCAGCGCGGAGACGAGCAGGTGGACCTTCGACGGGAAGTAGCGGTACAGCGTGCCGACCGCGACGTCTGCGCGTTCGGCGACCGCCCGCATCTGGACGGCCTCGTACCCACCCTTGGACGCGATGGCCAGCGTGGCGTCGAGGATGCGCTTGCGACGCTCCCTTTGAGCTTCGGAGCCAAGTTCGGACTCGGCGAGGACCGCCACGGTCATGACCTCACGCGGGCGCGAGTCCGCCCCGGCGGACTGCTCGTTGCGTGCTGGCTGAGATAAGCCGGACATGTTGTTGGCGACTCCTTCGTACCGCGTACTCCATCGGAAACGATACGCACGCCGGTCTCCTTTTTCTCACGTCTTTGTCGGTTGGACATCGACGTGTCCTGCTGCAATGCCGGTCGACTTGACGGTCGAACACTGTCACTATTAGAACACGTTCTAGTGAGAAGCGTGGACTTCTCGCACTACCGGTAGGAGCCGACCGTGTCAGCCACTGTCACCGACGAGCAGTTTGCCGCCCGCGACCTGGTTCGAAGCTGGGCCGCGGCGTCCGGCTCGATCGCCGCTGTACGTGACGGCGAACACGATCCGAGCGCGTGGCGTGCGCCGTATCGGAGGTTCGCCGAACTAGGGATCTTCGGCGTCGCCGTCGGAGAAGAGTACGGCGGCGCCGGCGGCAGCGTCGAGGACCTGTGCGCGATGCTCGACGAGGCCGCCGCGGCGCTCGTGCCCGGGCCCGTAGCAACCACGGCGCTGGTAACCCTGCTCGTCGCCGACGAGTCGGTCCTTGAGGCCCTGATGTCCGGTGAGCGCACCGCGGGCGTCGCACTGACGGCCGACGTACGTGTCGACGGGGATCACGTGTCCGGTACGGCCGACTATGTGCTGGGCGCCGACAACGCCGGGCTGCTGGTGCTGTCCTCGGGCGAGCAGGTGGTGCTCATCGATGCCGCCGCCGCGGGTGTGACGGTCGAACCGGTGCCGGCCACCGACTTCTCGATCCCGCTGGCGCGCGTGGTGCTGGACTCCGCGCCCGCCGAGGTGCTGGCGGTGACGCGGCAGCGGTTCGAGGACCTCGCCGCGACCGTGCTGGCCGCGGAGGCGGCCGGGTTGGCCCGCTGGGCGCTGCAGACCGCGACCGAATACGCCAAGGTGCGTGAGCAGTTCGGAAAGCCGATCGGCAGCTTCCAGGCCATCAAGCACATGTGCGCCGAGATGCTGTTGCGCTCCGAGCAAGCGGCCGTGGCTGCCGCCGACGCCGCCACGGCAGCCGCCGAGAGCGATGAGGGGCAGCTGTCGATCGCGGCCGCCGTCGCCGCGACCGCGGGCATCGACGCCGCGGTGGCCAACGCCAAGGACTGCATCCAGGTGCTGGGCGGCATCGGCATCACCTGGGAACACGACGCGCACCTGTATCTGCGGCGCGCCTACGGCATATCGCACGCTCTGGGCGGCTACCGCCGGTGGCTGCGTCGGGTCGGCGCGCTGACGCGGCAGGGGGTTCGGCGTGAGCTGCGCATCGATCTGGAATCGGTGGCCGGTCTGCGTCCGGAGATCGCGGCCGCTGTCGCCGAGGTGGCGGCGCTGCCCGTCGAACAGCGGCAGGCTGCGCTGGCCGACTCCGGGCTGCTCGCGCCGCATTGGCCACGTCCATACGGCCGCAGCGCATCTCCGGCCGAGCAGCTGCTGATCGACCAGGAGCTGGCGGCGGCGTCGGTGGACCGCCCCGACCTGGTGATCGGGTGGTGGGCCGTGCCCACGATCCTCGAGCACGGCAGTCCCGCGCAGATCGAGCAGTTCGTTCCGCCGACGCTGCGCGGGGAGCTGACGTGGTGCCAGTTGTTCTCCGAGCCGGGCGCCGGTTCGGATCTGGCGGCACTGCGCACCAAAGCCGTTCGCGCAGAAGGTGGCTGGAAGCTGACCGGGCAGAAGGTGTGGACCTCGGCCGCGCAGAAGGCGCACTGGGGTGTCTGCCTGGCCAGAACGGACGCCGACGCTCCGAAACACAAAGGCATCACCTACTTCCTGGTCGACATGCGCTCGCCCGGCATCGTGATCCGGCCGCTGCGGGAGATCACCGGCGACGAACTGTTCAACGAGGTGTTCTTCGACGACGTGTTCGTACCCGACGAGATGGTGGTCGGGACCGTCAACGACGGCTGGCGGCTGGCCCGTACGACGCTGGCCAACGAGCGTGTCGCCATGGCAGGCGGTACGGCGCTGGGCAATCCGATGGAGGAGCTGCTGCGGGCACTCGACAGCGTGGACGTCGACCCGGCCGACGAGGACCGCCTCGGCGGGCTGATCGTGGCGGCCCAGGTGGGTTCCCTGCTGGATCAGCGCATCGCCGTGCTGGCCGTCGGCGGGCAGGACCCGGGCCCGCAGGCCAGTGCCCGCAAGCTCATCGGGGTGCGCTACCGGCAGGCGCTGGCCGAGTTCCGGATGGAACTGTCCGACGGCGGCGGCGCGGTGGTCAACCGCGAGGTGCACGACTTCCTCAACACCCGCTGCCTGACCATTGCCGGTGGTACCGAACAGATCCTGCTGACCCTGGCCGGTGAGCGGCTGCTGGGTCTGCCGCGCTAGGACTTCTTCGCGCGAGCAGACGTCAAGGTCCGCGACACGCCGCTCGTCCGGTACCTGACGGTCTGCTCGCGCAGAGAGGTCAGAACCCGGTCTGCGCGCAGGCGGTCGGGGTCGAGAGGTTGACGCCGCCGAACACCACCTGGATGTCCGAGCACGCGATGAAGGACGCCTTGGTGTTCGGCTGGCCGGTGGCCCAGTCGGTCGGTGTCGACTCGCCGTCGACCTGGAAGCGCTCGATCGGGCCGCCGCCGAAGGTGGTCACCGAGATCTCGGCGTTGTTGATCGACTTGAGCTGCTTGGACAGCACGTTGTCGTTGTTGGCGCCCTTGACCACTCGCGGTGCGCCGGCCGGTGCGCTGTACGACGCCTCCTGCCAGACGTTGCGGTCCGTGCTGCGCAGCGTGATGGTCTGGCGTGCCCACGCGTCGCCGGGGAAGCCGATGGGCCCGTCCGGCGTCAGCAGGTTGGCCTGCGTGCTGAACGTGCACACCGTGCCCGCGCAGTTGGCGGTGACGTGCATCTCGATGTCGCCCTGTGGACTGGGGATGGAGGTGACGGCCGAGTTCGACGCCGCCGTGGCCGATGCCGGAAATGCCAGGGCCGCCGCGGTCAGCACGGCGGCCGCACTCGCTGCGGTGAGCCTGTTCGTGGTCATCGTCAAGAAAGGTATCCGTTCGCTACTCGTCGTATGTGACTTCGACCGAATCGGACGCCGGCGTGGCCTGGCATCCGAGGATCAGGCCCTCTTCGAGGTCGGATGGCTCCAGCACATCGTTGACCGCCATCTCGACATCGCCGGACTTCTTGAGCACCGCGCACGCACCGCAGTGCCCCTCACGACAGGAGAACGGCGCGTCGAGGCCCTTGTCCAGCAGCACGTCGAGCAGTTTTGCCGAACGCGGCCAACGGATTTCGTGTGTCGTGCCGTCAAGGGTCACGATCGCGGTGGCCGGACCCTGGTCGCTGTCGTCCTCGGCGATCACCACGCGCGCGAACGGATCGGAGTCCAGCGATTTGAACACCTCGATGTGGATGCGCTCGTCGGGGGTTCCGGCCTGGCGCAGGGCCTCCTCGGCGGCGGACATGAACGGTCCCGGCCCGCAGATGAAGGCGTCGCTTGCGGTGAATGGGGCTGCCAGCCCGGCAATCGCGGCCGCGCTCGGCAGGCCCTGCACGGATTCCAGCCAGTGCACGACCGTCAGCCGGTCCGGGTACTTGGCGGCCAGCTCCCGCAAGGTGGCGGCGAAGATGACCGAGTTCTCGTCCCGGTTGGCATAGATCAGCACCACCTTGCCGGTGCCCTCGGCCAGCGCCGACTTGCAGATCGCCATCATCGGGGTGATGCCGCTGCCTGCCGCGAGCAACAGCAGATCGGCGCCCAGATCTTTCGGGACGAAGGTGCCCGACGGCGCCAGCACGTGCATCCGCATGCCGGCATGGGCGTTGTCACAGAGCCAGTTCGAGGCGTACCCGTCGACGGTGCGCTTGACGGTGACCGTCAGCTGATCGTCGGTGGTCGGCGAGCTGGACAGCGAGTAGCACCGGGCCACCGAACCGGTGCGATCGCTGGGGACACGCAGTGTCAGGAACTGGCCGGGAGAGTACTGCAGCCGGTCGGCGGCCACGTCGGACCCGGGAGGCACCGCGAACACCAGGGAGCGCGCGTCGGCGGTCTCCTCGATGACGGCGGCCACCTGCAATTCGAGCACATGGCTGCCCAGTGGCTCATCCGTCACCGGTGTCTCTCTTCCTTCGTTCATAACTAGAACAGGTTACAAAAATATCGGTGCCCTGGTCCAGCGTCTGCAGCTCGGCGCTGCTCGACACAAATTAAAACGTGTTCTAATCTCTGTCTAGTTGTGGATCTCGATCCAGGAGGCAATTCAGTGACGTCCATTGAACAGCGCGACGTGCAGGCGGTCCTCGCCGGCATCGATGACCTGCTGCCCGCGCTGCGGGAGCGGGCGCAGGCCACAGAGGACCTGCGGAAGATCCCGCAGGAGTCGATCGACGCGCTCGAAGAGATCGGGTTCTTCAAGCTGCTCCAGCCTGAGCAATGGGGTGGCCTGCAGTGCGATCCGACGGTGTTCTACGAGGCGGTACGCCGCCTGGCCAGCGCCTGCGGATCCACCGGCTGGGTCAGCTCGATCATCGGCGTGCACAACTGGCACCTGGCCCTGTTCGACCAGCGGGCCCAGGAAGAAGTGTGGGGCGAGGACACGTCGGTCCGGGTGTCCTCCTCGTACGCGCCGATGGGTGCGGGCGTGGTGACCGAGGCCGGCGACGGCTATTTGGTCAACGGTTCGTGGAACTGGTCGTCGGGCTGTGACCACGCCACCTGGGCCTTCCTGGGTGGCCCGGTGATCAAGGACGGCCGTCCCGTCGACTTCGGCAGCTTCCTCATCCCGATCAGTGACTACCGGATCGACGACGTCTGGCACGTGGTCGGTCTGCGCGGCACCGGCAGCAACACGATCGTCGTCAAGGACGTGTTCGTGCCCAAGCACCGGTTCCTGTCCTACAAGGCGATGAACGACGGCACCGCGGGCGGGTATCGGACCAACACCGCAGCGGTGTACAAGATGCCTTGGGGCACAGTGCATCCCACCACCATCTCGGCTCCGATCGTCGGGATGGCCTACGGCGCGTACGCCGCCCACGTCGAGCACCAGGGCAAGCGCGTACGCGCGGCGTTCGCCGGCGAGAAGGGCAAGGACGACCCGTTCGCGAAGGTTCGTATCGCCGAGGCCGCCAGCGACATCGACGCCGCGTGGCGCCAGTTGATCGGCAACGTGGGCGACGAGTACGCCCTGCTGCAGGCAGGCAAGGAGATCCCGTTCGAGCTGCGGACCCGCGCCCGCCGCGATCAGGTGCGGGCCACTGGCCGGGCCATCGCATCGATCGACCGGCTCTTCGAATCGGCGGGCGCCACCGCCCTGGCCAACACCGCTCCGCTGCAACGCTTCTGGCGTGATGCGCACGCGGGCCGGGTGCACGCCGCCAACGATCCGGAGCGCGCGTACATGATCTTCGGCAACAACGAGTTCGGCCTTCCGCCCGCGGACACGATGGTCTGACATGACTGCCACACAAGAGCTCACCTTCGAATCGACGTCGCGCTACGCCCAGGTCAAGGCCGGTGATCTGGACCTGCGGCTGCACTACCACGAGGCCGGTGATCCGTCGGCTCAGACCATCGTGCTGTTGCACGGTGGTGGGCCCGGCGCGTCGAGTTGGTCGAACTTCGGCCGCAACATCGCGGTGCTCGCCGAGCACTTCCACGTGCTCGCGGTCGATCAGCCCGGCTACGGACACTCGGACAAGCTCACCGAGCACGAGCAGTACAACCGCTACAGCGCCAAGGCGCTGCTCGGGCTGTTCGACCACCTCGGTCTGCAGGGCCGGATTCCGCTGCTGGGCAACTCTCTCGGCGGCGGCACCGCGGTGCGGTTCGCACTCGACTACCCGGACCGAGCGGGCAAGCTCGTGCTGATGGGCCCCGGTGGCCTTTCGGTCAACCTGTTCGCGCCCGATCCCACCGAGGGCGTCAAGCTGCTCGGCAAGTTCACGGCCGACCCGACGCGCGAGAACATGGAGCGCTTCCTGCGCATCATGGTCTTCGACCAGAAGCTCGTCACGCCTGAACTGATCGACGAGCGGTTCGCGATCGCGAGCCAACCCGAGTCGCTGGCCGCGGCTCGCGCGATGGGGAAGTCGTTCGCCGGGCCGGATTTCGAGCTCGGCATGATGTGGCGCGAGGTCTACAAGCTGCGCCAGCCGGTGCTGCTCATCTGGGGTCGCGAAGACCGGGTCAACCCGCTCGACGGTGCACTCGTCGCGGTCAAGCAGATTCCGCGAGTGCAATTGCACGTTTTCGGGCAGTGTGGACACTGGGCACAGGTGGAGAAGTTCGACGAGTTCAACAAGCTCACCATCGATTTCCTGGGAGGCTAGCCCATGAGCATCAAATCGCTGGGGTACCTGCGCATCGAGGCCACCGACATCGCGGCCTGGCGGGAGTACGGCCTCAAGGTGCTCGGCATGGTCGAGGGCAAGGGTCAGACCGAGGGCGCGCTCTACTTACGGATGGACGAATTTCCCGCCCGGCTGATCATCGTCCCCGGGAACCATGACCGGCTGCTTGAGTCCGGCTGGGAAACCGCGAATGCCGCTGAGCTGCAGGACATCCGCAATCGGCTGGAGGCCAATGGCGTCCCCTACAAGGAGGCCACCGCCACCGAACTGGCCGATCGCCGCGTCGACGAGATGATCGTGTTCGACGACCCCTCCGGTAACAGCCTTGAGGTGTTCCACGGTGTCGCGCTCGAGCACCGCCGCGTGGTCAGCCCGTACGGGCACAAGTTCGTCACCGAGGAGCAGGGGCTCGGCCACGTGGTGCTGACCACCAAGGACGACGCCGAAACCCTGCGGTTCTACCGCGACGTGCTGGGCTTCCACCTGCGGGACTCGATGCGGCTGCCGCCGCAGTTGGTGGGGCGCCCCGCCGACGGGGAGCCGGCCTGGCTGCGCTTCCTCGGGGTCAACCCGCGCCACCACAGCCTGGCCTTCATGCCTGGCCAGACCCCCAGCGGCATCGTGCATCTGATGGTCGAGGTGGGCGAGGCCGACGACGTGGGCCTGTGCCTGGACCGTGCACTGCGCCGCAAGGTGAAGATGTCGGCGACCCTGGGCCGCCACGTGAACGACAAGATGCTGTCCTTCTACATGAAGACACCAGGCGGTTTCGACATCGAGTTCGGTTGTGAGGGGCTCGAAGTCGACGACAACGACTGGGTGGCCCGGGAATCGACGGCGGTCAGCCTGTGGGGGCACGACTTTTCCGTCGGCTTCAAGTAGCGATGAGCGCTCCTGCGATCGATCCCCGCACATTCCGCAATGTGCTCGGGCAGTTCTGCACAGGCATCACCATCATCACCACCGTGCACGAGGACGTCCCGATCGGGTTCGCCTGCCAGTCGTTCGCGGCGTTGTCGTTGGACCCGCCGCTGGTGCTGTTCTGCCCGACCAAGGTGTCCCGGTCGTGGCAGTCCATCGAGGCCAGCGGCCGGTTCTGTGTCAACATGCTGCACGAGGATCAGCAGCACGTCTCGGCGCGCTTCGGTTCCAAGGAGCCCGACAAGTTCGCCGGAATCGAGTGGCGGCCTTCGGAACTCGGCTCTCCCATCATCGAGGGCTCGCTGGCCCACATCGACTGCTCGGTGGCGTCGGTGCATGACGGCGGCGACCATTTCGTGGTGTTCGGTGCGGTGCA
The DNA here is from genome assembly GCF_002086485.1 of Mycobacterium aquaticum. Classification (GTDB taxonomy): domain Bacteria; phylum Actinomycetota; class Actinomycetes; order Mycobacteriales; family Mycobacteriaceae; genus Mycobacterium; species Mycobacterium aquaticum. Next base: position 56,823 of record NZ_MVHF01000021.1, on the reverse strand, counting down.
CGGCATGTCGGAGGTGCCCAAACGCAAGCCTCGGCCGCTGCTGTTCTACCGCGGTGAATACACCGGGATAGAGCCGGACAAGAACACTCCGGCCACGTGGCGTAACGATCTGGAGGCGTTCCTCACCGCCACGACCAACGACACCTGGCTTTAGCCAACGTAATCGGGCCCCGACATGTCGGGGCCCGATTGGTGTTGTGCGACTCAGGAATCGGACTTGCCGCCCGAGTCCTTCTTCGACTCCTTCTTGGCGTGTTTGCCTGTCGAGCTGTCGCTCTTGGTCGTCTTGTCCGCAGCGGTCGATGACGCAGTGGACGAGGTGCTCGACGATGCGGCGGCGCCGGTGTCGGACTTGGTGGCCTTGCTCGTCGCGCCCTTGACCTTGTCGGTCAGGTTCTTGACGGTCGCGTTCAGCCGGTCACTGGCGGTCTTGCCGGTCAGCTTGGACTTGGTGCCCGTGGCCGGCTTCGTGGTGGTGGCATCGCTTTCGGCGTCGGTGCTCGCGTCGGTCGTGGTGGTGGCTGCCACCGCGGCCTTGGCGGTGCCGGCCGTAGCGGCGGTGCTCGGCGCGGCCGCCAGGGCGGGCGTCTCGACCTCGGTGGCCTCGGTGGTGGCAGCCGTGTCGATCGTGTCGGCGGCGGTAGCCAGGCTGGTCGTCGAGAGCAGGTTTGCGGTCGTCAGGCTGCCCGTCGTGCTGGGATTGGCGATGGCCGTGGCGATCTTGGTCGGGATGGTGATCAGCAGCTGTTCGAGAGCACCCGAACCGCACCGGCCGGTCTTGCCGATGCAGCCGGTAAGCAGGCCCGCCCAGGGCGCGGTGGTGTCGCCGTCCTGGTAGTCGAATCCGTTGACGATCGCGTTCAGGATGACGCCAGGCGTGTTCACCAGGGCGGTGACGGCGCCTTGCGCGTCACCCGAGGCCAGCGCGGTCGAGATCGCTTCGCCGGCCCGCGACGCTTCCCACGCTGCGCCGCTGAGCGGAGCGAAGACGGACTGGAAAACACCCGTCAGCATGGTGCTCGAGCTGAACACCACAGCCACCGCGTCGGCGAAGTTCTGGGCCATCTGCTCGGGGATCCCGGGCTTGTATTCGCCGGTCGTCCTGTCGGTCGAGGACAGGAAGAGGCCCGTGAGCGGTGCCGCCAGGTTCTGCAGGCCGAACAGCATGAACCGGTTGATGTTGTCGTAGGCGGTGTTGAAATCACCGGCTTCGATCGCGGCCGCAGCGTTGGCCAGGTATTCGGCGCCGGGCTTCGACTCGCCCTTGCCGTTCTCGTACCAGTTCTGCAGCACGGTGGGGATGGACTGGATGGCGGCGCCGATCTGCTGGGCGTAGCCGGTCTGGTTTGCGGCGATCTGGCTCAGCAGCGGGAACGGGTTTGCCATCCAGTTCTCGCCCAGCGCAGTGAGATTCGAGACCGTGTCGGTGAGGATGCCCTGGTACACCTCGGCCGGTGACCCCGTGACGTCGGCCACGAGCTGCACCGCCCGGTGCTGAGCCTCGAGCAATGTCGGGCTCGTCGCCACCGGATTCACCGCGATGGCACCGGCACCCAGTACCGCGACGCTGCCCATCAGGAATTTGTTCTTCATGCGGCCAGCCGATGGTGCCGGATGAACTGCGAGTTGCACAGGAGCTCCTTGTTGGTTGTCATGCCGCTCATCGGCGGCGATGACGGACGCTAGCTGAGATTTACCTGAGAGACAATAGGTATGTCTAACCTAACTTAGGTGTTCTAGGTAGCCCCCCGTTTCACGCCGTGCCGTGGTATGGCGGGCGTCCGCGAGGCCTGCTAGTCCCTGATCGGTCGATCAAAACAGCTCTTGACAGTGCATCTCACAGATGTAAAGGTCTGATCGAGTGATCAAATCGACGAAAGGCTGACGATGGCGGGACGGGTCGAGGGCAAGGTCGCCTTCATCACGGGCGCGGCACGGGGCCAGGGCCGCAGCCACGCGGTGCGCCTGGCGCAGGAGGGCGCTGACATCATCGCTGTCGACGTGTGTCGGCCGGTCAGCAGCAACAGCGTGATCCCGGCGTCGACGCCCGACGACCTGGCGCAAACGGCGGACCTGGTGAAGGGCCTCGACCGTCGGATCGTCACCGCCGAGGTCGACGTACGAGACTTCGACGCCCTCAAGGCTGCGGTGGATCACGGGGTCGAGCAGCTTGGCGGCCTCGACATCATCGTGGCCAACGCGGGTATCGGCAACGGCGGTGAGACGCTGGACAAGACCAGCGAGCAGGACTGGGACGACATGATCGGGGTCAACCTGTCCGGAGTCTGGAAGACAGTGAAAGCCGCCGTACCGCATCTGATTTCGGGAGGGCGCGGTGGGTCGATCATTCTGACCAGCTCGGTCGGCGGGCTCAAGGCCTATCCGCACACCGGCCACTACATCGCGGCAAAGCACGGCGTGGTCGGCTTGATGCGAACCTTCGCAATCGAACTGGGGGAGCACTCTATTCGGGTCAACTCGGTGCATCCCACCAACGTCAACACCCCGATGTTCATGAACGACGGGACCATGAAGCTGTTCCGCCCGGACCTGGAGAACCCGGGCCCCGACGACATGGCCGTGGTCGCCAAGCTGATGCACGTGCTGCCGGTCGGCTGGGTGGAACCCGTCGACATCAGCAATGCCGTGCTCTTCCTGGCCTCCGACGAGTCGCGTTACGTCACAGGCCTACCGGTGACCGTCGATGCCGGCAGCATGCTCAAGTAGTTGCGGCCGAGCCGAACCGGTGCAGCATCCGTTCGACGAAAGCCCGGAACTCGTCGTGCCCCTGCGTCACCCCGACCGCGTCCTCGTAGCAGATGCCGCGCGCGGTCTGGGTCAGCAGCATCGACATCACCACGGGCGGATACTCCTGCATGTCGATGCCGTGCGCGCGCAAAACCATGGCCATGGCGGCGGTTTCGATGTCGCGGACCCGTTCGGAGAAGGTCTTGAGCTCGGCGCCGATCACCTTGCGGTGGTTGGCAAGCGCCATGAACTCCAGATTGAGCCCGGTCAGCCGGGAGTCGGTGTTGATCAACCACAGTGCCCGCAGCGGGTCGGTGTCGGTGAGCGCCTCGCGCATGCGGGCCAGTGCGGCGTCGGCCCCGCTGCGCAGCACCGCGAGATACAGGTCGTCCATGGTGGCGAAGTAGTAGTACACCAGCGCGGACTTCACGCCGACCTTGGCGGCCACGTGCCGGGATGTCGCCGCGGCATACCCGTCGTCGCGCATGATCTGGGCGGTCGCCTCGATCAAACGCTGACGAGTACCGGCATCGGAGTCTCTGGCCTCACGAGGCATGAGCCACCCTAGCAGTTTGATCGGTCGATTAAATTATGGAGTTGATCCGATGTCGGAGGAATCGAGAAGTATCAGGGTGCGGGTCGACCCGGACCTCTGCGAAGGGCATGCGCTGTGCATCGAGCTGGCGGCCGAGGTGTTCGCCCTCGGCGACGACGACGTCGCCACCTGTGCGGCGACCATTCCGGACACGTTGCAGGACAAGGTGAAAGCCGCCGTCGACGCATGCCCCCGGCAGGCCATCTCGCTCGAACCCCTTCCCACGAAAGGCCATTGACATGACCGACCTCGCCGCCGTCGACTACTTCTCGGATCCGGTTGTCGCACAGGATCCTTACGAGTACTACGAGTACCTGCGCAGCCGGGGCCCGGTGTTCACCGAGCCGCACCACGGGGTCGTGGCCGTCACCGGATATCAGGAGGTGATGGCGGCGTTCAAGGACACCGACGCGTTCTCGGCGGTCAACGCGATCGGTGGCCCGTTTCCGCCGCTGCCGTTCGAGCCGGAGGGCGACGACATCACCGAGCAGATCGAGGCGCACCGGCACGAATTCCCGATCTTCGAGCACATGGTGGTGATGGACCCGCCGCAGCACGAGCGAGCCCGCTCACTGCTCTCCAAGCTGCTGACCCCGCGGCGGCTCAAGGAGAACGAGGACTACATGTGGCAGCTGGCCGACCACCAGCTCGACGAGTTCATCGCCAACGGGCGTTGCGAATTCCTCGGTGAATACGCCAAGCCCTTCGCGACACTGGCCATCACCGACCTGCTCGGCGTCCCCGAGGAGGACCGCGCCGAGTTCCGGCTCGCGCTGGGCGCGGGCAAGCAGCCGGGCAGCCGCGTCGGCGCCCTCGACGGTGAGCCCGTGGGGCTCAACCCGTTGCAGTACCTCGACGACAAGTTCAGCGGTTACATCGCCGAACGGCGTCGGCAGCCTCGCGCAGACGTGTTGGGCGGCATGGCATCTGCGACGTATCCGGACGGTTCGGTGCCGGAACTGCTCGAGGTGGTGCGCCCGGCGACGTTCCTGTTCGCGGCAGGCCAGGAGACCGTGACCAAGCTGCTCAGCGCTGCGGTGCAGACGCTGGGCGACCGCCCCGAGTTTCAGCAGCGGCTGCGCGAAAACCCCGCCGAGATCCCGGCTTTCATCGAAGAGGCGCTGCGTATCCAGAGTCCCACCAAGATCGACTTCCGGCTGGCCCGCAAGACCACCACGCTCGGCGGGGTTCCGATCAAGGCAGGCACGGTGCTGATGCTGTGCCTCGGCGCGGCAAACCGGGATCCGCGAAAGTTCTCCGACCCCGACCAGTTCCGCATCGACCGGCCGAATGTCCGCGAGCACATCGCCTTCGGCCGGGGGATCCATACCTGTGCGGGCGCGCCGCTGGCCCGGGTGGAGGGCCAGATCACCGTCCGTCGTCTGCTGGACCGCATGCGCGACATCGCCATCAGTGAAGCCGCGCACGGCCCGGCAGGCAACCGGATCTACCGCTACGAACCGACGTTCCTGCTGCGCGGCCTCACCGAACTGCGCATCGAGTTCACAACGACAGGGTGACCGTGCCGCCGTGAGGATCGGCGGCCCGCAGAATGCTCGACGGGACCCGGAATACGCGCCCCGGGGACGCCGGCCACGGCAGCGTCTTCTGCCCGATCACCCGGCCATTCTGGCGGGCAACCACTTTGGGGACGCGGACCAGTGCGTCGGTCCACAGCAGTAGCCGGCCACGCGCCGGTGCCGGATCCCCGGGGCGAAGCACGGTGGGGGCCACCCACCGCAGCGGGGCGTCGGCCTCGATGCGGATGCCGTCCTGCGCCGGCCGGTGACCGTTGAGGTAGCGGGGCACCTGGGCGGCCACGTGGCGCCCGTCGAGGGCAGCGATGTCGGCGGTGTCGACCGGATGCAGCAGGTTGCCGATCGCGAAGACACCGTCGCGGCTGGTGCGCAGCGCGGTGTCGACGACGGGACCCAGCGTGCCCGGGTCGATGTCCAGGCCACCGGATCGCGCGAGCTCGTGATCGGGGATCCAGTCCCCGGTGAAAACCACGGTGTCGCAATCGATCACCCGACGTTCGCCGGTGTCGATGTTCTCGATCTCGACGCCTTCGAGCACGGGCTTGCCGATGATGCGGGTGACTCGTGTGCGGGTGGCGATGTCGACACCGAGCAGGGGAGTGCGGCCTGCGAGGTTGAACACCGCATACGACTCGGGGGTGGGGTATTCGGTGGTCATCAGCACGGTCTGGCATCCGGCGTGTTTGAGGGTGAGCACCGCGGAGTAGCTGACCAGTTCGGCGCCGACCACCACTGCGCGGCGTCCGACCTTGCCGTGCTTGAGGTGGACGACGTTCTGCAGGTGACCGGTGGTGTACACGCCGGCAGGCCGGTCGCCCGGGATCATCCGCGCGGGCCGCGGGCGTTCCCGGGCTCCGGTGGCCAGGATGACCGCTCCCGCGTCGAGGCGTTCCCGGCCGGACGGGGACGTGAGGTCCAGCGACCGGTCACCGGCCCAGCCGGTCACCATGGTGTTGGTGCGGATGGTGGCTCCCGCGGCGGTGGCGTTGGCCACCAGTCGACGCGCGTAGGCCGGCCCGCTGATGAATGTCTTCATGTCGCGCATGCCGTAGCCGGGATGGTCGCTGTGCCGCGGTATGCCGCCTGCGGCCGATTCCCGTTCCAACACCACGACATTGAGCGATGAATCGCCGGCCAGGGCGGCGGCCGCGGTCAGTCCGGCGGGGCCCCCGCCGATGATCGCGACGTCGGTGCTGCTCATGAGTTCTGCTCCAGTTGCTGCTCGAAAATGGTCTTCACTTCGGCGCCGCAGAAGAACGCCTGGCAGCGTCCGTTCATGGCGCGGGTGCGGCGGCGCAGTCCGTCCAGGCCTGCGGGCGGGACGACCGCGTGGCAGGCGTCGCGCAGTTCGCCCTCGGTGACGCGTTCGCAGAAGCACACGATCCGGCCGTATGCCGGGTCGGCCGCGATTCTCTCGGTCTGCTGATAGGGGCGGGGGAAGGCCTCACCCAGGTTGGGCATTTCCGGAGGATCCGGCAGCGGGCTCCGCGGGGTCAGCTCGAGCCCGGCCGAGATCAGTTGGTCGCGAACATGTTCGGCGATGGCCATGCCCGCGGTCAGGCCGGTGGAGCGGATGCCGCCGACCAGCAGGTAGTGCTGCTGCGGGTCGGTCTCGATGAGGTAGTCGCCGTGGTCGATGGCTGCGCGCAGTCCGGCGTAGGTCGCGGTGACCTCCTCGTCGAGCAGGCGGGGCATCAGGGCACGGCCCTTTTCGAGCAGGAATTCGAAACCGCCCTCGGAGGTTCCGGTCGCGGTGCGGTCCTGCAGGTCCTCCGAGGTGGGGCCGAGCATGACGTTGCCGTAGATGGTGGGGCTGACCAGAACACCCTTGCCGCGGGCCGTGGGGACCGGCAGCACGATCTTGTCGACGAGCGGGCGGGCCAGCTTGTCGTAGACGATCAGTTCGCCGCGCCGCGGCGTGACGGTGAAGCGCTCATGGCCGAAGAGGCCGTCGATCACGTCGGCACCGAGCCCGGCGGCGTTGATCACCCAGCGGGCGCTGACCGGCCCGGCGGTGGTGTGCAGGGTGGTGCCGTCGGGCGTGACGTCCACACGTTCCACGCGATGGCCGCGCAGCAGGGCGGTACCCCGGTTGACGGCGTCGGTCGCCAGTGCGAGGTTGACGGTCCAGGTGCAGATGATGGATTCGTCGGGCACTGTCAGACCGCCCAACGCACCCGGTCCCAGGTTGGGAACTGCTGCGTATACTGCTGCCGCATCGACGATTTCGCACCGGTCGTAACCGTTGGCGACGGCCTTGTCGCGCAGGCCGGGGAGCGCGTCGAGTTGCTCGGAATCCCAGGCCACCAGGATGGCGCCGGTGTGCTCGACGGGGATGCCGGTGTGCTTGGCGTATTCGGAGAGCAACTGGTAGCCCCGGCTGACCATCGCCGATTCCAGCGTGCCGGGTTTGGCGTCGAAACCGGTGTGCAGGATCGCGGTGTTGGCCTTGCTGGTGCCGTCACCGACGTCGTCGCGGGCTTCGAGCAGGGCGACCGACAACCGGTATCCGGACAGCTCCCGGGCGATCGCCGCTCCGACGATGCCGCCGCCGATGACCACGATGTCGTAGTCGGTGTTCATGAAGTCTCCTGGGAATAGGTGGTGGCCGCCAATGCACGCCACGCGGAACGGAATTCGTCGGCACGGGCGGGCTGCCAGCTGGGCTCGTAGGTCGCCGAAGGGGTCCACTGCGCGACGACGTCACGCACCGACCGGCCGGGCTGCAGGCTCAGCGTCGCCAGTGCCGCGGCGCCCAGCGCGGTGGCATGGGCCGACGGGTACACGTCGACGGGCACCTGCAGGATGTCGGCGACCGCCTGCATCAGCACCTTGGACTGGGTCAGCCCGCCGTCGGCGCGCAGCCGGGTCAGACCGGTGGCGTCGGTGTCGATCGCCGTGGCGAGTTCGGCGACCTGTGCGGCGATGCCCTGCAGCACCGCCAGCACGATGTGGCCCCGGCCGGTGGACAGCGACATCCCCGAGATCGTGGCGGTGGCTTGGGATTTCCACCATGGTGCGGCCAGGCCGGCCAGGGCCGGGACACACAGCACCCCTCTGGCGTCGGCGGCGGCGATCGAATCCATCTCCGCGGCACCGCTGATGATGCCAAGCGAGGACAGCCATTTGACGGCCGACGCTGCGGTGTAGACCTGCCCGTCGACGCAGAAGGTGTCCTTGCCGCCGGTGCGCCAGGCCACCGACGAGGTCAGTCCGGCCGTCGAGCGCACCGGGGTGTCGCCGGTGTTGGCGAGCAGGAAGGCGCCGGTTCCGAAGGTGCACTTGGCCATTCCCGGGTCGAGGCAGCCTTCGGCGAGCAGGGCCGCCTGCTGGTCGACGACGATGCCGCCCACCGGCATGTCGGCTCCGAATGCCGTTGTGGTCCCGATGATCTCGTCGTTGCCGACTATGGCAGGCAGGCGTTCGCCGTCGAGGCCGAACAGTGCGAGCAGCTCGTCGCTCCAATCCTGCGCGCCGAGTTCGACGGCCAGCGACCGGCTGGCGGTGGTGGCGTCGGTGACGAAGGCGCCGGTGAGCTGATGTAGCAGCCAGGTGTCCGATGTGGTGACCACGCCGCCGGTTTCGACGTTGCGGCGCAGCCACGCCATCTTCGGTGCCGAGAAGTAGGAGTCGAGCACCAAACCGGTACGCGCCGCGAACAACTCGCGGTGCTCGCCCAACGCCGAGCACAGCGGCTCGGCGCGGCGGTCCTGCCACACGATCGCTGCGGTGAGCGGGCGCCCGGTGTCAGGGTCCCACGCCAGGACGGTTTCGCCCTGGTTGGCCAGCGACACCGCCTCGATGGGCCGTCCTGCCTGCGCGGTCGCGGCGCGGCCGGCAGTCAGGACGGATTCGAGGAGCTCGCCCGGGTCCTGCTCGACGCCGCCCCCGTCGAGGTAGCGCGGGTGCACCGCAACCTCGGCCAGTCCGACGACTCCATCGACCGGGTCCACGACGATCGCCTTGGTGCCCGACGTGCCTTGGTCGATTGCCAGGACGGTCATTACGCCGCATCCTCGAATTCGGCGTCGATCGAGGACATCTCGGGCATCTTCAGACCGTGTCGGCCACGGGTGACCAGCAGGTAGCACAGGTAGACCGCGCCGAGCGCCACCATGACCACCGCATACAGCCAAGGATCCCGGAACGAGGCATCACGGAAGAGGGAAAGCACGAAAACCAGCCACAGCACCGCGACCACCAGCACCGGCGTCTCCCAGCGGCCCAGCGTGAACCCCTTGCTCGGCGGCAGCTTGCGCCGGGTCGCGATGTAGAGCGTCACCGTGATGGCGTAGATGATCGCGGGCAGCAGGGTGGCCGCCGAGAACAGCTTGAACAGGGCGTCGGTGCTGGTGGAGAACAGGCCGAGGATGACCGCCGAGATCACCGTCATCGTGACGGTGGCGTTGAGCGGCGTCTTGAACCGCGGCGAGATCTTGTGCAGCGCCTGCCAACCCGGGAACCGCTGATCCCGCGACATCGCCCACACCAGCCGGACTCCGCTCATCAGGATGACCAGGCCGCACGCGAAGATCGCGATGGCCACCAGCACCAGCAGCGCGGTGCCCACGAACGATCCGAGGATGTCGCGGATGATGTCGGCGATGGGGGTGCCGGACTGGGCCAGCGCTTTCGGATCGTTGACCGCTGCGGTGACCACGAGCAGGAACAGGAACCCCAGCACGCCCGACGCCAGCACCGCTTGCCACATGGCCCGGGGCACGACGATTTCGGGCTTCTTGGTCTCCTCGGCGAGATTGGCAGCGGATTCGAAGCCGACGATGGTGAACGCGCCGAGCAGGAAGCCGAGCATCCACGGCCCGGCAGAGGTCGCGGTGCCGAAGCTCCAGTAGCCGGCATCCGGAATATCACTGTGGGAGAAGAGGTTTCCGACGGAGAGCTTGTGGGCGATGACGCCGACGATGAACAGCAGCACCACGAGCGCCACCATGCCGATGAGCTCGGCGGTGACGGCGAAGTTGTTGACCCGCTCGGTCCATTTCGTCGACAGGCCCACCAGCAGACCCTGCAACACGAGGATCCCCGCGGTGATCAGGAACGCGGTTGCGGGTGTGCCGGTGAAATCGAACAGGGCGGGCACCACGGTGGCCGCCACGGTGTAGTCGACGGCCACCACGACGATGGCCAGGAAGGTGAACGAGATCCAACCGGTGATCCAGCCCAGTACCGGGTTGGCCAGCCGGGATACCCACTGGTAGGCGTAGCCGGTGACGGGGATGCGCGCGGCCAGTGAGCCGATCAGCAGCGCGACGGCCAGCTGGCCGACGATCACGATGGGCCAGGTCCAGATCCCCATGGGCCCGGAGCTGGTGAGAACGCTGCCGTAGGTGGTGAAGATGCCGGTCGCGATCGAGACGAAGGCGAACGCCACGGCGAAGGATGCGAAGCGTCCCGTCGACCGTTCGAGCGACTCGGTGTAACCGAATTCGGAGACCCGGCCGTCGCCGGGTGATGTGGAAGAATCTGTCATCGGATCGGGCTTTCTGACTGGAATGACTGTTTCGGGGCAGGGGTTCGGTCCGCGGGCGGCGCTGCAACGCCGCCCGCACCCGTTTCAGGCGCTGGGGCCTGCGGTGAGTACGACACCCCCCGTCTCCTCGATGGCTGCTGCAACAGCCGGTGCGGTGTTCTGGTCGGTGATGAGGCCGTCGACGGCGGCGAGCTCGCACACCCGGTACGGCGCGACCAGCCCGAGCTTGGACGAGTCGGCGAGGATGTAGCTCGACGCGCTGTTGGCGATGATGGTCCGGCGGACATCGATTTCGTCGAGATGGAAGTCGGTCAGCCCGGCCGTCGCGTCGACCCCTCCGGAACCGAGCAGTGCGATGTCGGCATAGACGTCGGCGAAGAAGGCCTTGGTGTGGGCATTCGAGCAGGCCAGATCACCTGCGCGGACCCGACCGCCGGCCAGCAGTACCTCGATTCCGGGCCGGTCGGCCAGTTCGACGGCGACCGGCAGCGACGGGGTGATCACGGTTCCGGTGAAACCGCGGGGGATGGCGTGGGCGACGGCGACAGCGGTGGTGCCGATGTCGAGGATGACGGTCTGCCCGTTCTTGAGCAGCCCGACGGCAGTGCGTGCCAGTTGCGCCTTGGCCTCGTGCCGGATGATCGACCGCTCGGTGAACGACGGTTCGATGCCGCGGCGCTCGGTGACGGCGGCGGCCCCGCCGTGCACGCGGCGCACGGCCCCGCGTTCCTCCAGATAGGCCAGGTCACGGCGGATGGTCTCGGCGGACACGCCCAGCCGGCGGACCAGCTCGTCGGTGCTTACGGCCTGGGCGTTGCCCACCGCGTCGATGATCGCCTCGTGCCGCTCAACAGGAAGCACGGCCGACCACTTCTGTGGGTTTCTGACCGTTCATGACGACAATTGTGGAGTGTTGTGTGGCTCACGTCAACCCTGTCGCCACGAGGTGAGCAACGGGACCGTGGTTGTGTCCGTGCACACGATCCTGCGCGCATCAGTGGACGCCGCGACATCGACACCGCGTCACCGGGACGGTCGAATACGAAGGTATGTACGCCATCGACATCGCCGAGAACGGTGGCCCCGAAGTCCTGAAGTACATCGAGATGCCGCGTCCGGCACCCGGTGCCGGTCAGCTGTTGATCAAGGCCGAGGCGATCGGGGTGAACTTCGTAGACACCTACTTCCGGTCGGGTCAGTACCCACATCAATTGCCGTTCGTCCTCGGCGCCGAAGTCTGCGGCACGGTTGCGGATATCGGCGCCGGCGTGACGGGCTTCAGCGTCGGGCAGCGCGTCGCCACCGCCGACGCGGTCGGCGCGTACGCCGAGTATTGCCTGGCAGCGGCTGGCATCGTGGCGCCCGTCCCCGCCGGCGTGGCTGCCGACGTCGCGGCGGCCGCACTGCTCAAGGGGATGACCGCTCACCTGTTGATCAAGTCGGTTTATCCCGTGCAACCCGAGGACACCGTGCTGATCCATGCCGGCGCAGGCGGCTTCGGACTGATCATGACGCAATGGGTCACCAGCATCGGCGGTCGCGTCATCTCCACGACGTCGACGCCCCGCAAGGCCGAGATGTCACGGCAGGCGGGTGCGGTGGCCGTGCTCGACTATGCGGATGACGCGGCCGCGTTCGGAGCCAAGGTCCGTGAGCTCACGGGCGGGCGCGGAGTAGCCGCGGTCTACGACGGGGTCGGCCGGACCACCTTCGACAGCAGCCTGGCCAGTCTGGCCGTACGCGGGACGCTGGCACTGTTCGGTGCGGCGAGCGGACCGGTGCCGCCAGTAGATCCCCAGCGTCTCAACGCTGCCGGCTCGGTGTACCTCACCAGACCGTCGCGGCCTGACTTCATGCGCACGCACGACGAATTCGTTTGGCGGATAGGGCAATTGTTCGAGTTGGTGGCGTCGGGGGCGATATCGATCACCGTGAGCGCCCGGTACCGTCTGGCTGACGCAGCCCAGGCCCACATGGATCTGGAGGCCCGCAGGACGGTGGGCTCGGTGGTGCTGACCCCGTGACGCTGTACCCGGGAACACGATTTCGGCTCCGACGGTGTGGTGAGCGACATCGACTCCGGCCCGGGACAGCGCGAGGGTGATAAGGCGTCGCTCGACGCGCAGCCATTGACGGGAGGACTGCCATGACAACCGGAGCACCAACGGTGCACGACGTGACGTACGACCTGCTCCGCTCGCTCGGGCTGACCACCGTGTTCGGCAATCCTGGATCGACGGAACAGACGTTCTTGGCGAACTTTCCCGATGATTTCACCTATGTCCTGGCGCTGCAGGAAGCCTCGGTGGTGGCCATCGCCGACGGATTCGCCCAGTCGACGAGGCGGCCCGCACTGGTGAATCTGCATACCGGCGCAGGCACCGGCAACGGCATGGGCAGCCTGGTCGCCGCGTATAAGGCCAATACCCCGTTGATCGTGACAGCCGGCCAGCAGACCCGCGAAATGGTGCTGTGCGACCCCTATCTGGCCAATCGCGATGAGACTTTGCTGCCGTTGCCGTGGGTCAAGTGGGCGTATCAACCCGCGCGCGCAGAAGATGTGCCCGCCGCGTTCATGCGGGCCTACGCGATGGCGCTGCAACCGCCGGCCGGGCCGGTCTTCCTGTCGATCCCGCTCGATGACTGGGAGAAACCGGCACTGGGACCCGCGGTCGTGCGGACGGTGAGTGAGCGCTTGGCGCCGGATCCGGATCGGCTGCGGGAGTTCGCCGAACGAATCAATGCCGCGAGCAACCCCGTGCTGGTGTTCGGGCCGGAGGTGGACCGGGCAGGGGCGTGGGACGACGGAGTTGCCTTTGCCGACAAGGTCGGGGCCGCGGTCTACGGCAGTCCGTTACCGGACCGCGCATCGTTCCCGGAGGATCACCGGCTGTTCCGGGGACAGCTCGCCATGACCATCGCCGGTGTCACCGAAGTCCTGCGCGAACACGATCTCGCCGTGGTGGTCGGCGGCCAGGCGTTCCGCTACTACCCGTACGTGGCCGGCGAGTATCTCCCGGAGGGCACCGATCTCCTGCAGATCACCTCGGACCCCTGGCTGGCGGGCGCGGCGCCGACCGGCAACAGCCTCCTTGGCGACGCCAAATTGGTTCTTCAGCAATTGCTTTCGTTGATCGGCGAACGCAGCGACCGGACCGTGCCACCATTGCCCGCCAGGCAACAGCCCGCCACAGAGACCACGGCATCGGCTCCATTGGCTCCCGACGCGGTGTATGCCGCACTCAATGCCGTCAAACCCGCTGATGCGGTCCTGGTCACCGAGTCCACATCGACCATGGCACAGCAACTTCGATGGCTCCCCACCACCCGTCCCGGATCGTTCTTCGCGACGGCCAGCGGTGGGATCGGTTGGGGGCTGCCCGCGGCGGTGGGCGTGGCGTTGGGTGACCGCGCCCGCGGCGTCAGGCGCACCGTGCTCGCCACGATCGGGGACGGTTCGTTCCAGTATTCGGTGCAGGCACTGTGGACGGCGGTGCAGCATCGACTGCCGATCGTCTTCGTGGTCATGCGCAACGGAGAGTATTCGATCCTGAAATCGTTCGCGCTGCTGGAGAAGACGCCGGGTGTCCCTGGCCTGGATCTGCCGGGGCTTGATATCGGCTCACTGGCAACCGGTTTCGGTTGCCGCACAGTCGATGTCGACAGCACGGAGAAGCTCGCCACAGAGTTCACCGCGGCTTTGGGTGCCGACGGACCGACGGTCATCGTGGTGCCCACCCGCCCCGAGATCGCCCGTCTGGGCTGAGAGATCCCGTCGACATGCCGGTCTATACCTGCACCACAACGCAATCCACCCTGGCGACGGATACGAAGGCCGCACTCGCCACCGAGATCGCCCGCATCCACGCCGAGATCAACCACGTGCCCAGCACCTATGTGAACGTCGTCTTCCACGAGCTGGCGCCCGATTCGCTGTATACGGATGGGCGGCCGGCCAGCCCGGTGCTGGTCAACGGCTGGGTGCGCGAGGGCCACTCCGCCGCGGACACCACGCGCCTCGCCACCGAAATCGCCACTGCGGTCAGCCGGATCACTGGTGTCCCATCATCGCGGGTGCTCGTGGTCATGCAGAGCAGCCCGGCCAGTGGTGCCGTGGAAGGTGGCCGCGTGCTACCGGAGCCCGGCCAGGAGCAGGCGTGGATGGACGCGAGCGGATAGTCCTTCGACCGGTCACATCAGGCGGTGATACACCTCGAACACCAAGCACAGTTCGGCGATGTCGCGCGGACGGGACAGTGACCGCTCGGTACGGCGTTCGATCCGACGCAGCCTCTGACGCACGGTATTCGGGTGACACGCGAGCAGCTCGGCAGTCTCGCGTACCGAGGCCTCGGTCTGCTGCCAAACCTGAAACGTGCGGAACAAGGTGTCCCGCTCGTCGTCGGAAAGATCACTGAACCGGTCGATGACGGGCCGCACTGATCTGACCATCACGTCCGGCTCGTTCACGGCGGCGGTCGCCAGCAACGAGCCGTCGAACACCGCGACCGGAGCCGAGGGCTGCGACCGGCCCTGCATGGTGATCTTGGCGACGTGCAGGGCGTGTGCACAATGGCGCAGATCGTCGAATCGATCGCTGACCCCCACCCGCACCTGGCCGGCCGCCAGGCGCGATATCAAAGCCAGCACCCGCCGGAGCAGAAGGTCGGACGGTACGTGCACGATGCCGATCTGCAAGTCGGGCAATTCCTGCCACGCCGAGTACACGTCGAGGCTGCGCAGTTTGCTTTCGACCTCAGCCAGGCCGACGAAGCCGACGTCGAGAGTCTCTGCCGCCACCACGATGTAGGGTCCCGTCACCGGTAGTCGAAGTTGATTCGCGGTCGTACGCACCGCCCATCGGTCGTGCACCAGCCCACCCAGCAGTTCATCCAGGAGCACGGCGCGATGTGCCGGTTCGCTGAGCAGTTTGCGGGTCTGCTCCTCGCGGTAGCCGGAGACCATTGCGCGGGTGTAGAGGTCCTCTATGCCGTGCAATTGCACCGTCAGGCTGCTCAACGCATCTCGACCGGTCTCTGTGGTGAACTGGCCTTCGGTGACGATCAGATCCCACAGCCGGCGGAAGCCCACCCGGTCGATGCCGATCGCCGCGGCCAACGGCTGCCCGGCCTGCGCACGTGCGGCGCCGACAGCGGCGGCTGGAGTGGGGTCGAACTCATCGTCCACCGTCAGCGACTGCAGAACGGATCGGACGCTCGCGGTGCACAATTCGGCGAGCCGCGTGTGGAATCCGCCAGACGTATCGCCCAAGCTGAGCGTTACGTCGTTCGCCCGTTCGGCCAAGCTGGAAGCCACCATCGCAACCTGCTGTTTGCCGGGATCACGTGCCAGGGTCATCAGCGGAGGTGTTGGTCGAAAAAGGTGTAGACCCGTTGCCATGCGTCGGCGGCGGCTTCCTTGTTCTCACCGAAACCGGTGATACGCATCAATGGCTGCAGGGGTGCGCGGTCGGCGAAACTGTGCCCCGCATGCGGGTACGTCTTGACGTCGTGGGGGATCTCCTTCTGGGCCAACACTTCTTCTAAGATTCTCCCGCTGCCCCGGTTGATCAGATCGCGCTGGCCGAAGCTGGCGACGACGGGACAGCCACCGTCGACGATCTCGGCGTACCTGCTGTGCAACGGTGGTGGATAGAACGGTGCGGATGCGCGGAAGCCTTTTGTCGAGGCCACCAGCGCGAAGCCGCCGCTGATACAGAAGCCCGCGATACCGACCGCACCGGTGCAATCGGGGCGGCTCGACAACAGTTCGCGGGCCGCCGCGATGTCGTCGAAAGTCTCGCCCTCGTAGGCCATGAGATCCTTGAAAAGTCGTGGCATGCAACGCAGCATCCCGCCACGGGCGAACAGGTTGGGGGCCACTGCCAAGAACCCGTGATCGGCGATCTGGCGGGTGATCTCACGGTGCGGCTTGCGCAGGCCGAATGCGTCATGCAGAACGACGACACCGGGCCATGGGCCCGCCCCGTCGGGAATTTCGAGCACCGCGTCGATGCTCCCGCGGGGAGTCTCGATACTGAATTCGGGCATCGTTCCCACTTTCGAGCCTTGGTGTCGAATCCCAAAGTGAGGCAGTCTGCTTCGGCGTCTGTCGAAGAGAGGCTGTCGTCACGCGGCCTCTCGCTGTAAACTAGATCTGTACATCAATTACTGTACTTGTACATGATCTAGCGGCGGAGTATCGCATGTCAAGAGCTGAGCGGAACGCCCGGCAGATTGCACTGGCCGAGGGCTTCACTGCAATGGGGCAGGCGTGGATCCGCTGGGTGCATGCCAGCGTTCCTGATGACGCGGTGAGCTACGCGCGACTGCGAGTGCTCGCGGCGCTGGAAGCCAGCCCGGACGGACTGCCCATGTCGGGGATAGCCGCGGCGCTGGGGGTGACGGGACGGCGGGTCACCGTGCTTGTGGACGCACTGGCCGAGGACGGACTGGTGGCGCGGTACGCACATCCCACCGACGGCCGCAGCACCATCATCGAGATCACCGAAACCGGCCTGGCGCATCTGCGCCGGGTGTGGCAACAGCACCAACGCACGATCTCGGTCGCATTCGCCGGCCTCTCCGATGACGATCAGGTACGGCTACTCGCCATCACCCATACACTGACTGACTCATTCCGACGCCAACTGGCCGAACACGCCAACCCGACTGCCGAAGAGCCTGTCGATCCGGAGAGAATTCTGATGCGCAACAACCGGCCGGTACGCGCCGGTCGCCGCCGATGATCATGCTTCGGCTCGCCACTCGTCGAGCACCCGCTGCTTCTGCTCGCCGATGACCTGATTCAGATGCGACGCCTTGGGCCAGCCGTAGTACGCCGCGAAATGCAGTGCAACCTCGTCCATTTCGTCGAACGACACATCACGGCTCTTCAACGCGGCGTAGACGTGGCTGAGAATGGGCACCGGCGCGTCCTGGAAGGCCACGCACGCCACCGTGACCAGCCGCCGTTCCTTCATGCCGAGCCCGGGGCGCAACCACATCTCGCCGAAGACGAAGTTGAGAATGCCTGCGCCGGAATACGGGTTGTCGCGGATCGGCGCGTGCGGCATGCAATTGATGTCCTTGAAGGACTGCTCCCCACCGGCGAGCCGACGTTCCGGATCGCTCGCGGTCGGCAATGGCAGCAGCGGTTCGGGTGGCGGCGGCTGTTGACCCCGCTCGCGGTGGATGCGGTCCCACTGCTCGTCGACGGTGATGTTGAACCGCGACGCCTTCGGCCAGCCGCCGTACACCGCGAAATGCAAGACGGTTTCCCGCATTTCGGTGATGGTGAGGTCACCGCTGTTCAATGCCGCGTAGACGTGGTCCCGCAGCGGGCCTTCGGCATCCGCGGCGGCAACGCACGGCAGCGTGACGAATCGGCGGTCGCGACGGCTCAACGCAGGCCGCGGCCACACCTCGCCGAAGACGAAGTCGATCAATGCGGATGCGGCAGCGGTGCTGTCCGGCGGCGGCGCGAACGTCATCACCTCCGTGAACTCGCGGCGGCCGCGTTCGGTGCGGTTCATCGGATGGTCACGCCCGCATCGACCTTGAATTCGAGGCCGGTGACGTAGCGGGATTCGTCGGACACCAGGAACAACACCGCATTGCTGATGTCGATGGCCTCGGCCATCACGATCGGCAGGGCGTTGCCGAACAGCGGGGACAGATCGGGCCGTTGCTCGATGAGCAGGCTGTGCAGGGAGTCGGGCCGCATCCCGGTCTCGACGCCGGTGGGGTGCACGGTGTTGACCCGGACATGGTGTGCCGCAAGCTCGTTGGCCAGTGCCCTGCTCATGCCGACGACGCCGTGCTTGGACGCGGTGTATGGGGTGTGCAGCGGTGTGCCTTTGATGCCTGCGGCGGAACTGATGTTGACCAGACTGCCGCCGCGCTCGACGAGATGGGGCAGCGCCGCCGCACAGGTGTTCCATGTCCCGATCAGGTTGACGTCGACCACCGTGCGCCACTGCTCGGCCGTGGTGGTGTCCCAGGTTCCGGCGGTGATTACCCCGGCGTTGGCGACCGCGGCGTCGAGCCCGCCGAGTTGTGCCACGCCGTCGTCGACTGCCGCCGCGAGCGCTGCGGCGTCGCGCACGTCCACCACCGCGGTGACGGCCTTGCTGCCGAATTCGTCCACCAGTCGCGCGGTTTCGTCCAGATCCTCCGGTGTGGCGAGCGGATACTCGACGTCGGGGAGCGATGCGCAGATGTCGACGAGGATCAGGTCGGCGCCCTCTTCGGCGAGGCGCACCGCGTGGCTGCGGCCCATACCGCGGGCCGCCCCGGTGATCAGTACCCGCTTGCCTGCGACGCGTCCGCTCATAATTTGTTGGTGAATCCGGCGTCGACGGGGAAGGTGACCCCGGTGACGTAGCGGGCGGCGTCGGAGACCAGGTATGCGATGGCCGCGCTGATGTCCTCGGGTTCCAGCAGCGAGACGGGCATCGGGTTCTGGAGATGGGGACCACCGTCGGGATAGTTCTCCAGGAACGCCGTCATCGCGGGGTTGACCGCCATCATGGTGTTGACCGCGGTGGGATGCACGGTGTTGACCCGGATGCTGTGTGGTGCAAGCGCATTGGCCAGGGTGCGCATGAGACCGACGATGCCGTGCTTGGATGCGGCGTAGCCGAGGCCACCGCCCTGCAGTCCGCCGAAGCCGCGAAGTCCGGCCGTCGAGCTGGTGAACACGATCGATCCGCCGCGTCCGCCGGCGATGAGGTGGCCGATGGCGGCCTTGGCGGTGTGGAACGACCCGACCAGATTCACGTCGAGGACGTCGGTCCACATCTGCAGGTCTTCCTCGATGCTCAGCTCGCGAAACGCCATGGCGGCGATACCCGCGTTGGCGCATACGATGTCGAGCCGGCCGAAGTGGTCGACTCCCGCATCGAGTGCCGCCTTGAGCGCGGCGAAATCACGGACGTCGGCGACCGCGCCGATCATCTTGCCGCCGATGGCCTCGACGAGGGCGACGGTCTCGTCGAGCTCGTCGCGGCCTGCCATCGGGTATCCGTTGGACGCGATGTCGGCACAGATGTCCACGCCGATGATGGCGGCGCCGTCGGCGGCAAGTCGCAGCGCGTGGCTGCGCCCCTGGCCGCGGGCCACGCCGGTGATGAACGCGACCTTTCCGTCCAAAGAACCCATTCGTCCTCGCTTCGTCGCGGTGAGTAACCTTGTTACACCGGGTACGGTAACCGGGTTACAGGCGGACGGCAAGGGGGTGCACATGGCTACCGACCGGGTCCTCGACATCGTCGTCGAGCTGCTCGAAACCGACGGCTACGACGCGGTGCAACTGCGGGAGGTCGCCAGGCGCGCACGGACGTCGCTGGCCACCATCTACAAGCACTACGCCAACCGCGACGAGTTGATCCTGGCCGCGCTCGATGCCTGGATGACGGAGAACCGGTACTCCCCGCTGGCCAACCAGACCCCCGACGCAGGCGAATCCCTCTACGACGGGCTGATGCGCATGCTGCGCACCATCTTCGAGCCGTGGGAGAAGCATCCGGCCATGCTCATGGCGTATTCGCGGGCCCGGTCGGCCCCGGGCGGCGAGCGCCTCGTGCGCCGCGGACTCGATGCCGTCGTGCCCGCCGGGATGGAGATCCTCGCCGGTGTCGACGAGGCGTTCATCGCCGACCTCGACAGCATCCTGTCCAGCCTGGTCTTCGGCCTGACCGGACGGTTCGCGGCCGGCGAGATCGCCATCACCGACATCGTGCCGAGCCTCGATCGCACGGTGCGGTGGCTGACCGCGGGCTATGAGGCGTCGCGCATCACAGCGCCGCAGCGATGAAGCTCACCACCGCGCTCGCCACCTCTCGGTGCACCGACTCGTTGAGCAGATCGTGGCGGGCATCGGGAAACTCTTTGAGCTGCAGGTGTTCTAGCTGATCGGCATAGGAGCGCACGCCGGCGACCGGAGCGATCGGATCCGCCGAACCGTGCAGGGCCAGCGTCGGCACGGCAAGCCGGGGCAGTTCGCTGCCGAACCGGTCCCACGCCTTGTCGAGTTCGCGCGCCAGGGGTGCCCCGTCGGCGTCGACGAAGGCCAGCGGATCGTTCTCCAGCGAGTCGAGATAGAACGGGTCAGACGAGAGCCAGCTGGGGTCGAGCTCGAATGCGCTGTCGGAGCCCAACTCCGGGATCGGGGTCAGCGGAGCCCCGGAGACGATGCCCGCCCGGTAGCGGTCGGGCTGGCCGAGCAAGCGGAACAACGTGACCACAGAGCCGAACGAATGCCCTTGCGCCACAAGCGGCAAGCCGGGGTGCGCGGCTTCGGCGAGCTCGGTGAGCGACTCGGCCAGTGCCGAACTCTCGTCGACCGATCCGAAATCGCCGCGCGTACCCGGCGTCAGGCCGTGGCCGAACTGATCGACCGCCCACAGGTCGATCCCCGCGGCGTTCAGCGCGAAGCCGTACCGGTGATACAGCGCGGTGTGCTCCCCGAAGCCGTGCAGGAAGATGACGGCCGCGCGCGGGTCGGCCGCGGCCCAGTGACGGTAGTAGGCGCGTCCGCGACCATGCTCGATGAAAGGCATGCCACTACTGCATCAACATCTACCGCCTGCCGCAAGCGTTCGAATCAGCCTGCCGGGTAAGCATTGCCGCCGAGCAGTACACCGGGAGCTGTAAGACCCGTCACACTGGGTACAGGTAACGAACCACGTCATGAGGAGTCGCCGATGAGCGCGCCCATTCCCGCTGGACTGCGACGCGTCGTCGTCGCATCGATGGCAGGCACGGTGGTGGAGTGGTACGAGTTCTTCCTCTACGGGACTGCGGCCACGCTCGTCTTCAACAAGGTGTTCTTCGCTCAGGGCGGCAATGATCTCGACGCCATCCTGGCCGCGTTCGTCACCTATGCCGTCGGCTTCATCGCCCGCCCGCTGGGCGGCGTCGTGTTCGGTCACTACGGCGACAAATACGGCCGCAAGAAGCTACTGCAGTTCAGCCTGCTGCTCGTGGGTGTGTCCACCTTCCTGATGGGCTGCCTGCCCACGTTCGGCCAGATCGGCTATCTCGCCCCGACCCTGCTGGTGATCCTGCGGTTCCTGCAGGGCTTCGCGGTCGGCGGGGAATGGGGCGGCGCGGTGCTGCTGGTCGCCGAGCACAGTCCCAACCGCACCCGCGGATTCTGGGCCAGCTGGCCGCAGGCCGGCGTGCCGGTCGGCAACATCCTGGCCACCGTCGTGCTGCTGGTGCTCTACGGCGGGCTCTCCCACGCCGACTTCCTGTCGTGGGGTTGGCGCGTCGCGTTCTGGCTCTCCGCGGTCGTGGTGCTGATCGGTTACTACATCCGCACCAAGGTTTCCGACGCCCCGATCTTCCTTGCGGCGCAACAGGAAGCCGAGCAGATCAAGGAGAGCTCGTTCAGTGCCGTCGAAGTACTCAAGCGGTACCCGCGCGGGGTGCTGACCGCGATGGGACTGCGCTTCGGCGAGAACATCATGTACTACCTGGTGGTCACCTTCTCCATCACGTATCTCAAGGAACAGGTGCACTCCGACACCAGCGACATCCTGTGGTGGCTGCTCATCGCCCACACGGCCCATCTGGTGGCGATCCCGACGGTCGGTCGGCTCTCCGATCGGTACGGGCGGCGGCCCGTGTACTTCGTGGGGGCTGCCGCGGCGGTGTGCTGGGGCTTCGTCGCCTACCCCATGATGGACACCGGCAAGTACCTGCCGATCGTCGCTGCGGTGACGCTCGGGTTGGTGATCCACGCCTTCATGTACGCGCCTCAGCCGGCGATCATGGCCGAGATGTTCCCGACCCGGATGAGGTATTCCGGTGTGTCCCTTGGCTATCAGGTGACCGCCATCGTGGCCGGGTCGTTGGCGCCCATCATCGCGGTGTGGCTGCTGCGGCAATACGACTCCTGGGTACCGATCGCCGGGTACCTGGCGGGGGCCGCGCTCGTCACCCTGGTCTCGGTGGTGTTCGCTCGGGAGACCAAGGGAATCGACCTGGTCGACATCGACGCAGCCGACGCGGAAAGGGCGATGACATGAGCGATCTGCGGGGGCGCACGGCGCTGGTCACCGGAGCCGCTAGCGGGATCGGCGCTGCGTGCGTGCGCGCGCTGGCCGCGCGCGGTGCGACCGTGACGGTCGCCGACATCGACGCCGCGGGAGCCTCCGCCGTGGCGGCCAAGGTCGGCGGGAAGTCCTGGGCGATAGATCTTCTCAACGTTCGGACGCTCGAAGGCCTGCGGTTGGACTGCGACATTCTGGTCAACAACGCCGGGGTGCAGAGCATCAACCCGATCGACGCGTTTCCGCCGGAGAAGTTCCGGATGCTGCTGGCCCTGATGGTCGAGGCGCCGTTTCTGCTCATCCGTGCCGCGTTGCCGCACATGTACGCAGGCGGATTCGGCCGGATCATCAACATCTCCTCGGTGCACGGGCTGCGTGCATCGGAGTTCAAGGCCGGCTACGTCACCGCCAAGCACGCCTTGGAGGGCCTGTCGAAGGTGACCGCGCTCGAAGGCGGTCCACACGGCGTTACCAGCAACTGCGTCAACCCCGGCTATGTGCGGACGCCGCTGGTGGCCAAGCAGATCGCCGACCAGGCGCGCATCCACGGCATTCCCGAGGACGACGTGGTGGCCAAGGTTCTGCTGAAGGAGAGTGCCATCAAGGAACTGGTGGAGCCCGAAGAGGTTGGCTCGCTGGTAGGTTGGCTCGCGTCGCCGGACGCCAGGATGGTGACCGGCGCGTCGTACACGATGGATGGTGGATGGACCGCGCGATGAGGCGCGCACGCGAGGAGCACGAAATGATGCCGTCTGCTCAGTGGGAGCCGACGCAGGCCGACATCGACAACGCGCAGGTCACGGACTTCGCCCGGTTCGTGGCGGCGCGGGCCCGCCGTGAACTGGCCGACTACCACGACCTGTGGCAGTGGTCGGTCGACGATCCCGCCGAGTTCTGGGCTGCCCTCTGGGACTATTTCGAACTCGGTGAGCGGCCCGCCGAGGTCCTCGCAGACGAGTCGATGCCGGGGGCGCGCTGGTTTCCCGGGGCCCGGCTCAACTACGTCGACCGGATTCTGCGCAACGCCCGCACCGACCGTCCGGCGATCCTGACGGTTGCCGAGGGTGGCGCCGTCACCGAGGTGGCCTGGTCCGAGTTACTGGCGCGCACTGCGACTTTCGCGGAAACCCTGCGCTCACTGGGGGTGCAGCCGGGGGACCGGGTGGTCGGCTACCTGCCGAACATCGCCGAGGCCGTCATCGCGTTCCTCGCCACCGCGAGCATCGGGGCGATCTGGAGCGCCTGTGGGCAGGACTACTCCGCGAAGGCCGCGCTGGACCGGCTCGGTCAACTGGAGCCGACGGTGCTGGTGACTGCGGACGGCTACCGGTTCGCCGGGAAGGACCACGACAAGAGCGAGGACATCGCCACGCTGCGTGCCGGGTTGCCGACGCTCAAGGCGGCTGTGCTGGTGTCGCGCCTGGGTTCCGCGCGCAGCGACTGGGTCGATTGGGAGTCGGCGAGCGCACCCGGCGATGCTGAACTGACCACCACCGCAGTCGATTTCGACCACCCGCTGTGGATCCTGTACTCGTCCGGGACCACCGGACTGCCCAAGGGTATCGTGCACGGTCATGG
This sequence comes from Mycobacterium aquaticum, assembly GCF_002086485.1. Lineage (GTDB taxonomy): Bacteria > Actinomycetota > Actinomycetes > Mycobacteriales > Mycobacteriaceae > Mycobacterium > Mycobacterium aquaticum. Next base: position 32,815 of record NZ_MVHF01000021.1, on the reverse strand, counting down.
CGGGGTACTCGTCGAACACCTCAAAGCCGTTGCCCTGCAGAGCGATATCGGTCGCGACGATACGTTCTTCTGGTACACCAGCCCCAGCTGGATGATGTGGAACTTCCAGGTGGCCGGGCTGCTGGTCGGCGCCACCATCGTCTGCTACGACGGCAGCCCCACCTACCCGCACGCCGACGCGCTGTGGAGCATCGCGGCCACGGTCGGTGCCACCGTGCTCGGCACCAGCCCCGGCTACGTGCTGGCCTGCGCGAAAGCCGGTGCGGTACCGCGTAAGCAGCATGACCTGTCCGCGCTGCGCAGCGTCGGGATCACGGGATCATCCTTGCCGCCGTCCTCGGCACTGTGGTTGCGGGACAACGTCGGCGAGCGGGTGCAGGTGAACTCGATCAGCGGCGGCACCGATGTGGTTTCGGCGTTCATCGGCGGCGTCCCGACCGTGCCGGTGTGGCCGGGTGAGCTCTCCGCGCCGTTCCTCGGAGTGGCACTCGATGCCTGGGACGAGGCAGGCAATCCCGTGCGCGGCGAGGTGGGCGAATTGGTGATCACCAAACCGATGCCATCGATGCCGATCTACTTCTGGAACGACGCCGACGGAACACGTTATCGGGACGCCTATTTCGAGATGTTTCCCGGGGTGTGGCGGCACGGCGACTGGATCACCATCACCGACCACGGCAGCGTCGTCGTGCACGGCCGCTCCGACTCGACCCTGAACCGGCACGGCATCCGCATGGGCAGCGCCGACATCTACCAGTCGGTGGAGCGGCTGCCGGAGATCGTCGAGTCCCTCGTGATCGGGGCCGAGCAGCCCGACGGCGGCTACTGGATGCCCTTGTTCATCGTGCTGGCTGACGGTGTCGAGCTCACCGACGACCTACGTGAGCGCATCAAGCAGACCATCCGCACCGAGGTGTCCCCGCGCCACGTTCCCGACGAGATCATCGTCGCGCCGGGGGTTCCACACACCCGGACCGGCAAGAAGCTCGAGGTGCCGATCAAGAAGCTCTTCCAGGGCGCCGACCCGGCCAAGGTGGTCGAGCGCAGCGCCGTGGACAACCCGGATCTGCTGGATTGGTATGCGGGTATCAAGCGATAGACCCGCCGAGACTACGGGTTTTGCCGCGAAATCGCTGATTTCCCGTCAAAAAGCGTAGTTTCGGCGCAGGCTCAGCCGTGCAGCCACGGTCCGATCCGGCGCAGCGCCTCCTCGATGTCGCTCGTCGGCCCCGCGAACGACAGCCGGACGTATGAACCGCCCCGGACCGTGTCGAAGTCGATCCCGGGCGCTATGGCAACACCGGTGTCGGCCAACAACTTCGAGCAGAAGGACAGTGAGTCGTCGGTCTGGTCGCTGACATCGGCGTACACGTAGAACGCGCCGTCGGTCGGAGCGAGCCGGTCGATCCCGATATCGCTCAACCCGTCGAGCAGCAGCCTGCGATTGTCCGCGTAGTGGGCCAGCAACCCGTCGGCCTCGGCCAACGATTCCGGGGTGAACGCGGCCACCGCGGCATGCTGCGCGAGCGCGGGCGGGCATATCGTGAAGTTGCCGGTGAGGCAGTCCACCGCGCGGCGCAGTTCCTCCGGCACCAGCAGCCAGCCGAGCCGCCAGCCCGTCATCGCGAAGTATTTCGAAAAACTGTTGACCACCACGGCATCCCGCGAGGTCTCCCACGCGCAGCTGGTCGCGGGCGCACCCTCGTAGACCAGGCCGTGGTACACCTCGTCGCTGACGAGGCGCACGCCCGACGCCTCACACCACGAGGCGATCGCGGCGAGCTCGTCGGGCGCGATGACGGTCCCGGTCGGGTTCGCCGGGCTGGCCACGATCACGCCGGCCACCGGCGGATCCAGCTCTTCGAGCATGCTGAGCGTGGGTTGGAACCGGGTCTGCGGGCCGCATGGGATCTCCACGACCTCGCAGCCCAACGCCGTGAGGATGTTGCGATAACACGGGTAGCCGGGGCTGGCGATCGCCACCCGGTCGCCGACGTCGAAACAGGCCAGGAAGGTCAGCAGGAATCCGCCGGACGATCCGGTGGTGAGCACGACGTCGTCGACGCCGACCTCGATGTCGTACTTGCGGTACGACGCCGCGATCTGCGCGCGCAGCTCCGGGATGCCCAGTGCGACGGTGTAGCCGAGTTGGTTGCCGTGGATCGCCGCGACGGCGGCCTCGCGCACCGCGGTCGGCGGCCCGGCGCTGGGCTGGCCCGCCGACAGATTCACCAGGTCACCGTGGGTGCGCTGACGTTCAGCGGCGGCCAGCCACACATCCATGACGTGGAACGGTGGGATACCTGCGCGCAACGAGACGTCCATCTCAGCCAGGCTAGTCACCTCTCGAAGGCGAGTTGACCGTTGACGTAGGTCTGTGCGACCCGCACTGTGTGCAGATCGTCGTCAGCGACGTTGCTGAGCGGCCGTTCCAGCACGACGAGGTCGGCTTCGAGCCCAGGCGAGAGAGACCCGCGTACGGACTCCTGACGTGATGCGTAGGCGCTGCCGGCTGTGCCGGCGACCAGGGCGTCCCGCCTTGTCAACCGTTCCGCGGGAAAGAACGTGTCACCCGAGCCGGGATAGCTGCGATTCACCGCGACGTGGATCTGGTCGAACGGGTTCGGGCTCGAAACCGGCCAATCGCTCCCGTTGGCCAACTGCACGCCGCAATGTGCCATGGTCGCGAATTCGTACTGGTGCTCAAAGAGTTCCGCCGGCAGGTACGGGAGCGCCATGTCGGTCATCTGGTCGTCGTTCTGAGCCCAGAAAGGCTGAATGTTGGCGATGATGCCTTTGGCGGCCATCCGCTGTATGAGGCCGGGATTCGTCAACTGAAGGTGTGCGATCTGGTGGCGGCGCCCGGTGCCGTCGGTCGCCTCGAGCATTTCGACGGTATCGGCGACGGCGCGATCACCGATGGCGTGGAAGTGCAGGTCGAACCCCGCGCGGTCGAGCGCGATGACGATGGGCTGCAGTTCGGACTTGTCGAAGAACGTCAGACCGGTCGGATACTCGGTGCCGGTGCGATACGGCACGCTGACTGCGGCGGTGAATGTCTCGCACACGCCGTCGTACATGATCTTGGCACCAGTGAGCTGAAACCGCGATGTCGCGGGAACCTCGGCCCGCAGTCCGACGAAAGTCTCGACGCAGCCGGAGAATTCGGTACGTGGCACCCAGAGGTTCCCGGTCACCCGGGTCAGCAGTTCACCGGTGTCGGCCGCACGGCGATACACACTGAGCACATCGGTGGTCGGCACGAAGTCGCCGACGATCGCCTCCTGCCATCCGGTCACCCCGAGGGACAGCAGCCGACTCTGCGCGGCGAGAAGCCCTGCCATCCGGGCCCGGTCATCCAGTTGCGGCAGAAGGTCGGAGACCAATTGCATGGCGGATTCATGCAGCAGCCCGGCCGGTGAACCGTCGGGGAGCCGTTCGATGCGGCCGCCGGGCGGGTCGGCCATGTCGGCTGTGATGCCGGCGAGTCGCAGCGCCGCCGAATTGACCCAGGCGCTGTGACCGTCGCGGTTGGAGAGGTACGCCGGCCGCGCTCCTGTGATGCTGTCGAGGCTCTCGAGCATCGTGCCCGTGTGCCGGAAGTGGCTCAGCGACCAGCCACGACCCACGATCCAGTCCGCGTCCGGGTTGTCGGTGACGTACCGGGCGATGGTCGCCAGAGCGTCATCACGGCTGACTGTGTCGGACAGATCGCATCGCATCAGCTCGACCCCGGATTCGACGGCATGCACGTGCGCGTCGGTCATCCCAGGCAGGACGGCGGCACCAGCGACATCGATGACGTGTACGCCGAGAGTCGACGGCACGTCGGCCATCGGTACGACCGCGGAAATGTGGTGGTCCTCGACCAGAATGCCCCAGCGGTCCGTGGCGCCGGTGAGAGGCAGTTCGGCGTCGACGAACAGCGTCCGCTCAGTTTTCGACATCAGTTGTCATCCCTTCGTGGCCAGCCGGTCGGCAATGCGCAGATGCGTGACGCGGCCCGTGGGTCCGCGCCGATATTCGATGACGCCACCAGCTTCGGCCTCCGGAGCCACGACCATCAGTGCGTTGTCCGAGATCCTCACCACCCGTTGAGCCGTGAGCGGGGCGAGCCGGTACTGGCCGTTCTCGATGGGACGCATGTGCGCCTCGATCTGAAGTTCGTCGTCGGCGGCCCTGGTCACCCGGATGGTGCCGTAGATTCCCCCGTCGTAATCACCTTCGAAATCGGCTGGGTCGATTGGCAGACGCGTTGGTTGTGGCCAGGGGTCAACACCGGTCACCGCCTGTACGACAGCACGGTCCAGTGCTCGGTGCAGGCGTTCCCCATCGGCAGAGTTGGTCAGCACCACCATGCACAACCGCTCGTCGAGGAGCATCGTCATGCGCGCGCAGTAGCCGGTGGTGAGGCCGTCATGCCATGCGATACGTTGTCCGCCAATGTCATCCAGATACCACGCGAGCGCAAAGTGCTGTCCTGGGTTGCCCCGGTTGAACTGGGGACTCAGCAGGATTGCGGGTTCCTTACCGGACAGCAGGTAGTCACCGTAGGTGACCATGTCGCTTGCGGTACTTACGATTCCACCACCGGGCACATCCCAGCCGGGCAGCTGCCAGTGTCGTTGCCACCCCGCATCGCGTAACACCCGAGCGTCGGCGTGCGGGGCGGCCACGCGGTGGGTGATGGCTTCATCCGCGGTTGTGAACGAGTGGTACATGCCCAAGGGGTGCAGGATTCGCTCGGCCAGCAGATCCGGGTAGGCGCGGCCTTCGAGCCGTTCGATTATGGCTGCTGCCAGCATGATTCCCGCGTTGCTGTACGACCACGTCGTACCCGGGGCGAAGTCGAGGGGACGCTCGCTGAGCTCGCACAGCGCGACGGCGAGAGTATCGTCGGCATTGCCGGCGAGCAACCGCGGAGCGTTCGCGATCATCGGGTCCCCGGACACGCCCGAAGAATGAGTGAGCAGATGTCTGACGGTGATTCTCGGGTCGACGGTGACCGCATCGAGGACATCGGTGACGGGCCGGTCGAGTGTCAATCGCCTGGCGTCGACCAGCCGAGCGATGAGCAGTGCCACGAAAGTCTTTGAAATGGAACCGATCTGAAAGACCGTGTGCTCGGTGACCGGTAGGGGATCCTCCAGGCTCGTCACCCCGTATCCGAGGAACGTGCTGTCCCCGCGCAGGCTGATACCCACGGCGATACCCGGCACTGCACGGCCTGCGTCTCCCGCGACGACATCCGCTATGACGTCACGCAGCTGCGACAGCGTGACAGGTCGGTTGCTGGTCATCGGTTGAGCGCAGCGACCGCTTCAGGTCGCCATCCGGGGCGCGGTACCGAGGCGAGCAGTACTTGGGTATACGGATGTGTCGGGCACGTCAGAACGTCGTCGACTGAACCACTCTCGACGACTTCGCCGCGGCTCATCACATGCACGTGATCGCACACCTGCCGGACGACGCCCAAATCGTGAGTGATGAACAGAAATGCCAGTCCACGCTCGGCGCGAATCGTGTTGAGCAGGTTGAGGATCTGTGCCTGCACTGATACGTCCAGCGCGGACACGGCCTCGTCGAGCACGAGCAAATCGGGGTCGGCGGCGAGTGCGCGCGCGATCGCGACCCGCTGCCGCTGGCCGCCCGACAGTGAACCTGGTTTGCGTTCGGACATATTGGTTTGCAGCCCCACTGAGGTCAACAGGTCGGCGATTCGGTCCTTACGTTCTTTCTCGGGCAGGCCGAGGTGGAAACGGATGACCTCGTGCAGCGCAGATCCGACCGTCTGCATGGGATCCAGCGATGAATATGGATTCTGGAACACCATCTGTATCCGGCGGGCGCGTCGCGCAACGTGGCTGCGGCCTTTACGGACCGGCTGGCCGTCGAGCAGCACGGAACCACTCGTGGCAGTTTCGAGTCCCATCACGATGCGGGCAAGAGTCGATTTGCCCGAGCCGGATTCACCGACGAGTGCTACGGCGTCGCCGGTGTGGACGTCGAGCGACACGCCGCGCAATGCCTGTACCGATGCCGCGCCGCGGCGGGCACGGAACGTCTTGGTCAACTCCCGGACCTCCAGCGATACGCTATGCCGCATCGTGAACTCCGCTCGGCGTCGTCCCCGGGGTCATCGGATGGACGCAGGCGTACCCGAGTCGTTCATCTTCGGCTGTCCACGCGGGCAACTCGACACATGCGTCGGTGGCGCGTGGGCAGCGCTCGCGGAATACGCATCCGGTGAGCGGCTGGGCGAGGGTGGGTGGCTGTCCTGCGATCACCGGTAGGGTTTCGTGACGCCGTGAAACATCGGGCTGGCACCGTAGCAACGCGTCGGTGTATGGATGGTGACCGCCGCGCGCCACGGTGCGGGTATCGCCGATCTCGACGATGCGGCCCGCGTAGGCTACGGCGATGCGGTCGCAAAAGGCAAGTGCCAGTTCGAGGTTATGGGTGATGAACACCGTCGACACCTGCCGCTCTCGACGTGCCCGGTCCAGGAGGTCGATCACCAGTGCCTGGGTGGTGTTGTCGAGCGCGGTGGTCGGCTCATCGGCGATCAGCAGGTCCGGGTCGGGCAACAGCGCGGCAGCGATACAGATGCGCTGAAGTTGTCCGCCGGAGAACTCGTGCGGGTACCGGTCGAGCAATGCACGCGGATCGCTCAGGCCCATCGAGGTGAGCATCTCCGCGGCCTTCAGCAACGCTTCGGTGCGACGCATCCGGCGCTCATATACCAGCACCTCGGTGAGGTAGTCGCCGACGGTGCGGGTCGGATCCATGACCGAGGCAGGGTCCTGGAAGATCACTCCGACGTGCTTGGATCGCCAGCGCCGCATGGTCTCGGCATCGGTGACGTCATAAGTGTGGGAACCGAATTGGATCGTGCCGCTGGCGGACATGCCGGCGGGTGGTATGCCGAGGATGGATCTCGCCGTGACGGACTTGCCGCTGCCGGACTCGCCGACCACGCCCAGACACTCACCGGGGGCGAGCGCGAACGACACGTCAGCGATGACGGGACGTGCCGCCGACGGCAGGTGGACCGTGAGGCCGTCGACGGTCAGGAGTGATTCAGACATGGAAGCGCTTTCCGAGATGGTCGCCGATGATGTTGAAGGCGAAGACCGTGAGGAAGATCGCCAGCCCCGCGTACAGCGACTCCTGCGGGAAGCCGCGGACGATGCTCGATTGTCCGGCAGAAATCATTGTGCCCCAGTCTGATTGCGGCGGTTGCACGCCGAGCCCGAGATAGGACACGGCGGCCATGTCGATGATGGCGTACCCGAACAGCACCGTGACCTGCGCCGTGATCAGACCGGCGAGATTCGGCAGCAGATGCAGACCGATCACGCGGGAAGACCGGAAACCCTGCAGGCGTAACGCGGAGATATAGGGTTGCGCAACTTGCTGTAGCGCCGCCGAGCGTGTGATGCGCCCGACGTAGGGAACATACGCGATGGCCAGGGCGATTGCCGCCGCGGTGAGCCCAGCTCCGAACAGCGCGGTCGCGGCGAGCGCGAGCAGCAGCGCAGGCAGCACCAGGATCGTGTCGAAAACGCGCGAGACGATGCCGTCCGCGCGTCGCTGCCACGCGCCCGTCAGCGCCAGCGCGACGCCGATGACCGCTGCGAGCCCGACGATCAGCGCTGCACCGAACATCGTTGTGCGGGCGCCGAACACGAGCCGCGAGAAGATGTCTCTGCCGGAGGCGTCGGTGCCGAGCAGGTGGTCGAGACTGGACCCGAGATAAGCTCCGCCCAACGAGCCTGCATCGGGGTCGTGCGGTGCGATCACCGGGGCCGCCACGGCCATCAGCACGACCAGCAGGAGAAAACCGGATGCCAGGCGGACGGTCCAGGGCGACGAGAATCGTGCGGCAGTGTTACGCAAGAAGCTGTAACGTCCCGCGGTCACGGCGGCAGTCATGATGCGACCAGTCCTTCGGTTATCCGAGGATCGAGCAGGCCGTAGATGATGTCGATGACCGTACTGAGCAGAATGAACACGACGATCAGGATCAGCACGATGGCCTGGGCCAGAGCGAAGTCGTTCTGTGAGATCGCCTGCACCAGAAGTGATCCGATCCCATCGAGGCCGAATGCGGTCTCCACGACAACCGTTCCGGCGATGAGGCCTGCGATACTCAGCCCGCCGACGGTGACGACCGGCAACAGCCCATTGCGAATCGTGTGCCGCATCGTCACGGTTCGGCGCCGGATGCCCCGGGCGCTGGCAGCCCAGACGAAATCGAGTGACTTGGTCTGATTGATCGAAGCTCTGGTGACCTTCCCGATGTAGGCGACATTCGACAACGCCAATGCGATCGCGGGCAGTGTCAGAGAGTACAGCCGCGAGCCGAAGTCACTGCCAGAGCCGTACGCGGGGAAGATCGGGAACTGCACGGCGAAGGTCGAGATCAACACCGTTGCAGCGACGAAGGCCGGGATCGCGATCCCTGCCGAATAGCAGAACCTGAGTACTCCGTCCAGCCATCCGGACCGCAGCGCCGCGAGCGCGCCAGTGCTGACCCCGATTGTCAGAATGAGGATCCCCGCATACACGACGAGGAATGCCGTCGTGGTCAGGTGATTGCCCAACAAGCTGCTGACACTGTCGCGGTAGAGAAAGGAGGTGCCGAAATCGCCACGCAGGGAGCTGCTCAGCCAGTGCCAGTACTGTCCCAGCAGTCCCTCGTCGAGGTGGTACTGCTGGCGCACGCGAGCGATCTGCTCGGGTGAGACGTTGCGTCCGCCGAGCAGCAGCGACAGCGAGCTCGTCGGCGAAAAGTACATCGCCGCATACACCAGGAAACTCGCCACCGCTGCTGTCACCGCCGCGAACGCGAGGCGCTTTAGGACGAACCCCACGTATCTCATCGGATTCAGCGCGCGCCCAACAAGGCTGCCCACGGGTAGGACAGCTGCACGAAAGATACAGGCGCACCGGTCACCCGCTTGTTCATGAAGAGAGTGTTGGCTTCCTCGGCAACCGGTATCCACGGCAGATCCGCCATGATCTGCTGCTGTCCCTTTGTGACGAGTTGCGCGCGGGCGGTGTCATCGGAGGTGGCCCTGGCCTCGGTGAGCGACGAGTTCACGGTCGGGTTGTCGTACCCGAAGGTCAGGCTGCTCGCACCCTTGACGAACATTCCGTACCAGGAAAGCGGATCGTTCAGGTCGGGGTACCAGTCGGTCTCGAACGCATCGACGCCCTTCTGCAGACTGGCATCCCCGAAGATCGAGTTGTACGTCTTCACCGGGATGGGCTTGAGGGTGATATTGAGCCCGATCTGCTTGCCGGTCTGCTGAATGGAGTCGAAGATCGTTGCGACATACTGCGATGCGCCTCCCGCGTACGCAAGCACGATCTCGTCTTTCGGGGAGCCGGCCTCGCTGACCAGCTTCTTGGCCTCATCGAGGTTCTGCGTCAAGGCCGGCAGATCGTCGTATGCCTTCGAATAGACGTCTTTGGCGTAGGTCCAGGTCTGAGGTGTTGCCAATGCCTTGACCGGTAGGGCCGCGCCCGCGAACGCGTTGGAGATGATCCCGTCCCGATCGAGCGAAAGTGCCAATGCGCGACGGATTTTCGGGTCCTTGAGAGGCCCGGACTCGGCCGAGATGATCAGCGAGAACACGATCGGGCTGCGCGCGTAGTAGACAGACCCTACCGACGAGCTGGAGAGCCGGCCCAAGCCGTCCCACGGCAACTGGTAGCTGCCGTCCACCTGACCGCTGAGCAGGGCATTGGCCAGCGTGGCCCCGTCGCCGATGAAAGTAAACGTGACATTGTCGACCTTGGGTGCCAACGAGTTGTCCCAGTAGTTCGGATTGCGTTGGATCGTCAAGTCCTTGCCGGGCGTCCAACTGCCGAACCTGAACGGTCCCGAACACATTGCGCCGCCCGTGGGGCTGCCGTACTTGTCACCCTGCGCCTGGACATAGGCCTGCTTCACGACTGTGCCCGCGGGACTGGCCATCGCACGATTGAATTCTGCGTTGGGGGTGTTCAGGTGCACCGTGATCTGGTGATCGCCGGTCTTGTCGATGGACTTCACCTGCGTGAAGGCCTCCGCGTAGTACGAGTTGAGCGATGTGTCCTTGTTCCGCATGAGGCTGAAGATCACGTCTTCGGGCGTCACCGCCGTACCGTCCCAAAACTTCGCCGCGGGATTGAGGTCGTAAACCCATTCTGTCGGCGTCGGGTTGCTTGCCTTGGTGGCCAACGCCGGGTCGATCTTCGACGCGTCGGTCGGAGGCACCCGAAGCAAGGTGTCGCACAAGTTGGCGATGACTTGATTTTCGGCGTAGTTGCCGGAGTGCACCGGGTCGAGACTGGACGGCTCGTATTGCAGATTCCAGGTGACCTTGTCGAGGTGGCCGGTCGCCGCCGGACTTGTCGTCGTGTAATCGATCTGCCCTGCACCTGCCTGGGGGCGCTGGCCACTCGAACAACCGGCCAACAGCGCCACGGTGGTGACACCGGCGAGCGTGGTGAGAATTCGCTTGTGCATCTGTCCATCCCAGGTGGGTAGTTGAGGCGTGCGGTCTGCGACAACCGCGCTAAAATTAATGACAGTAATTTTTAGGAGAGTCAGTAGACTCTGTCAAGGATCAAACTTGGGTTGGAGGCGCAGGTCCGGCATGCGAGAGGCGAAGCGCCCGGCTGGTAGGCCACGAACCAAACTGCTTGACCGTGAGAAGATCACGGCCGCGGCCTTCGAGTTGTTCTCGGACGGCGAGGACTTCACCATGGCCCAGTTGGCCGAGAAGCTAGGTGTGCGCCCGCCGGCCCTGTACAACCACGTGCGGGACCGGCGGGCACTGGTCAATCTCGTTCGTACCGAGGTTGCCGCGCGCATCGACACCAGCTCGTTCGCCGACCACGAGTGGGACGCGGCGATCGTGCCGTGGGCACGGTCATATCGCACGGCGTTCGCCACGAGCCCGCAACTGATCGCTCAACTCGCGGTGGTTCCGATCGACGGGACGGAAGCCTCGATTCAGGGGTACGAGACCATCACGCGGTGCATGCTGCGGGGTGGCTGGCCCGAAGCGTCGATAGTGCCGGTGATCGTTGCGCTCGAATCCTTCATCATCGGTTCATCACTCGACGTACTCGCTGCGCCCGGCAACCTTGATCCCGTCGGCGACGAGGAGCGTGTGCCCGCTTTCGCCGCCGCGCTGGCGGCCTCACGGGACAGCGCGACGGTCATGGCCGACGCTGCCTTCGAGGTCGGGCTCGAGGCGCTCATCGCGGGCCTGCGGCTCACCCTGGCCGGCTTGAAAGCAGGCTAGTCACCGGAATCCGAAACCAGCCGACCCAGGTGGTCCAGCAGCTCTTCGGCCGCTGCCAGGTCGCCGCGCAGGTCGCGATCCTGGTCGTTCCACGGCAGCTCCGATGCGAGGTCGAGCGCCTCGCCGAGCACTCCGGTGAACCGTTCGTGCAGCCCACGCTGACGGAGCAGTCGTAGCGCGCCGACCAACTCGCAGCCCAGCAGCACCCGGTACGCGGCGACCGACCGTTCGAGTTGCTGCGTGCCCTGAGACGCGAACGTGGCGTCCTCCTCGGCGCCGCGGGACAGTACGAGAGTGCCGACCGATGCGGGTTGCGCCGCTGCCCGGATCTCGGCGATCGCACCCGCGGCGACGTATTCGACCATCATCAGACCCGACGACCCGTCTTCACTGGTGGCGAGGAACGCGTTGCGGCCGTTGGTTTCCGGATCGTTGAGCATCCGGATGCGGGAATGCGTGATGGGTGCGGTGAGCGCCAACGCCAGAGTGGCTCCGTCGAGCTCGAGCGACAACGACGCCTGATAGAACGCGCCATGGTGGACGACCATGCCGCCCTCGATGTCGAACAGGGGGTTCTCCTGGGCGGCATTGAGGGTCCGCTCTAGTTGCCGCCCAAGCGAATCCAGCGATGCGACGACGCTGGCGTGCGCGACCGGGTAGACCCGCAGACCGTACGGATCCTGGATGCGGCGCGGCTCGTGATCGTCTCGACCGTCGCCGGTCGAGAGCCACCGCAGCCGTGCGGCGACCGTGTCGACGTGCGGGGCCGCCGCGGCGCGGGCGGCGGGGACCGAGAAGGTGGACGGGTTACCGTCCAGGGCAAGGAAACTGAGCATGTAGATGACGCTGGACGCCCGCTCCAGCCGCTGCAGCTCGTCCAGGGCGAGGCACGTGCGTCCGACCGTGAGGGCGCTGCTGCTCATGAACGGCAGGGCGCTGTCGGCACCCCACGGTGGCATCGGCGGCAGGGGCGTTTTCGCGGGCCGTTCGCCGATCAGCGTCAGGGCGGTGCCTGCCAGTGCGGCGAGGTCTCCGGTGCCGATCGACGCGTACTGGAGGAGTTCGGGCAGCGCGTCGTCGTTGAGCATCCGCGCCAGTGCGGACAGGATCTTCGGATCGAGCCCGGCCCCGGGTGCGCACAACTGAATCAATCGAACGGCGAGCATCGCCCGGACGGTTCTGTCGGCGAGCGGGTCGCCGGCATCGACAGCGTGACTGCGGAGCAGGCGCATCCCGTAGTCCTTGTCATCGGCGAGAACCTGGGTGGTCCGATTCGCGCCGACTCCGGTGGTGCGCCCGTAGGTGGGAAAGCGTGTGCTCAGATCGGCTGCTCGGTGGTACGCCTGCTCGACGCCGGCGAGGACTTCCGCGGAGATCGACACCTGTTCACGGCGGTCGGCGAGCGTCACGACGTCTGCAATCGTGGCCGTCCCGTTCAGCACAACCATGTAATTCTCCTCAATCTCTACCGCTGGCGCGTGACACGACCTATCATCGCTCCAACCTAAAAATTCCGCTAGATGGCAATCGAATTCCAGCCACTAGAAATGGCGCGAGTGAGAGGAATAGCGAGTTGGCTGAGGCATCCACCAGGACCGTGGAACGGGCCCTCGCCCTGCTTGCCACGATCTGCGAGCGAGGCAGCGTGAATCTTGCTGACAGCGCCAGGGATTGTGATCTGGCGCCGAGTACCGCGCTGCGGCTGTTGCGAACGTTGGAGGCCACGGGTTTCGTCGCGAAAGACGAGGCAGGCATCTACCGTCCGGGCGGGCGGATGATCCAACTGGGCGCCGCTGCGCTCAGCAGCGAGTCATTGACCGACCTGGCCAAGCCGGTCATGGAGAAACTCGTCGCACAGACCGGTGAGTCCGTCTATCTGTCGGTCGAATGGCACAGCGACGTCGCCATCTACATCGGCATCATGCAGGGCACACACTCTGTGCGCCACACCAGTTGGGTGGGCCGGACCATTCCACTGGACATCTCCGCCGCGGGGCATGCCCTTCGCGGTGACGTCAACAGCGACGGGTACGTCGTTGTCGAACGCGGTGTCGAACCCGACGTGACCGCGATCGCGTGCCCGGTGTACTCCGAAGCACGCATCGTCGCAGCGCTGAGTTTCGTGATCCCGAGTTACCGGGTCACCGAATCCGAGGCGTCCCGGTGCGGCGAGCTGCTGGTCTCGGCTGCGGCGGAGTTGTCCGCCCAACTGAGCCGTTCCCCCAAGCCAGACTCCGAAGAAAGACAGTCATGATCACATTCGACAACGTCTCCAAGGTGTACCCGGACGGCACGGTCGCCGTGGACAGCCTGACGTTGACCGCACCCAACGGAAAGATCACCACGCTGGTCGGCCCGTCAGGGTGCGGCAAGACGACCTCGATGCGGATGATCAACCGGCTCATCGAACCCAGCTCGGGCACAATCGAACTCGACGGAGTCGATACCCAGTCGCTGGACCGGGTGTCGCTGCGACGCCGAATCGGCTACGTCATCCAGAACGCGGGCCTGTTCCCTCATCGCACGGTCGTCGACAACGTGGCCGCGCTGCCGCGGTTGCTCGGCGGCGGCAAGAAGGAAACCCGTTCCAAGGCAATGGAACTGCTGGAACGCGTCGGACTCGACGCCAAGTTCGCCCGCCGTTACCCCTGGCAGCTCTCCGGCGGTCAGCAACAGCGAGTAGGGGTGGCCCGCGCGCTGGCGACCGATCCGCCTTTCCTGTTGATGGACGAGCCATTCAGTGCGGTCGACCCGATCGTGCGCAGTCAGTTGCAGGACGGCTTCCTGCGATTGCAGGCCGACATCTCCAAGACCATCGTCATGGTCACCCATGACATCGACGAGGCCCTCAAGCTGGGCGATCAAGTCGTGGTGCTGCGCGAGGGCGGAACCCTGGCGCAGGCCGCGACTCCCGCCGAACTGCTGGCCGCCCCGAACGACTCCTTCGTCGCCGACTTCGTCGGCTCCGCCCGCGGCTACCAGGCGCTCGGATTCCACACCGCCGACGACCGGCTGCGTCTGAACGATGAGCCGACAGTGACGGTAGGGCAACCGGTTTCGGACATTCCGGTGGTCGAGGGCAAGTGGATCCTGGCGGTCGATGCCAACCATGCGCCGGTCGGCTGGGTAGACACCGCGAACCTGTCCGGCGCCACGGTCACCGACCGCGACGTGAACCTGTGCGGCACCACCGCCCGACGCTCGGACCCGCTGCGGGAGCTGCTCAACTCCGCGCTGTCCAGCCCGAGCGGACGGTGCGTGGTCACCGACGACGCTGGAAAGTTGCTCGGCACCGTCACCGATCACGACATCGTGGAGGCCATCCGACGCGCGAAGGACTCCCGATCGTGAACTGGATCTCGTCGAACCTTGACCGCGTCCTGAGCCTCACCATCAGCCACACCTGGCTGACCGTGATTCCCACGCTGCTCGGTCTGCTGCTGGCGCTGCCGCTGGGGTGGTGGGCGCACCGGTCGAAGCGGGGCTACGCGGCCATCGTCGGTGTGGCCGGCCTGCTCTACACCATCCCGTCGCTGGCCCTGTTCATCCTGCTGCCGGTGTTGCTCGGGACCAAGATCTTGGATCCGATCAACATCATTGTGGCGCTTACCTGTTACACCTTGGCGCTGCTGGTGCGCGTCGTCGCCGACGGGCTGAGCTCGGTGCCGCACGACACCGTTGCCGCCGCGGAGGCCATGGGCTACCGCGGCTGGCAGCGACTGCTGCTGGTGGAACTGCCGGTCGCGGTACCGGTGATCGCCGCCGGCCTGCGGGTGGCGGTGGTGTCCAACGTCAGCATCGTGACAATGGCTGCGCTCCTGGGCATTCCGCAGCTCGGATCACTCTTCACCCAGGGCTTTCAGCTGCGGCTGTTCGTACCGCTCGTCACCGGCGTGGTGATGTGCGTCGTACTCGCGGTGATCCTCGACGGACTGATCATCGTGGCGAACAAACTACTCACCCCATGGCGGCAACGGACGGTCACCTCATGAACATCATCGGCTGGTTCACCGATCCGGCGCATTGGAGCGGATCGGGCAGCATCCCCATGCAAGTGGGCTATCACCTGCTGTATTCGGCCATCGCGCTGCTGGTCGCCTTGGCCATCGGCGTGCCGCTCGGAATCCTGATCGGCTACACGGGCCGCGGCGAGACCCTGGTCGCCGGGCTCGCCAATGCACTGCGTGCGCTGCCGAGCCTGGGCCTGCTCGTGCTGCTGTTCCTGCTTTTCGCGCCCGTCGTCGCAGGCAAGCTGGTCTACGTGCTGCCGACCATCGTGGTGCTTGTCCTGTTGGCGGTGCCGCCGATCCTCACCGGCACGTACGCCGGGATCCAGAACGCCGATCCCGACGCGGTGGGCGCCGCCCGCGGCATCGGGTTCACCAAACGACAGATCTTGCTGCACGTTCAGCTGCCCTGTGCGCTACCGCTGCTGATATCGGGCATCCGCAGCTCGACACTGCAGATCGTCTCGACCGCGACCATCGCCGCCTATCTGGGCCTGCAGGGCTTGGGCCGGTTCATCCTGGACGGCCGAGCGCAAGCGAACTACAGCGAAATGGCCGGCGGTGCAATCCTTGTCGCCCTCGTCGCCATCGCCTTGGAACTCGGCTTCGCCTGGTTGGGCCGAGTGGTGGTATCTCCCGGTCTGCGCCGGGTCGCCGCCAAAACCTCCCCTCTTGACACCGCCGTACCGATGGAGGTCTGAAATGATCAGACGAAAATTCCTGTCCGCCTTGGCCACCGCCGCAGCCGCGACGTTGACACTGTCGGCCTGCGGCCTCAACAGTGACCCGCTGGCCTCCGACAATGCCGGCGGCTCGGCAGGATCGCAGGTCATCATCGGGTCCGCCGACTTCACCGAGAGCCAGCTGATCGCCAGCATCTATTCGCAGGCCTTGCAGGCCAAAGGAATACCGGTCAAGGAGCAGTTCAACATCGGCAGCCGCGAGGTGTACATGGCGGCGTTGAAGGACGGCTCCATAGACCTGGTCCCCGAGTACTCCGGCGCCCTGCTCAGCTATCTCAACCCGGAATCGACCGCATCGACCACCGAAGCAGTCGTCACCGGCCTGGTCAGCAGGATGCCCGCCGGCATCACGTTGCTTGCCCCGTCACCCGCCCAGGACAAGGACGTCGTCGCCGTCACGCAGGCCACCGCCGACAAGTACAAGCTGCACAAGATCTCCGACCTCGCGCCGGTCGCAGGCGAGATGGTGCTCGGCGGGCCGCCGGAGTGGAAGACCCGGGTGCAGGGCGTCGTCGGCCTGCACGACGTGTACGGGCTCAACTTCAAGGACTTCGTCAGCCTCGACGCCGGCGGCACCTTGACGATGACGGCGCTGACCAACGGCCAGATTCAGGCCGGCGACCTGTTCAGCACCGATCCCGGACTCAAGGCCAACAACCTTGTCGCCCTTGAGGATGACAAGAACCTGTTCGCCGCCGAGAACGTCATCCCGCTGGTCAAATCGGCCAAACAGACCGAGGCGCTCACCAAGGCCCTCAATGACGTGTCTGCGAAGCTGACCACCAACGACCTCATCGACATGAATGCCGAAGCCGCCAAGGGCACCAACCTCTCCGACATCGCCAAGAAGTGGCTCGCGGATTCGGGTTTGATCAGCCGCTAGAACACTTCGGCTTCGAGCCGGCGCAGCTGCTCGCGCGGTGGCCCGAGCAGCTGTGCACTGCCGTGCGCGCGTTTGAAATACAGCTGGATGTCGCTCTCCCAGGTGATCGCGATGCCACCGTGCAGTTGGATGGCTTCGGCGGTCACCGCGGACAGCGTCTCGCTGGCCATGAATCGGGCGAGTGCCGCCGAGGTCGGTGTCGGAGCGGCGATGGCATGGTTGACCACGGCACGTGTCGAGGACACCTTGACGTACAGATCGGCCATCCGATGCTTGAGCGCTTGAAAGCTGCCGATGGGCCTGCCGAACTGCACCCGGTCCTTCGTGTAGGCGACAGTGAGGTCGAGGCAGCGCGCCGCCGCACCGACCTGCTCGGCCGCCATCAGCAGAGCTGCGGTGGCGGCGATGCCCGGATCGGCGCCGAGCACCGACGTCTCACCGGGCGTGACAGCCGCCAGGCGTCGGGTCAGATCCATGGTGGTCTTGGCCGCTGCGGTGAAAGTGGTCCAGCGGGTGAGGTTCTCACCGTCGGCGGCGATGACGACGTCGGCGACGTCGCCGTTGATGACGTACTCGGGATCGAACACCACGGTGCCGATGGATGAACCCTCGGCCAGTGCCTCAAGCGGCTCGTGGTCACCTCCGGCGAGCAGGGCAAGCTCCGCGAGTGTTGTACCCAGCAGGGGTGTGGGCACGAGGGCCTTGCCCAGCTCTTCGAGAACTACTGCAGCATCGCCAAGTTCGCCGCCGGCACCACCGAGTTCCTCTGGCACCACCAGAGCCGCGGCGCCGACCTGCTCGCACAGCAGGCTCCACAGCTTTTCGTCGTAGCCGCGTTCTGATTGCATCGCCGCGCGTACAGCTTCCGGCGAGGCGTGCTTGTCGACCAGGGCTGCAACGGTTTCGCGCAGCAGCTCGCGCTCTTCACTCACAAGGCCTCCAGGAGCCGACGACGGTGCAGCGTGGGATCGCCCCAGGCCGAGCGCAAGGCCTGCACCCGTAGCAACAGCAGGGACAGATCGTGCTCCTGCGTGAAGCCGATGGCACCGTGGGTTTGCAGTGACGAGCGCGCGGCCAGCAGAGCCGCGTCGGCGGCGGCCACCTTGGCGGCACTGACATCGCGTGCTGTGTCGGCAGATCCGTCTGCGAGTGACAGTGCCGCCCCGTAGACCAGTGGACGCGCCAGTTCGACAGCGATGTGCACATCGGCCAGCTTGTGCTTGATGGCCTGGTAGGAGCCGATCACCCGGCCGAATTGGGTGCGCTGCTTGGCGTATGCCACCGAATGGTCCAGCATGGCCTGCCCGGCGCCGACCAGTTGTGCGGCGGTGGCCAGCACACCGAACTCGTAGGCCCGCGCGGTGTCGGCCTTCTGGGGAGCACCGGTTACGTCGACATCGAACAGTTTCCGCACCGGATCGACGGAATCATGCGCCGTGCCTGCGGTGGCGTCTGCCACGTGGCCGTCGGCAGCCACCAGGACGAGTCCGGCGACGTCGGCGTTGACGGCGCGCGGCACCTGCGGCGGCATCGCGACAGTGGCGACGAGTTCGCCGGAGGCCAGCGCGCCCGAGCGCTCGTCGCTCGCCAGCAATACCGGTGCGACGGCGAGGGATTCGGTGATCGGGCCCGGCACCGCCCAGTAGCCCAAGCGCTCCAGCGCGACGATGAGATCCACCGGATGCGCGTCGATACCGTCGAACTTCTCGGGTACCAGCAGCGCCGTCACGCCGAGGTCGGCGAGCTGTGTCCACACTTTGCGGCCGGGTGCGGTGTCACCGGCAGCCCAGGCTCGTACCGCAGCCGGGACATCGGCGGCGCTCAGCGCCGCATCGATGCTGGCCGCGAAGTCCCGCTGCTGTTCGTCAATCTCGAAATTCACTTCGGCTCCCGGGGCAGGCCAAGAAGGCGCTCGGCAATGATGTTGCGTTGAATCTCGTTGGTACCGGCGTAGATCGGACCACCCAATGCGAACAGCAGGCCTTCTGTCCAGGAGTCAACGAGCTCGGCGTCCGCCCCCTGCAAGTCCAGCGCGGTTTGGTGCAATGCGACGTCGAGATCCGACCAGAACACCTTGGTCACGGACGACTCGGCGCCCAACTCGCCACCATTGGCGAGCCGAGTCACGGTCCCGAACGTGTGTAGCCGGTAGGCCTGGGCCTTGATCCATGCATCGGCCACGCGGTCGGTGAACGCCGGGTCAGGGTGGGATTTCCACTGCTGGACAAGCCGTTCCGCCGGAGCCAGGAAACGGGCCGGGCTGCGCAGTGACATGCCGCGCTCGTTGCTCGACGTGCTCATCGCCGCGCGCCAGCCGTCGTTCACGCCACCGATGACGTCGTGATCCGGCACGAACACGTCGTCGAGGAAGATCTCGCCGAAACCGGTGTCACCGCCGAGCTGGGCGATGGGCCGCACGGTGATGCCGGGTGCCTTGAGGTCGAACATGAAGTACGTCAGGCCCTTGTGCCGCTGGGCTTCCGGATCGGAGCGGAACAATCCGAACCCGCGCTCACCGAACGGCGCCCGCGAGCTCCAGATCTTCTGTCCGTTGAGTTTCCAGCCGCCGTCGGTGCGCGTCGCCGTCGAGCGCAGCGAGGCGAGGTCGCTGCCCGACTCGGGCTCGGACCACGCTTGAGCCCAGATTTCCTCGCCACTGGCCATTTTCGGCAGGACGCGGTCCAACTGCTCCTCGGTACCGTGCGCGAACAGCGTCGGCGCCAGCATCGAGGTGCCGTTGGCGCTGGCCCGCCCCGGCGCACCGGCCCGGAAGTACTCCTCTTCGAACACCACCCACTGCAGCAGCGTGGCGTCGCGACCGCCGTACTTCTTGGGCCAGGCGATCACCGACAACCCGGCGTCGAAGAGCACCTTGTCCCAGCGGCGGTGCTGTTCGAAACCTTCGAGCGTGTCGTAGGACTTCGTCGGGAACGAATCGCGGTTGGCCGCGAGGAACTCGCGCACCTCGGCCCGAAAGGCCTCGGTCTCGTCGTCGAAATTCAGGTCCATTGCACCCCTTCTCGGGTCCCTCTGCTGCGTAGCACGGGTTTGATCACCTTGCCGCCCGGATTTCGCGGCAACACGTCGAGAAACTCCACTGACCGCGGCACCTTGAAGTTCGCCAGATGCTCACGCGCGTAGGCGATCACCGTGGCCTCGTCGAGCGAAGCGCTCGGCTTGCGCACCACATACGCCTTGCCGACCTCGCCGAGGCGTTCGTCGGGAACACCGATCACCGCGGACTCGGCCACGCCGTCGAGCCGGGCGAGCACCTGTTCGACCTCGGCCGGGTACACGTTGAACCCGCCGCTGATGTACATGTCCTTGAGCCGGTCGGTGATGGTCAGATTTCCTGCGGCGTCGAGCTTTCCGATATCGCCGGTGTGCAGCCAGCCGTCGGCGTCGATGGCCGCCGCGGTGGCCTCGGGATCGTCGAGATAGCCGAGCATGACGTTGGGGCCGCGCAGCAGCACCTCGCCGGTGGGCTCGTCGATGCGCAGTTCGAAATCGGCGATGGGCCGGCCGCAAGTGGTGGCGACCGTGACGGCATCGTCGGTCGGGCGGCACATGGTGCCGAACCCGGCGCCCTCGGTGAGCCCGTATGCGGTGAGCACGATGTCGATGTCCAGCTCGTTCTGCATGCGTTCGATGAGTACGACCGGAACAGTGGCGGCACCGGTGACGGCAAATCGCAGCGAGCTCAGGTCGTAGTCGTCGCGCTTCGGGTGGTCCAGAAGGGTCTGATAGATGGTCGGCGGGCCGGGAAGCACTGTGATGCGCTGCTCGGCAACTGTTTTCATGGCCTGCTCGGGATTGAACGTCAACAGCGGAACGAGCGTCGCGCCGGTCTGCAGGCAGGCCAGGATGCCGGCTTTGTAGCCGAAGTTGTGGAAGAACGGGTTGATGCACAGGTAGCGGTCGGCGCTGGTGACCTCACCGCACGCAGCCCATGCTGCAGATCCGTCCAGAGACTGCCGGTGTGCGCACAGCACGCCCTTGCTGCGTCCCGTCGTCCCGGAGGTGAACAGGATGTCGGAGACGTCGTCGGGTTGTACCGCGGCGGCGCGAGCGTCGACAGCGTCGAGGTCCGTGCCTCTGGTCACGAACTCATCCCAGGTTCCGTCGTCGGTCTCGATGGGCACCCGCACGATGTGGCGCAGCGCCGGCAGGGTATCGCGGTCCAGTTCCGAGGCCCGATCAGACCCGAGGAACCGGCCCGCGGCGATCAGTAGCGGCGCATCGGTGCGCGCCAGGATGTCGGTGGCCTCACTGGCGGTGTAGCGCGTGTTCAGCGGCACCATGACGGCGCCGGCGTAATGGGTGGCCAGGCACGCGACCACCCAGTGCCAGGTGTTCGGCGACCAGATGGCAACGCGGTCTCCGGCCTGGACACCGAGGTCGATCATCGCAGCCGCGGCCTGGCGTACCTCGTCGCGCAGCTCCGAGTACGTCAGCCTCTTATCGGGCGTGACCAGGGCCTCATGGTCGGAAAACTGCACGGCAATCCGGTCCAGGACCCCCGGGACGGTCCTCGGGTCGGTGGTCATTGATGCTCCTCTAACAAAGCAAGTGCTTGGTAGGTTAGCCTACAGGGGTGATAGAGGTCCAGGAGTTCCGGGCCGAGGTCCGGCAGTGGCTCGCAGACAATCTGGTCGGTGAATATGCCGCGCTCAAGGGCCTGGGCGGACCGGGTCGTGAGCACGAAGCATTCGAAGAGCGGCGAGCGTGGAATCAACACCTCGCCGCTGCCGGGCTGACCTGCCTGGGGTGGCCCGTCGAGCACGGTGGACGCGGGCTCTCGGTTGCGCACCGGGTCGCGTTCTACGAGGAGTACGCCCGCGCCAATGCGCCCGACAAGGTCAACCACCTGGGCGAGGAACTGCTCGGACCGACGCTCATCGAGTACGGCACCCCCGAACAACAGCAACGGTTCCTGCCCAGCATCCGCAATGTCACCGAGCTGTGGAGCCAGGGCTACTCCGAGCCCAACGCGGGCAGCGACCTCGCCAACGTGGCGACGACGGCCGAGCTGGTCGGCGACGAATGGGTGATCAACGGGCAGAAGGTGTGGACCTCGCTCGCCCACTGGGCCCAGTGGTGCTTCGTCGTGGCGCGCACAGAGAAGGGCTCCAAGCGGCATGCCGGGCTGTCCTATCTGTTGGTGCCGCTGGACCAGCCTGGCGTCGAGATCCGCCCGATCATCCAGCTCACCGGCGACTCCGAGTTCAACGAGGTGTTCTTCGACGACGCCCGCACCGACGCGTCACTGGTCGTCGGAGCACCCGGCGACGGCTGGCGCGTGGCGATGGGCACCCTGACCTTCGAGCGTGGGGTGTCGACCCTGGGGCAGCAGATCCGTTATGCCCGTGAGCATTCCAACCTGGTCGAGCTGGCCAAGCGCACCGGTGCGGCTGACGATCCGCTGATCCGGGAACGGCTGACCCGCTCCTGGACCGGGCTGCAGGCCATGCGGTCCTACGCGTTGGCGACGATGGATGTGGAGCAGCCCGGGCAAGACTCAGTGTCGAAGCTGTTGTGGGCCAACTGGCACCGTGAACTCGGCGAGATCGCCATGGACGTGCAGGGCATGGCCGGGCTGACCCTGCCCGACGGCGAATTCGACGAGTGGCAGCGGCTCTACCTGTTTTCACGTTCGGACACCATCTACGGCGGATCCAACGAGATTCAGCGCAACATCATCGCCGAGCGGGTGCTCGGCCTACCCCGAGAGGCAAAGGGCTGAGCGCTTGCGCGAAGCCCAGAAGGAAGAAGCATGAGTAATCTCTCAGTAGCCCCCAAAGAGGTTGAGGGTCACGGCCTGCTGAAAGGCAAGGTGGTCCTGGTGACCGCTGCCGCAGGCACCGGCATCGGCTCGTCCACTGCGCGGCGCGCGCTGCTGGAGGGTGCCGACGTCGTGGTGTCCGACTACCACGAACGGCGCTTGAAGGAGACCCGCGAGCAGTTGGCCTCACTGGGCTTGGGCCGGGTCGAGGATGTGGTGTGCGACGTCACCTCCACCGAAGCTGTCGACGCTTTGATTGCCTCGACGGTCGAAAAGATGGGCCGCTTGGATGTTTTGGTCAACAACGCCGGCCTCGGCGGTGAGACACCGCTGGTCGACATGACCGACGACGAGTGGGACCGTGTTCTGAACGTCACGCTGAACTCGGTGATGCGGGCGACTCGCGCCGCCCTGCGTTACTTCCGCGGGGTCGAACACGGCGGCGTCATCGTCAACAACGCCAGCGTTCTCGGCTGGCGCGCGCAGCACTCCCAGTCGCACTACGCCGCGGCCAAGGCCGGCGTCATGGCGCTGACCCGTTGCAGCGCAATCGAAGCCGTCGAATTCGGAGTGCGGATCAACGCGGTCTCACCGAGCATCGCACGGCACAAGTTCCTGGAGAAGTCAGCGTCTGCCGACCTGCTGGATCGGCTCTCCTCCGACGAGGCGTTCGGCAGAGCCGCCGAGCCGTGGGAAGTCGCGTCGACCATCGCCTTCCTGGCCAGCGACTACTCCAGTTACCTGACCGGCGAGGTCATCTCGGTGTCGAGCCAGCGGGCCTGAGATACGTTGCCCCGCGGCATGCGAATTGCGGATTTCGACATCAGGGCTGCGCTTCGTTGATCACAACAGCCCTGATGTCAAAATCGGTTGCGTGCGACTAGGCCTGCTCCATCCCGCGCTGCGCCAGGCCGGTCCGGTCGGCCCAGCCGCGGATGTCGCCCTTGGTGATGGCCAGCGCCAGCAGTTCGGGAAACGCGTCGGGCGTGCAGGCGAATGCGGGGATCTCCATCGCGGCCAGGTCGGCGGCGATCTCGCGGTCGAATGATGGTGCGCCCGAATCGGACAGGGCAAGCAGCACCACGACCTGGACGCCCGCGTCGACGAGTTGTTTGACCCGGGCCAGCATCTCGTCGCGCACGCCGCCCTCGTAGAGGTCGGAGATCAACACGAAGATGCTGTCGGCCGGTCGAGTGATCAGCGTCTGGCAATACGCGATGGCCCGGTTGATGTCGGTGCCGCCGCCGAGTTGGGTGCCGAACAACACGTCGACAGGATCGTCGAGCAGATCGGTGAGGTCGACGACTTCGGTGTCGAACACCACGAGTGACGTGCGCAGCGAGCGCATCGACGCGATCACCGCTCCGAAAACCGCTGAGTACACGATCGATTCGGCCATCGAGCCGGACTGGTCGATGGCCAGCACGATGTCCTTGGTGACCGAGCGTCCGGCGCGGCGGAACCCGACGAGCCGTTCGGGGATGATCGTGTTCAGCTCAGGCTGAAAGGTTTTCAGGTTCCGCGCGATGGTGCGGTTCCAGTCGATGTCGGAGGCCAACGGTCGGTTGGTCCGCGCGCTGCGCGACAGGGCACCGCGCAGCGTGGCCCGGGTGCCATCGGCGATGCGACGCTCGATGTCCTCGACCACCTTGCGCACCAGGGCTCGGGCCGAGGCCTTCGACTCGTCGGGAATGGCCTCGCCGAGGGTGATCAACGTGGTGGCCAACGACAGGTCCGGGACGACGCTCTCCATCATCTCCGGTTCGAGCAGCAGCATACGCAGATTCAGTCGCTCGATGGCGTCCTGCTGCATCACCTGAACCACTGTGCTGGGGAAGTACTTTCGGATGTCGCCCAACCAGCGCGCCACCCTGGGGGCCGATCCGCCGAGCCCGCCCTTGCGGTCGTAGAGCGCCGAGAGCGCTTTGTCCATCTCGACGTCACCGCCCTGCAGGCTCGGCAGGGACTCCGCGTCAGAGCCCAGCACCAGTCGCCAGCGGCGGTCGCGTTCGTCGGGCAGAACCTCGTCAGGCATGGGCGATACCTCGTGCGAAGATGGCCGCCGCCGCGATCACCGCGGGGCGGGCGCGGTCGGCGTCGATGGCGAATTCGGCGTGGACGGCGGCGCCTGCCGTGGCGACCGCGTGTCCGATATTGCGTTTGATGCCGGCATCGAACGTGCTGAAGGTACGCCGCACGAGCGGCAGGACATCGGTGAATTCGGCTGCCGTCAAACCGATCAGCCATTCGTCGATCACGGAGAGCAGCTCGGTGTCGTGCACGAGCAGCAGTCCGCTGCCGGACAGGAAGCCCTCGATCCAGGCGGACTTCTCGTCGGCAGGCGCACCGATGCTCAGGGCACGGCGCATGCGTCGGGCCGCTTCGGTGGTGGTGAACACCGCGCCGTCGACACCGATTCGCACGAAGCGGCCGACCAGGCTGCCGTGCAGATCGTCGCGGTCGGCCAGTCGCGCGATGGTGGTCAGCCATTCGCCGCGAACCTCGGCATCCAGCAGATCTACGGTCTCGGTGACGGCGTTGACGTGCACGAGCATCTCGGCGGCTGCGTCGGGACCCAGTCCGGTGAGCGTCGCGGGCAGCCCGACGTTGACCCGGCGCAGCAATGACGTGGTGACCTCGCCGAGCGCGCCTGCGTCGGTGCGGCGCACATCGCCGTAACGCAGCGACCGGGCCAGCGCAGGCAGGGCCGCCATGAGTTCGGTCAGGTCGCGGTCGACCGCGGCCTTGTTCTCCAGGATGGTCAGCAGTGGTGCGACGGCTTCGTCGACACCGCCGAGCAGGGCAGCCTCGATCGCGGCGGTCACCTCACCCAGATGTGTCGCGTTCTCGGCGGCGTCGGCCAGCTTGGCCTTGCACGCGCGGTACACGGTGTTGCCCCACACCGACGACACCACGACTTTCACAGCGAACTCCGGCAGCCACTGCAGCGTCCAGGCTTCTTTGAATGTGCCCTGCCCGCTGGTCATCTCGGGCTCGCCCCACGGAATGCCGAGAACGGCGAGCCGATGCAACAGATGAGATTTGGCAAGGTCGTTGGGCTTGCGCAGGTCGAGGATGACCTGCTTGGCGGTCGGGTCAGGTTTGAGCCGCAGCGATTTCTGCTGCTTGGTGATGTCGGCGAGCAGCGGCACCATGGGAAGGTGTTCGGGAATGCTGCCCAGCCGTTCACCGATCACCAGTTCGCGCACGATCAGCCCGAACCGGGTGTCGGAACCCTCGCACAGCACGGCTTCGGTGGCCTCGTTGACCTCACTCAAACCGGGATGGGCTCGGCCGCGCATCGCCGCGAGCGCGTTCGCCAGCCGGACCCCTTCGATCACGTGTGCCGAGGAGACGAAGACGTCGTGCTCGCGTAACGCCCTGGCCGCCAGGGTGAGCCAGGTTTCCACCGGGCGGTCCCGTTCGAGGTACGCGTGTTGGTACCAGCCCGGTGAGCGGATGCCCGCACCGTAACCCGACGCCGCGGCCAGTCGTGAATGTGTCCACGGCACCCAGACCGTCGCGCACTTGATCTTGGGCAGGCCGCGCAGCAGCGCCGAATCAGCGCTCGCGGCGGGGAGTTTTCCGGCCAAGGCCGGCGCGTGCCAGGCACCGCACACCACAACCACGGTCGCGAATTCCCTGGTTGCCTTCCGGATCACCTGACGCATGTGTGCTTCACGCTGATGCTCGATCGGATCGTCCTCGGCGGGCTCGAGCTCCCGCACGGTCCGCATGGCCTCGGTGATCGCGTCGAATCCGGTTCCGTCGGTTCGCGATTCGACAACGTCATCCCACCAGCGTTCCGGGTCGTCGTAGCCCGCAGCCTCGGCGAGCGCCCCGATCGGATCGACGCGCACGAACGATGCATTCTCGTGCCGCTGGTCACGCTGCGCCAGCACGGTGGCCGCGGGCAGATCGCAGAACCGCACCGGCACCCGGTGGTGCGCGGCCCACAGCAGCGCCTGCCATTCCGGGGAGAAGCCGCCGAACGGCCAGAACGCCGACACCGCGGGATCGTCGACCGCATACGCCATGATCGCGACGGGAGGCACCATGTCGATGTGGTCGACGTCGGTGGCGAGCCGGTCGGCATCGGCCGGCCCTTCGATCACCACGATGTCCGGCTGGATGCGGTCCAGCTCGGACACCACGGCCCGCGCTGAACCGGGACCGTGGTGCCGAATACCCAGGACGTGGGTGGTCACGAGTTCAGCACGTCCCGCGATGCCCGGTAGAAGTCGGCCCAGCCGTCCCGTTCCCGCACCACGGCCTCGAGGTACTCCAGCCACACCACGCCGTCGTTGACCGGATCCTTCACGACCGCACCGACAATGCCCGCCGCGGTGTCAGCAGGTCGCAGCACACCGTCACCGAAGTGCGCTGACATCGCGATCCCTTGCGTCACAACGGAGATCGCCTCTGCGGTGGACAGCGTGCCCGACGGCTGCTTGAGCTTGTTGCGGCCGTCGGCGGTCAACCCGGAGCGCAGCTCGCGGAAAACCGTGACGACGCGGCGGATCTCGTCGGCCGAGGTCGGCACCTCGGGTAGTTGCAGCGATCCGCTGATGTCGGCGACCCGCCGCGTCACGATCTCGACCTCGTCATCGAGACTCGCGGGCAGCGGCAGCACGACGGTGTTGAACCGGCGCCGCAGTGCCGATGACAGGTCGTTGACGCCGCGGTCGCGGTCGTTGGCGGTCGCGATCACGTTGAAGCCCTGCGTGGCCTGCACCTCCGTGCCGAGTTCTGGTATCGGCAGGGTCTTTTCGGAGAGCACCGTGATGAGCGCGTCCTGCACCTCCGACGGGATGCGCGTGAGCTCCTCGAGGCGGGCGATCTTGCCGTCGCGCATCGCGGTCATGATCGGTGACGGGACCAGGGCCTGCTCGGACGGCCCTTCGGCGATCAGCCGGGCATAGTTCCAGCCATACCGCACGGCTTCCTCGACGGTGCCCGCGGTGCCCTGCACCAACAGTGTCGAATCCCCGGTGACGGCCGCGGCCAGATGCTCCGAAACCCAGGTCTTGGCGGTGCCGGGAACTCCGAGCAGCAGCAGCGCCCGGTC
Organism: Mycobacterium aquaticum; assembly: GCF_002086485.1. GTDB lineage: Bacteria > Actinomycetota > Actinomycetes > Mycobacteriales > Mycobacteriaceae > Mycobacterium > Mycobacterium aquaticum. Next base: position 5,029 of record NZ_MVHF01000021.1, on the reverse strand, counting down.
GGTGGCCAGTGTCGCCACCGCTACCTCCATGAGGCGGCGCGGGCCGATGTACTTCGGCGTGATCTCCACGCCCTCAACGGTTTCTCCGCCGAGCAGATACCGGACGACGGCATTCGGCGACATCGACCAGCTCGGCGGTACCGGCAACGTGTCCGCGGCGCGCAGTGCGGCGAGTTCTCCGGCGAACAACTGCTCGGCGTGCGGGCGCAGCAGGGTCGGATTCATGGCAGTTCCTTTGTGATGTCGGAGCGCAGGGTGAGCAGTTCGAACACGGTGGCGTAGAACTTGTGCAATTCTTCGTCGGTCGTGCGGTCGACCAATGCGGCGAAGCGCGGCAGCCAGTCCAGGGGATACCCGGCAGCCAGATGGGCGGCGGCCTCTCGACGCTGGCGCGCTGTGCCCCAGCCGGCTCCGGCCAACGACCCGAACAGCGCCTCGGCCACCTCCCGGGAGAACGGGCGCGGCAGCCCCGCCGCGAGACGTACCAGGGGCGCTGACTCCGCGGTGTTGGTGAGCGCGCGGATCATCTCCGCGGAGATCGCCGGGTGAGCGGTGACCGCATTGTAGGAGGTGCCGTAATCGGTTGGCAGACAATGCCGTAACAGCGGAACCGCCCATCTCGGGTCGTTGCCGCGTAGCGCGCTGAGCGTCAGCGCCGCGAGCACGGTGTCTGGCAGCGCGCGGGCCACCTTCTCGGGTGCCGCCCCACCGAAGACCTCGCTCCAGAAGGCGATGGGGGTGCGCGCGATGACGGCCTCCGGTTTGGTGGTGCTCAGCCCGTCGCGAACGGCGGCAGCGTCGGCTCCGGGCAGGGGATGGACGGTGATCTTCACCCCGAGCATCGACTTCTTCACCGAGAAGATCTGAGCGGCACGCGCTTTCATGCGATCGAGGTAGCCGCTCTGCGACCGCCGGTCGAGCACGGCGACAGCGGCAGCGCGGACGGTGACGGCGCGATCATCGAGCGCGGCTTCCAGGAACGGCTCGTCGGCGTCGTGCTCGGGGTGCGCGAACGCCGCCAAGAGCGTGGCCCGCGACTCGGCATCCTCGGAAGCCCAGTGCGACGCCACGACGTCGCGGGCCCGGTCCGGGTCGAGCCTGCGCGCGACGGCGAGCCACTCGAGGCGTTTGGTGATGTCGCCGTGGGTGTAGTCGGTTTCCTTGGGCCAGTCCGTGGTGTCCGCCCGCAGCACGGTGCGCAGCGCGCGGTGGCCGCGGCCGTAGCGCTCGACGGCATACCACCGGCCGGCATTGCCGATCGCGTCCCAGAGTGCCTGCGTCACAACACCGCTCTGCTGCAGCCGCAACAGCTCAGGGATGAGCCGCGGTGGCAAGCGCAGGCCGGCCGCGGCGATGTCTTCGAGTACGCCGTCGAGGATGGGCCTGACGGTGAGCGCCCGTTCGATCAGGAACGCATGTGCAGCGGTGATCAGCCGCCGGGTTTCAGCCGGCGCGGGCGGGGTGGCCGGCTCGACGCGTTCGGGAAGTTGGCCCGCTCGACGGGCGATGGCGTACAGGCCCGCCACCCGCAGCACCGATCCGACGGAATCGTCTGCGTCGCACACCGCGGCGACGCGGCCGTCGACGGGAGGATCGAATGTGCCTGCCGGAAAGGGTTTCGCGCCGAATCCCACCGTCGCGGCGGAGATCATCCGCTGGTAGTCGCTCATAGTGCCGTCACCGCCGGTCCGGACAAGCGCGACGGTTGCGCATCGCTGAGCATCGACAGCGGATCGATGCCGTCCGTGGTGATCTCGGCCAGGATCGGGTGCAGCCGGCCGCCGGTTGCCGCCTGCAGCCGTGCCCAGCGGTCGTCGTCGCAGATCGCCGGTAGCGCATTGCCATCGGCGTCGACGAGATGGCGGCGCTTGGGCTTGCCGTGTTGAACGGGCCGGGCGATGACGATCGCGGGGTAGCGCAGCAGCCACGGGTCGGTGGCCAGAGCGCGGGCCCGTCCGGCCAGCGCTGTGTCGATCCCGGTGCCGGTGACGGCGAGCTGCTCGATGGGCGTCGTCGGCACATCGCCGTCGGGGATCGCGACACGGAAGCTCGACGGCCCGCCGGGATACAGATACACCCCGCCGGTGAATTCGCGGCCGGGGGTGAGCCGGTTGTCGAAGCTGGCGCCGCTCGGCGCGGTGGACTGCACGTTGACGAGCAACCCGGTGGTATTGCCGCTCAACCACATTCGCCGGGTGGTGTAGCGGTCCTCCAAGGTCTCCGCGTAGCCGAGCACCTGCCAGGTGTCGGTCACCGGATCCGTCGCCAGCACCTCGGCCCGCGCCACCGTGAACCCGATGTGGCGGCGCGCCGCCGCAGCGGTCTCCTCGGACAAGGTGTCGATGCTGCGGTAAGCGTCGATGAGCAGCTGCATCAACCCGAGATCCTCGATGATCATCTGCGGCCACTCGTCGTGTGTGAGATAGCCGGGGAGGTTGCGTAACCAGCCCGCCAGGCCGGGTGCCTTGGCGTCGACCATGCGCTTGGCGATCGGCTCGCTCCACCCCGCGTACGGGTCGGTGCTGATCCCGGCGATGCCGTTGCGGATCTGATCATGGATCCACCGGTCGAGCTGCTCCAACCCCTCGGCGACGCTGCGCTGCCGCGCTGCGATGGCTTTCTCGCTGATTTCCCGCGGCGCCTTCGGGGCGGCCGGCGTCGTCAGCGTGCTTGCCGGCGATTCCGATGCAGCGTCGACGCTGCCGCCGCACCAGCGCAGCACCAGACCGACCACGTGTTTGCAGGGGAACTGCCGCGACGGGCACGAGCATTTGTACGTAGGCCCTACCAGGTTGACCTGCACGCGATAGGGCGTGCGCCCGCTGCCCTGGAAGTCGCCCCACAACAAGGTCTGGGTGGCGCCCGTGTTGGACCAGCCGGCAGCCCCTGCCAGCTTCTGGCCCGCGGCATAGGCCTTCCCGGCAAACTGCCGCACCTCGTCGGTGGACCATGCCGTGTTCTGGTCCACCCCGATGTCCCTCCTGACACGTCCTGACCCAGGCCAGCGTAACCAGAACGGCCGACATGGTCTCCACAGGATCTTCACAATCGCTGCCCGTGGCCACCACAACCTGCACCTAGAGTCAGATCCGTGAAGCGAATCCTGGTGGTCGACGACGAGCCGACCATCTTGTCCGCGGTGGCCACCAGGCTGCGCGCCGAGGCGTTCGAGGTCGAGACAGCCGTCGACGGACCGTCGGCGGTAGCAACCGCGACAGCAATCCGGCCCTGCACCGCTTGCCCGCGGACATCCGCGGCTGTGTGCGCTCTCACGGGCCGCATTCCGACCCGCGGTACCTGTTCAACCTGTCGCGGTCGCTCGCCGACGACCCGGTGGTGACCGACCTGCCGGACTACTGCTCGCCGTACTGGTCGTACGACTACCGGTAAGCCGGCCAGAATCGCGTCGATTCAAAGACTGTGAACCTGTCCTACCGCGACCGAAGGTGGGGGTGTGACCGCACTCGCCGTCAACGGCTCATCTCAAACCACCCCGCTCCCTCCGGTTGCGCTGGACCCCGAGGCACTGGGATATCCGGCCGACAATCGAGCCGCCATCCCACCGCTGGCCAAACAGTGGGAGCAGCTCGACTTCCGCGAGATCCTTTCGCGGCCTGCCGCTTTCCTGTCGATCAGCCAGTCAAACTCCCTGTACAAACCGGGCGGGGTGCAGTACGCCGAAGGGCATGCGTTCCGCGGCAGCCTGGAGGCGACCGTAAAGGTGGCCAAGGCGGCACGCTCGGCGCCGAACTTCGTGTCGTTCAACTGGATCGGGTTCTCGGTGTTCCGCGGCGACTATCCGCAGACGGATTTCGACAAGGCGCAGTACGACGGATGGACCGGCCACATCGACGCCACCGCCGAGCAGATCGCCTGGGACAACGAACTTGTCGGCGAACTGCGCGAGCTGGTCCGGCCCGGCGACAACGAGCTCTATGAAAAGGCACTACAGACGGCGTTCGTCGGCACCGATCTGCCGCTGGCGCTGAGCCGGCAGCGGGTAGAGGTGTTGGTGCTCACCGGGATACACCTCGACTGGTGCGTCGAAGGCAATGCTCGCGCGGCCCGCGATCACGGCCTGCTGCCCATCGTCATCGGTGACGCGACGGGCGCCGCCCACCCGGATCAGGAGCGAGCGGCGTTCGAAAGGATCAACAACTTCTTCGCGCCCGTCATCACCTCTGAGCAATTTGTGGAATGGGTGGCGCGCTGATGGGAAACGTCGGACTGTTACTCGTCGGCGTGGCGCTGTTCGTCAACGGGCTGGTGTCGGTCGGGGTTGTCGACGCCCGTGGGGCCGCGCCGCTGAACCTGTTCGTGGGGGCCGCTCAGGTCGTGCTGCCGACGCTCGTGCTCTTCCAGTCCGAAGGTGACCCCGGCATCGTGAACGCGACCTGGCCGAGCTATCTGTTCGGGTTTACCTACCTGTGGTTCGGGTTCATCCAGATCTTCGACATCGACCCGCGCGGATTCGGTTGGTACAGCTCGTTCGTCGCGGCCGTCGCGGTGTACTACGCGATCAAGAGCGTCGGCACCGATCCGGTGTTCGCGGTCATCTGGGCGACGTGGGCCATCATGTGGTCGTTGTTCTTCGTGCTGCTGGGGCTCGGGGTCGCCAAGGCCGGCCGGATCGATCTGGGCCACTTCACGGGATGGTTCCTCGTGCTGCTCGGCGTCCCGACCTGCACCGTGCCTGCGATCCTGTTGCTCAACGGGCTGTGGCCCACCTCGGCGGCGGCCGGTTCGGCAGCGTTGGCGACCCTGCTGGTGGCCACCGTGCTCTCCGTGACGCTGTCGCGCCGCACTGCGCCACGTGACGAGGATGCGGTCACGGTTGCGTCCGTCGACGCACCGGTGAGTGAAGGCGTGCCACAGCGAGTCTGACCCTTTGAGATGTGACCGCGGGCTCCTTGTCGCCGAGTGGCCAGTTGTGCACGGATTTGACGGGTTTGCGGGCTGTTGCGGAATCGTGTGGGGGTCAGTGCAACGGATCTCGTCAGTGGTGGCGGGTGGCCGGGCCCGAGGTCGG
>NZ_MVHF01000020.1 GCF_002086485.1 Mycobacterium aquaticum | reverse complement strand
CCCCCCCCACCCCCACCCCCCCGGCCCCCCCCGGCTGGCCCCGCTTTGGGGCACGCGCCCCCCCTTTTGTCGCCCCCAACACCCCGGGCCGCGCCCCCCGGCCCCGGGGCCGCGCTTCTGCGCAGGTCAGGGAATCGTCAGAACCTGGCCGGGATTGATGAGATCCGGGTTCGGGATGCCGCTGGCGTTGGCGATCTCCTGGTAGCGGTTGCCGTCGCCGTAGAAGCGTTCAGCGATGGCCCACAGGGTGTCGCCCGGCTCCACCGTGTAGGTGCGCGGCTCGGGGGCCGGCGGCGGTGGTGGCGGCGCGGCGGGCTCGGGCTCAGGCTCGGGCGCCGGTGCCGGCTCTTCGACGGCGGCAGGCTCGACCACGGGCTCGGGCGCCGCGGCCTCGGGGGCCGGCGGCGGCGGCTCGGTGGTGTCGGTCTTCGACGACCAGGCCGGTCCGTCCGCAGCGTAGAGCACCAGGTTGCGGTCGTCCTGAAGGACGAGCTTCACGTCCTTCTTGCCCTTGGTGTCGGTGTGCCACACGGGCTTCTCCGACGTGTACAGCACAAAATTGCCGTCGGTCTGCACCTCGGCGCGCTGAACGTCCTGCCCGTTGGTCTCCGTCGACCAGACCGCTTGGTCGCGTGCGTACAGCACCAGGTTGCCGTCATCCTGCAGCGTCAGCGTGTAGGCGCCGTTGTTGGAAGTGAGCGATCCCCCCTTCTCGAGCTTCTGTCCTTCGGTCAGTGTGTCTCCCACTCAGATCCCCTTACTCTCTGGACGGCCGGCCGGGTCGAGCCCGGCTCCGACCGAGCCTACTGATCTTGGTCTTGCTTGTGGGGCGTTATGCTCGGCGCAATTCAAAACGTCAGGCAAACTCCCCGTGACATCCTCGGCGGGCGCCCAGCCGGGCGGCCCGAACACGTAACCGAACCGGTCCCTCCAGCGGGTCGCCCGCCGTACGTCGCGCGCAATCGCGCCGTATTCGTGTGTCTGCAGCGTCCAGATGTTGAAGGTGTCCACCGGTTTGGTCAACCCGTAGTGCGGCCGGAACAGTTCGGGTTGGAACGTGCCGAACAGCCGGTCCCAGATGATCAGGATGCCGCCGTAGTTGCGGTCGAGGTACTGCGGGTCGCGGCCGTGGTGCACGCGGTGGTGCGACGGTGTGTTGAAGATGTATTCGATTGGGCACCAGAGCTTTCCGATCCGTTCAGTGTGCACCCAGAACTGATACACCAGGTTGATCGAGAAGCTCGCGAACACCAGCCACGGCGGCACGCCCAGCAGGGGCAGCGGGATCCACGCCACGATCTCGCCGCTGTTGTTCCACTTCTGCCGCAGAGCCGTCGCAAAGTTGAAGTACTCGCTCGAATGGTGGGACTGGTGTGTCGCCCAGATCAGGCGGACACGGTGTGCCACACGGTGATACGTGTAGAACAGCAGGTCCACGCCGACGACGGCGATCACCCACGTGTACCAGCGGTCGGCGGGCAGATGCCACGGCGCGGCGTAGCTGTACAACGCGGCATAGCCCAACAGCGCCAACAACTTCCAGCCCGCCGTGGTGGCGACCGACACCAGGCCCATCGAGATGCTCGCCCACGCATCGCGCGTCCGATAGGCGCCTGCCGGCTCCCGGTCGGCGCCCTCGACGGATTCGAGTTTGCGTGCCGCGGCCCATTCCAGGATCAACAACAGCAGGAAGAACGGCACCGCGAACAGTACCGGGTCCCGCATGGCGGGTGGCAGCACTTCCAGCAACGCCCGAATCGGCTCCATCGCACCACTCCTAGCGGAAGTTGAGCACCTCGTCGCCCCAGGCCGTGCGCAGTTCACGGTCCAGATCAGCCACGGTCCTGTCCTGCTTGTCGATCAACAGCACGGCACGGTCGTCGCGGCGGTACGGGCGCCACACCGGTTCCCCGGGTGCGCCCTCGGGCACCCCGGTGGTCGCGAAGGTGGTCCACCGGCGACGCATGCGCTTCGACACCGCCCGGCCGTGCTTGAGCCCACCCAGCTTGAACGTCGGGTCCTTGGGTCCGGCGACCAGATTGCCCCACATAAAGGGCAACTCGGTGGCGTGTGCCGCACCCAGCCGCAGCAGCCGCAGCATCGGGGTGGCGAAGTCGAACCTGTAGAAGTAGACGGGCGCCGCGGCGCTGTGCCCGTCGGCGAACCACAGTGACGGCATGCGGAATCCGATGTCGCGGGCCACGCCCATGCCGCGCGCCTTGGTGCGCAGCCCCGGATACGCCGAGGCGATCTGAGCCTCTGACGGCAGCAGCAGTCCGGGCTGTTCTGCGGCGATGCCGTCGAACATCGCCCGGATGGCCTCGGGGGTGATCGGCATCAGCGGCGACTTCATCCACCGGAACAACGCGGCCTCGTGCTTGTTGGTCCCGATGATCAACGGCACCGGGTGGGTGCGGCCTTCGCGGGCACAGTTCACGGGATAGTCGGGCACGACATCGCCGTCGACGATGGGCGCGAACGCCAGCGTGCCTGGTGTCTGCTGTGGCACCGCGTTGAACACCCGCTGGGACGCCGAGAGCACCGCCGACACGGGCAGCGCCGCGAGCTGCTCGGCATCGCCGGGGGCCACACCCAGCTCGTCGAGTACCTGGCGCGCGACGCGCCGGGACCGTTCGGCGTCGTAGATCGAGGTGACCGGTGAGCTCTGCGCGATGGCAGCACCGAAAAGACCCGTGGCCGCGGGGCTGGCCAGCAGGGTGGTGACGATGCCACCGCCTGCCGATTCCCCGAACAGCGTGACGCGGTCGGCGTCGCCGCCGAATGCGGCGATGTTGTCCCGAACCCAGCGCAGTGCGCACAGCACGTCACGCAACCCCAGGTTGGTGTCGAAACGCATTGCGGGCGTGCTCAATTCGGAGAGGTCGAGAAATCCGAAGGCGCCCAGCCGGTAGTTGACGGTGACGACGATGACATCACCCTCGGCCGCGAGCACCCGGCCGCGGTACAGCGGCTGGCTGGCCGATCCGAGCACGTAGGCGCCACCGTGCACCCACACCATCACGGGTTTACCGGCACCGGGTTCGGTGCCGGAGGGCGCCCACACGTTGAGCCGCAGGCTGTCCTCGGACTGCCGTGCACCGAGGTCGATCGGGATCCGGGGGTCGGTGGCCTGCGGGCACACCGGCCCCACCACGGTGGCGTCTGCGACGTCCTGCCATGTCGTCGGCGGTTCGGGTGCCCGCCAACGTAACTCACCCACCGGCGCGGCGGCGTATCGAATTCCCCGCCACGCCTTGACCGTTCCGTCGTCGGTCCCGCGGACCGGTCCGTAGGCGGTGTCGACCACCGGGCCGTCCGCGACAACGGCGGGTTCGGACATGACTGACTCCTCGGTGACGCAACTTTCACGAACTCTCCCACGTTACTTGTCGGACAAACATTCTCCGTGGTCGCAAACCTCGGCGATCCCGCTCCCCGGCCGTACCGTCACCGCCCATGAGCGTCGACACCGCCCCGATCACCACAACACCGACACCGGCTTCCGCACAGGCCGCACTGGCCACCGCCGATGCACTGGCCACCGAACTCGCCGTGGACAGCGCCGAGCGCGAACGCGCCGGTGCGTCGCTGTTGCCGCAGTTGCGCCGGGTCGCGGAATCAGGACTGCTTGGCATCGTGGTACCCGCCGAACACGGCGGTCCGGGACTCTCCGCGGCGACCAAGGTCGAGGTGCTGCGCCGCCTGTCCCGCGGCGACAGCGCCGTCGCACAGCTGCTGCTCGCCCATTTCGTCATCGCACAGGCGATCTCAGGTCTCGGCGAACAGGCCCCTGCGCCGCGCATCTACGCCGACATCCTCGCCGGCGCTCAACTGGGCAACGCCTCAGCCGAGCGTGGCACGGCCACCGCCCTGGACCGCCACACCACCGTGACCCGCCGCGCCGACGGCACCTGGCTGCTGGGCGGCACCAAGTACTACGCCACCGGCGCACTCGGCGCCACCTGGATCGCCGTGGCCGCGGTCGTGGCAGACACCGGCGGTCACGAGACCGCGACCGTGTTCGTCCGGCCCGATCAGGACGGTGTGACCCTCGATCTCGATCAGTGGTCCGCGTTCGGGCAGCGCGGTACGGCCAGCGGCGAGGTCCGCCTGGTCGACGTCGTCGTCGACGCCGATCTGGTGATCGAGGAGGGCGTGACACCCGACCCGGCCGACGCGCCGCCGAGTGTGCTCGGCGCCTACGACCAGGCGCTGCACGCCGCGATCGACATCGGCATCGCGCGGGCCGCACTCGAGGACGGTGCCGAATTCGTCCGTACCCGGTCCCGGCCGTGGAAAGAGGCGGTGCTGGCCGGGGTGCGCAGTGCCGACGAAGAACCCCACGTGGTGCGCCGGTTCGGTGAGCTCACCGCCCGGCTGTATGCCCTGGAGGCCCTGCTGGCCCACGGCAGCGCCGTGGTGGACGCCGGCCTCGCCGAGCCTGAGCTGTCCCGCGACACCGCGGCGCAAGCCTCCCTGCAGGTCGCCGCAGCCAAGGCGCTGGCCCAGGAGTACGCCGTCGAGATCGCAGGCGGCATCTTCGAACTGACCGGCACATCGGGCACCGATTCGGCGGTCAACCTCGACCGGCACTGGCGCAACGTGCGCACCCACTCGCTGCACGATCCGGCGCGGTGGAAGTACGTGCATCTGGGCAACCACACCCTGCGTGGCGCCCGGCCACCGCGGCTGGGGCTCGTCCTGTAGCGCGTCGCCCTTTCGCTAGGTTGGTGCGGTGCGGAAGTGGGCGTTGCTGATCGCGGCGATCGCCACCGAAGTCGCGGCCACCCTGTCATTGCGCGCCTCCCAGGACCATGCGGCCTGGCTGGTCGTCGTGGTCATCGGCTACCTCGGTGCGTTCGTCCTGTTGACCCTGGTGCTGCGCGCGGGCATGGCCGTGGGCGTGGCTTACGGCATCTGGGGTGCCATGGGCACTGCCTCGACGGCGGTGCTTGCCGCCGTGCTGTTCGGTGATGCGTTCACCTGGCCGATCGCGGCGGGCATCGGCCTGATCATTGCCGGGGTGCTGCTGGTCGAGCTGGGATCCCCTGCGGAGGATGCGCCGCGATGATGTGGATGGCGCTGGCCTGCGCGATCCTGTGCGAAGTGCTGGCGACCCTGGCGCTGCGGGCCTCGGACGGTTTCCGGCGCAAAGCCTGGATCGTGCCGGTGACGCTCGGCTACGTGGTGTCGTTCACGCTGCTGTGGTTCGCGTTGTCGTTGGGCATTCCCGTCGGCATCGCGTACGGCGTCTGGACCGCGTGCGGTGTGGCGCTGGTGGCGATCGCTGCCCGGTTCCTGTTCCAGGAGGCGCTGACGCCGGTGATGATGATCGGGATCGCGCTGATCGTGTCGGGTGTGTTCACGATCGAGCTGGCCGGTGTGGCGCACTGATCGCGTCGGTCGATCCGTGAGTGCGCTCCAGTGCCCCGGCCAGTGCCGTCACCAGCAGGCCCGCCACCGGTACGACCAGCAGCCCGACGCGTAGTCCGGCAGCGTCGGCGACGAAACCGACCAGCAGGGGCGCGCCGAAGAAGCCGACCCGCATGAGCCACGTCACCACCGTCAGGCCCCTGCCGGGCCGTAGACCGGGCAATTGGTCGGCGCCGTGCATGGCCGCCGGGATCAAGGTGGCCACGCCGAGTCCTGCGGCGGCGAACCCGCCGACCGTGCCGAGCACACTGGGGTACGCCAGCGCGGCGCCCATACCCGCGGCGGTGATCAGGCCGCCGGCGCGCACCACCGAACGCTGGCCGAACCGGTCCACCAGCCGATCGCCGAACAGCCTGCCCACGAACATGAATCCGACCACCGCGATGTAGCCGAAGGTCGCGATGGCCGCGGGGGCGTGCAGGGTGTCCCGTAGATACAGCGTGGCCCAGGAGCTTCCGGAGTCCTCGACGGTGGCTCCGGCGATGGCGATCACCACCAGCGCCGCCAGGGTCAGATAGACAGTCCGGCGCGGCCGCGTCGTGCCCCGGGCCCGGGCGGCCGGATGGTCCTCGTGATCGGGCCCGGCGAGCAGGAAACGGTCCGCGGCCAGCACCGCGGCGCAGACCAGCACCGCGACCACGCCGAGGTGGGCACTGCGCGGCACCCCCAGGGCGATCACCGCGGCGCCGGTCAGCCCGCCGAGGATGGCGCCGACGGCCCACACCGCGTGAAACGAGTTGATGATGGACCGGCCGTAGGTGCGCTGCACCCGCAGGCCGTGGGCGTTCTGGGCCACATCGGTGATCGCGTCGCAGGCCCCGGCCAAGAACAGCGCCGCGGTGAGCACGACGGCGCTGCCGGTGATCGCGGCGACGACGACGAGCAGGGCCAGCCCGATCGTGGCGACCACCGCGACCCTGGCCGACCGGTAGCGCCGGATCAGCAGGCCCGCGGTCAGGCCTGCGACCAGTGCACCGGCCGAGAACGCGGCGACGGCGGCACCGTAGGCCGCGTTGCTCAACTGCAGGTCGGACTTGATCTGCGGATAGTGCGGCACCAGATTGGCGAAGATCGCCCCGTTGGTCAGGAACAGCGCCGCAACAGCCAGCCGGGCCCGCTGTACGACGGTCGAATCAAGCTGGCCTGAAACCACTTCGGCGACGATACCGGCCGTCAGCCGGCGGCAGACACCAGCCGATCGCTGACGCGCCACAGGTCAGCGGCCAAGGATTCGTCGTAGGAATCGCGGGACGACCGGACCCTGCGGGTCCCGTCGAAGTAGGCGCCGGTGACGCCGTCGTAGCGAGGATCTGCGACCAGCGCGGCGAGGTCGGCGCCGGACCGCCGGGTACTGCGGACCCCGGGCAGCACCCGCAAGACGGGCAACACGAAGCGCCACGCCAGCCGTTGCGCAGGCGGGTAGTCGCGTGCAAGCCCGGAGCCGGGCATCATGCCGGGATCGAACGCGTTGACAGTGACGCCCGCGGCGCCGTGGCCCAGCCGGCGATCCAGCTCGTAACTGAACAGCACGTTGCACAGTTTCGATGTGGTGTAGCGCCTGCGGCCCTCCTCCGAGGATTGCCCGCCCGCCTCCGGGCTGCAGAGCTGTTCGGCAGAGGTGTAGCGCGGGGCCGGCATCCCCGTGTATCTGTCCGGGTCGTGGGTGCCGCTGCTGACCACGACGATCCGTGCCGGGGCGACCAGTTGGTCGAGCAGCCGCCGAACCACTGCGAAATGTCCGAGATGGTTGACGCCGAAGGTCATCTCGTAGCCGTCGCGTGTGGTGTGCGAACCCGACACCACCTGCACGCCGGCGTTGCACACCAGGGCACGGATCGGCGGCATGTCGAGTTGCTTTGTAGTGCAAGCGAATTCGTTGACGGAGCGCAGCGAGGCGAGGTCGAGTTCGGCGACGGTCGTCCGCCCCGAATTCCCGAGTGCCGCGGCGGCGGCCGCGCCCCGACCGGTGTCCCGCACCGCGAGCAACACATGCCAGCCGGGATCGGAATTCAACAGCGCGCGGGCACATTCGAAGCCAAGGCCGGTGTTGGCACCGGTGATGACGGCGGTCTTGGTGGTCGTCACGGTTCCTCCAGCAGGATCGGGATGAGCGCCGTCACGGCCTGCCACAGCCTGCGGTACATGAGGGCGACGTCGGTGGTGTCGGGTTCGAGGTGTCTGGCGTAGAAGATGCCGTCGGACTGCGCGACGGCGAATGCGGTGAGTTCGGCCACCACCCGTTCGGCCCGGGCGGGGTCGAGGCCTGCGGGCAACTGGTGCCGGACTGCCGCGCCGAACCGGGCGATCGCGGTGTCACGCGCCCGGCGGACCACGGCGGCGACCGCCGGGTCGTCGGTGCGTTCCATGGACAGCAGGTAGAACAGCCGCAGGAAGTCCGGGTGCTGCGCCTGCAGCCCGGAGGTGATCGTGAGCTGTTCGTCGATGGTGCCCTCGCGCGGGATCGCGGCGAAGAAGCGGTCGATGCCCCGTTGCATGACGGCGGCGAGCACGCCGTCCTTGGAGCCGAAGTGCCAGTAGATCGAGCTGGCCGGCAGCCCGGACTCCTTGCGGATGTCGCTGATCGCGGTCGCGGCGTAGCCGCGCGTCGCCATCAGACGCTCGGTGGCGTCGAGAATCTGCTCGCGCGAATTCGCGCCTTGCTGTTGCCTTCTCGTGGCCGGAGTGTCCATACCCACCCGTCTGTAAGGATCGTTACAGACAGAGTAGATCAGGGTAGTCGGCAACACCACTACGGATTTCGTCGTCTTTGCCCAACCCGCTCACGCGGCGGAGTCCGAGTGGCACGCTGAGGCGGTGTCCACCGACCTGATCAGCCACACCGCGCAAGACCTGATCGGCCTGTTCCCGCCCGGAACCCGCCCCGACACCGACGGCACCCTGATGGTCGGCGGCTGCCGGCTCGACGACCTCGCCGAGCAGTTCGGCACGCCGGCCATCGTGGTGGACGAGGAGGCGCTGCGCCAGCGGGCGCGCGACTACCTCAGGGCATTCCGCAGCCGCTGGCCGCGCGCGGACGTGGCGTTCGCGTCGAAGTCCTTCCCGTGCACGGCCGTTCAACGGGTGATGGCCGAGGAGGGCCTGCACCTCGATGTCGCGGGCGGCGGGGAGATCGTCACTGCGGTCAAGGCGGGCGCCGACCCGGCCCGGCTCGTGCTGCACGGCAACGCCAAGACCGACGAAGAGCTGACGCTCGCCGTCCAGCACGGCGTCGGCCTGGTGGTCGTCGACAACTTCGACGACATCGATCGCCTCGAGCGCCTGGTGCCTGCCGGCCACGTCCAAGGGTGCCTGGTGCGCGTCATCCCCGGCGTGCAGGCCGAGACCCACGCCTCGCAGGCCACCGGGCACGCCGGTTCGAAGTTCGGCTTGATGCCCGACGCGGCCCGCGAGGCCATTGCCCGCATCGACGCCAGCCCCCGGCTGCGGATCGACGGTGTGCACACCCATGTCGGCTCCCAGTTGCTCAACGTCGAGCAACTGGCCGCAGCCGTGGAGCCCATCGCCAAACTCGGCACGTTCGAGGTCTACGACCTCGGCGGCGGGCTGGGTGTGCGCTATACCTACGACGATCACGCACCCAACCTCGACGACTACGCCGAGGCGATGGTGACCCAGGCCCGCGCCCTGCTGCCCGAGGGCAGCCGGATCATCGTCGAGCCCGGCCGCAGCATGGTCGGCAGCAACGCGTGCACGGTGTACCGGGTCACCACGGTCAAGCGCGGCCCGGTGGTCACCCACGTCGCGGTCGACGGCGGGATGGGCGACAACCTCGACGTATCGCTGACCGGGCAACGGTTCGAGGCCACGATCGTCAACCGGGTCGGCGCTGGCGAGGTGGTCAGTCTCGTCGGCAGGCACTGCGAGTCCGGCGATCAGCTCATCGACCGGGTCGAACTTCAGGACCCCAAGGTCGGCGATCTGGTGGCGGTCCCGGTCACGGGCGCCTACACCTACACGATGTCCAACCAGTACAACGGGGCCCGCCGCGTGCCGGTGGTGTTCACCCGCAACGGCGAAGCCCGCCTCGTCGTCCGCCGCGACACCTGGGACGACCTGCTGATCCGCGACGTCGACTGACGCGATCGGGGTCTGGGCACCAAGATTGGCAGCATGACGGGATTACCCCAGACCCTCGTGGAACTGGCTCAGCGCTACGGCGTCGCCACCGAGTACGACGACTGGACCGGACACCGCACCACGGTGCCGGAAACGACGCTGATCGCGGTGCTTGAAGCACTCGGCGTGGCGGCAGGCACCGAAGGTGACCGGGCCGCGGCGCTGACCTCCCACGATCGCGACTACTGGCAGCGTTCGCTGCCGCCCATCGTCATCGCCCGCGCGGGGCAACCGACGGCGTTCTGGGTGCACGTCACCCACGGCGACCCGGTCGAGGTCACGCTGCGACTCGAGGACGGCACCGTACGAACCGGGCTGCGCCAGCTGGAGAACAATCGGCCGCCGTTCGATGTCGGTGACCGCCTCGTGGGTGAGGCCACCTTCGAGCTGCCCGCCGAGCTGCCGCTCGGTTATCACCGGCTGGTCCTTGCCGTCGGCGACTTCCACACCGAGACGCCTGTCGTGGTCTCGCCGGCGAGCCTGACGCTGCCGGCCCGGCTCGGTGACCGGCGGGGCTGGGGACTGTCGGTCCAGCTGTACAGCGTCGCATCGCAAAACTCCTGGGGCGTCGGCGATCTCACCGATCTCACCGATCTGGCGGTATGGTCGGCCGCGGCCCACGACGCCGACTTCATCCTGGTGAACCCGCTGCACGCAGCGGCCCCGATCGCGCCGATGGAACCGTCGCCGTACCTGCCGACCTCCCGGCGCTTCGTCAACCCGTTGTACCTGCGGGTCGAGGCCATCCCCGAATACGCGGTCGCGCGCCACCGCAGCCGCATCCGCAAATTGCGCACGACCGTCCACGAGCGGGCCCAGCGCCGCGAACTGATCGACCGGGACACGGTGTGGGCGGCCAAATCCGCCGCGCTCAAACAGGTGTACCGGGTGCCGCGCTCTGCCGGGCGGGAGCTGGCGTACAGCGCCTACCGGGCCCGGGAGGGTACCGCTCTCGATGATTTCGCGATCTGGTGCGCGCTGACCGAGATCCACGGCAGTGACTGGCACAACTGGCCGCTGGAGTTGCAGCATCCGCACAGTCCGGACGTCG
Source organism: Mycobacterium aquaticum (assembly GCF_002086485.1). Taxonomy (GTDB): domain Bacteria; phylum Actinomycetota; class Actinomycetes; order Mycobacteriales; family Mycobacteriaceae; genus Mycobacterium; species Mycobacterium aquaticum. The sequence goes on along the minus strand of NZ_MVHF01000020.1, from coordinate 109,243 downwards.
CGGCGTTCGCGGCGGCCAATCCCGAGGCGGTCGATTTTTACCGCTGGCTGCAGTGGCAGCTCGACGACCAGTTGACCGCTGCGCAGGCCACCGCGGTGCAGGCCGGGATGGCGCTGGGAATCCTGGGTGATCTGGCGGTCGGCGTCGATCCCGACGGCGCCGACGCGTGGGCGCTGCAGGACGTGCTGGCGCTCGGCGTGACCGCGGGAGCGCCGCCCGACGAGTTCAACCAGCTGGGCCAGGACTGGTCGCAGCCGCCGTGGCGGCCGGACCGGCTCGCCGCGCAGGCCTACGAGCCGTTCCGGGCCCTGGTCGCGATGGCCCTGCGGCATGCGGGCGGGCTGCGCATCGACCACATCATCGGCATGTTCCGGCTGTGGTGGATCCCGAAGGGCGCAGCCCCCACCGAGGGCACCTACGTGCGCTATCACCACGACGCGATGATCGGCATCATCGCGCTGGAGGCGCACCGCGCCGGGGCAGTCATCGTCGGCGAGGATCTCGGCACCGTCGAACCGTGGGTCCGCGACTATCTGCGCGACCGCGGCCTGTTCGGCACCTCCATCCTGTGGTTCGAGGCCGACGGCAGCGGCGCGCCGCTGCCCGCCGAACGCTGGCGCGAATACTGCCTGTCCGCGGTCACCACGCACGATCTGCCCCCGACGGCGGGATACCTGGCCGGCGAGCATGTGCGACTGCGGCAGGAACTGGGTCTGCTCACCCGCCCCGTGGAGGTCGAGCTGGCCGAGGACCGGGCCGCGCAGGATGCCTGGTTGGCCGAGCTGCGTCGCGTCGGCCTGCTCGCACCGGATGCGAACCCAGACGAGGTCGTCACGGCGCTGTACCGCTATCTCGGGCGGACGCCGTCGAAGTTGCTGACGTTGTCTCTGGCCGACGCGGTCGGTGAGGTGCGGACCCAGAACCAGCCGGGCACCACCGACGAATATCCCAACTGGCGGGTGCCGCTCGGCGGCCCCGACGGGCAGCGCCTACTGGTGGAGAACGTGTTCGACGATGCCCGGGCGAATGCCCTGTGCGACGCGATGGCGGCCTTGGTGAAACCGGCGATGTAACACGCGGCGACCGTGCAACGGTTTCACAATCGTCACAGCTGCGATATGTTCGCAGCTCACCCGGACGTTCGGAGACTTGACGTGAAGATGCAGCTTGTAGTGCTCGGTGGCGGTGTGGTCGCTGCCGGCTCGATCGCCCTGTTCGGCGCGGGCATCGCGACCTCGCAGCCCAATGCGTCGGCGATCAATGTCGTCGGTGAGCCCTACATGAAGGCGCTGCAGATTCTCAAGAGCCAGGGCGTCAAGGCCTACTTCGGCGGCTCGTTCGGGAGCGCACTGCCGCAGGCCCAGTGCCTCGTCGACTCCCAGAAGGTGACCTCACAGGGCCGCATGCTGCTGATGCTGGACTGCAGCCAGGCTGCCCTGGAGCAGGAACAGCAGACCCAGAGCGCCGGTGGCGGTGCGCCGGGTGCGCCGCACGTCGGCTCCAACGGTGTGACGACGGTGACGCCGACGCCGGTTGTTCCGGTGCCCGGTGCGCCGGGTGCGGGGACGCCTGCGGGCTGAGCAATCGGCTACTGCCGCCGCGGTTGTGAATCGCCTGCGAAAAATGGGCCGAAAAATCGCAGACGTTTCACAATGGCGGCGCGACGGCGCGGCTCGACCTCTGAGAGCCCGGTACCGGCGTTCCCACCTAATTTCGTAGACTGCACGGGTCCCAGTTATGAGGAGGCCCGCGATGCTGCGTCCGCACCGATTCGCCACCGAGATCGATCCTGGTCCCGTTCAGATCCAGGCTCGTAAAGTGCACTTCGATCTCTCCGGCATCCCCCTGCATTGGATTCCGGAGCACCCGGTCGCCTCGAGCATGGTGAACCTGTTCAACGTGGTGCTGCCGATGGCCGAGCACTGGTTCGTCGCGACGTTCAACGAGGCCCTGCCGTATGTGCGTGATCCCAAGTTGGCCGACGACATGCGCGGATTCATCGGCCAGGAGGCGACACACGCCGAAACCCACGACCGGGTACTCACCGACTTCCTGACCGCCCACGGTGTGGACTACCAGCCGGTGCTGACCATGGTCGACCACGTGTTCACCAACCTGCTGGCGCCGACGTCGTCGACCGACCCGCGCCGCAGGCTCAACGATCTGTGCGACCGGTTGTGGCTGATCGCTGCCATCGAGCACTACACCGCGGTACTCGGCGATTTCGTACTGAACTGCACGTGGGAGGACTACGACGCCGATCCGACCATGACCGACCTGTTCCGCTGGCACGGCAGCGAGGAGGTCGAGCACCGCAGTGTGGCCCACGACGTGGCGGTCTATTTCCAGGACAGCTACTTCAGCCGGGTCCGGGCCATGTCGATCGCGGCGACCGCGGTGTACCTGTTCTTTCAGCGGGGCTGCTGGGACCTGGTCAAGCGGGATCCGACGCTGGATCTGGGTTGGTGGCAGATGCAGAAGCTGCGCATGAAGGACTCCAAGCTGGGCTTGCTGCCCAAGTTCTCCCGGATGTTCGGGTCCAACACGTTGGCGTACTGCCGGCCGGGCTTCTCCCCGGAGGAGATGGGGTCGACCGCTCAGGCCGTCGCTTACCTGGCCAGCTCACCCGCGGCGCGGGCCGCGCATCTGTAGAGGACCGCTGCCATGCCGCTGATGTCACCGTTGATCGATCGTTACCGCAGGCTCCCGCCGAGCGCGTCCGGACGGTTCCGCCACGATCCGATGCTGGGCCTGGCCGATGTCGCCATCTCCACCATGTGGGGGCTGACCCGGTACCTCCGGCGCCCCTCACTTCCACCGGAGTTGGACCGCACCATCGAGCTGACAGTGCTCGACCGTGCGGTCGTCGCCCACGACCAGGACGTCATCGCCCTGACGCTGGCCGCGGCCGACGGCACCGCGCTTCCGCCGTGGCATCCGGGGGCCCACATCGACGTGCTGCTGGCCAGCGGCCGGGTGCGGCAGTATTCCCTGTGCGGGGATCCGTCCGCCCGCACCTACCGCATCGCGGTGCGGCGCATCCCGGACGGCGGCGGCGGTTCCATCGAGGTGCACGACAGCCTGCAGGTCGGCGCCCGGCTCACCACGCACGGCCCGCGCAACGCCTTCCCGCTCACGGTTCCGGGCTACGGCTCCCCCACCCAGCGGTTCCGGTTCATCGCCGGCGGTATCGGCATCACCCCGATCCTGCCGATGCTGGATCTCGCGCAGCGCCTTGGCATCGACTGGTCGATGATCTACGCCGGTCGCAACCACGAGAGCCTGCCGTTCCTCGACGAGCTGACCCGGTTCGGCGACCGGATCACGATCCGCACCGACGACGCCCACGGTCTGCCGACGGCGACCGAGCTGCTGGGCGACTGTCCCGACGGCACCACGGTGTACGCGTGCGGGCCTGCGCCGATGCTGACTGCTGTGCGCGCCGCACTGGCCGGACGCGATGACGTCGAGCTGCATTTCGAGCGGTTCGCCGCGCCACCGGTGGTCGACGGCGCCGAATTCTCGGTGTCGATCGCCTCGTCGGGCGCCGACGTGACGGTGGCCGCCGACGAAACGCTGCTGGCCGCCCTGCGACGCACCGGGGTGACCGCGCCGTATTCCTGTCAGCAGGGATTCTGCGGCACCTGCCGGGTCCGGGTGCTCGACGGTGCGGTGCAGCATCGCGACACCCTGCTGACCGATCCGGAACGGGCTGCGGGCTACCTGCTGACCTGCGTGTCCCGGGCCGACGAGGGTGAGCGTCTGACGCTGGATCTGTAGCGCGCGACGGTACTATTCCGCGCATGCCGCTGGCCCCTGGTGCGACTTTCGCGGGATACACGATCGTCCGGCCGCTGGGGTCCGGCGGGATGGGTGAGGTGTACCTCGCGCAGCATCCGCGGCTGCCCCGCCGGGATGCGCTGAAAGTGTTGCCGACGGCGGTCTCCGCCGACCGTGAGTACCGCGAACGATTCAACCGGGAAGCCGACATCGCCGCGTCGCTGTGGCACCCGCACATCGTGGCGATCCACGACCGCGGCGAGAACCAGGGGCAGCTCTGGATTTCGATGGACTACGTCGACGGCACCGACGCCGGCAAGGCACTGCGGGAGCGGCATCCGGCCGGAATGCCGAAAGACCAGGTGTGCGAGATCATCTCGGCGGTGGCCGAGGCACTTGACTACGCCCATCAGCGCGATCTGCTGCACCGCGACGTCAAGCCGGCCAACATCCTGCTCGCCCAACCGGATTCCGATGATCGGCGAATCTTGTTGGCGGACTTCGGTATCGCCCGTTACGCCAGTCAAGCCAGCGGGCTCACCGCCACCAACATGACCGTGGGCACCGTGGCCTACGCCGCCCCGGAGCAGCTGCTGGGCCGGGACCTCGACGGGCGTGCTGACCAATACGCGTTGGCGGCCACCGCGTTTCACCTCCTCACCGGAACGCCGCCGTTCGAGAACTCGAATCCCGCCGTGGTGATCAGTGCGCATCTGTCGTCGTCACCCCCGGCGCTGGCCGCCAGCCACCCCCATCTCGCGGCGCTCGATCCCGTGCTGGCCAAGGCCATGGCCAAGGATCCGAAGGACCGGTTCGAGCGCTGCGCGGACTTCGCCAGAGCCTTGCGGCATCAACTCGACACCGGTGATGCCGACGACACGCGGCTTGCGCCCGTCGCCACCGTGCCGCGCCGGCGGCTGCTACGCCCCGCGGTGCTCGTTCCCGCGGTGCTCGCGGTGTTGTTGATCGCGGCGATTGTCGTCGCGGCAGTGGAGTTCCGGCGCGCCGACGAGCGCCCGACGGCGAAGATCACGACGCCGACCACCACTACCGTCGCGCCATCTCCGGCGCTGCCACCACCACCGGCACCCACCGACACGATGACGGTCACGACGACAGCGCCGGCCGCGGTCGTGGTCGGCGCCAACTGCGAGCCCAAGGGCACCACGGGTACCACGGCCGACGGCACCACGGCGTACTGCTCGACGCTGCTGAGCAGCGGCGCCACGATCTGGTCGCTCACCCCGGACGACATTGCGAGCCCGACGGTGACCGTCGACCCCACCGAGACCCAACTGCCGACCACCGACGAGTCTCCGGTCCGGGTGTGCATGCAGCAGACCGGCAAGTCGCGGCTGGAATGCTGGATGTCGATTCGCCGCGGCAACGGTGCGCGATGAGCCTCGCCGTCGCCGACCGGCTGGCCCTGGCCGACCTGGTGCACCTGTACGCCGCCGCGGTGGACGACCGACGATTCCGCGATGTGGCCGAATTGTTCACCGAGACAGCAGAATTGCGCCTTCCCGATCCGCCCCGCGAACTGCAGCCGGTACGCCACTGGCACGGCCGCGACGGCGTGTTGTCGGCCCTGTCGTCATTGACCGAGGTGGCCCGCACCCAGCACGACATCGTCGGTGAGGTGTACGCCGCCGGGCCGGAGGCCGATTACGCACTGGGCAGGATCACGGCAGTGGCCCATCACTGGTCCTTCGGCCCGGAGCACCCGACCGATCTGGTGTGGCATCTGCGCTACGACGACGAGTATCTGCGCACCCCGGTTGGCTGGCGCATCCACGGCCGGGCGTTGACCATCAACGCTATCGAGACTCGGCCGTTGCGTCGCCTTCGTGGCACCCCGCCAAGTCCGGGGCGGCCATCAACTGATCCAGCAGGGGGCGCTGGCCGGCCAGCAGCTTCTCCCGGGCGGCGGCCACCGGAAACCAGGCGGCCCGATCGACCTCGGGAAACTCCCTGATCTTCCCGGAACCCTTCGGCCATTCCATCGTGAAGGTGTTGCTGTGAACCGCCGTCGCGTCGAAGTCGCCGCGCACCGCGAACACCGTGACCACCTTGCCGCCCGCCTGCCGCACCGCGATCAGGTCGACCCGGGGTCCGTCGGGGGCCGCTGCGCCCAGCTCCTCGGTGAACTCCCGTCGGGCGACCGCCCACGGATCCTCACCGTCGGTGTACTCGCCCTTGGGCACCGACCAGGCTCCGTCGTCCTTGCGGGCCCAGAAGGGCCCGCCGGGATGGACGAGGAGGACTTCAACGGCGCCGCCGGTGACGCGGTACAGCAGCAATCCGGCGCTCAGTCTCGGCATTGGCTGCAGCCTACGGGGCCGCGCGGCCGCGACGCGACGCCATGACGGATGCTGGAGAGATGACACGTTCCGGATCGGCCCGGCGGTGGGATCCGCTGCGGCCACTGGACCTGCTGACGTCGCTGTGGTCGGTGGCCGCCGTGACGCCGGTCACCGGAAGCGCGTCCGCGGCCTACCGGACGTTGTTCCTGACGGCGCGCCGCCTGGTGGTGGGGCGCCGGGTCGGCGTGCGACTCGACGATCGCGAGCTCACCCTGACCGTGACGGAGTTCGACTCACGGCTGGACCTGCGCGCGCTGTCCGCGGGCCAGATCGGCAATGTCCGTCTGGCTGCCCGTGACATCCGTTGGGGCGATGCTTCTTTCGAGCGGGCCACCGCAGTCTTGCGCAACGTGCACGTCACCGCGTCCACGCAGCCCGAGTTGGTGGCGGCGCCGGTCGAGTTGACGGTGGAGGTGCCCGCTCCCGTGCTCGACGATCTGTTCGCCTGGGCAGCTCCGCGGTACCGCGCCCAGGTGGGGCCCGACGGCGTCGCCCGGATCCGGCTGAACCGCAGGCCCGGCCTGGGGCATCTGGAGGTCGAGACGCGGCTGGACGGCTCGACGCTGTGGCTCACGCCCAGCGCAGTGACGCTCGGCCGTCGGCGCTGGACGTTGCCTTCGCGGGTTCCGTCCTACCCCGTGCAGTTGCCCGAGTTGCCCCACGGTCTGGAGCTGACGGGCATCGGTTTCGCACCGCATCTGCTGTGCCTACAGGGGACGCTGCCGCAATGGCGGATGCCCGTCGCCCGCGCGCGGCCCGAGGACATTCTCGGCCAGCTCACGCTGAACCCCACCCGCCTGCTGCGCTGAGCGTTGCCGTCATCACTTTGCTGACGGAATGTGTCTCCGGTCACGCCTCAGGTCTGGCACCGCCGTGGAAAACCAGCCGGTCGGTGATGCAGGCAACACCTCCGCCAACGCCGCGGACAAGATTTCTCCTCGCTTGGAATTAAACGGCTGAGCAGGCGGTTTAAGCCGATGTAACCAACTCGGTAACTAGTGATGCGTTGCGCCGAAAGCGCGGCCGGCACGGGGGCCGTCGCCCGCTCGACGGATAACTGAAGAACGAAAGAAGGCACAGAAGATGAAGAAATTCGCATTTGCTAGCGCATTTGTCGGCGCAACCGCAGCAGCGGTCATCGGACTCGCCGGGGCGGCCCAGGCCGCGCCCAGCGGACCCGGGAACGCCCAGCAGACGATCTCCGAGCTGCAGGCGCAGGGATACAACGTCATCGTCAACCGCACCGGCTCGGCGCCGTTGGACCAGGCCACCGTCGTCGCGGTCCGACCGGGACAGACGTTCTCACAGACCGATCACCGCAACCCGGGTGGCGATCTGCAGACCACCGTCACCGGCAAGACGGTTTACGTGGACGTGAAGTAAGTCCGAACAGCACGAAACATCAAGAAGGGGCGCCCGTTTGGGGCGCCCCTTCGTTGTGTGCGACGGCGTGCCCGTGAGTTGCCACAGGTCATGACGGCGCTAGAGTCGCCAGAGTGCGAGGCTTCACCCGCTTTGTCGCACTCGGCGACAGTCAGACCGAAGGCCTGTGGGACGGCGACGACGACTCCGGCCTGCTGGGATTTGCCGACCGCCTGGCGGTCCAGATCGACGGGCTCTATCCGGGTCTGGAGTATGCGAACCTCGCGGTGCGCGGGCATCGCATCGGCGACGTGCTCACCGGCCAACTGCCACAGGCGTTGTCGATGCGTCCCGATCTGGTCACGGTGTGCATCGGGATGAACGACGTGACGCGGCCCGGGCGCGCGTTCCACCGGGCGCTCGACGATCTGGACCAGATCTATGCGCGGTTGGCCGACACCGGTGCCACGGTGGTCACCACGACGTTTCCCGACATCACCCAGATCCTGCCGGTGGGTCGCCTGCTGGGAAAGCGGGTCGTCCATATCAACGCCGCGATCGTCGGCGCCGCCGAGCACTACGGGTTCCGGCTGGTAGACCTCTACTCGGCGCCGTCGATGCGCGAACCCCAGACATGGAGCCCCGACCGGGTACACGGCTCGGCGCTGGGCCATGAACTGTTTGCGGCCGCGGCGGCCGAGGCCCTGGAATTGCCCGGCAGCAACCATGATTGGGCCCATGCGAGCGGTCCGGTACTCCCCCAGTCACTGCGGGCCAGGCTCTATTCGCAGGCGCTGTGGACCCAGAACATGCTGATGCCGTGGATCTGGCGGCACCTGCGGGGCCGATCCGCCGGGAATGGACGCGGCCCGCGTCGTCCGACACTGATGAGCCTGAGCGCGTAGGACGGCGCTCAGACGCCTTTCCACGCGGACTGGATTTCCGTGCCGATGTCGATGACCTTGGCCTTCTCCGATCCAGGACTGTCGATCTCGCCGGCCACGTGGGCGGCGATGAACCGTTTGATCTCGGCATCCACCCCGGCCATGATGCGCAAGACCTCGGCGCGCAGCGATTTCGAGGTGACGTGGATGGAGATGTCCGACGGCCGCGGCTTCTTGACGTCGAGGATCAGCAGCAACGGTTCGGCCGCCAATGCGGTGGCGCGCAGCGCGATCTCGCCGAAAACCATGAACTGGGGGCGGTCGATCCGCAGGTCGATCACCATGTCGATCTCCAGCGGTATCCGGATGGAGAACGTGATGGTCTCGCCCACATTGCGGGTCACTCGCGGCTTCTGGATCTTCACGCGCGCGGAGACCTTGGCGATCTTGCCCGGTCCCTGGCCGATCGGGCCCATCTCGAATTCGTCGCCTGCGATCGCTCCGATCGCGTCACCGACGCGGTCCTCGGAGACGGCAATCTCGAAGAATCTGCGACCGAATTCCTCGTAGGTGATGTAGTCGTGGTCAGCCATGGTCCTGATACGGTCTCACGTCCGCCTGCCGCGGCGGTACAACCGGGCCGAAACAGGTGTGCCGTTTCGGCTCACGCAGCGAAGTACCGTAACCGGCTGACGGTGAGTGGTTTCGGCGTCAGATCCGCGATCAGCACCGCTCGGCCGCGCTCGCTGCGCAGGCCCACTGCCAGGCTGTAGCCCGACGCGACGAGCTTGTCCCACTGTGCGCCCGCACACAGCTCGATCAGCTGCGATACCGCGAGCGGGCCGCTCTCCCCGGCATGCACGGTGGTGTTGCGGGCGAGCCTGCGGCGGACGGCGACCTCGTTGCCCGCGCACAGTTCGTCGAGCAGTCCGGTGAACAGCCGCTTTCCGGGTCTGCCCGCACCTCGGAACCCTTCGGCAAACCCGATGGCGCCGGCCGGGCCTTGATTGCGCAGCAGGGCCCGGGACAGCTGCAGGCCCGCAGGCACCGCCGCGAGACCGGCCCGCAGGAACTCAACCACCATCGCGGGTAGCTCCCAGTACGCCTGCAGCTCGGCGATCCGCAGCTCCGGTGTCAGCAGGTAACGCAGATAGGCCGGGATGCGCATCGTCACCGCCCCCATGGCCACCTCCAATTCGAGGTCGCGGATCACCGTGGCGTCGGCGACGATGTCGACGCCGGGGTGAAAGGTGATCTGCCGCGGCCCGATGAACGTGTCGTAGAACCGCCCGATCTGCCCCGCACCGCGGTGTGGCCGCGAGCCGACAGGATCCTCGACGTGTCCGCCTTCAGCGAACAATCCGACCCAGCTCTCACGGTCGCGCGCGCCCGCCGCCTGCAGAGATCGGCGGGCGGCGGCGAGTCGATCAGCGGGTGTGGAAGCCATATGGTTCGTTTACCATCCTGGCGTTCACCGGATGCGCGCACACTGGTGTTTGACGCCAGGTTGGCTGAGGAGGACGTGATGAGCGGCAACGGACCATTCGGATTCGATCCCGAGGATTTCGACCGCGCCGCGCGCGAGGCATTGGACGGCATCGGCAAGCTTCTCGGGAGCGGCAGGCCGGGCTGGAGCGGGCTGGTCGATGAACTCGGCCGGTTCACGCGGCCCCGGACCGATCCGGAGACGACGGGCGAGGCCGGTGACGGCGTGTGGGCGATCTACACCGTGGACAGTGACGGCGGCGCGCACATCGAACAGGTATTTCCCACGGAGCTCGACGCGTTGCGCGCCAACAAGACCAACACCGATCCGACCCGGCGGGTCCGTTTCCTGCCGTACGGCATCGCGGTCAGCGTGCTCGACGCCGACACCGAGGACTGACTCGCAGCAAAAGGTGACCGGGCCGCTGCGCCACCGACTAGGCTGCTGCCCCAGGGCCGACGAGCCCGGCCGGTGGGCCGGTGAACCTGAGGGTGGGACATGATTCGCGAACTTTTGGTCACCGCGGCAGTCGCCGCGGCCGCTGTGGCAGCCGCACCGGGGGCAGCGGCCGACAACACCAACATGTATTTCGATCAGCCGGGCCACTACGCCACCGATGTGCCCGGGATGAGCTACGAGGCGTACAACGGGGCGCCGTGCTTCAGCTGGGAGACCAACGTCTTCGGTCGGGGCCCCGGCGGCGAGGCCATGCAGTGCCGGTGGATTCCCAATCAGTGGCCGCCGGTCGACACGGGTTTCTGGACCTACGCCTACCCGCTGCAGGGTGTTCAACAGATCGGTTCGCCGTGCCCGGGCCCGCAGACCGCGGCGCAAGCCCCCGACGGCCGACCGCTCTTGTGCCTCGGAGCGCAGGGCTGGCAGCCGGGCGTGCTGACCGGGGACGGCTTCTTCCCGCAGTGATCATGGGCAGGTGATCCTGTCTGCACGCGTGACCCGGACCACTCGGCCATACACTGATGTGATCGATGTATGGTCGTGAGGCCTTCCAGTTCGCGCACACAGGAGTGCCATGAGCGGTGACGTGTTGTTCAATCTGTCGACGGTCTTTTCGTCGGTAGCCCGGGCCATCCCCGACCAGACCTTCCTGGTGTGGCGGGACCGCCGGTTGACCTACGCCGAGTTCGATGCGCGCGTCGACGGCTTCGCGCACCACCTGGTCACGGCCGGCCTGGGCGTGCACACCGAACGCGAGGCCCTGGCGGGTCACGAGTCGGGCCAGGATCACCTCGGGATCTATCTGCGCAACGGCAACGAGTATCTCGAGTCGATGATCGGCGGCTACCGGGCCCGGGTGGCCCCGTTCAACGTCAGCTACCGCTACGTCGAGGAAGAGCTGCTCTACCTGCTCACCGACTCGAACGCCGCGGCGCTCATCTACAACGCCGAGTTCGCGCCGCGCGTCGCGGCGATCCGCGACCGGCTGCCGAACCTGCGGGTACTCATCCAGGTGGCCGACGACTCCGGCAACGCGCTGCTGCCGGGCGCTGTCGATTACGAGACGGCACTGACCACACCGCCGCCTGCTGCCGGGATGCCCGAGCCCTCGGGCGAGGACCTGTACATCCTCTATACCGGCGGTACCACGGGCATGCCCAAGGGCGTGCTGTGGCGTCAGCACGACATCTTCCTGTCGTCCATGGGTGGCCGGCCGTTCGGCAGCGACACCTGTATCGCCTCGTACGAGGAGCTCGCGGAGCGCGCCCGGACCGCGGCCGGCGGGATGTCGCTGCTGATGATTCCGCCGTTCATGCACGGTGCCGCGCAATGGGCGGCGTACAACACCGTCACGATGGGCGGACGGCTCGTGATCCCCGACGACGTCGTGCGACTGCGTCCGGATGCCGTGCTGCGGCTTGCGGAACGCGAACGGGTGCTGGGCATTCCGGTGGTCGGCGACGCCATCGCGCGGCCGTTGGTGGACGAGATCGAGAGCGGCGACTACGACCTCACCGGCCTGATGACGATCACCAACGGCGGCGCGCCGCTGTCACCGACGGTCCGGGAGCGCATCCTGACCGCACTGCCGCACCTCATGCTTCTCGATGCGGTGGGTGCGTCCGAGTCCGGCGCGCAGATGAGCACCTATGCGACCGCGGGCGCCGATACCGAGGTGGCGACGTTCAATCCGCAGTCCGACACCGCGGTGATCGCCGAGGATTTGTCCCGGGTGCTCGGCCCCGGCGAGGGCGGCGGCTGGCTGGCCCGGCGCGACCTGATCCCGCTGGGCTATCTGGGCGATGCCCAGAAGACGGCGCGCACCTTCCCGACTGTCGCAGGCGTGCGCTGGTCGGTACCCGGCGACCGGGCAAACGTCTTGGCCGACGGACGGATTCAGCTGCTGGGCCGCGACTCGGTCACCATCAATTCGGGCGGGGAGAAGATCTTCGCCGAAGAGGTCGAACGGGCCGTTGCGGCGCACCCCGCCGTCTACGACGTGGTGGTGGTCGGCCGTCCATCCGAACGCTGGGGCAACGAGGTGGTGGCCGTCGTGCAGTTCGCCGAGGGCGCCACGGCCACCGACGCCGAACTGGCCGCCGTCTGTGAGCGGTCGATCGCGCGGTACAAGATCCCCAAAGCGTTCGTCCGGTCACCGCAGATAGTCCGCTCCCCCGCCGGCAAGGCCGACTACCGCTGGGCCAAAACCGTTGCTACACAGAACAATTCGGTTGACGCCTGAACCATCTCTGCGAACTACGGTACTGCACGAGCTGATCTCGCAGGCGACCGCACCAGAGGAGCCCGCGCTGATCGGCGATGACGGAACGACCATCACGTTCGCCGAACTGGAACGTCAAACCCGTTGTGTCGCAGCCTGGATCACCCACCGGACCATCCCCGGCGACCGCATTGCCGTCGTCGCCGACAACAGCACGGGTTATGCCGCACTGTATTACGGGGTGCCGCGCAGCGGGCGGGTGCTCACGTTGATCAACCAGCGACTCGCTCCCGCAGAGCAGGCTGCTCAACTCGCCGCCACGCGGCCGACCGTGCTGTTCGGCGACGCGCGTTATCTGTCCGCGCTACCCGCCGCGAGCGCCCAGCACGTCGTCGCCTTCGACTCGGCCGACTGGCAGACCGCCCTCAGCGGTGACCCGCACTTCATCGACGTGGCCCAGCCTGAAGACCCGGCCTGGTTGCTGTTCACCAGCGGTTCCACCGGCGTGCCGAAAGGCGTTGTCCACAGCCACCGTTCCCTGCTCGCGGCGGTGCGCGGCACGGTCGAGGGCCGCTCGGTTGAACCCGGCGGGGTCTATCTGCTGCCCTTCCCCATGTGCCACATCGCGGGCTACAACTTGCTCGTGAACCATTCGACCGGGTCGACGGTGGTGCTCACCGCCCAGTTCCGCCCGGAGACGTTCGCCGACATGGTCACCAGGCACCAGGTGCGGTCGTGTTCGCTCGCCCCGACCATGCTGCATGCGCTGCTGGGTTACCTTGAGCGCTCGGGGCGGTCGCTTCCGACACTGCGCTCGGTGGCCTACGGCTCGGCCGCCATGCCGCTGGATCTGCTGCGCCGTGCCATCGACACCATGGGCGTGGACTTTCATCAGGGCTATGGCATGACCGAAACCGGCGGCAACGTCACGTTTCTCGGGCCCGCCGAGCACCGCGCCGGTGCTGCGGGTGACGCCGACCTCCTGGCCAGTGCCGGCTACCCGCACCGCGAGGTCGAGGTGGCCATCGTCGATCCTGCGGGACATCGGCTGCCGCCGACCGGGGTCGGCGAGATCGTGATCCGCGGCGCTCAGGTCGCGCCCGGGTACTGGCCGGACGGTATCGGCGTCTCCGGCGGCTGGCTGGCCACGGGCGACGTCGGACGGATGGATCGTGACGGCCGGCTGTACGTGGTCGACCGGCTCAAGGACATCATCGTCACCGGCGGGGAGAACGTGTCCTCACGCGAGGTGGAGGACGTGCTCTCGCTGCACCCCGACGTCGACATGGTGGCCGTGGTCGGGGTGCCCGACGACTATTGGGGCGAGGCCGTCTGTGCGGTCGTGGTCCCCGTGGCCGGTAGACAGCCGACCGAGGCCGACCTCGTCGCTCACGTCCGTTCGGCCATCGCGGGTTTCAAGCGGCCTCGTGCGGTGCTCTTGGTCGAGGAGCTGCCGCTGACCGGCAATGGCAAGGTCGCCAAGGCCCAGGTACGCGCCTACGCGCGGTCGGCGTTGGGACGCGACAACATCAACGCAGAGACGCCGCCCCCAACGTGTTGAGCAGATCGGGTTTCATCCGCTGCAATTCCTGGCCCCAGTAACCCCAGCTGTGGATGCCGTCGGGAAAATTGAACACACCATTGTGCCCGCCGGCGGCGATGTAGGCGTCGGTGAACGCGTGGTTGGAGTCGATCGCGAAACCCTCGAGAAAACCCAGCCCTCCGATGGGCGCGTCCGGGCTGGCCAGCGACGGGTCGCGCGCGGTGCCGTTGCCGCAGTAGATCCAGATGCGGGTGTTGTTCGCGACGAGTCGTCCGACGTTGACCGTGGGGTCGTTACGGGCCCAGGCAGGATCACCGGGCGGCCCCCACATGGCATCCGGATTGAATCCACCGTTCCACATCATGGCGATACGCACCTTGGCCGGCCAGTCGGCCGCCGACAGGTTCAAAAAGCCCGACAGCGAACCGGCGTAGACGAATTGCTGCGGGTGATAGGCAGCCAGCACCAGGGCCGACGAGCCGCCCATCGACAGACCGACCACGGCGTTGCCCGACGATGCGACATTGCGGTTGGCACTCAGCCAGGCCGGCAGCTCCTGGGTGAGGAACGTCTCCCACTTGTAGGTGTAGGTGCCGCTGTTACCCACCGCCGGGGCATACCAGTCGCTGTAGAAACTCGACTTGCCGCCGACGGGCATGACCACCGATATCCCCGTGCCCTGGTACCAGTCGAACGCCGCGGTGTTGATGTCCCAGCCGTTGCGGTCATCACCGGCCTCCATGCTGTCCAGGAGGTACAGCGCGTGAGAGCCCGGTCCACCGTCGAGAAACTGAACACGGACGTCGCGGGCCATCGCCGCGGACGGCACCACCAGGATTTCACTCGGGGCGTTCGAATATGCCTGTGCCAGTGGCGAATTGACAGTGCCAGCGAGGCCCGGCGCGGCGAACGAAAGCAGGGCCGCCAGAATCACGATCGTCCGTCGCCGTAAGGCTGCAACGATGGTCATCAGCGCCTCATCCCGCCGCGCGCGTGCGCTCACATGGACGACGCGGCCAACCCCTCGAACGGCCCCGACACTGCCTGACAATACGCGATGTCCAACTGTTTTTGATGCGTTTTGCGCAATGCTGCGCACGTTAATTTGACGATCGCGATAATCGATGGCGCGGCCACTGTTGGGCGTAATCGTTCCGGCACCATCGCGACAGCAGGAGATCGAATATGACCGGTAAAGAACAAGACTGGCGCAAGCCGGCCGCCATGGCCATTCCCAAAGAGGGGTACTTCGAGCTCGAACGCGGCCGCTACGGGCCGCTCTACCCGAAAACACCTGCCTGCTACGGGTTTTCCATCATCGCCAAGGTCAAGGAGGGACGCGAGGAGGCCGTCCGCGCCTACGGTAAACAGATCGAGGAAGCCGTTGCAGGCAGCCCGGATGTCCTGGCCCCGTTGCGGCTGCACTATTTGCGATGGCAATTATTCGATGTGGGCTCGGGATTGCATTTTCAGTACCAGGGCATCTTCGACACCGACTTCGACAAATACACCGAGGATGCCGTCGCCCTGTTCAGTGCCACCGGTATCACGACGGTATTCACCAACCTGGAGGGTTTCCCCGAGGACTGGAAGGAAAACCCTGCGGCATTCGTGAAATTCGTTCGCGAGCATCAGGTCCCGAGCTTCCTGGAGTACGGCGAGTACCCGTACGTCACCGCCGACGAGATCAAGAAGGCACTGCGGCTCAAGGCGGCCTTCTCCGACATGCTCGACCAGATGCAATGAGCGATACGCCACTTGGCGCCGTCCAGGCGTATCTGGACGCGTTCAATGCTGGCGATCCCGCCGCGATGTCGGCGGAATTCGCACCCGACGGTTCGATCCTCGACGGTATGGCGCCCCATCTGTGGCTGGGCCCGACGGCGGCGGCGGACTGGTACCGAGATGTACTGACCGAAGGCGCGCATGTGGGCGCGTCGGGGTACCACGTCACCATTGGCGAGCCCACGCACAACACCACCACCGGCGACAGCGCGTATGTGGTGGTGCCCGCCGGCATGACGTTCGACCTCAACGGCACCCGGGTAACCCAGACGGGCTCGACGTTCACCGTGGCTCTGCGCCGGCTGCCCGGGGGTTGGCGCGTCGCGGCCTGGGCCTGGTCCAAGGGAGCACAACAGCAGTGACAGACGCCGCAACCGAGGCTCTCGAGCTCGACGATATTCAGCACATCCTGCTAACCCGCACCCCTGCGATCACCGGCCGCTACGAGTTCCTGACCTTCGACACTCCGGAGGGCGGGCGGGCTTGGCTGTCGGAGCTGCTGGACAAGGTTCAGTCGGCAGCGGACGTGGCGGCCACCATGGACTCCTCGGACCGCTGGGTCACCCTGGCATTCACCTGGACCGGCCTGCGGGCGCTCGGTGTGCCCGAGGACGCGCTGGCCAGCTTCCCCGATGCGTTCCGCGAGGGGATGGCCGCCCGCGCCGACATTCTGGGCGATACCGGTGCCAACGCGCCCGAACACTGGGTCGGCGGCCTGGCCGGTGCGGATCTGCATGCCATCGCGATCCTGTTCTCCCGCACCGACGAACAGTGCAAGAAATCGATCGCCGAACACGACAAGCTGCTCGCCCGCACCGACGGCGTGCGCAGCCTGTCGTATCTCGACCTCAACGCCACACCCCCGTTCAACTACGCGCACGACCATTTCGGGTTCCGTGACCGGCTCTCCCAACCGGTCATGAAGGGCTCCGGCGAAGAACCGACCCCGGGATCCGGGGACCCGTTGGAACCCGGGGAATTCATCCTGGGCTACCCCGACGAAGACGGACCGGGACCGGCGCTACCCCGACCGGAGCTGTTGTCCCGCAACGGCAGTTACCTGGCCTACCGGCGCCTGCAAGAACACGTCGGAAGATTTCGCGACTATCTGCGGGACCACGCCGACACCGCCGACGAGCAGGAGCTGCTGGCGGCGAAGTTCATGGGCCGCTGGCGCAGCGGCGCCCCACTGGTGCTCGCCCCCACCCACGATGATCCCGAATTGGGCGCAGACCCCATGCGCAACAACGACTTCAACTACAAGGAGATGGACCCGTTCGGGTACGCCTGCCCACTGGGCTCACACGCCCGCAGGCTCAATCCGCGCGACACCGCGCACAACATGAACCGGCGCCGGATGATCCGCCGCGGCGCGACCTATGGGCCCGCACTCCCCGACGGCGCACCCGACGACGGTGTCGACCGCGGCATCGCGGCGTTCATCATCTGCGCAAACCTGGTGCGCCAGTTCGAGTTCGCCCAGAACGTCTGGATCAACGACAAGACGTTCCACGAACTCGGCAATGAGCACGACCCCATCATCGGCACCCAGGACAACACCCTCGACTTCACCGTGCCCAAACGCCCGATCCGCAAGGTACACAAGGGACTTCCCGCATTCACCACCCTCACCGGCGGCGCGTACTTCTTCCTGCCCGGTATCTCAGCCCTGCACTACCTCGCTTCACTCCAGGAGTCGTCATGACCGCCGCGCGCACCTACAACCAGCTGCATCTACCCCGCAACCACAACGGACACAGGCGGATCAGCATCTACTGGACGTGGAGCTATCCGTGGGAAGCCCAACGGGATCCGGCCGAGATGTACAACCGGTTCTCCACCATGACCGAGGTACGCAACGTGCTGTGGCCGGCCTACGAGACGCAGGAGTATGACGCCGCGCAGTTCCTCCAGGGCATCGCGGGCACGCTGGAACTGTTCCACCGATCCACGCTGGCGTTCCAGGAGCTGGCCGGATCGGTCACCGGGCACCCGGTGGCGGTGTTCCAGCGCATCGACCAAGCCGGGTACAAACTGCCCATCGACGAAGGCATCCTGGACGACTGCGACACCTTGATGGTGTTCGGCCTGGATCACCTGCTCTCGGAGCAGGAAGCCGCTCCCGAGGAGATCGAGGCGATCCAGAATTGGCTACGCCGCGAAGGCACCTGCCTGCTGCTCGCACCGCACCACGATGTGGGGTTCACCGGCGACTTCGATCAACGCCAGATGGAATACCTGCACCATGGCGATCCCCTGGTCCCCCGCCAACAACGCTTCGGTCAGTACACCCGGTCGCTGATGACGGCCTTGGGTGTACCCGTGCACAACACCTGGGGTCTGCGGCCGGCCGTCGTGCCGGGTACCACCGAGATCGCCCCGCTGTCCGGCAACTACGACCTGGATTCACCCGGCCTGCTGGCCAATGTCACCACGTTCAACTTTCACCCGCATCTGCCGCATTACGAACTCACGGCGCCGGAAGGCGATGCCCTGCGGGTACTGGGACGTCAGCGCGTCGACCCGAACCGTCCGCATCCCTTCACCGCGGCAGGCAACACCGAGTTCAACGCGCTGATCTGGATGCCACCGGCCGCCGACCGCGCGGGCGACATCGTGCTGGTCGATTCCACCAACTTCACCACGCTGTTCGGTGGCACCGACAGCCTCAAGAACTTCTGGAACAACCTCGCGACGATGCGCTAGTGGCCGTTACGGCAGGCTGGCGAAGATGTCGAACGGATTCACCGGAGCGGTCGGTGGCTGCTGCGCAGGCGCCGGAGCCGGTGCCTGCACGGTGGGTACCTGACTTGCCGCCGCAGGCGAAGCCTGGGTGACAGTCGGGGTCGGTGTAGCCGGGGCGGCCGTGCTTGTGGGTGCGGCCTGCGCGGGAGCCACAGGAGCCACGGCCTCGGCCGGGCCAGGGGCGATCGGCCCCGGCAGGTTCTGGGGCAGGTGCGCGGCAGGTGCGGTTTCGACGGCGAGCGGGGCGGCGGGCGCCGCTGAGGTCGGAGTGGCCGGGGTCGACGGTGCGGCAACGGCGGCCACGGCCGGGTGAGCCGCCGGAGTCACCGGTTTGGCCGCCTCTTCGACTGGCGGTGTCCAGGTGGTGACCGGCGCTTCAGCCTCCGGGCGGCCCGCTCGAGCAGCGACCTTCCTGGCGGGCTGAACGTCCTGGGCTTGAACGGCGATCGTGGGCGGCGTCAGCCGCGGAGCCGCGGCGGTGACGATTTCCGGGGACCCGGCGGCGGTCAGGGCGGCCGCGTCGACGGCGGGCTGGGTATCGCCCACCATGAACAGTGCGCCCGCGGCCACCACGCCGATCACCACGGCGGCTGCGCTGGCTCCGCCGACCCACACCCACTTCGCGGTGCGGCGCCGTCCCGGCGCCTCCTCCGGCGTCGTCACGTGTGCGGCCACGGCGCCGGTCACGACAGCGCGCGCGGCGCCGTGAGCACCGGACAGGTCGTCGTCGGTGATGAGGCCCGCGGGGACGATGCGGACATCGTCGAACCCTGCGGATGTCAGCGCCGCGATCAGCTTGTCGGTCTCGGTGGCGGTGTCGTCGTCGCAGGTCAGGCCGACCGAGCGCACGTCGTGGCCGCTGGATGCCGCGATCGCCTGCGCGCCGCGCGCGGCAGCGATAGCTCGTTCGGCCGGCTCGTCGCCGTCGTCGACGGCGAACGCGTCGTCATCGAGGACGGCGTCGTCGGTCACGTGGTCACCGGCGAGCAGGGCCCAGCTGACGTCCGTGGACGTCAGTGCCAGTCCGAGCACCGTCTTCAACCGCTGACTCCAATTCTTTCGTTGCCCCGACGCTCTGCCGCCGCGCAGGAGCATATTTTGCTTCGCTGCGGACGGCATCTCGTCGAAAACGCCGAAATTGCCGATACGTGGCTTCTATCGGTGCCACCGAATCAGGTGTTACCTGCGCTGTTGACGATTCTTCGCGAGGGCGTCCCGGGGCAGATGTTCACCCGCCGATCACAGAGAATTCACTCCAGCGGCACGATCCGGCTGTTCCGAGCGCGGCACTGCTGACCGCCGTCCGTTCGGCCCCGGCGGTGCCGGGTCGCACCGTCCGTGCCTGCTCGGTCCTGGCGCGTCGGGCCGTGATGGCCAGGCGCGGGCCTTCCCGCCGCCGGTCGGCGAATTCGGCGATGCCGGCCGGCTCGCCGAGTGGATCTGCTTCACGCTGTCGGGCTCTGCCGATTTCCTTTGTGGCAGTGTGGTTTTCGTCGGCGGCAGCTCGGACGCCTGCTTCCGCCCCAGACTACCCGGCACCGTCGTCCATCGACCTCATCGGCTCGACGGACGTGCTGACACATTCCTTACCCGGGCTAGGTAATTCTTCAGGCGCACAGCGGTTTTCATCAACAGCGAAGCAAAATCGGACTGGCTCCCGCCGCCCATTGCCATGCCTTACCGGTGGTAGGACGATGGACTGGTCCGGCGGCGCCGTCGAGACGCTGCCCCACATCGACGGAGGCAGATAATGTACGCACGAAGCAGCACAATTCAGGCACAACCCTCAAACCTTGACCTCGGCATTGCCCACGTACGCGACAGCGTGATGCCCGCACTCAACCGCATCGACGGCTGCATCGGCTTGTCCTTGTTGGTCGACCGGAAATCCTGCCGCTGCATCGCCACCAGCTCCTGGGAATCCGAGGAAGCGATGCACGCGAGCGCGGAGACCGTCCGGCCGATTCGTGACCGAGCTGCAGAACTCTTCGGTGGCAGCTCGCATGTCGCGGAATGGGAGATCGCCGCCATGCACCGCGAGCATCGCGCAAATCAGGCCGCCTGTGCCCGGGTCACCTGGGTCAAGTCCAGCCCGGCCCAGTTCGACCGAGGCATCGATTTCTACAAGATGACCATTCTGCCCGCCCTCGAGGAACTGGAGGGATTCTGCAGTGCCAGCCTGCTCGTCGACCGAGCGTCCGGTCGTGGCGTGGCCGCCGCGACTTTCGACGACGCCGAAGCGCTCGAGCAGAACAAGCCGGCGCTGTCCCGGATCAGAGCCATGGGCAGTGAGCAAGCAAACGCAGAGATTCTCGACCAGCGCGACTTCGAATTGACGCTCGCCCACCTACGGGTGCCCGAGCTGGTCTGATCGCGGCGCGGGCGCAGCGGGGCCGGCGAACTGCTAGCTGGTCACCGGAGAAGCTGTGCGCTCAGAAACGGGTCGGTGAGATACCGACCCGGCGGCCACGCTTGCTCAGCTTGCCATCGCGTCGAAGAGCCGCGCGATGTCTGCGGGCGCAACCTGCACGTTGCACTGTTGGCGCAATGCGCGCAACGGCTGCGCGATGCGTTGCAGGTCGGCCCATTCCTGCGGATGGGCGACGAAGTACGTCCGAATCGCGCCCTCGGGGTCTGGTGAACCACCGGCGTTGGTGACCGCGTCGTTTGCGCCTGGATGGCTGGCCAGGTAGTCGCCCGTCTGCGCGCCCACTGAGCCGATGGCGCTGGACAGCCCCGCCGCGGTGCATCCCGGCTGGGCGGCAGCTGTCGGCAACGCAATCGTGGTGGCCACGAGTGTTCCGACGGCTCCCCCGATACATGCGCCGACGAGTCCACGACGAATGCCCATGGTTGGAATATGCATTTCCTCACCCCTTTTGATCGCGACCCCCGACGCAGGGATACAAATTTACCCAGGGACCTGGGTAAATTTCGGCGTGTTGCCGCATTGCCGAGGTCGGGCTGACGGCCGTACGCAGTCGATCCTGCGATTCACCTCCGTCGGCAACGCCGATCGGCCACGCTGGTATCAGGTCACCAAAGGGGCTCTGGATGATGTACGGATCCATTCCTGGCTGGTTGCGAGTCTGTGCTGTGTTGTCATTCGTCGCAGTTGTTGAGCTGCAGACGGCAGGGTATGCCAGCGCAGGCCCGGAGGTAACGGACGTGATAACCGTCGCGGCCGTCACCGCCAACGGTGAACCGGCCAACGGCTATTGGGTGGCCGACCGGACCACCACATCGGTCAGCGTCAGCGGATGCTCCGGCCCATCGCCTGCCGCGGTGGGTAACAACATCTACTCGTGCGATCCGAGCGAAGCCGGCGCCAACATATGCTGGCCGGCCCCCGCGTCACTGTTGTGCGCGCGCGATCCGTGGAGCAGAGCACTTCGTCGGTTCGCCTCCCCTGGCACACTCCCAGCCGTGAACCCCCCGGAAACACCGATGCCGTTCGCGCTGGTTCTGGATGACGGCACCCGCTGCGTGCTACGCGCAGGCGACGACTGGGGCGGCCGCGCTGACGGCCTGGTTCCGACATATGGCTGCGGCATGGCGAATTGGTCGTATGCGGTTCTGGCATCGCCCGACCAGGACCCCGCGGCCGCGGTTGACCGCTCGCAACCGCTGTGGACCGTGCAGACCGGCGACGTCGGCCCGCCCACCGCCGGGTTCTTTCCCCCGCGGCCACGCAAGGTGACCACCGCATGGTTCGCGGGCAACACCGGCTGAGCCTCGTTCAGATCGGCCCCGGGTGTTGACGCCGTCAACAGATACGTTCTGCGGTAAGCACTTCGGCGAACCCGTTCCGCAGCCGCTCCTCGCCCGCGATGATGGATACCAGACCCGAGTTCGACGAGGAGCGGAGATTCATGTCCACGATCGAAACCAACGCGCCGGCCAGCACGCCGTTCGACAAGGATGTGGCCGCGACGCAAGAGTATTTCGACAGTCCGCGCTTCGAGGGCATCATCCGGCTGTACTCGGCCCGCCAGGTGGCCGAACAGCGCGGCACGATCCCGTCCGACTATCCGGTGGCGCGCGAGGCCGCGGCGGCGTTCTATCCGCATCTGCGGGAGTTGTTCGCCCAGAAGAAGAGCATCACCACATTCGGCCCGTACTCTCCGGGCCAGGCGGTGGTGATGAAGCGGATGGGTATCGGCGGCATCTATCTG
Organism: Mycobacterium aquaticum; assembly: GCF_002086485.1. Classification (GTDB taxonomy): domain Bacteria; phylum Actinomycetota; class Actinomycetes; order Mycobacteriales; family Mycobacteriaceae; genus Mycobacterium; species Mycobacterium aquaticum. Next base: position 86,443 of record NZ_MVHF01000020.1, on the reverse strand, counting down.
GGTGGCTGGGCCACGTCGGCCAAAGGGTCCATCAGCGAGGATCCCGGGCCCGATCTGGCGAGCTACCCCCTGAGCCAGGTGCCCGACGAGGCAGCCGGGCTGGTGCGCGCGCTGCTGACGGCCGACCGCAATCAGCAGTATCTGCGGTTGAAGATGACGCCCGAGCAGCGTGCGGCCACCCCGGCGGTCGACTACCGGCCGTTCATCATCGCCGACGCCGACACCGGCCACGGCGGTGATCCCCACGTACGCAACCTGATCCGGCGTTTCGTGGAGGCCGGCGTGCCGGGCTACCACATCGAGGACCAGCGGCCCGGCACCAAGAAGTGCGGTCATCAGGGCGGCAAGGTGCTGGTCCCGTCCGACGAGCAGATCAAGCGGCTCAACACCGCCCGCTTCCAGCTGGACATCATGCGGGTCCCCGGCATCATCGTGGCGCGGACCGACGCCGAGGCGGCCAACCTGATCGAGGGTCGGGCCGATGAACGCGACCAACCGTTCCTGTTGGGCGCCACCAACCTGAAGATCCCGTCGTACAAGTCCTGTTTCCTGGCGATGATGCGACGCTTCTACACTCTCGGCGTCACCGATATCAAAGGCCATCTGCTCTACGCCCTTCCCGAAGGTGAGTACGCCACCGCGGAGGCCTGGCTGGAACATCAGGGCATCATGGGCCTGATCGCCGAGGCGGCCGCATCGTGGAAACAGGACCCCGACCAGTCCCTCGACACGCTGTTCGACGGTGTGGAATCTCGGTTCGTGGAGGCGTGGCAGGACGACGCCGGGTTGCAGACTTACGGGGACGCGGTCGCCGAACTGCTCGAGTTCCGTGCGCGTGAGGGCGAGCAGACCGCGATGACGACTGCGGAATGGCGCAAATTCGCCAAGACTGCGTCGCTGTACGCCGCGCGGGAGAAGGCCAAGGAGCTCGGCGCCGATGTGGGGTGGGATCCCGAGCGGGTCAAGACCTCCGAGGGGTACTACCAGATCCGTGGCGGCATCCCGTATGCGATCGCCAAGTCACTGGCGGCCGCGCCGTTCGCCGACATCCTGTGGATGGAGACCAAGACGGCCGATCTCGACGACGCCCGGGAGTTCGCCACCGCCATCCACGCGGTGTACCCCGACAAGATGCTGGCCTACAACCTGTCCCCGTCGTTCAACTGGGACACCACGGGCATGACCGACGACGAGATGCGCCGCTTCCCTGAGGAACTCGGCAAGATGGGGTTCGTCTTCAATTTCATGACCTACGGCGGACATCAGATCGACGGCGTGGCCGCCGAGGAGTTCGCCACCGCGCTGCGGCAGGACGGCATGCTGGCGCTGGCCCGGTTGCAGCGCAAGATGCGCCTCGTCGAATCTCCTTACCGCACACCGCAAACCCTCGTCGGTGGCCCGCGCAGCGATGCCGCGCTGGCGGCTTCGTCCGGACGTACGGCCACCACGAAGGCCATGGGTAAGGGGTCCACCCAGCATCAGCATCTGGTGCAGACCGAGGTGCCGAAGAAGCTTCTCGAAGAGTGGCTGAAGCTGTGGAGCGAGCACTACCAGCTCGGCGAGACGCTCAGCGTTCAGTTGCGGCCACGGCGCGCGGGCTCCGATGTCCTGGAGCTCGGCATCTACGGCGAAAGCGATCACAAGCTCGCCGATGTCGTCGTCGACCCGATCAAGGACCGGCACGGCCGCAACATCCTCACGGTGCGCGATCAGAACACCTACGCCGAGAAGTTGCGGAAGAAGCGGCTGATGGATCTCATCCACCTGTGGCTGATCCACCGGTTCAAGCCCGAGATCGTCTACTACGTGACGCCCACCGAGGACAACATCTATCAGACCGAGAAGATGAAGGCGCACGGCATTTTCAGCGATGTGTACCAGGAGGTCGGCGAGATCATCGTCGCCGATGTCAACAAGCCCCGCATCGAGGAACTGCTGGCTCCCGACCGCGAGGCGCTGGGTCGGCTGATCCGCAAGGAGGATTAGGACGGCGTCAGGTCGCGGAGGTCCGTGCGGTGAGCTGCCCCAGTTCGGCACGCAGCGCACGGATTTCCGACCGCAGGTCCTCGATGTGCTCGACGGTGGCGGCCTGCGCGGTGGTGTCCTCCTCGGCGACCCTTTGCACGATCCAGGACGCGATCGTGGCGGTGATCGACCCGACGAGGCTGATGCCGCCGATCATCAACAGCGCGGCGATGATCCGGCCGGTGGTCGTGACGGGGTATTCGTCGCCGTAGCCGACGGTGGTGATGGTCGTGATCGACCACCACAGCGCCTGGCCGAACGTGGTGATGCCGGCGCTGGGGTCGTCGCGTTCGGCCTGTAGGACCGCCAGGGATGCGACGTACACCAGCAGCGCCGCGCCGACGAACGTGTAGACCACCACCCGGCCACGGATGGCGTTGCCTACGGCCTTCTGCAGCACCGTGATCAGAATCACCAAACGCACCAGGCGCAATGGCCTGATGAGTGGTAGCGCCACGATGGCGAGGTCGAGCAGGTGCCGATAGAACCACCGCCAGCGGTCGGGGGCCAACCACAGGCGCACGGCGTAGTCGAGTGCGAACGCGCCCCAGCACAGCGCCGTCAATACGCGTACCACCTGCGCGGTGAGCCCGTGTGGCTGTTCGAGGACGTCGACCGAGTACCCGATCAGGAAGACGACGGCGACCACGGCGAGCGGCCATTCGACACGGTGTTCCCAGCGGTCCAGCGGTGCTTGTGCAGTCACGACAAAAGTGTGCGGTACGCCGTGGGACCCGTTCCTGAGGGGCGGTTGGATTGTTGTGGTCGTGTGGCAGGAATCTAAGCGAACGGTTACGTTACCGCGATGACTGCACAGCTCTCCGTGGCCGCGGCCAGGGCAGCAGATGCGTCCCAGGCGGCGTACTTCCGCAGCGTGCTCGCCGACGAACGTGTCCAGCTGGCAAGTGAACTCGCCCGCAGCCGGGCCCACCTGCGGGCGTGTTCGGAAGGCGGGCGGGTCGTCGGCCTGCGTGCGATGGCGCGGGCCCGCGCGGAGGCCCGTGAGCTCGAAGCCAGGAGCCGGGAGGTCCAACGGCTCCTCGCACAGCTCGACGAGCGGTTCCCCAGGCGGTGGTTCGCCGACTGATGTCGATCAGTCGGAGGCAGGCCCTGCGCATGCGCGTGCGCCCAGCACCGCAATCAGGAAGCCGCCCAACGCCGTCCAGCCGACGACACCGCTGAGTCCGCTCTTGGCCATCAGCACCAGAGCGGCACCGGCCAGGCAGACCAGCACACCGGTGCCCACCGCCCGGGTCCCGGTGGGCCGTACGCGTCCGTCCCACCACGGCAACGCCCGGTGTTCCAGCGGCGACAGCAGCCGGAAGGCCACCGCCATCACGACGGCGAAGACCACGGCGCGCAACGCGAGCATCCCCCAGAAACCCGGCGCGTGGGGGTCGAAGGCATCAAGACCGAACGCGTGCAAGGTGAATGTGGCGATCGCGATCGCCGGAATGTGCCACAGGTAGAGCGTCATCGCTCCCCCGTTGCCGACCGCTACCACCTTCCACACCCGCGGTCGAGCGGCCCACCGCCGCACGGCCCCGGCGGCCGCCACGAACAGGCACGACATCCAGGTGCAGTGCAGTGCGAGCAGCAACGTCGGAGGCGACACGTTCGACACCCGCTCGGTGCCGGTGACCACCAGTGACACGTCGTACGGGCCGTAGGCCGCGAGGAGGACCTGCGCGACGAACGCGGTGACCGCCGCAAGGACGGCTGCGCGCACACTGATCAGCCGATGTGCGTAGGCCACACCGATGACCACGGGGATCAGCCAGACGAAGAGCAGGTTCGCGGTGCCCGCCGCGGCGTCGTCGACCGCGAATCGCACGGCGTCCATCAGCGCCGCGGCCACGATGAGCGACAGCACCACGGCCGCGGCGGCCGTACCGCTGGGCAGTCGCGTCAACGCGGGAACGAAAGCCAGCGCCACCAGGTAGACGCCGAGGAACCACAGCAGCGCAACGCATTCCCGCCCGAGCGCTGCCGCGGATTCGGCTCCCATCGTCAACTGCACCGCGATCAGGGCCACGGTCCACACCGCGAGGTACCAGAAGGCCGGCCGGCACAGACGCTGAGCGCGGGTCAGCAACCATGCGCCCCACGACGCGGTCGTACCGCCGGGGTGCCAGCTGTAGGCGCCTGCGGCCCCGCCGGCCAGGAAGAACAGCGGCATGACCTGCAGGATCCAGGTGATCGGGGCGAGCCCGGGGATGGCGCCGAGAATGTTGCCGATCTCCACACCGCCGGCATCGATCGTCGCCAGCAGCAGCGCGCAGTGCCCGAACATGACGACGACGAGTGCGGCCAACCGGGCCACGTCGACGGCGCGGTCACGCTCGGGCTTCGTCACATCGGTCACGGCGCCGGCAGACGACATCACATGAGAATCGGGCATGCCCACAGTCTGCCGCTCCGAGGGGGTGGCGCCGCAGAGTACTTGTACCTATGTTTGCGCGGGTTTGCCGTACACCGCGACCACGACGCTGCGGTCGAGGCTGTTGGCCGACCACACCCCCATCAGGGTGTTGGCGCAGTCCGACATGATCGCGAACGCGGCCGGGTCGTAGTACCACTGGTTGAGGATGTCGATGCCGTTGATCGCGACGGCCGGGTTGATCGCAACGGTTTCGGCGACCGTCCCGCGGAATCCGGCGGCAACGGCACGGCTCTGCGGTGTCGAACCGTCAGATCCGATGTCACCGTTGATGTCCCGGTTTTCGAGCACGTCGTCGGTGTGCCATTCGGCAGCCCGCTGCAGCAACGGATCGATCTTGATGTTGCCGGTGCACCCGGCGTGATGCTGGATGGTGTACACGTTGGCCACCACGCTGTCGTTGAGCCTCTTGTTGTCGGCATGCGCGGTTGCCGGCCGTGCCGCGGTGCCTGCCAGCACCGCGAGCACGACGGCTACACCGGTTCGAACTGCGAGACGAGCCATCGGCCGTCGACCTTGTCGAGGGTCACCCGCACGCTGGAAGTGGTTTTGGTGGGCGGCCCATTTCCGATCGTCGTGGTCTGGTCGACGAGTACCAGCGTCACGGCATGCTCCGGCCCTGCAGATACCGACGCGGCGGCAGGCACCGTGGCTGTCGCGGCGATGTGCTGCTGTTTGGCACCGGGTATGACGACGTCGTTGATCAACTGCGTGTACTGGTCACGGAAGTCACCGGTGAGCCTGCCCGCCGCGGCGGGCAGATCACGGTCGACCGTTTCTGGTCGGTACGACAGGATCGCAACGGTGCTGTCGCTCGCGGCGTGCACCGACTCACCGGCGGCTGCCGCGGTGAGATCCGCGGTGCTGTCCTGCCATTTGAACATCCCCGCAGCCGCGGTGAGCGCCAGTGCGGCGACGGGCAGCACTCCGAAGGTCAGCAGGCGATTCCAGTTCACCCCCGGTGGTTCGGTCGGCTGCTCTCCGAGATTCTCGGTGAGCTCATCGGTCTCGGGAGCGTCATCGACAAGGCTGCCGCTCATGGCACGAACTCGACGTTCGACACCTTGACGTCGTCGCCGACCTTTTCGACGCTGATCCGCATTCGCCATCGGCGTGGGTCCTGTTCGGGCGCAGCGGCAATCGACGTTTTCACCGAGACCGCGACCAATACCCGGGCCTGGCCGCCGGATTCGGATTCCAGTCCGGCGTCGGCGACGGTCCCGCGCGACGTCGACTGGGTCCGTTTGACGACTTCGACGAATGGGGCCGAACGCTGCTCGAAATCGTCGCGGAACGTTCCGGTGGCGGAATCGAGGATGCGCTGGATGTCTGTGTCGGCCTCGGTGAAGCTGATCGAGGTGAGATCGACCGCCGCCTGGCGGGCCGTCTGGACGAACTGGTTGCGCTGATGCTGCGCCACCGAGTTCTGGTGGCTGTGATAGGCCAGCCAACCGGCGAGGCCACCGAGGACGGCGACCAGTGCCACCGCCGCAACAACCGGAGTGCGTAGCCACGGCAGTCGTCGTCCGGACGGCTGCGCGGCGGACTCATCTTCCGGCGCAGACTCTTCCGGATGTTCGGCCTCATCGGCATCATCCGGTCGTTTATCGGCTACCGATTCGGTGGCATCAGCATGCTCTGCCATGTTTTGCCTTTCGTGGTGTCGGCCAGGTCGGCGTCGGTGTAGGGCCTGCCGTCGGGTCCCAGATAGGTTCCGGTGGCCGGGTCGTAGGGGACGAATGCGACGGGCGGGGCCGGCGCAGGCGCGGCGCCGGGTGGTGGTGCCGTGCCGGAGCCCTGCGGCGGCGGCAGGCGCGGATCGGTGCCCGGCGCGTACTGCGGCACGCCTTGGCCGGTGATCGTCGCGTTCGGGTCGCCCTTCCAGTTGTAGCCGTCGTTGAGCGGCACATAGTCTTCATCGCTTTCGCACAGTTCGACCGTCGGCGCCCGCTTCCACGGTTTGCCCTCGCACGGGATGTTGCGTACCCCACGGACATTGAGGTCAGAGTCCTGCGGAACCCGGCAGTACAGCTCGCCCGCGGGCCGCTCGGGATAATCCTGGTCGGACGGTGATCGTTGCTGGCGCACCGGCAGGAAGCCGGTATTGCACGGTGGCGGCAAGTTCAGATTGAGATTGAAGTCGAGGTAGATCCCTCGGTATGCCTGCTTGGTGTCGGCGTTGGCCAGTGCGATTGCCGACATCACTGCTGTGCCCTGTGGATACAGCACGAGCAGCTGTTCGAGGTCATTGCGGTAGGTCACGGCGATGTCGCCGAGGCTCACCAGATTGGCCAGCAGCACCGGCAGGGTGGGCTGGATGCGGTCGAACAGCGCCTTGCCCTCACCCAGCGCAGCGCCTCCGACGTCGAGCAGATCCGCGAATGCAGTGTCCTGCGCTTTGAGACCGCCGGTGATCGCCGCCATGCGCTGCGCCCAGGTCTGGATCGAATCCGCGGTCTGAGCCTGGGAATTCAGCACGGGCGGGGCCTGGTCGATCAGCTGACTCAACTGGTCCACCGAGGTGCCGCCCTGGATCGCCAGCGCGGTGGATCCGTCGACGATCCGGGACAGTTCGGGTCCCAGCCCGCCGACGGCCTTGGCCGACTCGTCGATCACCGTGCGCAGATCGTCATGCGGAATCGCTTGCAGGGCTTTGTTGGTAGCGTCGAGCAGGTTTCCGATATCGGCCGGGATGTGAGTGCGTGAGGCGGGTATGGTGTCGCCGTCGCGCAGCACCGCGCCGGACCCGTGCGCGGATTGCGGTGTCAATTCCAGGAACTGCTCGCCGACGGCCGAGCGGCTGTGCACCGCCGCGATGACGTCCGACGGCACCGGGGTCGCCGAGTCGAGGTTGAGGACGGCGTCGACGCCGCCATGGGTGACAGTGATCGAGTCGACTCGGCCGATCTCGGTTCCGCGGTAGGTCACCACCGAGGTCGGGTAGAGTCCGCCGGACGCCGGCAACTGCACCGTGATCGTGTAACGGCCGAAGCCCAGTAGCGCAGGCACTTTCACGAATCCGAACGCCATGACGGCCACTGCGACCAGCGTGATGACGGTCAGAATCGCCAGCTGGGTCCATACGGCTCTCGACAGGCGGATCATCTCAGTACGACCCCCAGTGATAGGGGGCGATCAGTGGATTGCCCGCGGTGTAGGGGCTCGGCATCTGGCCGATCGTGCGCCCCCACTGCATCTCGAGTTCGGTGAGATTGCCCTCCCACCGGGTGCCGGTGAACAAGCTGCTGTCGATTCGGCTCAAGGTGAGATCGACCACCAGTGTGATGTTGGCGAAGTCGCCCCGAAACCAGTTGGCCAGCGTGCTTTTCACCCACGGATAGGTCGACAGGAAGTCCAGGCCCTTGGTGAGCGCAGGACCGGCGTTGGCCAGCTCGCGGAGCACCGGTGCGATGTTGCGCAGGTTGTCGACGAGAGCTTCCTTGGTCTGATTGACCGTCGAGGTCGCGATGGCACTGAACTTGCCGAGCGCATCCACGGCATCGGCGATCGTGCCACGTTGTTCGGACAGCACCGCCAGCGCCTGCGGGATGGTCGTGAGCGCTTTGTCGACGGTCGCGTTCTTCGCCGACACCTGTCCCACCAGCGAGTTGAGACTTTCGGTGGCCGTGATGATGTCGTCGGTCTGGGCGTTGAGCGAGGCGACGAACGTGTCGAGTTGATGCAGCAGGCTGCGCAGGTCGTTCTCGCGGCCGGCCAGTGCCTTGGCGAAGGTCTGGTTGATCTCCTGAAGCTGGCCGAGCCCACCGCCGTTGAGCAGTACCGAAACCGACGCCAGCGTCTGCTCGGTCGTCGGATAGGTGGCTGCCGCCGAGAGCGGGATCACCGACCCGTCCTTGAGCTCACCGCGCGGTGGTTCATCGGTCGGCGGCGCGAGTTCGATGTGCATCGATCCGAGCAGGCTGGTCTGCCCCACCTTGGCGGTGCTGTTGGCCGGCAGATGGACATCGCCGTTGATCCGCATGGTCACCAGGGCATGCCAGTCCTGAACCTCGATCTTGGTGACGTTGCCGACGTTGACATCGGCGACGCGGACCCGGGTGTTCTGTTGGATGACAACGACATCCGGCAGTTGCGCCTGGATAGTGTACGAGCCGTCACCGCCGCCTTCGGTTCCCGGGAGTTGCAGCGAGTTGAGGCCACGCCATTCGCATCCGGGGATCAACGACAGGCACGCGACCATCAGTGCGGCGATCCACAGGCGCGTCATCGGGTGCCGCCCGGGACCATGAGGCCCGACAAGCCCAGGCTGGGGTCTGTCGAGGTGGTGGGCGCCTCGGCCGGCAACGGGGCGGCCGGGGTGGGCTGGGCCTGCGCCGGCGGCAGATGCGGGTTGAGCCGATCCTCGCTGTAGGTGATCTCGTTGGGCCGGGCCGATGCGCCCACGAAAGGGTTGGCGCCCAGCGGCGGAAAGTTGTACTGCCGGTTCTTGATGATCGGCGCGAGGTATTGCACGCACAGCCGTGACGACTGCTCCCAGTTTTCCCGCGACGCAGCTTGTATTGCACTGCAGATGAATTGGACAGTGTTGGCGAAATTGACCGGGGCCAGGATGCCGGTCACGGCGCTCTGCGCCGGTTGATAGATGTTCATGAAATTCTGGAACACCGTGGGAGCGATGTGCAGTACCTGCTTGACATCACCGCGGCTGTCGTTGAGTGCCGTGGTGATCGCGTTGAGATGATCGAACGTGGTCCCGAGTCCCTCGCGGTTCTCGGCAACGAAGCCACGTAGGTCGTTCACCGCACCGTCGAGTGCCTGCGTCGCGTCGGCCACTTCATCGGGCGTGTTGGACAGCACGGTGGTGATGTCGGCCAGGTTGGTGTTGAACGCCGCGAGCAGTTCGCTGCTCGACGACAGCGCCGACACCAGCAGTTGCAGGTTGCGCACCGTGCTGAAGATGTCGGTGCTGTGGTCGCCGAGTGCCGAAAGCGCCTGAGACAGTTTGATGATCGTGTCGCGTGCGGTGTCTCCCTGGCCGCGCAGGTTGGCCGCGGCACTGTTGACGAACTCGCCGACGGCACTCGGGCCACCCGGCGTGGTGGGCTGCAGAGAGTCGGTGAGTTTCTCCAGCTGTTGCCGCAGATCGTCCCACTCGACAGGCACCGCGGTGCGGTCCCGTGGAATCGCTGCCCCGTCGGCCAGTTTCGGCCCGCTGGTGTATGCGGGCACCAGCTGGATCGCGCGGGCGCTCACCAGTGACGGCGACAGGATGGCCGCCTGGACGTCGGCCGGGACCGGGTACTGCCTGTCCACCGAGAAGGTGACCTTGGCCGCGCTGGGCTGCGGTTCGATGGCGTCGACGGTTCCGACCGCCACGCCGAGGATGCGCACCTCGTCACCGGTGTACAGACCGTTGGTGTTGGGAAAATAGGCGACGTAGGTGTTCTTGCGGGCGTGATCCCACCACGGGGTGGCCACCACTGTGATGGCGACGACGAGTACCACCGCCAGCACAGTCGCGGTCCCGATGCGTAAGTGATTGGCCGACAGGCGTTTCCGTGAGGTCATGATCATCGACCGCCTTCGGCAGGTGGCGGTGGGGGCACGCTGGGCGGCGGCAGCTCACCGGGGGCAGGCGCCAACGCCGGCGGTCCCGGTGGCGGGCCTCCTGGCGCAGGCGCGGGCAGCGGTGGCCGGTAGGGGTATCGCGGATCGCCCGGGTTACCGGTGATCGCGTCGGGCAGGTTCAAGTTCGGCTCACCGCCCTGGCCGGTCCGCGGGTACGGCATCGGCAGCGGCGGGGTGCCTGGTTGCCCGACGCCCGGGTCGACCAGTTCGGACGGCGGAAGGACGTTGGGGTCAAGGCCGAGGTCGGAGAACGCCGCGTCGATGAACGGCTGGGCGAACTGGCCCGGCAGCAGATTCACCAGCGAGGCCTTGAAGAACGGCCCGGATCCCAGCACCTCTCCGAATGACATCGCATAGCGGCGCAGGAGATACAGGGTCCGCTGCAGTTCGCCCTTGCGCTTGTCCAGGATGTCGAGAACACCGTTGAGTTTGTCGACGGCGGGTTTGAGCTGGGTGCGATTGTCGTTCACCAGACCGGTGATCTGATGTGAGACCGCGGTCAGGTTGGTCATCAGTGTGTCGATCGCAGCGCGTTGGGACAACAGTTCGGCCAGTAGCGCATTGGTGTTGACCACCAGATTGGCGATCTGGTCGCTGCGTTTGGCGAGCACGCCGGTTACCCTGTTGGCGTTGGCCAGCAGATTGCGCAGTTGCGCGTCGCGGGTGTTGAGGGTGTCGGAGAACTGCGCGACGCCCTGTAGTGCGAGCTTCAGATCGGGCGGGGTGTCGCGGAAGGTGTCGGCCAGCGTGGTCAGCGCCGAGGACAGCTGCGTGGTGTCCAGCCCGCTGATCGCGGTGGTGAGATCGCCCAGCGCCGAGGGCAGGTCGTACGGGGAGGTGGTCCGTTCGGTCGGGATGGGACCGGACAGGTTGCCGTCGCCTCGCGGGGTGAGCTCGAGCACCTTGGTTCCCAGCACGGTTTCGGTCTTGATGGCCGCCTCGGTCCGGTCTCCCAGTTCGACCCCGTCGTCCACGGTGAAATCCACCAACACCTTCGCGCCGTCGAGCCCCACCTTCGACACCCGTCCGACGCTCAGGCCAGACACCCGTACGTCACTGCCGGGCTTGATGCCGCCAGCCTCGGTGAAGTACGCCGAATAGTCGGACGTGCCCTTTATCAACGGGATCTTGTCGTACGAGAACGCCGCGATCACAACGGCTGTGAGCAACAGGACCGCGACGGCGCCGACCGCGGGCCTGCTGCGTTGTGCCAATGGCTTGATCGTGGGCCACCGCAATGAGAATCGCGTCATTTCGGTGTGCACCGTCCCGAATCCTGGCCGGCGAGTTTGACATACACCGGTTGGCCGCCCTTACCGTTGACCTTGAGGATAGCGTCGCACAGGTAGAAGCCGAAGTAGTCTCCGTAGAGACCGTTGCGTGCGAGTACCTGGTAGGCGTCCGGCAGGGTCCTGATCAGCTCGTCGACGTAATCGTGGTCGGCCATGACCTGCCCGGCGAATCGATCGGTCTGCGCCACAGTATCTTTGATCGGCGAGCGGGCCGTGGTCAGCAGGTCGGCCACCGACGCGGTCGCGGCGTTGATGTAGGCGGTGCCGGTTGCGATGTCGGATTTGCGTTCGGCCAATCCCGCGACGAGCTGCGACAGCTTGTCCAGGCCCGTGGCGAACTGATCGTCCCGAGAGGCAAAGGTGCCCAACACGGTATTGAGATTCGTGATCACCTGCCCGATGAGTTGGTCGCGGCCGGCCAGTGTGGTCGTCAGCGCCGAGGTTTGGGCGAGCACCGAGGAGATCGTGCCGCCCTGTCCCTGGAAAACCTTCAGCAGTTCACCCGACAGCGCATTGACCTGATCGGGATCCAGGGCCCGGAACAGTGGACGGAAGCCACCGATCAAAGCGTCGACGTCCAGCGCAGGTGCGGTGCGCTCGACCGGGATCGTCTGGCCCGGTTGAAGCTTGCGCACGGCGCCGGGGCCTTCGTCCAGCGAGAGATACCGGTCGCCGATCAGGTTCTCGTACCGCACCGCGGCTCTGGTGCCCTCGGTCAGGACGAGGTTCTTGTCGATCGCGAAATCGACGGTGACGGTTCCGTCCTTGTGCAGCGTGAGGTCTTTGACCTTGCCGACCTCGACGCCGGCGATCCGGACGAAGTTTCCGCCCTTGAGGCCCGAGACATTGGTGAACACCGCGCTGTACGAGGCGCGAGAGTCGAACCGGAACTGGCCGAAGACCGTCACCAGGATGAACGTGAAGATCAGGCACATGGCGGTGAACAACGCCACGCGCGTGGCGGCGCGGATCGTTCTGCCCCTCATGGCTGTCCCTCGGTCGGCGCGGGCGGCGGGTCGGTGACGGGTGCCGGGTTTCCGGGTGGTGGCGGGTAGAGCGGGGCACCGTCCGGGCCGTATTCGGGTGCGCCGTAGGGCGGTGCACCCGGGTATGGCGGCAGCGGGCCGGGGGCCGGTCCACCCGGATAGCGGATGCTGGGCGGTTCCGGTACCCCGCGGGTGACCGGGAAGTAGTTGGCCCATCCCGGAAATCCGATGCCCGGGTTGGGCCGCAGATCCATGCCGGTGCCGAATCCGGTGTCGGTCACCAAGTACTTCACCGGGAAGTTCTTACTGACGTCCGGCAGTGAACCACAGCTGGGTCTACCGCCGGGGCCGCCTTTCGCATTGACGATCGGCAGATTGTCGGGGTAGCGATACGGGTCGTCACCGGCGAGCAAAGCGGCATCCATGATCACCGATTTACCGTTGCCGCCCAGGGCATCTCGGCCGCCGTGGTCGAGGAACCACTCGGCGCCCTGGAACAGGCAGGTGTAGGTCGGCGAGTACTTCATGAACAGTGCCGTGGTCGGATCCAGCAGGTTCATCGCGCGCACCAGGTTCGGCTGGTTGGCGCCGACGGTGTCGATACCCGAGCGCGAGAAACCAACTGCGCTGAGCAACACATCGTCGAGCGCTTTGGCGTGCGAGGTGATGGTCGCGCTGGTGGTGCTGAATGAGTCGAGGATCGACAGGATGTCCTGCGCTGCAGCCGAATATGCCTGCGCCGTCTTGCCGAACAACTGCCAGTCCTGGCGTACTGTGTCCATCCTTGGATTCACGGCCAACAGCACGTTGTTGGCGTCGGTGATGGCTTGGCCGATGACTTCGCCCTTGCCACGCAGGGATTCGGCCACGGCGGACAGCACGGCGTTCAGCTTGGCCGGGTCGATCGATGCGACCACGGCCTGCAGGTTCTGGAACACCGTGTTGACCTCGACGGTGACGTTGCGTGAGTGCAGCACCGCGCCTGGGTGCAGCGGCCCGGGACTGACGCTGCCGTCGGGAACGACGAGATCGACGTACTTGGCCCCGAACGCGGTGCTGGACTTGATCTCTGCTTCGACGTTGCCGGGCAGATATCCGAAGGCCCCTGGGTCGATCTTGAGCTGCAAGGTGGATCTTCCGGTACCGCTAGCCCCGGAATCCGCACCCACAGAAGTGACTTCACCGATCTGCACTCCGCGCAGCTTCACCTTGGCGCCGTCCTCCATGACCAGTCCGGCCCGGTCGGATATCAGGGTCAGCGGAACCGAACGCGTCAGCGTTCCCGAGAAGAGCAGGGCGGTCAGGACGGTGAGGGCAACGATCACCAGGATCAGGACCGGAGCCCACCAGATGGGGTCGATCTTTCCGCGCCGCACGAAGTTGCTCATATCGCCTACCCGGACAGGTGGAAGTTGCCGGACTGCCCGTACACGGACAGCGTGATGGTCAGCAGGATGAACACCCCTGCGGTGATCGAGGTGCGCACCGCGCGCCCGACTGCTTCGCCCACCCCGGCAGGCCCGCCGGTGGCGGTGTAGCCGTAGTACGTGTGCACCGCCATCACGGCCGCGGCCATCGCCAGTGCCTCGGCGAAGGACCAGCCTAGGTCCGACGGATGCAGGAAGGTGCTGAAGTAGTGGTCGTAGACGCCGCGCGACTGCCCGTAGATGATCGTCGTACCGAATCGGGTTGCCAGAAAAGACATCAGCACTGCCACGGTGTAGATCGGGACGACCGCCAGCACACCTGCCACGATGCGGGTGGAGGCCAGGTAGGTGATCGCGCGAATACCCATCACCTCGAGCGCGTCGATCTCTTCGTTGATCCGCATGGCGCCCAGCTGGGCGGTCGCGCCCGCACCGATGGTCGCGGCCAGCGCCACGCCCGCCGTCGCCGGTGCGATGAAGCGAACATTGAGGAAGGCACCCAAAAAGCCCGTGAGAGCCTCGATTCCAACGTTGGACAGGGTGTTGTAGCCCTGAACGGCGATCAGTGCCCCGGTGGTCAACGTGAGAAAGCCGACGATGACCACGGTGCCGCCGATCACCGCGAGCGCCCCGGTGCCCATGCCCATGGTGGCGATCAACCGCAGCACTTCACCCGGGTAGCGCCGCACCGCGTCAGCCGTGGACAGCAGTGCATGACCGTAGAAGTAGGTCTGCTCCCCCAGCCTGCGGGTGGAGTCGATGGCTTTCCCGACGGCCTCGGAGGTACGTCCCGACGCCTCGGGAGGCGCTGTCATGGCGCGACTTTCACGCCGAAGGCCGTGGCCAGGATGTTGATGAAGAACAATGCCATGAAGGCGAACACCACGGTTTCGTTGACGGCGTTGCCGACGGCGGTCGGACCACCGCCGACGGAAAGACCTTTGTAGCAGGCGATCAGCCCGGCCGAGAGCCCGAACAGCAACGCTTTCACCAGCGACACCACCACCTGCGGCAGCCCGGTCAGCAGGGTGAGCCCAGCGACGAACGCTCCCGGTGTGACGTGCTGTACGTAGACGACGAACACGTAGCTTCCGGTCAGCCCGACCACTGCGACAACCGAATAGAGCATCAGGGCAACGAATGTCGCGGCGAGCACCCTGGGTACCACGAGCGCTTGCACGGGGTTGACGCCGATCACCTTCATGGCGTCGATCTCCTCGCGGATCGTCCGCGCGCCCAGATCGGCGCACATCGCGGTGGCAGCGGCACCGGAGACGACGATCGCGGTCACCACAGGTCCGACCTGGGTGACCGACGCCAGGGCGGCACCCGCACCGGAGAGGTCCCCTGCGCCGACCTCCAGCAGCACGATGTTCAGCGTGAAGACGATCAGAACGGTGTAGGGAATGGACAGCACGACCGTCGGCACGATGGAGACCCGGGCCACGAACCAGACCTGGTCCAGCAGCTCGCGCCAGGCGAACGGCGGGCGGACCATACCGGCGAAGGTCTCACCGGCGAGGACGACGAAGTCTCCGATCGCGAACGCGGGCCGGGACAAGACGGTCATGACCGTCCGCCAGAGCAGTCCTCCGCCGATCCCACATGCATTCCCATCGTCGCCGAGCCTGGGCGGGAGATTAGGAGTGCCTGGATTAGCCGTCAATGGATCGTGAGCGCATACGCGGCCGTCAAATATGGGTATTCACTGGTCGCCCGTTTGCAATTGGTTGCACTCAGGTCGATCGAATCACGCCGATCGAATCGGTTGCACGAGCGCCGGGCGACAGCGCCGGCACCCGCCTATCGTCGACGCTGCCGTGGCCCCCGCTGTCGCGGACCAGAACCGCCCGCCACGCGGGAGGAGCCGCCGAACTCGATCGCGCCGCGGGTGGCCAATTGGTCCGCCAGTTCGTTACCTTCGTGTCCTGCGTGGCCTTTCACCCAACGCCATTCGACGGCGTACTTCGCGGCCGCGGTGTCCAGCCGGCGCCACAGATCGTCGTTCTTCACGGGTTGTCCCGCAGCGGTTTTCCAGCCTTTGCGCTTCCAGCCCTCGATCCAACCGGTGATGCCCTGGCGCACATACTGACTGTCGGTCCACAGCTGTACCGGGTGCGCCGTGGTGATCGCTTCGAGGGCCATGATGGCGGCCAGCAGTTCCATGCGGTTGTTGGTCGTGACCGTCTCGCCGCCGTAAAGCTGCTTCTCGTGCGCGCCGAAGCGCAGCACCGCGCCCCAGCCACCGGGGCCGGGATTCCCGTGGCACGCACCGTCGGTGTAGATCACGATCGTCTGGGTGGCGGTATCGGTCACGCGGACCATCACATCAGGGATCGGGGTGCCCGGGTCCGACCGGGGTGGCAAACCGCGCGCGGGCATCGGCGACGAGATTGCCAAGTCCGCGATGTACCGTGCGGCACCTCAGTAAAGTAGCTGCCCGTGAGCGGGAAACTGTTAGCCAACGGCCGGGGCAGGCTGTTGGCGCTCGCCGCCTCGGTGACCGTGGCAGCCGCCATGTTCTATGTCCAGAGCACCGAGCATCCGAAGCAAGTCGGGACCTCGGCAGCGCCCCCGGCCCCGCACTCGACGTCTGCCGTCGCGCAGTCGGTGGCCCCGGTCCCGCCCGAGGCGGCTCTCGTGGCGGCCAACGCTCCCGTGGCGGCCCGCGACTTCCAATTCCCGCTGTCGGCAGGCAAGGCACCCGAGCAGGGCTTGCAGATCCACACCATCTGGGTGGCCCGCGCGATCAGCATGATGTTTCCGGACATCACCACCATCGGCGGATACCGCCAAGATCCGCTGAAGTGGCATCCCAACGGTTTGGCGATCGACGTGATGATCCCGAATTACCACTCCGAGAAGGGTATTGAGCTCGGCAATCAGATCGCCGGTTTCGCGTTGGCCAATGCGAAACGATGGGGTGTACTGCATGTCATCTGGCGACAGGGCTTCTACCCGGGTATCGGGGCACCGAGTTGGACGGCCGACTACGGAAACGAAACGGCCAACCATTTCGACCACGTCCACATCGCGACCGACGGGGGCGGGTATCCGACCGGTCACGAAACCTACTTCCTGGGTTCGATGACCCCGTAGGAAGTCGAATTCGACTGTGCCGCAGTCAGGCTGCGCTGCCGACGTGCGCGGCTGACGCTCCGATGTCGGCTGCGCCGTCGCCCGTGATGGTGCTCAAGAGGGCCTGCTGCTCACGCCGGCCGCGCGCGACGGCGCGCTCCATACCGCCGGGCAGTGTCATCGCCCCGACGCTGCGGATCAGGTTCACCGGCACGCGCAGCGCCGGATACCACGGAGGCATGTAGGCGGGCAGGCCGAGGGTGCGCATGGCACCGGGCCCGAGAAAGGCACTGGTGATCGACAGGTGCTGCGCCCATGCCAACCGGCGGCGCAGGCCGCCCATGCCGCGGTAGTGCCACGACAGCGGGTCCTGGGCCATCGGCACTGACAACTGCTGGGTGGTTTCGTCGGGGTTCGCCAGGGCGGTGGAGGTGTGGTACAGCACGCGCACACTGTCGCGGAAACTGCGGGGCAGCCATTCGTCCTCGACACCGATGAGCCAGCCGACGTAGCGGGTCACGTGCGCGATGGCATCGAGTTCGCCCGGTGCAGGCACGATGCCCATGCCGAGCGAGGCGATGGGAGGCGCAACGAGCGCGCCGACCAGCGTCGCCGCCATATCGGTCTGGTTGACCGGCACACCCCACTCGTCGGCGCGCCAGTCCGGCATCGCCGCGACGTGCCTGCGCACGAAGGCATGGATCAGCCTCACCCGCAGGGTGGATCGGTAGCCGATCCCGAGTGGATCGAGACCGCCGTCGGAGATGACGTCCATGGCCCACTGCATGGTCTCGGCGAAACGCTGGTTCGAGCCCTTCTCCAAAGCCCCTGTGCGCAGCAGGGTTTTGTTGAACCCCGAGAACTGGTACCCGCCGAGCAGCGACACGTCCCGTGCGATGGACATGCCGTCGGAGCCACCCCGCAGCAGCGCGCGCTGCCCTTTGCGGAGCTTGTCGCGGTCGACCCAGTCCGGAACGGTCTCGACGCGAATGAAGAACTGTCGCAAGGGTTCCGGCGCATCGGGCACGTTGTCGATGCCTGCGGTCAGCGCACGCTCGAACACCGCCTTCATCTGCGCCATGCCCGCTGATGCCATCCAGTCGACCAGGCGGTCCATGGGTTCGTCGCCGACGGTCAGCCGCTGCCCCAATCGGCGCCACTGGTCCGCGTCAGGGTCCCGCAGGCCGAGCATCGAGGCGAAGATCCGCATCGCACCGGGAACCGGCAGTGGGCGTTCAGGATGGCGAGCCGGTACGGGCAGGTTCATCGACACCCTCCTGACCCTAACTGACTACATGCGTAGTCCGAACATAGGCTTGCCGGTAGGCTGCTGTCAATGAAGCGCACGCAGGTGGTGCGCGGATACGGCGGCATCAGCGCGGCCGACCGCCGCACCGAACGTCGGAGCAAGCTGCTCGCCGCAGGCCGCCGGATCTGGGGTGAATCAGGAGTCACCGAGGTGACCGTGCGTGGCGTGTGCGCGGCGGCCGGCCTGACGTCGCGGTACTTCTACGAACAGTTCCCGAGCCGCGAAGAGCTGCTCTTCGCCATCTCCGACGACGTGCGCGACGAGTTGATCAGCGCACTCGTCGACGCCGGTGTGGGCGATCCGGGCACCCTGACCGACAAACTCCGCTCAGCCCTGACGGCCTTCCTCGACATCATCGCCGCCGACCCGCACATCCACCGCATCGCCACAGGCGACGTCAGCAGCGTCGCAGGGCTGGCCGAGCACCGCACTCACATCCTCGACATGATCACCGATCTGGTTGTCCGGCTCGCTCCCACAGTGCTGAACACCGAAACCCCCGACCCGGTAGACCTGCGGCGGGGTGCACGCTTCATGGTCGGCGGCGTGAACCAACTGATCGAGGCCTGGCTCGACGACCCGCAGGAGAGCAGTGACGAATTGGCCGCGGTGTGCGCCGATCTGTGCGTCGCCGTCGTGCGCGGAGTCGCGCCGACCGAGCAGTAGCCCGGCGAGTCAATCTTCGACTGTCTCGCCGCCGTCGCGGGGCCGCCAGCCTGCCAGAAGCTGCTCCATGTCGGTCAACTCTTCGGCGAACACGTCGCGCCGCACACGCTGACCGCACGCCTGTAGCAACCGGATGAAGTCGTCGGCGGCCTTGCCGATGCGCAGGGCCAGCCCTGACCCGCGCCCGCCGAAGTCATCGGTGGCGGCATACACCCCGGTGGGCGATACGACCGCATGCAGGTACGAGAACATCGGCCGCAACGCGTGTTCGAGCACCAGCGAATGCCGCTCGGTGCCGCCGGTCGCAGCGATCAGCACCGGCATGTCCGAGAGTGTTTCTTCGGGAAGCACATCGAAGAACGACTTGAACAGACCGCTGAAGGAGGCGTTGAATGCCGGGGTCACCGCGATGACCCCGTCGGCATCCGCGACGGTCTCGAATGCCGAATTCAGCTCGGCCGAGGCGAATCCGGCCAGCATCGCATCCACGATCGCGCGTCCCAGGGGCCGCAACTCGATCAC
This sequence comes from Mycobacterium aquaticum, assembly GCF_002086485.1. Classification (GTDB taxonomy): domain Bacteria; phylum Actinomycetota; class Actinomycetes; order Mycobacteriales; family Mycobacteriaceae; genus Mycobacterium; species Mycobacterium aquaticum. The sequence goes on along the minus strand of NZ_MVHF01000020.1, from coordinate 67,109 downwards.
CGTCGAGCTCACGGGGACATTCCGCTCGGTCATCGACGACTCCACCGCGGCAGTGATGCGATCCGCGAGAAGCCTTGTCGACGACGGCTCACGCAGGCCGCCGCTGATGACTGCCAGCTTGGTCATGGCTGCTCCTCTGCGTTCTGTGCGGCGGCCCGCGCGAGCGACTCATGCGTGGGAGCGTCGGGGACATGATCGGGCCGGCCGATCGCAAACTCCTTGCGCAGCACCGGGACAACTTCCTCGCCCAACAGATCGAGCTGCTCCAGCACCACCTTCAACGGCAGGCCGGCGTGGTCGATGAGGAACAACTGCCGTTGATAGTCACCCGCGTAATCCCGGAAGCTCAACGTCCGATCGATCACCTGCTGCGGCGAACCCACCGTCAGTGGCGTTTCGGCGGCGAACTCCTCCAAACTGGGGCCGTGCCCGTACACCGGGGCATTGTCGAAGTAGGGCCGGAACTCGGCGATCGCGTCCTGACTGCGGGGCCGCATGAACACCTGCCCGCCGAGGCCCACGATGGCCTGATCGGCACTGCCGTGCCCATAGTGTTCGAACCGTTGCCGGTACAACTGCACCATGCGTTTCGTGTGCGAGGCCGGCCAGAAGATGTGGTTGGCGAAAAACCCGTCCCCGTAATAGGCGGCCAGTTCGGCGACTTCCGGGGTGCGGATCGAGCCGTGCCAGACGAATGGCGGCACACCGTCGAGCGGTTGCGGCGCGAGCGTGAAACCCTGTAGGGGCGTGCGGAATTCACCGCTCCAGTCGACACTCTGCTCCTGCCAGAGCCGCCGCAGCAACCGGTAGTGCTCGACGGTCAACGGGATCGCCGCCCGGATGTCCTGCCCGAACCAGGGGTACACCGGTCCGGTGTTGCCGCGGCCCAGCATCACGTCGACCCGGCCGTCCGAAAGATGTTGCAGCACACTGAAGTCCTCGGCGATCTTCACCGGATCATTGGTCGTGATCAAGGTGGTCGACGTGGACAGGATGATGCGCTCGGTCAGCGCCGCGATGTAACCCAGCAAGGTGGTCGGCGACGACGGCACAAACGGCGGGTTGTGGTGCTCGCCGGTGGCGAACACGTCGAGCCCCACCTCCTCGACCTTCCTCGCGATGGTCACAGTGGCGCGAATTCGCTCGGCTTCGGTCGGTTTTCGACCGGTCGTCGGATCCGCCGTGACATCGCCGACGGTGAAAATCCCGAATTGCATGCCCGACAACCGCATCCCCCAATCCGTGGCCCCAACCGATGTCAACGGTACGCGCCGCGGCGTTTGCGCATCAGTGGACTGCGTTGGGACAATCAACGGCGCATGGACGAGACGCGCAGCGGACACGGCCGCGGCGACGCTGGGGGCAGCCCGCCACGGGTGCCCCTCGCGTCGTCGGCTGCGCGGTGGCTTGTTGCCGCAGCGGTACTCGGCTCGGGCATCGCGTTTCTCGACAGCACCGTGGTCAACGTCGCGCTGCCGGCGATCGGGCGGGATCTGGACACCGGGCTGACAGGCCAGCAATGGGTGCTCGACGGCTACCTGCTCTCGCTGAGCGCGCTGTTGCTCTCCGGTGGAGCGGCGGGCGATCGGTACGGTCGTCGCCGCGTCTACCTCGGCGGTTTGGTGGTTTTCACCGTGGCATCGGTCGTGTGCGGCCTGTCCCCGACCGTCGGCTGGTTGATCGCTGCGCGCGTTGTGCAGGGCATCGGGGCAGCTGCCCTGGTGCCCGGCAGCCTCGCCATGATCGACGTCGGGATCAGAAACGACGACCGGGCTCAGGCCGTGGGGCTGTGGGCGGGCATGTCGGGCGTCACCTCGGCGCTCGGCCCGTTCATCGGCGGTTGGCTGGTGGACGTCGCGTCGTGGCGGTGGGTGTTCTTGCTGAACGTTCCGCTCGCTGTGGCCGCCATGTGGATAACCGTCCGCCACGTGCCCGAGTCCCGCGCACCCGATACTCATGGACACCCGGACCTCGCGGGTGCTGCGGCAGTCATGATCGGTCTCGCAGGCGTCATCTACCCGCTGATCGAAGTGCCGTCCCACGGCTGGACGGCGACCGCCGTGACCGCCGTCGCCATCGGTGTCATCGGGCTGCTGGCCTTCGCCGTGATCGAGACGCACGTGCGAGCACCGCTACTGCCGTTGGGACTGTTTCGGTCCCGCCAGTTCAGTGGCGCGAACCTCACCACCTTCGCCGTGTACGCCGCACTCGGAGGCGCGCTGTTCCTGCTCACGTTGCAGCTGCAGCAGAGCCTGCACTACTCGGCCCTGGTTGCCGGGGTGGCCACCCTGCCCGTCACGGTCATCATGCTGATCGGCTCGCCGTGGGCCGGTTCCCTCGCGCAGCGCACCGGTCCGCGGTTGCCCATGACCGTAGGCCCGCTCGTCGCGGCGGCGGGGCTGGCCTTGATGGCCCGCATCACCCCCGGAGCGTCATACCTATCCGTGGTGCTGCCCGCCGTCGTCGTGTTCGGCGTCGGGCTGATGATCACCGTCACCCCGCTGACCGCGGCCGTCCTGGCTGCGGTGCCGGAAAGTCAGGCCGGAACCGCATCCGGGGTGAACAACGCTGTCGCACGCCTGGCCGGGTTGCTGGCTGTCGCGGTGCTGCCGGTGGCGGCCGGCATCAATCCTGGTGTCGGAGAACCCTTGGGCCACGGCTTCTCGACGGCGATGCTCATCGCTGCGGCCGCGGCGGGCTGCGGAGGGCTCATCGCTGCGGTCACCATCCGCACCGGCACCGACATCGCCCACCACATGTTGGCCGGGACGACCCAGGCTTGCCAGCATCCCTGCACCAAGAATGTCGATTCGAGCGCTAGGCGCTCGGACTGACGTTGAGCTCCGGGCAGTAGTTGTGCAGCGCCGAAGCCACGACCAGTTGGGCTTTGCCGTAGGGGTATGCCGAGCGGGCCTCCGCAATCTGCATCGCCAGATCACCCGTCTGCATCGCCGGGTCCTCGCGCGCGGTCGAACACGTCTGCCGGCCGAGCTGGATGAGGGTGTCGCGGTTGTCGTCGGACACCGGCAGGCCCGTCGAGGACAGCTCATCCAGGTAGCCCTGATCGTCGGCAACAGCGGCTGGTGCGAAGGCGATCCCGGCGACAACCACCATCATCGGGACGATCGACGTCTTCATGATCGACATCGTGTCAGATCCCGGCCGGAATCCTCCGGACGCTCGCCGGGCCGACGCGCTACACCGCCGCCATGGCGTCGGCCGCCATCACCTCGGTGGCAGCCCGCTCACCGGATCTCACGGCGCCATCGATCCAGCCGCACATCACGGCCGAGCTCTCCGTGCCGGCCCAGTGGATGCGCCCGCACGGCTCGCGCAGGGTGTGGCCGAACTCGGTCAGCACCCCCGGCGGTGCATGACTGATCATCCCGCCACCCGAATAGCGCTCGACGGTCCAGTTCTGCTCGTGATAGCTCACCGCGCATGCGGCTTTCGCACCGAACCGGTCGATCAATTCACCGAGCACGACGGTCTTGCGCTCGTCCGGGTCGAGGCGGCCGAGGCGCCGTGCGGCAGTCCCCTCGGTGATGACGCACATGATCCCAGGGACAGCGATGTCGGTACACGCGTCGATGGTGAGCGTGGCAGGGCTGCCCGGTGCGGCCGATTGCCCGCACAGTCCGTCGGCACGCCAGAACGCACTGTCGTAGACCACCGAGATCTTGAACACGGCGCCACTGGGCATGCGGCGGTGAAGAAACGCCCGGTCGACGGGAAGCATTGGCTCGTAGGTGATCAGGTCGGCGATGGCCAGCGGGACGGCGACGATCGCGCGGCCGGCCCGCACTGTATCGCCGTCGGCGTGCACGGTCACTCCGGCGTCGTCCTGCGCGATCTTGCGCACAGGTCGCGAAAGACGCAGTGCGTCACCGAGTTCGGCGGCCACCGGGCCGTAGATCGCTGCCATTCCGCCGTGCACCCGCGCATCCTGGGAGCCGTCCTTGGTGGAGATCACGAAGCTCGGTCCACCGCCCGAGCCCATTTGGTGAAGGGCCCACAGCAGCGATACCTCCGAGGCCGCCGACGTATAGACGCCTGCCAAGGCCATGTCGAGCATGTCGCGCGCCTGCTTGGAGTGCACGTGGTCATGCAGCCACTCCCCCAACGTGATTCGGTCCCACTCGGCCGCCCTCTTGGCCTCCCATGGCGCCTCGAACGGGATCGACTTGCACATGTGCCCCACTTCGAGCAGCCCCGCGCCGAGGTTGGCGATCGCCCACGGACTCATCGACCACGGAATCGCGCCGGAGTACCGGTGTTGTTTACCGTCGACGATCATCATCGCGTCGCCGTCGATGTACTGCTTGTACTCCTTGATGCCGAACTCGGTCATCAACGCCTTGATGCGGTCCTGCCCGGGGCCGATCCACGCTCCGCCCCGATCGATCCATGTCCCGTCGGGCCGCACTTCGGTGAACGTCCGGCCGCCTACCCGGTCCCGGGCCTCCAGCAGCACCACAGAACGGCCGGCGCGCTTCAGGTGCAGCGCCGCGGTCAATCCGGCGAAACCCGCACCCACCACGCAATAGTCGACGTCTGTCATGGGTCACCCCTTCGTTGAGTGGGCCCGGTGACCAGACCTCAACCTACGCCGATCCGCACGCCCGCGGTATCCCGATCAGCGAATAATGACGGAACTGTCAATCCTGTGGTCGCCGCCTTCACAGCCAGCTCGGCGGTCTGATCGCGTTCGCGAAATCGACCAGCGTGTAACGGTGCCGCCGCCGCGGCGAGTGCCGAGCCAGCTCGCGCAGCGCCTCCTCGATACCGACGCGCAGGCCCCGCTGGTCCAACGGATGCCCGAAGAACGGCTCCTCCGAGGTCGCCACCGCGCCCGACCGCACCCAGTCCAGCGCGATGCCGAGCACGAACGCGCGGATCTGCAGTGCGCGTGGCTCGGTTTCGGACAACCTGCCCAGCCGACGCGCCGCGTCGCGCAGGTCAACCTCGGTGATCTCATCGTTGGGGCGCCCGTCGAACAGGAAGACCACGGCGGTCAGTTGGGCCTCGCCGTAATGGCGCGACGTCAACGGAACCTGGTCGAGTACCTCGATCGCGCCGGCCCGATCGCCACGGCCGGCCAGCAGGCGAGCCAGGCCGAACGCCGCGTTGACCATCGACGAGTCGGTGCGCCACAACGTCCGGTAGTACCGCTGCGCCATCTGCCGCAATCGTTCGGCGTCCGGCGCGTCGGGGGTGTCCAGCAGCAGCTCCGCGGTCGCTGCCGCCGCGAGCTTGGGAGCGGCTTCGCCCGGCAGCAGGCCCACGACGCGTTCGAAACAAGCCAGCGCCGCACCGAGATCGCCGCCGTGGAGCCCGGAGATCCCGTCCTCCCAGTCTTCACGCCATTCGTCGTCCGGATCCTCGACGGGTATCGGGCTCGGCAGGGAGCGGGCGACGTCTCCTGCGTTGAGCCGGACGTTGCGTCGGCGGCCGTCGACGAAAACGTCGGTGCTCTGCAACGCCAGGTCGGCACCGCACGTGGAGCGGGGCACGCTGAACAGCGTCGAGACCCGCGGACACGGCGAGCCGGTCTGTTCGGCGAGGATCTCGTGCAGCACCCCCTTGCACTGGTCGGCCATTTCGTCGACCGACGAAAACCGTTGCATGGGGCGAGGATTGGTAGCACGGACGAGCAGCCGGTAGAAGGATTCATACCGCTCGAACAGCGGCACCTCGTCGCGTCCCGGCAAGCTCTCGGCATAGCGGTCGTTGGGCAGGTCGACCGTGAGCTTGGCCAGCGTGCGGCCCACCGTGTAGACGTCGGTGGCGATCGTCGGTCCGGTCCGCACGATCTCGGGTGCCTGAAAGCCCTTGGTGCCGTATATGTAGCCGAAGTCGCCGATGCCCGACACCGCACCCATGTCGATCAATTCGATGTTGTCTTCGGTGAGCATGATGTTCTCGGGCTTGAGGTCGTTGTACACCAGCCCGAGCGAATGCAGGTAGGACAACGCGGGCATGACATCGAGCAGGTAGCCGAGCGCCTGTTCGACGGGCATCATCTGTTGATCTGCTCCTTGCGTGCCCGCGGCTCGCTGCTTGGCCAGGACGGCTTCGAGCGTGGTTCCGCCGATGTACTCCATCACGATGTAACCGACTGGGCGCCCGTCGAAACCGGGATGTTCGACGAAGTTGTAGATCTTGACGATGCCGGGATGGTTCACCATCGCGAGAAACTGACGTTCCGCAACGGCGATCGCCTGTGCCTGCTGCCCACCGGGCTGGAGCAGACCTTTGAGCACCACCCACCGGTCGCTGACATTGCGGTCCACCGCCAGATAGATCCAGCCGACTCCGCCGTGCGCAATGCACCCCTGGACCTCGTACTGTCCCGCCACCAGTTCACCGGTCTCCAGATGCGGCGAGAACGAGTACAGCGTGCCGCAGTGCGGACATACCCCCTCGGTCGGCCCGGGCTTACCGGCGCTTCCCCGCCCGACCGGCCGCCCACAGTTGCCGCATGTCCGTTTCGACTCGGCGACAACGGGATTGGTCAGGATCGCGCTCGCAGGCTCGATGTCCTGCCGAATCGGGATCTCGACGAGCCCCTCACCGATCCGCCGCCGCCCGGTACGCAGCCGTGGGCGGGTGGGCTCGACCTTGACCGGTGCCGATTCGGTCACCAGAACTGCTCGCGTTCCGTCTTCTTCTGCCATGCTCAATCCCGGTACCTCGGCTCGGGCGGACTCGGCGCACCACCGAGAACGTTGAACCACTTGCGGTACAGCGCCTCCCATGTCCCGTCCCGCCGGATCCGGTCGAGGCTGGCGTTGACCGCCCTGACCAGATCCTCGCGGGATCTGTTCACTCCGATACCGTAGGGCTCGTTCTCCAAGCTGGGCCCGACCAGGTGCAGGTTGGGATCCTGGACGGCCATGCCTGCCAGAATCGAGTCATCGGTGGTGACTGCGTCCGTCTGCCCCTGCTGAATCGCCACCAGGCAATCATCCCAGTTCTGAACGCCGAGCAGGGTTGCCGCGGGCGCCACCCGGGCGGCAGTGGCCAGCGATGTGGTGTCCACCTGCGAGCACACCCGCTTCCCCGCGAGATCACCCGGCCCCTGGATCGGCGAATCCTTCGGTACGAGCAGTCGCTGGTGCGCATCGAAATACTCTGTGGAGAACGCGATCTGCTCAGCGCGGGCGCAGGTGATCGTCATTGCCTTGACGACGATGTCGACGGTCCCGTTCTGCAGGTTGCTGATCCGCTCGATCGACGTGAGCAGCCGGAACTCCACCTTGTCGGGGTCACCGGTCAGGTCACGGGCCACCTCGCGCGCAATGTCGACGTCGAATCCCTGCAGGTGGCCCGACGCAGGATCGCGAAAGCTCAACAGGTTGGTGCTCTGGTCGATGCCCACGATCAGCCTGCCGCGCTGCCGGATCGCCTCAACAGTCGGCCCGCTGACGGTCGACGGGCGCAAACTCGCTGTGGCATCACAACTCTCGACGGGTACGCCGGGCACCCGCGACGCCACGGCAGCGCCACTGGGCAGCGGCAGGGTCGTGAGCGAGGCAGGCACTTCGACAAGCGGTTGAACTGTGGAACATCCCGTCAACACCGTCGCAGCCAGGACGACAAGTCTGGTGACGGCGCGCCTACCCTCTTCACCGGCCATGTCAGTCCCGGTACTTCGGTTCGGGTGGATTGGCCGCGCCGAGCATACTGAACCACTTGCGGTACAGCGCCTCCCACGTCCCGTCCCGCCGAATCCGTTCCAGACTGGCGTTGACCGCGCGCACCAGATCTTCCTCGGACTTGTTGACCCCGATGCCGTACGGCTCGTTCTCCAGGGCGGGCCCGACGATCTCCAGATTGGGATCCTGACCGGCCATGCCCACCAGTAGCGAATCGTCGGTGCTGGCGGCATCCACCTGACCCTGCTGAAGCGCGACCAGGCAGTCGTCGAAGTTCTGCACGCCCACGATGATTGCCGCCGGAGCAACCCGGGCGACCGTGGCGATGGACGTCGTCGCCAGCCCGGAGCACACGCGCTTGCCTGCCAGATCTGCCGGCCCGCGCACCGGCGAACCCCTTGGCACCAGCAGTCTTTGATGTCCTTCGAAGTACACCGTCGAGAACGCGATCTGCTCGGCGCGGGGGCACGTGATGGAGGTCGCCTTGGTCAGGATGTCGACCGTGTTGTTCTGCACCGCGGGCATCCGCTCCGGTTCGGTCAACAGACGGAAGTCCACCTTGTTGGGATCACCGACCAGGTCCCGGGCGACTTCATGGGAGAGGTCGACGAGGAAACCCCGCAGTTCGCCGGTCACGGGGTCACGGAAGCTCAGCGGGTTGGTGTTCTGGTCTATTCCGACAACCACCCATCCGCGCCGCCGAATCGCCTCCACCGTCGGCGCGGGTGCCGCCGACGGGCGCAAACTCGCTGTGGCATCGCAACTTTCGACCGCCGCGCCGGTGACGGTCGGCGCCACCTCGGCGCCGCTCGGCAACGGCACGGTCGTGAGCGAGGCCGGTACCTGGACGAGCGGCTGCACCGTGGCGCATCCCGTCAGCAGTGTCGCTGCAAGGACGAGAAGCCCGGCGCCGATTCGCATCAGTGGTACTCATTCAGTCTCGGCGCGACACCCGCGGCAACCGCAAGTGCCGCCAGCACGCTGATGGCAGCCGCACCAGCCGGAAGTGCGCTCAACGCAATGTATGCCCGCGTGATGCCGTCACGCTGGCGTTGCCGCAATTGCGCGATGTCATCCCCCAAAGCCTGATCCAGCCGGGCGAACTGGGCCGTCGAATGCTGGAGCTCGCCGTCTCTCGCGATCGCCACCGCCCCCGGATAGTCGCCGCCGACCAGCTTGTTCCGGATCTCGCCGTGGGAGCTGATCCAGCCGTGCAGGGCCTCGGATGCCCCGTCAACCGGATGCTTCTCCAACAGCCATCCGACCTGCGCGGTCCGCTCGTCGAACCTGATGTCGGACAGGGTGTCGGAACCCCGCTTGAGCAGGCCGAGGATCTCGTCCGCGCGGGCCTGCTGCACGAGGATGCGGGCGGCCACCGCGACGCCGAGCGGTTCGCCTCCCTGCGTGCGCGCACTGTTCGCGGCGTGCGCCGACACCAGTCCGGCGACGGTCAGCCACACCGTGAGAACCGCCATCAACACCGACGCCACTGCCAACCCAGGGTTGAGCCGCCGATGGCTGTGCCTGGCGAGGAAGATCTGCGCGACGATCAACAGCCCAACAGCCACCGCGGCAGCGGCGATCACTGCATACGCCGGCGCCGCCGACCGCTGCGACGTGGTGACCGCGTCGATCTGGCTTCGGTACAACCGATCGGCGTCCGGCAGCATCGACTCCTGCATCAGCGTGGACGCTCCGCTGAGATACGCGACGCCGATGGGGAGGCCGTCACGGTTGCTCGCACGAGCCGTTGCCATCATTCCGGTGTAGAGCGCCAACTGGTTGGACAGGTCGGTCAGCAGCGTCAACGAGTGAGTGTCGTTGGCCGCCACGCCATTCGACGCGGTCACCAGACCGGCGGAGGCCGCTCCGATGTCTGCGTCGTAGCGGTCGCGGATCTCGCGCGGTTCCACACCGCCGGCCAGAAACGCGGTCGCCGCAGTGGTGTTGGCCGACGACAACGCGCTGTAGATCCGCTGCGCTGCATCGGAGAGCGGTTCGGTGTGTGACCCCAAGGTGCCCAATTGTTGTTGTCGGCTGGACACTGTCGCCGACGACGCCACGCCCACGGCGAGGACGACGGCCACCAGGATCACGGCCATCACCGCGATCCGCCCGGGTGTGGCTCGCAGGAAGTCGACGATCGGGCGGTCCGGCTCATCGAGATCGACGAGCAGCGACTCATCGAGTGTGCGCGTCTGCCGACGCTCCACCTCACCGCTGTCCACTCGTCATCTCCTCGTCGCCGGATGAATCGCACGGTAGCGCCTGCAAACGCGTTGTGTGGCTGGTTGCCTGACACAAAGTCATCCCCCTCGGCCCGGCGGGCCAAGGGGGATGACTTTCGTTGAGCGGAACTTCAGAACTGCTGGGTGCCGGGCTCGCGCTCAAGAACTTCGCGGCGGCACTTCAGCAGGTAGCCCAGATACACCGCGCCGGAGAGGACCAGGCCACCGATGATCAGGAAGGTCGTCACCGTCGCCTCGGAAACGCTGACCACGAAGATCGCGATGAAGACCCATGCCAGCGCGACCACCGCGACCGGAACCTCGAAGCGCCCCAGGCTGAAAGCGCCTTCCTTGCGTCCCAGCTTCTTGCGCACCACCAGGTAGAGAACGATGGTCAGGGCGTAGGGGATGTTGTTGAAGATCGCGCCCGCCGTGATGAGCTGGATCAGGGCTCCGCCCGGCATCACCAGCATCACCACCACACCCAGGGCCAGCACCAGCAGCGTGGCCGGGATCGGGGTGCGGGTGTGCGGATTGACCCGGCTGAACATCCGGTGTGCGGGGAAGCGCTCGTCGCGGGCCATCGCGAAGACGATGCGGGAGGTTCCGGCGATGGTGACCAGGGCGGCGCCGAAGAACGCGATCGCGATCACCAGCAGCAGCGGCCGTTCCAGAGCGGGACCGAACTGCTGGTTCATGATCTCGGCGACCGGCGATGCGCTGTTGGAGGCGGCGCCCATGTCCCGGATCGCCACGGTCAGCGCGACGATGAGGAACATTCCCAGGATGGCGGCGGCGACAACAGATCCGACGATCGCCCGGGGAACGGTGCGGTGCGCATCCTTGGCTTCCTCGGCCATGTTCGCCGAGGCCTCGAAGCCGACCAGCGTCGAGAGGCCCATGATCATGGCTGCCATCAATCCGCCGCCGATGGCGAAGTAGTTGGTCGACCCTGTGGCGATGCCCTGCGAGAAGAGGTTCTCGGTCGAGCCGTGGCCCGTGAGCATGACCGCGGCGAACAGGGCGACGCCCAGCACCACGACGATCGCCAGCTCGACACCGACGGCCAGCGAGTTGGTCCAGCCCACGATGCGGGTCGAGTAGATCACGATGACGGCTTGGATCAGCAGCAGTACCACCGTGAGCACGCGCCCGGTGGTCTCGCTCGGCGCCATGTTGAACAGCGGCATCAGACATTGGGTCGCCAGCGCGTTGTCGATCGCGACCGGGCTCAGTCCGATGTTCCACGCCGCGATCCAGCCGAAGATCCAGCCGATCTTCGGGTTGGCCAAGCGCGATGCCCACTGGTAAGACGACCCGCTGAGCGGGATCCGCGCCGCGAACTGTGCGAACACCAGGGCCACCAGGATCTGCCCCACCGCGACGATCGGGAAGAGCCAGATGCCCAGCGGGCCCGAGTTCTTCAGGACCTGGCTGTAGGTGGCGAAGATGCCGATCACCACGGACACCGATGCGAACGAGATCGCGAACATCTGGAAAGAACTGAGCGATCGTTTCAGCTCGGCTTTGTAACCGGACTCCTCACAGAAGTCGTTGGCAGTTGCGGTCGTGGTGGCTGCCGGCCTGTCCAGGAGGGTCGTCACTTCGTCGCTCCGGAGGTGATGTTCATGGCGTCCGTGGCCTTTCGTGGAGTGGTCCGGGGTCTCACCGGGTGATCAATAAGCTATGGGCGGGGCCACACCCCCAGCTTCGGGCGAAAGATGTGTTTGCCCGGCGAGCCGATGGTGCAAATGATGTAGACGCATGCAGAAGTCGCGCGCATTCGCGGAACACAGCGGTCGCCGCGGGGATACCGTTATGCCGATCGACATGGCAGCAGACGGATCCGAACTCCTCGCCGCGCGAGAGGCGTACTCGCGCGGCGATTGGCGCGCAGCCTACGACCTGTTCGGCCGCACCGCGGAAACCGACCTGACCACCGACGACCTGTCCTCGTACGGCATGGCGGCGTGGCGGCTGGGCCACGGCAGGCAGTCCATGCAGCTCTCCGAGCAGGCATTCAATCGGCTGATCTCGGCCGGTGAATCGCACAACGCCGCGATGAAGGCCGTCGAGGTGGCCCTGCAGTGGTTCAACGGCGGGGACCTCACCATCGCCCGCGTCTGGCTCAACCGCGCACGTCGGCTACAGGAGAAGGAACCTGACGATCAGATCCTCGCCTACGTGCTCTACGTGGATTCCCTCGTCGCCATCGACGAAGGACGCAACGAGGTCGCCGCTCAGCTCGCCGATGAGCTTCATGAAGTGACCGAGCGACTCAATTTGCCAGGTTTCAACGCGCTGTGCTCCACGGCCAGCGGGGTCTCGAAGATTCCGTTCGCCCGCACCAGCGAGGCCTTTGCGCAGCTGGACGAGGCGATGATGCCGGTGCTCGCCGACCAAGTTCCGGTCGATTGGGCCGGTGACATCTATTGCGCGGTGATCTACGAATGCCATCGGCTCGCGGATCTGGGCCGCATGAAGACCTGGTTCGAGGCCATGGAACAGTGGCGCACCGGGCCCCAGGTCTCCGCATCCTGGTACGGCACGACGTGCGAGTTCCACAAGATGGATCTGCACAGTGCCACAAAGGATTACCGGCAGGTCGAGGAGCGCTTGATCAACGCTCTTGCCGCGATGGGCGACTTCCCCGCGACGGCGGGCAAGGGCTACTACGAACTCGGCGAGGTACGGCGCAGGCAGGGCAACATCGACGGCGCCCGCACCGCCTTCGCCAGGGCCAGAGAGTTGGGCCGTGAGCCGCAACCCGGCGAGGCGCTGCTGCGCTGCCACCTCGGCGAGACCGCGGCTGCCGCAAGCGATCTGCGAATCGGCATCGACTCCGAGCACGATCCCATCAACTGTGTCCGGCTGCTGCCCGCCGCCGTGGAAATCGCCCTGGCCCGCGACCGTATCGACGAAGCCGAACAGTATTGCGCGGAACTGGAGGCCGCGGCCGAGAAGTTCGACTCCCCCGGCTTCCGGGCGTGGGCGCTGCAGGCCCGCGGCGAGGTGCTGGTCAAACAGGGACGCGAGACCGAGGCGCTACCCATCCTGCAAGACGCGCTGCGGCGGTACCGCAACACCCAGTGCCGGTACGAGATGGCGCAGGTGTACGACGTGATGGCGCAGGCCCGCCGCGCGTGCGGGGACGCCACTGGTGCCGAATCGGACACGGCCAGCGCCGAGTCGATCTACCAGCAACTCGGGGCCGAGCCGAACCGGGCAACCAGTGCCGAGGCACCTGGCGGGCTCACCAAACGCGAAGTCGAGGTGCTCGCCCGCATCGCTGCCGGTGCGTCCAATCGTGAAGTCGCCAAGCAGTTGTTCATCAGCGAGAAGACCGTCGGCCGTCACCTCGCGAACATCTACGTCAAGCTCGGCGTGTCATCGCGGACCGCCGCGGCTGCGTGGGCACATGAGAACAAGGTGCTGCCTACGGCTTGAATGACGGTTCCGCCGGCGTGCTCGTCAGCCGGTTTCAGCACCGGGCCCCGGGCCGGGATCTACATCATTTGACCCATAGCGCCGTGGAAAAACGCACATTTTGCCCGATTCGCCGGTGGTGGCGTCGGCCATAACTTTGTGGTCCATCCGGTTGATCCGGACCGATCGCAAAGGTAGGTGCATCATGACGCGCCGTTGGCTGGCGCTCGCCGTGCCGAGCCTCGGAATTCTGCTGATCGGTGTCGACGGCACGGTGCTCGCTGTGGCGACACCTTTCATCAGCAAGGACCTCGGCGCGACAGCGACGCAGCTGCTGTGGATCGGTGACATCTTCTCGTTCGTCTTGGCAGGCCTGCTCGTCACGATGGGCAGCCTCGGCGACCGGATCGGCCACAAGAAGCTTCTTCTGTGCGGTGCAACAGCTTTCGGAATCGTCTCGGTGGCCACGGCGTACGCTGCGAGCGCCGAAGCTTTGATCGCGGCACGGGCACTGCTTGGCGTCGCGGGCGCGACGCTGGCGCCGTCGACACTGGCGTTGATCCGCAGACTGTTTCCTCAGCCCCGAGAGCGCGGCGTGGCCATCGGCATCTGGGCGGCGGTGTTTTCCGCGGGCACCGCGCTCGGACCGGTGATCGCCGGGCTGCTGCTGGAGCATTACTGGTGGGGCTCGGTCTTTTTGATCAACGTCCCGGCGATCGTCATCGTCGTGGCTGCCGGCTCTGTGCTGCTGCCCGAACACCGCAATCCGGGTCCCGGGCCGTGGGACTTACGCAGCGTCGGGCTGTCACTGGTCGGCGTGCTCGGACTCGTGTACGCCCTGAAGGAAGGTGCCGCGAACGGGCTGCGCATGGATGTCGCGCTGAGCGCCGGGATCGGAGCCGTCGCGCTGGCATGCTTCGCCCGGCGCCAACTGCGGCTACCCATCCCGCTGATCGACATCCGGCTGTTCTGCGATCGCACGTTCACCGGTGTCGTTGCGGCGAACCTGACTGCAGTGCTCGGGCTTTCAGGTGTGACGTTCTTCCTGTCACAGTTCTTCCAGCTCGTCGACGGGTACAGCCCGCTCGCCGCAGGACTCGCCGAGCTACCCGCTGCGCTGGCGGCGACGGTGTTCGGTGTGTTGGCCGGGGTCGCCGTGCGGTTCTGGCCACCGCGCGCGATCCTCACAACCGGACTGGCGCTGATCGGCGCAGCGCTCGCGGCACTGACGTCGATCACACCGTCGACCACCTATCCGCAACTCGGTCTCACGCTGTTCGTCGTCGGCGTCGGTCTCGGGCTGGCCTACACCGTGTCCAACGATGTGCTGCTGGCCGTCGTACCCGCGGAGCGCACCGGTGCCGCGGCCGGAATTTCGGAAACCGCGTGCGAATTGGGTATGGCGCTCGGCATCGCGGTCCTCGGCTCGATCGTCGCCGACGTGTACCGCGGGCTGACCATACCTCCCGGCGCCCTCGACGGCGTGGCGGTTCACGCGAGGGAGTCACTGACCACTGCGCGGCTGGCGGCCGAAACCTTGCCGCCAGGCCAGGCGCACACCTTGTTGACCGCCGCGCAAGCCGCGTTCGCCGACGGGCTGGCGACCGCCGCGGGTGTTGGCGCGGCACTCCTGCTGGTTTCGGCGGCATCGGTTTGGCTGCTGGTGAAGCCGCGCACGGTGCCGGATTCGCCTGTTAGCCAGTGCATGCGGACGGAACCCTAGACATGGTCCGTTGCACAGGCAAATGCCGGCTGTCTGTGACGTCAATTTTGCGCCGTCGCGGCACCGCCGCGCCTACTGTGCAGCTAGCCCTTCGAGGAAGCCAGGTGGCGCAATGACGGCTGAGCGCGTTGCCGAGGCCCGATCGGCTGATGACGAGGTCCGACACTCTGGCTATGCACCTGAACTGAAACGAACACTCGGCCCATACCAGACGTTTGCGATCTCGTTCGCGTTCATCTCTGTCGCGGTCGGCATCTTCGCAACCTATGGTGCGGTCCTCCAGACCGCCGGGCCCGTGGGGATTTGGCTGTGGATACTCGCAGCGGGCGGGCAGACGTTGGTGGCGCTGGTCGTCGCCCAGTTCGCCGCACGCATCGCACTCAGCGGTTCGGCGTACCAGTGGGCCTCGCGGTTGGCAAACCCGAAGATCGGATGGTTGTTCGGGTGGCTCACGTTCTGGTTCCTGGCGATCGGCGTGGTCGCGATGGACAACGCGTTGGCCAGCCAGGCGCTCATGCCGCTGTTCGGTATGACACCCGACGAGAACACCGCACGATTGATCACGTTGGGTGTGCTGGTCATCCAAAGCGGGCTGGTCATCGCGTCGACGCGTTTGCTCGGCGTGGTCAGCTCAGCGGCGGTCGGGCTCGAGATCGCGGTGCTGGCCGTGCTGGTGATCGGCCTGGGGACCGCAGCGGCCACCGGCAACGGCACCGTCGGCAACCTCGTCTCACGCGGCATCACCGCCGACGCGCCAGGCTATTTCGCCATGGGTGGCGGCCTGATGGCCGGAATGATCATGGGCATCACCACGCTGGTGGGTTTCGACTCCGCAGCCAATCTGGCCGAGGAGGCCGAAGACCCGTTCCGCACAGTGCCGTTCGCGATCGTCGCGTCCGTGGTGGCTTCGGCGGTGCTGGGGCTGGTATTCGTCGTCGTGCTCACCGTCGCCATCACCGATATTTCCCAGGTGAGCAGCAGCGCATCACCGGTGGCCACGATCATCGACGATCAACTGGGCCCGGTGATGCAGCGAATCCTCTTGTCGGGAATCGCCCTTGCGATGTTCAGCGCCGGGATGGTGATGCTGGCCTCATGTTCGCGGCTGGCGTTCGCCATGGCGCGTGACGCGCGGTTCCCCGCGCATACCGTGATTCGGCGTGTCAATCGGCGCACGCGAACGCCCGTTGCCGCAACCGTACTGGTGCTTCTCGTCGGGGTCGTCCTGATGGTCGCGTTGCCGGGATCCGCGCTGCTGCAACTGATCATCGGGTCGACCATCCTGCCCGCACTCATCTACGGCTCGATCACCGTGCTGTATCTCTCGGTGCGAAAACGGCTCGGCCGCAAGGCGGGTGCGTTCAGTCTCGGACGCTTCGAGCTACCGGTGGCGGTCGCCGCGCTCGTCTGGGTATTCGTCGCCCTGCTGACGCTGGTGTCCCCTGGCGCCGCCCTGGTGCCTGATCTGATCGTGGCCGGCCTGATCCTCGTCGGCGGCCTGTACTTCATCAAGATGTTCATCTTCGATCGCGACGTGCTGGACACCGAGCCGGGTGATCCCGATGAGTTCTGTCTCGATCCATTGATCGCAGACCTGCGGGCGACGCCGTCGCCCGCAACCGGTACCGGCCACAAGGAGGCTGACCGAAATGACCCATTCCACCGATCTTCCTGACAAGGCCCATCGCGAGTTGCCCCACGGCGCGGAAGCCGCCGACGAGTTCTGCGAGGACTGCGGTTACGAGCCGCAACTGAAACGAAGTCTCGGCACGTTCCAGGTTTTCGCGATCTCGTTCGCGTTCATCTCCGTCGCGGTCGGCGTCTTCGGCACCTACGACGACGTGTTGCAGAATGCCGGGCCGGTCGGGATCTGGTTGTGGGTGATCGTGGCGATCGGCCAGACGCTCGTGGCCTTGGTGATCGCCCAGTTCGCCGCCCGGATCCCGCTGAGCGGTTCGTCGTACCAATGGGGTTCGCGGCTGGCGAATCCGAAGGTCGGCTGGTGGTTCGGTTGGTTCAACTTCTGCACCCTCACCGCGGGTGTGGTGGCCATCGACAATGCACTCGCCAAGGATGCCCTGATGCCCATGCTCGGCATGGCGTCGGACGAGCGGACGGCGCGCATCATCACCGTGGTGATGCTGATCATCCAGGCCGCGATCGCGATCGGGTCGACGCATCTCGTCGCGATGATCAACACCAGCGCAGTAGGTTTGGAGCTGGCGCTGGTGGTCGTACTCGTCATCGCGCTGTTCGTCGCTGTCGCGGTCTCGGGCAAGGGCTCCATCAGCAACCTGACCTCCCGAGGCATCACCGAGGGCGCCCCCAACTACTTCGCCATCGGCGGCGGACTGATGCTCGCGACGGTGCTCGGCCTGACCACCCTCGTCGGATTCGACGCGGCGGCCAACCTGGCCGAGGAAGCCAAGGACCCGTACCGCAGCGTGCCCAAGGCCGTTGTGGGATCGGTCATCGCGGCGGCGGTTCTGGGACTGCTGTTCCTCATCGCACTCACCGTGGCCATCGATGACATGCCACGGATCAGCGCCAGCGACTCGCCGGTGGTGGTGATCATGCACGACCAACTCGGCACCGTCATGGAGAAGCTGCTGTTGGTCGCCATCGTGTTCGCGTTCTTCGGCGCCGGTATGGTCACCATGGCCACGGCATCCCGCATCGTCTACGCGATGGCGCGCGACTCCCGGTTCCCCGGGCACAAGGTCATGCGGCGCGTCGACGCCCGCACGCACACCCCGATCCCGGCCACGGTCCTGATCGTCGTCCTGGGCATCATCCTGATGCTCGCGCTGCCCGGTGACTCGCTGCTGGAGTTGATCACCACCGGCACGATCATCGGCCCGAGCCTCTATGGCGCGACCATCATTCTCTACCTGTCCGTACGCAAGCGTCTCGACCGAGTAGAAGGTGCATTCGACCTCGGGCGCTACGAGATGCCCGTCGCGATCAGTGCGCTGATCTGGTCGGCCATTGCGGTGTTCATCATGGTCACGCCGACGTCGGCGCACGTCCCGATCGTCATCGTGCTCGGCCTGACTCTGCTGGGCGGGCTCTACTTCCTGAAGTTGTGGAAATTCAACCGCATCGTGCTCGACACCGAGCCGGGCAAAGTCGATGTGTTCAAGCACTGACAGAAAGGTGATCCAGTGACTGCCACTGCCGTTGAGCTGACCGGTGAGGTCGTCCGACCAGGAGACGACGGCTACGAGAAAGCCCGCCTCGGCTGGAACAAGCTCTATTCGCACTATCCCGCCGCAATCGTCTACTGCCACGACGCCCACGACGTCCTCAATGCCGTCAAATGGGCACGCCGGCTTGGTGTTGCGTTCCGCGCCCGCAGCGGCGGCCACTGCATCGAAGGTTGGTCGGCGCTCGACGGCGGTCTCGTCATCGACGTCAGTCGGATGAAAAGTGCCGAATTCGACGAGGCCGCAGGCACGGTCAGGGTCGGAACCGGTCTGATCCAGCGTGAGGCCGTCGCGACCCTTGGCGCACGCGGCTATGTCATGTCGACCGGTGCCGAAGGTACCGTCGGGCTCGGCGGTGTGATTCTCGGAGGCGGATTCGGCTTGCTGACCCGCCAACTCGGCATGGCGTGCGACGCCCTGCTCGCCGCCGAGATCGTGGTCGCCGACGAGGCCGAGTCGGCCAAAATCATTGAGATAGACCAGGATACGCATGCTGATCTGCTGTGGGCATGTCGCGGTGGCGGGGGCGGCAACTTCGGCATCACCACCGCTTACACGCTCAAACTGGCCAAGCTGCACGACGTCCAGTTCGTGATCGCCAGGTGGGCCGGGCACGGCGACCTGGGTGAAGTGCTGCGCGTCTGGCAACGCGACGCACCCTTCGCCGACGAACGGCTTTCCAGCGCCGTCGAAGCCGACGCCACCCACTTCGAGATGACGGCGGTGATGCACGGCGCCACCCGCGCCGAGGCCGAGGCCGGCCTGGCGTCGGTGCTTGCGGTCGGTGACCCCGAGGTGGACTTCCGGGAAGGAGCTTGGCCGGACTTCTACGCCGACGCCGACCGTGGGCCGGATCTGCCGTATTGGAAGTTCCAGTCCCAGTTCATCACTGAGCCGTTCCCCGACGAGGCGATCGACACCGTCCTGCACTACCTCGCCAACTGCCCGACCCCGGAGAGCAACTTCTTCGTGTCGAGCTTCGGCGGCGCGGTCCGCCACGAGCCGCCGGGCGGCTCGGCATTTGCGCACCGCGACGCGCTGTTCTACTGCGAGCCCGGCGCGGCATGGGACGATCGGGCGCTCGACGCGAAGGCGCTGGGATGGGCGAACGACTTCTGGCGAGCACTGCGCCCGTACGGCACGGCCGGCTATGTCAACGTGCCCAACGCCCAGGCCGCCGACTGGGAACGCGAATACTACGGCCCGAACGTCGAACGGCTACGGCAGGTCAAGGCCACCTACGACCCTCACAACGTGTTCACCTTCGCGCAGAGCGTGCCGCTTCACTGAGGGTGTGCCGCAAGGTAATCGGCGACGGCGATCGGCGCCGCCGCGTGGTAGCCGACCGGCAGTAGAACGTCACCGGCTGTCGTGCGGTAGTAGATCTCCCACCGGTAGTAGCCGGTGAATGCCGCGGGATCGGTGGCGAGGACATCGGCGTAGTTGGTCACCGCCCGGACGTAGTCGTCCGAATGGTTGTACGCGTAGATCGCGCCGTCCCGGTTGTGCGCAAACCCGTTGGCGGCCAGTTTGCGTCCGGCGGCCATGATGCTGTCGCGGGGCGCGTGGATGTCACCGCCGACGCCGTATGCCGCGAACGTCGACGGCAGAAACTGCATGGGGCCTTGCGCGCCTGCGGAGCTCGGTCCGACGATGCGGCCGAACGTGGTCTCGACGAAGTTGATGGCCGCCAGATAGTTCCACCCGACACCCGTGGCGGCGTCCGCCTCGCGGTAGTAGCGCAGCAGTTCGTCGGCCGGCGCGGGCGCGTCGATGCGCCACGCGGGAACAGTGGCCTTCACTTCACTCGAGACCAACCTGTCCAGGTGCCTGCGAGCCTCGACGTTGCGGTCGTAGACCGGCAGGAACGCGGGAGGGATGCGTGGGCGGGTGACCTGATCCCATTCGGGATGGCGGCCGATCGCCCGGTAGGCGGCCTGCTGGCGCCGAGCCGCCTGCGCCAGCACGGGCTCCGACGCTGCGTGGTCCCGCAACGTCTGTTCGTCGCTGACCAGATCATCGGCCAGCTTCACCGGGTCCGGGGCCAGCCGCGGCTGCGCCGGTACGGGTGCGGGTGCCGCTCTCGGTGGCGCGGCAGATGCCGCCGGCACGGAAGTCGCAGGCGGCGCCGTGCCCGTCGGCTCGGTGCATCCCGCGAGTACCACCCCGGTCACGACGGCGAACAGCACGGCACGCATGCGCACCGAAGGCGATCGATGCGCAGGCCCATGTGCCGACCGACGGTTCGCCGTGCCCTCCCTGCCGTCAGAAATTAGGGTGTGCGCCTACCCTATGCGCCCACTGCGCCCCGCCCGAGACTGGTTGGGTCCTATCCCCACGAGCGGAGGTTTCCACCATGGCAATCGTCGCGACCACAATCGTCCATCCGAATCCCGGTGTGACCTGGGACGTCATACAGAGCCAGCTGAAGCGCGCCACCACGCTCGCCCGTAAACACGGTGCGGAAAACGTCACCGGACTGGTCACCATGGTCGGCGGCCAAGGCACCAACACCATCGGCATGCTCTCGACCGTCGCCGACTGGGCCACCTACGGCAAGGTCCAGGAGAGCCTCAACGCCGACCCCGAGTACCAATCGCTGCTCATGGATGCGAGCCAACTCGCGACCTGGGAGAACTACCTCAGCCAGACCATCCCCGATCTGTAGGCAGCACCAGCGCCGAGCGGCCAGTTGCGTCACGCAAATCTTTGAAAAATCGTGCATAACTGGCCATTCGGCGGCGCCAACCCGAGATTTTGGTGAACGACGCAATTTTTGCCTGCACTCCCGCTGCATCGCTTCCCGGAATGCGATGACTCTGGATTCCGCGGGTGATCAATTTCGACAGGTAATCGGTTGATTGTTTGCTGATCACGTCGACAGCTATCGACATGAGATAGTGGGCCTTCAAACACTCAGATAATCAACGACATTTGCCATAACACCCGTCATTACGAGCGGAACGCTGCGGGTGACGCAGCCCGGAACACCGTGGACGCCGCTGCTGCCCCCAAATTTGCCCAACCCGTAAAATCGGCCTGGTCCTGCCATTATCCTTGTCGGCACAGGAGGGTGCCGGCCACGAACTGGGTCTGCCTGTCGACATCGACGACGACCTTTCTCCGCGACCGGAAGAGAAAGCTGGTCGAGTTGCTACGGGTATTGGTGGTCATTTCCACTCATTCTTTCGGGTCGCCTGATCTTCATGGGGAATTGTGACTGGCGGCCCTTCACTGCGGTTGCTGTCGATCGATCTCCTCGACGACGACGAGCGCGACGTGTTGGACGAATGGGGCAACCGCGCAGTGCTGAACCGACCCGCGGTTGCGGCACCGTCGATTCCGGCATTGTTCGCGGCGCAGGTGACACGCGACCCCGACGCAGTGGCGATCGTGTGCGGCGAACAATCGTGGACCTATCGCGAGCTGGACGAGGCCGCCGACCGGTTGGCGCACGTGGTGGTCGCCCATGGCGGCGGTCCGGGTGCGCGGGTGGCGTTGCTGCTTCCCCGTTGCGGCGAGGCGATCGTGGCGATCCTGGCGGTCCTCAAGTGCGGCGCAGCGTATCTGCCGATGGATCCGGCGCATCCCGATGCACGACTCGAGTTCATGATCTCCGACGCCGCGCCGGTCGCCGTGCTGACGACAGCCGACCTGCGTTGCCGACTGCACGGGATCGACGTCGCGATCATCGACGTCGCCGATCCGGCCGTGAATCAGCCTTTCAACGGCGGGCCGCCGACACCCGTACCCGGTGACATCGCATACCTGACCTATACGTCGGGAACGACGGGTGTCCCGAAGGCTGTCGCGGTCACCCACGAGAACGTCACGCAATTGCTCGAGCAACTACATCCGGCACTGCCCGCGGACGCGGGACAGGTGTGGTCGCAATGGCATTCGCTGGTCTTCGATGTGTCGGTGTGGGAGATCTGGGGTGCGCTGCTGCACGGCGGCCGGTTGGTCGTCGTGCCGGAGTCCGTGGCCGGCTCACCGCACGATCTCAACGCTCTGTTGGTCGACGAAAAAGTCACCGTGTTGTGCCAAACGCCCTCTGCGGCAGGGATGTTGTCACCTGAAGGCCTGGACGGTACAGCGCTGGTGGTGGCCGGCGAGGCCTGCCCGGTAGATCTCGTCAAGCGGTGGGCACGCGGGCGCGTGATGGTCAACGCCTACGGGCCGACCGAGACGACCATCTACGCAACGATGAGCGCACCGCTGTCCCCCGACTCGGATTCGGCGCCGATCGGTCGGCCGGTGCCGCGCGGCGCAGCATTCGTGTTGGACGAGTTCTTGCGACCGACCTCCGAGGGCGTGGTCGGCGAGTTGTACGTGGCGGGCGCCGGCGTCGCGCTCGGCTACGCACGGCGCTCCGCGTTGACCGCATCCCGGTTCGTGGCTTGCCCGTTCGGGTCACCGGGTCAACGGATGTACCGCACCGGCGACCTCGTGCGGTGGGACACCGATGGGCAGCTGCAGTACCTGGGTCGCTCCGACGAGCAGGTCAAGATTCGTGGCTACCGAATCGAGCTGGGCGAGATCCAAGCCGCGCTGGCCGAATCGGACGGGGTCGAGCAGGCCGTGGCGATCGCCCGCGAAGACCGCCCCGGGACCTTGCGTCTGGTCGGTTACATCACGGGCACCGCCGATCCGGCGGCGGTGCGCACCGCCGTGGCGAAACGGCTTCCGGCATACATGGTGCCGGCTGCGGTCGTGGCGTTGGAATCATTGCCACTGACGGTCAACGGCAAGCTCGACAGGCGCGCCCTGCCTGCGCCGGAGTACCGCAGCGTCGATCGATACCGCGCTCCCGTCACCGAGACCGAGTCGATCCTCGCCGACATCTACGCGCAGGTTTTAGGTGTCGACCGCGTCGGAGTCGACGACTCGTTCTTCGCCATGGGCGGCGACAGTATCCTGTCGATGCAGGTGGTGGCACGTGCGCGGGCGCAGGGCGTGCTGTTGCGTCCGCGGGACGTGTTCGTCGAACAGACCGTCGCGCGCTTGGCGTCGGTGGCCGCGGCAGTCGGCGGTGATCGGGAGAACTCGTCCGACGATGGCATCGGGCGAGTGTTGCCCACACCGATCATGCGCTGGCTGCACACCGTCGACGGCCCGGTCGAGCAGATCAACCAGACGGTCGTTCTGCGCGCCCCGGCCGTGGTGACCGAGTCCGACACGGCGCTGCTGCTACAGGCCCTGCTGGATCGCCATGCCACGCTGCGGTTGCGGGTAGACATGAGCGACTGGTCGATGACCGTGCCGGAGAAAGGCACGGTTGACGCGCGGTCGTGCCTTCACACCATCGACACGTTGTCCGGCGAGGCGCTCCGTGAAGCCCTGTCCCGGCTCGATCCGGCTGCCGGCAGGATGCTCTCGGCACTGTGGGTGGCCGATACCCGACAGCTGGCATTGGTGGTCCACCACCTGGCAATCGACGGGGTGTCATGGCGAATTCTGTTGGAGGATCTGAATCTCGCGTGGGTACACCACCGGAACGGTCAGTCGGTGCAATTGCCAACCGGCGGCACCTCATTCGCGCGCTGGTCGGTGGTATTGGACCAATATGCGCGCAGCTCAGAGGTGTTCGCGCAGGCCGACGCCTGGCAGCACATCCTCATGACACCGCCCGCGTTGCCCGCCGTACAACCGGAGCAGGACACCTACGCTCGTGCGGGGCGGTTGTCGGTGTCGCTCGACGCCGAAACCACGCGGCAGTTGCTCGGTGACGTGCCTGCCGCCTTCCATGCGGGAGTGGGTGACGTCCTGCTGATCGGGTTCGGCCTCGCGGTGGCGGAATTTCTCGGCACCGGAGGAAGCCCCGTCGGAATCGACGTCGAGGGCCATGGCCGCGACGAAGGACTCGGTGATGACATCGACCTGTCACGTACTGTCGGCTGGTTCACCGCCAAATACCCCGTGTCGCTGACACTTTCTGAATTACCTTGGGAACAAGTGAAATTCGGGGATGCCGCGCTGGGCGCAGCGATCAAGGCAGCCAAAGAGCAGTTGCGTAGCCAACCAGATGGTCTGACATACGGATTGCTGCGGTATCTGAACCCCGAGGTGGAGCTGTCGGGGCCGGAACCCACCATCGGATTCAACTATCTCGGCCGCCTCGGTGCCGGCGCAAACGAGCTGTCCGACGAATTGTGGCGCATCGACCATGATGCGCTGTCGCTGGTCGGCGCGGCCGCGGAAGTACCCATGCCATTGATTCACACCCTCGAGCTCAACGCCGGAACCCTGGACACGGGTAGCCGCAGTGGTCCTCGGCTGCAGGCGAATTGGACGTGGGCGCCGTCGTCGTTGAACGAGGCCCAGGTGCATCGCCTGAGCCAATTGTGGTTCGAGGCACTAGGCGGGATCTGCGCGCACGTGCGCTCCGGAGGTGGCGGACTGACCCCGTCGGACATCGCGCCAACACGGTTGAGCCAGAGCCAGATCGACGAACTGGCCCAGCAGTACCGGATCGCCGACATCCTGCCCCTGACGCCCGTGCAGGAAGGTCTGCTCTTCCACTCCGCCATCGCGCAGGCGCCAGGCACCGACTGCGACGTCTACGCGGTTCAGCTGGACGTCACCGTCGCCGGACTCCTCGACCAGGACCGACTGCGCGACGCCCTGCACACGGTGATCGCCCGACACCCCAACCTCGCGGCCCGGTTCTGCACTCAGTTCGGCGAGCCGGTCCAGATCATCCCCACGGACCCGGTACTCGCATGGCGGTATATGGACCTGCGCGGTGACGATGTGAATCCCGATCAGGAAGTCGAGCAGTTGTGCGCCGCCGAGCGGGCCGCGGTGTGCGATCTGGTCGCGCGGCCCACTTTCCGGGCGGCCTTGATTCGGATCGCAGGCAATCAGCACCGGTTCGTGATGACCTTTCACCACATCGTCATCGACGGCTGGTCACTGCCGATCCTGTTGCGGGAGATCTTCGCCGGTTACCTCGAGCAGCGACTCCCTGACGTCTGGGCGTACCGCAATTTCATCGACTGGCTGGCTGACCAGGACCGAGACGATGCCAGGGCGGCGTGGCGCAGGACGTTCGACGGTTTCACCACACCCACGCTCATCGCTGCGCAGACGCGGTCCGGACCACGCCGGGTCGAGACGTATCGGCTGTCCGCTGAGACCACGAAAGCCGTTGGCGAACTGGCCCGTTCCTGCCATACCACCGTCAACACGGTGTTGCAGGCAGCCTGGGCACAGGTGCTGATGGTTCTGACGGGCCAGCGCGACGTAGCCTTCGGTACCGCCGTCTCGGGACGCCCTGCGGAGTTGGCCGGCTCGGAGCACATCGTCGGTCTGCTGATCAACACGGTGCCGGTACGCGCTCGCGCCACTGATGGTTGCACCGTCGCAGACCTGTTGCACCAGTTGCAAAATGCCCACAACGACACCGTCGAACACGAACACCTTTCGCTCAACGACATCCATCACGTCACAGGTCACGATCATCTGTTCGACACGCTCTTCTTGTACGAGAACTATCCGCTCGACCCCGACGCCTTCACCGGCGCCCACGAGTTGGCGATCACCGAATTCCACAATCGTGAGTACAACCACTATCCGCTGTCGGTTATCGCGTTGCCGGGCCACGAACTGAGCCTGCGGGCGGAGTTCGACTCCGAAGCGTTTGACGCGGCCGCGATCGATGCGCTCGTCGAACGGTTCCGGCGGGTGCTGACCACCATGACCGCCGAGCCCGACCGGCCGCTGTCATCGATCGACGTGCTCGATCCGGCAGAACACCAGCGCCTCGACGGATGGGCCCACCGCGCGCTCTTGACCGAGCCGGGGCCTGCGCCGGCCTCCATTCCGCAGCGGTTCGCCGAACAGGTCGCGCGGACGCCCGGCGCGGCGGCCCTCACATTCGAGAACGCGTCGATGAGCTACCGCGAGCTGGACGCCGAAGCGAACCGGTTGGCGAACCTACTGATCGAGCATGGCGCTGCCCCGGGTCAATCCGTGGCGCTCATGGTTTCTCGCTCCGCTCGGGCGATCGTGGCAATCCTGGCGGTGCTCAAGACCGGGGCGGCGTATCTGCCGATCGATCCGGCAGTCCCGACGGCGCGCCTGGAGTTCATGCTCGCCGACACCGCGCCGATGGCCGTGATCACCACCGCGGACCTACGTTCCCGGTTCGACGGGGTCGATGTGTTGGTCGTCGACATCGACGCTCCCGCAGACGCGGCCGCGGCCATCCGGCCGGACACCGTGCCGCCGCCACCTTCTCCCGACGACATCGCCTACACGATCTACACCTCGGGCACCACCGGTGTACCGAAAGGCGTTGCTATCACGCATCATAACGTCACCCGACTCTTCGACTCCCTCGACGCCGGATTCGAACCGGCGCCGGGCCAGGTGTGGACACAGTGTCACTCCTACGGCTTCGACTACTCGGTGTGGGAGATGTGGGGCGCCTTGCTGCACGGTGGGCGGCTGGTGGTCGTGTCGGAGGCCGTCGCAAGCTCGCCGCACGACCTGCACGAGCTGCTGGTCGCCGAAAAGGTCGACGTGCTCAGTCAAACCCCTGC
Organism: Mycobacterium aquaticum; assembly: GCF_002086485.1. GTDB lineage: Bacteria > Actinomycetota > Actinomycetes > Mycobacteriales > Mycobacteriaceae > Mycobacterium > Mycobacterium aquaticum. The sequence goes on along the minus strand of NZ_MVHF01000020.1, from coordinate 40,322 downwards.
GGCCGTGGCGGCGCTCGACCCGCAGGGCCTGGAATCGGTGACGCTCATGGTGGCCGGTGAGGCCTGCCCGGCCGAGGTGGTCGATCGATGGGCGCCGGGCCGGGTGATGGTCAACGGCTACGGTCCGACCGAGACGACGGTGTACGCCACCATCAGTGCCCCGTTGACGAAAATCCCGGAGGCCGCGCAGAACATCGTCCCGATCGGCTTACCGGTGCCCGGTACGGCGTTGTTCGTGCTCGACGGGTGGTTGCGGCCGGTACCGGTCGGCATCGTCGGCGAACTGTATGTGGCCGGCCGCGGTGTCGGTGTCGGATACACCCGCCGGCCGAGCCTCACGGGGTCACGGTTCGTGGCGTGCCCGTTCGGCGCACCGGGAGCCCGCATGTACCGCACGGGTGATCTCGTGCGGTGGGTGCGGACGGGCAGTTGCAGTATCTGGGTCGTTCGGACGAGCAGGTCAAGATCCGCGGTTACCGGATCGAACTCGGCGAGATCCAGACCGCGCTCGCCGCACTGGCCGGCGTCGAACAGGCAGTGGTGATCGCACGGGAGGACAGGCCAGGTGACAAGCGTCTGGTCGGCTACCTCACCGAATCGACCACCGGCGCAGTCGATCCCGCCGAGCTGCGCGCGCGCCTGGGTGATCGGCTGCCGCCGTACATGATTCCGTCCGCGCTGGTGGTGCTCGACGCGCTGCCTTTGACGATCAACGGCAAACTCGACAAACGTGCCCTGCCCGTTCCCGAATACCAGAGTGTCGACCGCTACCGCGCACCCGTCACCAAGTCCGAGAAGGTCATCGCCGACATCTACGCGCAAGTGCTCGGGGTGCAGCAAGTCGGGGTCGACGATTCGTTCTTCGACCTCGGTGGCGACTCGATTTCGGCCATGCGGGTCATCGCGGCGGTCAACACCGCGCTCGACGCCGACCTGGCAGTTCACACCTTGTTCGATACGCCGACGGTCCGCGGGCTGAGCCTGGAGGTGGACCACGGGTCCCACGCGGTGCCCGGAACCGAAGGCGCCGGCTTCGCGTCGGTGCACGGCCGCGATGCCGGCGAGGTACGCGCCGGTGATCTCACCTTGGACAAGTTCATCGACGTCACCACACTGAGGACTGCGCCCACCTTGCCGCGGCCCCACGGGAAGCCGCGGACGGTCCTGTTGACCGGGGCCACCGGCTTCCTGGGGCGCTATCTGGTGCTCGAATGGCTCAAGCGGCTGCGCCGGATCGATGACACGTTGATCTGCTTGGTCCGCGCCGCATCCGACGACGAGGCACGTCGACGCTTGGAGACGACGTTCGACACCGACCCGACCATGCGTCGGCACTTCAACGAACTGTCGGCCGGTCGGCTGCAGGTCGTCGCGGGTGACAAGAGTGCAGCCAATCTGGGGCTGGCGGAACATACTTGGCGTCGGCTCGCGGAATCAGTCGACGTGATCGTGGATTCCGCGGGCTTTGTCAACGGCGTCCTGCCCTATAGCGAATTGTTCGGCCCGAATGTCGTGGGCACGGCCGAGCTCATTCGTTTCGCGCTCACTTCGCGACTGAAGCCCTTCGCGTTCGTGTCGACCGCCGACGTGCGCCATCAGATCGAACCGTCGGCGTTCACCGAGGACGCCGACATCCGCGTGATCAGCCCGACCCGCGTTCTCGATGGTGGGTACGCCAATGGGTACGGCACCAGCAAGTGGGCGGCCGAGGTGTTGCTGCGCGAAGCGCATGACCTGTGTGGGCTGCCGGTCGCGGTGTTCCGGTGCGACATGATCCTGGCCGATACCACCTACGCGGGGCAGCTCAACGTGACGGACAACGTGACCAGGATGGTGCTGAGCATCGTGGCCACCGGGCTCGCACCCGAGTCGTTCTACCAACGCGACGCTGACGGCAACCGCCGGCGCGCCCATTACGATGCGCTGCCCGTCGGATTTGTCGCCGAGGCGATCACCACGCTGGGGTGGCAGGTGGCCCGATCTGTCTCGCCGGACTTCACGACGTATCACGTGATGAACCCGCACGACGACGGTATCGGACTCGACGAGTACGTCGACTGGCTGCAGGACGCCGGTTACCCGATCACCCGCATCGGCGACTTCGCGGAATGGTTGCAGCGCTTCGAAGCCGCGCTCCGCGCGCTGCCCGAGCACCAGCGCCAGCACTCGGTGCTACAGATCCTGCGGTCACCCTTGGCGAAGGACCTTCGTGCGCCGGAACCCACTCAGGGCGCGTACGGGCCGACGGATCGTTTCCGCAGCGCGGTGACAAGGGCCCAGATCGGCCCTGGCACCGACATCCCCCATATCTCGGCACCCATCATCGTCAAGTACGTCACCGACTTGCAGCGGCTGGGACTGCTGCAGCCCATCGACTGATCCTCGAAGCCGAGGCCCACATTCCCAGCTTCCACACAGCAAAACACCTCAAGTATGTGTTGTGGTGTTCGGCTCACTGTCGTACCGTCAACCTAGTTGATTAGCCGTCCTAGCGGAGCTTCGCTACCGGCCGCGCCTGGTCGCCGCTCATTGAAAGGGTCACGGATGCAGCGGGTTTCGATCGGACGTCGGCTGAGCCGACGCTGGATGCTGCTGGTTGCGGTGGTGGTGATCGCTGTCGCGGCCTTCGCGGTGTACCGCTTGCACGGCATTTTCGCGTCGCACGATGTCACGGCGACACCCAGCGGCGCGGTCAACGACATCGTGCCGTTCAACCCCAAGCATGTGGTCATGGAGGTGTTCGGTCCGCCGGGCACGGTCGCGACCATCACCTACCTGGACGTCAACGCCCAACCGCAGCGGGCCGACGGCGTCGCGTTGCCGTGGGCCTACGACACGACCACCACCCAGCCCGCGGTGTTCGTCAACGTCCAGGCCCAAGGAGACAGCGATTCGATCGGCTGCCGAATCAAGATCGATGACGCGGTCAAAGACGAGAGAACAGTGAACACCCGAAACGCCTACACCTACTGCCTGGACAAGTCCGGATGAGCACCGACAACGACGCTCGCCACCGGGTTCCGAACCTGATCCGACGGTTCTCCGCGCTGATCGCGCTGTTCTGGCTCGGCCTGGCGGTGGTGACCAACGTGTTCGTGCCGCAGCTGGAGACCGTTGCCGAATCCCACAACGTGTCGCTGAGCCCGAAGGATGCGCCGTCGCTGCAGGCCGCCAAACGTATCGGCAAGGTGTTCGGCGAGTTCGACTCGGACAGCTCGGCGATGATCGTGCTGGAGGGCGATCAGCCGCTCGGTGCCGACGCGCATCACTACTACGACGGATTGATCCAGAAGCTGCGTCAGGACACCAAGCACGTCCAGCACATCCAGGATTTCTGGGGCGATCCGCTGACCGCGGCAGGCTCGCAGAGCACCGACGGCAAAGCCGCGTTGGTGCAGGTGTACCTCGCAGGCAACCAGGGTGAGTCATTGGCCAATGAGTCGGTCGACTCGGTCCGCCGCATCGTCGAGGACACTCCGCCGCCGCCGGGGGTCAAGGCGAATGTCACCGGACCGGCGCCGCTGGTAACCGACCAGTTCGAGGTGGGCCGGCACGGCACCCTGAAGACCACGCTGATCACCATCGGGGTGATCTTGGTGATGTTGTTGTCGCTCTACCGTCGTGTCACCACCGCGATTCTCGTCATCTTCACGGTGATGATCGAGTTGACCGCGTCGCGCGGCGTTGTCGCCGTGTTGGCGAACGCGGGCATCATCGAGCTGTCGACGTATTCGACGAATCTGCTGACGCTGCTGGTGATCGCCGCAGGCACCGACTACGCGATCTTCATCCTCGGACGTTTCCACGAAGCGCGGTACTCGGGGCAGGACCGGGTGTCGGCGTTCAACACCATGTACCACGGGACCTCGCACATCATCCTCGGCTCGGGCCTGACGATCGCCGGGGCCGTGTTCTGCCTGACCTTCACGCGGCTCCCGTATTTCCAGAGCCTGGGTATACCCGCGGGCATCGGCGTTCTCGTGGCCGTGCTCGCGGCGCTGACGCTGGCGCCCGCGGTGCTGGTGATCGGCCGTCATTTCGGTCTGTTCGAACCCGCGCGTCAGCTGCAGACCCGGGGCTGGCGGCGCATCGGCACAGCGATCGTGCGCTGGCCGGGGCCCGTCCTGGTGGTGACGGTCGGGGTGGCCCTCATCGGGCTGCTCGCCCTGCCGGGCTACAAGACGAGTTACGACGCCCGGCCCTACATGCCTGCCGATGCTCCGGCCAACGTCGGTTATGCAGCCGCCGAACGGCACTTCTCACAAGCGCGGCTGAATCCGGAGCTGCTGATGATCGAGGCCGACCACGACCTGCGGAACTCCACCGACATGATCCTTCTGGAGCGCGTCGCCAAGGCGGTGTTCCACACGGACGGTATCGCTCAGGTGCAGTCCATCACGCGGCCCCTCGGCACACCCCTGGACCACACGTCGATACCGTTCCAGATCAGCGCGGGCAGCTCGGCGCAGATCAACAACCTGCCCTTCCAGCAGGCCCGCGGCGCCGATCTGCTCAAACAGGTTGACGTGATCAACAATTCGATCGACATCCTGCGGCAGCAATATGCGCTGCAACAGCAATCCAGCGCCGTCACCGACGAGCAGGCCAAGGCCTTCCAGCAGACGGTCGCCACGGCGCAGGATCTCCGGGACAAGATCGCCAATTTCGACGACCAGTTCCGCCCGCTGCGCAATTACTTCTATTGGGAGCCGCACTGTTTCGACATCCCGATGTGCGCGGCACTGCGGTCGGTGTTCGACGCGCTCGACGGTATCGATGCGCTGACCGATCAGTTGGCCGGCGTCTCGGGCAGCATCGCGAAATTGGATGAGTTGCAGCCCAAGCTGCTGGCGCTGATACCGCCGCAGATCGCCAGCCAGCAGACCAACCGCGACCTGACACTGACCAACTACGCGACCACGTCGGGTATCAACGACCAGACCCAGGCCGCTCTGCAGAACTCGACCGCGCTGGGCCAGGCGTTCGACGCTTCGAAGACCGACGACTCGTTCTACCTGCCGCCGGAGGCGTTCACCAACCCCGAATTCCAGCGCGGGCTCAAACTGTTCCTGTCACCGGACGGCAAGGCTGCCCGCATGATCATCACCCATGACGGCGACCCCGCTACGCCCGAAGGCATTTCACATATCGACGGCATCAGGCACGCGGCCCAGGAGGCTGTCAAGGGCACTCCCCTGGCCGGATCCAAGATCTACCTCGCCGGCACCGCGGCCACCTACAAGGACATCCAGGACGGCGCCAAGTACGACCTCATGATCGCGGGGATCGCCGCGCTCAGTCTCATTCTGCTGGTCATGATGTTCATCACCCGAAGCATCGTCGCCGCGTTCGTCATCGTAGGCACGGTCGCACTGTCGTTGGGTGCCTCATTCGGCCTGTCGGTGCTGATCTGGCAGGATCTTCTTGGCATCCAACTGTTTTGGATCGTGCTGGCGCTGGCCGTCATCCTGCTCTTGGCAGTGGGATCGGACTACAACCTGCTGCTGATCTCCAGATTCAAGGAGGAGATCGGCGCGGGCTTGAACACCGGCATCATTCGGGCGATGGCCGGCTCGGGCGCGGTGGTGACGGCGGCAGGCCTGGTCTTCGCGGCCACCATGGCATCGTTCGTGTTCGCCGATCTACGGGTGCTGGGCCAGATCGGTACGACGATCGCCTTCGGATTGCTGTTCGACACGCTGATCGTGCGTTCGTTCATGACGCCGTCCATCGCGGCATTGATCGGCCGTTGGTTCTGGTGGCCGCTGAGGGTGCGTCCCCGGCCCGCGAGCCAGATGCTGCAGCCCTACGGGTCCCGCGCGTCGGTCCGTCAACTGCTGCTGTGGGAGGACGGCGACCCGGTTGCGGGATCGTCGCGACGGAGTTAGGCCGCGGGGTTGACCAGCAAACGGCTACTGCCTTCGCGAGTGTGAATCGTCTGCGAAAAAGTGGCCGATTTTTCGCAGACGATTCACACTCGCGACGGAGCAGTCGGCAGCTTCTTTTTCAACCGAGCGACCCGGCGCAATTGGGCGACGATGTTCATGGACGTCAGCATCGGGATTCCCCCGATGAACGTGCGGAACGACGGATTGCCGCCGTGGACATGTAGCTCATACAGGCAGCCGACGACATAGAAGAACCCCATGGTGAAGAGGACGGCGGGGATCGCGTACGCGAGCGGATTGCGCGCGTCGTTGACCAGTTCGGTCGCATACTCGAGCTCCTCCTCGGTCAACGGTTCGCGTTTGCGCACCTTGGCCAGCACCGCCTTGTGGGCGCCCACCTGCTCGCCCATCGGCGCCGGTGTCCGTTTTTCCAACCGAGTGATGTACAGAAATACGCAGGTGGCGAAGACAATTGCCATCACCGCGGCGAGGATTGTGAGATCGCCCCAGATACCGAGATCCACCGTGGAAGCTCCTTACTCCGCGTGGCGCCTGAATGCCGCACACCATTACCGAGGACTACTAACAAACGCTACCGCACGTGCGGTCCAGCCGAACAAATCCGGATGCCCGGTCCTTCACGGCGTTCCTTGCCAATGCCTTTCGTGCTCGGTGCCGGCGAACTTCTCGAGCATGATGCGGGAGAACTGCAGCAGCGCGCTGCGGGGCCGGTGATTCACGACGACACGCTGCGTCTGCCCCGATTCGTTGTATGTCACGACAACGACGACACGGGTCGGCACATCCCGCACGATGCTTGAGTAGTCCTCCAGGAAAGACATCTCGCCGCACGGGCCGGCAAAGTTGAATTCCTGCTGCTCGTACTGTTCGCGGGCAGTGGTAAGGATGGTCCGAACCGCGTCGACGCCCTCTGCTGTACCGTCCATTGCCGCAGCTTCCAGCGTCACATCGTCGGCGAGATTATCTAGCCAGACCGGGTAGTAAGGCTTGCCCATGTACGTCATACGGCGCCTCCGGCGAAATCCATTGACGAATGGGCCGAGCGCGTACATCCGCGACGGCTCATTCGCGACCGCGCCAGTATCCGCCGCGACGCCGCGGGCCCTTCACAGATCAGCGAAAGTCACAGCTATTTACCAGCTTTGGAAGTTCGCGCATTTGCCGTCCTCTGAGCCGCCCGCGGCGCACACTGATGTCGACACGTTGCGGAGATCGTTCTGTGCCCACTCTTTGACGAGAGGATTGGCGCCGTGACCATAGTCCGTGCGGCCGCGGTTCAATTGCGGCCAGTGCTGTACAGCCGTGAAGAAACCGTGGCCGCCGTGACGGCGAAGATCGATGAACTGGCCGGGCACGGAGTGCAGTTCGCAACTTTTCCGGAAACCGTTATTCCGTACTATCCGTATTTTTCCTTCGTGCAGCGCCCGTACGAGATGAACCCATCACACGTGCGGTTACTGCAGCAAGCTGTCACCGTCCCGTCGCCTGCGACGCACGCGATCGCTGAGGCGGCCCGACGCGCAGCGATGGTGGTCTCCGTCGGAGTCAACGAACGCGACGGCGGCACCGTGTACAACACGCAACTGCTCTTCGACGCCGACGGCACGTTGATCCAGCGCCGGCGCAAGATCACGCCCACCTTTCACGAGCGGATGGTGTGGGGGCAAGGTGACGGCAGCGGATTGAAGGCTGTCGACAGCGCCGTCGGTCGCATCGGCCAGCTCGCGTGTTGGGAACACTACAACCCGCTCGCCAGGTACGCCCTGATCGCCGATGGTGAGCAGATCCACTCGGCGATGTTTCCCGGCTCGATCTTCGGTGACCTGTTCGCCACGCAGGCAGAGATTCAGGTGCGCAATCACGCTCTGGAATCAGCCTGCTTCGTGGTGAACGCAACGGCCTGGCTCGACGCCGAACAGCAACAGATGATCGTGGCTGACACTGGTTGCGCGCTTGGCCCGATATCCGGTGGGTGTTTCACGGCGATCATCTCGCCACAAGGGGAACTGATGGGTGAGCCGCTGCGCTCAGGCGAGGGCGAGGTGATCGCGGACCTGGACTTCGACTTGATCGACAAGCGTAAGGCGTTCATGGACGCGGCAGGCCATTACAGCCGACCCGAATTGCTCAGTCTGCGCATCGATTACACGGCACATGCGCACATCCGTACGCGTGCCCCTGCCTCGCAGCCAGTGACCGAAGCCGACGAAACCGACGACAGCACCGCATCGGCAGCTGTGTGAACAGCAGAGCGCGCACGGCACTTTCGAAAGAAGTCCACGATGATACAGACCGACCGTGACGAGCAGGTGCGGGCCGCCAAGATCGCGCGCGCGATGGCCTCGGGGCCGCTTCGGATCACCAAGGACGCCACCATCGTAGAGATGGACCATCAAGGCAACACCGTCGTGCTGCGGCAGGGCACCAACGACTGGGTCTGCTTCCCCGGCAACGAGAACGAGATCGGCAACGTTCCCATGTGTGCCGATCCGATGGGGCTGCAGTGGATGAAGGACATCATGGCAGGCAAGCCTGCGCCTACCAACTCCGCGCCCGGGATCATCTACATGCTTTGCGGCGCAACGCAACACAGCAACACAGATCCCACTGACAAGACGAGCCCGCCCATACCCATCGGGCCGCACTGGATGATCCTATGGCCGTACAACGCCGCGCGCGACGGTCTCCCGAACACCGTGCGTGACGCCGGGGCATGGGTGATGTTCGACGGAACACCGTACGCCTACCTGCACATCTGCGGCACGCCTTGGGACGGCAATGAATACCTGCCGGGCCAAGCACCGATCTGGACCATGCGATACGGCGCCCCGAACGAGCCGCCGAGCGGTTGACCGCGGAACTACTCGGTTTCCAGGCGCTCGTTCACCCTCGCCAGCGCCTCGTCGAAAACCTCTACTTTCTCGCCGCGCTTCTCGTTGGCGGGCTGCGCGGCGCCGCGGGCACCTTCGGCCTCCACGCGCGCCGCACCCTGGCGCCGCAGCAGGCTGAAGTTCTTCTCGCGGGCTTGCCGCAGCCGGCTCTGCAGATCCTTCAGTGCCTTCTCATCCATCCGGGCCAGCGCTTCGGGATGCGACTCGGCGATCAAGGAACTCTCCTGCGGGGTCAGGTTCACGTGGTTGCTCATCCTTGATTCATAGCGTGCACCGCCCAGAGCTGCCCGGCGCATCGCCCGACAGCTACCCGAACCGTCACACCCCGGTCGCTACGAGTTCACATCACCGGCCGGTGTCCAGGAGCCGCGGCAGGTTCAGCACCAGTTGCACGTCTCGGGTGACCTCCAGGCTGAGGATTCTGGACGCGCCGAGTCCATCGAGCAGGTCGCTGAGCGGGCCGCCATGGCGAGTGAGCGTGACGTCGCGCGGCAAGGTGCGTTGGGCGAACGCCAAAGTGTTGGATTGCACCGAGGTCTGATGCCATCGCCCATCGACCAGATGGACCATGGTGTTGGTTCCCATCCGGGACTGTGATGGCACTTCGGTGAACTTCGGCAGCGGCGCACGCAGGGTCACATCCGGTTGTCCTGTGGGACCGGCGATTTCGGCATGCACAGCGTCACGCATGCTCACGCTGATGTCCGTGCGCCACTTCGGGAGCTGATACCCGCCGACGCCGCGGACCCGGGCGATCTCGGTGGTGACGGGCAGGGCCAGCACATGGGCGTAGAACTTCCTGCGCCGCATGGCGTTGATCAGTTCGAGCTCGGGCAACAGTGCGGTCACCAGACCCCGCTCGCCGGGCTTGCGAACCACGGCAGCGACCGAAACCTCGTCGTAGGGATCGTTGTCGCACACCGCGTACGAGAAGAAGGTCAGCGCCGCCACACCGAATCCCGGTGCCGCACGCAGTGGTTCGAGCGGAGCCGGGAGCATCGCCGCCAGGCGGTCGAGTGGAGCCAGCAAGTTGGCCTGCACGATGCTTGCGCGGTAGTAGAAGTTCGGCGCCCAGATCGGCCCGACGCGGGAGTCGACTTTGACCTTCGGGATCCTGCGGAACCAGTCGATGTTGCCAACAGCGGGGTCCTGTGCCACCTCGTCGAGATTCGGGTTCGAACGGTACCGGTCGTAGTACCCGCCTTTCGGTACTTCGACGGTCTGGCCTGCGAATTCGACCTCGGTGAGTTGGGTGCTCATCGTTGTGGGACCTCATCTTTCTTCGGGATTGGTAACTCCAAGGCTGACAGCGGGACACCGCGATACACAGGTGACGGATGGCCAATAAGTTGTGAGAAGTGGCCAGATGCGTGTGTGTCGTGGCCGACTGGGCAAGCATCGTGGGCGAGGAGGCAAACCATGACCGAGATCGAGCCAGTACTGGAGCCCGAGGCAGCCGAGTTCTGCAAAGCCACCGACACCCCGCCATTTCTGTACCAACTTCCACCCGAGGACGGGCGCAAGGCGGTCGACGAGGTGCAGTCCGGCGCAGTGGAGATGCCCGAGATCGACGAGGAGTGGATCACCATCGACGGCGGTCCCACCGGCTCGGTGAAGGTGCGGATCGTCAAACCCGCCGGAGCGAGCTCGACGCTGCCGGTCATCTTCTACATCCACGGCGCAGGCTGGGTGTTCGGCAATGCGCACACGCATGACCGACTGGTCCGCGAGTTGGCCGTCGGCGCAGGCGCCGCCGTGGTATTCCCCGACTACGATCTGTCCCCCGAGGCGAAGTATCCGACGGCCATCGAGCAGAATTACGCCGCAGCGCAGTGGGTTTTCGCCCACGGTGCCGAAAAGGGCTTGGACGCTTCACGGTTCGCCGTGGCAGGCGATTCGGTGGGCGGCGACATGGCCGCGGTGCTGACCCTCATGGCCAAGGACCGCGGCGACGTCAGCATCTGCCACCAGGTGTTGCTCTACCCGGTCACCGCAGCCGACTTCGACACCGCGTCCTATCACCAGTTCGCCGAACACTACTTCCTGACGCGTGAAGGCATGAAGTGGTTCTGGGATCAGTACACGGCCAACGCTGCTCAGCGCGACGAGATCTATGCGTCACCGCTGCGGGCCACCGTCGAGCAACTCTCGGGCCTGCCACCGGCGTTGGTCATCACCGCGGAAGCCGATGTCCTGCGTGACGGTGGCGAAGCCTATGCCGCGAAGCTCCGCCAAGCGGGTGTGCCGGTCACACAGGTGCGCTTCGGCGGCACCATCCACGACTTCATGATGCTCAATGCCTTGCGCAGCAGCCGAGCATCCAGCGCCGCAATAACCTTGGCACAGGCGACGCTGCGTGCCGCGCTGCAGGGAACGCCGTCGTGACGGCCTTCGCGAGGCGTCCGCTCCTGCGTATACCTGGCGTCCAATGACCCGGATCGTCGTCTTCGGGGCTACCGGCTACACCGGCGGGCTGGTGGTCGATGCCCTGCTGCGGCGCGGGATTCGACCGGTGCTGGCGGGGCGCGGAGCCGGGCGTCTTGCCGCGCTGGCGGAGCAATCGGGTGGACTGGAATACCGCGTCGCCGACGTCAGCGACCCCGCCAGTGTCGGCGCTCTGATCGACGCCGGCGACGTCCTGGTTACGACCGTCGGTCCGTTCGAACAGTTTGGCCACCCCGTTGCGCAGGCTGCAGTCGACGCGGGCGCCCACTACGTGGACTCGACCGGTGAGGTCGGCTTCGTCCGTGGGCTACGGGACCGCCACGACACCCGGGCGCGCGAAGCGGGAGCCGTCATCGCGCCGGCATTCGGCTACGACTATGTCCCCGGGATCCTCGCGGGAGCGCTCGCCGCTCGGGCCGCCGGCTCCGCGGTACACGCGATCGAGATCGGTTACTTTGCCATCGGCTCACTGCGCAATGGGCTGAGTCAGGGCACCCGGAAGACCATGGCCGAAGGATTGATGCTGCCTGCGCTGGTGTGGCGCAACGGAGAGCTCGTCGACGAGATCACCGCCCGTCACGTCCGACCCTTCACGGTGCGTGACAGGCGCAAGGACGCCTTTCTGGTATCGGGCACCGAAGTGCTCTTCCTGCCGTCTCAACTGCCCGAGCTTCAGTCGGTCGCGGTCTACAACGGCTGGTTCCCGCAGCTCAGCCGTCCCATTCAAGTCATGTCCGCGATCGCGAACACCGCCGCGAAGCTGCCACCCGTGCGCAGACTGATCGACCGGCTCGCCGCTCGTACCGTCGGCGGCAGTGGCGGTCCCGATGCCGCTGAGCGGGCCCGCACACTGAGTCACGTCGTGGCCGTGGCCCGCGACGAGTCCGGCGACACCGTGGCCGAGATCCATCTCGAAGGCCCCAGCCCGTATACGTTGACCGGCGAGCTTATGGCCTGGGCCGCGAACCGGCTTGCTTCGGGCGTCGGTAGAACAGCGGGAGTGGTCGGACCCGTCGAAGCGTTCGGCCTCGACGAACTCGTCACCGGCTGCGCCGGCAGCGGTCTCGTACAGGTGTGAATGCCGGATAAGCTACTCCAAAACGGAAGGCAGACAACGATGACCGGTACCTCATCGGATTGGGAGGTGGTCGGTCGGGCGAACTACGTATCGTTCACCAGCTACCGCAAGGACGGCAGCGCAGTGTCGACCCCCGTCTGGATCGCGCCGGACGACGGCAAGCTCTACTTCTTTTCGGAGGTCGGGGCATACAAAGTCAAACGCATCCGCCGCAATCCGGCAGTGACGTTGCAGCCCTGCGACATTCGCGGGAGGATCACTGCCGGCTCACCGGTGGTCGAGGGTATCGCTCGCGTGCTCGACCACGCCGACACCCCGAAGGTCCGCAAGATCGTCAATCGCAAGTACCGGGTGCTGGGGCGGCTGAGTGAATTCGGGATGTGGATCTCCCGTCGTCAGCAGGCATCCTTCGCCATCGAGATCTCCCCCGCGCCGTAGCCGCGCAAGCTCACCGTCAGCCCTCGAACACCGACACGACCTTTTTGGCGGTGGCCTTCGCGGATCCTGGGTTCTGGCCGGTCACCAACCGACCATCGGCGACGACGTAGGAAGTGAAGGGGATCAAGCCCTTCTCGTACAGTGCGCCGCGCTTCTTCATCTCCTCTTCGACGTTGTAGGGCACCAGCTTGTCGACCCGTGCGAGGACCTCCTCCGCCCAGGAGAACCCCGTCAGCTTGCGCCCGGCGACCAGAAGGGACCCATCGGACAGCGTGGTGTTGAGCAATCCGGCGTAACCGTGACAGACCGAAGACACGATTCCACCGCGCTCGAAGATCTCACGGGTGATGCGTTGCAGCCCTTCACTATCGGGAAAGTCGAACATCACGGCGTGGCCACCGGTGAAGTAGATCGCGTCAAAGTCCGCCGAGTCGATCTCATCAGGCGAAGCGGTGTTGGCCAGCAGTGCCATCTTCGCGGGATCGGCTTTCCACGCCTTTGCGCTCTTGTCGTAGTTCGGGAACTTCAGCGAGCGTGGTTCCAACGGTGAGAGGCCGCCCTTCGGGCTGACGATCGTCTGTTGGTAGCCCGCTTCGGCGAACACGTGGTACGCGTGTGTCAGTTCCGAGAGCCACAACCCGGTCGGCTCGGACGGATCCTCGTAGTGGGACACGTTGCTGACGACGTTCAGGATGCGCTTGGTCATGTTCCAAGGATTCCGGTGGGAGGCCTGCGTTGCCAGTGATTGGCCACTTCTCACAACTTGTTGGCCATCCGTCACCTGTCAAGCGATGTGCGCTCGTTCCTAACCTGGATAACGCATGATGAGAGCAAACAGCCAGACACGGTCACGTGAGGTGGATGTGAGTACGCATGAGGTTCTGCGTTCGCCGGCGAGCGCTGCGCTGCTGGTTGACCTGGCAGCAGAGCACGGGATGACGCACGACGACATACTGCATGGCACACCGCTGACCCGAGAAGCCCTCGAGGACCTCGACGCCGAGGTCCGCCTGCGCGATGAACTGCAGATCCTAACCAACATCCTCGACGCGCTGTCTGGTGTTCCGGGACTGGGCGTCGAAGCCGGACTGCGCTGCCATGCCGCGTCGCCGGGGATCTGGGGGCTCGCGCTCATGAGCTCCCGAACACTGGGAGATGCGCTGTCGGTGGGTATGTCGCTCGCCGCGCTCAGCTTCTGCCTGTGCCGACTCAGCGTTTCCACCGACACGAACGACGGTACCGGCCGGTTGATTCTGGACTCCACGACGTTGCCCGTCAGCATCCGGCGATTCGCCGTAGAGCGCGACAGCACCGGCATTCAGACGCTGCAGCGCGACCTGCTCATGAACCCCGATGCCCGGCTGCGCGTCGCCTACACGATGGCGCGCCCACCAGAAGAAGACGTGCAGAGGTACGTCGACGTATTCGGCGTAGAACCTGAGTTCGATGCACCGCAGAACTGCCTGCTCGTCAGCCTGGAATCGTTGAATGCGCCACTGCCCCAGGCCAATCAGTACGCCCGGTCGATGGCGGAGAAGCAAGCGGTCGAACTGCTCAGACAGCGGTCGGCACGGGCGGGAGTCGCCGGCCTGGTGCGCGATCTGATGCTGGCGAATCCGTCGCCTGTCTTGTCCCTCGACGAGGCCGCGCGGCAACTGACAGTCAGCCCCCGCACACTGCGACGACACCTCGCGCAACAAGGAGTGTCGCTGCGGGTGTTGCAGGAAGAGGTGCGCGAGGCGCTGGCCGAGGAGCTACTGCTCACCGACGGGCGGCCTGTCGCAGAAATCGCTGGACGCCTTGGCTACTCGCAGGTATCCAGCTTCACCCAGGCCTTCCGGCGGTGGAAGGGTGTCGGCCCCCAGGAATATCGCCGGCGGGCACATCCTCGATGACGACGCCCGATCTGCACACCAAGCGGCCGGCGGCAAGTCTCGTGCTGATGCTCGACTGGGCCGCCGAGTCCGGCTTGACCGCGCGGCAGTGCCTGGTCGGCACCAGGATCTCCCCGGTCGCCGTCCGGAGCCCCGCCGCCGAGGTGAGCGGGCAACAGGAACTCAGGGCCATCGCGAATATCGTTGCGGCTCTCGGGGACCGGCCGGGGCTCGGGCTGCAGGCCGCAGCCAGATACCCGGTTACCGCCTTCGGAGTGTGGGGATTCGCCATCCTCACCAGCCCGACGCTGGGTGAAGCGATCGACGTCGCAGTGAGATTCGTGCGACTGAGCTACGCCTTCTGTACCTTCGAAACACGGCGCCACGGTGACGAACTCTCGATCGTGATCGACGCGCGTTCTGTGCCGGCGCCGGTACGCAGGTTCGTACTGGAACGTGACGCAGCGGCCATCCCCAATCTGTACCGGGAGATCCTCGGCGCGCCGCCGCCGCCGAGCCGCATCTCGTTCGCGCTCCCCGACCCAGGACCGGCCGTCGGGTTGTACGAGGAGATGTTCGGTACGGTACCCGAATTCGGTGACGCGATAACATCTGTAACGCTGCCCGCCGAGCTGCTGAGTGTGCCACTGCCCCAAGCCAGTAGCCACACGGCCAGGCTCGCCGAACAGCAATGCCGGCTGCTGCTCGAGCAACGCGAAGCCAGAACGGGTCGTGCAGGTCTGGTGCGCGATCTGTTGCTGACGGACCCCGCCCGACCCCCGACTCTGGCGCAGGTGGCGGAGCGACTGTCGTGCAGTACCCGAACGCTGCGACGGCAACTGGAGGCGGAAGGCACCTCGTTTCGGAAACTGCTCGACGAGGTGCGCCATCACCTCGGGACGGAGCTGCTGCAGAGCGGCATGACCGTTGAGCAGGTCTCGAACCGGTTGGGCTACAACGACGTCAGCAACTTCTCGCATGCGTTCCACCGATGGAAGGGCGACAGCCCGCGGGCCTACCTGGCCCGGCAGAACACGACAACATATCCACGCACGAGAAACAGATAGAGGAGAACACCACATGTACGCGATCACGTTCAACGGTTTTGGCGATCCCGAGGTGATGGAGTGGACACAGGTCGACGACCTGCCCGCGCCGGGCCCCGGGCAGGTTGCCATCGACGTGGTGGCGGCCGGAGTGAACCGCGCCGACGTGATGCAACGGATGGGCTTCTACCCGCCACCTCCCGGTGTCAGCGATGTTCCCGGCCTCGAGGTATCGGGCTATATCTCCGAAGTGGGTGCCGGAGTGCAGGATTGGGCGCCCGGTGACGCAGTGTGCGCCCTGCTGGCCGGCGGAGGGTACGCCGAGCGGGTCAACGTGGCGGCCAACCAAGTGCTCCCCGTCCCGGAGGGCGTCAGCGTCGTCGCCGCCGCGGCCCTGCCCGAGACCGCCGCCACGGTATGGTCCAACGTGGTGATGACCGGTGGACTACAGAGCGGACAGACACTGCTGGTCCACGGCGGTGGCAGTGGAATCGGTACCCACGCAATACAAGTCGGCCGAGCGCTGGGTGCCAACGTGGCGGTGACTGCCGGTTCGCAGTTCAAGCTGGACCGTTGTCGCGACCTCGGGGCGCAGACATTGATCAACTATCGGGACCAGGATTTCCCGGCGGTGGTCAACTCCGAATACTCCGGCGCCAACGTCATTCTCGACATCATGGGCGGCAGCTATCTTGCCAAGAACGTCGAAGCGCTGGCCGAGAACGGTCACCTGACGATCATCGGATTGCAGGGCGGGGCCACTGCGGAACTCAATCTCGGTGCGTTGCTGTTCAAACGGGGTTCGGTACACGTGACAAATCTGCGCCGCCGGCCCGAGCAGGGGCCTGGCTCCAAGGCCGAGATCATCACTGAACTGCGTCAGCACCTGTGGCCATTGATCGCCGAAGGCGCCGTCGCCCCCGTCGTCGCGGCCGAAATCCCGATCACCGACGCAGCGGAAGCCCACAAGCTCCTCGACTCCAACGAGACGGTCGGAAAGGTGCTGCTGCTGGTGCGCGAACCCTGACGGGACGGATGGCTTGGCGCGTAGCTCGAACATGTGTTCCAATAAGCGCTCAGCCCGGCCCGCTCAGTGCGGGCGATGTTCCCGAGGAGATCGCCGCAACAATGACTGTAGACACCCTGGTAGCAGGCACGTCCCCGACCGACTCCGACACCGCCGATGCTTCACTCGGGATCGTCTCGCCCGAGAGTGCTCCGACGGCCGGCGACGCTGCTGCTCCTCCCGAGCAGAAGCCCCGAAAGGCGCCTGCCAAGAGGGCGGCCGGCAGGAAGCCCAAGACCCTTGAGCTGACCCTGACGGTCACGGGCACAGCCGACGGCGAATGGCGAGCGGAACTCAAGCAGGGCAGCACGTACCTGGCCCGCGACCTCGCCGTCGCCGCGGCTGCAGTCTCCCGCGCCGCCAAGGAACTTCACGAAGACCTCTCCACCCCGATCGACGAGGTGATCGAAGAGGCGCGTGCCCAGCAGGCCGCCAAGGTCGCAGCCCTGGAGTCCGAACTGGAGGCTGCCCGCAGGGCTCTCGCCGAATTGGATTGAGCGCGGACACGTCAATCCGAATGACGGTGCCACGCAGCGATATACAACACCATCGCGACGATCAGGGCGATCAACACCCACAGCACCAGGGCTTGGTCGACCCATGCCCCGGTCGGCGGTGAGCCGGGGAGGATGTTGCGGATCGGCACAACGGAGAACAGCATCGCCGCGTACCACCCCAGGAACGGCGGCACGAACTTCTTCTTGCCCAGTAGCGCCTGACCGGCGACGTACAGCGCCATGATGGGCAGGCTCAGTAGCACCAGACAGATTCCCAGGTCGAAGATGAACGGCTCCCTTGCCCGCCTCAGGGTGATGGTGACGTCGTCTCCGACACCTGACGATTGGCTCGAGGGCCCGCTACGTGTGCTGCTGATCTCCCATCCTTCCAGCGAGCCTGCCACTTCGACGCGTGCGGGCAAGAAGGTCCGCGCATTGCCGGAGCCGACCAAGACATCGGCCGATATGACATCGGTGGTATAAGAATCGAACGGCCAGCGATCGGGATCACCGTTGGCGATGAGGGTGGTCTTCACCTGGGCCGGCGACGAACCGTGCACCCACTGCAAGTCCCCCACCAGATCGTTCGGTGGGTACAGCCGGACGGCGACATCGGTGCTGACCACGCCAAGACGGTCATCCATCAGTGAATCTTGCGGCACCACATCGACTTCCACGTCGAGACGATTGTCCACCGTGCGCAGCGCGTCGAGCGTGATGACCACAACGGTATCTCCCGTTGTCCCCAGGTCGAGTGCACCGAGGGGATGCGGCCTCGGGGTCAGCAAGCGGTAGGTCAACAGCAGCCCCGCGTAAACGATTGCGATGGCAAGGATTACACCGACAGCGGTCACCGTTCGGCGTCTACTCGTCGAGCTCGACTGAGGTGGTGCGTCGGCCGCCACGACGCGAATGCTATCGGCGCCGCGTCCTGCCCGGATGGCGATTCGGCACGGACAGGTAGCGCTCGGGACGGTTCACGTCAGCCCCGTGCGGCAGATCACGTTCTGCGAACGGCGGTGTGGCACTGATGTGGAACTCAAGGGTGATCGCAGAGGACATCACACATACAGCGATGCGAACGGCGCGATTGGCAGATTTCTGATGATGAACCAGACCGTCACCACTACCAGCGCGATCATCGCCGACCATCGGTAGTTCTGCCAACTTCGCATACCTCGGCCGGAGAAGCGCCCATAGGTCCACGCACCGAAAGCCCATACGAGGAGCCCCACTGCTACCACCCCGACCGCGTTGAACCTCAGCGCCGCAAGCAGATCGCCGTGCATGAGCGAGTAGAGCATTCTCAGGCTGCCGCAGCCGGGGCAGTCGATACCCAACAACGCCTTGGTCGGGCAGGGCGGCAGCATCGAACCTGGCTCGGTGGGGTCGCCGATCCAGATAGCGGCACACGCGCACCCCGCCATGGCGGCCACCACAAGTGGCGCGCCAAGGCGGAGGTACGCGGACCTTTCACGTAGCGCAGTCACGGACGGCTACACGCGTTCTCAGTAGTCTGAGGACATTCCGGCCATGCCTCCGGCGATCGCGATGATCGCCCAGATAATCCCTATCGCGACACTCGCGATCGCTCCCCACATGGCGAACTTCTTTGCATCGTCTGCTGACTTCTGCGCCTCGGCGTACCGGCCTTGCGCATACAGACCTGAGACCTGAGTGGACTTGACGATGGCCACGATTCCCAGCGGCAGACAGCACAGGACCGTGCACAGAATGGCCCACACCAGGTTGTTGTCCGGCGGCGAACCCTGTGGTCCCTGCGGCGGGTAGTTCCCCGGAGGCGGCGGATACCCACCCGGCGGGTAGTTACCTGGAGGTGGTTGAGCGGTCATGTAGGCCTTCCCGAGGACGTTTGCTGAACTGAAGCGAGACCACATTACCTGAGAGTTTCCTGTATGCGATGAGGTCGCCCGACACACTGCGAGCCGCGACGGAGCGAAAAGCTCTTACGCTGACCGTTGGTTGCCTGCGCCTCGTGGCCGCATGAGCACCCCCGCAGTGTTTGGCGCATCAAGCTCGATGCCACAGTGCGACAGGACGCTTCCCTCATTCGCATTCGTCATTGCGCGCTATCGGACGCGACCTGTTTACGTCGCGCTCCTCCTCACACTCGCCGGGATGTCGCGGCGTCGCTACTGAACTCGCAGCGGTCACAGCTCCACCAATGGCGTGCTTGCGTCGACGATCCGCTGGCGCTCGATGTTGTCCTCCACCTCCGAGGTGCTGAGTCGAAACTCCTGTCCCGCCCAGTAGGCGACCGTCGTCAACACGACGATCGCAACGGCGCTGGCCGGCCCGTTCAGCACACCCATACCGTCGCCGTA
Organism: Mycobacterium aquaticum; assembly: GCF_002086485.1. Lineage (GTDB taxonomy): Bacteria > Actinomycetota > Actinomycetes > Mycobacteriales > Mycobacteriaceae > Mycobacterium > Mycobacterium aquaticum. Next base: position 20,733 of record NZ_MVHF01000020.1, on the reverse strand, counting down.
GGTCCCCAGTGAGCTGATGGCGGCCAAGCCGCAGAACCAGATGACGATCCACGCGCCCTCACGTAGCTGCAGCGGCGGGATCAGCGCCCGGTCGCGGGCGAAACGGTAGTGCAAGGCGAGCACCACATAGCCGACCGCGACTGCCAGGAACACCCGCATGTTCGTCGACCATCCCGCCCAGTAGACGATGAAGGATGCGGCCAGCAACGCCAAGAAGGGCACGACGTCCCCGCCTGCCACCTTGAACGGCCTTTCCTGCTCAGGCAACTGGCGACGAAGGGCGCCCATAACCACCGGACCGGCCCCAAACGCGAGAACCGTTGCCGTGGTGATGAACGCGGCGAGTTGCTGCCATGACGGCAGCGGCAGGAAGAACAGGCAACCGACCACGAACATCAGGAGCATGGATGTCCAGGGAACTCCACGCTTGTTGAGCAGCGTCAGCCACTGCGGCGCATTCCCGTTGCGCCCCTGGGCATACGACAGGCGCGCCGCCGAGGCCGCGTAGATGAGGCCGGTATCGAGTGGGGAAACGACGGCATCCACTCTGATGACGACAACCAGCCAGACGAGGCCGAGCGCGCCTGCCAGCCCGGCCAGCGGGCCGATGTCCTGGTTCACGAACAGGTTGTGCCAGCCTCCGCTTGTCAACACGTCGCGGGGGATCGAGCCGGCGACGGCGATCTGCAGTGCCATCAGAATGGCGCCACAGATGAGAATCGAACCGATCAAGGCGAAGGGGATATTCACCTTGGGCCTGGTCGTCTCGGCAGCGAGCTCGACAGCCTGGCGCGCTCCCATCAAAGTGAATACGAGTCCACCGGAGGACACCGCAGCGAAGATCGCTCCGTAACCGAATGGTGTGAATCCTCCGGTGTCTGCGGCGGTCAGCACATCGCTGTCGAACGCCGTCGCCAGCAGAGCAATCGCCATCACAGCAACTGTCGTGAGCTTCCACCACACCATGACGTTGTTGATCCGGGCGAACCATCTGACACCGAGAATGTTGACCACTGTGTACAAACCCATGAGCGCTACCGCGACGGCGATGCCAACAGTGGTCAGAACCGGCGTACCTGCCTCCTGACGGAAGAGTCCGCCGATGTAGCTCGACGAGTACTGCAGCGTCGCCAGAACTTCGATGGGCGGAACCGCCGCGACCCCCAGCCACGTAATCCAACCGACGGTGTAACTCGTGAACGAGCCGTGTGAGTACTGCGGGAACCGGGTTACGCCGCCTGCGACGGGGAACATCGCGCTCAGCTCGGAGTAGGTCAGCATGATGACTGTGATGAGCGCGATTGCGATGACCCACGACACGATCGCAGAAGGCCCGGCGATCTGCAGTGCGGTGATCGGTACGAACAGCCACGACGATCCGATGATCGCACCGCAGCTAACGAAAAGAAGTCCGAGTTTTCCGATGTCTCGCCGCAAGCCCCTGTCTGCGGGTCCAGTGTCAGCTTCGGTCACAGGTCACCAACCTTGGTGCGCGAGAAACGTAGCAAGCGGCGCCTTCGGTTCGGCGGGATGTGTCTTCTGCAAGCAATCTCCATGTCGTTAGTGTTCGCCACCGCAGAATTGTGTACAAATGCGAAATTCTGCGCGCGCTATGCGTCAGAAGGCATGGCGGCCAATGGTTTCCACAGCCGAGATGCATGCCTCGGAATCGGCCCGCACCTGCGACCGTCTCGGCGATGAGGGGCCCGGGGTGAGTAAGTCTCGAGAAGCTGTCGGAGCCGCTGCTCGCACTGGTGCCCGGCGTACCCGTCGACCCAGCTCGCCAAATCCGCGACAAGGCTGGCGGGCAACGCTTGTCGCATCTGCACTGCGATGTCTAGGGTGCGGAGAATAGCGGAATACGAATCCCCGGCACCCAAAGCCGAGTACACCGTGGTTCGATCGGACTCCGTGAACCAGTGTGATGTCGTGTCTGCCAAAGTCCACGCAATATCACCGTGGACCGTCATCGAGGCTCTACCCCAGATTGAACTAAGCATGCATATCTTCCCAATTCGCTTGCGTGGCTGAAGCCCTGGAATTCCGGCCACCGCGCGCAGACCAAAGATTCACCTCAGGCACGCCCGTGTGGCCCGTCGAGCGATCACCCCGTCGCGGGGAGAGCGGACGGTCCGAGAAACCGGCGGGCGTTGCCGCTGGTAATCAGCGACCGGGTCGGTTCATCCAGATGCGGGCTGCTGGTGACGACATTGCCCGCCGGCCGTTCCCCGAGCGGGTAGGGGTAGTCGCTGCCCACCAGAATGTTCGCCGGGCCGAGTGTATCGACCAGTAGCCGCAGTGCCCGATCGTCGAAAACCACCGTGTCGACGTAGAACCGGTCCGTGTAGTGCGAAGGCGGGTGCAACGACGTGCCGATCACGTCACTGCGATTGTGCCAGGCGTTGTCCATACGGCCCAACCAGAACGGGAAGGACCCGCCGCCGTGCGCGAACGCGATACGGAGCCGTTCGTCGACGCGGTCGAATACACCGCCGAGGATCAACGACAAGATCGACAGGTGCGTCTCGGCAGGCATTGCGGTGAGCCACTGGGCCATCCACCGGTCCAGCCGGGGCGAGCTTGGCATGTCCCATGGGTGTACGAACACCGGCACGTCGCGATGAGCGCAGTGCTGCAGGAAGGTCACCACGCCTCCGCTGTCGAGATCGGCGTCGCCGACGTGGTTTCCGATCTCGACCCCGCGGTGCCCGTTGTCCAAGCACCGGTCCAGCTCCTTGCAGGCAAGGTCCGGGTCCTGTAGGGGCACTTGGCAGAACGGTATGAAGCGCTCGGGTGCCGGCGCCACGATGTCAAGGGCCAGGTCGTTGAAAATCTGAGCGATCTTCGCGGCGTCCGCGCCGGATCTGCCGTAGTGGAACAGTGCCGGAGTGGGTGAAACGACCTGCATTTGTACGCCGTCGGCGTCCATGTCACGCAGGCGCACCTCGGCATCCCAGCAGTTCGACTGGATGCGGCGGAACTCCTTCTGCCCCACCATCATCATCGCTTCGGACTCGCTCTCGATGCGTAGCCACGGCGCGTCCGGTCCAGCCTGGGCGGTGATGTCGGGCCAGCCGTTCGGAACATAATGCGTGTGGACATCGATGATCGCAGGTGCGCCGGTCATGCCCTGCCCTTGTGCAGCGCGCCGCAGCTGGGGCACTTGCGCGCTGCTTCGTCGTTGTAGAACTGCTCGAATACCGGGGGCAGGTCGGCCACAATGTCCCGCACCTGCAGTTCGATCTCGTGGACCGGCGCGTTGCAGGCAGCACAGAACCACATGAACTTCTCGAGAGTGCCCTCCTCGCGCACACGTTCGATGACCAGCCCGATGGACCCCTCGGTCGGCCGCTGCGGCGAATGCGGGATGTTGCGGGGCAGCAGCCAGGCCTGGCCCTCGCGGATGTGGACGTCGTGGGGCCCGTCGTCTGTCATCAGGGTGACGTAAATGTCACCTTTGAGTTGGTAGAACCACTCCTCGTAGGGGTCTAGGTGGAAGTCGGTCCGCTCGTTCGGGCCGCCGACGATCTGCACGATGAAGTCGTCGCCGAGGGCCATCGAGCGGTTGTTCACCGGGGGCTTGAGCAGGTGGGCGTGCTCGTTGATCCACCCCTGGAAGTCGACGACAGGCGGGATTGCGGTCATTGTCGGTTCTCCGTTCGCAGGTGGGTTGTCGTGCGCCGGGCGGCGACGAGCTGTATCTCGATGAGTAGGTGCGGGTGCGGGAGCTGGTGTACGGCCACCGTGGTGCGTGCCGGGCCGGCCTCGTCGAAGAACTCGGCGTAGACCTCGTTGTAGCCGCCGAAGTCGTTCATGTTCACCAGAAATGTGGTGACCTGCACAGCGTCGGTGAGGTCCGCGCCGACCTCACCGAGGATCGAGCGGATGTTCTCGATCACCGCGCGGGTCTGAGCGCGGATGTCGAGGTTGGTGGTGCCGAATTCATCCACTTGGACGCCGGCGAAGGTGTTGTCAGGACGCCGAGAGCTGGTGCCGGAGACGAAGATCAGGTCACCGGCGATCTTCACATGCGGGAATCTCCCCCGCGGCGTGGCCATCCCGTCGATGACCCTGCCGACTTCTGTCACGGCCTGACTCCCTTCACAGTGACCGTTCCGAGGCCCGCGACCTCGCAGTGGGCGACGTCGCCGGTGAAGGGCAGAGCGGCGGTCGCGGCCCCGGCGAGGATGACGTCCCCGGCGTGCAGAGCGATCCCTCGCTGCCGGCACACGCGCCCCAGCGCATGCAGCGCGCGAACCGGATCGCCCAGGATCGCCGACGTAGAGCCGACCGCCTCAGCGCCTCCAACAGTGAGGCGAACCGCTCGGTTGTCCACGGGCTGCAGCGGTTTCCAGGCCCCGACGGCGAAGGCAGCCGCAGAGGTGTTGTCGGCCACGACGTCGGTATAGGTGAACCTGAAGTCGCGGAAGCGCGAGTCGATTATCTCCACCGCCGGCGCCACAGCGTGGACGCAGTCAGCGATATCCGCGGTCTCGTCAGTCCCGTCGAAGTCGGGACCGAGGCGGTAGGCCACCTCGGGTTCGATCTTCGGGTGGATGAAGCGGCGCAGGTCCACGTCGCCACCCTCTGCGACCCGCATAGCGTCGGTGAGGCGGCCGACGATCACCTCGGAGACCCCCATCTGGGCCATCTTCGCCTTGCTGGTGAACCCGAGTTTGACGCCGATAACCTTCTCTCCGCGGCGCTTGCGCAGGTCGATGAGGAGGGCCTGGATCGCGTAAGCGTCGGCCACGTCCAGTTCGACGTCGTCGGCCAGGCTCGGCGTGTCGGACCCGCTGACCTGCGCATGGTCGAGACGCCGAGCGAGCGATTCGAATGCCGGTAGATCGATCATCGGACGGATACCGCCTCACGAGTCGACTCCTGCGTCTGTTCCTGCAGATCCAAGGCGATATCGATGATCATGTCTTCCTGGCCGCCGACCAATCCGCGGCGACCGACCTCGATCAGGATGCTGCGGGTGTCGAGCCCGAACCGCCGCGCCGCCCGCTGTGCGTGCAACAAAAAGCTGGAATACACCCCCGCGTAGCCGAGTGTCAGCGTCTCCCGGTCGACCTCCACCGGCCCGGTACGCAGTGGACGGATCACATCGTCGGCAGCGTCTTGCAACGCGAACAGGTCGCAGCCATGCTTCCACCCGCTGAGCTCTGCCACCGCGACGAACGCTTCAGCGGGGCAGTTGCCGGCACCGGCACCCTGCCCGGCAAGCGCGACATCGACCCGATACGCCCCGTGCTCAACGGCGGTCACGCTGTTGGCCACCGAGAGAGACAGGTTCTCGTGTGCATGGATCCCGATCTGTGTAGCGGGGTCCAGCACGCAGCGATAGGCGTCGATGCGCTCGGCGACGTCGCGCATCCGCAGCCGACCGCCTGAGTCGGTCACGTAGACGCAGTGCGCGCCGTAGCTCTCCATCAGCGCGGCCTGCCGGGCCAGCGCCGTAGGACCGCTCATATGGCTCATCATCAGAAATCCTGAGACGTCCATGCCCTGCTCGCGTGCCCAAGCGATGTGCTGGGCCGAGATGTCGGCCTCCGTGCAGTGGGTGGCCACGCGAACGCTGGTGATCCCGAGATCGCGCGCGCGGCGCAGGTCCGCGATCGTGCCGATCCCCGGCAACACCAGGGTGGTCAGCACCGCATTGCGTACCGAATCCGCCGCAGCGGTGATCCACTGGGCGTCGGTGTGAGCGCCGAATCCATAAGTGGCGCTGGATCCTCCGAGCCCGTCACCATGCGCGATCTCGATCGCGGTGATACCTGCGGCGTCAAGGGCCGACACGATCTTGCGCACCTGCCCGACGGTGTACGAGTGGTTCATCGCGTGCATTCCGTCACGCAGCGTCACGTCCTGCACGTAGACGCGCTTCGCGCCGTCGACTGTCATCGGCGGTCCCATCCTCTCAGTTCTGCGATCCGCTCCCCCGTGCGCAGGGCAGAGGAGGTCATGATGTCGAGGTTGCCCGCGTAGTCCGGCAGGTAGTGCGCTGCCCCGCGAACCTGTAGTAGTACGACGACTTTGGTTCCCGTCATGCGCCGTCCCAACGCCGGGATCATGACGTCGACGAACCGCTCGAACTGGACGTCGTGCTTGAGCTGGTAGCCGGGAACGTACTCGGCCACCGCTGCGGCCATCTGCGTCACCGACGCGGTGATCGCGTTGGTCTCAGCGACGGTCAGCTGACCCTCGATGAGGCAGAACACCGTGTCACGCATGACGATCGGCGGGTCTGCCGGGTTCAGGACGATGATCGCCTTGCCGCGCTTGGCGCCTCCGACGTGACAGATGGCCGCCGTGGTGGTCTCGGTGAACTCGTCGATGTTGGCGCGGGTGCCGGGCCCCGCCGAGCGGCTGGAGATCGACGCGACAATCTCGGCGTAGGCGACGGAGGCCACCCTTGAGACCGCCGCGACGATCGGTATCGTCGCCTGGCCGCCGCAGGTAACCATATTCACATTGTCGTTGTCGCTCAACGCATCCAGATTGACCGGCGGCACAACGTAAGGGCCGATGGCCGCGGGCGTGAGGTCGATCATCACCTTGCCGTGTTCGGCGGCGATCGCAGCGTGACGCTGGTGCGCCTTCGCGGAGGTGGCGTCGAAAATACAGCGGACTCCCTCGAATTCAGGCATCTGCAGCAGGCCGTCAATCCCCTCTGCCGTGGTCGGGACGTTCAGCCGCTTCGCCCTGGCCAGCCCGTCAGAGTCGGCGTCGATCCCGACCATGGCCGCCATCTGCAAGGTCGATGACAGCCGCAAGATCTTGATCATCAGGTCGGTGCCAATGTTCCCTGACCCGAGGACCGCCACCGGCACCGTGGCGGATTCCTTGTCGCCCATGTCAATCCCTCTCGATCGTGGCTTCGACATCACCAAGCCCGTCCAGGCGCAGCCGGAAGCGGCCCGCTCCGTCCAGCCCCACCATCGGTCCCAGCGCACCGGACATCACGGTGTCCCCGGCGCGTAGCGGGTTGCCGCGCCTACACATCTCGCGCGCCAGCCAGGCGACCGCAGCGACCGGTGACCCGAGGCAGGCATGCCCGGCGCCGTGCGTGACCGGCTCCCCGTCGCGTTCGAGCACCATGCCGATCCGCGAAAGGTCGAGCCCGACCAGCCTGTGAGCGGTGGTGCCGAGCACCACCGCGCCGGCCGAGGCGTTATCGGCGACCGTATCGACGATGGTCAGGTCCCAACCGGCGATCCGCGTGTCGACGATCTCGATGGCGGGCAACACGAAATCGGTGGCGCGCAGCACATCTACGACGGAAGCACCCGGGTGGTCGATATCGCGGCCGAGTACGAACGCGATCTCTCCCTCGACACGTGGCTGCAGGAAGCGGCTCCACGGGACCGGCTGGCGGTGGCAGAACACCATGTCGTCGAACAGCACACCGAAGTCAGGCTCGAAAACGCCGAATTGACGCTGGACGGCCGGCGCGGTCAGCCCGATCTTGGCGCCTATGATCCGGGCCCCCTCGGCGATCCGTTCCGAGGCGATCAGCCGTTGCACACCGTAGGCCGATTCAACATCAGTGGTGCCCAGAAGATCCCGCACCGGTGCACAGGGTGTCCTCATGCTCGCGGCGGCGCGCAAACGCTTGGTGACCGCGACGATGGCCGCCTGCGAAGCCGCGACTTCCGTGGCGGTCACAGCTGCACGCACACATTGGTCGGCTCGGTGTAGAAGTGCAGCGACGATGCCCCGCCTTCGCGCCCGAGACCTGACAAACCCATGCCGCCGAACGGCGAGCGCAGATCCCTCAGGAACCAGGTGTTCACCCACGACATACCCACATCCATCGCCTGCGCAACGCGATGCCCGCGACGCAGATCGTTGGTCCAGACCGAGGCAGCCAGCCCGTAATCGGTGTCGTTGGCCAAGGCGATCGCCTCGTTCTCGTCGTCGAACGGGATCAACGCTGCCACCGGGCCGAAGATCTCCTCACGCACGGCCGCGGCGTCGTTGGTCAGACCGGTCCACAAAGTCGGCTCGATCCATGACCCGCCGTCCAACTCCGCGCCGACCTCCGGCACGCCCCCACCAACCAACACTTCCGCACCTGCGTCCTGCGCCAGATCGAAGTAACGCAGAACCTTTTCACGGTGGGCCGCGGAGATCAGCGGGCCGGTGGTGGTCGCCTCGTCAATGGGGCGGCCCAGCGTCAAGCCCAACGCGCGTTTGGTCAGCCCGGCGGCGACGGCGTCGAATATGCCACGTTGCACGTAGACCCGCTCAGTGCACAGGCACACCTGGCCGGTGTTGGTGAAGATCGAACGCGTCAGCCCGTTCAGGGTCTCTTCGAGGTCGGCGTCGTCGAACACCACTGCCGCGTTCTTCCCACCGAGTTCGAAGGAGACCGCACGCACGCGCGGCGCCACGGCCCCCATCACCCGCGACCCGGTAGCCGAAGATCCGGTGAACGTCACGCCCGCGACACCCGGGTGACGGGTGAGCAACTCGCCCACCTCGCCGCGGCCGTGCACCACGTTGAAAACGCCTGGCGGCAAACCGACCTCCGCCAGGACCTCAGCAAGAAGCGTTGCGGTGGAAGGCGTCTCCTCGCTCGGCTTCACGACCACGGCGTTCCCGCACGCCAACGCCGGTGCCACCTTCCACGTGAGAAGGAGCAACGGAAGGTTCCACGGCACGATGATTGCGACCACCCCGAGTGGCTTGCGGACGGCGTAGTTCAGTGCGCGCCTGCCATCGCCGATCTCAGTGATGAACGACTCCTGGCCTGCTGCGGCCACAGTGTCGGCGAAGCTGCGGAAGTTCTGCGGGGCGCGGCGGACATCCAGCGTCCGGGCCTGCGTAATCGGTTTGCCGGTGTCACCGATCTCTGCGGCGACGAACTCGTCGAAGCGTTCCTCGATGCGATCCGCCGCACGGCGCAGCAGCGCGGTCCGCTCTGCAACAGGGGTATTTGCCCACGCGGTGACGGCCCGCCGGCCTGCTGTGACCGCGCGGTCCACCAGCGTCGCGTCGGCGGTGTGAACGCGGCCGACCGACGCTCCGGTCGCAGGATCGATGTTGTCATACCACGCGTTTTCGTCGGGTTCGATGAACACGCCATCGACGAAATTGCGAACCCATACCCGGGCCGTTTCTGCCATGTGGTCATGATCAAGCCGCGCGACCGGGCCTGACAAATGCTAAATCGCGGTTGGCATATGTTGTTTCAGGCATTGCCGCCGCTATTGCGGCCGGCGGACCGGCGTCGCGCGGCCCGATCCGAGATATGCATGTACTCAAGAGATCAGGGCTTCTATCATGCGTCGATGAGCATAGGTGCGAACAAGCGCGTGGCAACAAGGAAACCTGGATGGTGAACCTGCCGAAACTTCTGGACGGTAGGTTGAAGATCCGTCATCTGGTGCTTCTCGATGCGCTGACACGGCAGGGCTCGGTGATCGGTGCTGCCGCCGAGCTACACATCACGCAGCCGGTGGCCACCAGAGGGCTGCAGGATGTCGAGGAGATCCTCGGCGTGTCGCTCTACGACCGCGGCCCCCGCGGGATCACACCCACGATCTTCGGCCAGGCCATCACCGAACACGCCCGCGCCGTCCTGGCGCAGTTGAATCAGGCCGGCCGCCACATAGTCGAGCTCGCCGACGCTGAACGTGGCACCGTGGTCGTGGGAACACACCTCGCAGGATCCAGTGTCCTGCTACCAGTGGCGATCGCGCGGCTCAAGAACGAGCGACCGTCGCTCACGGTCATTGTGCGCGAGGGCACGCCGGCCGCGCTGCTCGCCGAACTCGAGGGTGGGCGGGTAGATGTGATCGTGGGTCGGCTCACGTCGCCGACAACGGAATTCCTCTCGCGCACACCGCTGTACAGCGAGACCGTCCGCATCTTCAGCAATTCGCAACATCCTCTGGCAAAAGTGACCACCGTCAACCTGCGCGAGCTGATCAGTTACCCGTGGATCCTTCCCGGAAGCGAAACGATCCTGCGCCGTGAACTGGAAGAGTTCTTCGCGCGTCACGACCTCGAACTGCCGCAGAACCGCATCGAAGCCACGTCATTTCTCACGATCCGCAAACTCCTGATGGTGGGCAACTTCGTCGCGGCGCTGCCCAGCCTCATCGCAGCCGATGCCAGGAATCTCCAACCGCTGGCCGTACCCCTGGACAACATTGGGCACAGCATCGGTATCACAACGGCCAGCACTCGGGCGTTGAGCCCTTCCGCCGTGGCGTTGATCGACAGCCTCAAACTGACTGCGAAATTTCTCGAACATTGATCGGCGCCGGCTTGTGCGGGCACCTCGACTTTTCCGGCCGCGGGACCTCAACTACTGCCGAGCCCACACTTCTGCGTGTCCTCGCAGCCCACGGAATCTGTTTTCACCGGATCCGTACCGGCATCCGAAACAGCCCGGGTTCCTCTCTGTGCCAATAACACACCGGCGATAACCGCGGTGCAGCCGAGCACCGCTACCGCTGCCATGGACTCGGAGAACCAGAGCCAGCCGATCGCGAATCCCGCCGCGGGCTCCAGCATGTGCAGGTTGCTGACAACCGTGGCTGAGAGTCGACGCATCGAAACCAGCACCATGACGTACGGCACCACGGTGCCCACGATCACGAAGCATGCCAGCGCAACCCACAAAGGGGTATGAATATCGTCGAGTCTTCCCTGGTATGACACATCCGCCCCGAGTCGGTTCACAAGCTGCCACGGCGGAGCGACGACGGCGAGCCCGACGGCTCCGGCCAAAAATGACCAGATGAGAAGGCGCAGTGTGGCTGTGGTGCGTGCAGCGATCTCACCGACGATGAAATACGTTGCGAAACAACTAGCCGAGGCTATCGCGGCGACCAGTCCCAACGGGTCCGCAGTGAGGCCGTTCCAGATCTGCGTGATCGCAGCCAAACCCAGGAGTGAAAGCCCCAGGCCGAGCCATACTCCTCTCGGCAGTCTGATGCGCTGTACATACCGGACCCACAGTGCCACTCCGAGTGGTGCCATGTACTGCACCGCCAGCGCCAAACCAAGCGTGAGCCGATCCACGGCGATGAGAAACAGAGTTTGCAGAGCCGCTACACCAATAACCCCGTGGACCGCGACTATCGCGACGAGGCGACCTCGTGGAGGGCGCAACGAGCTTGGGGATGTCAATGCCGCCCACCCGGCCAACAGCGCCACAGTGATCGTCAATCGGAACGAAATGAGGGTAGTTGGTTGAATTTCCGACCGCAGCAGGACCCTGCTCAGGCCACTGTTCAGCGCGAACAGCAAGGTTGCCGATATTACCAATGCGATCGCGACGGGCTTTGCCCCACGCGGATGTGTCATCTCGGCGGCCTCATGCGTGAGCCCGCCGAGATGGTCCGCGGGGCGGGCAGAAGCCGATAGCGTCGCACCCGGTCATCCGCCGGCTCGGTGGCTCAGATTCTCCACACCTGGTATGACTGCGAATCGTCATGTCGATTCCCCAATATTGTTGGAAATCACATACTCTCACTCAGGTATCCAGACCCACTGCTACCGGCTGCGCCGTGCAGCCTCCCGACCTGCCGTCCGTCCGAACAGGACACCCATGCCGAGCGAAGCGCCTGTCATCGGTGTCTTGCCGTGGAACGCGCCCGCGACTTCGCCTGCGGCGTACAGACCCTCGATAACCTCTCCATCGATGTCGAGCACCTCGGCTTTGGGGGTTGTCGTCAACCCACACATGGTGGAGGTCATCATTGTCTTGGCCGGGTAGGCGTAGAACGGCGGTTCGGTGATCTGCAGGCGCTCGCCGACGTGGTTGCACAACGAGTCTCGGCCGAATTCGTCTACCTGGCCGCGACGCACGTTCTCGTTGTAGCGCTCGATCGTCTTGACCAGCTCGGGTCCGTCGATCCCTGCCGCAGCGGCCAGCTCCTCGACGGTATCAGCGATGAACAGTCGTCCCTTGTCCTCCAGGAAGTCGATATCGCTCAGCGCGACCCCGGGGACCGACTTGGCGCGCACCTGGGCATCGAACACCTGGAAGCCCAAGCCTTCGGCCTGGCGGAGGCACACGTCACCAATCACCTTGTACGACAGGGACTCGTCGACGAATCGCTGACCGCCGACGCTGACGATGATGCCGCCCATGTAGAACGAACACAGGAGCTCGCTCTCTTCCGGGCCGGTCTCGGGATGCGAGCCGTAGGTGCCGGTGACATACCCCATGCCCCGGAATCCGGCGCCCAGCCGCCACGCCATCTTCAGTCCGTCCCCAGTGTTCCCGAGACCGCCGTACGGCAGCGCGCCGGCTTGAGCCGGGACGAACGTCTCGAGCAACTCCTGCGAACGGCTGAACCCGCCCGTCGCGATCACCACGCCACCGCGGACATCGAACTGTGCTCTCCCTTCCGGAGTCTCCGCCACCACCACGGCGACGCGAGATCCGGCACGCTCGAGGCGAACCGCGCGGTGCTGCGACAGGATCGGTCCTCGGCCGGTGTCGAGGAATGCGGTACGGAAGGTGTCGAGCAGCTCCCGAATACGCGTGTGGTGGCTACGGGCAACGCTCTGGCCCGCGCCGGCCTTGACCGCGTCGAACGTGATGCCTTTCGCCTTCATCCACTGCCGCACATCGGCCTGGCCAGAGGCATACGCTTGAACCAGCCGCACGTCGTTCCGAGCTCCGCCGGCGTCGATCAAGTCCTGCTGCAGGCGCTGTGGCGAATCGCTGATCCCCATCTCTCGCTGCTCGTCGGTATCGGCGAATGCGAAGAGACCGCCACTCATCGCTGTGCTGCCGCCCAGCAGTGGCTGCTTCTCCAAGAGCACCGTTTCGGCGCCGCTCTCGGCAGCGGACAGCGCAGCAGCCAGACCCGCTATCCCGCCGCCGATCACCACGACGTCAAAGGTGTTGCGGTTGCGGGTGGCATCGTCATTCATGGGTAGTTCCTTGTCTGTCTCGATGTGAAACATCTTGTCCTGCTTGCATCCTGATGCGAAACGGGGACCTACCGTCTTTCGCTCGGGGCATGGTCTGCCATGACGCCCGCATACCCTGGCGGGGTGGGCCGAAGGCTGGACATCAGATCGTCGACCTCAGATCCGAGTTTGACCGTCGTGCGCTCGAAAGACGGGGTGAACGCCAGACCGTAAGGGCCGCCGCAGTACGTCAGCGGGCGGGCCGCCTCCCAGACGAGTTTGCCATCAGCATCGATCACATCCGACCAGCAGGATGCGGCCACCACCTCACCGACAACGGTGAGCCGGTCGCGCCACTGCATGTTCCACAGGACCCGGCATTCGAAGTGGCGGTTGTACTCGGCGATGCGCGGAGGCTTGACGATCCGGCTGTCCATGGCGGTGAGGCCGGCGTAGTCCAACTCGTTCTTCCCTGGCGCGAGGTCTGCGCCGGTCAGGCACATCGAGCGCAGCTCCTCCGGGTTGAACGACGGGATGTTGACGACGAATTCGCCAGTGGCAGAGACGTTGTAGGTAGTGTCCCTGCCGAGCCCGATGGTGAAGGTGATCGCGACCGGGTCGTGGGAGATGCGCACGACCGCGCCCAGCGCCGCGGCGTTGACGTTCCCGTCCAGGTCGACTGTGGTCACGACGGCGGGCGTCGAGCTGAGTGCATACATACTGTCCCAGTACGCGGCGTCGATGTCCACGAACGTCCGTGGTGTTGTGCTTGTCATCTCGGCTCCCTTTTTGTTCTTCGCGAAACTCTCTCGGGTCAGATGTGTTTGACGCTGCCGCCGTTCACGGGCAGATCGGCTCCCGTGATGTAGGAGGCCTCATCGGAGACCAGGAAAGCGATCGTGTTGGCCACGTCCTCGGCAGTACCCGGCCGGCCCAGTGTGATCCGACGCTCCTCCCGGACGTACCGATCGATCGCGCTCTCGACATCCCCACCGAGGCGGTGCGCGAGCTGCTCGGAGAACCCGCCGGGCTTGTCCCACAGCGGTGTTCGGATCGACCCCGGGGATACCGAATTCACCCGGATCCCGTCTGCGCCGAGCTCTTCGGCCAAACCGCGCGTGATCGCCAGCAGGGCCGCCTTGGTCGCCGCATAGTCGACGAAGTATGGGTCCACTACACGCGCTGTCGAGGAACAGGTCATGACGATCGAGCCGCTGCCGGACTTCCGCAGCAGCGGAATGCCTGCCCGCGTCACGCGAACCGCGCTCATCACATTGACGTTCCAGAGCAGCAACCAGTCGTCGTCGGTAATCGCTTCGAAACCGTCACGCGTCGGTGCAATACCGACGTTGTTCACAATCACGTCGAGCCGGCCACGCTCGTCCCGCACCCGGTCTACTAGTGTCGAGCATCCGTCAGCGGTCGAGAGGTCGGCGACGACGCCGGTAACGGCGTCCAGGGCCTCGGGGAACGGTGTGAGATCGCCCGACACAACGTGGGCTCCGAGGGAGACCAGCTTGCGCACCGTCGCCAGTCCGATACCCGACGATCCCCCGGTAACAAGTGCTATCTGCCCAGTCAGGTCGGTCATATTCAGGTCTCCTAATAGTGGTGATGGCAGGGGTTTCAGTGCTCGATGTCGAGAAGGCCACGAATATTCCTACCGCCCAACATGTCGTCGTAGCCGTCGTTGATGTTGTCCAGCGGATACCGGTTGGTGATCAGCTCGTCGAGCTTCAGGTGGCCCTGCTGGTACAGCTCGATGAACTTGGGAATGGCCAAATAGGGGTTGCTGGATCCGAAAAGGCTTCCGACGATTCGCTTCTCGTAGAGCGTCAATTCGAGCATGGGAACCTGCAGCTCGACCGACGGATTGCATACCGCGGTAATCACGACCGTGCCGCCCTTGCGCACGACGCCGAAGGCTTCCGAGGCGATCTGCGTGGTGGCAATGCCGATCGTGACGATCGCTATATCCGCACCCTGTCCCCGGGTCGAGGACATCACGAACTCGTGTGCTTCGGCCGCGTTCTCAAAAACATGCGTGGCGCCCAACTTCAGCGCCATGTCCCGCTTGAACGCGACCGGATCCACCGCCACGACAACACCCGCGCCCGCGAACGCAGCGCCCTGGACGGCGTTGATGCCGATGCCGCCGATGCCGAAGACGACCACGAAGTCGCCCGGCCGAGTATCCGCCGCGTTGACCGCCGACCCCCAACCGGTCGGGACTCCACAGGCCGTCAGCGCGGCTACGTCCATCGGCACGTCATCTGCGATGGGGATGACGCAGGCCTGCGGGACGACGTTGTACTGCGAGAACGCACCGACCACATCGATCGAGCCCATACTCACTCCGCGCCCATGCAGCCGCTGCGTCCCGTCAAGCATCGTGCCTGCAAGGATGAAAGCCCCGTTGTCGCACAGGTTGTTCTTTCCCATATGGCAGAACCGACAGTGCCCGCACCCCGGCATCCAGGATGTGACGAAGTGGTCGCCGGGTTTGACCCGCGTGACGCCGGAGCCGACCTCGACGACTACGCCGCTGCCTTCATGACCCCCGACGATCGGGAGCGGGGTCGGCAGGTCGCCGTGCCGCAGATGCTCGTCGGAGTGGCACAAGCCAGCATGGTGGTATTCGACCAGGACCTCGCCGGCTTTCGGAGGGTCGAGTTCCAGCTCGGTTATCTCAAAATTGCCGGGACTCTCCCACAGCACTGCGGATTTCGTCTTCACGTTGGTGAATGCCCTTTCCATATACGCCGTAGGATCCTGTCCGGGAACGGAGTTCGACTAGCTGTTCCGAGTTCCATTTCCACCCAAGGACATCCGGTGTTCCTTTGCTGAATCCGTACTATCCCAACTGTTTCGCCAGCCGTTCGAAGCCTGCCCACAAATCCCCGCATCCCGAGATGCATGAATTCTCAACGTCACTCTTCGAGACTGATCCCGACGTGCTTTGTGCCCGTAAACTCATCAAGACTGGCGCCGAACTCTCGGCCGTACCCTGAGGCTTTGAAGCCACCGAAGGGCAGCTCCGTGGCGACCGCCGCGTGGGTGTTCACCCAGACGCTGCCTGCCTTGATACCCCGGGCCACTCTCAGTCCGCGAGCGCCATCGTGGGTCCACACCGATGCACCGAGTCCGAACCGATTCGCGTTCGCGCGCCGGACGACCTCGTCCTCGTCGCGGAACGTCTCCACCGTCTGGACCGGACCGAAGATCTCCTCCCGAGCCATCTCGTCGCCCTCGCGCAGGCCCGTGACGATCGTGGGTTCCAGGAAGAAGCCGGTGAGCCCTGCCGGCCGGCCTCCGCCGGTCACGATCTCCACGTGCGGCTCCCGCCGGTTCAAGAAGCCTTCGACATTCTCTCGTTGCCGCGCCGAAATGAGCGGTCCGAGTGTCGTCTCCGGCGACCGCGCGTCCCCGACGATCAACGCCTGAGCACGCTTGGTCAAGTGCTGCACGAGTTCGTCGCGCGCACTCTCCTCAACCAGGACCCGCGTCGCGGCGATGCAGTTCTGACCCGCGCTGTAGAACCCCAGGCCGGAGATCGTCTCGGCGATCCTCTCCATGTTCGAGTCGGCGAACACCACCACGGGCGACTTGCCACCAAGCTCCAGGACGGTCTTCTTCAACGTCCGCGCCGCCATTTCGGCGATCCTCTTGCCGGTGTCCACCGAGCCGGTGAAGGCGACCGCGTCGATTCCCGGATGCTCAAGCAGCGCCTCTCCAGTTGGTTGCCCGCCCAGCACCACGTTGAGCACACCTGGCGGCAAGATGTCAGCCGCCAACTCGGCCAGGCGCACCGCAGTCATCGGGGTGTTGGGTGCTGGTTTCAGCACGACAGTGTTGCCGGTGGCAAGCGCTGGGGCCAGCTTGGTCAGTGCCAGCAGAAGAGGGTCATTCCACGGCGCGATGCAGCACACCACACCCAGCGGTTCTCTCCGAACCATCGAGGTGCACCCGCTGATGTACTCGCCGGCAGCCGGAGCTTCGACGACGCGCGCTGCGCCGGCGGTGTACCGAATCACGTCCACTCCCCAGGCCAGATCGTCGGCGTACGGGGTGATCGGCAACCCCGCGTTCGCGACTTCGAGGTCGAGCAGGTGACCCAGGTCGTTCTCCACCGCCTGGGCGAGCTCCAGCAACGCCGCCGCGCGATACCCCGGCGTCTGGTCGCCCCAGGTCGCAGACGCACCCCGTGCCGCCCGTACCGCGGCATCCACCACGTCAGGTGAAGCCAGCGGAGCGTGGGTGATGGTCTCCGCCGTCGAAGGGTTGACTATCTCGAACAGGTTCTCGCCACCGAGCATCTTGCCGTTCACAAAGTGCTGTAACTGCATCTGCTTTAGTCCTTCGGTTTCGGTTGTCGTGCCACCCCGGCAGACCGGCGACGTTGCCGATCCCCACGGTGTCGGGTTGTTGCCCCGGGCGTCAGGTCCGCGGGTCACTTGTCCTTCGCAAGAACACCTGCTTCCGCCGGCAGCACCTCGCCGACAACGGACTCCGGATCCGACTGCAGGGACCTCTGAATCCGCTGCGCTTTCGTACGGTCGCTGAGCACCGCGAGAGCCAGGCCGACACCGCACCACAACAGACCCCAGGTCGCCGGTCCGGTCCAGATGCTCTCCTGCGCACGCAGATTCGCCAGCAGTACGAGCACCACACCGACACCGCCGAGCGTGAGCAGCCCGAACATGCCCACCGCGGGAGCGGTACGGAACTCAACGAAGGACTGCCGGATGGCGGCTACCTGCACGGTCAGGTAACTGACGAGCAACGCGACCGACCCGATCGAGGCGAAGAAGATGTAGGCATCGATCGCGTCGTTGCCCGTTCCCACGTTGGTGAATCCCGTCGCGAACCCGGCGGTGTTGAACACCGCACACAGAACAACGACAGTCATGATGGCAGTTACCGGGGTGCCCATCCTGACGTTGGTCTTGGCCAGAACCCTCGGACCGACACCGTCGCGTGCCAGGGCGAAAATGATCCTTCCGGCGGCCGAGGCAAGAGCGAGGTTTCCGGCGAATGCGGAGACACAGACAGTCACGACGATCGCGATGCTGAATCCTCTGCCGAGGTAGTGGGTGCCGAGATCGCCCAACGTGCTGCCTGAACTTTCAATGGCTTTGAGACCGGATGCGTCGGTGCCGAACCCGCACACCTGCGCGATCATCACGACGAAGTAGAGCAAGCCCACTAGAGCGACGACGCCGACCAAAGCGAGGGGGATGTTCCGCTTCGGGTTGGCGGTCTCCTCCCCCAATGCCGCTCCCGCTTCGAATCCCGCCCATGCGAGGAACCCGATCACCCCCGCCGCGAGCAGTGCGGAGGAGGCCACACCGCCCAGATCCAGCGTCGATGACACATCAAGCCCCGTCGACGTGGAGCCACCCGATGCGAATATCGAGACCGTCAGCACGAGCGCCAGTGCGACCCCGACCAGCTCGCTGATCAGCAGCACCCGGGCAACGGTCGAGGTGCCGGCGAACACGAGGGTCGCGGCGACGGCGTCGCACACCAACGCCGGTATGATCCACGGCAACTGGAACGGCCGGTCGGATCCTTGAATTTGCTGGAGCAGAGAGTTGAACGTGGCCGCGAAAATCCCCCCGCAGCACGTCGCGAGCGAGATGTAAGCGCCGAGAATCGCGATGCCGCTGAACATGCCGCTGCGCGGTCCGATCGCTTTGCCCACCAGCCCGTAGACACTCCCCATGTGAGCCGTGCGTCGTGACAGGATTGCGAAGCCGAGAGCGATGAGGAGGACGCCGCCTGCCGCGCAGGCGAACGCCATCGGAACAGCTGCGCCGACGTAGCCGACCATTGCCTGTGCATTCGCCGACAGGGCCATCATGGGGCCGACGGAGGCCAGTGACAACCCCATGACTTCCCACAGACGCAGGTTCCGGGATCGTGAGTGCGAGGTGGTTACATGCGCGTCGTCGGGCACGTCTGGCTCCTGAGTTTTATTGTGGCGCTTAGGGACGTCCCTGTCATCGAAACGGGGCAGCTGTTTGAACCCTGCCGAACCATTTCCGGTCTGTCCAATGCCTAATCACGGAATCGATATCCTGAATTGGGCATGAGTTCAGCGGGTTACAGATTCTCCACCTACGCCACCTCGTAGGTTCGGCAAGCGATGACGCGGTCGATGGTCCTGCGATGGTCGAAGCTCCGACAGCAATGAGTCGGCGCCCGGCCGGTAGATCGCGAAGCGGGTCGATTTTCGACAGTCGAGGTGACTTATCGCTGCGTCGTCAGAAACAAGAATGCGGCATTCCGTCCCTCGGATCGGCACGCGCTTTGTACGCTTGAGCAGCTCGAACAGTCCATTGTGATCGTGCCGCCACCATCGAGAGGTACACGAGCATGGGTACATGCGCGGGATTGAAGGCACAGATTTTCGTCGCGACTGCTTTCCTAGCCGCCGTCGCCACGGGATGCGGGTCGAACTCGACGTCTTCAAGCACGACTTCGCCGACCGCGAGCCCCACCGGACAGGCTACGACCGCGGCGGCGTCCGGTTCAGGGCAGATCATCGTCCCCCTCGGTAACGAACCGTCCGGAACGGTCAACCTCAGTTGGGATCCTGGAACAAAGCTCGTGACCGCCAAATTGCAGATGTCCGGCTTCACGCCGGGCAGTAGCCACGCCATGCATATTCACGACGGCAGTTGCGCAAAGCAGGGCGAGGTCTTGATCCCCTTCGGCAACGTCACCGCCGACGACAAGGGCGTCATCAACACCGCGGTCCAGAGCACGCAGCCCGCTGACAAGGGGCTGACTGCAGGCACTCTCCTCAACATTCACCTTGCATCGGTCGAGGACATGGGAGACCCCGGTTCCCCCAGTTACATGCCGATCTCATGCGCCGACGTCGACCCGGCAATGTCGTCCACGCTGCAGATGGCACCGCTGCCCCAGTTCGGCGATCACCCGCAGAGTCAGGCAATTCTGCAGTACGACCCTGCAGCGAAGACACTCACCGTGCCGGTCCGGACCACCGGACTGGTGCCTGGCAGTGCCCACGCGGTGCACATCCACCTCGGATCGTGCAGCTCGCAGGGACCAGTGAAGTATCACCTCAACGACCTGGTCGCATCCAAAGATGGGGTCGCCGAGTCAACCACGATCATCGACAACGTCACCGAGGCACCGCCGGCTTCGGGCTGGTATGTCAACGTGCACTTGGGATCTCATGACGAGATCGAGAAGGACGGCAAGCCGACGATGTTCTTTGCACCGATCCTGTGCGGAAACATAACCTCGTAGTCCGGACCTCGCCGTCTCGGGCGCGACATCGCCGAGCCGAGCGATAGTGAGCTCATCGACTCATCCGAGATCATTTGTGGTACAAGAACTTTGACCGGATCGAAGGCGGCGGTCGGTGTGCCACAGCGCCTGAGTAAGCTTCCGCCGGGGCTCTTCTGATCTTGTCGCTCATCCTGCAGAGCCTTAGCCCGCACCGCCGTTTCAAAGCGGAGTCCGCGGATCGGCATGTTTGGAATCATGTCGATTTTTGGCGGTATCACGGACGTCCGTTTCCGCTAACTTCTAGCGGTCGTCGCACTGCGGAAGGAACGTCATTGATGAGCAAACACACCGGCAGGTGCTGTTGAGGCGTGGCATGGCCAGCGGATCAGAAGTCCGGTCCGTCCATGATGCTCTGCCCGTCCATAGCTCGACGCGACATCTTGTCGTTCCCCGGATTTCAACCACGAGAGGCGCATAAACCCGCATGTTGAATCGTTTCGCCACCCTGGCTGCTGTGTGCATGTTGGCCCCGGTAGCGGTGACGCCCCTCGCGTCGGCCGACCCGCCGCCACCACCACCGGACCC
>NZ_MVHF01000001.1 GCF_002086485.1 Mycobacterium aquaticum | reverse complement strand
CCGCCGCGGACTTCACCCGCTCCAATTCCTCGATCCGCCGATGCAGTGCAGCCTCGTCAGCGTCCTCGCTGACCTGCGCCAACACCGCGATATCGAACATATGAGCGATACTACGCGCACCCACTGACTCAAACTTCTTGGCAGGGTCGCAAGTTGTGGATAACCGCGACCGTGGCCAACCCGTTACCACCACACCAGCACCTGCGGTGAGTCTTCTGCGAGAAAACCCGTCGCCAACGCGACCAACGCCAGGCGATACTGCGCACCATGAGCAGCGACGTCGTGTTCATCGGCGGCCGGTCCGGGACCGGTAAGACCAGCGTCGGTTTCGAGATGCACGCCCAGCTCAGCGCAACCGATGTCCCGCACTGCCTCATCGACGGCGACTTCCTTGATATGGCCCACCCCGCGCCATCGCAGCACAACCTGGCCGAGCGCAACCTCGCAGCCATTTGGGCGAACTACCGGGAACTGGGCTATCACCGCATGATCTACACCAACACCGCCAGCGTGCTGCCCAAAGAGATCGCACGTCTCACCACCGCCATCGGCACCAACCCGAACGTCACCGCAATCCTGCTCACCTGCACCGACGCCACAGCGCGAGAGCGCCTCAGCCAACGCGAGATCGGCTCCGCCCTCGCTCGCCACCTCGCATCCAGCGTCGACATGGGTACCCGCCTGCAAACCAGCGCTGCCGCCTCGGCTCACCGCATCCCCACCGACGACCGCACCGTAGCCGACATCGCCAGAGAAATCATCAATCTCACGGGGTGGCAGAAATCTGCTGCACCGATGCCGTAGACCGCTTGGCCCCCTTAGGAACTCAATCAGCGCCAGCTCGCCTCCGCAGCACGATCACGTTGTCGATCAGCGTGCCGCGCTGACCATCGGGCCCGGTGGCGTCGCGTTGCTCAAGCCCGACCTGGATCCGCTCCCATTGCCCCTCGGGAAGCTCCAGTGCCGCGAAAACCTCTTCAGCGCTGGGGAACTCGAAATTTCTGACATGTTCGGGTGCCCACGGCGGTGCCGCTCCGTGATCGACGACCACCAGTAGGCCGCCCGGCGTCACCGCATCGGCCGCGCGACGCAGGAAGCGGGTTCGGTCCATGGCGATCGGCGATTGCAGGAACTGCGCGGATACCAGGTCGAAGTCGCCATCGGGCAGGCTCTCGGAGAAGTCGTGGCGTTCAAACACGATGCGGTCCGACACACCGCGCGTTGCCGCCTCCGCGGCGGCACGCTGCAGCGCGGTCTCCGAAACGTCAGCGGCCGTGACCTGCCAGCCATGCTCGGCCAACCAGACCGCATCACCGCCCTCACCGCAGCCCAGATCCAGGGCCCGCCCCGCAGGCAAATCCGCGGCGACCCGCTCCAATTGAGCGTTGACCCGTCCGCTCCAAATGCGCCCGCGCTGCCCGTAGTGCCGCTCCCAGTACTGTGCGGTGACGGCCGTGCGGGTTGGCCACGGCGGTACCGGCAACCCGACATCCTCGCCGAGCAGGGACTGCGTGACGGCCGCGCCGGCCTGGCCGCCCGACGCCACCGCCGCAGCCACCTGCGGCATCTGGGCACTCAGATCTCCGGCGGCGAAGAGGCCCGGCACCGAGGTGCGGCAGAACCCGTCGACCACGAGTGCATCGGCCGCCACCGGTCCTGGTGCCGAAACAGCTCCGAGCTGCGCAGCCAGCGGCGAACGCTGGTGCAATGTGCTGGCGACCAGCGCTCCGCGGCGGGCCAATCTGCTTCCGTCGGCGAACTCCACGGCCGCCAGCGCGTCGCCGTCGGCGACCAGCCGGGCGATCGCGCGCTCGTCGACCCTCACGCCGGCCGCGTCGAGTTGCTTGACCTGGGCCTCATTCAGCCCACTGGGGCCGTCGGTGAGAACTACGAGATCGTCGGTCCAGCCGCGCAGCAACAGGGCCGAATGCACGGCGCGATCGCCCTGTGCGATCACCGCCAGCGGTTGGTCACGCACCTCCCAGCCGTGGCAGAACGGGCAGTGGAAAACCGAGTTGCCCCAGAGTTGTTCGAGCCCAGCGAGCTTCGGCGGCCGGTATTCCATTCCCGTTGCCAGCAGCACCGTTCTGGCCCGCTCCTGGCTTCCGTCTGCCAGCTCGAGGACAAAACCCGGCTCTCCGCGGACAACTTCACCGGTCCGCAGCTCGACCGTCGGGTACGACGCGAGCTCGGCGCGGCCCATGCCGTATAGCTCTGCGGGTGGCCGCCCATCGTGGCCGAGCAGGCCCCCGATCCCGTGTGCAGATGAATTGCATTGCGCCCCAGCATCGACCAACAGCGTGCGTCTGCGGGCCCGGCCCAGTACCAGCGCGGCACTCAGCCCCGCAGCACCACCGCCGACAATCACGCAATCCCATGAGTCGTCCATACCCAGAGCTTGCCCAACCGCGAGAGATCTGCCAAGCTGATTTGCCATGCAGGCAAATCCTGCCGAAGATGACGTCGACGCGCTGGTCCGGCGCCGGCTACGTGAGCTGCGCCGGGAGCGGGGGCTGACGCTGGAGGATGTCGCCACCCGGGCTCAGATCGACGTATCGACGCTGAGCCGGTTGGAATCCGGCAAACGCCGGTTGGCCCTGGACCATCTCCCCCGGTTGGCGACGGCACTGTCGGTCACCACCGATGAGCTGTTGCGCGCACCCGAGACGGAAGACCCACGCGTCAAAGGCAGCTCGCACACCCACCACGACATCACCTACTGGCCGCTGACCCGGCACGGTCCAGCCGGTGGACTGCACGCCTACAAGATCCGGATCAGCGCCCGGCGCCGCAAGCCACCCGCCGAGTTTCCGGTACACGAGGGCCGCGACTGGATGTATGTGCTGTCCGGGCACCTGCGGCTCATCCTGGGCGACCAGGACTTCACCGTCAAACCCGGTGAGGCAGTCGAGTTTTCCACCTGGACGCCGCATTGGTTCGGCGTCGTCGACGGCCCGGTCGAGGCCATCACCATCTTCGGTCCCCACGGCGAGCAGCTACACCTGCACGCCTGACGCGCTACAGGTAGGCGGTCTGGTTCACCAAACGCACCGACGACGCGCCGTCACCGTAGAACTCGGCGATCGACAGTGAAGCCAGATCGAGGTGCAGCCGGTACAGGATGCCCTCACCAGCGTCGAGCGCCAGCCGCAGCAACGTCTTGATCGGCGTCACGTGCGACACCACCAGCACCGTGGACTCACCATGCTCGGCGATGATCCTGTCGCGCGCGCGGCGTACCCGATCGGCGACCGCATCGAAACTCTCCCCGCCAGGCGGCTCGACACTGGTGTCGCGCAGCCACCGCCGGTGCACTTCCGGATCCCGTTGCGCCGCTTCAGCGAATGTCAGCCCCTCCCAGGCGCCGAAATCCGTCTCCGTCAGGTCATCATCGACGACGACGTCGAGTCCGAGCGCCTTGGCGGCGATCGCCGCGGTGTCGTAGGCGCGCTGCAGCGGAGAAGCCACCACGGCCGAAATCCCGCCGATCGACGCGAGATAACGGGCCGCCGCGTCGGCCTGTCCGCGGCCGAACTCGGTGAGGGCCGGATTGCCCCGGCCGGAATACCTTCGCTCGATGGACAATTCGGTCTGCCCGTGCCGCAGCAACAGCATCCGCGTCGGCGCTCCGGTGGCGCCGGTCCAGCCCGGGGCGGCGGGCTTCTCCGCGACAACCGGCTTACCGGTACCGGCGTCCATGGCCTCATTCGCCAGTCGGTCGGCATGCGCGTTCTGTTCCCGCGGAATCCAGGTGTAGGCGACCCGGCCGAACCTCGCTGCCAGCGCGGCTGCTTCCTGTTGCAGCACAACCAGATCCGGATGCTTGACCCGCCACCGGCCCGACATCTGCTCGACCACCAATTTGGAGTCCATCGACACCGCGACCTCGTCGGCACCCACGGCTGCGGCGGCCTCCAACCCCGCGATCAGACCGCGGTACTCCGCGACGTTGTTGGTGGAGATACCGATGAACTCGTTGCGCTCGGCGAGCACCGACACATGGTCGGCGGTGTACACCACCGCGCCATAACCGGCCGGTCCGGGATTGCCCCGCGATCCGCCGTCGGCTTCGACGAGCACCTTCACGGCTTGACCCGCAACAGGATCGCACCACACTCCGGGCAGCGCAGCACCTCATCATCGGCCGCCGCGGTGATGCGGGCGATCTCGCCCCGGTCGATCTCGATCCGGCACGCTCCGCATCGCCTGCCCTGCAACAACCCGGCGCCGGCGCCGCCGCGAGCCCGCTGCTTCTCATAGAGTTCGACGAGATCGGCGTCGATCACCTCGATCAGTGCCGTGCGCCGGGTCTGGCACACCTCACGGGTCTGATCGAGCTCCACCAGGGCGCCGTCGCGTTCCCGCTGCGCCTCCGAGAGCCTGATCTGCAGTTCATCGATACGGGCCAACTGGTCGGACTGCTGCGACTCCAGCTCTTCGCGACGTTCCATGACCTCCAGCAGGGATTCCTCCAGGCTGGCCTGGCGCCGCTGCAAGGTCTCCAGTTCATGCTGAATCTCGCTGACCTGCTTAGCCGCAACTGAGCCGCCGTCGAGCAGCGCGCGGTCGCGGTCTTCACGCTGACGTACCGAGTCGATCTCGGTCTCGAACTTGGCCACCTGCGTGCCAAGGTCCTCAAGCGCGATACCAAGTGCGGCCAGCCGGTCGTTGGCGGCACCGTGCTCGGCCTGTACCTCCGCGAGCCGTGTCTGCTCGGCCAGATGTTTGGCACGGTGGGCCAGCCGCCCGAGCTCGGCATCCACCTCGGTCAGCTCCAGAAGCGAACGTTGCTGGGACACTGCAGCTTTCATATTCTCGACTCCCTACGCTCGACTCTCGACATTCCACGGATCGGTGCGCACCGCGCTGACCCGGACCGGCAACGTGTCACCGAAACGCTCGCGCAGCACCCCGGCCGCCTGCGCACACCATGGGAACTCGCTAGCCCAGTGCGCCACATCGACCAGTGCCACCTCCGAGGCGCGGCGATGCTCGTCTGCGGGGTGATGACGCAGGTCTGCCGTGACATACGCGTCGACCCCTGCGGCGTCGACCGCGCGGAGCAGGGAATCCCCGGCTCCCCCACACACCGCCACCCGCGACACCGCCATGGCTGGATCGCCTGACGCGCGCACACCCCACGAGGTGGCGGGCAGGGCCTCGCACACTCGAGATACGAACGCGGACAAAGGCTCCGGGCGAGCCAGGGTGCCGATCCGCCCAAGCCCGAGATTACCGGGAATCGGTGCCAACGCGATGATATCGAAGGCCGGCTCCTCGTACGGGTGCGCCGCCCGCATCGCGGCCAGGATGGCAGCCCGCAGCCGTGCCGGCGCGATCACCTCCACCCGGTCCTCGGCCAGCTGCTCGACGGTGCCGACCTCACCGATCGCCGGGGTGGCGCCGTCATGCGGCAGGAACTGCCCGGTACCGGCCACGCTCCAGCTGCACTGCGAATAGTCGCCGATGCGTCCGGCACCTGCCGCGAACAGGGCGGCGCGCACCGCGGCGGCATCGGCTGCCGGGACGAACACCACCCACTTGTCCAGGTTCGGTCCGGCGGCCACAGGCTCAAGCACACTCTCCACCTGCAGACCGAGCGCCTCGGCGAGCGCGTCGGATACGCCCGGTGCCGCCGAGTCAGCGTTGGTGTGCGCGGTGAACAGGGCCCGGCCGGTGCGGATCATCTGGTGCAGCAGCGCCCCTTTGGCGGTGCTGGCCGCGACGGTGTCGACTCCGCGCAGCAGCAGCGGATGATGGGCGAGCAGCAGCCCACGCTCGGGCACCTCGGACACGACGGCGGCCGTGGCGTCGACCGCGATGGTCACCGATTCGACGGTCTCGTCGGGATCCCCGCACACCAAGCCCACAGAATCCCAGTCCTGCGCAAGACCCGGCGGATATGCGGCATCCAGCACCGCGATGACGTCAGCCAGCCTGACGCCGGCCACCCGCGCGCTCACCTCAACACCTCCGTCACCGCGTCCACCAATACCGGCCACTCCGCCCGCACCGCGGCCCGCAGGTAATTTCCCGGCAGACCCACGAACGTATCGCAGCGTCGCACCGCAATACCCTTGCTTTCCAGATGTTTTCGCATCAGCTCCGCATCCGGGACACCGAACAGGACAAACGGTGCCGTCCCGGCCACCACGTCGAGGCCGAGAGCACGCAGCGCGGCAGCCATCGCAGTGCGCAGCGCCGCCAGCCTACGGGCCCCCGCCTCGGCCTCGGCGACCGCAGCAGGCGTGCTGGTGGCGGCGATCGCCTCCAGTTGCAGCGTGCCCAGCGGCCAGTGGGCCCGGCGGGCGGTGAGGCGCGCAAGCACCTCGGGAGCACCGAGCGCGTACCCGACGCGCAAGCCGGCCAGCGCCCACGTCTTGGTCAAGCTCCGCAGCACGAGCACATCGGGCAGTGCATGACCGGCCAGCGACTCGGGTTCGCCGGGGACCGCATCGGCGAATGCCTCGTCGACCACCACCAGGCGCCCGGGTCGCCGCAGCGCGAGGATGTCCGCACGGGAGTGCAGCACCCCGGTCGGATTGGTCGGATTACCGACCACCACGAGATCGGCGTCGTCCGGCACGGCGGCATCGCAAAGCCCGAAGGGTGGTTCCAGCACCACGTGGTGCACAGGAACCCCGGCTGCAGTCAGGACCGCCTCTGGTTCGGTGAACGACGGCGCGATCAGGGCGGCCAGCCGCGGCCGCAGGTCGGCCAGCAGCGCAAAACCCTCGGCACCGCCCGCGAGCAGCGCAACGTCGGATTCACGACGGCCGTGCCGTGCGGCGACCGCGCAGACCGCACGCCGTTCGTCGGCGGAGCTGGGATAGCGGCCCAGATCGGCCAGCCGGGCAGCCAGCCGCGCGGTCAGCCAGTCCGGTGGCGCCCCGGCGCGTACGTTGACCGCGAAGTCCAGCTGCCCGGGTAATGCGGCCTGGTCACCGTGGTAGCGGGCGGCCGCGCGGGTTGGACTTGCCACAGCACGACAGTAGTGGGCGGGGACCCCTCTCGGGCATCGGGGAGAATGGGTCTGTGACTGGTCCTGTAACTGACACGTCGGCCGCTATGCGCCCAGAGCTGGTGCTGTTCGATCTCGACGGCACCCTGACCGATTCTGCCGACGGAGTCGTGTCCAGCTTCCGCCACGCGCTGGCCCAGGTCGGTGCCCCGGTCCCCGAAGGGGACCTCGCCAGCCTCGTGGTCGGGGCGCCCATGCACTACACGCTGGGCGGGATGGGTCTCGGTGCCGACGCCGACGCCGCGATCGCCGCCTACCGCGCCGACTACACGAGCCGTGGTTGGGCGATGAACCGGCTGTTCGACGGCATCGAGCCGCTGCTCGCCGATCTGCGGAAGGCCGGGATCCGGTTGGCTGTGGCCACCTCGAAGGCCGAGCCGACCGCGCGGCACATCCTCGAGCACTTCGGTCTCGACGGGTACTTCGAGGTGATCGCCGGGGCCAGCCCGGACGGCACCCGGGCGGCCAAGGCCGACGTGGTGGCCCACGCCCTGGCTCAACTGCAGCCGCTGCCGCAACGCGTGCTCATGGTCGGCGACCGCGCCCACGATGTCGAGGGCGCCGCTGAACACGGCATCGACACCGTGGTGGTGGCCTGGGGTTACGGGCGCAATGACTTCACCGGCCCCGCCGCGTTGACCGCGCACGCCCATGTCGAGACCGTCGAGTCGCTGCGCGAGGTGCTCGGTGTCTGAGCGGCGGGCAGGAGCGCAGCGACCGGGGAATCGGCACAGCCTGCATGTCACGTTCGTGTGCTCGGGCAACATCTGCCGGTCGCCGATGGCCGAGAAGATGTTCGCCCACCAGATCAGCCAACGCGGCCTGGCCGACCGGGTCCGCGTGAGCAGCGCCGGCACCGGCAGCTGGCACGCCGGCGACGGCGCGGACCACCGCGCCTGCCGGGTGCTGCGCGCCCATGGCTACCCGACCGATCACCGCGCCGCCCAGATGAACGCCGATCACCTGGGCGCCGACCTGGTCGTCGCGCTGGGCCGCAACCATGCCCGCATCCTCACCGAGCACGGCGTCGACGCCCACCGGCTGCGGATGCTGCGGTCGTTCGACCCACGTTCGGCGGCCCACACGCCCGACGTCGAGGATCCCTACTACGGTTCCCAGGCCGACTTCGAAGAAGTCTTGGCCGTGATCGAGGCAGCGCTGCCGGGACTGCACGACTGGGTCGACGCCGCCCTGGCCGAGCGAGAAAGCCCGCGCTGATGCGCAGACTGGGGTTCCTGCTGCGGCCACAGTGGCTGGCGCTGTTCGTCGTGGTGATGGCGTTCGCCTACCTGTGTTTCACCGTGCTCGCGCCGTGGCAGCTCGGCAAGAACACCAGGACCTCGAGGGAGAACAACCAGATCGCGTCCTCGCTGAAAGCCGAGCCGGTGCCAGTGACAGGCATTCTGCCGCACCAGGATTCGAGCGCCCCCGACCAACAGTGGCAGCGGGTCACCGCGACCGGACACTATCGGCCCGAGGCTCAGGTCCTGGCTCGGCTCCGCGTCGTCGACGGGGAGCCGGCCTATGAGGTCCTGACGCCCTTCGCCGTCGACGGCGGTCCCATCCTGCTCGTCAACCGCGGCTATGTCCGACCTCAGCAGGGCACCTCGGTACCGCCGATCCCCGACGCCCCCCGCAATCAGGTGACCATCACCGCCCGGCTGCGCGATTCCGAAGCGGTGGTCAGCGGCAAGGAGCCGTTCCGCGCCGACGGCGCCGAGCAGGTCTACTCGATCAGCACCTCGCAGATAGCCGCCCTGACCGGCGTACCGCTGGCCGGCTCGTATCTGCAACTGGTCGAGGATCAGCCCGGTGGGCTCGGCGTCATTCCGCTCCCCCACCTCGACGCCGGACCATTCCTGTCGTACGGCATCCAGTGGATCGCATTCGGCATCATCGCCCCGATCGGGTTGGGGTACTTCGTCTTTGCGGAGATCAAGCAGCGGCGCGCCGAACGCGCGTCCCGTCCGGCGACCCCGGCCGCTCCGCTCACCACCGAGGAGAAGCTCGCCGACCGGTACGGCAAGCGGCGCTGAGCGCCACCGACAACGCGACTGCCACCAACGCGGAACCGGCCTGCACGGCCCGCGAGAGCCGCACCGCCCGGTCCAGATCGGCGACCTCGGGAATCCGCCCGTCGCCCAGCGTAGGCCGGATCTCCAACCGATGGGCGTACTGCGTCGGACCGCCGAGACGCACCCCCAGCGCCCCGGCGAACGAGGCCTCCGCGACCCCCGCGTTGGGGCTGGGATGACGCGCGGCGTCCTCACGCCAGGCGCGCAGCGCAGCCGCCGCAGAGCCGCCCACCACCGGGGCGCACGCCGCCACCAAAAACCCCGTCAACCGGGCCGGAACATAATTGAGCAGATCGTCGAATCGTGCTGCTGCCCAACCGAACCGCTCGTAGCGCGGCGACCGGTGCCCGATCATCGCGTCGAGCGTGTTGGCGCCGCGGTACACCAGCACACCGGGCACTCCGCCCACGGCAGCCCAGAACATCGGCGCCACCTGCGCGTCGGAGGTGTTCTCCGCCAACGATTCCACCGTCGCCCGAGCTATGCCCGCCGCGTCCAGCGCTGCCGGATCCCGCCCGCACAGCGACGGCAGTAGCCGGCGAGCGCCGTCGATGTCACCGGTGGAAAGCAGATCGGACATCTGCCCGCCCACGCGGTTCAGCGACGTGCCGCCCAGAGCGGTGAACGTCGCGGCGGCCGTCACCCACACCCGGCCGCGCCGCCCTGCCAGCACGCCCAGCAGCGACAGGCCGCCCAGCAGCAACCCGGTATGCCGCAGCCCCGCCCAACGACTGTCTGCGTAGGTCAGTCGCTCCAACCGCGCCGCGACGGATCCGAAACCGGCAACCGGGTGGCCACGCCGCGGATCACCCAGCAGCAGATCGGCGAAGTACCCGGCGGCGATACCGGCAGCCCGGCCGTGACACGTCGCAACAAACACGTCGGCAGCGTCTCACAAGTGGTCTACTCGATTTCATGAGGCTGGGTCCCCCGCGGCGGCCGCGCAGGGTGGTCGATCTGCTCAACCCCGCCGCGGTGCTGCTACCCGCGGCCAACGTCGTCATGCAGCTGTCCTCGCCGGGAGTCGGGTACGGCGTATTGGAGAGCCCCGTGGACAGCGGCAACGTGTACAAGCATCCGTTCAAGCGGGCCCGCACCACGGGCACCTACCTGGCCGCGGCCACCCTCGGCACCGACTCCGACCGCGCGCTGATCCGCGCCGAGGTCGACAAGGTGCATGCGCTGGTGCGCTCGCAAGCCTCAAGTCCGGTGTCCTACAACGCTTTCGATCCCAAGCTGCAATTGTGGGTGGCGGCCTGCCTGTACCGGTACTACGTCGACATGCACGAGTTCCTCTACGGGCCGCTCGATGACGCGTCGGCCGACGCGATCTACGCCGACGCCCGCGCGCTCGGCACCACCCTGCAGGTCCGCGACGGCATGTGGCCCGCCGACCGGCAGGCGTTCGACGAGTACTGGAAACAATCGTTGGACGGTCTGCACATCGACCCGCCAGTGCGGGAGCACCTGCACGGGGTGGCCGCGATGGCGTTCCTGCCCGCGCCGCTGCGATTGCTGGCGGGCCGCTTCAACCTGTTCGCCACCACCGGATTCCTTCCGCAGGCATTCCGCGACCACATGCAGCTGACGTGGACGGCCGAGCAGCAGCGGCGATTCGACCTGCTGCTGACCGGGCTGCGGGTCGCCGATCGGGTCATCCCGCGCGATCTGTGGATTTTCGGGTACCGGCTCTACCTGTGGGACATGCGTTCACGGGCCCGCCGGGGCCGCCGTGTGGTATGACGCTGGCATGGCATTCCCTGCTCTCAACCACGTCGCTGTGACCGTGCGTGACCTCGCCGTCAGCGGGCCCTGGTATCGCGCCCTGATCGGAGCCGACCCGGTGCTCGACGAGCGCACCGACGCCGGTTTCCACCACCTCGTGTGGCTGCTCGAGGGCGGCACCCTCTTCGGCATCCACCAACACGACCAACCGGCCAGCGACGAGCAATTCAGCGAGTTCGAGGTCGGGCTCGACCACGTCGGCTTCGGTTGCGCCTCGCGGTCCGATCTCGAGGGCTGGGTGACCAAACTCAACGAATTGGGTATCGAACACGGCGGCATCGTCGACGCACCGTATGGCTCAGGCCTGAGTTTCCGCGACCCCGACGGCGTCGCACTGGAGTTTTTCGCGCCGGCTGGGTAGGCGCGCAGGACCTTCTCGGGTACAGCGGGCTCAGCCACCTCGCGGCTGCGCGCTGACTTGAATCGATCGCTTGTTGTCCTGAATTCGTCCTCGGCGCGGCGGCTCCGAAACGCCAAGGGGGTCTACGGTGAGTGCATGGCCGGTCCCGACGGTTTTCATCCCGATTTCCCCCACGATGCCACACAGCACGCACCCCGAAATCGGGTGCGCCACATCAAATCAACGGAACTCGACCCAACCACCGCGCAAACCGATGGCATGCAACGCTTCGCCGCGCTCAGCGGGGCCTCGGTGGGCAGCGAGAAACTGTGGATGGGAGAGACGGTGGCGTCGCCGGGCAGTGTCTCGGCCAACCATCACCACGGCGATTCCGAGACCATGATCTACGTCCGCAGCGGACACCCAGAATTCGTGTTCTTCGATGGCGACGGCGAGGTCCGGGTCCGTACTGATCCCGGCGACTACGTCTTCGTCCCGCCACACCTGCCGCACCGCGAAGAGAATCCCGACCCGCAGACAGCTGCGGAGTTGGTGATCGCCCGCAGTAGCCAGGAAGCGATCGTCGTCAATCTGCCTGCGTTGTACGCGCTCTAGTTCGCGCTGACACCGACCAACCGAACAGGGGCACCCGCGCCGGGTGCCCCTGTTCTCGCGTGTCGACTCAGCGCGGAATCTCGCTGTAATGGTGCTCGTCGTAGTCGGACTTCAGGTATGCGTTGACGGTGTCGTTGAAATTGATCCAGTGCGGTGTCTTGCCATGAGCCGTCAGGCTCTCCTGAGATGCCCAGTGTTCGACGAGCACATAGCTGTACGGATCGTGGGCGTTTCGCCACAGCTGATACAGACTGCAACCTTCTTCTTTGTTCGACTCGATCACCATCTGGTTCAACAGCTTCAAGAACTCGGCCTCATGCTGTTGCACCACGTCGAAGAACACATTCAGGATGATCACGCCGCGGCTCCTTTCGTATCGCCGCCGGTCTCTGCGATGAATGCACGCAGGCGCAGTAGGAATCCCTCGGGTTGTTCCTCCGCGACCCAATGCCCAGAATCTTCGATCGACCGGACGGTGACGTTCTCGGCGACCTCGGACAACATGGATTCAGCGATCGGCAAGAAGAAGCTCGCCGTCCCGCCCAGGCCCAGCACGGGCATCGTGAGCTTGCCCTTCTCACTCAGCATGCGCCGATTGTCGATCGCGTCCCGCTCGAAGGCGCGAAACAATTCAAGGCCGGCACGCATCGCTCCCGGTGCCGTGTAGTCGGCGACGTAGCGCTGTGCATCCAAGATGGAGATCGCATCGGGATTCGCGCTCAATCGCTGATAAAACGAACGAAGGTAAGGGAATTCGCTACCCGCGATGGGAGTCTCGGCGACGTTGTCCGCCGCACCGTGCATGTGGAAATGCCACAGCTTGTTCGCGCTGTAATCGGTTGTTGCCACGCTCTGGTAGGCCTCGGTGCCGGGAATCGGAGCCTCCATCAGTACGAGACGCTCCACACCAGCCGGGTACAGGGCGGCGAAGGCGTACCCGACCATGAGACCGAGGTCGTGAGCGACCAGCGTGATCGGTTTCTTTACGCCGAGGCGGTCGAGCAGGGCTTTGATGTCGCCGGCCATGGTGTGTTTGTCGTAGCCGCTGTCGGGCTTGGAAGAGCCACCGGCGCCGCGGTAGTCGGGTGCGACGACGAACCAGCCGTCAGCATGCAGTGGCTCCATCACGTGACGCCATTCCCACCACGTCTGAGGCCAGCCATGCAGCAGCACCAGCGTGCGATCCTGACCTCCGGCACTCGGCGGGGTACCCACAGTCACGTAGTGGATCCGGACGTCGGCGTGGTCGAACATGTTGTGATTGAACGTCGGCAATTCTTTCCCTCCCGACAGTAAATGGCTGTGAGGGAGGCCTTCTGGCCTTCTCAAGGGGGATGGTAGGAGCGTTGCCACTGGGCTAATTGCGCGTGGCTGGAATCGATCGGTGGTTGACTGATTCCTAGTCCAGACATTCCGAAAGCGCTGAACTCCAGTACTTCTGAGCGTCATCGGCTCCCGGTCACTACCAACCGGCTTCCGCTGTTGCGGTCGAGCAAAGCCTTCTCGGCCATCACCCCTACGCACGTGGACCGCATTTGAGGACTTCGCGGCGCCCGGGACCGGTCTTAAAATGGCCATCACGTGCAGTAATCACAACCTAGGTGAAAGGAAGTGTTCCTATGGCCATCGTCCTTGATACCGACCCTGTCGATCCGGTGGAACGCTCCGATTACATGCACTGGGCGATGGGTGCAGCCATGGTGTCGGTCGAATGGCACTGGGTCGAAGATGGTCCAGGCGCGACTGCTCATGGGTTGATCGCGCCGCTGGGTGACTTGACCGTGTGCGTGGGTGAGACAACTGCAAACCGAGTAGTCAGGACGCCGGCTCTGGCGCGCGACGGCGTGGAACCCACAGTCTTTGTGAATCTGCAGCTGGCCGGCACCGCCATGGTGGTGCAGCAGGACCGCGAAGCGGTGTTGCAACCGGGTGCAATGGCCATGTACGACTCGAGCGCTCCCTACACGCTGCTCAACGAGGAAGGCATGGGCGGGGAGTTCTTCCAGATTCCGCATTCGGCCCTTGCCTTGCCGACCGACCTGATCCGCAAAGCGTGCGCCATACCGCTGATCCCCGACCACCCGTTGGCAACCCTGACCTTCGATTATCTGAGGCGCGTGGCAGCCGACCCGAGTCTGTTCACCGCAATCAACGGCGACCTCGTCGGGCATCCCAGTATCGAGTTGCTCCGCGCGGTGATCACGACTCAATTGGGCTACGCCGACCGCGCGGCCGAACCCCTCGCCAACACCCTGCAGATCCGCGTATTGGACTACGTCTCCCGTCACCTGCGCGATCCCGAACTCAGTGCCGAACGCATCGCGGCTGCCCACTTCATCTCGGTCAGGCACCTTTACAAGATCCTCGCCGACGCCAACATCAGCCTCGCCGAGTACGTCCGCACCCGGCGGCTGGAAGCAGCACGCCACGAGCTGGGCCGAAGTGACGCCACGGTGACCATCGCCAGCATCGCCCGTCGATGTGGATTCACTGACATGTCGAGCTTCAGTCGTGCGTTCCGCTCGGCGTATGGCATGTCCCCGCGCAACTGGCGCGGCCATCACCTGCGCGCGAGCGCTGACCCGGATCCTTCCCTGGCAACACCGCAGTAGATCCCGGTACTCGCTGCAGCGGATCCGTTTGCTCTGGGTCTGTGCAGCTGACGCACAGAGGCGTGCAGCCCTGGCACACAACGGTGCGAATTTGCGCGCAAACATAGGTCACCTGGAGCATCTCCCCTGCGATCCCGGAGCGGACTGGCGAGAGAGAGCGCAGCCGTCGATGACCCTGCAGCCCAGGAGCTTTCGATTGCTCGATGATCACGAAAGGCACTCAGATGACGACTGGTCACCACCCTGAAATGCCGGCGCGAACGACACGTCCGGCGCGTGCGCTCACGACCTGATCGGCGCGCACGATGGATCTCACGTTGCAGCGCCGGCCACCACGCCAGCCACCGTCCACCTGCGCTCAGCAACAGCGGTTGAGTCGACGCGACAACACCATCGCAGTGGAAACCGTTGGCTTACAACCCCTCGGCTCTCATCGCACGAACACAGCACGCGACCTGCGCACCGTTGCGGTGTTGATGTTCAACGGGGCGTCGATGTTCGAAACATCGGTACCGATGAGCGTATTCGGCATGAACCCGGTTGGCGCTCCGGCCTTCACCGTTCTACCCGTGGCCGGCGAGCCTGGTCCGATGGCCACATCCGATGGCGTCGGGTTCGATCCACCACACGGCTTGCATGCCCTCGATCGGGCCGGGATAGTCGTTGTTCCCAGTTGGCGCAACCCGCACGAAGAGCCGCCACAACCGTCGCTGACAGCGGTGCGCCGGGCCCACGATGATGGTGCGCTGATCGTGAGCCTATGTATGGGCGCTTTCGTCGTCGCGGCCACAGGCTTACTCGACGGTCGGCGAGCCGCCGCTCACTGGTTCCACGCGTCGACGCTCGCATCGCGGTACCCAAACGTTCGAGTGGATCCGTCGGTGCTCTACATCGACGGCGGCGACGTCATCACCAGCGCCGGGACCGCGGCAGGCCTGGATGCATGCCTGCATGTCGTACGGCGGTACTGGGGGGCGAGCGCGGCGACGGCAATCGCCCGCCACTTGGTACTCTCGCCCGCGCGTTCCGGCAGCCAGGCCCAGTTTGTCGATCGCCCCGTGCCCGCCCGCTCCGGCGAGCTCAACTTGGGCAAGATAATGGAATTCGCCGTCATGCACCTACAACACGTGGACGTTGATGCACTTGCCGCCGAAGCCGGCCTGAGCCGACGGACTTTCGACCGGCGATTCCGTGTCCAGGCTGGCGTTTCACCATTGCAATGGCTTCTGCAGCAACGGATCCTGCGCGCTCAGAATCTCTTGGAACGCACCGATCTGACGGTAGACGCCATCGCGCGGCAAGTCGGACTGGCCACGGCGGTATCACTGCGCCCCGCATTCCGCCGCATCGTCGGGGTCAGCCCTCAAGCGTATCGGCAGGCCTTCCAGATGATCCATGAGCAGCCTCTGCGCGACAAGCGCCGCGGCGTGAACAACTGACTTTCCGTCTGGCCCGTGCGCGCAAATCGGAATCTGCTGCACCCCAGCACGACCGGAGAAAACAAGTCAGAGAGCGATCAATTCAAGCCAGCACATGATCACGACACCGTGCAGGCTTTTACGATCGTCAGTGAGAGCCGAGATCTCCTGTATATAAGGGCTTTCGCGATGCACCATCACTGCGCGCGGCGATGCGTGCACTGTCGAGGAAGGACTCGTTCCATGCCCTATTCAACCGAACATGACGGATTCAAGCTCTATTACGAGCGTTCCGGGCACGGCGTACCAGTGGTGCTGATCCACGGCAACCCCGGTGACCATCGGGAGTACTCCAGGGTCATCCCACAACTCACCCCGCACGCTGATGTAACCGCAATCGACCTGCGCGGTTACGGCAAGTCCGACAAGCATCTGCAGGACCCGACCGCATACTCGCTCAGTCGCCAGGTCGGCGGCGTCGTAGCCCTGCTCGAAGAGCTGGGCATCAGCAACGCCGTGCTGGGCGGATACGACGTCGGCAGCTTCACCGCTCAGACGATCTCAGCCATCCGACCGGACCTGGTGCGATCGCTGGTCATCGCGCCGCCCACCTTGGGAGTCGGGCGGCGGATCTTGGAAGAGGACGCGGTAAATGCATTTGTCCACGCGATTTTCTACAAATCCGAACTGGTCGAACAGATCATCGACGGTAAGCCCGACGCCGTGCGGGCGGCGCTGAGGGAGAATCTGGCGAACTGGTCGGCCCCAGGATCGACCGTCGTCGACGACCTGCTGGACCATCTCACCGAAAACCATTCAGCTCCAGGGGCATTCCTGGCCGGCGTGCTGTGGTTCCGCAACCCCGAGGGAAACCCGATCACCTATTACGCCAACGAGACGACACCGGCACGTGACGAGCGGTTTTCCAAGCCGGTCACCATCCTGTGGCCCGACCAGGATCCGCTGTTCCCCCAGGCCTGGAGCGACACGCTGGACGACTTCTACGCCGACTACACCCTCGAATACCTGGACAACTGCGGCCATTTCAGCCCGCTCGAGTCACCCGATGTCTGGTCCAAGCATCTGTTGGAGCACATCGGCCGCTAACCGGGGGCCATCCTGGCACCGCACCAACCCATGAAGGGACCAGTTGCATGACAACCTATCGGGCCTACGAAAGCACCGGACAAGGCGACCTCACCCTCGTCGAGCGCGAGCTCCGGCCGCCGGCCGCCGGTGAAGTCCGGATTCGGGTACACAGTTGCGGGGTCTGCCACACCGAAGCAATGCTCGTCGAGGGCGAGACCGAACCGCAGCCACCGCTGGTTCCCGGGCACGAGATCGTCGGTGTCATCGAGGAAGTCGGCTCCGGTGTGCACGCGTGGGCGCCCGGGGACCGTGTCGGTGTCGGTTTCCTCGGAGGGCATTGCAACGAATGTGAGTTCTGCCGCCGAGGAGACTTCGTCAACTGCACCGACCAACCACAGGTAGGGCTCAACCACGACGGCGGATACGCCGAGGTGGTCTACACCCGAGCCACCGGAGTGGTCCGGGTACCGCAGGAGTTCGACGCAAAGCTCGCTGCTCCGCTCCTGTGCGCCGGTCTGACCGTCTACAACGCCCTGCGACACATCGATGCCGTGCCGGGCGCCCTGGTCGCCATCCAGGGCATCGGCGGCCTCGGCCACCTCGGCGTGCAGTACGCCAAAGCGCTGGGGTACAGCGTTGCAGCGATCGCCCGTGGGCAGGAAAAGGCAGAACTTGCAAGGAAACTCGGCGCAGACGTCTACATCGACAGTGCCGCCGTGGACGCCGGCTCAGCACTGCTGGAGCTGGGCGGCGCCGCAGCAATCGTCGCGACGGCGACGAACGGGGCATCGATGGGCCCGCTGGTAAACGGTCTTCGCCCGCGCGGCCAGTTCATCGTCGTGGGTGCTGCGCCCGACCCATTGTCCGTGCAGACCTTGGACCTCATCCTGGCAGGGCGCAGCATCGTCGGCAGTCTGACGGGCTCATCCATCGACAACGAGGACAACCTGGCGTTCACGATCGCTCGCGGCATCGCGCCGATGATCGAGGTCATCCCGTTCGAGGAAGCCCCGAAAGCCTACGCACGGATGATGTCAGGTCAGGCTCGCTTCCGCGTCGTGCTGGATATTGCCGGATCCGCGTCCTGACCGACCGCGCCCCGTCGCCGCAAGCCCATGGACCGCTCGTAACATCGCCCCGCGGAGCGATCACCGGATCTGCCCGGTCACTGTGGCGCGCTGTGCGGGTCGAGTTGAGACGCATAGGCGGCAGCGGCGTGCGCACGGTTGCGGGCGCCGAGCTTGGCCAGGATGGCTCCCACATGCCTGTTGGCGGTCTTGGGGCTGATGACTAGCGCTGAGGCGATCTCGGCGTCGCTGAGACCGGCCGCGATGAGTTCGAGCACGTCACGTTCGCGGGGTGTGAGCCCATACGGGTCGGCGATCGTGGTCTTTCTGCGCCGGTCCGGGTCGCGTCCGCGCAGCAGGTCCAAACGTTGCCGTGCCCGCCGGGCGGCGGCTCGGGCGCCGAGACGACGGAAGGTCTCCAGGGAGTCCTGGACCGCCGGCATATCACCGCCGAGCTGTGCCAGCGCCGCGTCATAGGGACAGCCCAGCTGCGTCCACTCCTGCGCTGCGTGGCGCCAGTTACCGTCGACTTCGAATCGATACGGCGTGACGGTATCGGGTGTCGGCGCATCGACAATGACCCCGCCGGCCAGATAAGCCCAGCGCCGCAAGGGGCCGACCAACCACGGGTCGGCATGTTCGTTGGCCGCCGCCAGTCCCGCCTGCGCCTCGGCGCGCGCAGTGTCGTCGTCGCCGGCGAGCCAGGCGACTTCGGCGCGGGCCGCCCACACCACGCCGAGGCGAGCCAGGTCGCCACGGTCGGCGGCGGCCAGAGCCTCGTCCAACACGGTGGCCACGGGTTGCTCGTCGCGCCGCGCACGGACCAACGCCAGCGTGATCAGCGGCAGGATCCGCGGCGGCGGCGGCAAGGCCGGTCGCGTCAGAACGTCGTTGGCGCAGTCGAGTGCGTGCGCCCAATCCCCACGATGCAACGCCGTCAGCGCCGCGGCGCCGACGGCAATCGCGTCGAACATCATCAGATCGTGTGTCGCGCAGAACTCGGACACCTCGTCGAAGTACACCTGGGCACAGTCGAGTCGATGATGCACGGCGGCGAACCAGCAGATCAGGCCCCCGTTCAAGCCCCCCAATTCCGGTTGGCCGGCGGCCATGCAATCCCGCCAGACCGCTTCCAACTCGTCCCAGCCGGTATCGGTGCGCAGGACGATCGCGAGCAGCGCGAAAAAGCGGGCGCGCAACACCACGACGGCATCACCGAACTCGACACCAAGCGCGACCGCGCGGGCCGCATACTCGTCGCAAGCCGGGTCGAACCCGAACGCGGCCAGACTCGCCATCGTCGCCAAGGTCCAGGCCAGCTGCGGGCAGGGTTCGACGTCATCAAGTAGCCGCAGCGATGCCGCGGTCGCCTCGACAGCCTCGCTGGTTCGTCCCAGCAGATACGCCTGATGGGACAGCCAGTGCAGATCCTCGCTTTCGCGGAGCCGGTCGCCCAATGCGTGGCGCAAGGCGATCGCCTCCTGCCAGGACGCGACGGCGGCGTCGCCGAGCCCGCAAAG
The DNA here is from genome assembly GCF_002086485.1 of Mycobacterium aquaticum. Taxonomy (GTDB): domain Bacteria; phylum Actinomycetota; class Actinomycetes; order Mycobacteriales; family Mycobacteriaceae; genus Mycobacterium; species Mycobacterium aquaticum. The sequence goes on along the minus strand of NZ_MVHF01000001.1, from coordinate 413,403 downwards.
ATAGCCGCTGAACCCGTGCCGCTCCAGCCAAGTCGCCCGCCGTTCAGCCGCGACAGTGTCGGCGTGCCGCAACGCCAGCGCGTAGAGCTCGGCTGCCTCCCGGTTGGCGCCCAGCGCGGAGGCCCGCTCGGCCGCCGCCGGCGCGTAGCTGACGACGGAGTCGGTTTCGCCCGCCTGCTCAGCATGAAAAGCCAATGATGCCAACATATCCGGACTGATAGGTGGATGGGCGAGCACCGCCAGGGCGCGCTTGTGCAGCATCCGACGCTGGTAGTCCGGCACTCGTTCCAGTGTCGCGCGTCGCGCCAGTTCGTGCCGGAACCCGACGGTGTCCGCATCGGCGATCAGCACTCGCGTTCCCAGGCACTCCGCGAGCCCGATCTGCGCGGCCGAACACACCTCGTGCAGTAGCGCCAAATCCGTTCGCGGGCCGCACACCGCAGCCGCGTAGGCCGTCTCGCGCCCCGCGTCCGACAGCCGCGCCAACCTGCCCCACACCGCCTCGCTCACGCTGCGCGGCAAGCCATCTCGGCTCAACGCGGCGGGACCGGCGGCCAGCACCTCGGTGACGTAGAACGGATTTCCGCCGGTCTGCCGGAACAGCGTTTCGGCGTTGAGGCCACTACCGTCGGCAAGTCGACCCACGGCCTCGAGACTGAGCGGAACCAGACCGATCCGGCTCACGTGCGCCGACGTTGCCAGATCCCCCAACAGCGCCGCGAGCGGATGCCGGTCACCGACCTCGTCATCGCGGTAAGACACCACCAGCAGCAATGGCAACACGTCGATACGGCGAGCCAGGAACCGCAGCACATCCAGTGTCGCGGTGTCAGCCCAGTGCACATCCTCTATGACCCAGATCGGCGGCGCGGTCTCGCTGATCGACCGGAGCAGTCCGTTGTAGATCGCCTCGGTGTCAGCAGATTCGATGGCCGCACGAAGCCGCGTGGCGTGGTCGCCCGGGCGCGGGGCGAGCATGTCGAGCACCGGCCCCAGCGGGCGTGGGACCGCCAGTGGATCGCACCATCCCCGCAACACCTGTCCCTGTTTCCCGAGCCCGGCGATAAACCGTGTGATCACAGCACTTTTGCCGACGCCGGCCTCGCCGCGTAACAGCACCATCCGACCGCGGCGATCCACCAAAGCCCGGCGGTACCGGTCCAGTTGAGCCAGCACCGCTTCGCGTTCGAGCAGCCGGTCCTTGGGTGCCACTGGCCTCCCCTCCGGTCACCCCCACCCTGACGGCAAACATGGGGTGATCACCTCATGTGCCGTGGCAGACCGACGGTGCACAGTAGGTGCGGACGCATGGCCAGCCATGAGCGTCAGCATAACCGGCGATTGCGCCTGCCCACGGAACATCCGACTGACCGCAACGGCACAGAAAGGCCACGACGATGACCAACTTCCACGCCGTTGTCGCACCGACCCTGGCAACCGTCGCCCGGGTGTTCAGCACTGAGACATTCGTGCCGGTTTTGCGGACTCACCGCATCTTCGATGCGTCGCGCGAGTCTTATCGGCTCGGCTGATCGGAACTCACGAACCATGATTCGCGCACTGGTACTTGGCCTTTCGTCGATCCTTCTGACGACGCCCGGCGTGGCCACCGCGTCGCCCACGACCAGTGACGCGTGCCTGCCCAGCGGTGGGCCGTCACCGGACGCGGCGGGCCGCGATGTCGGTCCGGCATATGGCCAACCCGCCACCCTGTGGATCACCAGCAGCACAATCGGAATCAGTACATCCGACGGCTACGGCCAGGCGGCCATCCGCAGTGCCAGCCCCCTGCCGCGCTCCGCACTCCTGGTTGACGCACAGCAGGAAGGCACGCACCAGATCATCGTCGACACCGGCCGGGAGGCACTGCTGTACTCGGTGACGGGTTGCAGCATCACGCCTGTGGTCGACGAGCACGGTGACGCATTTCAGTTCGACCTCGGGCACCGCCGCGGACTCGGCGACGGTGTAGGCTGCAGCGATCTCGGCGACGGCCGCCGCCTGGTTCAACTCCTGCAGCTGCCCGGTAGGCCACCGTGGGAGGTTCGCCGGACAGCGGTCGACCTGATCGGGTCGACAGCGACGCTTGGTCGCGCCGACACCGTGAGCGCCACCTCCGAGCACGACCCGGCCTGGACGACTGCAAGCGACATCAGCTGTGGCGACCTGACAATCGCGCGCGACGGGGTCGCCGCACCATGAGTTGGGATCGGTAGCGGCCCGGTCACTGTGGACTCCTTGACACCCACCCCTGACCGTCCGAGGGCGAAGACACAGACGACCGAAGGAGTATCCGTGCCCGCTGCCGAGGAGTTTGCCCTACGCAGCGAGCTACGCAGGCTGGGCGCTCGACTGCGGGCCCTGCGCCTTGCAGCGGCCGAAACACAGGGCAGCACTGCAGCTGCAGTCGCGGTGACCCGCAGCTATCTGAGCGAGATCGAGGCCGGCAAGGCCAACATGACCCTGCGGACGCTGCATGCCCTCTGCCGCCATTTCGGAGTGGCTCCGGCCGAGACGTTCGGATGCGACGGGGTGCATGAGCGGCGGGTGCCGCTACACGACCTCGATCGCTTCGGCGATTGAACGCGGAACGCGCACCGCCAGTGTGATCAACCGCTACAGGCAGGGCAACGGACCCATCTGAGCCGCCGGCGGGCAGTTGTTGCGGGGATCATTTGGCGAGATCCCCTCGATGACCCGCGTACGCTGCGTGACCGGATCCGCGATGCTGTACCAATCGTGGCAAACGCCCATGTCCCAGTTCACCGGCGGAGTCGAGTACGGCACAGGCTGACCTGGGCACCAAACGACTTGCGGGACGAAACCGGGCGCCGCGTTCGCCACCCCACCCGGCAGACACAGGCCAATCAGCGTGGCTCCGCTTGCCAGCAGCCCGAAGGCTGCAGTTCTCATGGCGCGGCTCGTGGTCATCGTCGGTTCCTCGCTCCGGTACGGACCCCCCACGCGGGGGTCGAGTCTCCGTAGTCTGCACCGGCTGGCAAACGCTGCACATGAGGCGTATTACCCATATCTGCGCCGGCAACGCATGCCAGGTGAACGGGCGTACATGTTCGGCGCTGGCCCTGCGTGCCCGCCTGACTGCCACCGGCGACGGCCATCATGGCGGCCTTGACCCACGAAAGGCCTTGTCTCGCCGCTACAGTGGGGACCGGGGCTCGAACCGCCCTGGCGCTAGGGCGGTTGGACTATCGAGGTATTCCGCTGAACTGTAGGCGACGCAGGTTCTCAACCTCGCGGTGATGTCACGACCGCGCTGACCCGACCAAGGGGTCACTCGACTAGATCGCAGCGATCCCGCGACTGAATTTTGGTCGCCCTGTCGAGAAAAACCCTGCGCAATCGGAACGTGCCGAGCAACCGTCGCACTCCGGCAAGTAGGCGTTTTTCCAATCTGAGATCGATCGGACCGCGAAGCGGCGGACCACGGGATCGAGCACGCACAGCGGCAGGTTGTAGACCGAGACGTTCACTCCAGCTGCTGACAGGATGTCCACGCCTACCTTCAACTGTTCCTGATAATCGAGCGGATCAATCCACAGCGTCTCGTCGTTGGCGACCGCGAAACCGGTGTGCTCCATACCCATCAGAGCCACGTGATCCACGAACGGAAGGTTCCGGGCGATCCACGAACACGTTTCACGCAGCCGCGGCGCGGTGATCGCATGCAGCACAATACGGATCTCGACTCGCTGGCCGTGGTTCTTGAGACGAAGCACGCCGAGCACCGTTTCGTCGAACGCCCCCTTGGCCTGGACCACGTAATCGTGGATGTGGTCAACCGCCGCATAAATGGGGATTCCGGCCGAAAGCTTCGGGTGATCGACTGCCGCCCACGCATTTGCTACTTCGGGATAGGAGAAGGCACGCCCGTTGGTCAGCACGTGTATCGCGGTGTCCGGGAGCAGATCACGCGTCAACTCGAGCAGCCCGGTGAATCGGCGCCACTCGGTGAGCGGTTCACCTCCGGTGAATGTCAGAGCGGATGTCGCGGGATCGACTAGCGAAAGGCTCTGCGCGATCTCATCGATCAGCCACCCGTCATCGACTTTCCTCGGCGGCTGAGAGCACATCAGGCAGTAGTTGTTGCAGCGTTCGGTGACCAGGAAGAAGTTGTGTCTGGAGGATCTGCGGTAGAGCACCCGCACCCGACCAGACTGCGGGTAGATACTCAGCACGTCACCGTCGCCAAGTTCGGCCAGCGTCGCCGGAACTCGCACGTAACTCATCGACATTGCGTCCGGGCGCGCGGCGCGCCCAACAGCGAGCTTGTAGCCGCGCTGGTGCGCCAGCGTCCAATCGTCGTCTTCGGTAATCAACGCAGCATCGCGCTCGTCAGCCGGGTAATGAACGGGTGATCGAAGTCGTACCAACACCCGTTCCCCGCCCACTCCGACAATGTCGGCCAGGGGCGAACGTCCAGCTAGCACAAGCGGTTTCACGATGCCCATCTCCGAAGGATGGCGGCGTCCTCGGGTGAATGTTCCAGCAGTTCGAACAGGTGGGTGATGACGCCTTTTTGCCTCGCGCAAAACTCCGATAGCGGCTTGATGCCCAACGAGTCACCTTGCGTTGCATGGTGATAGACGGGATCAGCACCGCAGTTGGGCTCATAGACGCACGTTGAGCATTGCGGCGCAGTCTGTGTCAGCGAGTTCGCGACTGCCGATACAAGAGTGTCGGACAGCACGAGGTCTCGGTATCCATGGTCGCGGACGTTGCCGAGTTCGAAAGTGCGGTCGCCCATCTCGGCGAGCATGCGGCCCTCGTCGGAAGCGAACACCGTGCCGTCATAGTTGTAGACGAGGGCTCCGAGCCCTATACCGGCCGGACTTCGCAGATCGACGTAGCCGATCGGCTCGTCGCTCAGCATCCGTCGCAGTATCAGCGCTGAATAGAACTCGGGAAAATGGCGGCCAGACTTGTTGACCTCCAAGATATAGCGAAGACCGCGTTTCCAGAATTCGAGCCATTCCTGGGCGTCATACTTGTGGAACTGCTTGTTCTTGATTGCGAAGCCGTACGGCGACAGTGGTCTTAGGAAAATGCCGTCGAGATCGTGCCGCAGGTATTCGTCGATGATCTCCTCGACGCGACCCAGGCTTGCTTCAGTGGTGGTCATCAACGCCCCAACCCGGTCAGATCCCAGGCGTTCCTTGATGCGGGCGATTCCCGCGACCGCAAGCTCATAGCTGTTTTGGCCTCGGCGGGGTCGGTTCTTGTTGTGCAGATCTTGAGGCCCGTCTAGCGACGTGCTCAAAAGAACGTCATGCTCGGCGCAGAAGTCGAGCACCTCGTCATTGAGTAAGGCCAGGTTCGTGGCAATCACGAACTGCAGCTTCTTACCTAATGGAACCGCGCGACGCTTGGCGGTCAAGACGATCCATTGGATGAGTTCGAAATTCAGAAGCGGCTCGCCGCCCTGAAACTCGATCTTGATGAGCGGAGCGGGCGCAGACAGGGCAACATCGAGTGCCTTGGAGGCGGTGGCTTGGTCCATGTCGTAGCGCATTCGGTCCCGGCTTTGCCGCGACACTTGGCAATACGGGCAGGAGTGCTCGCACCGCAGAGTGACAACGAACAGGTGCAAGGGTGTGGCCGCACGCAAGAAGCTCAGGCGGCTACGCAAACGAAGCGCCAGGAGCTGCTGCTGCGCGCGTTGACCGACCGACCCGACGAAGAGTTTCTCGAATGCACGCTCGTAGAGTCCATCGCCGGGCGTGAGATTGAGCGTGCACAGACGGTCGAGTTCACTGGCCGTCATCTCCGCCATGTCGCCAACCATGTTGCCGACAAGGAATCGATCCGCGCCGAGTCGCTCAAACCTGATGGGCAGCAGTTGAAGCGCAGATGCCTCGGGACGGAATGCCTCCGGTGACGCGAAGCCGGGCAAGTTTCAGTCCCCGTCCGCCAGAGAGCCGAAAGCCAAGGCGACAATGACGTCTCGCAGTCGGTCAGTCTCTCTACTCACTTTCTCGCGGAGGTTTTCGTCTGTCACGAGGTTCAGGAAGTGAGAGCGCAACTCGGCTCCGTGAAGCTGCGGCTGCGATGGTGAAAGTCGGCAGACGTATCGGCCGTCCGCTTGGTCGATCTGGCACGTGGCTTGCCCGATCAGGCGGTAAGCGGCTTCTTGCAACGCGCCGAGCGATTGTGTCGACACGCTGAAGTCCACGACGACATCAGGCATTGAGAAGTTGCCCATCGGCCGTCAGCGCACGACGTGCTGGACGCCAAGGAGGACAACGGCGATCAGTCATGGCGGTAGCCGTCGCAGTAGTGCCCGCCGCCGAGCACAGCGGCCAACGCCTGCTTGGCAATATTTACCGCATCGGCTGCCGCCACGCCGTAGGCCCCTTCGAGTTCGCTGGCGATGTCGTTCACACCGAAACCGCTGCTCGCCCGCGTGCACGCGACGTAGGCGATGTCGGTGCCGGGCGCCGGTGCAGGTGCGGCCGAGGTGCTCGGTGAGGTCGCTGCCGGCGGGACCACCGCAGGCGGTACATAGGCAGGGCCTGGCACGTACGGCACGTAAGGCACATAGGGCCCACCAATCCCAGGGCTGGACGATGCGTGCGAAACATGAGAGGAGTGAGACGAATGCGACGAGTGAGAACTGTGCTGCGGAAACAAAATACCGTCGCTGGCCTGGTGCACGGTGAAGCTCATCAGCTCCAGATCACCCGGCAGGGAAACCTCAGGCTCCGCTGGGATCTTCCCCATCGCATCTCTGGCAACCCGATACTCGTCGGCGTCGGCCGCCTCAGCGATTGGCGGTGCAGCTGCGGGAGTCGCGAGAGCCGCAAGCGCGGTAGCGAGGCTGACGATTTTCGGAGTGTCACGCATCGTCGACCTCTGTGGACGAACTCGCCGTGTGTCTCATCGCCGCTTCCTCCGTGACCGCGCTGTCGGAACGCTGTGAACTCGCTGCCGGAATTTATAGCAAAGTTGACGCCAACGTCAGGGCCCAACGGCGCTAATCGAGGAATCTGTGAGAGCGGAACCGCGCGCTGGGCGCTACCGACTCGGCGCCAACATCACGATATGACTGGCGCCCCAAGGAATTTGACGCGGTCTTGCGTTCCGCGGCAACGCCTCGTGCTCTGCGACGGGCTTTCTCACCCGAGGGGTCACGGCAAGCCGACCTCTTCCGACGGAAGCGTGGCCGAACCTGTGATCGACGGCAGGGCCTTGCTGACAGCCGGCTCGGTCGGTGGCATCGAGGTGGTCGTCGTCGCCCCCAGCGACATGACCGTATGGCCAACGGTCGGTGGCGGCGGAGGCAGATGCACTGCCATGTTGCTGGAATCGCCGGACGTGGCGCCTAGCCAACCCAGCGCCACCACGGCCCCACCGCCAGCGACCGCTGCAAGTACTCGGACCCTGTTGTCGGCTGCCATGAGCCGAACCTCCCTGTTCTGTGCAAGCCCCCGAACTCAGTTCGCGCCGCGCTACCCGTATCGGTATGCGTCGTTCTAGTTGGGTTGCCCCCATGTCGCCGGTCCAAACAACGGATACCCGGCCTCGCAGATGTGCCGTAGGGACGTCACCATCACTCCGGGGCAGAACACCCCGGTCGGCGTCTTTCACTACGCGAACGCGCACAAGTACACGCGGCAAACCGCTGTGGCCACGCCGCCCTGCCGTTTGCTGCCGTGAAAGCACCGTCTGAGCAGGCGGATAGACTCCGCCGCGTGTGCGCTGCCCGAACGAGGGGCCGGTCGTGTCGACGGACTGGCTGATCGCCGTCACCCTCGGATCGTTCGTGATGGCGGGTATCGGGCTGCTCTTCGTCATCGTCTGGGGCGTCGACCGGGGCCGAACCTGCGCGTTGTACTTCGCGGGCGCCATCGCTGTTTACTCAGCCGGCACCGTCGCACTCTCTGTGCCGACGACAACGGCGCTAGCCTCGTCGATCCACGGCGTCCTGTTCCCGATCGCCATGGTCATGCTCGCCGAGGGCCTGCTGCGCCGCGTCGGGTACCGGTTGCCACGTCTGACCGTCCTCGCCTATCTCGTCGCGATGATCACCATCGTCTGGGCCTTCGCCTACCTGTCTCCCCTGCTGGTCGGGCGGGTTGTCACGCAGAACCTCGGGACCGCGTTGCTGCTTCTCGGGGTGGCGCGCCGGCTCTGGGCGCGGATCCCGAAGACCGGCCCCGATCGGGCCGCCCTGATCTCAACGGTTGCGTTGGCGGCTTCGCTCGGCGCCGGTGTGGTGGTGGCGCCGTTCTCGGCGGTGCCGCGCGAGATCAGGACACCAGCGGACCTGGACAGCTACATGCAGTCGAATCTCGAGCTGTGCCTGATCGTGGCCGTCACCGTGGTCTTGCCCGCCTGCATGGTCACCTTGCTGGCCGTCACCGTCGTCGACATGGTGCAGGAACTGCGGTCGCAGCGCGACTGTGACGAACTGACGGGTCTGCTGAACCGGCGCGGCTTCAAGCGCCGCGCGGAAGTGGAACTGCGAAGCGCCGAGCGGTCTGTCATGGTCCTGGCCGACATGGACTTCTTCAAGGCGGTCAATGATGCTCTTGGCCACGCCGGCGGAGACGCGGTCCTGACCGCCTTCGCGCAGATACTCACCGAACCACCGCTGGACGGGCGGATCGTAGGGCGCATCGGCGGCGAAGAGTTCGCGGTTCTGCTGCCTCACGTCGGGTTGCCGTCGGCTGTGGAATGGGCAGAGTCTGTTCGGCACCGGATCGCCGGCGGGGCGCCCGCGATCGGCGGCGGGATGACGGTGACCGCAAGCTTCGGGATCGCGCCCGCTGACTCGCGGTCGCAGCTGACGGAGCTGCTCGAGACGGCAGACAAGGCGCTGTACAAGGCCAAACTCGGTGGCCGCAACCAGATCGTGGTGAGCAGCTCGCCCACTCCGAAGTCCGCGAACCTCGATGGTAACGACGCAGGGACCGCTGCTCGCACCTGACGGTGAATCCCGTCGTCGACCGGCAGCGGAACCTTCCCGCGGCAATCGTCCAGGGCGACTTGACGACTCCGCGGCGCCCACGTTCCTCCTGCGATGAGTGATGCTTCCACATCGCGTGGCGGCTGACGTCGTCCGGGTTTGCGCCATGGCGAAATATTCTCTGTCGCTTGGGATTTGGTGGACCTCGACACAGGCGCCGAGGTGATCGCCGCGGCGTGCACCGGCGCTGCCGACACACTGTCCAAGGCGTGGCGGCGGCCTGGTTGAGCCACACAGACGACCGGTTCACAGCTGGGTCATCGCGAACGGATCAATTTCCGAATGGGTCGACCTGGGTCATCGAGCCCGGGGCCCGGAGGCCGGTTACAGATAAATCTCGTACTGACCTGAGGAAACAAGAGTGGGCGCGGACGGTATCGAACCGCCGACCGCTGGTGTGTAAAACCAGAGCTCTACCACTGAGCTACGCGCCCCGTCGCAGGCACGGTACACGGCGGGGCACCTTGACCGGAAATCCGCTACGCGCGCAGGGCCGCCAAGGCCTGCCGCCACACGGATTGATCGCGTGCCTGGCCGGGTTCCATTGCCTCGGCGAAGCGGATGACGCCGGATCGGTCGATGACGAAGGTGCCGCGATTCGGATAGCCCGCGTCGTCGTTGAAGACGCCGTAGGCCTGCGATACGGCGCCGTGCGGCCAGAAGTCGGACAGCACCGGGAAGGTGAAACCGCTTTGGCCAGACCAGATCTTGTGGGTGGGCGGAGGCCCGACGGAGATGGTCAGCGTTGCGGTGTCGTCGTTTTGGTAGGCGGCGAGATTGTCCCGGATCTCATCGAGCTCGCCTTGGCAGACGGCGGTGAACGCCAACGGGAAGAACACCAGCAGGACATCTTTGGTGTTGCGGAAGCCGCTCAGGGTCACCGGGCGGCCGTTCTGGTCCCGCAGCGTGAAATCGGGCGCTGCGGTTCCTACCTCGAGCACCGCCTAGCGCCTACCTGCCGCCTTGGACTTCGGCTGCACCAGCCGGCTCGCCGTCCAGTCCCCCAGCTTGGCCGACGAGGTCTGCATCAACCCGGCCGTCGGAGCCGATTCGGCGATCTCGGCGGGCTGCACGTGCCCGGGCTTGCCGGTCTTTGGCGTGATCACCCAGATGACCCCGTCCTCGGCCAGCGGGGTGATGGCGTCCATCAACCGGTCCACGAGGTCTCCGTCGCCGTCCCGCCACCACAGCAAGACGACATCGACCACTTCGTCCGCATCTTCGTCGAGCAGCTCAGAGCCGCACGCATCCTCGATGTCGGCCCGGATGTCGTCGTCGGTGTCCTCATCCCAGCCCAATTCCTGGACTATCTGATCCTTGTTGATGCCCAGACTTTGGGCGTAGTTCGGGTCAGAGTCCTTCCCCGCCGCGACCACCGTCGATCCTCCTTCAGGCTCCAAGTGCACTCGTGATGCGTTTTCGTCCTAATCGTCGCACGTCGGTGTCCGAGTACGGGCGCATGCCGGGCAGTTCATCGATACGCCTTGTCGCAGCGGTCCAGCGCGTTGGTCTTGGCGGTGTTGGATCGGTCGGTCGCGGCGTTGATCGTGTCGACCGCCGCGTTGCTCGAAATGGCCGCCGCGAGCGCCCGCGCAGCGTCCACCCATTCGTTCAGGGCGGCACGCAGATCCGGCGCGAGCGCGTCGACTGAGCCGGAACTGACCAGGTCAGCGCTGTGGTTGAGGGCATCGGCTGCCGGGCCGACCTTCGACTGCACGTCGCCGTGGTTGTTGGCGGCCGTGACATAGGCGTTGACGGCGTTGACCGCGTCGACCGATGAGGTGCTCATGTCCTCACACACCGCGTGGACCGCCTGGGTGGTCAGCGAGGCCTGTCGTTCCGACTCGCGGGTCGCGGAGCTCGACTTCGACGCGTCGATCGAAGCCGAGATCGAAGCCCGGTACACCTGGGCGTCCTGCTGGTTGGCGACGGCTGCGCCGTCGGTCATGCGCGTGCAGCCGACGATCACCATGGCGATCGACGCCGCACTCCCGACCGCGAACGCGGCGACCCGCAGCCGCGCCCGACACTGTCCACCCACCAGCACGGTCTGCAGACGTTACCGGCTGGAACCGATTCCGATGGGTTCATTGCACTCGACACCCCAGCGGCACGAATACGGCACGATAGGTGGACGATAGAGGACGCCACAAGCACCCATCAGTTGTTAACCGCCTAACAAGGAGCGGAAGTTGACCACCGAGTTCGCGCGCCAGGATCTGGCTCAAAACTCCACCACCGCAGCCGAACACGATCGGGTTCGGGTTATCCGGGAGGGGGTTGCCTCCTACCTGCCGGACATCGACACCGATGAGACCACGGAGTGGCTGGAGTCGTTCGACGAGTTGCTGGAGCGTTCCGGTCCTGCCCGGGCCCGGTATCTGATGCTGCGCCTGTTGGAACGCTCGCGTGAGAAGCGGGTCGCGATCCCGGCACTGACGTCGACCGATTACGTCAACACCATCCCGACCGACCTGGAGCCGTGGTTCCCCGGCGATGAGGATGTCGAGCGACGCTACCGCGCCTGGATCCGGTGGAACGCGGCCATCATGGTGCATCGGGCTCAGCGTCCGGGAGTTGGTGTGGGCGGCCATATTTCGACCTACGCGTCGTCGGCGTCGCTGTATGAGGTGGGGTTCAACCACTTCTTCCGCGGCAAATCCCACCCGGGTGGCGGTGATCAGGTGTTCATCCAGGGGCACGCCTCGCCGGGCATCTATGCCCGCGCGTTCCTGGAGGGCCGGCTGACAACCGACCAACTGGATGGTTTCCGCCAGGAGCACAGCCATCGCGGCGGCGGGTTGCCGTCCTACCCGCACCCCCGGCTGATGCCCGACTTCTGGGAATTCCCCACGGTGTCGATGGGCCTGGGCCCGATGAACGCGATCTATCAGGCCCGGTTCAATCACTACCTGCACGACCGGGGCATCAAGGACACCTCGGATCAGCATGTGTGGGCGTTCCTCGGCGACGGTGAGATGGACGAGCCCGAAAGCCGCGGCCTGATCCAGGTCGCCGCCAACGAGGCCCTGGACAACCTGACCTTCGTGATCAACTGCAACCTGCAGCGCCTCGACGGCCCGGTGCGCGGCAACGGCAAGATCATCCAGGAACTGGAGTCGTTCTTCCGCGGTGCGGGCTGGAACGTGATCAAGGTGGTCTGGGGTCGCGAGTGGGATGCCCTGTTGCATGCCGACAAGGACGGTGCGCTGGTCAACCTGATGAATGTCACCCCCGACGGTGACTACCAGACGTATAAGGCCAACGACGGCGCCTACGTGCGTGATCACTTCTTCGGCCGCGACCCGCGCACCAAGGCCCTCGTCGAACCGATGACCGACCAGGAGATCTGGAATCTCAAGCGCGGCGGCCATGATTACCGCAAGGTGTACGCCGCCTACCGGGCCGCCACCGAGCACAAGGGTCAGCCGACGGTCATCCTGGCCAAGACCATCAAGGGCTACACGCTGGGCAGCCACTTCGAGGGCCGCAACGCCACGCACCAGATGAAAAAGCTTGCGCTGCAAGACCTCAAGGATTTCCGCGACGTCACCCGGGTACCGATCTCCGATGCCCAACTCGAAGAGGATCCCTACCTGCCGCCGTACTACCACCCCGGCCCGGAAACCCCGGAGATCCGCTATCTGCTGGATCGCCGGCGCGCCCTGGGCGGGTTCGTTCCGGCACGGCGCAACAAGAGCACCCCGTTGACGTTGCCTGCACCGGAGTCCTACAAGCCGCTCAAGAAGGGGTCGGGCACCCAGGCCGTGGCCACCACCATGGCGACGGTGCGTACATTCAAGGAACTGTTGCGCGACAAGAACATCGGGCCGCGCCTGGTGCCGATCATCCCCGACGAGGCCCGCACCTTCGGCATGGACTCGTGGTTCCCGTCGTTGAAGATCTACAACCGCAACGGGCAGCTCTACACGTCGGTGGACTCGGCATTGATGTTGGCCTACAAGGAATCTGAGATCGGTCAGATCCTGCACGAGGGCATCAACGAGGCCGGGTCGACGTCGTCGTTCACCGCGGTGGGCACGTCGTACTCCACCCATGACGAGCCGATGATCCCGATCTACATCTTCTATTCGATGTTCGGGTTCCAGCGCACCGGCGACGGGCTGTGGGCGGCGGCCGACCAGATGGCCAAGGGCTTCGTGCTCGGCGCCACCGCGGGCCGCACCACGCTGACCGGCGAAGGCCTGCAGCACGCCGACGGGCACTCACTGCTGCTGGCGTCGACCAACCCGGCTGCGGTGACCTACGACCCGGCGTTCGCCTACGAGATCGCCCACATCATCGACAGCGGGCTGCAGCGGATGTACGGCGAGCACGCCGAGAACATCTTCTTCTACATCACCATCTACAACGAGCCCTACGTCCAACCCGCCGAGCCGCAGAACCTCGACGCCCAGGCGCTGCTACGCGGCATGTACCGCTACCGCGCCGCAGCCGAGCCACGCGCCAACACCGCCCAGATCCTGGCCTCGGGTGTCGCGATGCCCGAAGCCCTGCGGGCGGCCGACCTGCTCGCCGAGCAATGGGATGTGGCGGCCGACGTGTGGTCGGTGACCAGCTGGGGCGAGCTCAACCGCGAAGGTGTGGAGATCGAACGCCACCGGCTGCGCCACCCCGACAAGCCGTCGCTGACCCCGCACGTCACCTCCTCGCTGGCCGACGCGGCGGGCCCGGTCGTGGCGGTGTCGGACTGGATGCGTGCTGTGCCCGAGCAGATCCGGCCCTGGGTGCCCGGCACCTACATCACCCTGGGCGCCGACGGGTTCGGCTTCTCCGACACCCGCCCGGCCGCGCGCCGCTACTTCAACACCGACGCCGAGTCGGTCGTGGTGGCCGTGCTCGAAGGGCTCGCCCGCGACGGCAACATCGACGCCTCGGTAGCCGCCGACGCCGCACGCAAGTACCGCATCGACGACGTGTTCGCCGCCGCGGTGTCCTACACCGACACCGGCAGCGCCTAGCGTTCCCCGGCGAGCAGACACGGCGGTACCCGAAATGCCGCGTGTCGCGTACCCGAGTGTCTGCTCGCCGGAAAGCCGTTTGGAGGAATCCCCCAGAAGTTCGGCGTAGCTTTTAGGGATGCCCGACAATCGGTTCGTCCCGCCGAAGACCACGGTCGAGGTGCTGGAGGCGGTGCCGGACTCGACGCTGCGCCGCCTGAAGCAGTATTCCGGCCGGCTGGCCACCGAGGCTGTGCACGCGATGGAAGACCGTTTGTCGTTCTTCGCCGAGCTCGACGCGTCGCAGCGGGCCAGCGTGCAACTGGTGGTCCAGACCGCCGTCGTCAACTTCGTGGAATGGATGCGCAACCCGCAGAGCGACGTCGGCTACACCGCGCAGGCCTTCGAAGTGGTGCCGCAGGACCTGCGGCGGCGGATCGCCCTGCGGCAGTCGGTGGAGATGGTGCGCACCACCATGGAGTTCTTCGAAGAGGTCGTGCCGCTGCTGGCCCGCTCGGAGGAACAACTGACGGCACTGACGGCAGGCATCCTGCGGTACAGCCGTGACCTGGCCTTCGCGGCTGCCAGCGCGTATGCCGATCAGGCCGAGGCCCGCGGCGCGTGGGACCGGCGGATGGAGGCCAACGTCGTCGACGCCGTGGTGCGCGGCGACGTGGGGCCTGAGTTGCAGTCCCAGGCCGCGGCACTGAACTGGGATGCCACCGCTCCCGCGACGGTGATCGTCGGGCTGCCGCACCCGGACCGCATAGATATGGCCAGCGACGACGTGCGCGACGTCGTGCAGCGCCACGACCGAGCCGCCCTTTCCGACGTGCACGGCACCTGGTTGGTCACCATCGTGTCCGGTCCGCTGTCGCCGACCGACCGGTTCCTGACCGATCTGATGACGGTGTTCGCCGACGGCCCGGTGGTGATCGGCCCGTTGGCGCACACGCTGACGGCCGCGCACCGCAGCGCGACCGAGGCGATCTCAGGGATGAACGCCGTGGCCGGGTGGAGCGGCGCGCCGCGGCCGGTCCCGGCCCGCGAGCTGCTGCCGGAACGTGCACTGCTCGGGGATATGGACGCAATCGCGGCCCTGGCGACGGAGGTCATGCGGCCGCTGTCCGATGCCGGACCCGCGCTGACCGAAACCCTTGACGCCTACCTCGATTCCGGCGGCGCGATCGAGGCCTGCGCCCGCAAATTGTTCGTTCATCCAAATACCGTCCGGTACCGGCTGAAACGGATCGCCGACTTCACCGGGCGCGACCCTGCGGTGCCCCGGGATGCCTACGTGCTGAGGGTGGCGGCGAGCGTCGGGCGGTTGAGCTCGCAGCCGTCTCAGTCGAGCACGTCAAACAGCATCGCCAAGGCGGTTCCCGCCGTCGGACCGGCCGGCGGAAGCGGGCGTCGGGCCTGGTAGCGGCCGTCTTGCCAAAAACCTGTGTCGCGGTCGGGTATCGGCAATGTCGCATAACGTGCACTTTTGTAGACATCCCACAAAAACCTAAGACAAGGTTCATAATCTCTTACACGGCGCAAAACCAACTTCACAGTGTTCTCTTAATGACGTGCCTCAAGGACCCGTGCTCGCATTGCTCGCCCCCGGACAGGGCTCGCAGACACCCGGCATGCTCAACCCGTGGTTGGAGCTGCCCGGTGCCGCCGACCGTCTGTCGGCCTGGTCGCAGATCAGCGGCCTGGATCTGGCCCGCCTGGGCACCACGGCAACCGCCGAGGAGATCACCGACACCGCAGTGACGCAGCCGCTGGTGGTGGCCGCCACCCTGCTCGCCCATGAGGAACTCGTCCGGCGCGGCGTGCTCGACAAGGTCGCTGCCGCCGAGACCATCGTGGCAGGGCATTCCGTCGGTGAGATCGCCGCCTACGCGATCGCCGGCGTGATCTCCGCCGACGACGCGGTCAAGCTCGCCGCCACGCGCGGTGCCGAGATGGCCAAGGCCTGCGCGGTCGAGCCCACCGGCATGTCCGCCGTGCTCGGCGGTGACGAGGCCGAGGTGCTGGCCCGCCTTGAGTCGCTCGACCTGGTCCCGGCCAACCGCAACGCGGCGGGTCAGATCGTGGCCGCAGGCGCCGTGTCGGCGCTGGAGAAGCTGGCCGAGGATCCGCCGGCCAAGGCCCGGGTGCGCCAGCTGGCCACCGCAGGTGCCTTCCACACCCACTACATGGCTTCCGCACTCGACGGCTACGCGGCCGCCGCAGCCTCTGTAACGACAGCCGAGCCCACCGCGACACTGCTGTCGAACGCCGACGGACAACCCGTCAGCTCGGCCGCCGATGCGATGGAGAAGCTCGTCGCTCAGCTGACCAAGCCGGTGCGCTGGGACCTGTGCACCGAAACCATGCGTCAGCGCCAGGTCACCGGGATCGTCGAATTCCCGCCGGCCGGCACGTTGGCCGGCATCGCGAAGCGGGAACTCAAGGGCACCCCGACGCGCGCCATCAAGTCCCCTGAGGATCTCGACTGCCTCACCGAGCTCTAGACCATCTCCATCCCCGAACGTTCCAAAGAGTCCTCCGCACCCGGGGGACGCAAAACACCAATAGAAGGAGCCATAGTGGCCGCCAGTCAGGAAGAAATCATCGCCGGTCTCGCCGAGATCATCGAAGAGGTCACCGGCATCGAGCCGTCTGAGGTGACCCCCGAGAAGTCGTTCGTCGACGACCTGGACATCGACTCGCTGTCCATGGTGGAGATCGCCGTGCAGACCGAGGACAAGTACGGCGTGAAGATCCCCGACGAGGATCTGGCCGGCCTGCGGACCGTCGGTGACGTCGTCGCCTACATCCAGAAGCTCGAGGAAGAGAACCCCGAGGCCGCCGCCGCCCTGCGTGAGAAGTTCTCGGCCGACCAGTGACCAGGCCTTCCACTGCTAATGGCGGTTTCCCCAATGTTGTGGTGACCGCCGTTACGGCGACGACTTCGCTCGCGCCGGACATCGAGAGCACGTGGAAGGGCCTGCTGGCAGGCGAGAGCGGTATCCGCGTCCTCGAAGACGATTTCGTCGAGAAGTGGGATCTTCCGGCCAAGATCGGTGGGCACCTCAAGGAGCCGCTCGATCCGCTGATGACCCGCCTTGAGATGCGTCGCATGTCCTACGTGCAGCGCATGGCCAAGTACCTCGGCAACCAGCTGTGGGAGAACGCCGGTAAGCCGGAGGTCGACCCCGACCGGTTCGCAGTGGTCATCGGCACCGGCCTCGGCGGCGGCGAGAAGATCGTCGAGACCTACGACGCCATGAACGAGGGCGGGCCCCGCAAGGTGTCCCCGCTCGCCGTTCAGATGATCATGCCCAACGGTGCAGCCGCCGTCGTCGGCCTCGAGCTCGGGGCCCGCGCAGGCGTCATCACGCCCGTGTCAGCATGTTCGTCGGGGTCGGAGGGCATCGCCCACGCCTGGCGGCAGATCGTCATGGGCGACGCGGACATCGCCGTCTGCGGCGGCGTCGAGGGTGCCATCGAAGCGCTGCCGATCGCGGCGTTCTCGATGATGCGTGCCATGTCGACCCGGAACGATGACCCTGAGGGTGCATCACGTCCGTTCGACAAGGACCGCGACGGGTTCGTCTTCGGCGAGGCCGGTGCGCTCATGGTCATCGAGACCGAAGAGCATGCCCTGGCCCGCGGCGCCAAGCCGCTGGCTCGCCTGATGGGCGCCGGCATCACCTCCGATGCTTTCCACATGGTGGCTCCGGCCCCCGACGGTCTGCGCGCCGGTGCCGCAATGAAGCGTGCCCTGGAGACCGCCGGTCTGGACGCCAAGGACATCGACCACGTCAACGCTCACGCCACGGCAACGCCGATCGGTGACACCGCGGAGGCCAACGCCATCCGTGTCGCCGGTGTGCAGAACGCCGCGGTGTACGCACCGAAGTCGGCCCTGGGCCACTCCATCGGTGCTGTCGGCGCACTCGAGTCCGTGCTGACAGTGCTGGCACTTCGCGACGGCGTCATCCCGCCGACGTTGAACTACGAAACACCAGATCCTGAGATCGATCTCGATATCGTTGCAGGTGAGCCTCGGTATGGCGACTACCAGTACGCCATCAACAACTCGTTCGGGTTCGGTGGCCACAATGTGGCCCTGACCTTCGGGCGGTACTGAGGCACGAGAGGAAAGAACGCACCAAATATGGCGGGATTGTCCACGGGTAACGGTCTGCCCAACGTGGTTGTCACCGGCGTAGCCATGTCGACGGCGCTGGCAACCGATGCCGAAAGTACCTGGAAGAAGTTGCTGGACGGGCAGAGCGGCATTCGCACGCTCACCGACCCGTTCGTCGAAGAGTACGACCTGCCGGTTCGCATCGGCGGTCACCTCCTCGAGGACTTCGATCATGAGCTGACGCGTGTCGAGCTCCGTCGCCTGTCGTACCTCCAGAAGATGTCGACCGTGATCGGTCGGCGCGTCTGGGAGAACGCGGGCACTCCCGAGGTCGATCCCAAGCGGCTGATGGTGTCCATCGGCACCGGCCTGGGATCTGCCGAGGAGTTGGTGTTCGCCTACGACGGCATGCGGACCAAAGGTCTGCGTGCGGTGTCACCACTCGTTGTGCAGATGTACATGCCCAATGGCGCTGCCGCCGCCGTCGGACTCGAGCGCAAGGCCAAGGCCGGGGTGAGCACCCTGATCTCGGCCTGCGCGTCGGGTTCCGAAGCCATCGCGAATGCGTGGCGCAATATCGTGCTCGGTGAAGCCGATATGGCCATCTGCGGTGGTGTGGAAACCAAGATCGAGGCCGTGCCGATCGCCGGCTTCGCCCAGATGCGCATCGTGCTGTCCAACAGCAACGACGATCCGCAGGGCGCGTGTCGCCCGTTCGACAAGGATCGCAACGGGTTCGTCTTCGGTGAGGCCGGCGCCATGCTGGTCATCGAAACCGAGGAGCACGCCAAGGCCCGCGGCGCCAACATCCTGGCCCGCATCATGGGTGCCAGTGTCACGTCCGACGGCTACCACATCGTGGCGCCCGATCCCAACGGCGAGCAGGCGGGTTACGCCATGACCCGGGCCATCGAGTTGGCCGGCCTGCAGCCCTCCGACATCGACCACGTCAACGCGCATGCCACCGGCACCAGCGTCGGCGACGTGGCCGAGGGCGTTGCCATCAACAACGCGATGCGCGGCCACAAGCCCGCGGTCTACGCGCCCAAGTCCGCGCTCGGCCACTCGGTCGGAGCGGTCGGGGCGGTGGAATCCATCCTCACCGTCTTGGCGCTGCGCGACGGCGTCATCCCACCGACACTTAACCTGCGCAACCTCGATCCGGAGATCGATCTGGACGTCGTCGCCGACGAGCCGAGGCAGGGCAACTACAAGTACGCAATCAACAACTCGTTCGGATTCGGTGGGCACAACGTCGCGCTCACCTTCGGGAAGTACTGAAACCCACCGTATTCCCGTAAGGCTGGCCGGCATCCGACAGCTACAAGGAGGTTTGTATGACCATCATGGCCCCCGAGGCGGCTGCCGAGTCACTCGATCCGCGCGATCCACTGCTCCGGCTCAAGACGTTCTTCGACGACGGCTGCGACATCGAACTGCTGCACGAGCGTGACCGTTCCGGTGTGCTCGCCGCCGCAGGCACCGTCAACGGTGTGCGGACCGTCGCCTTCTGCACCGACGGCACCGTCATGGGCGGCGCGATGGGTGTGGACGGCTGCGCCCACATCGTCAACGCATACGACACCGCCATCGCGGACCAGAGCCCGATCGTGGGCATCTGGCACTCCGGCGGTGCCCGGCTGGCCGAGGGTGTGCGGGCGCTGCACGCCGTCGGCCTGGTGTTCGAGGCGATGATCCGTGCGTCCGGCTACATTCCGCAGATCTCTGTGGTCGTCGGCTTCGCGGCAGGCGGCGCGGCCTACGGCCCGGCCCTGACCGACGTGATCATCATGGCCCCGGACAGCAAGGTGTTCGTCACCGGTCCGGACGTGGTGCGCAGTGTCACCGGCGAGGACGTCGACATGGTGTCGCTGGGCGGCCCCGACGCTCACCACAAGAAGTCCGGCGTGTGCCACATCGTCGCCGACGACGAGCTCGACGCCTACGAGCGCGGCCGCCGCCTGGTCGGATTGTTCTGCCAGCAGGGTCATTTCGACCGCACCAAGGCCGAGTCGGGTGACACCGACCTGCACGCGCTGCTGCCGGAGTCGGCCCGCCGCGCCTACGACGTGCACCCGCTGATCACCGCGCTGCTCGACGAGGGTGTGCCGTTCGAAGAGTTCCAGGGCAAATGGGCCCCGTCGATCGTCGTGGGCCTGGGCCGGCTGGCCGGGCGTTCGGTCGGCGTGATCGCGAACAACCCGCTGCGTCTGGGCGGCTGCCTGAACTCCGAAAGTGCCGAGAAGTCAGCACGTTTCGTGCGGCTGTGCGACGCCTTCGGCATCCCGCTGGTGGTTCTTGTCGACGTGCCCGGCTACCTGCCCGGTGTGGATCAGGAATGGGGCGGTGTCGTGCGACGCGGCGCCAAGCTGCTGCACGCCTTCGGCGAGTCGACGGTCCCCCGCGTCACGCTGGTGACCCGCAAGATCTACGGCGGCGCCTACATCGCGATGAACTCGCGGTCGCTCAACGCCACCAAGGTGTTCGCATGGCCGGACGCCGAGGTCGCCGTGATGGGCGCCAAGGCCGCAGTCGGCATCCTGCACAAGAAGAAGCTGGCCGCCGTCGAGGACCTCGCCGAGCGCGAGGCCCTGCACGAGGAGCTGGCGGTCGAGCACGAGCGCATCGCCGGTGGTGTCGATTCGGCCATCGAGATCGGCGTGGTCGACGAGAAGATCGACCCGGCCCATACCCGCAGCAAGATCACGCAGGCATTGGCTGAGGCGCCGCACCGCCGCGGTCGCCACAAGAACATCCCGCTGTAACTCGCGTTTCTCCGCGAGCAGACGCAGAATAGCCCATTATCCGCGGGAAATGGGCGATTGTGCGTCTGCTCCGCACTCAACGCGTGGTGTAACCGCCGTTGGCGAAGATGGTCTGCCCGTTGATCCAGTGCCCCTCATCGGCAAGGAACACCACCAGCGGCGCGATGTCGGTGATTTCGGTCAACCGGTTGCCCATGGCCTGCGACTTGTGGAACTCGACGCGCTCAGGGGTCTCCTGCGGGTAGAAGAACGGCGTGTCCATCGGCCCGGGGGCGACGTTGTTGACGTTGATGCCGCGGACCCCGAACTCCTTGGACGCCGCGCGGGTGAAGTGTTCGACCGGGCTCTTCGAGCCCGCGTAGGTCGAGTAGCCGTCGGTGTAGGCCGCCAGCAGTGCGGTGACGATGGTGACCACCGAACCGTTGTCGGCCAGGCGCTTGCCGGCCTGCTGCAGGAAGAAGTAGGCCGCCTTGGCGTTGATGTCGAACATCGAATCATATTCGGCCTCAGTCGTTTCCACGAACGGTTTGCGCAGCACCTTGCCCACGGTGTTGATCGCGATGTCGACGCCGCCGAACGCGTCGACGGCCGCATCGAAGAGCTTCTCGACATTGGCGGGCACGGTCAGATCGCCTTGCACCTTGATGGCCTTCACGCCTGCGTCCTGCACCGCCGCCACCGTCTTGTCGGCGTCGGCCTCGGTGGACGCGCTGTTGTAGTGGACGGCGACATTGACGCCGCGCTCGGCGAGTGTGGTGCTGATCAGACCGCCCAGGTTCTTGGCGCCTGCGGCAACGATCGCGGATTTACCTTCGAGTTTGCTCATGGTTCCGAGGCTAGCCAGCAAACCCACAAATGGGTAAAGCAAAAATTCGGTCTTTCAACAAGCATCACTTGTGAATAGGCTCTGCGTGATGAGCGAGCGGATCCCCGACCTGCGGCGTTTGCGCCATTTCATCGCCGTCGCCGACGCCGGGGGCTTCACCCGGGCCGCCGATGAGCTGCACCTGAGCCAGCAGGCGCTCAGCAGCTCGGTTGCTCAGCTGGAAAGAGAGCTCGCCACCACGCTGTTCGTCCGCGAGGGCCGGCGGGTCACCCTCACCCGTGCCGGCGAGTTGCTGCACAGCGAGGGCCGCGTTCTGCTGGCCGCCGCCCGCACGGTCTCCGAGCGGGTACGGCACGCTGCAGGCACCGACGAGGTCTACGTCGTCGGGCATACCCCGGCCCTCAGCGGCGCCGAGGTGTACACGAGGCTCGAACGGGCCATCACAGCCTACGGCGACACGTCGTTCACGTTCCGGCAGCTCTACCCCGATCAACTGGTCGACGCGGTGCTCGACGGCACGGTGGCACTGGGCCTGCGCCGCGCCGTGGTGCCGACGAGCGAATTGGCCACCGCCGTCGTGGGTTACGACCAGGTGCGACTGGCGGTGCCGGCCGAGCACCCGCTGGCAGTCCGCGCGGCTGCCGACATCGCCGAGGTGGCCGGCGAGCGGATCGCCCTGTGGGCACCGCCGGGCGCGTCCTATTACAGCGACTTTCTGATGGGCGCCTGCCGCCGCGCCGGATTCGAACCCGACTACGTGGTGAGCAGAGTCCAGGGAGCCGCCACGGTCGCCGCGCCGCTCACCACCGGCGCGGTCGCGTTCGTGACGACACCGGCCGGTCCCGCCATGGGAGGACGAGTCGCGGTCATCGACCTGGACCCACCGCTGCTGGTGCCCATCCAGGCGCTGTGGCAGCGTCACACCACCTCGGAGGTGCGCGACGCCATCCTGGCCGACGAACCGCGATCAACGGTCGAGAATCGCGGAAAGTGATTGCTGTAAAGCGGTTTTCGGATCCGAGGGCAGGGTCTCGGTACGCCAACCGACGAAGTCGTCGGGCCGCACCAACAGCGCACCGCCGGCACCGAGTCCGGTGTGCGCCACGCCGTCGTCGCCCAGCGCATACACCGTGACCTCCACACCGAATCTGGCCGCCGCGTGCGCGGCCGCGGCTGTCCATGCCGCCGGATCCCCCGCGGTGAACAAGGCGAAACCCGAGCCGATCACGTCCAGCGTGGATACCCGGCTCCCGTCACGGGATAGCCAGATGTGCGGCATGCGGGTGCCCGGTTGGCCGGTCAGCTCATCGACGAATGTCACCGCGCCGGCCGGCGCATCGCCGGAAGCCACTGCGGCCGAGTGGTATTGGTAGCCGAGCACCATGGTGAACAGCGGCGCCTCCTCCCCCTTGTCCAGGCCGGGTGACGCACCCTGCAGCTTGAGCAGGGCCAGCGGTGGCCCGATGAGCGACTGGCGGGCGGCGAACCGGCCGATCGGATACCGCTCGTCGTGATAGGTCGCGAGCAGGCCGGGGCCCGCGATGCCGTGATGGACGGCCGCCAGCTTCCACGCGAGGTTGTGTGCACTCTGGATCGCGGTGTTCGCGCCTCCGGCCTTGAACGGCGGCATGGTATGCGCGGCGTCGCCCACGAGATATGTTCGTCCCGTGCGGAATTGATCGGCCACCCGTTCATAGGGCTGCCAGGGCGCCACTTCGATGATCTCCACCTCGATCGGTTCGCCGATCGCCGCGATGAGAACGTCCCGGCAGTGCTCGGGCGTGAACTGCTCGGCGGATTCCCCGCGCTCGGGCAGATAGGTGGTGATGAACATGCCGCGGTCGCCCTCGACGACCAGGAAGATGCCGTCCGCCTCGGAGTTGCGCACCTGGATCGCGTCGCCTTCACCCAGCTCGGGCACGATCGACCGCCACGGAGCCCGAAAGTAGATGAACACCACGAAGATCGGCAGTGCCCCGTATCCCGTGGTGCCGGTGCCGAGCATGCTCCGGACCGGGCTGTGCACACCGTCGGCACCGATCAGGTACTCGGCGCGCACCGTCTGGGTGCCGGCCTCCGAGCTCAGCTCGGCAATGATCCCGTCCACCTCCTGGGTGAAGCCCACCAGGCTGGTACCGTACCGGACCTCACTACCGCGCCGACGAATGTCGTTGAGCAGCATCGGTTCCAGGTGACTCTGCGGGCAGTACTGGGCCACCGGTTCTGGGCTCAGTCCATCGAATACCGCGAAGATCGCGTCGACGTCCATCGCAGGCTCGGCCAACGGACTGTTCAGTGTCGGTTTGAGCACCACACCGGTGACGCCGTCGGCCACCGCGTGCACCTGGTCACTCAAGCCCAGCGACCGCAGGATCTCGAGCGTGCGGAAGGTGATGTTGCGGGCCTTCGGGTAGACGAACGCTTCCCGCCGCTTTTCCACCAGCATCGATTCGACGCCGTGCTGAGCCAGCAGATCCGCACAGGCGAGCCCCGCCACCCCCGCGCCGACGATCAGCACCGGAACTCGAACGTCGTTCATGGCCTCACCTCCACACGGAACTATTCAGTTCCGTATAGATTCACTGTGGCACTGCGGGCCGCGCACCGCAACCACTAAAGCGTCGGTGCACCGGCGAGCGGCAGGATCACGTCTTCGAGCACGCGTCGCACAAAGACCCGGTCGATGGGCCGTCCGGTGATCACCCGCACCACGTTGAGGCCAAGCGCCACGTCGGGTATCAGGCTCAGGTCGCGGCCGGGTGGGATCTCCCCACGTGCCTGCGCATGGTCGAGCAACAGCCGGATCATCTGCCGCGGCGGGGAGAGCACGAGGTCGTCGAGGGCAGCGGCGAGGACAGGATCGTGCATCGCGGCCGTCGCGACCCCGACGATCACTTGAATGGTGCTCAGTCCAGCATCGTCGAATTCGGGCACCGCAGCGACAATCGCTTCGATGTCGCCGCGCAGGCTTCCCGTGTCGGGCGGTTCGACCGAACCCTGACGGCGCCGCCAATGCGCGATCGCATCGGCGATCACGACGGGCTTGGACGGCCATCGCCGATAGATCGCAGCCTTACCCACGCCGGCCCGCGCCGCAATGTCGTCCATGGTGAGCCGGTCGTACCCCAGTTCGGCCACGCCCCGCAGGGCCGCATCGAGGATCTGCGGGTCACGCGAGCGGTCCAGGCGTCCCGGACTGCGCCGCGGGTTCGATGTCGACGCGGCACCTGCCATGACGGACCATCCTGTCGATACGGATCAGTTCCGCCTCAATATACCTGCGGTCACAGCCGCGCGAGGAACTCCGCGGCAACCTCGGCGGCCCGGGCCCGGTCGTCGGCGACCAGTCCGATGCGGGTGCGACGATCCAGGATGTCGTCGACGGTCAGCGCGCCTTCGTGCGTCACCGCGTATTCGAACTCCGCTCGCGTCACGTCGATTCCGTCGGCCACGCGCTCGGTCGGGCGGTCGCATCCGGCTTGCGCGACGACGTTGGGCGCCTCGGCTCCATAGCGGGCCACCAGGGACAGCGGCAGCTCCATCGGCGCTCGCAAGGTGGAGACCGGATTGGCCGGGGCGCCGACGAGAGGCAGGTTGCGGGTGCGGCAGGCAGTGGCGGGCAAGCCGCGCAGCGCGACCGCGCGGTCGAGGACGTCCTGGGCCATGTATCGGTATTCGGTGAGCTTGCCGCCGATGACACTCACAACACCAGTGGGCGATTCGACGACGGCGTGCTCGCGAGACACGTCGGCGGTCCGGCTGGCGTTCCCCGCGTCCGCGGTACCCTCGATGAGTGGCCGCAGCCCGGCATAGGCACCGCGCACGTCGCCAGGGGTCAGTGCCGTGGCCAATGCGCCGTTCACTGTGTCCAGCAGGAAGTTGACCTCACTCGGAGTCGGTTGCGGCACATCGGGTATGGGGCCAGGGGCGTCTTCATCGGTGAGTCCCAGGTACACCCTGCCGAGTTGTTCGGGCATCGCGAACACAAACCGGTTCAGCTCCCCCGGAATCGGAACGGTCAGCGCCGCAGTCGGATTGCCGAAGACCGAGGAATCGAACACCAGATGCGTGCCGCGGCTCGGCCGCAGCGTGATGGACGGGTCCACCTCGCCCGCCCAGACGCCGGCGGCGTTGATCACGGCACGGGCCTTCACGTCGAACGTCTCACCCGTGACCTGCTCGGTGAGGATGACCGAATCACCTTGCGCGCCAGTCGCGGCCAGCCGCGTCAGGATCTTGGCACCGTGTTGGGCAGCCGTGCGCGCGACGGCGACCACCAGCCTGGCGTCGTCGATGAGCTGACCGTCGTACGCCAGGAATGCGCCGTCCAGACCTTCGGTGCGCACGGTGGGCGCCAATTCGATCGCGCGGGCGGCGTCCACGCGCCGCGACCGGGGCAATACGGTGGCGGGAGTTCCGGCGAGCCTGCGCAACCCGTCCCCGGCGACGAACCCGGTGCGGACCAGCGCCCGCGACGGGCGGCTCATCGAAGGCAGCAGCGGCACCAGCTGCGGCATGGCCGTGACGAGGTGAGGAGCGTTGCGGGTCATGAGGATTCCGCGTTCGATGGCACTGCGCCGCGCGATCCCGACGTTTCCGGTCGCGAGGTAGCGCAGCCCGCCGTGCACCAGTTTGGAGCTCCACCTGCTGGTGCCGAAGGCGAGATCGTGTTTTTCCACCAGGGCCACGCTCAAGCCGCGGGTGGCGGCATCCAGTGCGATGCCTGCGCCGGTGATGCCACCACCGATGACGAGCACATCGAGCTGTTCACCTTCGGCCAGCGCGGCGAGTTCGTTCACGCGACGGGCGCGGTTGAGTGCAGCGGAGCGGCTCATGGTGCAAGGTATCCGTTCAGTGCGAGGGTCAGTTCACGCGCGAGCGCGTCGGCGTCCAGGATCGGCTCGACCATCTGCGCCGACTGGATCGCCGACTGCGTGATCAGCAGGCACATGGTGGCGAGTTGGCGTGGGTCGCCTCCGCGTACGCTGCCGTCTTCTTGTGCGAGTTTGAGCTCTCCGGCCACCGCGTCGATCAGGATCTGTTGACTGGTGCCCAGTCGCTCGGCGATGTACACCATGGCCAGCTCCGGTGCGGTGTGCAGCACCGCCATGATCACCTCGTCGTGCCGCAGACGCTGCGCGACCTGCACGATCCGCGCCACCAACGGCTCTCGCCCGGGTCCCGTGCTGTCGACGTCGTCGAGCACGTGCACGATCCGCGCGGTGAGCAGGGCAGCCAGGATCGAGCGGGTATCAGGGAAGCGGCGGTAGACGGTCGGTCGGCTGACGCCGGCGCGGCGGGCGATTTCGGCCAAGGTGACCCGGTCGATGCCGTAAGCGAGTACGCAGCTGGCGGCCGCATCGAGGATCCGGTCCCCGAGAGCCCCGCCCGCTCCGTCGTTACTGATTGACATCATGTGTAATACTGTAACGCATGACGCGCCCGGCTGAGCAGCTCCTGCCCCCGATGAAATGGAATGCCTGGGGCGACCCCCAGGCGGCCAAACCGCTGTCCGACGGAATCCGGGCACTGTTGCACCAGGCCCTCGGCGTCGCCGAGACCCAGGTCGCCGAGGTCACCGCCGAGCAGGTCCGGCTCCGGCCGTCGACGCTCGACGAGGCGCACCGCGCCGCGCTGGCGGCGATCGTCGGCGCGGCGTACTGCACCACCGAAGACACGTCACGGCTGCTGCACGCCGGCGGAAAGTCAACTCTGGATCTGTTGCGGCGCAAGGATTCCGAAGCCCAGGACGCCCCCGACGCTGTGCTGCTGCCCGGCTCCGAGGACGAAATCGCCGAGCTTCTCGCCTACTGTTCAACCCAGCGCATCGCGGTCGTCCCGTTCGGCGGCGGCACCAGCGTGGTCGGCGGGCTGGATCCGATCCGCGGTGATTTCACCGCCGTCATCACACTCGATCTGCGCCGCCTGAACCGGTTGATCAGCCTCGACGAAGTGTCCGGCGAGGCCGAGTTGGAAGCCGGCGTCACCGGCCCGGATGCGGAGCGACTGCTCGGCGCACAGGGCTTCTCGCTCGGCCACTTTCCCCAGAGCTTCCAGTTCGCGAGCATCGGCGGGTTCGCCGCGACCCGCTCCTCGGGTCAGGACTCGGCCGGCTACGGCCGATTCGACGACATGGTCCGCGGGGTGCGGGCGGTGACGCCGGTCGGCGTGCTCGACCTCGGGCGTGCCCCCGCGTCTGCAGCCGGACCGGATCTGCGCCAACTCATCGTCGGCTCGGAAGGCGTGTTCGGGATCATCACCAGGGTGCGGGTGCGGGTCCACCCTGTTCCCGAGTCCACCCGCTATGAGGCGTGGTCGTTTCCCGATTTCGCCGCAGGAGCGGCCGCGCTGCGCGCCGTCACCCAGACCGGAACCGGTCCGACCGTGATCCGGTTGTCCGACGAAGTGGAGACGGGCGTCAACCTGGCCACCACGGGAAGCATTGGCGAGCAGAGCATTACCGGCGGCTGCCTGGCCATCACGGTGTTCGAGGGCACCGCGGCCCATGCCGAGAGCCGTCATGCCGAGACCCGCGCACTGTTGGCACAACACGGCGGGACGTCACTGGGCGAGGCGCCGGCCCGAGCCTGGGAGCACGGCCGGTTCGGCGCGCCATACCTGCGGGATTCCCTGCTGTCCGCCGGTGCGCTGTGCGAGACGCTGGAGACCGCGACCAACTGGTCGAATGTCGCGGCGTTGAAAGCCGCAGTCACCGAAGCCTTGACGACCGCGCTGGCGCCGGCTCTGGTGATGTGCCACATATCGCACGTCTACCCCACCGGAGCCTCCCTGTATTTCACGGTCGTCGCCGCCCAGCACGACGATCCGATCGAACAGTGGCGGGCCGCGAAAGCCGCGGCCAGTGATGCCATGGTGCGTACCGGCGGCACCATCACCCACCATCACGCGGTCGGTGCTGATCACCGGCCGTGGATGGGAGCCGAGATCGGCGGTCTCGGCGTCGAGGTGCTGCGGGCCGTGAAGAGCACGCTGGATCCGGACGGAATCCTCAACCCGGGCAAGCTGATTCCGTGATGCGCACGCTGGCCCACGTCACGGTGCTGACCAATCCGCTGTCCGGGCATGGCAACGCGCCGCATGCCGCGGAACGTGCCGTCGCCCGGTTTCAGCGGCAAGGCCTTGATGTGTGCGCCATCGTGGGCACCGATGCCGATCACGCCCGCCGCCTGGTCCGCGACGCGCTCGATACCGGCACCGACGCGCTCGTGGTGGTCGGCGGGGACGGCGTGATCTCGCTGGCTCTGCAGGAGTTGGCCCAGGGCAGCGTGCCGCTCGGCATTGTCCCGGCCGGCACCGGGAACGATCACGCCCGCGAATTCGGCCTGCCCACAGGCGATCCCGAAGCCGCTGCCGATGTGATCGTCGCCGGCCGCACCGAGACCGTCGACCTGGGCCGCATCGTCGACGGGTCCGGCGTCGTGAAGTGGTTCGGCACCGTGATGGCTGCCGGGTTCGACTCGCTGGTCAGCGATCGCACCAACCGCATGAGCTGGCCACACGGCCGGATGCGCTACAACGTGGCCATGGTCGCCGAATTGTCGAAACTGCGGCTGCTGCCGTTCCGGTTGGCGTTCGACGACGGGCCCGAGGTCACCACCGATCTGACCCTGGCGGCGTTCGGCAATACCCGCAGTTACGGCGGCGGCATGCTGATCTGCCCGGGCGCCGACCACTCCGACGGCTTGCTCGACATCACCATGGCCCATTCGGCCTCGCGTACCAAGCTGATTCGCTTGTTTCCCACGGTATTCAAGGGCACGCACGTCAACCTGCCCGAGATCACCACCAAGCGGGCCGCGACGGTGCACGTCGACTGCCCCGGCATCAACGCCTACGCCGACGGGGATTTCGCGGCGGCGCTACCGGTCACGGTATCCGCGGTACCGCAGGCACTGCAGATTCTCGTGCCCTAGTCCGCGCCCTGCGACGAGCCCATCACGGCCAGCAGTTTGGCGAGGTGACCGAACGCGTCGGTCATGGGCCGCGTCGGGACGGACGGATCGACAGCACGCTGAATCCCCAGCCCGATACCGGCACTGAGCAGAAGATTGCCGAGGTCCTCGAGGCTGGCCGCTACGTCGCTGCCCGCCAGCTGCTCCTCGGTGAATCCGAGCTTGGCCGACATCGATTGCAGCACTTCGACGATCATCGTCGCCGCTTCGTTGCGCAGCGCCGTGATCATCTCCCCGAGTTCGGGGTTGTTGCGTGAGAGCACCACGAATTCGAGTTCGAGCATGGTCCAGCCGACATCACCGGCGGTCCGCTCCAGCCACGCGCTGACAGCGGCTACCCGAGCGTCCAGTTCGTCGTCGGAGGTGGCGAGTTGGGCCATCTCGTCGAACTTCTCGCGGTGAATGAGCTCAAGCACCTCGCGGCAGAGGTTGGGCTTGCTGCCGAAGTTCGAATACACCGCGCCCTTCGAGAAGCCCGCATCGTCGGCGATGTCGTCGAGGCTGGTGGCGGCGTACCCGTGGCGCAGGAAGCGATGCTTGGCGGCCTGCAACAGCTCGGCCCGCGTCCGTTCCTGGCGTTGCGCCCTGGTCAGCCGCGGCATGCGCTGATGATAGTTCGAGGTGAACTCCGGGTATTGAATTTACTCAGAGTATTCGGATACCGTCAGTATTTGAATGCTCGTGAGGTGACCCATCGGGAGGCATGACGTGCAGTTTTCCTGGAAGAACCCATCGGTGGCCGGATCCGTGGCCGTCATCACCGGCGGTGCGCGCGGTATCGGCGCCAAGACCGCCGAACTGTTCTCGGCCGCCGGCGCCACGGTGTGGATCGGCGACGTGGATGCCGACGTCGCCGCGGCGACGGCCGCGGGCATGCGGCGCTGTCGCAGTGCCCACCTCGATGTCACCGACCGCTCGTCGTGGGACCGGTTCATCGCCGAGGTGCTCGACGCCGAAGGCCGCATCGACATCCTGGTCAACAACGCGGGCGTGATGCCGCTGGGCGCGTTCGAAGCCGAACCCGAGCCCACCACCGACCTGATTCTCGACGTGAACGTTCGCGGCGTGCTCAACGGTCTGCGCGCGGTGGTGCCGACCATGATCGGCCAGGGCGCCGGGCACATCGTGAACGTCGCATCGATGGCAGGCATGATCCCGATCCCCGGCATGGTGACCTACAACGCCAGCAAGTTCGCCGCGCTCGGCGCCTCGCTCGCCGCGCGTCGCGAGTACGCGGGAACCGGCGTCACGGTGTCGGCGGTGCTGCCCTCGGCCGTACGCACCGAGTTGTCCTCGGGCGTCCAACTCGGCGGCGGGTTGCCGACAGTGGATCCCGACGACGTCGCCCGCGCCATCCTGCGCACGCTGCGCACGCGGGCCGCACGTACGTCGGTGCCCGCCTGGGTGGCCCCCGGGTGGGCACTCGTCGACGCATTGGTCCCCGAATTCATCGAACGCGCAGTACGTTCCAGGATCGACGACCGCCGCGCCCTCACGGCGATCGACGCAGCCGGACGCGCAGATTATCTGCAGCGACTCGACCGACAGACGAAAGCTCATGCCGGCCAAGCAGATTCGAAGGTGGCACGATGAGCACCGCACTGGTCATCGGCTGCGGCGGCACCATCGGCGGGGCCTGGACTGTCGCCGCTCTGCACGCGCTCGTCGAGCAGACCGGCTGGGATCCCGCCACCGCCTCGGTGTTGCAGGGCACGTCGGCGGGCGCCGAGCTCGTCACGATGCTCGGCGGCGGCGCATCGGTGGACGACCTCGTTGCGATGCACCTGGGCACCAGCACCGACGAGCGATTGCGCCGCCACATCGCCGACACCCCGGGCAGCTTCCCGCCGATCCCGTTGCCGGGGTTCCTCAATCCGCGACTGCTCCGCACCCAGCGGGGGCTCGCCGCGGCGACAGGCGTGGCGCCAGTTGGGCGCGGCGACGCGAGCTGGCTGCAACGCCTGGCCGACGGCTTCACCGGCACGTCCGGGTGGCCGCATCCGGGGGTACGCATGGTCGCCTTCGACTACCGACGGGGGGAACGTGTCGCGTTCGGCTCCCCTGGCGCAACACACGCAGAACCTGGCGAGGCGCTGCGCGCATCCTGGGCCATCCCGGGCTGGATGCCGCCGGTCACCATCGGCGGCCGGCACTTCGTCGACGGCGGTGCCGCGTCGACCGCATCGGTCGACCTGATCGGCCGCGACGAGGCCGACCTCATCTACGTCATCGCCCCGATGTCCTCCGAGCGTGGCTGCCGGGCACCGGGTTTCGGCGGATTCTTGGAGGAATTGCTGTTGCGCAGGCCGATGTCGCAAGGGCTCGACCGCGAGGTCGCTGCCGTGCGGGCACGCGGCACACAGGTGGTGGTCATTCGCCCAGATCATGCCGACCTCGCCGGGCTGGGCGCACACTTCATGCGGCGCGACCGTCGCCGTGCGGCTTTCGACGCGGCACTGCGCACCGCGCCGGCCACGGTCGAACGGGCGCTGGCCGTCAGTGAGGAGGTCCGATGAACCGCGAGCTTCGGATCGTCATCGTGGGCGCGGGGATGGCCGGGATCGCCACGGCGTACACGTTCACCCAAGCAGGCTTCACCAATTTGACGATTCTGGAAAAAGGATCTGACGTCGGCGGGGTCTGGCACTGGAACCGCTATCCCGGCCTCACCTGTGACGTCCCGTCGCAGATCTACCAGTTCTCGTTCGCCCCCAAGCCTGACTGGGGCCATCTCTGGGCCAGCGGCACGGAGATTCAGCAATACCACCGCGACGTCGTCGAGCGCTTCGGGTTCCAGCGATATCTCCGCTTCGACACCGAGGTCACCGAGATGCGCTATGACACAGCCGATTGCACCTGGTCGGTGACCACCGGCGCGGGTGACACACTGACCGCCGATGTCGTGGTCTGCGCGACCGGGGTGCTGCATCATCCGTTCGTGCCCGATTTCGCGGGCATGGACAGCTTCCAAGGCCCGATCGTGCACACTGCCCGTTGGGACCCCGACGTGGTCACCGCGGGACGACGCATCGCGGTCATCGGCACGGGATCGACCGGCGTGCAGGTGGTTTCGGCCCTGCAGCCCGATGCCGAGGCGATCACCCATTTCGCCAGATCTCCGCAGTGGATCCTGTGGGCTCCGATGGGGCTGCGGCAGCCGAAGGTGCTCGCCCGGATGATGCGTCGCTGGCCTGCCCTGCACGACGCCGCGTATCGAAGGTTGCTGTGGGCATCGGGCATCCTGGCTGACATCGTCACCACGCCGTCCTGGCGCCGTACCCTCGTGCAGTCCTACGCGAGATGGAGTCTGCGGGCCCAAATCCGGGATCCGCGGTTGCGCGCCGAGCTCACTCCGGACTACCAGCCGCTGTGCAAGCGGCAGGTGGTGTCGGGCAGTTACTACCGCGCCATCACCCGGCCCAACGCGAGACTGGTCACCGATCGCATCGACGCGTTCACCGCGACCGGTATCCGTACCACCTCCGGCGAACACCATGACATCGATGTCGTGGTCCTGGCCACCGGATTTCAAGCCCACAACTACATGCGGCCGATGCGGATCGTCGGCCGCGACGCAATGACGCTCGACGACGCCTGGGTCAAGGGCCCGCGGGCCTACCGGATGACCGCAATCCCGGGATTTCCCAACCTGTTCACCGTCCTCGGTCCGAACTCGCCGACCGGCTCCATCCCACTGCAGTATTCGGCAGAGTTGACCGCGCGCTACATCGTGAAGTGGCTACGCCGGCTCGCCGCCGGTGAGGTGACCGAAGTGGAGGTCACCGAGTCGGCGACCGACGAGTTCAATGCCGCAGTGGCGGAAGCGCTCGGGCCCACCGTGTGGAACACCGGCTGCAACTCGTGGTACTTCACCGACAACGGCACCATCGATCTGTGGCCGTTCGACCGTGCCACGCTCACCGACATGCTCTCCGAACCCGATCCGGCGCATTACCGGACGGCCTGACTTTCGCGCGTTCTCGGCGGTGCACTCGATCGCACACGGTACGTTTCGACGGGTTGGCGGATCGATTCGTCTGGAGCCTCATGGATGTAAGCAAGCACATCGGGCGTGCCGGTGCGCTGGCCACCGCGCTCGGCGTGGTCGTCGTCCTCGGCACAGGCTCCCAGGCCCGCGCCGATCCGGAGCCCGGCCCGCCACCGCCGCAGGCCGGCTCGGCGTGCGCCGACAATCTCGACGGTGCGCTGACGGCCCTGCCCCAGCCTGCCGCAGATACCGGGACCGCCAAGGATCTCCTGCAGTGCACTGGTGGCGCGTGGCAGCCGTACCTCGATCCGTATCCCACATCCGATCGCTGGCTGACCACCGGGTCCGAGCTGATCCTGCACGGTCAGGGCCGACGGAATCCGGAAGTGCACGCCGGTGTGTGGACCGGAACTCCGCAGATCGGTGAAACAGCGTGCCGCGCCGAGGTTGTCGATGTCCTGGCCCCCGGCGAGACGTCATCGCCCGAGTTCCATGCCGCCGACCCGGGCGTGCCCCTGACACTCGAGGTCGGCGACCACCTGTTCATGGCCAAGCTCACCGGCTACTGCCTGTGGCAGCGCGGCTGACGACCGCCTGCCTCAGCCGACTCCCCTGTTGAGCCAGCTGACCTCGCCGGTCTCGCCACCGTCGCGGTAAGGCTCCAGCGATTCGTCCCAGGCCGTGCCGAGCACGGAGTCCAGTTCGGCGGCGAGCATGTCAGCGCCACCGGCCATGAGGGTGCGCAGCCTCTGCTCGCCGACCATGACATCACCGTTGGCGCTCATCGCCCCGCTCCAAAGACCGAGTTGCGGGGTGTGGCACCACCGGTGGCCGTCGACGCCGGCGCTGGGGTCCTCGGTCACCTCGAATCGCAGCACAGACCAGGAGCGCAGGGCGTTGGCCAGCTGCGCTCCGGTGCCGACCGGGCCGACCCAATTGGTGACGGCACGTAGCTGCCCCGGCATTGCCGGCTGGGGCGTCCACTTGAGGTTCGCCCGCGCCGACAAGGTCGACGACAACGCCCACTCGACATGCGGGCAGACCGCCGCGGGTGAGGCGTGGATGTACACCACACCCGTCGCCGCGTCGGCGAACTGGTTCGACGCACGCATCTGCTTCTCCTTCGGCTTCACGAGGGACGTCTTCCCCAACGACCTAGCGATACCGATCGAGTAATGCAGTTGTGTCGCGCGTGTCTATTGTGCCTTGTGTGGCCTATGTTGCGCTAGTCTGGCCCGATTTCTCTCAGGACACCATCAGATATTGCGGGCCACAGCGGATACGTCCACTCCCCGAAGTTGCGGTCGGTCAGCACCACCAACGCCACATCCGCATCGGGATCCACCCACACAAACGTTCCTGACTGGCCGAAATGACCGAACGTCGACGGCGAGTTGGCAGCGCCGGTCCAATGCGGCGATTTGCTGTCGCGAATCTCGAAACCCAGTCCCCAGTCATTGGGCCGCTGCGCGCCGAATCCCGGTAACACGCCGGAGAGACCGGGAAACTGCACCTCGGTCGCGGCCCTGTGCATCTCCGGCGAAACCAGCGCCGGTCGCAGCAGCTCACGAGCGAACTTCGCCAGGTCGGCGACCGTCGACGTGCCCCCGAATCCGGCGGCCTCGGCCCCTCCCGACAGCGTCGACGCCGACATCCCCAGTGGTTCGAACACCGACTCGGCGAGGTACTGACCGAACTCGATCCCCGACTCCTTCTCGATCGCCTGCGCCAACAACGCGAATCCGGTGTTGGAGTAGATGCGCCGGGTACCGGGCTTGGCGAGGATCTCGGTCGACAACATGGCCACACCGGACGTGTGCGCGAGCAGATGGCGGATCGTCGAGCCCGGCGGCCCGGCCGGTGTGTCGAGTTCGACGACGCCTTCCTCGATGGCGATCTGCGCAGCCCGCGCCGCCAGTGGTTTGGTCACCGACGCCAGCGCGAACGGCTTGGCCGTGTCGCCGTGCGTGGCGCGCACTCCGGACAGCCCGACCACCGCGGCGGCCGCGGTCGGCACCGGCCAGTCGTCAAGGACCTGCAGAACATCCGCAACGCTCACAGAGCGCCAATCTAGCCGGTCCGCCCCATCCCACGGGCGAGCAATCCGTCGGCCAAACCGGCCGCGACGGCGTCCACTTCGGCGACCAGCCGGCGCAAGTCGACACCGCGCCGCATCAACTCGGCGGTGTCGGCGCTCGACTCCACCGAGAGCTGGTACACATCGCAGATTGCGCGGTAGGCCGATGGCGAGGCCTGCGTGGATTCGCACCACTGTTGCATCGACCGAGCCCAGGACCGCAGCCGCTCCCGGTCGGCACGACGTTGCGCCAGGCTCAGCACCCGCCGGTAGACGTCACCGGCCCACTCGATCGGCACCCGCTCGTCGAGCATCGGCACCAGGACGTCGTCGAGCGTCTCCATACCGGCGGCGTCGCCTGCCGCAACGGCGCTCAGCCCCTCGAGCACGCGCGCCAGCGTCGTCACGGCCACGTCGTCGATGCGCTCGGCGATACCCGTCAAGGTCCGCGCTGCCTCGCCGAGCTGACTCGTTTCGTCGGCATCGGCCGCCATCACCCCGATGAGATACGTCACATAACCGTGTGCGCCGACCTCGGGAACACCGCGCAGCAGCACCTCGGCGCGCTGAGCCCAATTCCGGGCCAGCGCGAGATGGCCGCGAGCCAGCCAGGCGAGGCCGAGCTCGGCCGCCTTCATGGCAGCTTGAACCGGGTCTGTGCGCAACAAGCGGGTGTGGACACGTTCGTTGATTCGCACGGCTTCTCCGCCGTGGCCCTGCCGCCAGGCCACCGCGGCGAAAACCGCGAGATCGTCCGTGTCGAGCGTTTGCACACCCTCCACACGACTGAAGGACTCGTAGCTGGTGCGCCAGTCGTTTCGCCGGTACGCCGACCGCGCGACGACGAGGAGTTCGGTTCGATCGTCGACCACAACCAACGGTATCGCGAAGGTGCGCATGCGGCCGACGGTTCGGTTCCCTAAGTACTACGTTATGGGCATGAGCCAGACTGTCCGTGGCGTCATCGCCCGTAGCGCCAAAGCTCCCGTCGAGTTGGTCGACATC
This sequence comes from Mycobacterium aquaticum, assembly GCF_002086485.1. GTDB lineage: Bacteria > Actinomycetota > Actinomycetes > Mycobacteriales > Mycobacteriaceae > Mycobacterium > Mycobacterium aquaticum. The sequence continues at coordinate 376,693 of NZ_MVHF01000001.1, read as the reverse complement.
GTCATACCGGATCCCGGTCCTGGCGAGGTCGTGGTGGCCATCCAGGCCTGTGGGGTCTGTCACACCGATCTGACGTACCGGGAAGGCGGTATCAACGACGAATTCCCTTTTCTGCTCGGACACGAGGCCGCAGGCGTCGTCGAGTCGGTGGGTGAGGGAGTCACCCACGTCGCCGCCGGCGACTTCGTGATACTCAACTGGCGCGCGGTGTGCGGGGAATGCCGCGCGTGCAAGCGCGGCCGCCCCCATCTGTGTTTCGACACCCACAATGCGAAGCAAAAGATGACACTCACCGATGGCACCGAACTCACGCCCGCCCTGGGCATCGGCGCCTTCGCCGACAAGACTCTGGTGGCCGAAGGTCAATGCACCAAGGTGGACCCTGCCGCTGACCCTGCTGTCGCCGGGCTGCTCGGCTGCGGTGTCATGGCAGGCATCGGCGCCGCCATCAACACCGGGGCGGTCACGCGCAACGACACCGTCGCCGTCATCGGGTGCGGCGGAGTGGGCGATGCCGCCATCGCCGGCGCAAACCTCGTCGGCGCCAAGACCATCATCGCCGTCGACACCGACAACGCGAAGTTGAACTGGGCCCGCGACTTCGGCGCAACCCACACCATCAACGCCCGAGAACTCGACCCAGTCGAAACCATCCAGGACCTCACCGACGGCTTCGGCGTCGACGTCGTGATCGACGCGGTCGGCCGCCCCGAAACCTGGAAGCAGGCGTTCTACGCCCGCGATCTTGCCGGCACCGTGGTGCTGGTCGGTGTCCCGACGCCCGACATGAGGCTCGATATGCCGATGATCGACTTCTTCTCCCACGGTGGATCATTGAAGTCCTCGTGGTATGGCGATTGCCTACCCGAGCGCGACTTCCCCACCCTGATATCCCTCTATCTGCAGGGCCGCCTGCCCTTGGAGAAGTTCGTCACCGAACGCATAAGCCTCGACGCCGTCGAAGAATCCTTCGCAAAGATGCACGGCGGTCAGGTGCTGCGATCGGTGGTCGTACTATGAGCGCCATGAGCGCGATCCAGCGAGTGGTCACCTCCGGTACCTTCTCCCTCGACGGCGGCACCTGGGACGTCGACAACAACATCTGGCTCGTCGGCGACGACACCGACGTCGTGGTCTTCGATGCCGCCCACACCGCCGCCCCCATCATCGACGCCGTCAACGGACGCAACGTGGTCGCGGTCGTGTGCACCCACGGGCACAACGACCACATCACCGTCGCACCCGAACTGTCCAAGGCCCTGGACGCGCCGGTGCTGCTGCACCCCGCTGACGAGATGCTGTGGCGAGAAATCCACCCGGACAACGAGTTCCGTCCCGTCGCCGACAATCAGGTACTGCGAGTCGGCGGTATCGAACTGCATGCCCTGCACACCCCCGGACACTCCCCCGGCTCGGTCTGCTGGTCTGCACCCGAGCTGGGCGCCGTGATCTCCGGCGACACGCTGTTCCAGGGCGGCCCCGGTGCCACCGGGCGCTCCTACTCCGATTTTCCGACCATCCTGGAGTCCATCAGCACAAGGCTCGGCGCACTGCCCGGAGAGACCGTGGTCTACACCGGACACGGTGACACCACCACCATCGGCGGTGAGATCGTGAATTATGACGACTGGGTGGCGCGCGGCCACTGACGATGCACCGGCGAGGGACGAGCCGGTGAGGCTTTGCGATCACGCTGAGCCTGTTGCTTAACGCCGAGCGGCGGTGCGCCCATAGTCGGTGCCATGACGACATCGAGCGGGCGCTCCGCTGCCATCATCGGAGCCGGCCAGACCGGGGTTACTGCCGCACTGGGTTTGTTGGACAACGGGTTTGACGTCACGTTGTACAGCGACCGGGATCAGCGCAGCCTTCGCGACGCCGTGCCGGCGACCGGGACGGCGCTGATCTTCGGCACAGCCCAGCGCGCCGAGGAGAGCCTTGGCCTCAACACTTACCTGGCCACCGCTCCGACCTCGACCGGCCAGAGCGTGCGGGTGGTCAACGGTTCTGATCCGGCTCGTCCCGAGGAGGTCGCGTTCGATGCGTCGTTCGACGGCTTCGTCGGGGTCGCAGTCGACACCCGACTCAAGGCCGACGACCGGCTCACCCTGTTCCAGCAGCGCGGTGGGAGGTTCGTCGTCGACACGATCGACCCGGCCCGCCTCGACGGCATCGCTGCCGGCGCCGACCTCACCCTGGTGGCGACGGGCCGCGGTGGACTCTCGTCACTGTTCCCGATCAATCCCGAGCGGACGGTGTACGACCGTCCGCAGCGCAGGCTGCTGGCCCTGACGGTAACCGGACTGCCCTACGGGCCAGAGGTTTTCGCGCACCGCAGCGCTGCAGGCGGCAGACACAGCGCCTTCACCGTCATCAGCGATCAAGGCGACTCGTGGTTGGGTCCGTATCTGCACAAGGACGCTGGTCCGTCCTGGGCTTTCCTCGGTTGGGCCCAGCCGGACAGCGACTGGGACCGCCGGTTCGCCGGGGTTGACAGCGCCAAATCAGCACTGCGAACCATCACCGAGTTGCACCGCGACTACATCGACTGGGATCTGCCCGAGGTCAGCGAATTGACGGTGATCGACGACGACCCGCATTCGTGGTTGACCGGCGGGGTCACCCAGGTGGTGCGCTCGGGGGTCGGCCACACGGCCGGCGGGCATGCGGTCGCGGCGCTGGGCGACACCGCGGTGGCGTACGACCCGATCGCCGGGCAGGGCGCGCAGGGCGGCCTCGTGCAGGCCGCGGCACTGGTACGCAAGGCCGCGGCACACGACGGCCCGTTCGACACCGCATGGCTGACAACAGCGTTCGAGGACTTCTACCGACACCGTGCTCGCGCTGCCCAGCTGGTCACTCGGCTCTTCCTGTCGGATCCCGAGTTCGCGGAGTACGGCAACCTGTTCTTCGCAGCGGCGAGCTCCAGCGACCGGTTCGCGTCGAAACTCTTTGGTCTGCTGGATGATCCGACGCCGGTGGAGCGACTCACCTCCCAGCAAGCGGCGTACGAGTTGATCGCCGATTTCGCCGGAGAACCTGCCGAAGCGGTGCTCGGCCGGTTCGTGCCTGCGGGTCGGTTCGACCGGTCGCGGTTGGCGTCGCGGGCGGCGTGACGGTCAGCTGTCGAGGATGCGGCGCTTCTCGGCCTTGAACTCGGCGTCGGTCAGCGCACCCGAATCACGCAGCGCCGCCAGCGTCTTCAGCTGTTCGAGGCGCACGCCCTGATCGGTGGGTGGATAGCTCGGCGGTGCGGGAACATAGCTCTGCGACGTGTACGTCGGCGCATCCGCCGTTCCGAAGACCGGGAATTCCTGCGGTCCGACGGGGCGGGGCCGCTTCGCTGTCCGCGCCGACCACCAGAGGGCGACCACGAGTTCGACGAGGCCAAGCACGAACAACCCGACGAACAACCACACCACCCAGCCGTACTGACTGCCGTGACCGAACGCCAGCCGCGGACTGATGTAACCGTTCACGTCGCCGTCGGTGACCACGTGATAGCTTCCGGCCTCGGCCACCTGAGCCACCCATACCCGGACCCGAGCGTCATTGTTCACCGTCGTTGTGCCGCCGGGACTTTCGGTGACGACCGGCTCGGGCGACCCTTCCGGGGGAACGAGCTGTAGTTTCAAACTCGGCACAGGCACGCCCCCGCCCGACCCCGTGGTGAGCGTGTGGAAGCTGATGGTGACCTCACCGGCGGGCAACTGGACCGTGCCCGATCCTGGGATCGGCACCTCTCCGTACGCGTCGTACTCGTCGAGTACGAACGCGTTGAGGACCAGGGCCACGATGAACCCGATGACCCCGACCACCAGGGACACGATCGCGGCGGCCACCATCGGTGCCGCGATTCGCCGGCTGCTCATAGCGGGAAGTGTGCCATGGTCGCCGCAGCAACGACTACCGTCGTGGCATGCCTCGCGACGAGACCGAAGCGAACCCGTCGGTCGGGCCGGTGCGCCGGTTGGCGATGCGGTACTGGGTGGCGCTGATCCTCGTGGCGCTGGCCGCGCTCTTCGTCGCGCAGAACCGTGACCGGGTCCGGGTGCACGTGCTGTGGGTGACCGTCGAGTCGCCGATGTGGTCGATCTTGGTCATCATTTTCGTCGTGGGACTACTCATCGGACTGTTGCTGCGGTGGCGACGGAGTTAGACATGCCGGAATCCAGCTTCGTCGTGCGCCCGGATCCCGGCGATGATCGAAAGCAGCCACCGAGTTCCCGGTTGCAGGCAGCCGGATTGAGTTCGGCGATCGCACTTTTCGCGGAGGCCGCTCGCACCGTGCCGCTGCCGAGCCCGCCGCAGCCGATCGTCGTCGCCGATTACGGTGCGGGTACCGGGCACAATGGCCTGCTCGCGCTCGCGAACGCGGTCAGCGTGCTGCGGGGGCGCACCCGCCCCGAACATTCGGTGCTGGTGACGCACACCGACACCCCGGACAACGATTTCACCACGCTGTTCCGCACGCTCGCGGATGACCCGGCCTCCTATCTGCGTACCGACGCGGCGGCGTTCAGCTCCGCGGTGGGCCGGTCGTACTACAGCCAGATCCTGCCGTCCAACAGCATCAACCTGGGCTGGTCGGCGTGGTCGATTCAGTGGCTGGGGCGGGTCCCGATGCCAGTGGGCGATCACATCGCGGTCGCCTACAGCGCCGACAGCCACGTGCGCGCCGCCTATACGCGGCAGGCGGCGTTCGACTGGCACGAGTTCGTGGCCTTCCGGGGTCGCGAGCTGTGTCCCGGCGGCAAACTCGTGGTGCTGACGATGGGACTCGCCGAGGACGGCGACTTCGGTTATCGCCCACTGCTGTCCGCCCTCACCGACACGCTGCGGGAGCTCGTCGCCGACGCAGTCATCAGCAGCGACGAGCAGCATCGGATGTCGCTGCCCGTCATGGGCCGCGCCGCAGCGGATTTCGCGGCCCCGTTCGCACCCTCCGGCCGTCTCGAACGGCTCTCCATCGAGCATCTCGAGGTGTTCGACGCCGAGGACCGATTCTTCAATCAGTACCGCACCGACCATGACGCAAGGGCTTTCGGCGCCCAGTGGGCCGCGTTCTGCCGGTTCGCCTTGTTCGGCGCGCTGGCCAAAGCGCTCGACGACGCACGCCGCCACGCGGTGTTCTTCGACCGGCTCGAGGCCGGCGTGGCTGCCCGGCTGGCCGCCGCCCCGCAACAGATGCGGATCCCGCTGGCCGAGGTGGTCCTGCACAAACGACTGAAGAGCTAGCCCGACAAGCCTGGCACCGCAGCGTCGATCAGGTGCGGGCCCGGCTCGGCGAGCGCGGCGCGGAACTGCTCGGCGAGCTCCTCGGCGGTGGTCGCCCGCGTGGCAGGAACCCCGAATCCCTGTGCGATGGCGACAAAGTCGATGTCCGGGCGGCCGAGGTCGAGCAGCGAGCGGGACTGCTCACCGGCTGCTGCCGCGCCGACGCGCTGCAGTTCCAGTTGCAGGATCGCGTAGGCATGGTTGTTGAGGATGACGACGGTGACGTCGAGCCGCTCGCGGGCCATGGTCCACAGCGCCGAGATGGTGTAGAGCGCACTGCCGTCGGCCTGCAGCGCGATCACGGGCCGGTGCGGCGCGGCAACGGCGGCACCGACAGCGACCGGGAGTCCTTGGCCGATCGCACCACCGGTCAGCGTCAGCAGGTCGTGGGATGCCGAACCCGCAGTCGCGGTGGGCAGGAAGAAGCCGCTGGTGTTCGCCTCGTCGGAGATGATCGCGTCCTCGGGTAGCAGCGTGGCGATCACCTGGGCCCAGTTCTGCGCGTTGAGCGGACCACTGGGCAGTGCGGCGAGCTCAGCGGGGTTGTCGACATAGGGCGCGGCTCCGAGGTGATCGGCCAGCTTCTCCAGGTCACTGGGGGCCACGGCATGCACGGTCGTCCCGGGCGGTACGAGGTCGCCCGGCTTGCCCGGATATGCGAAGAACGTGACGGGCGAACGTGCCCCGACGAGAATCAGATCCGTTGTGCCCGAGAGTTGTTCGGCCGCCTGCTCGCCGAGGTAGGCCAACCGGTCGAAATGCGGCACGCCGCGTCCACGGGCCACGCGGGCCGGGAAGGTCTCGACGAGCGCCCGCGCTCCGGTCGTGGCCGCAATGCGCGCCGCCGCGATCAGCCCTTCCGCGGAGTTGGCCGCGCCTCCGAGCAGCAACAGCGCGTGCGCGCCGCGTTCACGTAGCAGCGCCGCTGCGGCCTCGATCGGCATCGCAGCGGCCGCAGGTTGCCGTTGTGCCGGCACCGGCACGCCGGCCTCCGCTGGGCCCCACGAGAAATCCGCGGGCAGGATCACCGTGGCCACGCGGCCGGGTTCACCGGTCGCGCTGTGGACAGCGCTGTCGACGGCTGCGGCAATCTCGTCGGGCGTCGCGGGCCGGTGCACAGATCCGTTGGTCCATTCGGCCAACGCCTCGATGTCGGATTCCAGTGGGGCGTCGAGGGTTTTGTGGTACGTCGCATGGTCGCCGACGATGTTGACGACCGGACTGAAGGCGCGTCGCGCGTTGTGCAGATTGGCCAGACCGTTCGCCATGCCCGGTCCGAGGTGCAGCAGCGTGGCGGCCGGCCGCGCAGCGATGCGCGCATAGCCGTCGGCCGCCCCTGTGGCCACGCCTTCGAACAGGCACAGCACGGGCCGCATCTCCGGCGCCGAGTCGAGTGCCGCGACAAAGTGCATCTCCGAGGTGCCCGGATTGGCGAAGCACACGTCGACTCCCGCGGCGAGCAACCGCGCGATGACCACCTGCGCACCGGTGCTCGTGCTCATCGGCCGGCCCGCATCAGCATCAGACCGTCGACTCCGATTTCGTGTTGATGCCCGTTGTGCCGCACGCACCCATAGTGGTCGGCAATCGGGCCGGACGCCAGAGCAGGCCCGGCTGAGACGACCGGATGTCTTGACTGATTATCAATCAATGTGCGACGGTGAAAGTGGCGGCAAGCGGAAGTGGACCGACAGCAAGAACGGCGACACTCATGCGAAGGCAACGAATGAACCTGCGCGGCAAGCGAATTATTGTGACAGGCGCATCGAGCGGCATCGGTCGAGAACTGAGCCTGGCACTGGCAGCCCGGGGTGCCACACTCGTGCTGGCGGCCCGACGCCACGATCTGCTCGACGAGCTCGCCGATCAGATCGCCCCGTCAGGGCAGCCCCGGCCGATCGTGATGCCGACCGATCTGGCCGAACCCGGTGCTGCCGCCACCCTCGGTCGCGACGCCATCGCCGCGCTCGACGGCGTGGTCGACGTCGTGATCAACAACGCGGGTGCCAACCTGACCGGCGCACAGTCCGTGGTGGCCGATACGGCTGCGGCCCGCGCAATCTTCGAAGTGAACCTGTGGTCCCCGCTCGCGCTGACCGCCGCAGTGCTGCCGGCGATGCACGCCGCGGGGCGCGGCACGATCGTCAACGTCACCTCGACAGTGCAAGCCGTGCCACTGCCGCTGCTCGGGTACTACGCCGCATCCAAAGCCGCCCTCGCCCAGGCCACGCGATCCCTGCGACTGGAACTCGCCGAAACTCCACTTCGGGTGCTCGAAGTGGTACCCGGCGCCACCGACACCGCGCTCCGGGATATCGACGAACTCCCTTGGAAGACAACGGCTCCCACAACCCTGCCGCCGGTACCCCCGGAGGCCACGGCAGCGGCCGTCGTCCGCGCGCTGCAACAGGGCGACGCCCGGGTGGTGTATCCCCGGTACTCGCTGCTGCCACTGGAGATCCCGGCCATCGGCCGCCTGGTCGCAGCGATCGCCGGCAGACGCGTGAACACCCGCGGAGCCCTCGAACTGCAAACCCAAGCCGAACAACCCCGTTAGCCTGAACCGATGTCTGCCAAACCGGCCGTCGCCGACCGGCGTCAGGCGATCATCGACGCGGCCCGACACCTGTTCGCCACCCGCCCATACGACCGGGTCACCACATCGGAGGTGGCCAAGAACGCCGGCGTGGCCTACGGGCTGATCGCGCACCATTTCGAGAACAAGCGTGGGCTCTACCTCGCGGTCATGAACGAGATCGCAGAGGAGATCGCAGCTGTCCAGCTGAGCCTGCCGCCGGCGGATGGCACGCTCGTGGACCAGCTGCGCCACGCATTGCGCAGCCATATCGCCTATATCGACTCGTACTCCGGCAGTTTCGTCGCGCTGCTGCGCGGCGCGTTGGGCGCCGACACCGAACACCAAGAGGCCGTCGAGCGCCTGCGCTGGATCGGTGCGCAACGAATCCTGTTGGCGCTGGGCATCGCTGACCCGATCCCGCCGGTTCTGCGCGCGGCCATGCACGGCTGGGTCGGATATCTCGACGAGATGATGATCGATCGCATCACCCATCGGGACATCGACGCCGACGCTCTCGTCGAACTCGCGGCAGCCGCGCTGGTGACGACTCTCAAGACGACCGCGGCGATCGAGCCGTCGATCGTCTACTCCCCCGAAGTCCTCGACGCGTTCGAGTCCTTCGGTTGATCGCTAGCCGCCGTGGCCGTGCCCGCCGCCGGGAGCAGGCACCCACGGCAGACCCGGGATGGTCGGGTACGGCGCCGCGGGGGTCCACGGCGTCTGGGTCGGCGTCGACGGAGCCGCACTGGTCGGCGTGTCGGTCGTCGCAGGCGCTGCGGTCGTGGGGGTGTCGGTCGCGGGCGGTGGCGCGTCGGGCGTCTGAGGCGGGGGTGGCGCATCCGCGGGGGGCGGTGGCGCGGTCTGCGTCACCGTCTGCGCCGGGGCCTGCTCGATGACCGTCTGCGGAGCCTGCTGCTGTTGCTGCTCAGGTGCCGACGCGCCGGCGGGCGCTCCTGGCGCCGGTGCCTGCGCGGGCGCCGACGTGGTGGTCATCCCCGTCGACGTTGATGCCGGTGCCGGGCTCTTGTCCGAGCCTTGGTGGGTCAGCAGGAGCACGGCCACGACGGCGACGAGTGCCACCGCGCCTCCGGCGCCCGCCAGCAGCGCGGGTTTGCGGTACCACGGCAGTGCGGCGACCCGGTCGTGGTCGGTGAGCTCGGCCTCGCCGAATTCCAGCTGCGGCCGCGCGCTGGTGAGCCCGATGCGGGCGGGCTCGGGTTCGGCATAGCCCAGCTCGGTGGCCGGGGCGACATCGGGCACGTCGGCGGCGTCCGACCAGGCCAGCGCTTGCGGGGCCGGCGGCGGTTCGGGGGCCACCACCGCGGCCGCCTGCGTGAGCGGCGCGGCTGCCGACGCGGGTGCCAGCGCGGTCATGCTTTCCTCGACCGTGCCGCGCACCGCTGTGATGCCCGATCCGATGGCCGCGGTCAGCTCGGGTTGAGCCCCGGTGATCACCGGCACCCGCAAACTCTGCGACAGCGCGGTAGTGATGGCCGGGATCCTGGCCCCTCCGCCGATGGTGGCGACAGCGACGAGATCCCCGGGCCGCAATCCGGCGCGGTCCACGGTGTCCTGCAGAACCGCGACGAATTCGTTCAGCGGCGCCTGCATGGCGTCGTCGAGCTCACGGCGGTTCAGCCTGACGTCACTGCGATGGCCCGGCAGTTCGGCGGTCAACGAGGTCACCGACTCGGTGGACAACCGTTCCTTGGCGCGGCGGCACTCACTGCGCAACCGGCCGAGTGAGCCGATCGCCGACGTGCTCGCCAGGTCGATGGTGCCCGCCGACGACAGTTCGTTGACGATGTGCGTGAGCAACGCCTGGTCGATGAGGTCACCCGACAGATCGGAATGCCGGACCGTCGGGGCGATCGGCTGGTAGCCGTTACCGGCGTCGGCGAGCGTGATGCTGGTGCCCGTACCGCCGAAATCGCACAGCGCGATCACGCCGCGGGTAGGCACCCCGGGCTTGTCCTGCAGAGCGGTCAGCGCCGCCGTTGCGTCCGAGAGCACCGTGGGTGAGGCCGCGCCCTGGAACTCCGGGACCGCATCAAGGGCGGTGCGCAGCGCCGCGACCTGGTTGGGCCGCCAGTGTGCGGGGTGCGTGATGGCGATCGGGTCAGCCGCGGGCCCGCCGCGGGTGAGGGTGTGCAGCAGCGCGCCCAGCGCGTCGGCGACGAGCACCTCGCCGCGATGGGACGAGCCGTCGGGGGCCAGGATGCCCACCGGGTCCCCGACGCGGTCGACGAAGTCGGTGAGGATCAGCCCCCGTTCGTTGAGGTTGGGGTTCTCGCTGGGCACCCCGACCTCGGATGGGCGATGCGGATAGAGCGTCAGCACAGGTGAGCGCGTCACCGCGGTCCTGCCCACCACCACCGCCGTCAGGTTGGTCGCACCAACCGACAGCCCAATTCCGTCAGCCATGTCACCCCGTCTCGAGAGAGCACTATCCGGTAGTGCATCTCAGTTAACGGGGCGAATGTTACTCAGCGAATATTGCCGCAACCTGTGATGAGCGGTAAGTCCAGCGGTGTCACCCATCCTGGCAAATGATCATTGACTGCGGGGACAGCATTTAGCGCACGTAGGCCGGTGGCCAGGCAGCCCGCCGCGGCCGCATCGCGACCCGAACCGTCGGTGAACCGGAACGCGGTTTCCTGGGAAATGCTGGGTGTGCCGTCGATGTCGACGCGGTACACGTCGTTGTCGTTGCCCGACGGCCAGTCCGGCGCGGCGTCCAGGCCGATGCGGTTGACGTGCTCGAGTTGGATGCGGGTCTCGCCGCGGTACACACCGTTGATGGTGAACCGAACCGCGGCCACGTTGCCGGGCGCGATGATCCCCTTGGCGGTCTTGCGTTCATCGGGGGTGATCCACTTGTCCCAGGTTGTGGTGATGGCGTCGAGTTCGATGCCCGCTGCGTAGGCGATCATCGGAACGGTTGCGCCCCAAGCGAATACGAGGATGTCGGGAGTTTCCAGCAACGCCCGGTGTTCGGGCGGCCTGCCGATGCCCATCTCGAACTCGTAGTCGCCGGTGTAGTTGGTGTAGTCCAACAGTTCCGACGCCCGGACCCGTCGGATCTCCGAGCACAGACCCATCAGCGTCATCGGAAACAGGTCGTTGGCGAACCCGGGGTCTATCCCGGTGGTGAAGCATGACGACCCACCCGCCTCACAGGCCTCGGTGACAGGCTCGATCCAGTTCGGTGGGTTGAGGTGCATCTTCGGCCACACCCAGGGCGTCATCGCCGTCGAGCAGACGTCGATGCCTGCCCGCAGGAACCGGGTGATCAGGTCGATGTTGGCGTCGGCATGCGCGGCGGTCGGGCCGTAGTGGACCAGCGCGTCAGGCCTCAGCGCGATGAGCGCATCGACATCGTCGGTCGCGGCCACTCCGATCGGGGCGCCGAGCCCGCAGATGTCGCCGACGTCGCGGCCGACCTTGTCGGGGTTGCTGACCCCGACACCGACCAGTTCGAACAGTGGATGCTTGACGATCTCGGCGATCACCATGCTGCCCACAAAACCGGTGCCCCAGACCACCACTCGCTTCGTCACCGCATCACCATATGCACAGATATCATGTGCGCGGGCCGGTTCCGGGCCAGCCGGCCAGCGCCAAATCCGCCACCGCATGCAACTCGGCCCGGCTCGCGCCGCTGCGCGCCTGCACCGAAATCCCTTGACACACAGCCGAGATCCACCGGGCCAGCAACATGGTGTCAACGTCTGCCAGTTCGCCGGTGGCCACCGCGGCGTCGAATCGCCTGGCGATGTCTTGCACGTCGGCACAGCGCCGCTCGGCGAGCCCCTCACCGTTCCCGACCAGCAGGCAACCTCGGGGCTCGCCGGTGGTCGCGTCCGCGGCACCGTGGACCATCGCCTCGGCAACGTCGCGGGCAGTCGCGCGGGTCAAGGCCTCGGCGGCGTAACCGCCGGGGCCGGTGACGTAGCGCTGCAGTGCCCGTTCGAAAAGTTGTTCCTTGGAGCCGAATTCGGCGTAGATGCTGCGGCGGTTCACACCGGTGGCTGCGGTCAGATCGCTGATGGACACCGAGTCGTAGCCGTGTTCCCAGAACAGTTTCATCGCGGCGTCCTCGACCTGCTCGGGATCGAACTCCCGGGGCCTGCCTATCGCCATCGCGAACCTGCCTCCCGCCCTGCTGTGATACCGGTCACAGCGGGAATCATTACCCGCACCTGCGCCTTGACCTCAGCGTACTTAGTAACCAACCGGTTCGAAAAACATTCCGGAAGGAAAATCCCATGAGCTCAGCACCCCTGACCGGCCGCCGCGCACTGGTAACCGGCGGTTCCCGCGGAATCGGCGCACAGATCGTGCGCAGACTGGCCGCCGACGGCGCCGACGTGGGCTTCACCTACGCGGCCTCGGCAGCCGAGGCCGACAAGCTGGTCGCCGAAGTGACCGCGGACGGCGGCAAGGTGGTGGCCATCCAGGCCGACAGCGCCGATCCTGTACAGGTCGCCGCATCGGTCGAGCAGACAGTGGCAGCTCTCGGCGGTCTCGACGTCCTGGTCAACAATGCCGGTACCGCCTACATCGCACCGATCGAAGAATTTCCGCAGGAGCAGTTCGACCGGCTGGTCGCGATCAACATCGGCGGTGTCTATGCCGCGATCCGCAGCGCGGTCGGCCATCTCGGCGAGGGCTCGCGAATCATCAACATCGGCAGCATCAACGCCGACCGGGTGCCCGTGGCGGGACTTTCGGTGTACGCGATGACCAAGGGCGCGGTGTCCTCACTGACCCGGGCGCTGGCCCGCGATCTCGGTCCGCGCGGTATCACCGTCAACAACGTGCAGCCCGGCCCGATAGCCACCGACCTGAACCCCGACGAGGGCGAATTCGCCGATTCCATAAGGCAGTCCACCGCACTCGGCCGCTACGGCGACACGTCCGACATCGGAGCGGTGGTGAGCTTCCTGGCGGGCTCCGAATCCGGCTTCGTGACCGGGGCGAACTGGAACGTCGACGGCGGGTTCACCGCCTGAGCTAAAGGTTGATCGGATCCGCCGGCCGGGGTGCCTGGCTGGTATCCCTGAGCTGGGCCTTGAATTGCATTGCCCGGTAAGGCCATCCGGTATCGGTGCGCCACTGGGACACCACCAGGCCGACGCCGCCCTGCACGTCGAAGCGGGAGCCCGGCAGCAGGTAGCCACCGTAGAGCTGGGCCACCCTGCTGTCGGCGGGGTCCTCGTCGGCCCACGATGAGCCGACGACCGGGATCTGCAGCGGCGTGGTGTACATGTTGGCCACCGGCGAGTTGACGACGCGGTAGCCCAGCGCGTACTGCGACGCCAAAAACCCGCCGAGAACCCATGTTCCGGCTGCCACCCGGCGGAATGTCAACTCGCCCCACTGTTCTGCGGGCGGCGTGATCGGCGTGCTCTGTTGACCCCAGCCCCAGCTGCCGTTCGTGAAACCCCAGCAGCTGTACTGCGAACGCTGCCCGATCTGGTCGGGACGCACCCGCATCAGGATGATGCCCTTGTTGCGCTGAAACCCGGTGGCCACCACGTAAACCCAGCCGTCGTCGGGATCGTAATCCCACGACCAGCACTGCGCGTAGCCGCCCTGCAGATCGCCCGGGAACTTGGCCTGCTCCCCCATGTGGGTCCACGAGACACCGCTGTCGTCCGAGCGCCAGATCTCGGTCCACATCACATTGCCGAAGCCATGGTTGACGATGGCGTGCAGATAGATCGAATCCCCTACCCGCAGCAGATCCGACGGGATCACGGTACTGATGCCGCCACGGCTCCATCCGCTCGACGCGTCGTCGTGGATGTAGAACCACAGCTGATGCGCATAGTTGGGATCCGGTCCGGCCGCGCGCTCGTAGACGATCTCGTGATCGGCGTCGCCGCTGCCGATCAGCGCCACCGGGGAACGCCAATCACCCTGCCCCACCATGGGGCCCGAGAAGGTATCACCGAACACCGAGACCAACTTGCCGTTGGGGGCCACCACCGAGGCACCGAGATCGGTTGCCGTCACCCCGAATTGGTCGGTGCGGCCCGGACCCGTCAGGTCGACGGCCTTGCCGTTGAGCATCGGCAGTGCCGGAGTCTGGTCGCCTTGCAACGGGCGACCGGCACCCCCGCCGACACTCACGTGCACAACCGCAAGCCCCAGGGCTCGCAGTCCAGCGGATAGACCTTGACCGGCATGGGCAACGGCTCTTTGTACGCCAGCTTGAACGGCACGCTCTGCTCGCCGGGCTGCAGTCCGCAGACCGCATTGTGGAACACCGATCGCGTACCCGTCATCGCCACGTCATCGAATTTGTAGACCTCGGTGGTCGGGGCCCAGCTGCCATCGGGACACTGCATGCCCTCGGCCGTCGTCGTCGAATATGTCCACAGCCCGCCCGTCAACCGGGCATCTCCGCCCTTGAGCTCGGAGCTCGTCGCGACGTGCAACCGGCACGCCACCGCCAGCTCCAGCGGCTCGCGCAGATCCCCGACCACCGGCACGCACGACGGGTACACCGTGAAGGTCTGCGGGTCGAGTCCGTCCTGGGTGTAGGTGTAGACACCCTGCATCACGGGGTCCGCCTGAGCCGGGCCGGCAAACCCCAGGCTGAGTCCGATTCCGAGGGTCCAGGCCAGGGCGGTCGCGGCAGCCGTGCGCTTGAAGGTCACAATGGGTGAGTATCGCAGTCTTCATCAGCGTCGTCACCGGTATGGTCCACCGACGTTTCGGTCGGGCCCGGCGACGGCCCCAGCGGGTGAGCGTACTGACGGATCGCCCGCGGTGATCCTGGAGAGATCGTGACCACACGACCAGTGGTGAGAACGTTGAGCGCGGTGACAGCCGTCCTGGCGCTCGTACTGTCGGCCTGCTCGGCCGGCAGCCGCGTCGACCTCGGCGGCGAGGCGTCGGGCTATCTGATCGCCGCCATCGCCGGTGAGCCCGACCAACTCGACCCGCAGCGGACCAGTGCGTACTTCTCGTTCGAGGTGCTGGAGAACGTGTTCGACACGCTGGTCGAACCGGACGCGAATCTGCAGATGGGACCGGCGCTGGCAACGTCGTGGGAGGTCAGCCCCGACCAGTTGACCTGGACGTTTCACCTGCGCCCCGAGGTGACCTGGCACGACGGCAGCCCACTGACCGCCGAGGACGTCGTGTACTCGTATCGGCGCATCATCGACCAGAAGCTGACCAACGCGGACAAGTTCAGCGCGGTCGCCGCAGTCGGCGCGGTGGATCCCGCGACCGTGCGGATCACCGTCAAACATCCGACGCCCAATCTGCTGACCAATCTCGGTGGCTTCAAGGGCATGGCGATCGTGCAACGCAACAACGTCGAAAGCGGGCAGATCGCCACGCATCCGATCGGCACCGGGCCGTTCTCGTTCGTGTCACGCAAGAGCGGCGACTCCATCACGTTGAAGGCCAACCCGCGCTACTGGGCCGGAGCACCCCCGGTGGCCGGGGTGACGTTCCGGTTCATCTCCGAACCGTCGACCGCACTCTCGGCACTGCAGGCCGGTGAAGTCGACTGGACCGATTCGATTCCCCCGCAACGCGTCAGCGAACTGCGCGAAGACGATTCGCTGCATCTCGCGGTCACACCCAGCAATGATTACTGGTACCTGGCGCTCAACGAAGCCCGCAAGCCGTGGAACGATGTCCGGGTCAGGCAGGCCATCGCCTATGCGATCGACCGGGATTCGATCACCGCGGCCACCACGTACCGCACCGCGACCACCAACCAGCTCGCCATCCCGCAGGGCAACGCGTGGTACACCGACTATCACCGCTACCGCCACGATCTCGATGAAGCGAAACGTCTGCTGCAGGAGGCGGGTGGCGCACCGAAGGACCTCGACATGCTGGTCACCAGCGAGTATCCCGAGACCGTGACTGCCGCCCAGATCATCGCGGACAACCTTGCCCCGCTTGGTATCACAGTGCACATCCGCCCGGTCGACTTCGCCACCTGGCTCGACGAACAGAACAACGGGCATTTCGACATGTTGATGATGGGCTGGCTCGGCAACATCGACCCTGACGACTTCTACTACGCCCAGCACCATTCCGGCGGCACCAGCAATGCGCAGAAGTTCTCCGATCCCGAGGTCGACCAACTCCTCGACGCCGGGCGGGTCGAGACCGATGTCGCCACCCGAAAATCCATCTACGCCAGGGCGGCAACCCGCATCGCCGACGAGGTCAGCTACATCTACCTGTACAACCCGTCGGTGATCGAGGCGTGGGCAACGAATCTGTCGGGGTACGACGCGCGGCGCGACGGAGCCGTCCGGTTCCGCAGCGCAAGCCTGAATCGGGGTGGGACGACATGAATGTGGGCAAGTTGGCAGCCGATCATCCGGTCGTGGTGTTCCTGGCACGGCGTCTGTTGCACTCCGCGGTGGTGCTCGTCGGCGTGCTGATCGTGGTGTTCGCGTTGGCGCACCTGGTGCCCGGTGATCCGGTCCGGATCGCGCTGGGCACGCGCTACACCCCTGAGGCCTATGCGGCGCTGCGCTCGGCCAGTGGGATGGACCGGCCGATCGTCGAGCAGTTCTTCACCTACCTCGGCTCGGCATTCACCGGGAACCTGGGGGTCAGTTTCCGCAACGGTGACCCGGTGACCGTCACACTGCTGGAACGACTTCCGGCCACGGTGTCACTTGGCCTGGTCGGCATCGGCATCGCCCTGCTGATCGCCTTGCCTGCCGGCATCTGGTCGGCCCTGCACGAAGGCAGGGCCAGCGACGCGATCGTGCGCATAGCCAGCCAGTTCGGCGTGTCCATTCCCGATTTCTGGATGGGCATCCTGCTGATCGGGGTCTTCGCGTCGACGCTGGGCTGGCTGCCGACGTCGGGATACCGCCCGCTGTTCAGCGACCCGGGTGGCTGGCTGCGGCACATCATCCTGCCCGGGCTCACGGTGGGACTGGTCGCCGCCGCGATCATGACCCGCTACGTGCGGTCGGCGGTCCTGGAGGTCACGGCCATGGGGTACGTGCGCACCGCGAAATCGAAAGGCCTTGCGCCACCGGTGATCACGTTTCGCCACATCGTGCGCAATGCGCTGCTACCGGTGCTGACCATCACCGGTATCCAGCTGGCCACCATCCTCGGCGGGGTCATCGTCGTCGAGGTGGTGTTCGCCTGGCCGGGGCTGGGTCGGCTCGTGTTCAATTCCGTTGCGGCCCGCGACTATCCGGTCATCCAGGGTGCGGTGCTGCTCATCGCGGTGTTGTTCCTGCTGATCAACCTGATTGTCGACGTGTTGTACGCGGTGGTCGACCCGAGGATCCGGCTGTCATGACAGTCACCGAGGGTCGGGTCTCCTCCTGGCGGCTGCTGCTGTCCAATCCTGTGACCGCGATCAGTGCCGTCGTGCTGCTGGCCGTCGTGGTCATCGCGGTCGCCGCGCAGTGGATCACCCCGTTCGGCATCAACGACATCGACGTGCCCGATGCGCTGCAGCCGCCCAGCGGATCGCACTGGTTCGGCACCGACGAGCTCGGCCGTGACGTGTTGTCGCGCGTGCTGGTGGCGGTGCAGGCATCGATGCGGGTCGCGGTGGTGAGCGTGGCGTTCGCCGCAGTCGTCGGGGTGACGATCGGGGTGGTCGCCGGCTATCGCAGCGGCTGGGTGGACGCTGTCGTGATGCGGGTCGTCGACGTGATGTTCGCATTCCCCGTGTTGTTGCTCGCGCTGGCCATCGTGGCGATCCTGGGGCCGGGCATCACCACCACCATGCTCGCCATCGGTGTCGTCTACACGCCGATCTTCGCGCGCGTCGCGCGGGCCAGCACACTGAGCGTGCGCGTCGAACCATTCGTCGCGGTATCCCGGACCATGGGCACGGGCGACGGCTACATTCTGACCCGCCACATCGTGCCGAACATCGCCGGGCCGCTGATCGTTCAGCTCTCGCTGTCCCTGGCCTTCGCGATCCTCGCCGAGGCGTCATTGTCGTTCCTGGGCTTGGGCATCCAGCCACCGCAACCGTCTCTGGGCCGGATGATCTTCGACGCTCAGGGCTTCGTCACGCTGGCTTGGTGGATGGCGGTGTTCCCCGGTGCCGCCATCTTCGTGACGGTGCTTGCGTTCAACCTGTTCGGCGACGGGCTTCGGGATGTGCTGGATCCCAAGCAGCGCACCATGATCGAGGCCAGAAGGGCGGGCAGGCAGTGACCCCTGCGGTATTGAGCGTGACGGATCTACGCGTGACGATCGGCCGCCGCGAGATCGTGCGCGGGGTGTCGTTCGACGTGGCACGCGAGCAGACCGTCGGAATCGTCGGCGAATCCGGATCCGGCAAGTCGATGACGGTACTGGCCGCCACCGGGCTGCTCGACGCGCCGGGCGCTGTGGTGACCGGCAGCACCACCTTGGCCGACGGCACCCAACTCGTCGGGGCATCCGCCCGCACGTTGCGCCAAGTCCATGGTGGCCGAATCGGATTCGTGTTCCAGGATCCGGGCACGTCGCTCAACCCACTGCTGACGTTGGCGCGCCAGATCACCGAAACACTCGAAACCCACCGCAACATGACCCGGCGGCAAGCCCGGGCCCGGGCCGGCGAGCTGCTCGACGCCGTCGGCCTGCCGACCGAGCGGCTGGACGCCTATCCCCACCAGCTCTCGGGCGGCCAACGGCAGCGCGTGATGATCGCCATCGCGCTGGCGTGCGATCCCGAACTGCTGATCGCCGACGAACCGACCACGGCACTCGATGTCACCACCCAGGCCCAGATCATCGATCTGGTGGCCGACCTGCAACGCGACTTCGGCGCCGCGGTGGTGTGGATCAGCCACGATCTCGGGGTCATCGGCCAGGTCGCCGACGACGTGACGGTGCTGCGTGAGGGCGAGGCGGTGGAACAGTCGCCCGTCCTCGACGTCTTCGACCACCCACAGCACCCGTACACCCGCGAGCTCCTCGAGGCCCGGCCCCGCATCGACGGCGACGGTCCCACCGAGGTCGAGGACACCCCGGTGTTGTTGGATGTCAACGGACTTGACGTCCGCTACGGCGACGTCACCGCGGTAGAGAATGTGTCGTTTCGGATTCGGCGCGGCACCACGCTGGGACTGGTCGGCGAGTCCGGTTCGGGAAAATCCACGGTGGCCGCCGCGCTGACCGGTCTGGCCGAACCGGCGGCGGGGACGGCAACCCTGGACGGGGTCGACGTCTTCGGTGCCGGCCGGGACCTGCGGCGGCGGATCAGCCTGGTGTTCCAGGATCCGTTCGCGTCGCTGAACCCGCGCGCTCGGGTGGGCGCGGCGATCGGCGAACCCCTGCGGGTGCACCGGCTGGTCAGAGGCCGCCGAGCCAGGGCGGAGCGCGTGGCAGAACTCCTCGAGCGGGTCGGGCTGCCTGCGGAGTTCGCGTCCAGATATCCGCACGAACTCTCGGGCGGACAGCGCCAGCGCGTCAGCATCGCCCGGGCCCTGGCCACCGAGCCCGACCTGCTCATCCTCGACGAATCCACGGCTTCCCTTGATGTTTCGATCCAGTCGCGGGTGCTGGACCTGTTGACCGAGCTACAGCGGGACCTCGGCCTGTCCTACCTGTTCATCGCGCATGACCTGGCTGTGGTGCACCGCATGTGTCACGACGTGATGGTGATGCGATCGGGCGAAGTCGTGGAGTACCGCCCGGCGGCGCAGCTGTTCGCCGCGCCCGAGCAGGATTACACCCGCACGCTGCTCGCCGCGATCCCTCCCAGCCGGCCACGCGCCGGGATCTGACAAGGTCTACGGCATGAGTCAGCTGAGCGGCAAGGTCGCATTGGTCACGGGTGCATCGTCGGGATTGGGCGCCGCAGTATCGCGGTTGTTCGCCGAGCGGGGAGCTTCGGTGTTCGGCGTCGCCCGCGACGCCGCGCGGATGACCGAGGTGTTCACCGAGGTACCCGGCGGCACGTACGCGTCGGTGGACATCGCCTCCGCCGAGGCTTGCAACCAGGCCGTCGCCCGCTGTGTCGAGGAATTCGGCAGGCTCGACGCACTGATCAACGTCGCGGGTTTTCACCAGATGCGCCACACCATCTCGATGACCGACGAGGACTGGGCCAAGGATCTGGCCGTCAACCTCAACGGCCCGTTCTTTCTCTGTCGGGCGGCCCTGCCGCATCTGCTGGAGACCGGCGGCAACATCGTCAACGTCGCGTCGATCGCCGGGATCGAGGGCGAGGTCTATTCGGCGGGCTACTGCGCTGCCAAGCACGGCCTGGTCGGGCTGACCCGTGCGCTCGCGATCGAGTTCACCTCCGAGCGCCTGCGCGTCAATGCGGTCTGCCCCGGCGGCATGCTGACCCCGCAGACCACCGAATTCGCCGCACCCGAGGACGCCGACTGGAATCTGATCATGCGCATCGCCGCGCCCCGCGGAATGATGGATGTCGCCGACGTCGCCAAGACCATCGCATTTCTCGCCAGTGACGACGCCGCTGCCGTGCACGGCGCGGTGTACATCGTCGACGCCGGAAAGACCGCGGGATAAGGGTTCCGCATCGCCATCGGTGCGCGCACGATGGAAGAGTCCGCCGAGTAGGCGAAGGGAGCGGACGATGAAAGCGCATGTCGGCGATTTCCTGGTTGTGAAAGGCACAACCACCGACCAGCACGAGCAGCACGCCGAGATCATCGGGGTCCGCGCCGAGGACGGCTCTCCCCCGTACGAAGTCCGGTGGCTCGGAAACGGACACGAAGCGACGATCTATCCCGGCACCGATGCGTTGGTCGTATCGGCGGCTGAACACGCGCGGGCGGCCGACCGCGCGAAACACTAGGTACTCGATGTGCCCAGCGAGGTGCGCATCAACATCACGCTGTAGTCAGACCAGCGCGACAGCGTGAAGTACAGGTCGCTGCCGGTGGACCACGGGTGGATATAGGGCGCGTAGATGCCGCCGGGCACCGCGGTCGAGCTGACGATCGTCTTCGCCTGGCTCCACGGCCCTTCCGGCTTGTCGGCGGTGCGCATCACCACGGCCGAGGTCGTGTTGGTGTACAGCATGACGAACTTCTTCAGGTAGTCGTTCCACGCCACCGACATCTCGCTGCCGGGTGCCCACACCACCTGCACGGCCAGGAACGGGAAACCTCTGAGCCAGCCGAACGGCGTGTAGTACTCGTAGGCGGACTTGTCGGCGACCGCGCTCTCCACCACCCGCGACAGGAACGGCATCCCGCCGCGCCCCGCCCCGGTGCCGTAGGCGTAGACGTACCCACCGCTGCGCAGGTAGGCGCCCATCTGGAAGTTCTGGTCACCCCAGGTGAACGCGACACCGGGGACGGTGTTGAACCAGCTCGGCCGGATACTCGTCACCGGCACCGTCCACGTTTCGCCGTTGTCGTTCGACACCGCCACGGCAGAGAAGTTCGTCGACCACTGTCCGGGAGAACCCCACTGGCTGACGGACATGAAGTTCACGTACTGCGTTGTGCCGACCGAGATTCCGGCGGTCGGAATGATGGTCACCTCGGTGGCCGCGAGGCCGAGGCTCTGGATCACCTGGCGCGAGAAGTTGGGGCGGGCGGCGTCGACGGGTGAGCCGGCATACACGTTGCCGGGCACCGGGTTCGGGATCGTCATGCCGTCGGCGAGGTTGCGGTCGAAGCTGCGAAACAGCGTGTTCTTGCGCCACTCCTGATCTGGCACACTGCAATTGCCGAAGGTGTCACCGAATGCCATCAACACTTGATTGCCTGCGCCGGATTGCCCGTTGTCCCACATGATTCCGAGGTCGGCACCGGAGATTCCGAACCGGCTGTAACTGTCGCTGCTCGGCCCGGTGATCCACCCCACGGTGGCTGCGGGCGACGCCGACGGGGCGGCCGCGGCGCGGGCAGCGGTGTTCGGGGCGACGGCGGTGTCCTTCGCTGCTTCCGGGGTGCTGGCCGTGCTGACCGGTTTGCGGCCGATCGGCAGATGCAGGATCGGCAACGACGGCAGTGCCGGGGCCGCGGAGCGTGCCGATGGCGTCGAGGTCGGCATGGAGCACGGGTCGGCAACCGCGCGCGGAAGCGGTACGGCGAGAGTGATTGTCGCGGCCGAGGCAGCCGCCATCGCCGCCAGCCGACGTGGTGTCGTCATGTCCTACCTTCCGGCTAACGCCTAACGCCTGTGACAATAGTTGCTACAGCGGCGCGCGTGGTTTGCCGTCAAACGTTCCGGTATCCATCTGTAACCGAGTCGAGACCGTGCCAGAAATTCAGATGCGCTGGCGGGCGGCCGTGGTTACCGTGCCCGAATGAGAATCGTCTCCGGCAAGAAGATCCGCGATGTCGACGTCGGGTGATTCGCCGACCTGACGACCGGGTACCAGAAGCTACTGATCGATCTCGGGACGGGTGACGGCAAGGCCGTGCTGGCCGCGGCCGCGGCCGACGACAAGTGTTTGGCGGTCGGCATCGACGCCAACGCCGCAGGCATGGCGGAGGCGTCCCGCCGCGCCGCGCGACCTGGCCCCCGCGGCGTGTCGAACGCATTGTTCGTCACCGCCGCGGTGGAGCGATTGCCCTCCGAGCTGACCGCTACCGCCGACGACGTGACGGTCAATTTTCCCTGGGGTTCGTTGCTACGTGGATTGCTGGTACCCGACCCGACGGTGCTTCAGATGGTGGCACGCATCATGAAATCGGGCGCACGACTCCAGATGGTGTTCTCGGTGATCGACCACGACGGCGCCTCCGGCCTGCGTGCTGTCGGGCGTGCCGATGACGTCGCGCATCTGGCGAAACCGTATGCCGCTGCGGGACTGCGGATCGATGGGGTGCGCCCTGCCGAGGAGGCCGCCATCGCATCGTCGAGTTGGGGCAGGAGATTGCGAGCCGGCTCTCAGCGGCCCATGTGGCTGCTGAGAGCCGAACGCACATGAGATCGGGCGGCTACGCACCGTTGCGTACCCGCCCGATCGTATTTCGCCGCGATCAGCTCGGTTCGAGCGCGGCGGGCACCTCCTGGGCCGAGGGGTTGCGCCCCGGGATATGTTGGGGGCCATAGACTTCTGCGCGGTCCGGCCAGATCCGATGGATGATCGGGCAGCCGATCAGCGCGACCAGGCCCGACGCGACCAGGCCGCCGTCGATACCGCCGATCATCGGCGCCAGTGGGCCGGTATATGCGTCGTTGACCGAGAACAGCATGCCGACCACCGCCGCGATGCACCAAAGGGTCAGCGTCGGGGGATTCAATCCTCCTATGTACCAGTAGATCCCACCACGAAGCCGACGATTGAACACCTGCAGATCGTCGACGTCGTAGTAGCCGCGCCGTTTCACGTGCCCGTAGACCACGATCACGACCCACGGAATGGAGAAGCAGACCAGCAGCTGTAGGTAGATCGACATGCCGCTTTCGATCTTGTCGTAGAAGTGGCCGATGTAGACCAGCACAGTCGCGAGCCCACAGGCCAGCAACGTCGCCTGAACCCGGTTGAACCGCGGGATGATCGCACTGGTGTCAAGCCCTGTGCCATAGGTGTTGATGACGGCCTGTGTGGTGCCCGAGGCCAGGCCAAGGTACAGCAACGCCGGGATGTACCACAGCGGCACCACGTTGACGATGCCGAACACAAACGGGGTATCCGCGCCGGCCGCTCCGGTATTGAAGGCCGCCGCCGAGGTGAAGGCACCCCACAGGAAACATGCCGCCATTCCGAACGTGCCACCGAGGAACAGGGTGAGCACGATCCGGCGGTCGGAGTACTTCGACGCCGGGATGTGCCGGGTCCAGTCCCCCGCGTAGGCCGCATACGACGACACGGTGGCTGCACACAGCAACGCCGACACCAGCCAGGTGCTCGATTGCGAGCCGAACGCATAGTGTCCGGTTCCGGCGTAGGAAGCGCTGAAATCCCCGCTGTAGACGAACAATCCAACAACCATGCACAATCCGGCGGTCGGCAGAATGAACTTCAGCGACGCCATCATGCTGTGATGCCCATAGACGGAAATGACGGTGACGATGATGCTCAGCACGGCATAGGCGACCAGCCGGACCATCTCGTTGTCGGGCATGTCGAAGAACCGGATCAGCGCCGAGGCGAGTGCGTCGCCGCCGGTCCATATCGAGATGGCGGCAAACGCCAGGCTCGCCGTTCCTTCGAGGATTGATCCGATCAACCGGCCGGCCACCCCGAAGTACGCGCCACTGGACACCGGATTGTTGGTACCCGAATGCGGCCCCATCAGACCGGAAAGGCCCAGGAACACGGCACCGACGGCGGATCCGGCCACGATAGAGGTCGCCGCCGACCACCAGCCGAGACCAAAGGCGATCGGGTACCAGCCGATGATGAACAACCCGAACGTCATGCTGCCGCCCAGCAACAGAATGAAGAGGTTGCTCGGCCTGGAACGCCTTTCGTTCTCGGGGATGTAATCGATACCGTGTTGCTCCACACGCGGGAACGCACGACGGGAAGCGCCGGCCAGGTGCTTGTCGAAGTCCTTGTCTACCATGCGGTTTGTCACTTTCGGACGAGCCATTCGAACGGCTTGAGATGTGCTGGGTCTTCGGTGTAGATGAGCTCCGGATGCCATTGGACCCCGAAGCAGTTCTCACCTTCGATTGCCTCGACGACTCCGTCGGGGCTCCACGCGGTCGCGGTGAGCGATCCGGTGTCGGAAACAGCCTGATGATGTTGGGAATTCACTTCGGTCAGGTGGCCGAACAACTCGCCTGCCAGTGAGCCTTCCTTGATCTCGACGCCGTGCCGGATCGAGGCGTAGCCACCGTCGACGGTGTCGGCCATGTGCTTGCGCACACCGTAGGCGACCAGATCCTGGTGCAGCGCGCCGCCGTGCGCCACCGCGAGCATCTGCGCACCGCGGCAGACCCCGAAGGTCTTGACGCCACGCCGGATCGACCGCTCGAGGATCGCGAGTTCGACCTGATCGCGCGCTTCGTCGACCCCCATGAGCGTGGCTTTGGTGGGCTCGCCGTAGCGGCGGGGATGGATGTCCCCGCCGCTCAGCAACAACAGCGCGTCGATCCGGTCGGCCAGCCGCAGGGCCCGCGCCGGGTCGAGCGTGGCGGGGATCAGCACCGGTACACCCTCGGCCCGCGCGATCGCGTCGATGTAGTTCCGGTGGCTCGCCAGAAAGCCATCGGAACCCAATCCACAGACAACGCCGACGACTGTCATAGCTCCAGCAGGTACCTTCTGCGTTCGGCATCGGAGACCAACAGGTGATCAGACTCCCACTCCTTGAGTTTCATCTCGGTGTACTCACTGACGAACGCCGGAGAAAACGTCTTGTGCACCAAGGGATCCGCGTGGAACGCCTCGATGGCCTCCAACAGCGTGCGCGGCAGCACCGGCGCATCCGAGTCATGCGAAGCCCGTTCGAGAGGCTGCCCCGGATCCAGGCCCTCGCGGATGCCTTCCAGGCCGGCGGCGATCATCAGCGCCGACGCGAAGTAGTAGTTCGCAGCGCTGTCCGCGGCCCGGTACTCGATGCAGGCTCGGTTCTGGGGCAACCGCACCGTGCACGAGCGGTTGTTCGAGCCGTAGCTCACCCGTGTCGGGGCCCATGAGATCTGGCCGTCGGCCAACCGTGGCGTGAGCCTGCGGTACGAGTTCGTGGTGGGGTTCCCGAGCGCGGTGAAGGCCGGCGCATGCTTGAGAACGCCCGCGATGAACTGGTAGGTGGTCTGCGTCCACTCCCCCGCGGCATCGCCGACGCGGAACGCGTTACGCCCGGTCTCCAGGTCCACCAGGCTCATGTTCAGGTGTGCGCCCGAACCCCACATGCTGGCGTACGGCTTGGGCATGAAGCTCGCGAGCAGGCCGCATTCCTTGGCGATCTGCTTGACCGCGAAGCGGAACAGCGTCATCCGGTCGGCCATCTCCAGTACCGGAGCGTGCCCGATGCTGAGTTCGTACTGGCCGTCGCCGCCCTCGTGGCCGAACGCGTAGACGCCGAAATCCAGTTCGCCGAGGTAGCCCACGAGCTTGTCGAGGAATTCCGAAGCATCCAGGGTTGCCTCGACGTCGTAGGCAGGCGACGGCTTGAGCGATCCGCTGCGCGCGACGGGAACCAGCCGGTCACGCTCGCCCGCGAGGAATTCGGGCCGGAACACATAGAACTCGGGTTCCACCCCAAGGTGCACCGAATAGCCCTGCGCCGCAGCGGCTTCGACCTGCGTGCGCAGCGCGTTGCGGGGACACAGCGCGAACGGTTCGCGGCCGCCGTAACTCATGTCGGCGATCATCCACGCATACCGGCGATCCCACGGCAGGATCTTGAGAGTGCTCAGGTCGGGAACCCCGACCACCTCATCCTCGGTGGGGTTCATGTTGCCGATCCCGCCGAAGCCGCGGGGGGTGTACCGCTCGGCGCCCGCCACCAGGTCGGCGAAGTGCGTCATCGGGACGACCTTCGATTTGGGTCTGCCGAGGACATCGATCCAGTTCGCCATTGCGTACTTGACGCCTTGGGCGCCAAGCTCTTTCGCGACGCGCGTGTGCTCGGGGTCGAGGCTGTACAGCGTGTCGTTGCGTTCGAAGATGGTGTCGGTCATGCGTTTCTCTCCTTTGTGAGGTGGGTGAGTTCTTCGGCGGCGCGCAGGAACGGTTCGAGCGGTGCGCGGGCCACCCCGCCGCCGATCTGCCCGCCGCCCACACCGGCGATGCCGATGTCGAGGTAGGGTGCGATTCCGGTGGCGGCGATCCGGTGCACGTCGAACCCCACCGGGGTGCCGCGGTAGTCCAGGGCCGGAATGCGCAGGTCCGGGTGTTCACCTGCGCAGATCTGGTACATCTGCACGGTGCGGGCGATCATGGTCGCGGCATTGCCCCCGCTGGACCTCTGTAACGGCAGCGCCGCGGCCTGCGCCACTCCCCCGAGTCCGACGACTTCGGTGATGACGCTCTCACCGCCCATGAACTCGATGTCGCTCTCGGTGAAGCCCGGGTAGAGGCGTACCGACTCGAACGTCGGCAGCGGGCCACAGATCCAGCTGTCTCCCAGCCCTGCGACCTGAATGCCGAACTCCTTGCAGGAGAACGCCATCGACGTCACGAGGCTGCTGCCGCCGAAACCACGCATGCCGTCGGCCATGACCTTGGCGGCGGCCATCGCCAGCCGCAGGAAGAAGTAATCGCCCCCGGACAGATAGTCGGCCAGGGTCCCGGCGTCGTCCCCGTTCGTCTTGGTGATCGCGGGCAGTAACGCACGGGTGAACAGCGTGGTCGCCGCGGTGTTGCGACTGTGCAACTCGTCGCCCATCGTCAGTGCCCGCTGAATGATCGGCTTGAGCGGCACCCCGCCGTGGCTGTGCACGGCCCGGTCGAGTGCCGGACCCACGCGGTCGCGCAGGAAGTCGAGGTTGACGCGGGTCGCGTCGGTGTAGGTGCCGTAGTTCAGGCGGTCGGCGGTGTCGCCCTCGTAGAGCGTGCAGTAGGCCCGGGCACCGGTGTGCGGATCCTCGACGACGAGGACGGGCATCGACGCCGTCGTCACGCCGGCCAACGAACCCACCACACCGAGCGTCTGGCAGCCGGCCACGGTGACTTCACCACGCTCGAAGGCCCGCTCGGCGCCGGCTCGATCGGTGGCGAACCCTTCGTAGATCGCGGCCCCGAGCAGGCCGTCTCGCTGTCCGCCGGTGTACGCCGGGAACGGCAGGGACGGCCCCGACGTCAGGATGAGATCCCGGCGCATTCCCGCGACCGCGTCGATCGCCGGCGCGACCCCCACAAGGCGTGGTTCAACGGCGAACAGGTTCTCCAACGCGGCCGTGTTCGCATCGCTGCGGGTCACCGGCGGTTGCGCGGTCTGGCTCATTCGGTTGTCCTTTCTGGATAGGAAGCAACTGCAAAAAGGTTTTGGCATATGATGGCCAGCGTGAGCCGAACAAACAGACTTTCCCGAGTGAGATGCGGGACATGAGTGGGAAGTCGGTTTGACAAAACGTTTTGGCGTATGCTGGTATGGAACCGTAGCGCAGTGGCTCGCGACGGGTCAAGGGTCAAAGTGATCGCTTGGCACAGCAGGGCTTTCGGGCCGGGAGATGGAGCAGCGCAGTGGCAAACATCAAGGACGTGGCGCGCTACGCCAACGTGTCCCCGACGACGGTGTCGCACGTCCTCAACGGGCGCGGGCGCGTCGCCCAGGAGACCCGGGACCGGGTGCTGGAGGTCGCCGAGCGGCTCGGCTACACCGCGAGCGCGCAGGCCCAGCAGCTGGTCACGCGCCGCAGCCGCATCATCGCCATCCAGATGCCAGACCTCGACGCAAGCGGCCACGGCACCGCACTGGTGCCCAAGTCCGAGTCGGAGTACTTCTTGGAATTGATCAACGGTGCCGCAGCCGCGGCAACCGATGCGAAGTACGCCCTCATCGTGGTGTCGCCGGGGGTCGACGAGTCGTCGATGCGCAGCTTCGGCGTGGATGGCATGATCATCGTCGACCCGAAGGGCTCCGAGCAGTTCCTCCAGTCATCGTTTGCCGACCAGTATCCCGTGGTGACCACGGGCGAACCGGTCGTCGCGGCGGGCCGCCCCTGCTTCGTCGTCGACAACGATCACGAGGCGGCCGCCCGCGAGATCTTCGATCACTTTGCCGCCCAAGGCTGTTCACAGCCGGCGATCATCACCGACACCACGTCGCGGTCCTATATCCGCGACATCCAGCACGCATACGGAGAATGGTGCAGCGCCAACGACGTTCGGCCCGCCGCAGTCGCAGTGGCCGAGGCCTCGCCCGCCGAGATGGGCAAGGCGCTGGCCTCACTACGCACCGGCCCCTCCCCTGCCGACGCCATCTACACCAGCTCGGATGAATGCGCTATCGCGCTGCTCGATGCGGCACGTGACGCCGGGGTCTCGGTGCCGGGCGAGCTGGCGCTGGCAAGCGCAGTAGACAGCTCGATCCTGCGCGTCACCAATCCACCGGTGACCGGAGTCTTCCTGCACCCCAGAGATATCGGGGCGCGGGCAGTGGAAAGTCTGACCGATCTGATCGCACGGAAAGATCCCGATTGCCAACTGCCACCGTTGGAGAGCACACGAACCCTGATCCCGACGCGTGTGGTGGTGCGCGCGTCAACAGCCACGGAAGAGAATCGATGAAAGTTCTGGTGATCAGCGCGAGCCCGCGTGAGGATGGCAATTCCCACCTGCTTGCCGAAGCTGCTTGTGCGGGTGCACAATCGGCCGGCCACGACGTGGAGCATGTGTTCCTCGACGAGTACGTGGACCGCATGCTCGACAATTGCAGGCGCTGCCGCATGGCCACCGGCTTCTGCTCACTCGACGATCGCTACGAAACCCTGCTGCTCGACAAGATGCTGCCCGCTGACGGCATCGTGTACGCGATGCCGCTGTACTTCTACGGCATGCCGGCCCGGCTCAAGACGGTGTTCGACCGGCTGTTCTGCTACACCGCCAACAGCGCCCCGCAGCAAGAGCAGGTAGTCGGCGGTATCACCGACAAGACCGTGGGCGTGCTGATCTCGTGTGAGGAGAGCTATGTCGGTGCCACGGCGGGTGTCATCGCTCAATTCCAGGAACTGACCCGGTATCTCGACCAGTGCCTGGCCGGAGTCGTCGTGGGCAACGCCAACAGCCGCGGCGAGATCACCTGCGACCCAAGCGATCCGATTTCCCGAGCCCAAGATCTGGGGGCACGGTTGTTCGACATCAGGGTTACCGATTACCGGTTGACCACAATGCGCTCGAACAAGGTGTGGGATCCGGTGGGCTGCTGACGGCGCCGATGCGCTTCAGCCGCGCGGCAGTGGCACCATGATCGCGACCTCGGTACCCGCGTCTGTCGCGTGCGCATCGAACCGCCCGCACGAGGCGAGGACCTTGGTGCGGATCGAGGCCATGCCGATGTGGCCTTCGGCGATGCTCTTCGCCAGCCGCGCATCGGAGATGCCGACACCGTCGTCGATGATCCGCAGTTGCGCCTCCCCGTCCTCACGGCGCAGCTCGATGCGCAGCGTGGTGGCGTGAGCATGTTTGATGACGTTGGTGGTGAACTCGCGCGCGGCGCTGTAGAGCAGGTGGTCGGCATCGGTGCGGAGATCGGCAGGCCAGGTCGAGGAATCCAGGTCGACCGCGAGATCGTCACGCGCAGAGATACTCTCGGCCAATGCCTCGATCGCGGCCTTCAGGCCGGCCCGGTTGAGGATCTCGGGATGCAACTCGCGCACCGCGTCGCGCAGCAACCCCGAACATTCTTTGAGAGCGGTCTCCACCAGATCCAGCGCCGCGACCGATCCGGCCCGCACATCCTCGAGATCGCCTCGCGCGACGAGGACGTACTGCAACGGCCCGTCATGGAGGCGCTCCGAGAGCGCTTGTCGCTCGCGCTTCTCCAAACCCAGCACGTCGTCGAGCAATTGCGTTCGCTGCCTGGCCAGTTCCTCGATCGTCTCGACCTTCGACCGCTGGATCCGCGACAGTGCGACCGAACCGGCGGCCAGCCCGGACAACACCGTGGCGTTCAACAGAATCGACGACCACGGCTCTTCGTTGCTGTTCTGCCCGATCCAGCTGACCACGACGTACGCCGCGACGGTCGGAATGGCCGTGACGCCGCTGAGGAACGGATCCAGCTGTGCCGCTGCGATCACCGGAATCAGAAACAGCCCGGTGCGCAACACATCCGACGTCCAGTTGTCGGGTGAGTGCAGTCCCGTGAGCACCGACAGCAGCGATACCAACGCGACGTCTGCGGCGAGCATGAACAATGCGGGCCGCCGGCTGGTGATGTCTTTCGACGCGGGCCCTGTCCGCAAGACCCACCAAGTCCACGCGGCGAACGCGGCCAGGTAGCCGGCCAGCGTCAGAATGCAGAACCACAAGTCGCGGTCCGGCGGCTGCAGCAACAGCGTGATGGCGATGTAGCCCACCAGCACCAGACGTAGTGCCCACTGCAGGACGAGGCCGTAGAAAGCCGGGCGCCGAGTCGAATCCGGCGGCAACTGCAGCTCAGGTGCGTTCGCCGCGCGCTCGTCGTGTCCGGCCATGAGGGCTCCTGTCCCCGCAAATGCGTGGACAGAGTATAGGGCGGCAACCGATGTCGCCGTCGCTGCTCAGCAGGTCACCGTCACGGTTTGGCGCCGGACACGACCTTCTTCACGGCATTCTGCACACCGTTCGTCACGCCGCTCACCGTCGAATTGAGGGCGCCCGCCACCTTCTGTACAGGGTTTGACCCACCGGTCGACTTCAGCGACTTCCCCGGATTGGGCACCACCTTGTTGCCCGAGGTCAACGCGGACAGACCGGATGCTCCGGGCACGCCGGTCGACGACAACGACGACGTCGGCAGGTTGCCCGTGACGATCTTGGCGGTGCTGCCTGCCTCGTCGAGCGGCCCGGTCACCAGGGTGGTCGGCGCGGAGATGTCCTGGCCGGCGGTCGCCGCAGCCTTTGTCACCCCGGCCTGCACATCGCCGGGCAGAGCGCCGACGGTCTCGGTCATGTCGGATGCCGGCGGCAACAGACCGACCGGACGGGTCTTGGAGGGATCCGTCGGAATGGGCTGGTTGTCCTGATAGCCCGCGTTGACGATGTCGGTGAGCGCTGGTTCGACGGCGTCGGCCACGATGTTGCCGCCGGGCACCAGCAGCAGCGGCCGCACCAACGGGAGCCGGTCGGTCGTGAACGTCACGTAGGTGACATTGGTACCGGACAACGGAATCGCGGTATACGAGCCGTCCGGATTCACGATGTAGTGGTAGCCCGGTTTCAAGTTGACCGGATCATCCGGCAGCTTCGCACTCGACTGCGCGCCATACCCATAGGCGTAGGCCGCCAACGAATTCGCGTCGGCGACGAGGTTGAGCGGATAGGTCGGGGCATCGGAATTGATGTTGTATTCGTAGGCGGTGTCGATCACCGGCATCGACAGGTCACTGGGTTCCGGCGCCGCCGACGTCCCCAGTAACGGCGCGAACATCCAGTAGGTGGTCCAGAATCCGCCACCGGCGCGGTTGGTGTTGTTGTCCAGGATGACCAGTTTGACGTTGTTCAGCGCCGGGTCGTGGTTCGCTTCCATCTGGGCCAGCGCGAGGCCGGTCTGCCCGGCTCCCCACCCCGACGACACCACGACGAGGTTCGGGTCGGCGCTGTTCTGGTCGATCGCGTCGACAATGCCTTGTGGCCCTAGGAAAAACGGGACCACCTGCTGCGGCGGATTCGACTTCGCGTAGTCGGTCCCGTAGTAGGTCGAGCCGGCGAAGATCTGCGCCGTCGAGTTCGCCGGGGTGACGGCCGCCGCCAGGGCCACGGCGGGCGCGGCGAACGTCGTCGTCGTTCCCGTGACCACCGCGGTCGACAGCCCCGTGACACTGACCGCGGCCGCGGTCAGTCCGGGTACCCAGCGCCTGCTCGCGGATCGCGTACGCGACAGCTTGCGATGTCTACCGGACATGAAGGCCCTCCACCCTCGTCATGCGCACGACACCGCCCCGCAGATGCGCACGAAACCTCAAACTTGGCAAAAGCTAGCATGCCCGGTCAGCCGGGATAACCCGGTTGAAAGCAAAACTCCGGTGAAATCATCCGAACGGCCGACACCGACCAAATCAGGGCTTTGCAGCGATCGAGTAGCGCACTACGCTAGTCGGCCCCCGTCGGTGTCAGCAGGCTTTCGGTATGGACGTGATCGCTGCGGACGCCGGTGAGGCACTCCGCTGCACCACGTTCAAACGGTGGGTGTGGGGAGCGGCCGCCGTCAGCATCTCCGGCGGGGTGACCGTCGGGGCATTCCTGGCGTTCGCCGCCCCGATCGTGCTGAGCCCGATGGCCACCGAGCGGTTGCTCATTCGCGGCGGTACCGCACTGGTCGCATTCCTCGTCGTCGCGATCCCGGTGATGTTGCGGGTACGGCGGCACCGGTTCGCCGCGAGTACCGCGTGGCTGCGGGAGAACCGACTCCCGACCGCCGCCGAACAACGGATGACACTGGGTGCACCCGGCGAGGCGGTGCGGATGTCGGTCATCGTGTGGGGTGTCGGAGCGGTGGTCTTCGGTTCACTGGCCGTGCCTGATGCATTGTCCACCGCGCTCTACATCTTCTGTGTGGTGACGTTGGGCGGAATGTCCACCAGCGCAGTGTGGTACCTGATTTCCGAACGCGTCATGCGGCCCATCTCGGCCCGCGCGCTCAGTGGCGGTGCGCCCGAACGCCGCGTCGGCCCGACGATCCAACGCAGGCTCACGATGGCCTGGACGTTGGCCACGGGTGTGCCACTGCTGGGCGTCGCGATGTTGGCGCTCGGGTATCTCGCCGACACCGACTACCGAACCCAGCGCACCATCGGAGCCATCCTGGTGCTCGTGGCGGTGGCATTCGTGGTGGGGCTCTTCGCGATTCTGGTGGCGGTGCGCTCGGTGGCCGAACGCGTGCGGGCACTGCGCCACGCACTGGCACGAATCCAGAACGGCGACTTCGAAGCTCGCGTCGAGGTCGACGACGCGAGCGAAATCGGCCGACTGCAAGCCGGTTTCAACACCATGGCAGCGGGTTTGGCCGAGCGCGAACGCATTCGGGCCGCATTCGGCACATACGTGGATCGGGATGTGGCCGAACACATCCTGTGCGCGGGCGGACCGCTACAGGGCCAGGAGGTCGACGTCACCCTGATGTTCGTCGATGTCCGCGGTTTCACCACCTTCGCCGAGCAGCTTCCGCCCGCCGATGTGGTCGCCACACTCAACCGCCTGTTCGAGCGGATCGTCCCGCTCGTGCATCAACACCACGGGCACGTCGACAAGTACGCCGGTGACGGTCTGATGGCGGTGTTCGGCGCGCCCAGGCACCGGGCCCGTCACGCCGACGAGGCGCTCGCGGCCGCCCTGCAGATCGCCGATGCCGTGCACGTCGAGTTCGGTGGACGGCTGTCGGTGGGCGTCGGGCTCAACTCCGGTCCGGTGGTGGCCGGAAATGTCGGCGGCGCCGGACGTTTCGAGTTCTCGGTCATCGGCGACACGGTCAACGTGGCCGCCCGGGTGGAGGCAGCCACCCGGCAGACCGGCGACGCCGTCCTGCTCACGGCCGACACCCTGGAACTCCTCACCGACCACCGCGTCGCGTTCGCCGAACGTCCGGGCCTGACACTCAAGGGCAAGACCACTCCCGTGCAGCTCTACGCGCCCGCGTGACGCGCGCGGCTAACCCGCCGAGTACTGCTGCGCCGGCTCCTCGGAATCGACGTGGCCGTTGCTGATGATGGTGAGGCTGTCGGGGCGGATCTCGTACTGGGCGCCGTCGGCTGGGTTGGTGGCGTTGAACCCGTCACCGGATCGTTGAGCCGAGGCGATTTCTAGGTGGGCACCGTCGCTGAGGCGTTCGCCGCGGTAGTAGTAGCTGTCCGGCCCGCTCTGGCAGATCACCGCGATGGACGACGCCGTCTTGATCATCGCCGCCGGCGTGCTGCCCGAGTCGCAGCGGGCGGTATGGCCCACGAAGCCCTGGGCGTCGGCCCCGGAGATGGGCGCCGCGGCCGATCGCGACGTGGATGTCTTCGTCGTCGTCGTTGTGGTGGTGTCGGTCGTCGACTCGCTCGTCGAATCGTCGGGTGCACTCGTACTGGTCGCCGAGGGCGGCACTGCCAACGGCGTCTTGGGCGTCGTCGCACCACGGTCGTTTCCGCTGAGCGCCAAGATCGCCGCCAGGATCCCGGCGACACCGAGCAGCAGCACCGTCGCAATCACCAACCGCACCTGCCCTGGTGTCCAGCGCCGGCGCCGGACCTGAGCCACAGGGGCATGGACCGGGGGTGGCGGCGGATACGGCGCCTCGCCGCTCACGGTGGGCGTCGGGTAGACCGACGAGAACTCCCGCGTGCTCGGCGGCGGCGTGGGGCGGGGAGCGACCGCCGGTTCCGGAACCGGCGGCGGGGGCGGAGCGAGGGCCGGCGTCCCCGAGAGCGCATCCCGGGCTGCTCTGGCCAGCTCCCCGGCCGATGCGTACCGGTGGGTGGGGTCCTTGGCCATGCCGCGGGCAATGACGTCGTCGAATGCGCGCGGTATGCCGCGGCGCATGATGCTCGGCCGCGGCGGAGCGGAGAACATGTGGGCGCTCATGAGCTGGCGGAGATCGCCGGTCTCGAACGGCGGGCGACCGATGAGGCATTCGAAAAGCAGGCAGGTCAGCGCGTAGATGTCGGCAGGTGGCCCCACCGTAGCGCCGGAGAACCGCTCCGGCGCCATGTAGGCACTGGACCCGATCAGCACGCCCGTCATGGTCACGGTCGCCTCGCCGCCGATGTGGGCGATGCCGAAGTCCACCAGGTAGGCGAAATCGTCGCCAGTGAGAAGGACGTTCTCCGGTTTGATGTCGCGGTGCACCAGACCGTCGGTGTGTGCGGCGTCCAGGGCCGACGCCACCTGTGTGACGATCGACACGGTCCGCGCGGGATCGAGCGGACCGTCGGTCCTCAGCACTTCTTTGACGCTGGCGCCTTCGACCAGGCGCATGTCGATGTAGAGGACACCATCGATGTCGCCGAAGTCGTGCACCGGGATCACATGCGGTTCCTGCAGCCGTGCGGCTGCCCGCGACTCGCGTCGAAACCGCGCCTGATAACTCCGGTCGGCGGCCACCTCGGTACGGAGCAGTTTCACCGCGACCATCCGGTCCCTGACCGTGTCGTAGGCGCGGTACACCTCGCCCATCCCCCCGACGCCTATCAGCGACCTCAGTTCATACGGCCCGAACCGGGTGCCGACGCGCGAGGCGTCGTGGGGGGATGCCATTCCACGATCCTTTCGGCCGCCTGGACACGGTCTGCGACCACCATCCAGGCACACGACCGAAAGGTCGCCGGTGCACCAGGCGTCGCGGTATCCAGGCGGAGCGGTCGCGCGACGCGGTTTCACCGAGCCCGGGCGGGACGCGGTGGTCTCGGGAACGAGGATAGCCGGAGGTCGTCAGTTGAACGACGAGTGCGGCGCTCCGATGCCCGGGTCGATCGTGACGGGCCCCGATGCCGAGGGCGTAACCGGGAAGTCGAAGATGGCCGTCGGGATATACACCGTCGCACAGGCATTCGGGATGTCCACCACGCCCGATAGCCGACCCTCGATGGGCGCGGCGCCCAGCAGCAGATACGCCTGCTCAGGGCTGTAGCCGAACTTCGACAGATAGTCGATGGCGTGCAGGCAGGCGCGCTGGTAGGACAGATGCGAGTCCAGGTAGCGCTGCTCGCCGTCGAGGGTGACCGAGGTGCCGGAGAACGCCAGCCACTCGGAGTACTGCGGATCGGTGTTGCCGGGCATGAATATGGCGTTCTCCCCGACGCCGTAGGTTTCCATGCCGCCCGGGATCACGTCGACGCGCAGATCGATGAAGCCGCCCATCTCGATGGCGCCGCAGAAGGTGATCTCGCCGTCGCCCTGGGAGAAGTGCAGATCGCCGACCGACAAGTTGGCTCCGTCGACGTATACGGGATAAAAGACCCGGCTGCCCTTGGTGAGGTTCTTGATGTCCTGGTTGCCGCCGTTCTCCCGCGGCGGGGCGGTGCGGGCGGCCTCGGCGGCGGCCTTGCTAAAGGCGTCGCCGGTGAGGCCGCCGAGGATCGCATCACGCGGCTCGGGTGGCAGCGCCAGCGGCGGAACCCGGTCGGGGTCGGTGGCGATCAGCGCAGCCTCGCGGGTGTTCCACTTCGCCAGCAGGCCGCTCGACGGCGCGGTACCCATCAGGCCCGGGTGCACGATGCCGGTGAACTCGACGTGGGGCACGTGGCGCGAGGTGGCCTTCTGCCCGGAGAAATCCCAGATGGCCTTGTAGGCATCGGGGAACTGGTCGGTGAGAAAACCGCCGCCGTTGAGCTTGGGGAAGATGCCCGTGTAGCCCCACCCCTGACCGGCCAGTGGACCCGAATCCTCCTGCGGGATGGGTCCCACGTCGAGGATGTCGACGATCAGCAGATCCCCGGGCTTGGCACCTTCGACCGCGATCGGACCGGACAGCACGTGCACCGTGGTCAACGGCGCGTTGAGGATGTCGTCGGCGGAATCGTCGTTGACGATCGCGCCGTCGAACCACTCACGACAGTGCACGCGGAACGAATCACCCTTCTTGACCGTGACCGCGGCCGGAATGTCCGGGTGCCACCGGTTGTGCCCCAGCTTCTCCTGATCGGTGAACTTCTTGGTCGAATCGAGCGGGAACACAACTTCGGGCATTGATCCTCCTTCAGGGGCGGGGCAATTTTTGGTGAAGCGGGTTGCGCGAGACCTTCTGCCGCCGAAGCGACGGTGAGGGCGAGCTGACGACGGCAGGGCGGTCGGCGGTGGCGCGCGTCGAGTCCTGCAACGCCATCGCAGCCTTGTCGGCGCGGCCGAGGTTGGGTGACGACATCATCCGGCGGGCCGCACCGCTGCAGCTCGGGCAGTCGATCACGTCGGGTCGTGCGTTCATCGCAAACCGTCGTTCGGTGGTGCCGCAACCGGAGTCGCATCGAAACACGTACAGAACCAACGGCTTTCCTCACCATCTCCGGAACTGCGATCGAGTCATGAGCCACCCTACCCACGGATGGCACTGTGCGCGCGACACTTTGACAAAAAAATTTCCATCTGGAATTGATTTGGGCGCGAGCCGACGGCTGCGCCGAAACTCAGGTGCCCGGTGTCCTCTTATCCGTAAAGATGGCCGTCATGGACCACATCACCTTCGTGCCGACCGTCGAGCAGATGAACTACACCTTCGGCGGCGCCGAACCCGTCATGCGGATCAAGCCCGGGACCGTGTTGACGCTGTGGGCCGAGGACGCCTTCGGCGGACGCATCACCAGCCTCGACTCTGTGGCCACCGTCGCGCTGGACACCGAGGACCTCAATCCGCAGACCGGTCCGTTCTGGATCGAGGGCGCCGAGCCCGGTGACACCCTGGCGGTCCATCTGGTCGATCTCACGCCGGCCCGCAGCTGGGGTGCGTCGACCCTGATCCCGTTCTTCGGCGGGCTGACCAGCATCCCGGTCAGCCCCACCCTGCAGGACCCGCTGCGGGAGCGCACCTGGATCTACGAATACGACTCCGCCGCACGCACAGTCGGCTTCTCGGCCCGGGGCAGCGATTTCGAGGTGACGTTGCCGGCCAACCCGATGCTGGGCACCGTCGGAGTTGCTCCCGCGCGCCGCGAGGTCCGCAGCTCTCTGGTGCCCGACGCGTTCGGCGGCAACATGGACTCGCCGGACATGACCGCTGGCGCCACCTGTTATCTACGCGTCAACGTCGAAGGCGCGCTGTTCTCTCTCGGTGACGGGCACTACCGCCAGGGCGAAGGCGAAGCATGCGGCACCGCCGTCGAGGGCGCCATGAACATCACGGCCATCGTCGACCTCATCAAAGGTGGCGGCGGCCCGGCGTGGCCG
This sequence comes from Mycobacterium aquaticum, assembly GCF_002086485.1. Taxonomy (GTDB): domain Bacteria; phylum Actinomycetota; class Actinomycetes; order Mycobacteriales; family Mycobacteriaceae; genus Mycobacterium; species Mycobacterium aquaticum. The sequence continues at coordinate 338,492 of NZ_MVHF01000001.1, read as the reverse complement.
CGGCTGGAGACTGACACCCATCTGCTGGCGATCGGTTCCGGGCGGCCACTGGAAGAGGCGTGGCGGGCCGGTCAGGTGGAGATGATCACGTGGCTCGGCGAGCTCTACGGACTCGACCGGCTCGACGCCTACCAGCTTCTGACGCAGATCGCGCTCGCACCGATCGCCAATGTCGTCGACGTCAACTACAGCTCGGCGACCAAGATCGACAAGCGGCTGCTGCCGCCGGCGGCTGCCTACGGCGGGATTCATGCGGAGCTGCGCAGCGCCGCACGGGCACTGGGCGCGATCTCCTACTCGTAGGGGGCTCACTAAACGACCGCTCAACCGGATAGGGTCGGCGCAGCCCTGCCCGCATCCGATACCAAGGTTTTCTCCAGATGGCCGAGCCCAGCAAATCCACGACGACCCACACCGGGATCGCACGTTGGATTCGCCGACTCGCCATTCCGATCATCCTCGGGTGGATCGGCCTGGTCGTGGTGCTCAACATGACCGTGCCTCAGCTCGAGGCCGTGGCCCAGATGCGCTCGGTGTCGATGAGTCCGGACGAGGCGCCGTCGGTGATCGCGATGAAACGCGTCGGGGTGGTGTTCGACGAGTTCCACTCCGACAGCTCCGCGATGATCGTGCTCGAAGGTGACAAACCGCTCGGCGACGATGCGCACTACTTCTACAACGACATGGTCGCCAAGCTGAAGGCCGACACCAAGCATGTCGAACACGTCCAGGATTTCTGGGGCGATCCGCTGACCAAGGCCGGGGCCCAGAGCAACGATCTCAGAGCCGCCTACGTACAGGTCTATCTCGTCGGCAACATGGGTGAGACGTTGGCCAACGAGTCGGTGGAGTCGGTCCAGAAGCTGGTCAAAGGGCTGTCCCCGCCGCCCGGGGTGCAGGTGTATGTGACCGGCCCGACGGCCCTGGCTGCCGATCAGCAGATCTCCGCCGATCGCAGTGTCCAGTTGATCGAGATGGTCACGTTCGCCGTGATCATCACGATGCTGCTCCTGGTCTACCGGTCGGTGATCACCGTGATCATCGTGCTGGCCATGGTGGTCCTGGAGTTGTCGGCGGCGCGCGGCGTGGTCGCGTTCCTCGGCTATCACAATCTGATCGGGCTGACACCCTTCGCCACTCAGCTTTTGGTGACCCTGGCGATCGCCGCCGCCACGGACTACGCGATCTTTCTCATCGGCCGCTATCAGGAAGCCCGCGGCAACGGCGAGGACCGAGAACAGGCCTACTACACGATGTTCCACGGCACCGCGCACGTGGTGCTGGGCTCGGGTATGACGATCGCGGGCGCGACGTTCTGTCTGCATTTCACCCGCTTGCCGTATTTCCAGTCGCTGGGCATCCCGATGGCGGTCGGCATGGTGGTCGCGGTGTTCGCGGCACTGACTCTCGGGCCTGCACTGGTCACGGTCACGAGCCGGTTCGGGCGCACACTCGAGCCACGGCGGGCCATGCGGATCCGGGGTTGGCGACGCCTGGGAGCATTCGTCGTGCGCTGGCCGGGTCCGGTGCTGCTCGGCACCATCCTGCTGTCGTTGGTCGGGCTGCTCACGCTGCCGGGCTACCGGACCAATTACAACGACCGCAACTATCTGCCCGCCGATCTGCCCGCCAACGCGGGATACGCCGCTGCCGAACGCCACTTCTCGCCGGCCAAGATGAACCCCGAGTTGCTGCTCATCGAAACCGACCACGACGTCCGCAACTCGGCCGACTTCCTGGTGATCGACAAGATCGCCAAGGCCATCTTCCAGGTGCCCGGCATCGGCAGCGTGCAGGCCATCACCCGTCCGGACGGCAAACCGTTGAAGTTCAGCACGATTCCGGCCCAGATGAGCATGGGCGGGGTCATGCAGACCATGAACCGCAAGTATCTGACCGACCGCGCCGACGACATGCTGCTGCAGGCCGACGACATGCAGAAGACCATCGACATCATGGACCGGATGATCACCCTCATGGAGGAGATGAGCGCGACGACGCACAGCATGGTCGGCAAGACCCACGACATGGTCACCGACGTCGCCGAATTGCGGGACAGCATCTCCGATTTCGACGACTTCCTGCGACCGCTGCGCAACTACCTGTACTGGGAACCGCACTGCTACGACATCCCGATGTGCTGGTCGATGCGGTCGGTGTTCGACGGACTTGACGGCGTCGACACGATGACGGCGGCCATTCAGGAGTTGCTGCCCGACATGGACCGGCTCGACGCGCTCATGCCGCAGATGGCGGCGATGATGCAGCCGCAGATCGAGACCATGAAGAGCACCAAGACGATGATGCTCACCATGTACCAGACCCAGAAGGGTCTGCAGGATCAGATGGCGGCCATGCAGGACGGCCAATCCGCCATGGGTGACGCGTTCAACGATTCCAAGAACGACGACACCTTCTATCTGCCACCAGAGACCTTCAACAACAGCGACTTCAAGCGCGGCATGAAGAGTTTCATCTCCCCCGACGGAAAAGCCGTGCGGTTCATGATCTCCCACGAGGGCGACCCGCTGACGGCCGACGGCATCAAGCTGATCGACGGGATCAAGCAGGCAGCCAGGGAAGCCATGAAGAACACCCCGTTCGAGGGGTCCAAGATCTACCTTGGCGGCACCGCGGCGACCTTCAAGGACATGCAGGAAGGCAACAACTACGACCTGATCATCGCAGGCATCTCGGCACTGTCGCTGATCTTCATCATCATGCTGCTCATCACCCGAAGCCTGGTGGCCGCGGCCGTGATCGTCGGGACGGTGCTGGTCTCGCTCGGTACCTCGTTCGGCTTGTCCGTGCTGGTGTGGCAACACCTGATCGGGATCGAACTGCACTTCATGGTGATGGCGATGGCGGTCATCGTGCTGCTGGCCGTAGGCGCCGACTACAACCTGCTGCTCGTCGCGCGGCTCAAGGAGGAGTTACCGGCCGGCATCAACACCGGGATCATTCGCGCCATGGGCGGCAGCGGGTCGGTGGTCACCGCGGCGGGCCTGGTGTTCGCGTTCACCATGATGTCGATGGTGGTCAGTGAGATGACCGTGGTGGCGCAGGTCGGTTCGACGATCGGGTTGGGTCTGCTGTTCGACACCCTGGTGATCCGGTCGTTCATGACCCCGTCCATCGCCGCGCTGATGGGTCGCTGGTTCTGGTGGCCGCAGATGGTGCGGCAACGTCCGGCGCAGGGCGTGGTGGCGCGAGCACTGGAACGCTCGCCCTCCGCGAGCTGACGTTCGCGAGTGTGCGTTCGCTGCGAAATTCTGCCCGATTTTTCGCAGCCGATTCACAGTCGCGGCGCGTCCACGACCGACGCGGCGATCAGGAGTTCGGCGGCGGCGTCGACGCGTGACCGGTCCTTGGTGACCAGCATGTCCTGGCACAGCCCGCGTAGCCCGGAGACCACCAAAGTGGCACGCGCGCAAGCGTCCTCGTCGACGTACCCGATGGTGCTCAGCGCAGCGGTGATCGGTCCGATCATCACGTCGACTGCCGTGCGGGCCGATTCGCCGTAGGTCTCTGGATCCGTCACGGCCAGGCTGAGGACCTGCAGGAGCAGTCGGACGTTTCGGCGCTCACCCCCGCGGGTCAGCTCACGCCACATCGTGCGGGCCGCGTCGGCGAACTGCTCCGGGGTGGTGACGTCACTGAACATCTCCCCCAGCTGCGGGCGGCTGGCGTCGAGGGCCTGGGTGAGCAACTCTGCACGGTCGCCGAAGTAATACAGCAGCATGCGTTTACTCGTGCCCAGCGCCTGCGCCATGGGGGCCAGCGACATGTCGCCGATGCCACGCTGTTCGAGATAGGCCACGACCGCCTTCAACAGCTCTTCACGTTTGACGGGATCTGCGGTGCGGGCCACCCCTTGACTGTACCGATCGGTACGTTTATAGTCAATCTTGTATCGATCGGTACACATATTGCGGACGAAGGAGAATCATGACCGGCCTGAGAGTCGCCGTCATCGGCGCAGGTATCGGCGGACTGACCACCGCGATCGCGCTGCGCGCCAACGGCATCGATGCGAACGTGTACGAACAGGCACATGAGCTCAAGGCGCTCGGCGCCGGCGTCGCCATCGCGACCAACGGATCGCGCGTTCTCAACCACCTCGGCGTGGGTGACGCACTGGCGAAGGTCGCCGGTCCCGTGACGCACTACCGCTTCCGCACCTGGCAGGCCGAGCCCATTGCGGGCGAACCCTCCACGCTGTCCTTCGGGGATCCGACCCGCACCTGGTTTCTGCACCGCGGGGAATTCCAGCAGGTTCTCGCCGACGCACTACCCTCCGACGCGCTGCGTCTGGGCCGAACCTGCGTCGGCGCCACCGAGCACGCCGACGGAGTGCGTGTCGAGTTCGCCGACGGCACAACGGTCGACGCCGATCTGCTCGTCGGCGCCGACGGTATCCATTCGCGCCTGCAAGGCAAGGTGACCACGCCTGCTGCACCTGTCAGCGAGGGAATCATGGCCTACCGCGGGCTGATTCCCGCCGAACGGGTAGCCGGGATCGCCGACATGCGCGCAAGTTCCATGTGGCTCGGGCCCCGGCAGAGCTTTCTCGCCTACCCCGTCTCGGCCGGCCGGCTGCTCAACATCGTGGCGTTCGTGCCGACCAATCTCACAGTCGCCGAATCCTGGACCGCGCCAGGCGATGTCGCCGAGCTCGCAGCAGCCTACCGCGGTTGGGATCCCCAGGTGAGTGCGATCATCGCTGCAATGGACTCGACCTTCCGGTGGGGCATCTACGATCGTGAACCACTCGACCGCTGGTCGTCCGAGCGCATCACCCTGCTGGGCGATAGTGCCCACGCAGTCACCCCGCACCTCGGGCAGGGCGCCAACCAGGCCATCGAAGATGCCGCGACCTTGGCGGTGCTGCTGCGTGGCGGACAACCCCACGAATTACCAGAGCGGTTGCGCCGCTATGAAAATCTGCGGATGACGCGCACCGGCCGGGTCCGCTCGCAGGCTCGCGCCGCCGGGCGTATCTACCGGTCCACGGAGCTGGCGCCGCGCGCACAGGCCGAACAACTGCAGGCCATTCTCGACAGTGTCGCGATCAACACCTACGACGCCCAACAGGTGGCCGAGACCGCGCTCGCCACCGCGTGAGGCACTATCTGCGGACCAGTTCGAAGACGGGGATGACCCGATCGGTACGCGCCTCGTACTCGGCGAATCCCGGTGCCCGCTGCTTGACGATCTCGTAGACGGCGTCGCGCTCCTCGCGGGGCAGTTCGCGCGCGGTGACCGCCGCAGGGCCAGCGGTGCCGATCTCCACAGTGACGTCAGGGTGCGCGCGAATGTTGAAGGCCCACGAGGGATCCCGGTCCCGGCCTGCTGACGAGCCGACGATGTAGATTGCCCCGTCGATATCGAAGTAGGCAACCGGATTGACCCGCTGGGCCCCGCTCTTGGCGCCCGTGGAGGTGAGCAGCAAGAGCGGAAACCCCTCGAACTGCCCACCTACCTTGCCGCCGTTGGCTCGGAACTCCTCGATGTTGCGTTGGTTGAAGTCGCGTTCGCCCTGATCCGTCATGGCTTCATGGTGGCACGCGTGCGCGCCTACCGGCCCAGAGCGGCGAGTTCCTGTGGGGTGACCAGACGTTCCTGCTCTGCGGGATAGCGCCGGCTCATGACGGGGCGACGGATCAGCAGGAGGGCGATCCGCGCGGTGCGCGTGTCGAACGTTCGGCTCATGTTCACGGTTTCACTCCATCCCTCTGATCGTCCGTCGAATACACGACGTGTGGGACCGCCAGGTTCACCAGGAAGGTGACATCGCGCCCTTCGTGCACTCATATCACTCTGATAACACTGAACCTCTTCTGTCACTTTTTGAACACGACTCCGTCACGACTCGCACCCTATGGCGCGCCTTGAGCCTTTCCGGTAAGCAACTGTGAGAAAGTGCCGGACCCACCGAAGCCCACAGCTTCGGCGCGCACGCTTCAACACCGGCCGAATAGGCCGCAGACTGCTGAAAGCGTTACGGCAATACCGTTTTCATGAGCATCACGTTGTACGCCGACCACAGCGACAGGTTGAAGTACAACTCCTTGCCCGTCGACCACGGGTGCAGGAAGGGCGCATAGATGCCGCCTGGGAACTGCATCGAGGACACCAGCATCTGCTCCGGGCTCCACGGCCCTTGCGGTGCAGGCGCAGTGCGCGCGACGACGTCGTTGGCGCCGTTGCAGTACAGCACCAGATACTGCTTGAGATAGGTGTTGTACTGGGCCGACATTTCCCCGACCGGGCCGGGGATCACCGGGGTGGCGGCGGCGGGATTACCGGGGACCCAGGAATTGCTGTCGCCGTTCCAGTACTCGTAGCGTCGTTGATCCGGCACAGCGCCCTGGGGAACCCGGGCGATGTAGGCCGATCCCCCACGCCCTGACGGCGTGCCGAACGTGTAGAGGTACGGGTCACCCGGGCCTGGCTTGAGGAATGCCCCCATCTGGAAGTTCTCGTTGCCCGGCACAGCGGCAAGCCTCGGCACGGAGTCACCGACGGCGCGGATGCTGCTGGGATACACCCCCCAGTTCTCGCCGTTGTCCTGGGACACCGCGATGCCCGAGAAATTGGTGTCCCAGAAGCCGTTGTCGCCCCAGCGCTTGATGGACATGAAGTTCAAGTACTGGTTTCTGCCGACGGAGACGCCGGACGTCGGGATGATCCCGACTTCGGTAGGCGCCCACTTGATGCTGTTGACGATCTGCTTGGAAAGCCCCGGCGCCCACACCGGCGAGCCCGAATACCGGTTGGCCTTCACGCCATTGGGCACGGAGACGGTCTGCGACAGCGAACCGTCCTGACTGCGGAACAAGGTGTTGTAGCGCCATTGCTGTCCACGGACGCTGCAGTAACCGTAGGTGTCGCCGAATGCCATCAGCACCTGATGCGCGCCGGGATCACCGTTGTCCCACATGATCCCGAGGTCTGTGCCCGAGATCGCGAACCGCTGGATGGTGTTGTTGGGGCTGTCCGGCCCGGTGACCCATCCCACGAGCGAGGTCCCGGGCGGAGCGGGTGCAGGCGCGGCCTCCGGCGCCGGGGCCGGCGCCGCGTTGGGCACGGGCTGAGCCACATTCGGCGGGGCGGGGTTGTTCGGAACGACGGGTCGCGGTGGGGGCTCTACCGCGGCCTGCTGGCGCACCGGCGCGGAATGCTGGGTCAACGGCGAGAGCGCGTTGAGGAGCATCTTGGGTAGCTGTCCCAACCTGGGCAGCGGCGCACTGTCATTCGCCCCGGCGGGCCGGTGACCTGTTGGCGGACGGTTGAGCCCGGGCAACGCCGGAGTTGCCACGGCGTTGGCGGGCGGCTGGGCAGCAGCGGCGGCTCCGGTGCACGGTTCGGCGGCCGCGGGAGGTGCGGCGCCGATTGCGACGACGAGCCCCATAGCGGCCGCCGACGCCACCGACAACGATGCGATTCGAGGACGCGGCGACATCTCACCCCTTCCAGAGGGCACGACGTCCCATTGACGTCACTAGCTGACTGATGTGACGATAGTGACCGAAGTGAAGGTTGCTGCTCCTGATGCATTGATAGGTATGCTTCTGTGACCGTGTCGCAACCGTCAGCGTCCGGGCCCAAGGCCTCCGGTGTGGTATTTCGGTCCATTTCCGGGCGCATGGCGAATTCGCGACAGGTGTGCGTATTGTGCTGCCCGCAAACAGGATTCACCGCCCCAGAAAGCAGCGTCCGGGGGTTCTCAACAGGTGAACACCAATAAAATGTCGTTCAACTGGCGCGCGCACATCGTCGCGATGTGTCAGCATGTGTGCGTGGAGGCACGCCACGTTGTTGTTCTGATCGGCGCCGCGACAGCGGTGCCGACCATATTGTTCGGCGCACCAACGTTATCCGCGCAGGCGGCCAACTGCCCCGACGCCGAGGTGATCTTCGCCCGCGGAACCACTGAAGACCCGGGCCTCGGCCCCACGGGCGAAGCATTCGTCAATTCCGTGCGGTCGCGCCTCCCCGGCAAAACCGTTGGCGTATACGCCGTCGACTATCCGGCCACGATGGACTTCCCGACCGCTGTCGACGGCATCTCGGACGCCCGCGCACACGTCCTGGCAACCGCGTCGAACTGTCCGCGCACCAAGATGGTGCTCGGCGGGTTCTCCCAAGGCGCCGCCATCGCAGGTTTCGTCACCGCCAGTGTGATTCCCGACGGCGTTCACGCCACGGATGTGCCGACCCCGCTGCCACCCGACATCTCCGATCATGTCGCGGCCGTGGCGCTCTTCGGCAAACCGTCGACACGGTTCATGAAAGCCATCAGCGAGCCACCGATCGCCATCGGCCCGCTGTACGCGGCCAAGACCATCGACCTGTGCGTCGACAACGACCTCGTCTGTGCATCCGACGGTCGAAGCTTCTCCGCGCACAATCAGTACGAAGAAGCCGGCATGGTCGACAAGGGCGCTACATTCGTCGCCAACCAGCTCCAGTCGAGCTGGGCCGCCGACGCCATCGCGAATCCTCCGGCGACCGGTCCCGCACCAGGCCCGGCCCCGGCGCCCGCCGCGCCCGCGACCTTGACACCGTTGCCTGCCGCACCCGGCCCCTCGCAGCATCTTCCGGCGACGGGCGCAGCACCGGGTCCGGCACCCGCGGCGACGCCCTCCCCTGCACAGCGACCGGCTCCGGCACCTATTGAGCCGCTCACTTAGCCGGTAACGCGCATCAGCGCTGACGTACTGTAGGCGCGCAATGCGCTGTTGATTGGGCCGCAGCGGATCCGGGCGGCATCACGGCCGCCCCCCAGGCCCACGGCGCCAGGTTGCGGAATGGGTCGCCTGCACGGATTTCCTGCAACTCGGCCAGGTCGGATTCGAGTGTCGACTTGGTCTTCGCCCGGATCGTGGCCACCCAGTCGTCGGCCGCGACATCCGCCGGACGTGTGGTGTCGATGGGCGCGGAGAACCGGGCGTACAGGCGCTGCGGCCGCGGCACCAGGGTGGGACCGATACCGCGCATCAGCTGGATCGCCATATCCGTTCGCCCACTGAGCAATTCGCTGGCACGCCCGCTGACGCGCGACCACACTCCGTCTCGCGTTGTCAGGATCTTGTACACGTCGTCGCCACCCACCACGGCCGCCGTCACGATCGGGTAGTCGTGCTCGGCCGCGAGCCGGGCGAATCCGGCGCGGTCTCCCCACAGCAGTGTGTAGAGCTCGTCTTTGGCCTTGGCGATCTCGCGGCCACCACCGGGGAACACCAGGATGGGCTCGTTGGCCGACATCAACTCTCCCGCGGCGCGCGGTTCACCCACGATGCCGCCACCGGCCGCGACGAACTCGGCGGGAAGTCCCTTGAGCTTGCCGAACTGTCGATCCATCAGCGCCCGGACACGAATACCCAGATGGCGTTGCACCTCATAGAGAATCAGCCCGATTTCCGTCGACGCCACGGCGGTGTGGTTGCCCACGATGAGGAATCTCCCATCGGCAGGCAGGTTTTCGAGCCCGTCGACATAGGGTTTATACACCGGCCGGACGTGGTCCCACTTTCGCGCGGCCGCCAGGATGCCATTTTCGAGCAGGTCGACCCGGGCCTGTCTGTCGTTGAGCCACTTCATGATTGACCTTCCATGACGGCGTGCATCCGCACGGCGATGTGATGGACGTGCGGTGCCGGGGAATCCGCCCCCTCGGGCCCGGGTGACGTGGCCATCCACCGGTCCATACCGAGGCGGACAGCGGTGACGGCCAACGCGGCAATCACCGTGGGGTCGTCGACGTCGTCGATGCGGTCCCCGGCCCGTTCGGCGATGGTGTCGGCGATCTGTTGCGCGAGATGGTCGACCCGTGCGAGGAACGCTGCCAGGACGCTGGGATGCCCGGAGGCCACCGTCAGCGCCTCCTTCATCACCTCACGCTGAGGCGGCAACTCAGCCATGTTCTCCATCAGCAGGTCGATGACATCGGTGAGCATCTGCCGGGGGCTGCAGGGTCCGGCGGCGACGAACGTGAGCACTCGATCGGCCGCGAGCTCGAACGGCCCGTGTACGAGCGCCGCTTCCTTGCTGGAGAAGTAATTGAAGAAGGTGCGCTGCGAGATCCCGGCGCGGGCACTGATCGCGTCCACAGTCACCTTGTCGAAGCCCTCATCGCGGGCCAGTTCCAAGGTGGCGCGGTGGATCTCCGTCGCCGTCTCACGGCGCCGTCGTTGACGTAGTCCTTCGGCTTCCACATCAGAATTATTGCACAGTCTGCAAATTTTGCACATTCCGCAGACATGCTGGCGGCCGCTTTCCTTGACTGCAGCTGTTTGCTCAGTCAACGACAACCTCGTCCACCGCCTGCGATTTTCGGGTGGTTTCCTCGTTTGCCCAGATCAATTGCTCACACGTTGCTACCGTGCGGCCAGACGAGAGGAACACTCATGCGTGTCACCCCGAACACCTGTGCTCTTGCAGCCCTCGCGGTTGCCGTCGGCCTCACGGCCTCCGCGTGTAGCGGCTCGACGGAATCGGCAGCCCAGACCACGACTCCTGCCGCGGCTCCCGCAGGTGTGGACTTGCAGTCGCTCATCCCGGCGCCTGCTGACACCCAGCAGACCAAGGGTCCCAATCAAATCGCCGACAACGGCATCCACATGTTCTACCAAGTCAACGGCGCACCCAACGACGTCCTCAACGCCTATAAGTCGGCGCTCGAAGGCAAAGGCTGGCAAGTGACGACCATCGTGACCTCCGCCGGCGGCAGCTCTGGTGGCGGCGCCACCTACACCGGAACGCACGGTGACGCATACGGCGTTTTCGACGGCGGCGGGTTCAACACCAGCACCTTCATCGACGTCTGCACATGGCCGTCCAAGCCGGCGAACCCGAATTGCAGCCGTAGCGACCGGTAATCGCCGCGCCCATTTTGCCCACCGATCCCACCGCCGGCGACACCGGTGCGAGCGCTACTTGCGCCCAACAGGTTTGGAACTGACGAAACTGGCAATTCCTCCTCGCGACAGATTTTCCGTTGCTACCTAGAGGATCGGACTGACCATGATTGTGCTCGGCATCATTCTTCTCTTGATCGGCTACTTCACCGGGTTGTCGATCCTGTACACGATCGGCGGCATCCTCGTGGTGATCGGCGTCATCCTGTGGATTCTCGGCGCCGTCGGCCGCCCCGTCGGCGGTCGCAAAGTCTGGTATTAGGCACGCGCGACGGCCTACTCGGCCAGCAGCGGAATCACTCCGCCTGCAAGCACGGCCATGACCTGGCGCTGTGACAGTCGGTGAGACAACGCGACGTCGCAGCGCCGGGTTTGGTCGTGGGCCACAAGGGGTGTCCCCGCCCGCAGCGCGTCACGTACGCCGTCGATGCGCAGCACGTCCCCTTGCGCGATCTGGTCGTAGTCGTCCGGGCTTTCGAACTCGAGCGCGAGAATGCCGAAATTCGCCAGGTTCTGCCAGTGAATGCGGGCGAACGACTTGGCGATGACCACCCGGAGACCCAGATATCGCGGGGTGATGGCGGCGTGCTCACGCGACGACCCCTGACCGTAGTTCTCTCCACCGACGATCACATGCCCGGCGCCCGAGGCGTTTTCAGCCGCGCGAGCCGGGTACGTCTCATCGATCTGGGTGAAGGTGAACTCGGCGAGCTTGGGGATGTTCGACCGAAATGGCAAAGCACGACCGGCCGGGGAGATTTCGTCGGTGGAGATGTTGTCGCCGACCTTCAACAACACCGGTGCCTCGATGAGGTCGGGAATCGGGTCGAAGTCGGGTAGGCCGGAGATGTTGGGTCCCTTGACCAACTCCACCTGCTGCGCTTCGGATTCGGGCAATGGCGCCACGAGCATGGCGGTGTTCACCGATGCGTGGGCAGGCAGATTCAACTCCGGGTAGGCCATACCAAGCTCGTCGGCCAGATCACGGGGGTCGGTGATCCGGCCTGTCAGTGCCGCGGCCGCGGCCGTCTCCGGTGAACACAACCACACCGCATCTTCGCGGGTGCCGGATCGACCAGGGAAGTTTCGGGGCATGGTGCGCAACGAGTTTCGGCCCACCGCGGGCGCCTGTCCCATCCCGATGCAGCCCATGCACCCGGATTGGTGGATCCGCGCCCCGGCACGGATCAATTCGAACGTCGCCCCCATCTTCGTCAAGTCCTCCAGGATTTCCCGCGACGACGGGTTGACGTCAAAGCTCACCGCGCTGTCCGTTTGGCGACCGGTGACCATGGCGGCAACGATGGCGAAGTCGCGCAGCCCTGGGTTCGCCGATGATCCCACCACCACTTGGGCAACCGGTTCCCCGGCAACGTCGCGGACCGGCACCACGTTGTCCGGTGACGTCGGTTTGGCGATCAGCGGCTCGAGCGTCGACAAGTCGATCTGTTCGGCTACGTCATAACGCGCGCCCTCGTCGGCCAGCAACTCGGTGTAGTCGTCCTCGCGGTCCTCTGCGCGCAGGAACTGCCGGACCGCGTCGTCAGCGGGGAACACCGAGGTGGTGGCACCGAGTTCAGCGCCCATGTTGGCGATCACGTGGCGGTCCATTGCGCTCAGCGTGGCGACGCCCGGCCCGTGGTACTCGATGATGCGGTGCACCCCACCTTTGACTCCGTGCCGGCGCAGCATGTCCAGGATGACGTCCTTGGCCGAACACCACTGCCGCAGTTCGCCGGTCAACTCGACACCCCAGATCTCGGGCATCCGGATGTAGAGCGGCCGACCGGCCATGGCGAGCGCAACCTCCAACCCTCCGACGCCGATGGCCAGCATGCCCAACGCTCCGCCTGCCGGCGTATGCGAATCCGAGCCCACCATGGTCACGCCCGGTTTGCCGAACCGCTGCATGTGGGTCGGATGTGAGACGCCGTTACCGGGTTTGGAGAACCACACGCCGTACCGCCGACACGCGGACAACAGGAATTCGTGATCCTGTGCGTTCTTCTCGTCGGTCTGCAGCAGGTTGTGATCGATGTACTGGGCGCTGAGCTCGGTGCGCACGCGGTCCAGCCCGAGGGCTTCCAGCTCCTGCATCACCAGGGTGCCGGTGGCGTCCTGCGTCAACGTCTGATCGATCCGCAACCCGATCTCCTCGCCGGGGCGCATCTGCCCGTCGACGAGGTGCGATCCGATCAATTTGTCTGCGAGGGTGTAGGGCCCTTCCTTACCGGGAAATTCTGTCGGCATCTCAACTCCTGCCAGGTACCTGTCCGCCGGTCGACGGACGCTACCTGTAGGGATTCCCATTCAGCCGCGCGGCTAATAGCGCTTGGCGCGATTACCGGGGCCCCCACGCAGGAATCCGCACGAGCGATCGGCGGGGCCAGGGCCACATGCCCGCCACCCGTGCCGAACTCCTGTCAGCCCGAGCCTACGGTTTCTGCCACGGCGGCTTCTCGACCCGTGCGGCAATCTGCTGGGCGATCTTGACCGCCGTATCTCCCGGGTTCGCACTGCACGTGTTCACGTCGACCACGACGTTGTTGTGCGCGGTCAGCGCCCGACCACAGGCCCACCCACCCGCCTGCGCGTTGGACTGGGTGCTGACGGTGCTCAGCATGCCGTCCTTGTCCGATATGGGTGCCACGTCCCACTGGGTGCCGGACTGCGTGTGGCTGTAATGCGTGCACGCCGGCCACTGTTTGGCCGAAGCGTCGTAGAACGCCTTGGCCTGGTCGGCGTTGCCGTAGAGAACCACCGCCTGGTGCGCGTAATGGACGAAGGTGTCGGGCTCCCTCATGGTCACATCGAGCACGTTGGTGTAACCGCTGTCCGCATATATGGGCGCCTGCACCGCACCATCGATGGCGAGACAGTTGCGAGGCTCCATCGTCGCGCTGTCATCGGACATTTCGGTGTTGGTCGCCGTGACGACCATCCCCCCTGCCGCCATGGTCGCGTTGATCTCCTCCGGCGAAAGCAGCAAGGCGGGCAGTATCTTTGGGGCGAGCGGCAGCGGAGCGAACGACGTGATCATCGGCGTGGTCGGCGTTTTCGCGGCCGGTTGCTCCTGTGACTGGCCACAGCCCGCCGCAAGAATGCACACAGCACTGACGGTGATCGCGGTTGCCACAAAGCGCATATGTCGTCCCCTATGTCTGCGCCAGCACATCTGAGTCGCGGTGACTATTTTCCTACCCTGGATGACTCCAGGGAAACAGCAAAGCCGTTTTCACCGCGGGACATCCCACCCGCCATGTGAAGACTTTGCCAAACCGTTACCGAATCACCATCACCCGGCGCGTGCCGGGTGTGCTCGTGCAGCCGCCAGTTCACTGCTCGTAAAGGCGCGCTTCGGACATCGGACTGCGACACCCGACGAACGGAAACCGTTCCGGCTCCTCGCCTTTACGGTTCGCAAACGAACGTTGGCGAGGACGTCCAGGTAGCGGTGGAGCCAGGGTGCGTCGTGTCATAGGTTGTGCCTGACGCGGTGCCGTCGCCTCTCACATTGCCCTCATAGTGTCCGACCGAGCCGTTGTCCCAGTACACGTCCATGAAGATAAAGTTCCCATCGATGCGGCCTTTGGGGGAACCGTGCATCCTGGGCACAGGGTCATTTGACGGCCGACCGATCGCTGTCCCAGAGGGAGTTCGGGGGAAATTGACCGGGGCACCGCTGAAACTCATCGTCCAACCGTTGGACTGGTAGAAGTCGTTGCCCTGACCGAAATCCCACTGTGCGCAATCGTCGGCATGGGCGAACGGACCGCTTGTAGTCAACGCAAGAACACTTGCTCCCATCGTGCAGGCGGCCCGCGCCGCGGTGGCCAGCTTCTTGCGGGTAGGGGTATTCATGATGTGTTCCTCCGTTGAGTCTCAGACTCGCTCGCATCCAGGAGCAGGACCCCGCGGGGTGTCCTACAGCAAGACTGGCACCGACAAGGCCGTCTTGATATCGGTTCGGACAGAAGTTCTGGGTTGGCTCAGCGGTGAGAGGCGGGACGCCTGCACAGGCAGGCATCGACCGCGCGGCCCAGCACCCCTACGACTAAAGTGCGTGCCGTGTCCGATGACCTCTGGGCTGCCGCAACCCAACACGTTTTTCTGGAGGCCGTCCGCGACGGCACCGTTTCCAACTCGGCATTCGATCGATGGCTCGCGCAGGACGCGTTGTTCGTCGCTGATCTGCTGGCCTTTCAGGCTCGGCTGCTGGCGCGGGCGCCCCGGTCGGCGCAGGCGGTCTTGGTCGGCGGGTGCGCGGCATTGGTTGCCGAACTGGACTGGTTCGAAAACCAGGCCTCGCGGCGCCACATCGACCTGCCGGCCAAGCCACTGCCTGCGACATTGGCCTACCGGGAGCTGCTGCAACGGCTCGACAACCAACCCTTCGACGCGGCAGTCACCGCGCTGTGGGTCATCGAGCGGGTTTATCTGCTGGCCTGGACGCACGCGGCATCGCCGACCTCGCCGTTCGGAGAGTTTGTGGAGCACTGGACGGTGCCGGAATTCGCCGCCTACGTCGAAGGTCTCGCCGCGCTCAAGGCCGACGGGCACGACTCGCTGGTGGCCGAGGTCCTCCAGCTCGAAGTGTGGTTCTGGGATATGGCGTTGGAAACGCCGTGACGAGGCTACGGCTTACGGAGAGTTGGCGCGTCGTCTGACTCGGGCATCTCGGGCGGCGGTGATTTGTCTGTCAGCGGACCCATGGGCTCGGTTGCCGGCTGTTTCGAGTCCGGGCCGTCCCGCAAGGTCGGCGCCTGATCGGACGCAGGACCCGAAGGAAGCTCTGATGGTTCAGCACCTTGCGCCCCGCGCCCCTGTCGGACCGTTGGAGGCCCGGAGTCAGGCGCGGTGAGCACCGCAGCATCGGCCCTGGCTCGAAGGGCGTCTGATTCTGCGTTCACTTGCTTCATGACAGGGTCGAACCGCGCCTGCACCGCGTAGGCGTCTCTCTCTTCCGGCAGGGTCTTGTAGCGCTGCTCCCAACCGAATGCTGCATCGCGGGCGTCGTTCATCTCTTTCTCAGCGATCTCGACAAGTTGTTTGGAGGCAGGAGGTTTGCGGCCCAGTATCTCGTCGAGTTGCGCGTTGAGCTTTTGCCACCGCGCTGTGGCGTCGTCCATCTCCTGGTAGATGCGCTTGCGTTCCCCGGCTCCCGCACCGAAGATGCTCTCGTACCATTCCCGCGCTGCCTTCGACTCGGCACTGCCCGCTGCCAGTGGCTCGTTCACTGCCTGGTCCGCCACCATCCTGGGAATCCGGAGTTCGTTCACGAGCTCGATGGGCTCCAATCCCTCGGCGGCCTTCATGCGCGCCATCATCCAGAACTGCTCGGCGTGGCGAGCCTCGTGATAGACACAGCTCACCACGTCCTCGAATTCGGCATCGGTCAGTCTTTCCTTGGCCAGCAGCTTGCCGAGAACCTCAACGTTCCAGGGGCCCTTGTCAAATGCCATGTATCCCTTGTTGTCGAAGATGGCCATCGCGGCGGGGATACCCTTCTCTTCCAAGACCGGATTAACGATGCCCACCAATGCGTTCAGCCGTGTTCGCGCGTCGGCCGGTTCGAGGAAGAATTTCTTGACGCCAACGGCAAGTCGGGCCGTCTTCTCCATCGTGGCCATCTCACCGAGTGCAAGTCCCAGGATCTCGTCGGCCGCCCCGCCCCCGATGCCTGCGCGGCTTCCCAGGAAGTTGCGCGCCGCCTCGACGTCCTCGGCTGCCGTCGACGACGCTGCCGACGCCCGTCGTTGGCGCATGAAGCCCTGTAGGTCGTCCACGACGTCAGAACGCCAATTCTCCAGCCGCCGAACGCTGGCCGTGTTGACCGCCTTCGATTCGACTGTTGCCCAACCGCCTGCCCGCTCAATGGTTTTCGCCGGTCCGAGAACCTCGATGCCTTGCGACAGCGCCTGGTCGGCGTCAGTGGGGGCCAGCGTCGCCAGCTTCGCGAGGGTGGCACCGACGTCATCTGCACTCTTTGCACCGCCGGCGGCGATGAACGCGTTGATGCTGCGGCCGGCGGCCGTATCCTTGCCCACGATGGTCAGCAAGTCCTCGGCCTTCTGCCCGGAGCGAGCCACGACGGAGCCGACGCCGTCGCGCTCGATCGCCTGGCCCACCACGGTGACGCGCTCCTCGGCCGACAGTGCCGAAAGCCTCGTCAACTTCGCGGTGATCTCTTCTGCGGCCATGAGCCCGGCGACGCGCGCTGCCGCCACCCCCGACATCGCGGCGTGCCCGAGCATGAACACGTCCAGAAGTGCTGCGGCGGTGTCCAGCGCGGCCGTGGTCTCTGCGTCATTCGCTTCCTCTTTGCTCACCACCGCGCTGTCGTCGTTGAACCCGGTCTTGCTGGCGGCGCCCTGCTGAAGCGCCTGATCCCACGAGTTGGCGGCGACGGCGCCCGACGATGCAGCGCCGATCAGCGCTCCGATGACGGGTGTGGCGGCGCCGCCGGTGCCGATCTCCACGGCGATGATCAGGGCCATCGTGGCGAAGCCAAGCGCCGCTTTCATCGACTCCTCGGAGCCCTTTTCATCGACGACGTATGCCTTCAGGAACTCGCGGTCGAACGCGTTCGGATACTTGGAGCCGTAGAGCTTTTCGTGGACCGGCAGAAGGTGTTGAAATCCGAGCGATTGAGTCGTGATGTTTGCGCGGGTCTCTTTGATGTTGTCCAAGATCTTCGTGAAAGCTCCGTGGATCTGTACGCGGGCCTCCTCGAGGCTGTGACCTTGCGTCGCGGGCTGGCCCTGGGCTGCGGGTGCTCCAGAGCTCACTCCGCTGACATCGCCTCCGATCGAAGCGAGGGCGTACAGCGCCGGATTCTGGTTGAGGATGCGGTTGATCGCCTTCTCCAGGCCGTTGTACGCCGCCTGCACCTGCTCATTGTTGGCCATCGGTGACTGTTCGTTACCGTCCGGCGTAAACGGTGGCTTCTCGCCCGGCTTGAAGGTGAAGTGCTTTCGCAACTGCTCCTGAGTTCCGGGAGCCCCGGCCGGAGGGGCACTGTCCGTCGGCGTCTCCGGGGCCGGTACCGGCACCGGGCCCTCGGCGTAACCGACATCCAATTTGAGCAGGTTCTGCATCGACTCCTTCAGGTCGGTGACACGCTTGGCCAGTTGTTGTTGCTCAGCCATCGCGGCGTCCTGCGCGGCGGTGGACTGACCAGGAGGACCACCGTCGACGGCGACGCCAAGCCGCCCCGCCTCGTCGGAGATGTGCTTGGCGTTGTTCTCCAGATTTCGGTCAGCAAGATCTCGTGTCGCCCACGCGAAATCGGACTCCATGATCTTCATCCATGGGACATTGTTGATTTCAGCGCCGCGGTCTTCGCATCGTTTCCACATGTCGTAATCGGCTTGCGTCATCGCCGGTTGGTGACCGTAGGCCTTCCACGCTTCTTCGAGTGTTCTCTCGTCGTCTGGGCCAACCCATGCGTTGGTGAGGACGATGTTGCAGATCGACAGCAGTTGTTGGGAATTGATCGGCGGGAACGGCCGGAAAGGCTTGAGGCTGTCGGAGTCTCCTGTCTTGATAGCCTCGTCGAGCGTCTTGGGATCCCCTTCGGCGCGCTGGACCGCCTGAGTCTCGTTATGGCCGGCCAACATCCGACTGACAGCCAGATTGCCCGCAGTGCGCTGCAACGCCATCAAGCTGGCCGGCACCGTCCTTGGGTATCCCGTGGAAAGACTCGACGTCTCCTGCTTGCGAGTCGGCCTCGCGGTGCTCGCGCCGGCCGCTTCTGCCTGTGGCAGGTGGTGTTCCACCGGTTGATCGTATGTCGACCCAGAGTGCCCAAAGGCGCAGTCTTTTGTTCCCTGTCAGCCGCTCGTACAACGAAAACCGTTCAGCTGGAGTCGGTTCAAATATCCCACAGCTTCCACCATCATTCGCAGTGCTCTGCAACTCACCGTCATGACCAACGCGCTCGGCGCCGATCCGGCGCGAGACGTCCTTGCATCGGCGAGCAGACGGTGATCTTCCCATCGTCAGGTGACAAGCTCCGCGATCCGGACACCTTCGGCAAGAGGTCGCCGACTTCCGTCGACTCACAACCCTTGATCTTGAAAAATAGGCTCTGAAGTGGGGCGGGCGGGGCTCGAACCCGCGACCAATGGATTATGAGTCCACGGCTCTAACCGACTGAGCTACCGCCCCGGGCGCAGCTGCGCGGTACCTATGGTCGCATACCGTCGGTAGGCGGCGCCCAGAGGCCAGACCCGAGGGTTCAAATCGCCGTTCCCGCGCCCCGGACGCCACGACGGGCGACCATGATGCATGACCGCATTGCGGCTCGTCCTGGCGGCGTGCCTGACCGTGGCAATCGCCGGGTGCTCGGCGGCGCACACCACGGCGCTCAAGACCATCGACCCGGCCCAGTTCCAACGGGTCGTGCAAGACGCGGCGGCCAAGCTTCAGGTGCCCGGTGCACTGGTGCTGGCGCAGACTCCGCAGGGCACCTTCACCGCGACGGTCGGCACCACCGAACTCGGCGCGCAGACACCACCGCAACCCGATACGCATTTCCGGATCGCCTCCAACACCAAGACCATGACGGCCGCGCTGATCGTGCTGCTTGCGCAGGACGGCAAGCTCACCCTCGACGCGCCGGTATCGACCTACGTCGCGGGTGTGCCCGCCGGCGAGAAGATCACGCTCGCAGACCTGTTGACGATGCGCAGCGGGCTCTACTGCTACACCGACGCGCCTGAGCTCTCGACAGCGCTCGACACCGACCCGGCGAAGGCGTGGACACCGCAGGAGGTGCTGGCGATCGCGTTTGCGCACCCGCCGAGCGCACCGCCGGACAGCACCTACGAGTACTGCAACACCAACTACGCCCTGCTAGGTCTGGTTGCCGAGAAGGCCGGCGGGCGCCCGCTGGCAGAGCAGTTGCATGACCGCCTGTTCGCTCCGTTCGGTATGCCGGGCACCACACTGCCCGCCACAAACGACACGACGCTTCCCGAACCGTATGCACACGGCTACATGTACGGAACGACGCGCTACGCCATGGTCGATGAGGATTACCCGGCCGACGTGGTCGCCGCAGCACGGGCCGGCAGCCTCAAGCCCGTCGATTACACGCAACAGAATCCGTCGTACGCCGAGGCGGCCGGCGGTGCCATCTCCACCGCCGCCGATCTCGCGACCTGGATGCGTGCCTTGGTGACCGGCAAGGTCTTCGATGCCGACTACCACCAGCAGTGGCTGAACAGCCTGCGGCCCGAGGACCCGGCCAAACCGGACGGTCAGCGGTACGGCTACGGCATCAGCCACCAACGCTACGGACCGCACGCCGCGATGTACTACCACGGCGGGGAGATGCCCGGCTTCAACTCGTTCATGGGGTTCGACCCGGACAACGATGTGGCGCTGGTCATTTGGACGAACCTGACGCTGTCCCCGGATGGCAGGACGACCGCCAACGCTCTGGTACCCACCGCGCTGAACGAGATCTACGCGGGCCTCGATCTCGGCTGAACACCTGGCTGCGCCGACACTACGGTTTGTGGCGCGAAATCGTCGAAATCGCGCCACAAACCGTAGTGTCGCCGGGCCCGTAGTGTCGGGGGGCCTCAACCGTAGATCGGTTGTCCGTCGTCGCCGAGCCGATACTGCTCGGTGCCCTCGGCCACGCGGGCCCCGTCCGCGCCGAGCGCCACGGCCACCTTGTTGTATCCGTTGCGCATCACGTCGAGGGTGAGCTCGATGGCCTCCTCGCGGGAGAAGTGTTGCCGCAGTTCGTCTCCCGATACCTTCGAGGGTGTCCAGATCAGCGCGTCGACATATCGCAACGCGGCCTTGTGTCGGGCGGACAGATCGGATTGCTCGTAGTGGTCGATCTCGTCGTACACCGACTCGCTTCCGCCGGCCTGCAGCGCGACGGTATCGCGCAAGGACCGGCACAGCCGGCAGTTGTGCTGGCGGGCCCCCCGTAACCGAACGATCTCTGAAGTCACCGGGTCGACCGCGCGCATCCGCCCCACGGCGGGCAGGAAGACGTTCATCACGAAGTCGGCCGGTTGGGTGTCGTGGTCCCAACTTGCCGGCTCAAGCGGCACGTCGACGCCGAACGAGCGCAGCCCGGCGTGCACCCGCGGCACGAAGTCCGCGATGTAGATCAGGGTGGTCACGGTGAAGACCTCGGAGCCCAGCAGGTCCACGATCGCAGCCCGCTGGGCGTTGCTGATCCCGGTCACGTCCACGCTGAACTGCTCGGCGAACTCACTCACCATGGGATCGACTGCACCGCCGGTGGTTTCCGCGGGCAAGGGCGCCAGCCCGACAGTCATGGCGCACACATCGCGAATATCGGCGTTGATGTCGGCCAGTCCCGGCGGCGACAGCGCCACCAGACGTGTCAATTCACTGCACACACCGGCAGTATCCATCACCGGTGCCGCCGCCACGCCGGAATTACTGAGCCTGGCTTACTGACGACATGTGGAAGTCGGGGATCCGCAGTGTCGGCATCGCTGCCCGAGTGGCCCAATCGCCCCATTCGCGTGGCAGTGTCACCTCGCTGACGCCGGCCTCGGTGGCCCGCCGCAGCAGGTCCAGCGGACTCTCGTTGAACCGGAAGTTGTTGACCGCCGCGGTGACCTCGCCGTCCTCGATCAGGTAGACGCCGTCCCGGGTCAGCCCCGTCAACAGCAGCACGGTCGGGTCCACCTCGCGGATGTACCACAGCGTGCTGAGCAACAGCCCACGCTCGGTGCCGGCGATCATGTCGGCCAATTCCGCCGATCCCCCGGTCATGAGCAGGTTGTCGGCGGGTGCGGCCACCGGGGCACCGTATTCGGCGGCGACGGCACGCGGATACGCCAGCGCGTCGATCACCCCGTCGCGGATCCAGTCGACCCGTTCGATGTCCATCCCGTTGTCGAAGATCGACGTCCGCTCCGATGAGCTGGGGACTGCCACAAACGGTTGGCACGCCAGCGATTCGGCG
Organism: Mycobacterium aquaticum; assembly: GCF_002086485.1. GTDB lineage: Bacteria > Actinomycetota > Actinomycetes > Mycobacteriales > Mycobacteriaceae > Mycobacterium > Mycobacterium aquaticum. Next base: position 316,604 of record NZ_MVHF01000001.1, on the reverse strand, counting down.
TACGGGTCGGAGTAGAGCGTCAAACCCAGGTCGGTGAGCCGCTCCCCCACCCGGGTGCCACCGGGCGCCGAGAGCGCGGTGCGGCCTTCCTGCGCGCCACGGCCGTCCATGGTCCAGGTCAGGTAGATCATCATGTCCGCGACCGTGGACGGCGGCATAATGGTCTCGTAGCGCCCGGCAGGCAGTTCAACGGTTCGTGATGCCCAGCCGAGCCGCAACGCCAGGTCATCGAGCAGCGAATCGACCGGGACCGCAGCGAAATCCGGCGTGCTGAGGCCGGCCCAGGCACTGGCCCCGTCCCGCTTGGCGTTGATCTCCACCGAGCCGGTCGGCTGGGTGTAGCGACGACGCAACCCGCCGGAGGTCGCCACGAACGTCGTCTCCACGACGTGCCGGGCGTAGCCGTAGAGCCGATCGGACCTGCCGAAGCCACGCGCCAGGTCGACGGCAACGCCGGCGAAGACCTGTGCGCCGGTTCCCGGGACGGGCTCATCCCAATCGGCGGGCCCGCCGTCGGGTGGCAATGGAGGCGCCGCGTCGCGAGCTGGGGGCGCGGCCTGCGCGGCGGCCTTGGCCGCCGAGACCAGATCCGGGATCACCGCCGGATCCACCTCGCTGGACTGCACAGATCCGACATGCGCCTTGTCCCCTTGGCGCACAATCGATATCACGGTGGTGGTGCGGCTGATCGACTCCCCGTTGGTGGTCATCGAGTTACCCGCCCAGCGCAGCGCCGCGTCGGCGCGGTCGGTGACCAGCACGACGGTTTCGTTGTCCTGCCCCGCGGCGGCAAGCGCGATGTCGACGACCTGTTGTGCGCCGATCATCGGCCTGCCTCCGTCCGGGTGTTGAGTACGTTGATGCCACGGAACAACGCGCTGGGGCAGCCGTGACTGACTGGCGCGACCTGACCGGGTTGGGCCTTGCCGCAGTTGAACGCCCCGCCCAGGCGCCAGGTCGACGGTCCCCCAACGGCTTCCATCGAACCCCAGAAGTCGGTCGTGGTGGCCTGGTAGGCCACGTCCCGCAGCTGTCCGTCCAGCCGGCCGTCGCGGATTCGGTAGAACCGCTGCCCGGTGAACTGGAAGTTGTACCGCTGCATGTCGATTGACCAACTCTTGTCGCCGACGACGTAGATGCCGTCGGACACCCGGGCGATCAGGTCGTCGGTGCTGAGGTCTTCGGCGCCGGGCTGCAGTGACACGTTGGCCATCCGCTGGATCGGCACGTGGTGCGGCGAGTCGGCATACGAGCATCCGTTGGACCGCGCCTGGCCGAGCCTCGGTGCGAACACGCGGTCCAGCTGGTAGCCGACGAAGATGCCGTCGCGCACCAGATCCCAGGATTGCGCTCGCACCCCCTCGTCGTCGAAACCGACCGTCGCCAAACCGAATTCCACGGTGCGGTCGGCGGTCACGGTCATCACCTCCGAGCCGTAGCGCATGGTGCCGAGCTTGTCAGGGGTGGCGAACGAGGTCCCGGCGTAGGCGGCCTCATAGCCGATCGCCCGGTCGTATTCGGTGGCGTGCCCAATGGATTCGTGAATGGTCAGCCACAGATTGGACGGGTCGATCACCAGGTCGGTGGGACCGGCGACCACCGACGGCGCCTTGGTCTTCTCGGCCAGCAGGGCCGGAAGCTCGGCCAGTTCACCGGTCCAGTCCCACACCTCGTCGCCGGCGACCGCTTCCCACCCACGCGCGGTGGGCGGTGCGAGCGTGCGCATGGTTTCGAAGGAGCCCACGGCAGCGTCGACGGCGATGGCTTCCAGGCTGGGCAGCACCCGCACCCGCTGCTGGGTGATGGACGAACCGAAGGTGTCGGCATAGAAGGTCTGTTCCTTGACCGCGTGCACGCCCGCGGACACGTGATCGACGCCGTCGGCGGCCAGCAACCGCCCGGAGTACTCGTCGAGCAGGGCGATCTTCTCGGCGGACGGCACGAGGAACGGATCGACTCCGTAGCTGGACACCCACGTCACGTCGCTGTAGACGGGTTCGGGCGCCAGCTCGATGCGTTCGGCGTTCAGCGGCGCGAGCGTCGTCGCCACGGAGACCGCCCGCCGCGCCGTCTCCGCCGCCACCGCCGGATCCAGTTCGGCGTGCGACGCGAATCCCCAGGTACCGTCCACGATCACCCGCACGGCCAGGCCGACCTCACGGTTGACCACCGCCGTCTCCAGCTCTGCGTCGCGGAGCTGGATGATCTCGGTGGTGATGCGGTGGATCCGCAGATCCGCATAGGTAGCACCGGCGGCCAGCGCCGCTGACAGGGCGGCATCGGCCAGGGCGAACCGGGGCAACTCCAGAAAGTCGGCATCGACACGTCGCTGAGCTGTCACCGCTCCACGGTATCGACCCACTCCGCCGCCCAGGATCGGCCCCTAATGTGGCCTCTATGACACAAGTCAGTCGGCGGGCGGTTCTGGGTGGCGCAGCGGTGGCCGGTGTGGCCGCGGCAGGACTGGGAGGTTACGAATTGCTGCGCAGGCCGGAAGCCGCGTCGGGCAGCCGGCCCAACATCTTGGTCATCCTGGTCGACCAGATGCGAGCACCGCAGTGGTTCCCCGACACTGCACAGCTCGCTGCAATGCTGCCGAACCTCGATGCCCTGCGGGTCCGTAGCACGTCCTTCGCCTCGCACTACACCGCGTCCAACATGTGCACCCCATCGCGGGGAGTGCTGACCACCGGGCTGTACTCACACCAGACCGGTTGTCTGTACACCGGTGAAGGTCCCACCGAGTCGACTCTGGCGGCCCGGTTCCCGACTTGGGGAACCATGCTGCGCGACGCGGGATACCGCACGTGGTGGTGGGGCAAGTGGCACCTCGGTCACGAGGCCGACAACACTCCCGACGGGTTGGACGTGCACGGATTCTCCGGCGGCACATACCCGTCGCCCAACGGCGCGCCGAATCAGGGTCTGCAGCAGGACCCCTCGATCGTCGACCAGTTCGCCGGCTGGTTCGACGCCAACGCCACCGACGGCCCGTGGTGCACGACGGTGTCGCTGGTGAATCCGCATGACATCTGTTGGTGGCCGAAAAACCCTCTGCCCGAGGATGTCCCGCACTTTTTCAGCGCCAAGCCGCTCAATTTCGAGACCGCCGACGATCTGCGGCGCCGCGGTAAGCCCCAGTTGCAGATCGACTACATGAACTTCATGTCGCCGTTGATGACCGGTGCGCTGGACTACTCGGGGCCCGACGCGGCCGCGCAGTGGGCCAGGTGCCTGGACATGTACCTGTGGCTGCACCAGCAGGTGGACATCCAGATCGGCCGGGTGCTCGACACGCTCGCGGCCCGGCCGGACATCGACAGCAACACCGTCGTCGTGTTCACCTCCGACCACGGCGAGTACGCCGGCTCGCACGGTCTGCGCGGCAAGGGCGCCGCCGTCTACGACGAGAGCATCCGGGTGCCGCTCTATGTCAGGGATCCGTCCGGGCACCTGACTCCGACTGCGGGCCAGGTGCGGACGCAGCTCACGTCCAGCGCGGACCTCGCGCCGCTGCTGCTGACCATCGCGCACGGTGGTGCGGGCTGGCGCTCCGATTCCCGGTACTCGTACCTGTCGAGTCGTGCGGACATCGCACGCATCGCCGCCGACGCCACCGCACCCGGCCGACCGTGGGTCGCACACGCCACTGACGACATGTCGGTCGAGGAGATGGCAGCGCTGCTGAAATCTCCGCTCGCACAGAAGGTTTTCGGTGCCGGCGGTCCCCCGACGAACATTCCCACCTCGGCACCCAGCCACATCGTCGCCGTGCGCACGCCCGACGCGAAACTCGGCATGTACACGTACTGGAAGCCCGGCAGCATGGACCTCGACACGTCGCGGCCCGTCCATCACGAGTTGTACGACTACGCAACGCCTTCGGGTGTTCAGGAGCTCGACAACCTGGCCGGACACAGCCCCAAGCAGGCCGCGCTGCAGGGCCTGCTCGACCATGAGGTGCTGCCCGAACTGCGAGCGCCGTTGCCTGACTTCCTCGACGACGCGCAACAGCAGGGATTGGCGAACATGAAGGAACTTGCTGCCCTGCGCGGAGGCTGACGCGCAAAGCGCTTCCCGGCGGCGTCGGACGTACTAGCGTCGTTGCGACGATCGTTGCTCGCTAGGAGGTTGGCGCATGCGCGTGTTGGTCACCGGCGGCACCGGATTCGTGGGCGGGTGGAGCGCGAAGGCGATCGCCGACGCCGGACATTCCGTGCGATTTCTGGTGCGAAAGCCCGAGCGCCTGCACACCAGTGTCGCCCGACTCGGCGTCGACGTTTCCGACCACGCCGTCGGCGACATCACCGATCGCGACTCGGTCCTGCGCGCGCTCGACGGCTGCGATGCCGTCCTACACAGTGCCGCCCTGGTCGCCACCGACCCCGGCCAGACCGACCGCATGCTCAGTACCAACATGGCCGGCGCCCGCAATGTGCTGGGCGGGGCCGCGGAACTCGGTTTGGACCCGATCATCCACGTGTCGAGCATCACCGCGCTGTTCAACCCCGATGTGGACACCCTGCATGCCGACCTGCCGGTGTTCGGCGGGAGCGACGGCTACGGCCGGTCAAAGGCCCAGGTCGAGATCTATGCCCGCGGCATGCAGGACGGCGGCGCACCGGTGAACATCACCTACCCCGGCATGGTGATGGGTCCGCCGGTCGGCGACCAGTTCGGCGAAGCCGGCGAGGGCGTGGCCGCCGCCCTGCAACTCGGAGCGATTCCGGGACGCAGCGCAGCCTGGACAATCGTCGACGGCCGAGACCTGGCCGCCCTGCACGTCGCACTCCTGCAACCCGGGCGTGGGCCGCGCCGCTACATGGCCGGCGGCCATCGAATCCCGGTGGACCGACTCGCGAAACTGCTGACCGAGGTCAGTGGCAAGACGATGCTCGCCGTGCCGGTTCCCGACACTGTGCTGCGGGCCGCGGGCCAGGTGCTCGACCGACTCGGCCCGTTCCTGCCGTTCGACAGCCCCATCACCGAGGCCGGCATGCAGTACTACACCCAGATGCCTGCGTCGGACGATTCGCCGAGCCGACGCGACCTCGGCATCACCTACCGCGATCCACGAATCACCCTCGCCGACACCGTCGCCGGGCTCCGCCAACTCGGCCGGTGAGGCGCCGCTGCAGCGGCCAGAATATTGCTGGCCAGGAGCCATTGAGCGATAGCAACGCAGGCAGCACGTATGCAGTGGCTCCATTCGGCGTTTGCCACGGCATATTCGACCGCAGGCCACCGCCGGCAGGCGATTGGCGCTCGTTGCCTCGTCACAATATGTTTCTGGGGTGATTTCCTCTGCTGCCGGTGCAGTCGCGCGTTGGATAGTCCCTTCCCTGGCAGTTGCGGCCGTAGCCTGCGCGGCTCTGGCAGCCGAGACGGCTCCCGTCGGCAGCCCCGCCGTGCGCCTGGCCAGCGACGGCAACCCGCTGGCCGGGCAGACCTTCTACGTCAACCCCGACTCCAAGGCCATGCGGGCCGCCAAGGGCGCGGGCAGTCCTGAGCTCGACGCCGTCGCCAACACCCCGACGGCCTACTGGATGGACAACGTGTCGAGCCTCGCGGTCGACTCGAAGTACATCGCAACGGCGCAGGCGGCGGGCACCATGCCGATCCTGGCTCTCTACGGCATCCCGCATCGCGACTGCGGCAGCTACGCCGCGGGCGGGTTCGGCTCGGCGGACGCCTACAAGGGCTGGATCGACGGCGTCGCCGCCGCGATCGGCAGCGGACCCGCCGCAGTCATCCTCGAACCCGATGCGCTGGCCATGGCCGACTGCCTGTCCGGTGCCCAGCGCCAGGAACGCTTCGACCTGATGGGCTACGCCGTCGATACCCTGACCCGCAACCCGGCCACCGCGCTGTACATCGACGCCGGGCACTCGCGCTGGGTGAGCGCCCCTGAGATGGCCAACCGGCTCAACCAGGTCGGTGTTGCCAAGGCGCGGGGCTTCAGCCTCAACACCGCGAACTTCTTCACCACTGACGAGGAAATCGGCTACGGCGACGCGATTTCCGGGGCTGTCGGCGGCAAGCCCTACGTCATCGACACCTCGCGCAACGGCGCCGGACCCGCCGGCGGCGACATGTACTGGTGCAACCCCAGCGGTCGTGCGCTGGGTGTCGCACCCACCACGGCAACCGGAAACGGAAACGTCGACGCCTTCCTGTGGGTGAAGCGGCCCGGTGAATCCGACGGCTCGTGCGGCACAGGCGAACCGTCCGCGGGCACCTTCGTCAACCAGTTCGCCGTCGACCTGGTGCGCAACGCGGGGCACTGAGAACGCGAACAGGAAACCCATGCTCTGGGTTACCCGTCGACGAAGGTAACCGTCTCGTCGAGCGGCGCCCGGCCGGTCCGGATGTAGTCGACGCCGACATCCTCGTATCCGATCGACATCCCGCAGAACAGCATGAGTTCGGCTGGGGGCGAGACGATTTCGGCGACCGTTTGGTGAACCTGCGACCAAGCCATCTGAGGGCAACTGTGCAGCCCCTCGGCGCGCAGCAATAGCATGACGCTCTGCAGGTACATCCCGACGTCCGCCCACTGCGCCAGGCCAAGGTCGCGGTCGATTAGCAGAACAGTGCGGCGGGCGCGCCGAAACAATCCCAGTTGGCAATGGCGGCTCGCTGACGTGCCTCCCAATCCTCCCGGGCGATCCCAAGTGCGCTGTAGCGCTCGTTGCCGAACGCCGATCGGCGGTCCCGGTACGGCGACTTCATTGCCGGCGGGTACATCACGTATTCGCGGTCGTCCCACAGAACGCCGTCGGCCACCCGCCCGGTGGCGCGCTTCTTGAGTTCCGCCAGCGGCTCGCCAGTCACCACGAAGTTGTTCCACGGCTGGATGTTCGATCCGGACGGTGCCCACGATGCGGCGCTCAGCACTCGCTCCAGCGTCTCGCGCGGGACCTCTTTGCCAAGGAAGCCCCGTACCGCCCGTCGGCTCGTCACCGCCTCATAGACATCCACGATCGGCCGCCTTCCTACCGAGATCGCCTCCTCCGAGCCTTCTCGCTCACGGCCGGTATGCGCACCCTTGACTGTTCGTAGTCGCTCGTCGTCGGCACGGCATGGCACCATCGGTGAGCGTGACGTCGATGCAGCGGCCCATGCCGCCACTGAACGCTGATGAGCGCACGACGCTGGAGAGTTGGCTGGACTTCTACCGCGCGACGTTGGCCGCCAAATGCGAAGGCCTCGACGACGAGCAGTTGCGGGTCGCCTCGGCGCCACCGTCAGCGTTGACCCTCATGGGCTTGGTGCAGCACGCCGCGGAGGTGGAACGCAATTGGTTTCGCCGCGTGCTCACCGCAGAGCACGTGCCTCCGATCTTCGGCCCACGGGATCACCCCGAGGGCCACGACGGCGGGTTCGACGTATCTCCGGAGTCGTCTTACCGCGCGGCATTTGAGATCTGGCAGGACGAGATTCGGCACGCGCGCAGCAACTGCGCGACGCGCGCGCTCGGCGACACCAGCCCATTCATGGGCGGCGAGGTGAGCCTGCGCTGGATCTACACCCACATGATCGCCGAGTACGCCCGGCACTGTGGGCATGCGGACCTGATCCGGGAACGTATCGATGGAGCGGCCGGGGTCTGAGCCCGCCGCGCTCAGCCGATCGCCGGGTGCACGAGCGCGACGCACTCGCCGAAACCGATGGTGACGAAGCCCGGCCGGCGGGCGTGTGCGGTCAACGTGATCTCGTCACCGTCTTCGAGGAAGGCGCGAGTTTCCCCGTTGGGTAGGGTGACCGGATCTTTGCCGCCATGGCTGAGTTCCATCAGGCTGCCCTCCGAGCCGGGGTGCGGACCGGACAGTGTGCCGCTGCCGAGCAGGTCACCGGGCCGCAGGTCGCATCCGTTGCTGGTGTGATGGGTGATCATTTGTCCCACGGCCCAATACATGTGCCGACTGGACGACCGTGCGAGCACGGCAGGCGCATCTCCCCTCTCGCGCATCCGCGCGGTGCGGATCCAGACCTCGAGGTCGACATCGAGGCCGCCGTGGTCACGGTAGTTTGGGCTGTCGAGATACGCCAGCGGCTGCGGATCATCGGCGGGCCGGCTCAGCGGAATCCGGAACGGCGCCAACGCTTCCGGCGTGATCACCCACGGTGAGACTGTGGTGCCGAAGTTCTTCGCCAGGAAGGGGCCCAGCGGCTGGTACTCCCAGGCTTGGATGTCGCGCGCCGACCAGTCGTTGAGCAGGCAGTAGCCGGCGACATGGGTTTCGGCGTCATCGAGCGGCACCGGCTCGCCGAGACAGTTGCCCGGCCCTACCCACACCCCGAGTTCCAGTTCGAAATCGAGACGACGGGTCGGGGCGAATGTGGGCGTCTCGGACAGCTTGAGCTGACCGCGCGGGCGGATGACCGGGGTGCCACTGACGCGGACGCTGGATGCCCGGCCGTGATAGGCGATCGGGATCCACTTGTAGTTGGGCAGCAGCGGCGCGTCGGGCCGGAACTGCGCACCGATGTTGCGCGCGTGGTGGATACCGACATAGAAGTCCGTGTAATCCCCGATGCGGGCCGGTAGCAGGACGTCTATTTCCGTTATCGGCGTGAGAAACTCGGCAACGGTCCGCTGGTGTGGAGAGCCTTCGACGAGCAGTGACCGGAGGTCGTCGCGCAGCGCGATGCGCGGTGCGGCACCGAGGGCGAACAACTCGTTGAGCGTGCCGCTCGCCGCGGCGCGGGCGGCGTCGCGGGCCGGCTCGGTGAGCAGTCCCGACGCCCCGAGGGCGCGCAGGTCGAGCACGGCGTCGCCGATGCGGACCACACCGTGAGGTTCGTCGCCCGCGCTCACCACCCCGAACGGGAGGTTCTGCAGCGGGAAATCACTGTCGGGCCCCGCGGAGGGAACCCAGCTTCTCGGCGGCGTCACGGCCGGCTGGGGTCGAATCGCTTGGTCAGGCCGCTCCAGCAGTCCGCATAATCCAGCTGACGTTGCGGAACATCGGCCGCATAACGCGTAACCCTCTGGGGGAAGCGGGTTTCGAACATGAACGCCAGCGTGTTCTCCTGTTTCACCGGCTTGAGCGTGGCAGTGCTGGCGGCTTCGAAGGCTTGGGAATCGGGCCCGTGCGGCATCATGCCGTTGTGCAGGCTGAAGCCGCCCGGCACAAAGCCATCCGGTTTAGCGTCGTACACACCGTGGACGAGTCCCATGAACTCACTCATGACGTTCATGTGGTACCACGGTGGCCGGAAGGTGTCCTCGGCGACCATCCACCGTTCCGGGAAACATACGAAGTCGACATTGGCGGTTCCGGGGGTCTCGCTCGGCGAGGTCAGGACCGTGAAGATGGACGGGTCGGCGTGGTCGAACAGCACCGGACCGACGGGCGAGAACCGCCGCATGTCGTACTTGTACGGCGCGTAATTCCCATGCCAGGCAACAACATCGAGCGGGCTATGGTCCAATTCGGTCTGCCACAGCGCGCCGCCCCACTTGACGTAGAGGATCGTCGGCACGTCGCGGTCCTCGTAGGCCGCAACGGGGGTCAGAAAATCGCGGGAATTGGCCAGGCAATTCGCACCGATCGGGCCCCGTTCCGGCAGGGTGAACGACCCGCCGTAGTTCTCACACAGGTAGCCCCGGGCCGGGCCGTCGGGCACCTCGACGCGCAGTTTCACACCGCGCGGGATGACGACGATCTCGGCGGGCTCGGCATCGATGATGCCGAATTCGGTCCAGAACCGGACACTCCCGTGCTCGAGGACGAACAGCATCTCTGCGTCACCGTTGTAGAAGCAGCTGTCCACCATCGAGCTGGTGATGCAGTAGATGCTGCAGGCGAAACCCGTACGCGTGCCGACGTCGCCACCGGTGGTGATCGTCCGCACCCCGGTGATGAACGTCGTGGTCTCATCGGGTATCGGCAATGCGTTCCAACGCATTTGGGCGATGGGCACGGGCGGGGCGTCATCGGGTGCGGTACGCCAGCGAGCGACTCCTTCGGTGGGGCTTCCGAGGTCGGTCGCCACCGCGGTGAACCGGCCCGAGTGGGCGACGCTGGGCCGGATCCGATACAGCCAGGACCGCTCGTTGTGAGCGCGCGGCGCGGTGAACGGTGAACCGCTGAGCTGCTCGGCGTACAGGCCGTAGGCGCAACGCTGCGGCGAGTTGCGGCCGACCGGTAGTGCCCCGGGTAATGCTTCGCTCTCGAAGGCGTTGCCGAAGCCGGACTGGTAGTCGGTCATCACAGATTGCCGCGCTTTTCCTGCTCACGCTCGATCGACTCGAACAGGGCCTTGAAGTTGCCCTTCCCGAAGCCGAGTGACCCGTGGCGTTCGATGAGCTCGAAGAAGACCGTCGGCCGGTCCCCCAGCGGCTTGGTGAAAATCTGCAGCAGATAGCCGTCCTCGTCCCGGTCGACGAGGATGCCACGCTTGTGCAGTTCCTCCACCGGGACCCGTACCTCGCCGATGCGGGCACGCAGCTGCGGATCCTCGTAGTAGGCGTCGGGGGTATCGAGGAATTGCACGCCGCGCTTGCGCAGCACATCGACGCTGTGCACGATGTCGTCGGTCGCCAGCGCCAGGTGCTGCGCCCCGGGCCCGCGATAGAACTCCAGGTACTCGTCGATCTGCGACTTGCGTTTGGCGACTGCCGGTTCATTGAGTGGGAACTTGACGCGGTGGTTACCGTTGGCGACGACTTTCGACATCAGCGCCGAGTAATCGGTGGCGATGTCATCGCCGATGAACTCGGCCATGTTCACAAACCCCATGACCCGGCGGTAGAAATCGACCCATTCGTCCATCTTGCCGAGTTCGACATTGCCGACGATGTGGTCCAGCGCCTGGAACAGCCGCTCGGAAGCGGCGCCGCCCTCGACGTGGGTGCTCGTGGCCGGTTGGTATCCCGGCAGGTAGGGACCGCTGTACCGAGCGCCGTCCACCTCGCGCTGGACGAGGGTGTGCCGGGTTTCCCCGTACGCCGCGATGGCCGCGACCCGCACGGCGCCGTGTTCGTCGGACAGATCGTGCGGTTCCTCCAGCACCGTCGCACCGGCCCTTCGGGCCTGTCCGATGCACTTGTCGACGTCCGGGACCTCGAGCGCGATGTCGACGACGCCGTCACCGTGCTTGGCTTGGTGGGCCACCAGCGGACTGTCGGGACTGACCGCCCCCTTCAGCACGAACCGGATGGAACCCGACCGCAGGACGAACGCCTTGTGGTCGCGGTTGCCGGTCTCAGGGCCCCAGTAGGCGACCAACTCCATGCCCCAGGTGGACTGGTAGTAGCTGGCTGCCTGGGTGGCGTTGCCGACGACGAAAACGATGGCGTCCCAGCCGTTGACGGGGAAAGGGTCATTGCTCTGGTCGTACTCGACGAGGCCCACGAGCTGTCTGAGCTGGTTGAGGTCGAGCTCAGCCTGCTTTTCCTGCTCACTCAAATCGATCTGGTCGGTCATGATGGCATCCGTTCCATGCACCATGGTAGTTCCGGAACAACCAGGGTGGGCGCAGGCGCGGCCGGGGCCGACGGTAGGCCGCCTCACCCGAGCGGCAGTCTCCACATCGGATAAAGCGCGGGGCTGTCGGAGACGATCAACTCGCCCATGGTTTCGTAGCCGTGCCGTTCGTAGAGCTTCCGATTCTGCGGCGATGACGCCTCGAGATACGCGGGCATCCCCTCCTGATCCGCCTGCCCGAGTGCCGATGCCAGTAGCGCTGACCCGAGCCCCTGTCCCTGCGCCGCGGGATCGATTCCCATGAAGTTCAGATACCAGCATGGTTCGGTGGGGTGGTGCGCGTCCAACGCCGCGAACAGCTCGGCCATTCTCGCCGTCGACTCCGCACCCCCCGTCGTCGCAAGCAGCCGTGCGGCGAGCGTCTCGGCGTCAGCAGGCGGAACCAAGGACACGCCGGGCGGAAGCCACAGTGCCGCCCCTTTGCCGGCACCGGCCACCCATATCTCTCCGTTACGCCAGAACGCCTCCACGAGCACCTCATAGAACAGGTAGCCGCAGCGGCGTCGTTGTTCGTCGTCGGGGATGATCCAGCGGAAGATCCGGTCGGCGAAGAATGCCTCGGACAAGACTCCCACGACAGTCGGGAGCTGGTCCTGCGTCGCCCGGTGTGTTTGGGTCGGATCCTTCGGCGTCACATCTGATCCTCCGACCCGCGGGCCCCGGTCCCGTGCGCTACCAGCGTATCGACCGACCGCGCTCAGGGGCGAGGATTCACCGCGGCTTCCTCCGGTGTCGACGCGAGCTCGCCACTGATCGGGTCGGGTTCGACGAGGGGCGGTACATGCTCGCCGGCGAGGACACGGCGCATCCGGTCCTTGTCCAGCTGGCCCTCCCAATTGGCGACGACGAAGGTGGCCACACAGTTGCCCAGCAGGTTCACCGATACGCGCATCGAGTCCATGATGCGGTCGGCGCCGAGCAACAGCGCCACCGCGCCAACCGGGATGGCGCCGTGCCCGATCGCCGCGACCGTCGCTGACAGCGCCAGGAACGACGAACCGGGAACCCCCGCCATCCCTTTGGAGGTGAGCATCAGGACCAGTACCGCGGTGATCTGCTCACCCAGGCTCAGGTCTACGCCGAGTGCCTGAGCCAGGAACAGCACGCAGATCGACAGGTACAGAGTCGCGCCGTCCAGATTGAACGAATATCCGGTCGGCACAACCAGACCCGTGGTGGTGCGCGAGCAACCGGCGTTCGTGAGCTTGGTCATGATCCGGGGTAGCACCACCTCGGTGGAGGCGGTACCCAACGCGAGGAAGAACTCATCTTTGATGTAGACGAGAAATCGCCACAGGTTCACGCCGGCGAACACCTTCGCGATCACCGCGAGTATGACGATGAACAGCACCGCCGCCAGGTAGCAGGCGGCGATCAGCTTGCCGTAGCTCGCCAGCGAGGCGATGCCGTACTGCCCGATGATGTAGGCCATCGCACCGAAGGCGCCGAGCGGGGCCAGCCGCATCACCCAACCGATGATGGTGAAGAAGATGTGGCTCATGTGATCGACGAATTCGAGGATCACCGGCGGACCGGACTCGCCGAACTTGGCCAGTGCGAGGCCGAACAGCACTGCGAAGAACAGCACCTGCAGCAGCGCGTTCTCGGCGAAGGCTGATACGACCGATGTCGGGATGATGTTGAGCAGGAATTCGACGGTGTGCGGCAGCTCGCCGTTGCTCGTCTTTTTGGCGACCGCTTCGGCGCCGGTCACCAAGGTCTGCGGATCGATACTGAAACCGGCGCCTGGTTTGACGAGATTACCGACAACCAAGCCGAACAGAAGCGCGAAGGTCGTCACCGCCTCGAAGTAGACGAGCGCCTTCACTCCGATCCGGCCCACCGACTTCAGATCTCCGACGTGCGCGATGCCGAGCACCACCGTGCAGAAGATGATCGGCGCGATGAGCATCTTGATCAGCTTGATGAATCCGTCGGCCAGTGGCTTCAGCGCGCCGCCGGCGTCGGGCCACAACCAGCCGATGAGGACACCTGCGACGATCGCAACCAGCAGCTGGAAGAACAGCGATGTGTACCACGGCGGCCTGTTTGCCAGCCGGACCATCTCACTGTTCGGCGGATCGATCGTATGTGTCATTCGCGAAAAGCTAGATTTGCGTTGTTATCCCGACGTTAAGCCGTCGCTACCCCGCTGTACCGATCAAGAGATATTCCGCATCGGAGACAATCAGACTGAAACATCGGCGACCCCTTGCCGCAACACCGCGGATCTACCCTCGCGGTCATGCGGCCTCGACGGCGTTCGGCCCTGCTCGAACACTTGGCGGCTTTACAAGGTGGCCCGTCGCAGCAGGCCGTCCTCGATGAGCTGCGCCGCACGATCGTCTCCGGCGGGGTACCGCCAGGAACGTCGATACCGCTGGCCGAGGTCGCCAATCTGTTTGGGATCAGCCAGATCCCGGTGCGCGAGGCGCTGAAGACCCTGATGGGCGAAGGTCTCGTCGCCCATAGGCGAAACTCCGGATACACAGTGGCCCTGCTGACAGCCCAGGAGTTGCACGAGATGTACATCGTGCGCGAAACGCTGGAGTCCGCGGCACTGCTGGCCGCGATGGCCAACGCGAGCGACACGGATCGAGCAGTTGCTGTCGCGGTGAACCACCTGCTCGCGCAGGCAGTCGCCGACAACGACGCGGTCGCCTATCACCGACAGAGCCGGCACTTTCATGCCGCGCTGACCCGTCCCTCTCGCATGCACCGATTGCTACATATGCTCGAAACGGCGTGGAACGTAACCGAACCCGTGCAGTCGATGGTCCACGTCAGCCCCGCAGCCCGAAAGCAACTCCACGCCGACCACGGCGCGATGCTGGACGCGTTTCTCGCCGGGGACGCCGAGCGCTTGGTGGCCGCCGCTGAGGTGCATGCCGCGCGCCTCAACGCCGTCATCTCGACCCTGCCGTCGAACTCCGGGCTGCTGGCCTGAGTGCCGAATATATCTTTCCCGCAATTGCGGCATAGCCCAGTGGAAACAGCAGGGAAACAGTTCATTCCTACCGTCGGTCCATGACTGAAACCGCTGTACCTCAGACGACAGGCGCAGTACCGCCCGGCACTGCGGTGGGATCCGGGGATCTCGTTGAGGCGGCCGGGCATCCGGTCGGCAGCGGTGAGATCAAACCGGGGTACGACCCACGGCTCACCAACGAGGACCTCGCACCGCTACGCAAGCAGACCTGGGGTTCTTACAACATCTTCGCGTTCTGGATGTCCGACGTGCACAGCGTCGGCGGATATGTCACCGCCGGCAGCCTGTTTGCTCTGGGACTGGCCAGCTGGCAGGTCCTCGTGGCACTGCTGATCGGCATCACGATCGTCTACTTGCTGTGCAACCTGGTCGCCAAGCCAAGCCAAGCCGCGGGCGTTCCCTACCCGGTCATCTGCCGGACGGTATTCGGCGTGCTGGGGGCCAACATCCCGGCCGTCATCCGTGGCCTGATCGCCGTGGCCTGGTACGGCATTCAAACGTTCCTGGCCTCGGCTGCGCTCGACATCGTTCTGATCAAGCTGTTCCCGGCGCTCGCGCCGTACGCCGTGGTCTCCGACCATGGATTCGCCGGACTGTCGTTGCTCGGCTGGGGCAGCTTTCTGCTGCTGTGGGTGCTGCAGGCCTGCGTGTTCTGGCGCGGCATGGAGTCGATCCGCAAGTTCATCGACTTCTGCGGCCCGGCCGTCTACGTGGTGATGTTTCTGCTGTGCGGCTACCTGATCTATCACGCCGGTTGGGGCGCAATCGATCTGAACCTCGGTGGGGTCACCTACACGGGCTGGTCCGCGGTGCCGGTCATGCTGGGTGCCATCGCACTGGTGGTGTCGTACTTCTCCGGCCCGATGCTCAACTTCGGCGACTTCTCCCGCTACGGGCGGTCGTTCGCGGCGGTGAAGAAGGGCAACCTGTTGGGTCTGCCGGTCAACTTCCTGGTGTTCTCGGTGCTGGTGGTGGTGACCGCATCGCTGACGCTGCCGGTGTTCGGCGAGCTGATCACCGACCCGGTCCAGACCGTGGCCCGCATCGACTCCACGTTCGCAATCATCTTGGGCGCGTTGACGTTCACGATCGCCACCATCGGCATCAACATCGTCGCCAACTTCATCAGCCCCGCGTTCGACTTCTCGAACCTCAGCCCACAGCGCATCAGCTGGCGCGCCGGTGGCATGATCGCGGCCGTCGGTTCGGTGTTGATCACACCGTGGAACCTCTACAACAACCCCGAGGTCATCCACTACACGCTGGAGACCCTCGGTGCGTTCATCGGCCCGCTGTTCGGTGTCCTCATCGCTGACTACTACCTGGTGCGCAAGCAGAAGGTGGTAGTCGACGACCTGTTCACCATGGACACGTCCGGAAAGTACTGGTACCGGCGCGGTTACAACAGAGCCGCAGTGATCGCCACGGTGGTCGGCGCCGTGTTGGCCGTCATCCCCGTGCTGCTCGGCGGATCGGTTGCCGGCATGCACACGGCGGCGCAGTACAGCTGGTTTATCGGCTGCGGTGTGGCGTTCGGACTGTACTACGTGTTGGCCAAGCGGGACCGTATGGTCGACGCGTCGCTGTAGGCGAGTGAGATTGCCTCACATGGTGCGGCTCTTGAGGGCTCCCAGCACCTCGAGAGTCGCGCCGGGCGCCAGGGCCACCACGTCGGCAGCGGTGAAGGCGCCGCAGTCCAGTCCGCGCAGCACCACTGCGGCCAGTGCCTCGGCGGTCGCCGGCTCGTCGACGATCGACCCGCCGCGACGGTCCAGATAGGCCTGCAACCGCGGTGCCGCCGCCGTCATCGCGGCGCGGAAAAACGTGAATGTCGCGAGCCATCGGGTGACCAGGTGACCGGGATGCATGTCCCAGCCCTGGTAGAAGCCGCGCGCCAGCGACCGGGTGACCAGGCGGTGATGACGCCGGATCGCCTGGGCCACTTGGTCGTCGGAGCCGACCGGGGCGACCTGTGTCGAGCCGTCGCATACCCACACGCCAGTCTGTGCCGCCGCGACCTGCATGACGGCCTTGGCATGGTCGGCCACCGGATGGTCGAGCGCCTGATGCTGTGGCGCGATACCACAGGCCGCGCTGTAGTCATAGGTGCCGTAATGCAATGCGGTGCAGCGGCCGTCAGCACGATGGATCGCCTGGGCCACGGTGGCGGTGCCGTCGGGGCCGAGCACAGCCTGTGGGCTCTCGATCTGCAATTCGAAGCGCAACGTGCGCTCCGGCAGGCCATGGGCTGATTCCAGGGCCTCGCACAGCCATACCGCCGCGGTAACCTGCTCGGCCGCACGAAGTTTGGGGATCGTGAATACGAACCCGTCCGGCATGCCGCCGTCGAGCACACGCTCCAAGGTCCGCACAGAGCGCGGTCGCTCGGTGACGGTCAGCCCCTTGATCCGGATTCCCGCGCTGTCCAGGCCGAGCGCGTGCAGCGTCTGACCGGCCCGCACCGCGTCGGCGTCCTCGATGTCGTCGGGGCGGCGGCCGTAGCCGTCCTCGAAGTCCAGCCTCAGGTCCGCGATGGGCGCCTCAGTGAGCCGCTGCCGCACCAGGGCCAGTTCGTCGGGGTCGCCCAGTTCGGCGAATACCGCGGCGTGACGGTCCAACAATTCGAGCGCGGCCGTCCCCCACTGGCGTGGGGTGTCCGGTGAGGCGTCGGATGCGCTCAGGTAGACGGTGTGCACGGGCTGGATGTCACCGCGGTCACCGGGAAACCGGCTCGCCAGCTCCGCGTCGACCGTGGTGAGCAGCGCGTCGACGCGGGACAGCGTGTCCTGGTCAATCCGTGGACGGTGTTGTGCCGGCATCGTCATATCGTTGCGCGTCGACGCGTTCGGAGATACGAGAACACGCCGTATCTCCGCAGACCACTTGTCAGGCAGTTACTGCAGTACGCCGACCGAGACGACGGGCGGGCGGGCGATACTGTACGTCTGGCCTATAGCTCGACAGCAAAGGAGCGTGAAACCGATGTCGTTCACCCATATCGTGACGTTCAAATGGCAGGCGGATGAGTTCGATGATCAACCGGTTGCCGATGCACTCAACGGGCTGGTCCCCAGTCTCCCGGGCGTGCAACGCTACGTGTGCGGGGCGGATATCGGCCTCTCCCCCGGCAGCTACGATTTCGCGGTCGTCGGCACCTTCGACAGTCGTGAACACTTCATCGCATACCGGGATCATCCGGAACACCGGCGCATCATCGACGAACTGATCGCGCCGAACGTTGAGACGAGAACTGTTGTGCAGCTGGAGGACTGATGCGTGTGGTACGCCGTCTGCCGAGTAACCGGGGCACCAGCATCGGCACCGTCTCACGGTAGGCGGCGTAGCGCGCGCCCAGCGACCCCACCAGGTCGCGTTCCTCCAGTTGTATCGCCAGCAGAATCCAGCCAGTCGTGACGGTGGCGAAGAGCAGGTGCGCCACCGTCATCGTGGGCGCCGCCCAGAATGCGACGATGAAGCCCAGGTTCAACGGATGCCGTACGACGCGATAGAAGAGCGTCGTCCGGAAGCCCGTCTCGGACTGTGATCGCGCAGTGTTGAAAACCTGTCGCAGCCCGAACAATTCAAAGTGGTTGATCATGAACGTCGACGCCAGCACGATTCCCCAGCCCAGCCAGAACAGCGCCCACACCGTGATGCGGGCCGGCGGCCAGTCTATGTCCCACGCCACCGCCGGTATCGACCGCCACTGCCACATCAGCAACGCCAGCGCCGAACTGGCCAAGAGCACATAGGTGCTGCGTTCCACCGCCGTGGGTACGTAGCGGGTCCACCACTTTTTGAATCCAGGGCGTGCCATCACGCTGTGCTGGGCGGCGAACAGCGTCATCAGGAGCACATCGACGACGACCGCGACAACTACCGGCGCTGCGACGGCGTCATCGACGCTGCGCGGGGTCAAGCCACCCACGAAGCCGATTGCGTAGACGAACACGGCCAAGAACAGTGCGTAGCTGATCGCGCCGTACAACATTGCGAAATAACGGTTCATGACCACAAGCGTGACGCCGGCGGCGCACCCCGAAATGGGGCATTTGCCTCAACTTCCGAGTCCGTCGACCAGCCCGCGCTCCAGCGCGTACATGCTGGCGCCGATCCGGTTCGAGACGCCGATCTTGGCATACGTGCGCTCGACGTGATTGCGTGCGGTCTTCTCGCTGATCACCAGTTTTGCGGCGATCTCCTTGTTGCTTGCCCCTCGGGCGACCAGTCGCAGCACGTCGATTTCGCGCGCGGTCAGCCCACCGGGACGCAGCGCGGCGCGTCGGCCCCGGTGCCCCGCCGCATGCAGGACCGCGTCGACGGCGACCTGGTCGAGTTCACCGTCGCGCACCCGGCTGTGCAGGCGGCGCACAGCGCCCTGCGTCGACAGCGGCTCGCGATACGGCCTGGGCTCGACGGCTGACTGATACGCCACCGCGGCAGCGACCAGCCGATCGGGCATGGTCAGCTGCCGCGCGGTCAACCCCCGCGGATAGCCGCGTCCGTTGAGGTACTCGTGATGGTTGGCGGCCACGGAGGCTACGCGCTGCAGGCCGGGGATGCGGTACAGGATCCGCTCGGTCAAATACGGGTGCAGACGTACCCGCTCGAATTCGGCCAGCGTCAAAGCGCCTGGCTTGGACCAGATTTGATTTGACACTCCGATCCGTCCGATGTCGTGGATGTGCGCCGCCCGGCGGGCGAGCGTGACCTCGCCGGTGTCGAGCCCCACTGTCGTGGCGGCTTCCGTCGCCAGTTGTGCGGTGGCACGCGAATGACCAAGGGTGAAAGGGCATTTCAGGTCGACGAAGTCGCCGAGCGCCGTCAGCAGCTCATCGAGTGCGGCCGCATCGAGCCAGGCTTTCCGATCGGGCGCCTGGTGCAGCGCCATCGCCCAGATGTCGCCGTTCGTCGGGATGCCCAGCAGCGCATCCGCGTCGGCAACGAACGCGTCGACCACCGCCGGGTCGAACTGGCCCCCGCGGCGGCTCCGCGCCATCGCCACCGCGCCGCCTGTGCCGTACTCGCGGTCGTGCACTTCGACCATGTCGGCCAATTGCGCGACCCGCATCTCGATCGGAATCGCCTCGCCCGCCACCCCGCCCGGCAGACCACCGCCGTCGAAACGTTCGAAGGTGTACCGCAGCGCCGTCTGCACGTCCGACGCCAGGCCGATCCGCTCGGCCAGCAGGGCCGCCGATGTGCAGTGCGAGTGGATCAGGTTTGAGATGTGGCCACGCGCATCGAGGTACAGCGTCGAGATGGTCTTGAGCCGCTGCAACAGCGACGTGCCCTGGCCGACATTGCTGAGCAGGAAACGCTGATAGGGCAGACCCGACCAGTCGACAAGATAGGCGCTGCGGCGCACCGCGATGTCGTCGCCGAACCACCGGGTGTATTCGTGCGAGTCGGCGTGGCATCCGATCCACATGATCAGGGTCGCGTAGTAGACGCAGTCACGCTGAGACGGCGGGAGACCGAGTCGGTCGGCGAGCCGGGTGGCGATCACCGCCGACCGCAGCATGTGTTCGGTCGGTTGACCGAGGCCCAGGTCGATGGCCACCGACAACGCCGCGAGAACCTCGGCACGCGTCGGAAGCTCATCCGGGCAATCGGCAGTCACGTGCTGATTGTGCGCTCTGGCGCCGTTCGGGTCAGCGAGACAGCTGGAGTCGGTCACACCGGTGCCTGCCGACGTCCAACGTCTCGAAGCAGCCATGGCCGACGACGCAGATGCCTCGCTGCGGCAGCCGGAAGTCTCCCAGGGAGGCTTGTTCGGCCAGCGGCCTCGGCGCGCCCAACTCCCGACCGTGCAGTGTGGCTCTCGAATTACTCACGGCCCAGACCTTTTTGGGCGTGATCCGATACCACTGACCGTTCGGTAGCGTTCCGCCGAGCTGCACTCGACCCATGCCGAGCAGCGGGCCGACGGCGCGACTCATCGCCGCCAGTGTGGCCGCACTGCGCCACGCCGACGCCGGCAGGGCCGAGCCTATGGCCGATGCCAGCCGGGTTGCCGTCGTGCTGTGGATGTCGACACGCCAATCCAGCAGCCCGGCGATGGAAATCTGAAGGGACCACGGAGTGACCCAGGACGACCTGATGTCGCATTGGACCGGTGCGATCGGGGTGGCCGAGCTGAAATAGCGCGAGCAGCTCTGCGCACCCGGCGTCGTGGCGTAGAACGTCCAGACTCCGTCCGGGTCCCGGTGCCACACCGACCGGTAGCTCGGCGCAAACGAGCTGACCGGGAAATCCCGGAAGGCCAGGTAATGCCCACTGGCGAACGGCAGGCCCATCACGCCGAAACCGGCGACCCGTTCATCGTGGCCGGATGGCAGGCGAAGGTGTTCGGCAGCGGATTCGGGGTCTGGTCGGACCAGTGTGCGTCTTTGAATCATGACCAAGAGCGTCACCGGTCAATCCGGCCTCGCACATGGGGCATCTGCCTCACAAACAGGTCGCACGCAGACCATCAGACGTGGCAATTTGGCAAAGTTAGAAGATATTTGGGTTGCGAGCCTCTCTGCACCTGTTGGACAGTTTCTCGCATAGTTCATGCCACTCGTGAGCCATCCCGCGGATCCGAACCGCAGACAGGAAGCCTATGCCGACTGTGCAAGCACTAGCTGCAGGCTGCTCGCTACTACGCCGCCACTTCAACGCTCCAAAAAAGGAGTGCAGCCGTCCGCGCGCAGGACTGCACGCAAGCAAGTTCGTCGCTCTGTTGCTCATCGTTGCACTAACCGCACTTGGGTGCAGCAACGGACGCCAGACGTTGGCTCGTGATACTCCCGCAGCGGAGTCGACGAGTAGCACGAAAGCATGGTGGCGGCCAACGGGTACGCCGACCTGGCAATGGCAACTCAATGACGAACCGATCGATGCGACGGTCGACGCGGAGGTGTTCGACATCGACCTGTTCGATAACTCCGCGGCCACGGTTGGCTCTCTTCATGCCCAGGGTCGACGCGTGATCTGTTATTTCACCGCGGGTTCATGGGAACCGTATCGGCCGGACAGCCATGCATTCACGCCAGATCTCTTGGGCGGGCAGGTCGAGGCTTGGCCGGATGAGCGCTGGTTGGACATCCGCCGGGTCGACGCACTGCGTCCACTCATGGCCTCACGCTTGGATCTCTGCCGTGACAAGGGATTCGATGGTGTGGAGCCCGACTGGCTCGATAATCATCGTCAGCGCACCGGGTTCGACATCACCCCGGAGGACCAGTTGCGGTTCAATCGGATGCTCGCCGCCATGGCCCACGAGCGCGGCCTGGCTATCGGGTTGAAGAATGATCTCGATCAGACGGTGCTCCTGGCCGATTTGTTCGACTACTCAGTCGTCGAGCAGTGCGTGGAGTTCGACGAGTGCGCAGCGCTCAAGCCGTTCACCGACCGGGCCAAGCCGGTATTCAGCGCGGAATACCATGTGACCCGCGACGTCGCCTGCCCGCAGGCTGAGCGTCGCGGTCTGTCCATGGTCCTCAAACGTGTGGAACTTGATAGCTGGCGTGAAACATGCTGAAAAGACGGGATTACTGAGCGTCAAAATCACTGTGCCCGAGGAATTTCCGTGACATCTCTACGGCCGATCCGGACAAAGATGTCGGGCCGCTTCGCTCGATAGAAGAGGCCGAGCGCGACCCCGACGAGGCCACTGCCCCAGACCGCGGCCTGCAAGATCACCGCGTAGATGCCGGAGCCACCGGTAAGCGTCGAGAAGTTCATGATTCCCAGGATCAGCAGCACGCTCATTGCCACCAGTGATACCGCCGGAGCTACCACGGACACCCACCGATTGACCGAGTGCGCTCCTCGCTCACGCCTGAAGTAGGCGAGGACGGCAAGACTCACAAGAGCGAACAAGATGAGGTAACCGTAGCCACCGGTGCCACCCATCTGACCGTAGACGAGCGACGGGTCCGAACCCGTTACGACGAAAGGCAGCAGCGCGATCAGAAACAGCACGCCCGCGGCGAAGGACGCGTTGTGCGGCGAGTGGTGTTTGGGATGGACGGCTCCCAGCTGCCCCGGGAGGACTCGGTCGACGCCGAGTGAGTAGATGTAGCGCGCCAGGATGCTGTAGATCGAGACGGTCGCCGCGAAGATCGACGTCAAGAGAAGGACGTTGGCGACGTCGACCAACCATGTGCCGACCGATGCACCCAGTGCAGTCGTGAACATGCTGACCGGGTCTGTATTGGCGAGTTCCTCAGCCTTGTCCGCCCCGAAGTACGACACGATGCCCCACGAGGCGATGCAGTAGAAGACTCCGACGAAGCCGACCACCAACAACGTCGCCCGCCCGATGGTGCGAGCGGGATTCCTCACCTCTTCACGAAAGGCCGCCGTACCCTCGAAGCCGTTGAAGAACAAGATTGCGAACAGCAGCCCCAGGCCCCACGATGCACCCGCAAGCGAACTCGACGAGAACGGTTGGAGAGACACACCGCCCGTCTCGGATACCCTGCCGCCCCCGAAGATCGCCAGATCGAAGATGAGAACGACCACGACCTCCAGTGCCATCGCGACCAGCAGAACCTTCGCCGACACCTCGACGTGCAGGTACCCGAAGACGCCCACAATGACCAACAGCGTCAGCGTGTACCAGTACCAGTTGATTTCGGGACCGTGCAGTTCGCTCGAGACGAAGTGCGCGGCGGCCACGCCGAAGAAGATGAACGACGACAGTCCGAGGAAGATGTAAACCGCGATCGCGACGAATCCTGCGCCAAGTCCCATCACGCGCCCGAGGCCGGCCGCGACATAGGAGTAGAAGGCACCAGGGTTGGGCATGTGGTGCCCCATCGCCACGAAGCCGAGCGAGAAGATCGTGATCAGCACGGCGGCCATGAGCATCATCGCCGGAGCGGCAGGACCGCCGTACGCGATCAGGATGACGAGCCATCCCGCGACCGTCACCAACGGTGAGACGAATGCCATCACCAGGGCGAACAGCCGGAACGTGCCCATTGATCCGCTCAATCCGGCAGCGTGTGAAGTGGAACCGTTTTCCACCGACACACTTGAGACATTGGTTGTGTTTGGGTTCATTGCCCCGCCTTAGCTTGTGAAGGCACATCCACAAGATGACATGCCATGGTCGAAATATCGATCGGATAGCCGCTTATCTCCGGCGCCTAGACGGTTGAGGGAAAGCGACGGTGAAGATCCGCCACGTCCTCCTCCCCCAGATACGCGGGCGAGCGGCCCGCCAGCAGCAAGTACAGGCGCGCAGTTTCCTCGATCTCCTCCACCGCATCTACCGCACTCTCAAGCGACGTTCCCGCGGCGAGCGACCCGTGGTTACGCATCAACACCGAACGCGAGCGCTCCGACGCTCGCGAGACCTGTTCCTCCAACTCGACGCTTCCCGGTGTCGCGTAGTCGATCAGCGGCAGCCGGCCGACGCGCATGACGAAATAGGGCGTGATCGGCGGCAGCGCGTCATCGGTATTCAGGTCCGGCAGGCAGGACACGGCGACGGCAGAGGTCGAATGCAGGTGCGCCACTGCAGTACACGTCGGGTGGTGGCGGTAGAGCGCCCGGTGCAAAATCAGCTCCTTGGACGGCCGGTCGCCCGCGATGTGCTGCCCGTCCAGCGTCGTCACCGCGAGCCGCGTCGCGTCAAGGCAACCCAGACAGGAATCGGTCGGAGTGACCATGATCTGGTCGTCCGCTCGGACGCTGAGGTTTCCGGTCCGGCCCGGCGTCAGGCCCCGGTTGTACAGTGCTGCACCGAGCCGCACCATCTGGATCCGCACTGCGTCATCGAAATTCGTGTCGGCGGTACTCATGCTCCGGCAGCCTCTACGGCATCACGGAAGAACGACGGACCACCGAAGTTCCCCGATTTGAAGGCGATGGCCAGGCCGCTGTCGTCGGCCACGAGCCAAGGGACGCCAACGCTGATGTCGGGGCCTATGCGGGCTGATCTCAGGGCGAGCGCCTCGGCCACTGCGCCGGAGGTTTCCCCGCCTGCGACGATGAACCTCCGGACGCCGAGCCGCTGGAGCCCAATCGCGATGCGGCCCATGGTCAGTTCGATCCGGCGCGACACCTGCGCCGGGCTCAGGCCGGTCGCGCCTGACCGAACGCCGATAGCGTCGTGGTCTGTGGTGATCAGCAGCGGGCTTCCGGCGAGGTGGCGGTCGGCGAAGTCCAGCGAGCGGCGCACGGCATGGTCTCCATCGACGAGGTCGATCACCCCGAGGGTCAGCGTCGGTCCGTCGAACGCCTGTACCTGTCCGCGGGTTGCCCGCGAGAGACTGCCTGCCAGGATCGCGGCCGGCCCCGGCGGTGGCACCGGTCGGCTCGCGCCGACCTCTCGTGGGCGGCAAGCACGTACGTGGGCCGCCGCGGCGAATGCGGCGCCGTACGCGGCACCACCTGCGGCGAGCCGATCGTCAGCCGTAGCCTGCGCGATGGTGTCGAGGTCCATGTCCTTCACGGCGTCGGCGATCACATGGTGGGCCCCGGCGGCGTGGCAGGCAATTTCGTTGAGGCGCAAGGTGACGGCATCCGCGCCCGCGTCGACCGTTGGCCAATCAAGGAGTGTCACGCCGCGTGGCGTCTGCTCGGCCAGCACGCGTTGCAGCCGCGGATCGCGCATCGGGGTGAGCGGATGGTCACGCAGCGGGGACTCGCTGAGCAAGTCGTCACCGACGAACAGGTGACCGCGGTACACCGTCCGGCCATTGGCCGGGTACGCAGGACAATGCACGACGCGGCGAGAGCCCGTCACGTCGATGAGTGCGTCGGCGATCGGCCCGATGTTTCCGTCGGCCGTCGAGTCAAATGTGCTGCAGTACTTGGAGAACAGTTGCTCTGCACCGGCCGCGCGGAGCGCCGCAGCGGCCTCGATCGCGGCCGCGCGTGCCTCGGATGCCGGCACACTGCGGATCTTGAGGGCGACGACGATCGCGTCCCCCTCGGCGTCTGCGACCGCGGCGCTGCCGAAGGCCAGCCAAGTGTCGAGACCGCGCGCCGAGACCGCACTGGCAAGATCAGTGGCCCCGGTGATGTCGTCGGCAATGAAGCCGACCGGCCGCACCCCCGCACTCGTGTGGCCATCGTCCGACATGCGAAAGACTCCCTGGTTCATTCGTGAATTCAACTGGCTCGAAAGCGAATTCAGGTGAGGTTCAGACCGCCGTCGACGAGCATGTCGACACCGGTGGTGTACGACGACTCGTCCGAGGCCAGGAAGGCGATCGTCTTGGCGATCTCGGCCGGGCGTGCCATACGCCGCATCGGGATCTTCGCCACGTCGTTCGCGACCCGATCCGGCTCCGTCTTTTCTGCGTACTCGACCTGAGGTGTTCGGACATAGCCCGGCGAGACCGAGTTGACGCGGATACCGTGCCGGCCGAGGTTCATCGCGGCGTTCCGGGTGATTCCCAGCACTGCGGCCTTGGTCGCGACGTAGGCGATGAACCCGTTCTCTGTGCCGCCTCGATGTGCCCAGGACGACGCGACGTTGATGATGGATCCCGAGCCGCGCTCCATCATCCCCGGGATGACGGCCTGCATTCCCAGCAGGATTCCGGTCTGATTGATCGCAACGACGCGATTCCACTCGTCGAGACTGACGTCGGCGACAGCTGCCGGCGAGCTGATACCCGCGTTGTTGACCAGGACATTGACCGGGCCCCAACTGGGGTCGACACCGGCGACCACCGATGCCCAGTCCTTCTCCGACGCGACGTCGAGGTGCCGGTAGACGACCTGCAAGCCCTCTGCATCGAGTTGCTCGGCGAGCGCCTCGCCCTGCTCGTCGAGCACGTCCGTCGCGATCACCCGCGCGCCCTGCCGTGCGAGCAGATCCGTGTGGGCGGCTCCTTGCCCCTGGGCGGCGCCGGTGACCAGCGCAACCTTGCCTTCCAGTCGATTAACCATGGCGCTCAGCCTTCCGGCCGCCTGCACGAAGCACCATTGTGTGCGGACATGAATTGCCAACGGCGCGTTGGCCCGAGATCTAGGAGCTGTACGCATCGACAGCCAAAGGCCGGATGTTTGAGGTCGGCATCAATTGTCCGTACGCGATTACTCGCCGACCTTGGAGAGGTACCGCAGAACCAACGACAAGGAATCGAGCGAAGCCATGGATCTTGGACTCTTCAGCCCACCGTATGCGCAGGAGTACGTCGCCGGCCGGCGCACACTGCAGGAGGTGATCGAGTGGGATCTCCAAATCGCAAGGTGGGCAGATGAATACGGCATAGACGAACTCTTTTTCGCGGAGCACCACACCATCGGCCACGAGCCGAACCCGGCTCCGGACCTGACGATCGCCGCGGCTGCGCGCGAGACCCAGCGGATCCGGCTCGGCGCTGCGGCTCACCTGCTGCCCTACCACAATCCCATCGCCCTCGCGGACCGCCTCATGTACCTCGACCACATGACGGGCGGGCGCTACATCGCGGGCTTTGCGCCCGGCTCGTTCCCGACGGACGGCCAGCTGTTCGGTGTTGGACAGGGCAACGCCAGGATGATGGACGAGGCCATCGACATCATCGAGGCAATCTGGACCCGCTCCGGGCCGTTTCGCATCGACGGCGAGTTCTGGACCGTCGACATGCCTGCGCACTCCGACCAGTGGAATGGACCGCACCTCAAGCCTTTCCAGCGACCCCACCCCGAGGTTGTGATGACCGGCGTCCAACCCACGTCACCCACGTTCGCAGACGCCGCCCGGCGCGGCTTCTCCCCGATGAGCCAGCAGGTCGGCATGGTCGCGCTTCGCCAGCAGTGGCAGACGTACTCGCGGGCCGCGGCTGAAGCCGGCCGTACACCCGACCGGGCGAGGTGGCGCATCATGCGCGACGTGTTCGTCGCCGAGACGGACGACGAGGCCCGCAGGCTGTTCCTCGAGGGGCCGGCCGGCCGCACCTGGGATGAACTCGTGCTGCCCACCTTCCGCGTCGTGCGCGACCGCGGCGGCAAGCCGTATGCGCTCGGCGAACTGCTCCTCGAGCCCGGCATGACGATCGACGAGCTGACCCTCGAATGGATGGTCGACCACTTCTTCATCGTCGGTTCACCCGACACCGTCGTCGAGAAGATCGCCCAGTTCAACGAGGATCTCGACGGTATCGGCGCCCTGCTCTCCTTCACGTTCGACCACAGCCGGGACCCCGAGCCCTATCGACGCCACCTCGAGCTCCTGGGGCGTGAGGTCGGCCCGCGGATCGCAACGCTCGGCGCCCGTGCTGTGACCGTCGCATGACCGGCACCACCATCCCGGAGATCGTCTACGACGCCGCGCCCGGCGCCCTGGAGCTGACCGTCCTCGGCCCGCGCATACCCGCGCTCGCCGGGGCGCCGGTCGAGTCGGTCCATGTGCTGCACAGGAATGTGGCCGGGCGCAGCGGCATCTGGGAGTGCACCCCGGGCCGCTTCGACTCCGCTCGCAACGGCGACACGGAGTTGATGCACTTCATCGCCGGGGCGGGAACCATCACCACCGCTGACGGTACGGTCCACGACATCCGCCCGGGTGTCGTGCTCGTCGCGCCGGACGGCTGGCGCGGTACCTGGGATATCCGTGAGACCGTGCGCAAGGTGTACACGATCTGGGCCACGCCTGACGAATAGCGTTCTCTCACAACGAAACAATGAGCGGCGTCCGATCCGGACGCCGCCCATTGTGTGCGGTGCTCAGACGGTCGCCGGGACCGGCGCCTCCTCGTAGTACCGCACCTTCTTGAATTTGCCATCCTCGATCTCGACGAGGATCACGCCATCCAAGGTGAATCGCGCACCGGTCGTGTCCTTCAGCCGCGCACGGAATTCGAAGGCGGCCGACGACTCACCGTTGGTCCACTCGCCCAGGACGTCGATCGCGAGTTCGGGAAACGACCGGTAGAAGTCCTCGGTCATCCGGCGGATGGCCTCATGGCCGCGTTGCGGAGCCTGGCCGTAGGCATAGAACGTGGCATCGGGGAGGAAGTGGTCCAGCAGCCCGTCGAGGTCGTGGCGGCATTCGGCATCCCAGGCAGACTCCTGGAGCGCGCGTGCAGAATTCATGGGTCTCCTGTCGTATTCGGAAATCGTTGATATGGAAGGGATCAGTGCTGTGCCAGAATTGCCGAGAGCCGGCCGGCGGCGGTGGTGCCGGTTGCGACCGCACCCTCCATCCATCCGCGGAAGGCATGGGCGATATCGGATCCGGCGAACACCAGGCGTCCCTCGGCGGCCTCCAGCGCGGAGGCGTATTTGGACAGCAGCCCGGCGGGCGCCGCGCACCACGTCCCCTTGGCGTACGGGTCGGCAAGCCAGTCGTGGCCGTCGACCTTCACCACGCCCGCTTCCGGCACGTAGCGCCGTATGGCCACTTCCATGTCCTCGCGGTCCAAGATGTCGAGCGGGCGCTCCTGCGTCGAGAATCCGACGACGAGGTCGCCACCCAGGCCGGTCTCGTCGGCCGGGAAGTCGGTGAAGAAGACGTCGATCGGCTCGTCGTGCCCGCCTACGCCGAGGAGTTTCGGCGGCAGGTCCGTGACGAGCGCCCACAACTTCTTGGCCGCGCCACTCTGCCCGATCGCCGCACCCGCGGTCTTCGCCTGCGACAACGCCGGGGTGAAGCTGACATCCGTCAGACAGTTCAGCGGCAGGGCGATCACCGCGCCGCGCGCGCGGAGTATCTCGCCGCCTTGGGTGCGCACCTCGACGTGCTCGGCCGACTGCGTCACCGCCAGCACCGGTGTCGAGAGCCGCAGCTCGGCACCCGAGTCGTCGAGCATTCGCTGGAGCAGGTCGATCGTTCCGGCGGCGAAGCGGTGTGTCGGCGTATGCCCAAGTGCCAGAACATTATTGTTCAGATTCGGGATCCACGACATCAAATGCAGCGCGGAAATCTGCGACTCGTGGCAGCCCGTGTTCTCGCGGGTCCACGCACCGACAAGTTCACGCACCGGGGTCGCGAGCCCGAATCCGTCGAGGTAGGAGTCGAGCGGGACGTCGAGGTCGGCGACATCCTGCTGATCCAGCGGCAACGACGAGTCGATCCGGCGCACGTCCACGAGGACCCGCTGGGCCAGCTGCTCCAGGGCGCGTTGCTCGTCCTCGGTGATGGGACAGGCGGCGTGGCTGAGGACGCCCTCGAGCCGGGAAACGTGGTTCTCTGCCTGCGGGCTGGTCGAAAGCTCGACCCCGTAGCGCTCGACCTCAGTCATCAGCGCAACGTTGCCGTCAATGTCGATCCAGTTGCCGCCCAACTCGATAGAGAAGCTGGTATCGGCGAACGGCCGGTACCAGGCCCGCCCACCGATGCGATCCCTCGCCTCGACGATCAGCACCTTCTTGCCGTCCTTGGCGAGATCGCGCGCAGCCGTCAACCCCGCGAACCCCGCGCCGATCACCAACGCGTCGTAGGTCACACCGTTCATCTCCGAATTCCTTCACCTAGTCGCCGGCCACGTCAGCACAGCCGTCGTTCTTGAACACAGTCCTGGTCAGCTCAGGCCAAGGGCAGGTGCAGCGGCGCCCCACGGACCCCGGGGTCGCAGGCGGTCACGACCAGCGTGCCGAGCGACGCAAGCGCCAGGACGTCGAGCTCGGGCCCGGCGAACGCAAGGTTCGTCGGAGTCGGCGCGTACACGCCCGACCAGTCGTCGACGACGATGTCGAGCGTCCCGTTCGGATCGAGGCGGTATACGCGGTTGGGCTGCCAGCAACCGATCCACAGACCGCCGGTGGCGTCGAAGGCGATGCCGTCGGGGACCACCCGGTCCAGTACCACGACCGGCTCCGGCTCACCGCCGGACAGCGGGACCCGTACGATCCGCGGCCAGGTCGACTCGACGATGTACAGCCAGTCACCGTGCAGCGCAAGTCCGTTCGCGAAATGCAGGCCGCCCAGCACCTGTTCGGTCGCGCCGTCGGGATCGATCCGTACGATCCGGCCTGTCGCTTGACCCCATTGACCGGAGTCCGAGACCCACAGCCGGCCGTCGCTGTCGAAGACCGGGTAGTTCGGGTAGCCGATGGCGGCACCGTACTGCTCGATGCGGCGGTCCGGCGCGATCTTCTGGACGCACCCGTTGCCGACGTCGCACACGTACACC
Source organism: Mycobacterium aquaticum (assembly GCF_002086485.1). Lineage (GTDB taxonomy): Bacteria > Actinomycetota > Actinomycetes > Mycobacteriales > Mycobacteriaceae > Mycobacterium > Mycobacterium aquaticum. Next base: position 286,050 of record NZ_MVHF01000001.1, on the reverse strand, counting down.
GCACCCGCGCCGTCGAGCGCCAGGCCGAGCATGGAGCCTCCTGGCACCGTGCATACCGTCTCGAAGGTCCCGCCCTCGAGCCCGAATCGGTACAACTGGCCACCCTCGCCGCCCGCGTAGAGCACCTGCTCGGTCGGAGACCAACACACTCCCTCTGGATGCTGCAAGCCCTCGACCACGGTGCGCAGCCCGTGCCCGACGACCGACGCGGGAACACCCGCGGTGGTCTGCGGAGCGTTCGAGGGTCCCGTCACGACGCGACCTCGATAACAGTCGCCGCCCGCCGCCAACGAGCCAGTCCGACAACCTGATCGACGAGCATGCCAAGCTGCGGCGCAGCTGCCACGATCGGATCCGCGTCGCCGACCGGGGTCGAATTGATCGTGACGCCCAGGGGCGTCGGCCAGCCGCGCAAGGCGTGCGCGGTCTGCCTCAGCGCCGCCAGTGTGGTCGTGGTTGCCTGCCAACCGGCCGCGCAGACGATGCAGCCGATCGCGCGACCATCGAGGTAGGGGCGTTCGTCGTCGCGCAACTCCTCCAGATGGTCCAGCGCGTTCTTGATGAGCCCTGAAGGGCCGCCATGGAAACCCGGACTGGCGATGATCAACCCGTCTGCACGGCGGACCAGATCCAGCAGGCGACCGGCCCGCGGTTCCAGCGTGCCCCGCTCGGGTGCGTATGCCCGGAATTCCAGATCATCGGCCAACAGGATGTCGGTGTGCGCGCCGGCACGCTCGGCAAGGTCCAGAGCGGCGCGCAGCGCACGTTCCGACGACGAACCCTGTCGGGTCGTACCTCCGAGACCGAGGATTCGGGGCTCCCATTCACGTTCCACGTCAACCATCGTGGGTCTTTCTGTCCACCTTCACCATTAGCGCAGTGCACCAACCTCGGCCGGCTTCTTATCGCCCCATATAAGCGACCCGCTCCATCGCGAGTCGCGGGCTCGACAGCACGTGAGTGCCACCCGTGGGCCGGGCAGCGGCGATCCGCGCCATCGAGGCCTGCGCGAGCACGACCACATCGACCGCGGCCGCCAAACGGTCGAGTTCCTCGGCGACAATCGCGTCGTGTCGCGCCCGGTCACCGCGTTCCAGCGCGGCGAACGCACCATCACACAACCGCGAGACGACCTCGACGCCGGTGCGGCCGGCCTCGTGGGCGGCGGCTGCTACGAGATCTGTCGTCGGCACAAGCGTCGTCGGCAACGTGGCCAGCACACCGATGGTGGTTCCGAGCTCCACGGCACGCTCGGCCATGGCGCGGTCGACCCGATGCACGGGAATGTTTGTCCCCGAGGCGATCTCATCCACCACCGCGCCCACCGACGAGCATGTTACGAGTACCGCTTCGACACCGAAGTCGGCCAGCGCGGCAACGTGGCCACGAAGCCGCTCGCGCGTCACGTCGTCAACCGCACCGTCTCGGACCGCCTGCTTGAGCAGGAGCTCGTCGGCGATGACGATCGGCTGTACCCCGGGGAGCAACTCCGCGGCGAGGTCGGCGAACATCGGTGCGAGCTGGGAGACGGTGTGGACGATGCCGAGCTTCTGCATGGGAATCTTCCTTCGTGGGTGGGCCGGCACGTCGGTCAGTAGCACTCGGCCAGCAGGCCACCGTCAACGACGAGCGCTTCACCGGTAACGAAACTCGCGTCGTCGGACGCAAGGAACAGGACCGCTCGGGCGACCTCACGCGGCTGGCCGATCCGGCCGAGCGGGTACTCCCCTTCAGCCTGAGCGCGCAGGGCGGCGGGGTCCTCGGCCGCGGCGAAGTAGGCCTCGACCATCTCGGTCTGCATGTCCCCGGGCAAGACGGTGTTGCACCGGATGCCGTCCCGGCCGTACTTCACAGCAGCCGATTTGGTCAGGGCGAGCACACCGCCTTTCGCCGCGCCGTAGGCGGCGAGCATGGGGTCACCTGCGACGGCCAGAACCGAGGAGATGTTGACGATCGCACCACCGCCCGAGCCACGCATCGCGCGGATCGCATGCTTACAACCGAAGAACGGGCCCTTCAGGTTGACCGCGAGCACGCGATCGAGCTGCTCCTCGGTGGTCGCGGCCAGCTCCTGCTCGACCTGGATCGCGGCATTGTTGACCATGACGTCGAGGCGGCCGAACCGCTGTACTGCATCGTCGACGAGCGCCTCGACCTCATGCTCCTTGGAGACGTCGGTCCGGCGGTAGATACCGATGCCGTCCATCACTTCCGCACCGGCCTCGTCGTTGATGTCGCAGCCGAGGACATTCGCACCCTCGGCTGCGAACTCGCGCGCCAATGCGCTCCCGAGACCGGAGGCGATCCCGGTGACGATCACACTGCGTCCTTCGAACGTACCCATACCTGATCCTTCTCCTCTTGGTCGTCGGTCGCAGTCTGCCAACCGCCGGCGCCACTGCCCACTGTGTCGCGAAATGACCTGTGGGGCACGGCTTATACCGACAAACATGTGCCCGTTCGAGCGGTCAGGTGGTCTGAGCCAACGCGAGCGCCCGTAGCGCGAACCAGAGTTCGCTGACGTCGCCGGTGGAGCGCATCGAACGGCCCGTCAGCTCTTGTATCCGGGTGATGCGGTAGTTGACGGTCTGCGTATGGATGAAGAGCAGTTCGCTGGCCCGGGTGGGCGAACGGTCGCACTCCAGGTATGCCCGCAGTGTCTTGATCAGATCGGTGCCCTGCTCGCGGTCGTACTCGATGAGCGGGCCCAGCACGCGGTCGGCCGCCAGCTTGGATTCGGAGAGTGTGCGCGGGAGGAAGGACGGGCTGCTGTCGCCGTAGAGTGCCAGCGCCGAATCGTTCGGACTGATGGTCTCCAGCGCCCACCGCGCCTGGCGCACGGCATCGCCGAGGTTGCCGGGGCCCGCGAACGCGTCGCTCAGCCCAGCCCGCCACCGTTCCAAGGTGGTGCGCTCGGCAAGATCCACCTGCGGGACATCGACGGACCGGACCACCGCGACGGCGACCTGGCCGATTTCACCGAGCAGGAACGGGATTCCCCGGATCAGCCAGCGGCGCGCGAGTCTCTCGATCGCGGCTGGTCGACCGTCGATCGCCAGCGCGCGCAGGTCCCCCTGGAGGCGCCGCTCGCGGAACAGCGCAGTCAGGACCGCAGGCTCGAGCCGGGCGTTCAGGGTGTCGTTCAGCAGGCCGGCGCCCGCGCGGCGGGATCGTTCCACGGCTGCGTCGACGCGCCCGATCTCCAGTGCGCACGCGGCGGCGACCTGTTGCAGGACCGCAAGCCGCGGCCTCGAATCACCTTCCGGGAAGGCGATCAGGCACGCCGAGCGTTCGCTGACGATGGGCATTGTCAGCGCTGTCCGATCGCCGACAGCCAGGTTCATCACGAATGGCGCACGCCCCGATGAGCGGTGGACCTCGGCATCGTAGGCAGCCTTCCACGCACGGTCGGGAGCTTCTCCGCCGCGTATCAACGGATCCCACATCTCCGGGTCGACGACGTGCAGCCGGCAACTCACCACCCGGCTGAGACGCTCGACGAATTCGGTGCCGACGAGCGTCTCGCGAAGGCTCGCCATCACCTCGCCGTTCACCCGGGCGATCTGAGTGAACGACTGGTCCTCGCCGCGGGCATTGGCGGCGGCAACGAACCGTACGTACTGCGCGAAGCCGACGGCGTGCGCGCCATGGATCACCGGGAACCCCGCCCGGTCGGCAGTCGTGAGCATCTCGTCCGACAGGTGCGGACACCGATCGTCCTCGCCGATCACGATGCCGCTCAGGCCGGCCGCAACCATGCTCTCCACGAACTGCACCTGCGCCGACGCATCTTTCGGAACGATGTACCCGCAGGTCAGCACAAGATCGCCGGGGTCGAGCCAGTTCCATGGGTCGAAGGCGTCACACACATGCGCCCATGACACACGGCGGTCGAGCCCCGCCTCACCCGCAAGCAATGTCGCCTGGAGATGCCGCAGCTCGACCACGTCGCGGACGCTGACACTGCCGGGCACAGCAGTGGGCTTGCTGATCGGACGAGGCACATCAGCCGTCATGATCGGCCTGGCCCCGCGATCGTCAGGGTCCCTCGACTTGGGGTGCGTCGCCCGCCGGCACGACGATGCGCGCGGCAGGCAACGCTGGTCATCACGCGATTCTATCCAGCGGCAGCCCAACCGGCCCTATATCTGGACATAAATCCTCGCCATCGAACTGTGTTGGCACATAGCCGCGCCGGTGAAGTCAGATCTGAATCTGCCCGCCGTCGACGGCCAGCTCCGCACCGGTCATGAAGCTGCTCTCGTCCGAGGCCAGGAACAGCACCGCGGAGGCGATCTCCTCGGGGTGCCCCAGCCGCTTCATCGGCACCTGTGCAGCGAAACCGTCAAGCAAGCCCTGCTTCTGGTCGGCAGGCACCAAGTCGGTGAGTCCCGGGGTTTCGATCGGACCTGGGATGACGGTGTTCACCCGGATCCGGCGGTCGGCCAGTTCTGCGGCCCATGTGCGGCCGAGGGACCGGATGGCGGCCTTGGACGCCGCGTAGAGGCCGAACGCGGGTATGCCCTTGGTTGCCGCCGTGGACCCGGCGAGGATGATCGACGCGCCTTCGTTGAGCAGCGGCAACGTCTTCTGCACGGTGAACACGGTGCCGGCCACGTTGCGATCGAAGTTGTCCCGGTAGTGCTTCGGGGTCACGTCGGCGAGTGCCGCGAAATCGCCGCCTCCCGCGTTCGCGAAGACGACGTCGAGCCCTTTGCCGCGCTTGGCGATTTCGGCTGCCAAGATGTCGAGCTCTTCGGGCTTGCTGATATCGCTCTGCACGCCGTGGGCGCCGATCGAGGCAGCCGCCTCGTCGAGGCGAGTCCGGTCCCGGCCGGTGATGAAGACGTAGGCGCCTTCCTCGGCCAGGCGCCTCGCGGTAGCCAGGCCGATGCCCGAGGTGCCACCCGTGACGAGTGCTGTCTTGCCTTCTAGTTGTCCCACGATTGGGCTCCTTCTGTTTTGCGAGTTTCGGCGTTGCGCGCGCTATAACCTCGGTGATAGATCACCTATTCCGGCGAGTTCAGCACCGTCCACAATCGGTGGATGCGGCCATCGGATATCTCGGCCACGTCGAAGCCAGACGCCACAGTGGTGTCGTCTGGGGTGCGCACCTCCCAGGCCAGGAACCCCAGACCGCGTGTTTGCCGAACCACACCCGCTTTGACAAAGTGCAGTCCGGGCAATTTTGCCTGCAGCTCGGCCGCTTTGGCATTCAGTTCGACATGGCCCGTGGCGACACCTTCGTCATCGGTCCACCGCACATCGTCCGCGTAGGTCGTTGCGATCGCCTCGGCGCGGCGCCCCGGGTCACGCTCGTTGAACACGGCCAGCAGGTTGGCCTCCATCAGGCCGGTGATCTCGTCACTCATTGACTCGCCCTCCCTAATTTAGGTGATACTTCACCTAAATACTAGCTCGGTGCAGGCGGGAGTGAGCTGTTGTGATTGAGGTGGACCTCGATGTGCTCCAACGCGGCGGTGAACGGTGTGAGCAGGCTCTCGGGCAGCGGTTCGAAGAACAGGCTGCGTACGAGGTCGACATGGCCGGGAGCCGCGTCCTCGATGGCCCGCCGCCCGTTCGGGGTGAGCACGACGTTCGTCGTGCGACCGTCCCCGGCGCCCGTGCGCCGTTCGGTCAGGCCACGTTCTTCCATGCGCCGCAACTGGTGTGACAGTCGGCTGCGTTCCCAGCCGATCTGCGCGGCCAGATCACTGATGCGCATGCCCTCGTCGCGGTCACCGCTCAACGCGACGAGCACGTCGTAGTCGGACAGCGAGAGACCTGAATCCGCCTGCAACTGGCGGTTCATCTCGTAGCTCATCCGCAGCTGCACCCGCATGAAGGCGACCCAGGCGCGCTGCTGCCTGGGCGTCAGCCACTGCTGCTTGGGTGACGTGCCACGCACTTTTCTTGGCGTCACGAATGTCAGTATGACGGTCCGCGCGCAAATTTGAACCGGAACCTACGGCGGCACACAGCCCCGCAGCCGGTGTCGGCGTGGGGTGTGCACTCATTCCGACCGCCGACCAGGCACATTCAGCCCTATTCAAAGCGATCTGATGAACCTGTCCACAATCGAAATATACGATGATCGCCATGGTGCGACTTTTGTTGCGGACTGCAGTCTTTCTGGGATCGGCGGCGGTCGGGTTATTGGTGGCGGCTTGGCTGGTTCCCGGTGTGTCCGTGTCGATCTCGGGATTCGTCGTCGCCGTGGTGATATTCGCGGTCGCTCAGGCAATCCTGTCGCCATTCATCGCGAAGATGGCCTCGCGCTACGCTTCGGCATTCCTGGGCGGCATCGGACTGGTATCGACACTGATCGCTCTGTTCCTGGCGTCGACCCTTACCCACGGGCTGACCATCAGGGGGCTTGGTTCGTGGGTCTCGGCGACGGTAGTGGTCTGGCTGGCCACTGCGGTAGCCACTCTCGTGCTGCCGATGCTGATGATCGCACAAAGGCCTGGCTCGGCGCGCTCCAAAGGCTGAAGGCAACTGCAAATACGGGCCTTACCAAAGTGGCAGCGGAGTCACCCGGATTCATACCTGAAACACGGGACCTTCCAGCCGGTCTCGACGGCCTCAGCGGCGCGTGCTCCAGAGTGGGCATTGTAGAGCGCACAAGTCCCCGACGCGCCGATCCGTTCCGCTCAGCGGGACACCGTCATGACATTCTCCGGTTCGCTATTCTCCGAACGAGTTCGATCGAACTGTGCGGTGAATTCACGTCTTCCAAACTGGAGTAGCGACCCCTCTTCGGGGGACACCGGATACCAAGAATTGCGGCAGATAGCCCTATGCCGCACCCTCGGATACCGGTATATTTCGCCAGACGAACGGCCCCGGCGCCCAGAGGGAAGGGAGTGGGCCCGTGCATGAAGATCATTTCGGTCCAGTCGATTACGTAATCGTGGAGTTCTCCGACAGCTCGTCGGTGGCCGCCGGGTTCGATCGCTTGTTGGACCTGGTCGACCACGACCGGATCCGGGTGCTGGACTTGGAATTCATCACCAAGGCCGACGGTGTCGTCAGCTCGGTGCCTGCATCGCAATTCGGATCCCGATTTGCGGTCTTGGAGGGTGCGAATTCGGGACTGCTGGATCGCGATGACCTCGACACTGCCACGGCCGATCTGACACCGGGGATGACTGCCGCAGTGCTGGTATACGAGGAGCTCTCCATCCTGCACGTCATCGAGGCCTGGGAAAGCGCAGGTGCCACAATCCTGTCCGAAGGACCCGTCGACGTCGATGACATCGACGCTGCACTGCTAGGAGAATAGTCATGGGCCTGCTGAAAACCGCCGCTCGCGCTGCTGTGGCCAGCTCAGTACACGGCCGGGTCCAGCGGCGACAACAACAACGCTGGGCCGCCGCGATACAGCCCGTCGCCGCCGAGCATGCTGTGCCGTCGGCCGGCCCGGCGGCAGCACCACCGCCACCGGCGGCTGCAACCGATGACCTGCTCGCCGCACTCGAGCGACTGGGCAACCTGCGCGACAGCGGCGTACTGACGGAGGCGGAGTTTTCAGCCCAGAAGGCACGCCTGCTGGGCTGAAAAGCGCGGCAGCACACGGCGCCGACCTGGACGGTCGTGTCCCGCCGCATGATGTGGACATTGCCCACTCTCCGTCGTAGTCTGCCCCGCAACGCGGCCGAGCATGACGTCCATCGCGACGCCGATCGGCCCGAATGTGTCCCAGCCCATGAGGATTGGCCGAAACCAAGCGTGCCGCAGGGTCTGTCCGGTGCTCAACTGCTCACGCCGCCAAGCATTTGGGAGCGTTGCCGCCTGGCTTGTCCTTGTTTTCTTTTGCACCGCGAGATCGGTTTTCGGAGGCTACTGCGAATCAGCGTCGCCGGATCCAAAGTTGTGCCCCCTATTCGGGGGACAACACGAAGCGCGAGGATCGCAGATTGCTGCCGGGCCCGACATCACTGCTCTAGGCTCCGGTGATGTCCAATCAGTCACTGCGCGAACGGGTCATCGATATCGAAGATGCCGAGCAGGACGTCGCGCGCGGACGTGCACTGCGCAAGATGGCCCCGCGGCGAAGCCTGGCGCAGCTGGTGCCCAGCAGCCGGAGCGCGACGGAAATCCTCAGCGAGCAGAATCGCAACCGCGTGCCCGAGCTGGTGCCACTTCGGTTCGCGCGGATGCTCACCGACCCGTTCTCCTTCTACCGCGGCACCGCGGCGGTAATGGCCGCCGATCTGGCCACCAGCCCGTCCAGCGGTGTCCAGGTGCTGTGCAGCGGCGACGCACATCTGTCAAACTTCGGCATCTACGCGGCACCGGACCGCGAATTGATATTCGACCTCAATGATTTCGACGAGGCAGCGGTCGCGCCGGCGGAATGGGATGTCAAGCGTCTCATCACCAGCGCCATTGTGGGCGGCCGTCATGCCGGCTATCCCGAGAAATCGATCCGCACCCTGGCCGGGCAGGCGATCATCGCCTACCGGGACGGCCTGCAAACGATTTTGGACATGTCAGTCCTGGACCGGTACTACCTTCGGTTCGAGCCGGAACGCTACCGGCACCAGGTGTCCGGGTGTCTGGAAAAGGTCATCAACCGCACGGCACGACGGGCCCGTAAGCGCACATCGGTGCGGGTATTCGAACGGATCATGGCGCCCGGCGCGGACGGGGGGTTACAGCTGCGTGAGGATCCGCCGGTCCTGGAACACCTCGACATCGACCTGGAAACCGCGCTCATCGAGTCGTTCCAGGAGTACCTGGCCACCGTGCCTGCCGACGTGGCGCTGCTGCTATCTCACTTCCGCGTCACGGACATGGCCCGGCGCATCGTCGGCGTCGGCAGCGTCGGCACCCGCTGCTATCTGGTCATCCTGACCGGTCCCGCGGGCGAGCCTCTGATTCTGCAGGTCAAGGAGGCAAGCACCTCGGTACTTGAACAATACGGCGGTGTGCAGCAGCCGAGCCCGTTGCTCGCCGCAGCGCAGGCAAGCGGCGAAGGTAGACGGGTGGTCAGCGGGCAGCGGGTGCTCCAGGCGATGTCCGACGTGTTCCTGGGGACGGCCCGCGCTGACGGGCGCGACTTCTATGTACGCCAATTCCAGGACATGAAAGGCACCATCGAAACCGAAGGCATGTCCGTGACCGCGTTCGGAGACTACGTGTCCGCCTGCGCGCTGGCGCTGGCCCGCGCGCACGCCCAGAGCGCGAACGCGTCGGTCTTACGCGGCTATGTGGGCAACGGCGAGAAGGTCAGTGCCGCGCTGATCGAATGGTCGTACTCCTATGCCGACAAATCACTTGAGGATTTCTATCAGTTGCGGGCAGCCGCGAAAGCCGGCGAGATCGAGGTCGCCGACGACCCGGCTCGATAACCGTCACCTGCGGTGTCCCCCATTCTGCGGACAATCGAGATATCGGCGCCGCCCTTTGCCAATCAAGGTCACCGCCGGTGCCTAGAGTCGAGTCGGTGACCGTGAGCCGGGATTACGCCACGGGCGTGCAACGCGCCCTGTCGACGGCCGGTCTGTACTTCGCGGGCGTGGCTCCCATCGTCCAGTTCGCGATCTTCCACGCCGGCACGCCGGGCACCGCGGATCGGGGCGTGGTCTGGGTCGGGTTCACCGCACATGCCGTGACATGGCTTCTCGCGGTACTGCGTAAGGTGCCCGCACCGCTGGTACTGGTCACCTGGTCACTCATCGGTGTGATCCTCGCCGTAGAGGCGACGACGGCAGGCGCCACGGAACCTGTGGCGCCGAGAAACATCTCGCTCACCATCGCTGCGACCGCGGCCCTTCTGCTGCCCACCTGGCGGGCGATTGCTGCCACTACAGCCATCAGTCTCGCGAGTGCTGCAACGCTGCTGCTGACGGCCGCGCGAACGACCACTGCACTGTGGAGCATGGCTGCGCAGATCCCGGTGTACGCCGTCGGTGTGGCAGCGGCACTGGCCCTGGCGATGCGGGAACTCACAGGTGTCGCGCGAGCCGCCGACGACGAAGCTCGAACCCGGCTCGCAGCTGATCGGACCGTGCGCCGCAAGGAACTCGCGGGTGAGGCATCGCGGCGGCGCGCCCGGATCATCCACGACACAGTTGTCAACACCCTTGGTGCGATAGCAAACTCACGTATCGCAGCATCGGACACATTGGTGGCGCAACGGTGCGCCGAGGATGCGCGCCTTCTCGCGGCGCTGAGGTGCGGTGCCACCCCAATCGACCCCGCGGTGGGTGACGTGTTTACGCACGCCACCGAGGTCGGAATCACCTTGCACGGCGCCAACGTCGAAGTCCTTGCCGCGCGCCTCGATTCCGAAGAGTCGTGGCGGCGCCGTGAGATCGTCTCCGCGCTGAAGGAGACAGTCACCAACGTGGCCAAGCACGCCGAGGTCAGCGAAGCCTGGATGGTCTACGACGCAAGCATGTTCACTGTCACCGTGACCGACCGGGGCACCGGCATGCTGGATACCGGACCACTCACAGGCAGTTTGTCGGCGCGTGCCCAGGACGCGCAGGCGGAGTTCGACGCGACCAGCGACCCAGGGCGAGGCACCACGGTACGAATGCGGATCGCGCCGTTGCGCGACGGTTCCGCAGGCGTTTTCGAAGTGGCCGCGGCCAGGATGGCATCGGCCATCGCCGGGGTGATGCTTGCGCAGTTCGCAGCGGTCAGCGTAGTGACACTGTCCTTCGATTCCGCGTGGACTGTGCCGAACGTGCTGGCACCAACGGCGACCTGGCTGGTGGTCGCTGGGATACTGGCCCTCATCATCACGGGCGCCGCGGACTCACAGCGGCTCCCGGCCCGCAGGGCGATCGCAGTCTATCTGGGCATCATGGTGATGGCGGCGATCTACAACGCGACCAAGGCTGCGCCCGGCGCCTGTGGCCTGCATCCGCACCTGGCGTGGGTCGGCGACGCCGTGGCGACCATTTGCGCGGTGCTCGTCCTGATGGACGGGCGGGCCAGGGTGGTTCTTCCTGCCGTGTTGCTGACCGTCGTCGCGGTAGTGACATCACTACGAGATGTGCACGCGGAGTGCCGAGCGATGACGTTCGGTCTGTTCATCACCGACCTTCTGGTGATCGGCGCGTTCTACATCCTGCGTCGTCAGACGCTGAGGCTGTCGAATATCGTTGCGGCCCAGCATTCCGAGCAGATCCGGCGCCGCGAAGAACAGGAACGCCTGGCCGTCGAGTCGGCGTTGAACGACGACGGCTTCGACGCCACCCTGAGCCATTCCGAAGATATCCTGCAGGCGGTAGCCGACCGGCCGGCCCGAGTCCGGGACACATACATCCGTACGGCAGCGGGCCTGGAAGAAGGTTATCTGCGAGCCCTGATCGGTCTGACCACCGATGTCGTCGCCCCCGGTATCAAACAGCGCTTCGTCACGGCGATCGACACCGCGCGCACCGCGGGTGTGCGGGTCGGAGTCCATGCCGAGCCGGGCGTGATCACGGAGCAGTTCGCGGAATTCGCGGTCACTGCGGTACGGCCCGTCATCGACCGGTGTGCCGCGGGAGACGAACTGTCGATCGGTATCTTCGGCCCGGCAGTCGAACCAACTCTCATCATCGTCGCACCGCCGCATTCGCTGCGCGGCTACGCTGTTCGTTCACAGGATCAGGGGACGCAGATCAATGTCACCGCAGATCTTGGGCTGGTCGAGGTGAGGTGGTTCAGTGGCACACATCGCGATTGTCGATGACCACCTGCTGGTACGCGACGCCCTGGCACACGCGATGCGGGATGTCGGGCACGACGTCACAGCCGCGCGTACCTTGGCCGAATTCGTGGCGGATCCTTCGATCGAGCTGATTCTGCTCGATCTCGACCTCGGTGCTGCCGGACTGGCCGACGCGGGCTTCGTCACCGAGATGCGCGCCCGTGGAATTCCGGTGTTGATCGTGTCGGCGCTCGGCAGCGCGCGACACGTGCGCCGCATGCTGCAGGCCGGCGCGGTCGGGGTGGTCGCCAAAACCGACAGCGTGGCCGATCTGTCGGACGCCGTGGACGCCGCGCTGCGCGGCGAGCAATGGATGAGCCCAATGCTGGCGCAGGCGATCGCGGTCGACAACGTGGACCGCCCGAAGCTCTCCGATCAAGAACTCCTGGCCCTTCGGCTCTACGCCTGCGGCCTCAAATTGGACAGTGTCGCGCGTCGGATGGGTGTCGCCAGCAGCACGGCAAAGCAATACATCGACCGGGTGCGGGACAAGTACGCACAAGGCGGACACCAGGTACGCACCAAAGCCGAGCTCTACGCCATGGCGGTGCAGGACGGGTTCATATCGCGCGAATCGGATGCAGACGCCCAGCCGTAATCCCTGACCCCAGTTCGGGGGTCAAATACGGCCGGATCGACATTTCGGCCGGTTTGCCGCGGGGCTGCCCGCATAGGGTGGTCACCCGTGCAGTCAATTGGACTGTCGGACAACCCATCTGTGATGAGGAGCCCCCGCGTGTTGAGCACGTTCTGGAACTTTCTGTGGTCCACCCTGGTGATCTTCGCGGTCATCGCTTACCTCATGATCCTGTTCACCATCCTGGTCGACCTGTTCTGGCGGGACAGGTCCACGTCGGGCATCGTGAAGGCGATTTGGGTTGTGGCCCTGGTGGTTCTGCCGTACCTGACCGCGTTGGCCTATCTGATCGTGCGCGGCAAAGGCATGGCCGAACGCGCTGTGAACCAGGCAGCCTCCGAGAAGCGGCAGGCGGAGGACTACATCCGCGAGGTCGCCGGGCGCTCGCCGGTGCAGGAGATTGCTGAGGCCAAGAAGCTCTTCGACGAGGGAACCATCACGAAATCCGAATTCGAGCGGCTCAAGTCCGCGGCGTTCGCCGGATAGGAAAGGTCTACCGATGAGCTTGAGACGACGAGCATTTCTCGCGGGCGGCGCAGGAGCCGTGGCCGCTCTGTCCACCCAGACGCTGGCGGCATGTTCGAAACCGGAAGACGCCGCCATGCCGAATCCCGATGGCACTGCCAGCGCGGTGGCCCAGCTGCGGGCACAGTACACAGCCCAGTTCGACGCCGATTACGTCGACCACGTCATCATTCCGAATCACCTCGTGAGCGTCTATGACGGGCAGCGACCCGTCTTGCCGATGATCGACCTCGCGTTGTCCAAGGAGAATGCACTGCCCACCGATCTGTGGGGCTTGTTGAGCAAGACCTGGGCGCCCGATCCTCAGCAGGGCGTCACAGTCTTCCTGCAAGGGCTGGACAAACGTGGGCCAGACAACCTGCGCAAGCGCATCTACATGTCGGCGGTCACCCCGGATCTGTATGACACGAGGTATCGCAGCAAGGTCGTGCGGTTCTGGGACGGCTTGTTTGCACCTGCCAACGCAAACAAGCCACTGATGCACATTTATCTCGATACCTTCTGGGACCTGTACTGGGACTTGCACCTCGGGGTCAGCGGCCACGAGATTCCCGACCAGGTCCGCCAGATCGGATCCAGCTTCAACACAGTGCTGGCGTTCCGGGACCCGACTCAGAAGGTTGTCTACGACAACTACATGACCGTCCGGAAGAACCTCGACTTCCTCAAACAATGGATCGACGGCAAGCTCGCCGACATCACCACAGGCAAGCTCGTCGACCGCGACCAGACATTCGCGTGGTACTGGCTGAAAAACGGTGAGGAGAGCGAACACTTCAACCACCAGGACGTGGTGTTCGAGTGCTTCCACAACTTCGTGGCATTCAGTCAGTGGGGCAACAGTCTGTACAACATCATGGCCAAGCTTGCCGACGACGGCGGCGATGCCAAGGCCAAAGACTGGTTCACGAAGACCATGTCGGCAAATCCCGATAGCGCGGGTGCGCCTCCGTTCAGCCCACTCGAACGGTTCACCATGGAGCTGTTTCGCACTATTTCACCCAACGGCGGGAGCATTTCGGCGCTGACTGAACCTAACTCGCCCGCTTTCGAACGCAGTGGTTACATCGTCAGCCCTCACACCTCCACCAGCCATGACCCCGTCCAATGGAAGAATCCTGACGAGTTCGATCCGACTCGTTACACCGGAGTCCCAACCAGCAACGACGTCGATGAGGCACGCATCCGTCAGATTGGCTTGGCCAACTGTCCTTTTCCCCCAACAACATTCGCTGTCAAAGACGGACGCGACGCAGCAATGCACAACAGCGGCTTCGGCACGGTCTTCGGGGTCGTCGACAACCGACCGCTGCCGGTCTGCGACTATGCGGGATTCGCGCCGTTCGGGTTCGGCTATCGGCGCTGCCCCGGCGAGCAGCTGACCCTGATGGCCTTCGAGGACCTGCTCCGCAAGGCGCACAAGGACAAGCTGTCCTTCATCAAGATGCCTCAGGGCGGCGACCAACTCCCGATCGGGCCGAACACGGTGATCACCGACGACCTGGGATTCATCAGAGGCTGACCATCGCATCGTGACCGGTGGTTCACGGCGACGCGGTCACGGCACCACGCCGCCGAACCCGCCACCCTTAGCAGGGGCAGGACGGCGGCCGTCGAAATGTCGACGGCCGCAAGGGATCATCGTCCCGCGATCGCGTCGTGGATTCGTTGGGTCTTGGCGGAATTCCATTGCGGCGGATCCAAGATGTCCACCCAGAGTTCGGTCGCGTCGGGCCCGAACGCATGTCCGTAGCCGTAGGGCACGTCGGCTGAGAAGATCATGTCGAGCGTCACCTGCCAAAACGTCACGAACGGCAGCCACCGCATGCCCGGGTCCACATCGGGCCCTAGCGGTTCGCGCAACCAGTCCGGCCGGTGCAGCAGCAGATCGAACGACCACCACGTGATCGGATCGCTGGCATGCTGCCAGAACACCACTCGCGGAAACTCCCATGGTCCGGGCAGATTCGCGTCATCGACACGGGATGCAAACCTGATGTGGCGGCCCTCGTCGACGATCGGCAGGCGCTCCAATGACCCGGCATCCCGGCCAGCGGTGATTCTCCCCCATGGCTGAGCGAAGTTCGGCGTCCCCACCAACAATGCTCCGTCAGTGCGGCTGACGATGTCGGCGCCCGAAGCGAAGGCTGATTGTCCTCCGAACGAGCCCAGGCTCTCCCCGAATACCACCAGCTTGGGCCGCTTGCCCTCGGGCAACGTGCTCCACGTCCGGTGCACGGCTTCGAACAACGCCTGACCGGCCAGCCGTGGCGTCTCCCGGTCGGCGATGAACGACAGAGCGCTGGGCAGAAATGAATACTGCATCGCGGCGATGGCAGTGTCGCCGCCATTGACGTATTCAAACGCCGCCGCGACATTCGGATTCACCCAGCCACGACCCGTCGTCGTCACCACGGCCAGCACTTTGCGGTCGAAAGCGTGCGTGCGGTGAAGCTCATCGATCACCCGCTGGGCAATGCCATCGACGCTGTCTGCGGATTCCCGCCCGGCGTAAACCCGGATGGGTGTCAGCGCGCGGGCGCCGGTCACCGTCGAGATCTGTTCAGCGGTAGGCCCGCTCGCGACAAAGCTGCGTCCTTCCCGCCCGAGGCTGTCCCATGCCTCACGAGAAGCCGGTGAGCCTGAGCGCTCCGCAGCGCGCGGTTGAGCCACTC
This sequence comes from Mycobacterium aquaticum, assembly GCF_002086485.1. Classification (GTDB taxonomy): domain Bacteria; phylum Actinomycetota; class Actinomycetes; order Mycobacteriales; family Mycobacteriaceae; genus Mycobacterium; species Mycobacterium aquaticum. The sequence continues at coordinate 270,500 of NZ_MVHF01000001.1, read as the reverse complement.
CCTCGGCAGTGCTCTCATCGACGGCCTGGGCAGATCGCTCTGCGACACTCAACAGTCCTCTGTGCAGCGCGCCGTCGAGGGCAACGACCATCACCACCGCGACGATCACAACGGCCGCGAGCCGCGCGACGGGACCGGGAACGATGCGACCTCCCACCGCCGTCAAACGACCGGCGACCCACCGCAGTCCACGCCCGATCGCCAGGAGCACTGCCGCCACCCCAACCGCGATCAGCAGAACGAGGACATAGAACGACCGTGACGCACGTGGCAGGCCGACCAGATCACGAAGGATCTGCTGCCACCACGACCCGAGTACCAAGAACGTGGGAATCACCACCAGCGCCGTCAGCGCGAGAGCCCACCATCCGAGCGTTCGGGTGCGCGCCGACCAGGCTGGCCTAATGCCGCACCGCCGAACCACCCACGCCATAGTGCACCCGAGGCCGTATCCGATCGCGACACTGATGCCCGTCGCCACCCCCTGCAGATACCACGCCCGCGGCAGCAATGACGGGCTCATCGACCACGCGAAGAACAGCAGCGCCATTGACAGTCCGACCGGATGCAGCGGGCGGGGGCAGCGGGAGAATCGCGAAAAGACGGGTGACATGACAAGAGAATTGCGAACGGTACGCGGCACGAAGTACCCATCCTTTATCCAACTGGTAACAATGGCGAAGGCTCCGAATCGGTTTCGTAGCAGCCATCCAGACCAGGTTTGTTGCAGTTGTCCACTGCAATCATGACAACCTACGTCGTCTCGCTGGTGTTCGGAACCAAATCCGAGCCACTGCGCGTTCGGCTGGCCCCCACTGTATTCGGCGAGAGACCGATCGACGGGCTCGCTGTCCGTCCCGCGTCGGCCCACCCTGTGGCCCGCTGACGGCAACCCGCTTTAATAGCTCAATGGCCACCTCGCGTGTCCGCGCCACCGCACTGGGCTACGCGCTTGTCGCGCCCAGCCTTTTCGGCGTCGTCACCTTCCTGTTGCTGCCCATGCTGGTGGTGGCGTGGCTGAGCCTGCACCGGTGGGATCTGCTGGGCCCGATCACGTACGTCGGGTTCGACAATTGGACTGCGGTGCTCACCGATTCGTCGTTCGCCACCTCACTGCTGGTAACCCTGTTGTTCGTGCTGTTGGTGGTGCCGGCACAAACCGCGCTCGGTCTGTTCGCGGCGACACTGCTGGCCCGCGGCCTGCCCGGCAGTGGCTTCTTCCGCACCGTGTATGTGCTGCCGTGGATCTGCGCACCGCTGGCCATCGCGGTGTTGTGGCGCTGGATCCTGGCACCGACCGACGGCGCCGTGAGCACCGTGCTCGGCCACCAGATCGACTGGCTCACCGATCCGGGACTGGCGCTGCCCCTGGTGTCGGCCGTGGTGATCTGGACCAACGTCGGCTACGTCACGCTGTTCTTCCTCGCAGGCATTCTCAACATCCCCGAAGACGTCCACAACGCCGCCCGCACCGACGGCGCGAACGCCTGGCAACGGTTCCGCCACATCACGTTGCCCATGTTGCGGCCCACCATGTTCTTCGTCCTGGTCACCGGAATCGTCAGCGCCGCCCAGGTATTCGATACCGTCTATGCGTTGACCGGTGGCGGACCCCAGGGACGCACCGATCTCGTCGCGCACCGCATCTATGCCGAGGCATTCGGCGCGGCCGCCGTGGGGCGCGCATCGGTGATGGCGATCGTGTTGTTCGTCCTGCTGGTCGGCATCACCGTGGTCCAGCATCTCTACTTCCGTCGCCGGATCAGCTATGACCTCACGTAACGTCGCGATCTACACCGGACTGGTGATGGGCGCGGTCATCACACTGCTGCCGTTCGGGCTGGGGCTGCTGACGTCGTTCACCTCGGCGCAGCAGTTCAACACCGATTCACCGTTGTCGCTGCCGAAACCGCCGACGTGGGAGAATTATCTGGGGCTCGCCGACGCCGGCTTCGGCCGGGCGATCGTGGTGACCGCACTGATGACCGCGGTGATCCTGATCGGACAGCTGGTGTTCTCCGTGCTGGCCGCCTATGCCTTTGCCCGGCTGCAGTTTCCGGGACGTGACGCGCTGTTCTGGATCTATATCGCCACCCTGATGGTGCCCGCGACGGTGACGGTGGTGCCGCTGTATCTGATGATGGCCGAAGCCGGTCTGCGTAACACGTTCTGGGCCTTGGTGTTGCCCTTCATGTTCGGCTCGCCGTACGCGATATTCCTGTTGCGCGAGTACTTTCGGTCCATCCCGGGCGACTTGATCAGCGCGGCCCGCCTCGACGGGGCCAACACGCTCGACGTGATCACCCATGTGGTGGTCCCCGCCAGCCGACCGATTCTGGTCACCCTGGGGCTGATCACCGTGGTGACCCAGTGGAACAACTTCCTGTGGCCATTGGTCATCACGAGCGGGCAGAAATGGCAGGTGCTGACGGTGGCGACCGCGGGCCTGCAGACCCAGTACAACGCGCAGTGGACGCTGGTGATGGCGGCGACGACGGTCGCGATCGTGCCACTGCTGGTGCTGTTCGTCGCGCTGTCCCGCAACATCGTTCGCTCGATCGTCGTGACGGGAATCAAATGAGGCCCCGCTTCTCGACGCTGGCCGCCGCGGGTCTGGCAATGACCATGGCGGTGCTCTTGGGGCTGGCCGTACTTCTGGGCCGCGACACCGAACCGTCGGGACACGTCGTGGTGACCGTGCGACTCTGGGATCAACAGGCCGCCGCGGCCTACCGGGAATCGTTCGCCGAGTTCAGCCGTGAGCATCCCGACATCGAGGTGCGCGTCAACACCGTGGCGTACTCGTCGTATTTCGACACCTTGCGGACCGACATGGCCGGTGGCAGCGCCGACGACATCTTCTGGTTGTCCAACGCCTACTTCGCCGGCTACGCCGACAGCGGTCGGCTGATGGACATCGGAAAGACCTTGGTTCCCAATGCCGCCCGCGCGTGGGAGCCCTCGGTGGTCAACCAGTTCACCCGCAGCGGCGCACTGTGGGGCGTGCCGCAACTGACCGACGCCGGCATCGCCGTGTTCTTCAACGCCGATCTGCTCGACGCCGCGGGGGTCGACCTCACCGAACTGCTCACCCTGCGCTGGTCCGATGGGGCGGACGACACGCTGCGTCCCCTGCTGGCCCGGCTCACCGTCGACGAGGACGGTCGTACCGCCGCCACCGAGGGGTTCGATGCGACCCGGATCCGGCAATGGGGCTACAACGCGGCCAACGACATGCAGGGCATCTACCTGAACTACATCGGGTCGGCCGGCGGCCAGTTCACCGTCGGCGATCGGTTCGCCTTCGACAACCCGCAAGCCGTCGAAGCATTCACGTATCTGGTGCGACTGATCAACACCGACCACGTCGCACCTCCGGCCTCGGTCACCAACGGCAACGGGGACTTCTCCCGCAACACCTTCCTGCAGGGTCGGATGGCGTTGTTCCAGTCCGGCACCTTCAACCTGGCGGCCATCGCCAACCAGGCGCCGTTCCACTGGGGTGTGGTGATGCTGCCCGAAGGACCGAAAGGCCGGGTCAGTGTCACCAACGGCATTGCCGCCGCTGCCAATTCGGCCACCAAGCATCCTGATGCGGTACGCCAGGTGCTGCAGTGGATGGGCAGCAAGCAGGGCAACGAGTTCCTCGGCGCGCACGGTGCCGCAGTGCCCGCCGTGCTGGCGGCACAGCCCGTCTACCACGATTACTGGAAATCGCGCGGGGTGGATGTGACCCCGTTCTTCCGCGTGCTGCGCGGACCGCATGTAGCGGCGCCGGGCGGGCCGGGATTTCCCGCCGGGTACCAGGCGCTGCGGCCCTATTTCGACGAGATGTTCCTGGGCCGTGCGGATGTCGCGACCAGCCTCGCCGATGCGCAGTGGGCCGCGAACGGCGCTGCGGCACGCTAGCCGGCCCGGGACATCTCCTCGGCCCAGGCCAGATGTCCTTCGAAGCCAAAGGATTTCGCCTTGTCGCGGTACTGCCGGACCAACTCCGGATACGCCGAGTCGCCCCGGGCCCCGGCCAGCAAGGCCCGCAGGCGCAGGGCCATGACGTCGAACAACACGAACCCCGGCTCGCCCGGCTCCGCCTCCAGCCGTTCGACCGCGGCCTCGACCTCGGCCAGGTCGTCGGCCGAACCACGGGCAACCAATTCCTCGGCCAGCGCGGTGACCGCGACCCCGCGGCCCAACCACCCGCCCGCGCCGATCTGCCCTGCGACGATACCGCGCAACGCGGTGATGGCACCGTCACGATCGCCCGCACGCACCTGCCTGCGAGCGAACGCGATATCGATGGGCGCCAGGACGGGCATCGTGAATCGCTCCTGTACGACAGCCTCGCGCGTCTGCTCCAGCAGTTCGAAACCCTCGGCGCTCTCCGGATCCGCCGCCACCAGCGCCAGTCCGCGTGCGCATCGCGCCGCGTCCAGCGCGTAGCCCTCACCGAGTTGTTCGGCGAATCGCAGGGTTTCGGCAGTCTCCTGCAGGATTTCCTCATCCACCCGCAGCGTGCCGTAAGCCCACCCGACATTGAAGCTGTAGACCAGCAGCACGCCGCGCGCCGCCGGGTTGATATCCCGCAACAACACCCACGCCCGGTCGAGTTCGTCGCGCCAGCCGGGCTGCCCCCAACTGGATCGTGCGACAGCCCCCAGCATCATCGCGATCAGCAACGGCGACTCCGTGACGATGCTGCCCCTGCGCGGATCCCCGCCCGACAGATCGATCACCCGTTGCGCCAGCCGCACCAGATCAGCCATCGCACCCATCGCGAATTTGGCGATGAGCGTGGTGTGCATGAGCCCGACGATGAGATCCGGGTCAGCGATCGCATCGAGAATGCCGACGAGCTCGGACGCCAACTCGTCGGCGGCTCGGAACTGGCCGTGTCCCAGCAGGGCTCCCACGTGTCCTGCCATGCCGATGGCCAGCGACCGCTTGTCGTCGGCCTCCTCGGCCAATGCCCTCAGTTCATCGAAACCGGTATCCGAAATGGCGCCACCGGAGCGAAAACTGGTGCCGGAGATCAACGCCCGCGGCGCGATCCGCAGGGCCGGTCGCTGCGGATCGTCGAGGGGCAACCGATCGGCGACCTGACCGGCGCGTTGCCAACTCATCCGGGCCGCCCGCACATCACGGAATCTGGACCAATCTCCGGCGCGCATGTGCCAGTCGTAGGCCTGACGGAGTTCGCCGCCGGCTTCGAAGTGGTCGGCGATCAACGCGGCGTTTTCGTCGCGCGGCTCGATGGCTGCGGCGACACATCGATGTAGCTGTGCGCGTTCGGATTTCAGTTGGGCACGGTACATGACCGACCAGATCATCGGGTGCCGGAACGCGTACTGCGCCTTGGGTGTGGACGCCACCTGTTCGATGAGCTCGGCCGTGATCAGCCTGCTGAGCTGAGTCGTGTCGGCGAACTGGGCCAGCAGAGCCTCGTCGAACCGGGCGCCCACCACAGCGGCGGCGCTCAACGTCCGCTTCGCAGCGGCGTCGAGCCGGTCGACCCGCGCGGCGATGGCAGCCTGCAACGTCGCGGGCACCGCCACATCGTCGGCGCCGGTCGGACACAGATAACAGCCGCGCCCACCGGCGAGGACACCGCGGTCGGCAAGATCGCGCACGATCTCCTGGACGAAGAACGGATTACCCGCGGCGCGTTCGGCGATCTGGCCGGCCAGGCCGCCGACCGACGCGTCGCGCCCGAGCAGCCCGGTGACCAATTCGGCGGTCTGTTCATCATCGAGCGGCGACAGCGCGATGGTCTGCGCGCCGGGATGCCGGCTGAGCGCCCCGTCGTACTCGGGCCGGTATGTCACCAGCACCAGCGACCGCGCCCGGGTCAACGTCGTGAGCAGATCCACCAGAACCGCGTCGCTGACCGGGTCGATCCAATGCACATCCTCGATCACGTACACGCTCGTGGCGGGGCAGGCCGTCACGACGGCGTCGACCAGTGCCGTCACCCGTCTGCGCCGGGTGTCCGCTCCGATCTCGGACAGCGGGGCGTCGGGGTCAGCGATGCTCAGCGCGTCTTCCAGCAGCACCCGGTCGGCATCGTCGATGTCGGGTAGCCGGGCCCGCAACAGATTCCGCGCCGTCGCGTCGTCACCGACCCCGTCGACGCCGAACATCGCCCGCATCAACTCCGAAACCACCGAGAGCGGGACGTCGGCGGTGTGCGACTCACAGAACGCCGAATACACCTGGATCCCACGGCCGACCGCGACGCCCACGGTCTCTGCGATCAAGCGGCTCTTCCCGATTCCCGGCGGCCCGACCACGCCCGCGACGCATCCCGCGCCGCCGGCGGTCCGGTCGAGCATGCCCACCAGGGCAGCCAGTTCCCAGCTGCGGCCGACGAGATGGGTGCTGCCGCGTCCCATGCGCGCCTGCTGATGCGGGGCGATCCCGACCAAGCGGCGAGCAGGCACCGGTTCGGTGGCCCCTTTGATCCGGACCTGCTGGGGTGCGTCCAGCACGACGGTGTGCTCGACCAGACGGGCGGTCGACTCGCTGAGCATCACCCCGCCGGCGGGAGCCACCGACTCCATCCGCTGCGCCAATCCGACCTGGGCGCCCACCGCGGTGTAGCCGAGCGGGCCGGAGCCGATGTCGCCGGCGATGACCTCACCGGAATTCAGGCCGATCCGCAGTTGCAGCGGCAACCCGTCGCGGCGGCCGACGTCGACGGCCAGCCGTTGCACTTCCTGCTGGATCTCCAAGGCCGTGAGACAGGCACGAAAAGCGTGATCCTCCAAGGCAACCGGAGCGCCGAACAACGCCATGACGCCGTCGCCGGTGAACTTGTCGACCGTCCCGCCGTAACGCTGGACCACCTCGGCGCAGCGCTGCACCAATTCGGTCATGATCTCGCGCAGACGTTCGGCACCGACCGCGGCCGCGATGTCCATCGAGTGCACGACATCGGCGAACAGAACCGTCACCTGCTTGTATTCGGCGGGCCCAGCCGGCTCGGCGAGCGGGGCGCCGCACGCGTCGCAGAAGCGCGCACCATCGCGCGCCACCCGGCCGCATCGTCGACACGTCACTACCGTCATCTGGCTCTCTACCGACCCCGAACTCCCCGCTCAGGATAGGTCTGCGGGCACGCCCTGATCGGTAGATTGTGCTGATGCCCGCCTACAACAGCCGCGCCCGGCGTCGTCTCGCCGCGGCGACCCTGCTGGCCGTGACGGTTTCGCTGACGACGCAAGCCTGCGCAGCCGGGCACTCCCCGAGCTCCACGGCACCGGAGGCGCCGCCGGCCGCGGCAACGGCGGCCCCCGCACCCGCGGCGCCGTTCACCGCAGCTCCCCCGCTCAACGGGCCGAACGACAACACACCGAAACCCGCCGCCGACGAGGACCGTGACATCGTCAAGACGGCGTCGCTGACGTTGACCGCCGTGGACACCACTGCGGCCGCCGACAAGGCCACCGCCATCGTCACCGATGCCGGCGGGCGCGTCGACAGCCGCTCGGAGGATGCCGGCTCCAGTTCGGGCCGCGCGCATGTCGCGCTGGTGTTGCGGGTACCGGTCGCCAAACTCGACAAGACGCTCACCGACATCAAAGGCCTCGGCACCGTCAATACGCTGGAGATCAAGGCCGACGACGTGACCAACCAGCGGGTCGATCTCGATGCGCGGATCACCGCACTGCAGACCTCGGTCGACCGGCTGCTCGGCATCATGCGCGACGCCAAGGATCCCGACGCGTTGATCAAGGCCGAGAACGCGCTGTCGCAGCGGCAGGCCGACCTGGACAGCCTGCGCGCGCAGCGGGCTCACCTCGGTGAGCAGATCGCGTTCAGCACGCTCAATCTCGATGTCTACGCCGAGAACTTCGGCGGCCCGATCAAGCAGTATCACGGGTTTTTCGGCCAGGTCGAGCGCGGCTGGGACGGCATGGTCGGCTTCGCCTCAGGAGCGGTCATGCTGTTCGGGTTGCTGCTGCCGTGGCTGGCGGCGCTGGCGCTGGCCGGCGGTGTGGGTTACGCGGCCATCCGGTTACTGACGCGGCGCCACTGACCCGTCACCGCCGAGGAAGGCTGGTGCCGAGCACCGTCAGCTCCAACGCCAACGCACTGCCGCACACCACGACCAACACCGCGAACGCCACCCAGTCCCGCGCCTTCGGCCGCGACGGCAGCGCCGAGATCTGGCCCGTACCACCGCGCGCGGTGATCGCATCGCCCATCTCGTCGGCTCGGCGCAGCGCCACGGTGACCGACGCCGCCAACAGATCGACGACGTCGCCGACCCGTTGCTTGCGACGGGCCCGGAACGACTCGGCGCGTTCCTTGGGCCGCAGCCTGCGTGCTGCATACAACGTGCGGAATTCATCGATCAGCATCGGGAAGGCGCGCAGCGCCAAGGCGATTGTCACCGCCCAGTCGTTCACGGGGATGCCAACGAACTTCAGCGGGCGGCCCAGTGTCGCGACCGCCGGGGCGATGTCGGCGACGTTGGTGGTCCAGGACACCAGAGCTCCGAGGCCGAGCAGGACGATCGACAACGCGGTGATGCGCAGGAAGTTGAAGAGCCCGCCGAGGCCGATGTGCATCGACCCGACATCGACGATCGGACTGCCGCCGGCCAGCGTTGCAGTCGCCGCACCCAGCGCCATCAGCACCCACAACCAGAACGGCACGGAGGGCACCGCGCCGCGCGGGATGTGCGCCAGCCGGGCCACCACGAGCACCAGTACCCCGACGAAGGCGATGGGCACCCAGCCGGGATAGAAGGTCAGCAGCACGCCGATGCCTGCCACGGCCAGCAGCTTGGTGCCGGCCCACAGTTGGTGGATGACGCTGTCGCCGGGCACCGGCCGCAGCAGCACCATGGGTCGGCGTTGCCCTCGTGTCGGCGCGGTCATCGGGCACCTCCTGCCGCGGTGGGCGCCATGGCCAGTTCCCCGTCCCGCAGATGCAACGTGCGCGGGCAGAGTCCCTCCAGGCCGGAGAAGTCGTGCGATATGACCACGACGGTCAAGCCGGTGTCACGGCGCAGATCTTCGAGCAATCGCAGCAGGCCCCGCTGGCTGGCGGCGTCCAGACCGGCCAGCGGCTCGTCGAGGATGAGCGCACGCGGGGCCCGGCCCAGCAAGCCTGCCAGTACCACCCGGCGCATCTGACCGCCCGAGAGCTGATCGATCCGGCGTTTGGCCAGCCCCGGGTCCAGGCCGACGGTGGCCAGCGTCGCCGCGACGCGAGCCTGGTCGTCGACCGCGAAGCCCGCGGACGATGCGATCTCGCGTTCGACACTGCTGCGCATCAACTGCAGCCGCGCCGCCTGGAACGACATCGCCACGGCCCCGACCTGACCGGACACCGGCGCGCCGTCGAGCAGGCACGCCCCGTAGGTGGGCACGGTGAGGCCGGCCATGATCCACGCCAGGGTGGATTTGCCGGATCCGTTGAGGCCGTGGACAAGCAGGCCGTCGCCCTCGTTCACGGTGAACGTGACGTCACGCAAAGCCGTTTTCGCCCACGGAGTTCCGCTGGCGTACTCGTGGCCCACGGCGGTCAGCTCCAACACCGGTGCGCCGGCTTCGTGCCCGGGAACCGAACCGGCAGGCACCGCGGCGGTCTGCACCATGTCGGTGTTGTCGCTCGTGCCGCCGAGGTTGATCGCGCGGTCGGCCGACGATGCTTCGGCGTCGTAGTGGGTGATGTGCACCAGTGACATCTCGTGGCGCCGGGTCAGTCCCGACAGCACGGTCATCAAGGTGTCGCGGCCGTTCTGATCGACCATGCTGGTGACCTCGTCGGCGATGAGCAGTGCGGGTTCGCGTGCCAGGGCCGCTGCCACAGCCAACCGCTGCAGTTCGCCTCCGGACAGTCCCCCGGTGTCCCGGTCGGCCAACCCGTCGAGGCCGACCTCGGTCAACAGCCGGTCCACATCCGTCGTCGTACCGGGCGGCAGTCCCCACACCACGTCGTCGGCAACCCGGGTACCGAGCACCTGACTTTCGGGGTGCTGCATGATCACCGCGGTCCCGCCGATGCGGCCGAGCCCCACCACACCCGAGCGTTCGACGGTGCCCGCGGTGGGCTCCCGGCCGGCCAGCACCAGCATCAGGGTGGTCTTGCCCGAGCCGTTGGGGCCGGTGACCGCGACGTGCTCGCCCGGCCGCAGGTCCATCGACAACGGACCCAGAGCGTCGTGGTCGACGCCCGGGTACCGGAATCGGACGTCGACCAGACGGGCCGGGACGGGCGCCACGGTTCCCGTGCCGCCGGGCGTGTCGAGTTTGTGGACGTCGGGGACGCCGGCCAGCCGGGTCAGCACCCGCGACAGCGCCCACCAGCCGACCAGGCTGACGAAGCAGATGCTGAAGATCCCCGAGCCCAGGATCAGCACGGGCCAGTAGTCCAGCAGCGTGGCGAAGCCGTGCTTGAGCGGGTCGGCGAAATCGCGCAGGACGGGGACACGGGCCATGGCCACGGCCAGACCGTCCATGTTCGCGGTCATCGATTCAAACGCGAGAATGCGCAGCCGCGACAGCACGGTCAGAGCCCCGACCAGCACCATGCCGAACAGCGCACCGGCCACGACGGCCGCGGCCAGAACGGTCGGGGTGCCGCGGCCACGCCGTTTCACGATCCCCGTCAGGCCACCGATGTACGCGCAGTTGACGACGGTCATGAAGCCACCGAGCCCGGCGATGAGGAACGCGATGGTGGCTCCGGCGACGGTCGCGGCCAGCAGCACCCGCATCCGGTAGCGGTACGCCAGCAGGCCCATCGGCACGGTGCCCAGCATCGAGAGGCCCGCCGCGAACGGAACCACCACCGCGATGATGGCCGTGGCGGCACACAGCGCCGCCATCACAGCGGCCTGGGCGAGTTCCCCGGGGGTCAGCGGACCCGCTTTTCGTGGCTGGGTCGCCGATCCCGGAGCGGTCATTTCTCGATTCTGCCAGCCAGAATTGGTGTGGTTCGGTGGCCGTAGTGTGACAGGCGACACGACGAGGTCCATGGACTACATAGAAATTCTATGTAATTATGAGGTATGCCGACCCCCATCGCGGAAGACGCCGCGGCGCACCACAAGACCGAACTCGGCGCGGAATTGCTCTCGGTCGTGGCGCGACTCAATCGTCTCGCCAATCAACGTACCCGGCTGCCGCTGCCATGGGCCCAGGCACGGCTGCTGTCCACCATCGAGGACCAGGGCCAGGCCCGCATCTCCGACCTCGCCTACCTCGACCACTGCTCGCAGCCCACCATGACGACGCAGGTGCGTCGCCTCGAAGACGCCGGACTGGTCTCCCGTACCGCCGACCCGGGCGATGCCCGCGCTGTCCTGATCCGCATCACCGACGAGGGCCGACGCACCCTCACCCGGGCCCGCATCGACCGGGCCGCCGCGATCAACCCGCGGCTCGATCGCCTGGCCCCCGAGGACCGCCAAACCCTGGCGGCCGCCGTGGAGGTCATCCGGCGGATCCTCGAAGACCGCGACCCGGCCGACGACAACTAGAACCGAACCGACAACAGACAAGGAGTTCTCGCCCTCATGTGGCGCCAACCCAAGGCCGTATGGGCCGTAGCCTTCGCCTCCGTCGTTGCCTTCATGGGCATCGGACTGGTGGACCCGATCCTCAAACCGATCGCCGACAACCTCAACGCCTCACCGTCACAGGTGTCGCTGCTGTTCACCAGCTACATGGCTGTGATGGGCGTGGCGATGCTGATCACCGGGGTGGTGTCGAGCCGGATCGGTCCGAAACGAACGCTGCTGCTGGGCCTGGTCATCATCATCGCGGGTGCAGGACTGGCCGGGATGAGCGAGACGGTCATGCAGATCGTCGGCTGGCGCGCCCTGTGGGGATTGGGTAACGCGCTGTTCATCGCGACCGCACTGGCTACGATCGTCAACTCCGCCAAAGGCTCTGTGGCACAGGCGATCATCCTCTACGAGGCCGCACTCGGCCTGGGTATCGCGGTCGGCCCACTGGTCGGCGGAGTGCTGGGGTCGATCTCCTGGCGCGGGCCGTTCTTCGGGGTGTCGGCGTTGATGGCGTTCGCCCTCGTGATCACCGCCTTCCTGCTGCCCGCCACCCCGCGCGCCGAGCGCGCCACCACGCTCGCCGACCCGTTCCGGGCGCTGCGCCACCGCGGGCTGCTCGGCGTGTCGATCACCGCGCTGCTGTACAACTTCGGCTTCTTCACCCTGCTGGCCTTCACCCCGTTCCCCTTGGACATGAGCGCCCATCAGATCGGGCTGATCTTCTTCGGCTGGGGCCTGGCGCTGGCGTTCACGTCCGTGGTGGTGGCCCCGCGACTGCAACACCGCTTCGGCACCGTGCGGGTGCTCATCCTCAACCTGATCGCCTTCACCGCGGTGCTGACTGCGATGGCGGTGTGGACCGATTCCAAGGCTGTGCTGGCAACAGGAGTCGTCGTCGCCGGCTTGTTCATCGGCGTCAACAACACGCTCATCACCGAGACCGTCATGAAGGCCGCCCCGGTCGAGCGCGGCGTGGCCTCGGCGGCCTACAGCTTCCTGCGGTTCGGCGGCGCCGCTGTCGCGCCGTGGCTGGCCGGCCTGCTCGGCGAGCAGGTCAGCGTGCACCTGCCGTACTGGGTGGGCGCCGGCGCGGTGCTCGCCGGGGCGGCCGTGCTGTTCGCGAGCCGCGCTCAGCTGAGCCACATCGACGACGACCACGCCATCGAGGACGAACTCGACGAGCTCACCGACGAGGCGACCGCGGTCACCATGGGCAGCGAAAGCTGAGTCTTCTCAACGTCGAAATCGACGCCAGGGTTGTGATTGTGTGAAAACAACGACCCTGGCGTCGATCTCGACGATCCACCGGGGGCTCACGCGCTACCGTCGGGTATGACCTCCACTGCCGAGCATCTGCGAAACACGCTGGACGGACGCTGGCGAGACACCAAAAACGCCATGCGGACCAATCTGTCGGACGAGAAGTTCCGGCCGCATTACACGCCGAACACCGCCATCGCCCGGGCCAAGGTCGCCGCGCAACTCAAGATCATGGCCGCAGCCGGCGCCGCGGAAGACGGGTTCCGTAAAGAGCACGGCGGCAACGGCGACGTCGGCGCCGCGATCAGCAGCATCGAGATGCTCGCCATGTCCGACCTGTCCCTCATGGTCAAGGCCGGCGTGCAGTGGGGCCTGTTCGGCGGTGCCATCGAGAACCTCGGCACCGAGCGCCACCACAAGGCCTACGTCCGGCGCCTCATCGACCTCGACCTGCTCGGTTGTTTCGCCATGACCGAGACCGGACACGGCAGCGACGTGCAATCCCTGGAGACCACGGCCACCTACGATCCCGCGACCGAAGAGTTCGTGATCCACTCCCCGACCCCGACAGCGCGTAAGGACTACATCGGCGGAGCGGCCGAAACCGCCCGTGTAGCAGCAGTTTTCGCACAGCTCATCACGCCCGACGGGGTCAACCACGGCGTGCACTGCCTGGTGGTGCCGATCCGTGACGACATGGGCAACGACATGCCCGGGGTGACGACCTCGGACTGCCACTACAAAGGCGGGCTGCCTGGCGTCGACAACGGCCGCATCGTGTTCGACCACGTGCGGGTACCGCGGGAGAACCTGCTCAACCGCTACGCCGACGTCGCGCCCGACGGCACCTACAGCTCACCGATCGAAAACCCCGGCCGCCGCTTCTTCACCATGCTCGGCACGCTGATCCGCGGCCGCGTCACCGTCGGCGGCAGCGCCGCAGCGGCGGCCCGCGTCGCTCTGGACATCGCCACGCGATATGCGTTGCAGCGCAGGCAGTTCGAAGCACCCAAGAGCGACAACGAAGTGCTGATCATGGACTACCTGGTGCACCAACGCCGACTGTTGCCGCTGATCGCCAAATCCTATGCACTGCAGTTCGCGCAGAACGAATTGGTGGCCAAGTGCCACGACCTGCAGACCTCGGACAATCCGGACGCCGAGGAACAGCGCGAACTGGAGGCCCGCGCGGCGGGACTGAAGGCCGCCAACACCTGGCACGCCAGCAAGGCCATCCAGGAAGCACGCGAAGCATGTGGCGGCGCAGGCTATCTCGCCGAGAACCGGCTGATCGCACTGCGGGCCGACACCGATGTATTCACCACATTCGAGGGTGACAACCACGTGCTGACCCAGTTGGTGGCCAAGGAGCTCCTGACCGCATATGCCGACGACATCAAGGGCATGAGCCCGGTGGAATGGGTGCGGTTCGCCGCCAACTTCGCCGGCGAGCGCGTCCTCAAACGCACCTCGGCCGAGACCATCATCCAGACCGTGCTGGACAGCCGCCAGGACAACGAGGAGGAAGGCAGCCTGTTCAACCGCGGCACCCAGGTCAAGATGTTCGAGGACCGCGAGGAGTACCTGTTGTCGACGGTCGCCCGGCGGTTGCAGGGCAAGGCCAAGGAGATGAGTGCCTTCGACGCGTTCAATGCCGTGCAGGACCACGTGCTGCACGCCGCGTCGGCGCACATCGACCGCATCATCCTGGAGGCGTTCGTCGCAGGCATCGCGGCATGCGAGGACGACACCGCGCGCGAACTGCTCGAAGACGTCTGCGACCTGTACGCGCTGTCGGTCATCGAGGACGACAAGGCCTGGTTCATGGAACACCGGTATCTGTCCACCGAACGGGCCAAGGCCGTCACCCGGGGCATCAACGAGCGCTGCCGCACGTTGCGGCCGCACGTCGAAACCCTCGTCGACGGCTTCGGCATCCCCGAGCAATTGCGTTACGCGGCAATGCTCGATCCGGCCGAACTGGTCAACGGCTAAGGGCTGGGCGGCAGCGGGTCGACAGCCTGCAGCTTGCCGTCGTCACCGATCCGGAACCGCACCGTTGCGATACCGGTGGGCGCCTTGGGCGAGTCCTGCCCTTGCTGCCACTGGTAGTTGACCACCACGCTGTCGTCGGCGTTGGTCACCACGTTGATGTACGGGCGCGGCTGCGGGGTCGCCGGGCCCAGCGGCGTCTGCCGGTCGAAGAACAGCAACTGGCCGACGCTGTTGGGCTGCGGGTTCTTCTGGCCCACCTGCACCCAGTACAGCCGGCAGTTGCCGGTGTGGCCGTCCCTGACCTGAGTCCACTGCGCCCCGGCTTCGGGATTGGGCAGGCTGGCGATCGCTTGGGCGACAGTGTCGGCACTTGGGCCGTCCGTCGGTTTGCAGGTGTCCGGTTTCGGCGGCGGCGCCGAGGACGGGCTCCAGCCGCAACCGGCCGCGACGAGCCCGACGAACGTGGCGATGGCGATCAGCCGAGGGTGCACGCCACGAGCCTAGCGAACCCTGGACAGTTCCTGGGGGCGCGCCGTCCTGGTGCGCGCGTACCGGAATACCGGCCTTCTGAGAGGGCTGATCCCTTACAGTGACGCCCGACCCCGACCGAAGGAGACGCTGATGGCCTGGTTCCTCGCCATGGAAGGACCATTCAACAAGGCTGTGCTGTACCAACTGCAGGAGTCGGCTGACGTCGACAAGATCGCCGAAGAATTGGCCAGCGCCGCGACCCTGGACCGCGCTGTGCCCGTGCCGGCCGTCCTGCAGAACAACACCCGCCAAGAGGTCACGGTGTACATCCGACCGGCGGCGTGGGGCGTGTGGACCTTCTATCAACTCACCGACGAGGAACGGCAGGCGCTGGCGTCGGCGGCTAATCCGTTGGTGGAAGCACTCGCCCAAGCTGCCCGGCAACAGCAGCAGGGCAAGAAGTAGGGCGTGGTTGCTCCCCCGGATGGACTCGAACCATCAACCGCCCGATTAACAGTCGGGAGCTCTGCCAATTGAGCTACAGGGGACTATCTTCTGCGTTAAGTCCGCGCGGAGCGTGCTCCGTGCGGGCCGAGCGTTGACTCTAGCGTACGGACCGCCGCTGCCGCCAATGCGCTCCCAGACGGGCGCGTCGGCGTGGCGGTGAGGCAGGATGGAAGCACATATTCGCCGTCTGGGAGGAACGCCGTGATCCGCTATGCCGCCGTGATCGCCGTCGGCTACGTACTGGGCGCCAAGGCGGGCCGACGCCGCTACGAGCAGATCGCCAGCACCTATCGCGCGGTAACCGGCAACCCCGCGACCAAGGCCGTGCTCGACGCCGGCCGTCGCACCATCGCCAAGCGCGTGTCCCCGGACCCGCAGTTCGTGACGATGACCCCGATAGACGCAGAAACGTCGGTGCTCTCCATGGAGAACACCGACGTTTCGAGGGCGAAACGGGCCCGGTAGTTAGCCGATGCCCTGATTGATGGTCTGGCCGGGCAGCAGCGGGCCGGTGGTCAGGCCGCCGTTCTGACCGGTGCCCTGCGGGCCGATCGAGAACGACGGGGCATAGCCGTTGCCGTTGTTGGAGTACGACAGGCACTTGCCGTCGTCCTTGTTGCCGAACCAGGCCAGGCAGGCCGGCCCCGCCGTGACGGTCTGCTGGCTCATGAATGCCGGGGCGGCCACCGAGGCGACCCCGGCCGCCACAAATGCGCCGACCGCGACGAACCGCCGCGTGCGGGTGCTGATCAATGTCACCAGAGTTGCCTTTCTCGCGTCGTCCAGGTCGACAGCGGGTTCACCATATCGTGATGTGAGCAATCACGCAGTCAGGTCGTCACCACTGGCCTGTTCCAGCAGGCTGCGGCGGTACGACTCCATCGCCACCAGGTCACCGAACAAAGCGTGGTATTCATCACCCTGTTCGACCGGCGACATGCGCTGCAGCTTGGATTTGACCTCGGCGATCTGCCGTCCGACCCACACCTCCTGCAGGCGGGCCAGCACGCTGCCGATGTAGCGCGGCAACTGCTCGTCGTCCTCGACGTTGATGGCCTCCACGCCCAGCTCGTTGACCAGGCTGGCCGCCGCAGGCGAGGTGGTCTGCTCGCGGACAACCTCGATCCACTGCGCACCCGAGAGCCCGGCCGCCGTACCGCCGGCCGCCTCGATCGCGGCCCGCACCGCGGCGTAGCCCGGATGAGTGAAGCTCTCCACGGTCAGCGAGTCGAACACCGGCCCGGCGAAGCCCGGGTACTGCAACCCGGCCTTGAGCGCCTCACGCTGCGGCCACAGCGTCGGGTCCGTGGGGTTGGGCCGTTGCACGGGTGGCGCTTTCGGACGCTCCTGCGGTTCCGGGGTCCGACGATCGTCACGGCGCGCCGGGCGGCCGGCTTCCTCCCGAACCCGACGGATGACCTGGGCCACGTCGTCCCAACCGACCCAGCCGGCCAGCTGGCGGGCGTACTCGTCACGCAGCGTGGGGTCTTTGATCCGGCCCAGCATCGGCACACACCGGCGCAGCGCACCCACGCGCCCCTCAGCGCTGTCGAGGTCGTGTTCGGCGAGCGCACTGCGAATGACGAACTCGAACAACGGGGTTCGCCGCGCCACGAGATCCCGCAGGGCGCCGTCACCTGAGCGCAGCCGCAGATCGCAGGGGTCCATCCCGTCGGCAGCCACTGCCACGAACGACTGCCCCGAGAGGTTCTGCTCGCCCTCGAACGCCTTGACCGCTGCGGCCCGCCCGGCCGCGTCGCCGTCGAACACGTAGATCAGCTCGCCGCGAAAGAAGTTGTCGTCCATCATGAGTCGTCTCAGCATGGACAGGTGCTGGTCACCGAACGCGGTGCCACACGAGGCCACCGCGGTGGTGACGCCGGCCAGGTGCATGGCCATCACGTCGGTGTAGCCCTCGACGACGACGGCCTGATGCCCCTTGGCGATGTCGCGTTTGGCCCGATCGAGCCCAAAGAGAACCTGCGACTTCTTGTAGAGCACGGTTTCGGGGGTGTTGACGTACTTCGCCTGGTTCTGATCGTCGTCGAACAACCGGCGTGCGCCGAACCCGATGGTCTCCCCAGACGACACCCGGATGGGCCACAGCAGCCGCCGGTGGAAGCGGTCCATCGGACCGCGTTTGCCTTCCCGGCTCAGCCCGGCCGCTTCGAGCTCCTTGAACTCGAAACCCTTGCGCAGCAAGTGCTTTGTCAGCTTGTCCCAACCTGACGGGGCAAACCCGCAGCCGAACTGTGCGGCCGCAGCGGCATCGAAGTTGCGCTCGGTCAGATACTTGCGCGCCTCGGCGGCCTCGTCGGACTTCAGCTCTTCGGCGTAGAACTCCTGCGCGGCGGCGTTGGCGGCCAGCAGCCGACTGCGGCTGCCCCGGTCGCGCTGCACGTTGGTCGTGGACGAACCGGTGTAGGTGACGGTGTAGCCGACGCGATCGGCGAGCAGCTCGACGGCTTCGACGAAGCTGACGTGCTCGATCTTCTGGATGAAGGCGTACACGTCACCGCCCTCGCCGCAGCCGAAGCAGTGGAAGTGACCGTGATTGGGCCTGACATGGAACGACGGCGACTTCTCGTCGTGGAACGGGCACAGGCCTTTGAGCGAATCCGCACCCGCGCGGCGCAGTTGGACGTAGTCGCCGACGACGTCTTCGATGCGGATTTTTTCACGGATGGCCGCGATATCGCGATCAGGAATCCGGCCGGCCACCGGCATAGTCTATGCGGCGTTTTCCCGGCGACCGACCGGGTTTGCTCCCGGTACCGTGACATCGTGAGCTATGGCGGGGGCCCGGGTGTGGATCCATTCGGCGGACAACGCTTCGGTGGACGGGTGCAGCCTCCGATCCTGGACAAGATCACATGAAAGAGGGCTGGGTCGAATCCCGCGGGCGCCGAACGGCTTACGCCAGCTACGGGCCTGACTCCGGCGAACCGACAGTGTTCATCGCCGGCGCAGGCTGCGGCAGGCGCATGGCGTTCGGGCTTGAGGTGCTCGAGGCGGCAGGCATCCGGCTGATCTCTGTGGACCGCCCAGGCCTCGGCGCATCCACCGCCGACCCGAACAAGACCCTCGACAGCGTGGCCGCCGATATCGCCGCCATGATCGACACCATCGTCGGGCGCCCGGTCCCTGTGGTCGCCAATTCGCAGGGAGCCCCGTTCGGGCTGGCTCTGGCCGCCACCGGCCGAGCCTCTCGGCTGGTGCTGGTGTCCCCGATCGACGACCTCGGTCATCCGCCGGTGGCCGCACAACTGCCACCGGCCCACCGCGAGTTCGTCGCCGCGATCGCCGCGGACCCCGAGGGTGCGATGCAGGATCTCTGCGGCTATACCGCGACCGCCCTGTTCGACATGATCATGGCCGACTATCCGGCGTCGGACGCCGTCGTCTACGACCAGCCCGGCTTTCGCGCGACGTTGCGGGAAGCCCTCGACGACGGTTTCGCGCAAGGGGCGGCCGGTTACGCCCGCGACACCGTGCTGGCGACATCGCCGTGGCCGGCGCACGTGCTGTCCCCGGGAGTCGACGTGCACGTGTTGTTCGGCGCCGACGACACCGTGCACTCCCCGGACCTGGGTGCCACGCTCACCGCGAGGATCCCCGGGGCTACGCGCAGCGTCATCGCCGATGTGGGTGGCGCGCTGTTGTGGGCCCGCCCGGAACTCGTGGTGGACCGGCTGCGCGGCTGATCAGCCCAGCGGGCGGGGCGAGCGTGCCTCGTGCACACGTTCCAGCCGGCCCTCGGTGTAGGACGCGATCTGGTCGATGACCACCCGCAGCCTGGCCCCGTCGTCGGCGGCTGCGATGAACTCCGGCGCGAAGAGGGGATCGAGGCTCACCGGGGCCTGCGCCCACAACGCCAGGGCGACCTCGTGGATGAGGGTCCGCTGGTCGGTCTGGATCTGCAGGTGCTGGTGGTCCGACATGATGAACTGCAGCGCCAGCATCTTCAAAACCGCCACCTCGGCCCGCACCGTGGCGGGAACCGCAAGGTCGGTGTCGAAGCGTCGCAGCGGGCCGTCGCCTGCGACCTTGCGGGTCTCGGTGATCGCGGCGTTGGCGAACCGGCCGACGAGTTCGCTGGTGAGCCGCTTGAGGGCGACCGACGCGGCCAACGTCCCGTCGTACTTGCCCACCCCGGTGACCACGGGCATACGCGAGAGGCGGTCCGCGGCGGCCAAGAGGTCGTCATGGCTGAGCACCGGAAACGATTTGGCACCCAACTGCGCGAGCGACGCCGCGGCGTCGGCGTCGGCGAGGATGCGCAGGTCGATGCGCCCGGAGATCACCCCGTCCTCGACGTCGTGCACCGAGTAGGCGACGTCGTCGGCCCAGTCCATCACCTGCGCCTCCAGGCAGGGCCGCTCGGCGGGAGCGCCGTCGCGCACCCATGCGGCGGCTTGAGCGTCGTCGTCGTAGAACCCGAACTTCTTGCGCCCACCGGAGCGCTGCCACGGGTACTTGGTGACCGCGTCCAGCGACGCCCGAGTCAGGTTCAGACCAGCCGAACGACCTTCACTGTCAAGGGCTTTGGGTTCCAGCCGGGTCAGGATGCGGAAATTCTGTGCGTTGCCCTCGAACCCGCCGAAAGACTGCGCGATCTCGTCGAGCGCGCGTTCGCCGTTGTGTCCGTACGGCGGGTGGCCGATGTCGTGGGCGAGGCCGGCCAGGTCGACCAGGTCGGGGTCGCAGCCCAGCCCGATCGCCATGCCCCGCCCGATCTGGGCCACCTCGAGAGAATGGGTCAGCCGGGTGCGCGGCGTCTCGCTCTGACGGGGCCCGACCACCTGCGTCTTGTCGGCCAACCGGCGCAAGGCCGCACTGTGCAGCACCCTGGCCCGGTCCCTGGCGAAATCGGTGCGGTGCACGGTGTCGGTTCCGGGCAGCGCGGCAGCCTTTGGCGCTTCGACCACGAGGCGTTCCCGGTCGAAGTCGTCGTAGGGGTCGTACCCGTCGTCGTTCACCGAGGCACAGTCTGCCAGGACGCAGCAGCAATACCGTGCAGCACATTAGATTGGCCGTCATGCGCATCGCCCGTCTGCTGCCCATGCTGCTCGCGGTCCTGATGGTCGGGCTGGTGGTGGCCCCGGGTGCCGGTGCGGAGCCGCCGCTGCGGTTGTCCACCCAGCTCACCGACAACGCGGGCGCGCTCTCGCCGCAGCAGCGCACCAGTGTGCAGAACGCGCTCGACAAACTCTACGACCAGCGGCGCATCAAGCTGTGGGTGGTTTTCGTCGAGGACTTCTCAGGGCAGAACGCGCTGGCTTGGACCCAGCGCACCATGACCATGAGCGATTTCGGTGACGACGACGCCGTGCTGGCGGTGGCCACCGTGGACCGTGCCTTCGCGTTCCAGGTGCCATCGACCGTCACCAACGTCAGTTCCTCGGACACCGACGACATCCGGCGCAACAGCATCACCCCCGCGCTGCGGCGCGACGACTGGGCGGGTGCGGCGATCGCCGCGGCCAACCGACTCAACACCGAACCGCAAGCCGCGGCAGGCATGTCGTGGCCCGCATTGGTGATCGCCCTCGGCGTGGTGCTGGTGCTGGCCGGGCTGGTGTTCTGGTGGGCGGCACGCCGACGGGCCAAGCGCCGCAAGGCCGAATTCGAGGCCGCCAAACGCGTCGACCCCACCGATCCGAATGCCCTGGCGACGGTACCGCTCGAGGCCCTCGACGAACTGTCCCGCTCGATCGTCGTCGACGTCGACAACGCGGTACGCACGAGCGACGCCGAATTGCAGCTGGCGGTAGAGGAATTCGGCCCGAAGCAGACCGAGGCGTTCAGCCGTGCGGTGGCCAACGCGAAAACCGCACTGGCGCAGGCGTTCAACGTGCGGCAGATCCTCGACGATGCGGTGCCCGAGACCCCGCTGCAGCGGCGGGACCTGTTGACCCGCGTGATCGTGGCGGCCGCCAAGGCCGATCGTGAACTCGACACGCAGAGCACGGCTTTCGACCAATTACGCGACCTGGTGATCAATGCTCCGACCCGGCTGGACGGCATGACCCAGCAGGTGGTGGACCTGACCGCGCGTCTGACGCCGGCACAACAGATGTTGGACACGCTGCACCAGCAGTTCGATGCGGCCGCACTGAGTTCGGTTGCGGGCAATGTCGATGCGGCCAAGGAACGGTTGGCTTTCGCCGACCGCAACATGTCGTCGGCCCGCAGTCTCGTGTCCCGTCCGGCCACCGACCAGACCGCGCTCGTGGACGCCGTGCGGGCCGCGGAGTCCGCGCTGGGTCAGGCCCGCACCCTGCTCGACGCGGTGGACAGCGCCGCGAGCGACATCAACCGGGCGATCGCCGGCCTACCCGCGGCGATCACCGATATTCAGGCCGGCATCGACCAGGCGAACACCCTTCTGGGACAGCCGGATACGCCGCAGTCCGCGGCCCTGGCGACCGCGCGCGACGCCGCCATGAAGGCCGCGGATGAGGCGCGCAACAGCGGCACTGCCGACCCGCTGGGCACCTTCACGCGGCTGACCAAGACCGACGCCGACCTCGACCAGCTGCTGGCCAGCGTGCACGCCCAGCGCGAGGCGGCCGACCGGCTGGCGCGCGCCCTGGACCAGGCCATCGACACCGCACAGTCCCGGATCAAGGCCGTGTCGGATTTCATCGACACCCGGCGCGGGAGCATCGGCCCGGAGGCGCGCACCCGGCTCGCCGAAGCCGGCAGGCAACTGGACGCCGCGCTCGCGAAACGCGGCGCGAACCCGAATGAAGCTGTCGCGCATGCCAACGGGGCGTCGACGCTGGCCGCGCAGGCGCAGGGGCTGGCCAATGACGACGTGCGCGCCGCGCAGCGCAGCTACACCTCGCAGTATGGCGGCGGTGGTGGATCGGACATGGGCGCGGTGTTGGGCGGCATCATCATCGGCAACGTGCTGCGCGGTGGCCTCGGCGGAGGGTTCGGCGGCGGTTACGGCGGTGGTCGCAGCATGGGCCGCCCGACGTCCTACGGCGGCGCGTCACGCTCGTCGGGCCGCAGCTACAGCGGTGGTAGCGGCCGGTTTTAGCTGCCGGCCTTGGTGACGAGCGCGACCTGCGTCGGCGCGACCGTGGTGCCGTCCTTGCGCCGGAATCCGATGCCCACCGGGTCGCCGGTCTCGGCCTCGATGAAGCGGTAATCACTGCTGTGCGGCCGGGCCAGGTGAACATGCCCCCATTGCCCGATGGCCGCCAATACCGGGATGAGGTCATGGCCGGCGTCGGTCAGCACGTACCGGCTGCGGGTGCGGTCACCCGGCTGCTGATAGTCGACGACTTCGAGGATGCCGGCCTCCACTAGTTCGGACAGCCGGGCACTGAGCACATCCGGGGCCACCCCCAGGACTTCGCGGAATTCCGAGAAACGTGACTTGCCCAGCAGCGCCTCGCGAATGATCAGCACGGCCCACCGCTGCCCCAGCACAGCCATGGTACGGGCGATGGGACAGGCGTTATCTGTCCACGGATCGGTACGCATACCGCTATTCTAGCTGAGTTGGGAATACCTACTCAGCGTGTCTGCTTGATGAAGGTGATGTTCGGGCAGTCAACCCACTTCGAAGGAGAATCGAATGTCACACCAGATCAAGGGATCGACGGCCGTGGTAACCGGTGGCCAGCGCGGGCTCGGCAAGGCGATCGTGGATGAACTCCTCGCCCGCGGCGCCGGCAAGGTCTACGCCACCAGCCGAAGCCCCGAGCCCAGCACCGACCCCAGAGTGGTCGTCGTCCAAGCCGAGGTCACCGATGCCCACTCGGTCGACAAGCTCGCCGAACTCGCCGGTGACGCCACGATCGTGGTCAACAATGCCGGCGTGACGGGCGGCAAGTCACTGCTGAGCAGCGACCTCGACGAAATCCGGTCCGTCATCGAGACCAACCTGTTCGGCGCATTGCACGTGACCCGCGCCTTCGCACCTCAGCTGGCAGGTGGCGGGACCCTCGTCAACATCGCCTCGGTGCTGTCCTGGCTCCCCGGCTTCGGCGCCTACGGCATCTCGAAAGCCGCACTGTGGTCGGCCAACAACTCGCTGCGACTGGAACTGCAGAACCAGGACACCGATGTGATCGGCGTGTACCTCGGTTACACCGACACGTCGATGGTGGCCGATCTCGATGTACCGAAGAACGATCCGGCCGACGTCGCGCGGCAGATCGTCGACGGTATCGAATCCGGTGCCGCTGAGGTGCTCGCCGACGAGCTCACCCGGCAGGCACGCGTCGGGGCCTTCGCCTGAGCGCCGGAGAGGGACAAGCCATGACGACGTATCGGGCCTTTCAGGTCACCGGCCAACGCAATTTCGAACTTGTCGAGCGCGAGGTGTTGCCACCCACCCCGGGTCACGTGCGAGTACGAGTCGACAGCTGCGGCGTCTGCCACAGCGATTTCCTCGCCGTCGAAGGACTGCGCCCCGACCCCGAGCGGCCGGTGGTTCCCGGCCACGAAGTCGTCGGCGTCATCGACGCTGTCGGCGAGGGTGTTACGAGCTGGGCGGCGGGCGACCGCGTCGGTGTGGGATTCCTCGGCGGCCAGTGCGGCGAGTGCGAGTCCTGTCGGCGAGGCGATTTCGTCAACTGCTCCGATCAGCCGCAGCCCGGGACCACTGAGGACGGCGGCTATGCGGAGATGCTGTACGTCAGGGCCACGGGACTGGTCCGCGTACCCGATCAGTTGGCCGCGGACGTCGCCGCTCCCCTGCTGTGTGCGGGCGTCACCACATTCAACGCTTTGCGCGCCACTGCCGCACCGCCCGGAGCGCTGGTCGCGATCCAGGGCCTCGGCGGCTTGGGGCACCTCGGGGTGCAGTACGCCAAGAAACTCGGGTACCGCGTCGCCACGATCGCTCGCGGCGCCGAGAAGGCCGAGCTGGCAATGACTTTGGGATCGGACCACTACATCGACAGCGCCGCGCAGGATCCGGGCGCGGCGTTGACCGCCTTGGGCGGCGCCGCCGCTGTCATCGCCACCGCAGCCAGCGGCGCCTCCATGAGTCCCCTGGTGGCAGGGCTGCGACCGCACGGACAGCTGGTCGTCGTCGGCGCCGCGCCGGACCCGATCGAGGTCAACACCGCCGACCTGATCTTCGGCGGCCGGAGCGTTGTCGGTAGCCTCACAGGTTCGTCGATCGAGAACGAGGACAGCCTCGCATTCAGCGCCGCCAACGGCATCGCGCCCATGATCGAGGTCATGCCGTTCGAGGAGGCTCCAAAAGCCTACGAGCGCATGATGTCCGGGCAGGCACGCTTTCGGATCGTCCTCGATGTCGCAGGATCACGGCAGTGACGCGGCACAGTAGCACCGTCGAGCACCCGAGCCGACGGCTGCTGATCGCGCTGCCCGATGAGTACGAGCAGGCCCGCCAACGTTACGAATCACTGGTTCCTGCCGTAGATCTCAGCGCGTATACAGCTGCGGCGAACTGGGACGAGGTGGTCGCGATCGCGAAACACGAAGCCCCACATGGCTTCATGCGCTACCACAGCATCGACGTCACGCCGACGATGGCACTGTCCGGTGCGACACGGCGCGCCACCGAATACCTGATGGGCAATCACACCATCGCCGAACGCATGTACCGTCACGACCCCGCGGTCATGCTGCACGCACCGCTGCGCACCCTTCTCTACGACGGGCCAGACGGCACCGTGCTGGCCGTGGACCAGCCCAGCCTGCTGTTCGCCAGCTACGACAACCCGGCGATCGCCGCAGTCGGCCGTGAACTAGACGGCCTGTTGGCAGCACTGGTCGAACTGCTCGACGGCGACGTCCCGCCGCAGCTGCGCTAGCCCCGTTTCCTCGGCGAGCAGACGCCGCGGTACCCGAAATGCGGCGTGTCGGGGACCGCAGCTGGGGGCCCCTCCCGCTTGCGGGGGACTGCTCGGCGGGGAAAGTCAGCAGCCCTTGAGGCGCACCGCGAGGTAGTCGGACACCTTGTCCAGCGCCACGCGCTCCTGGGTCATGGCGTCACGCTCGCGGATGGTCACCGCGCCGTCCTCGAGTGTGTCGAAGTCGACGGTCACGCAGTACGGCGTGCCGATCTCGTCCTGGCGGCGGTAGCGACGGCCGATGGCCCCGGCGTCGTCGAACTCGACATTCCAGCTCTTGCGCAGCTCGGCGGCCAGGTCGCGGGCCTTGGGCGACAGGTCGGCATGCCGTGACAGCGGCAGCACCGCGGCCTTGACTGGGGCCAGCCGCGGATCGAGCTTGAGCACCGTGCGCTTGTCCACGCCGCCCTTGGCGTTGGGCGCCTCGTCCTCGGTGTACGAGTCGACCAGGAACGCCATCAGCGAACGGGTCAGGCCGGCTGCCGGCTCGATCACGTACGGGACGTAACGGGTGTCGGTGGCCTGGTCGTAGAACGACAGGTCGGTGCCGGAATGCTCTGCGTGCGTGGACAAATCGAAGTTGGTGCGGTTGGCGATGCCTTCCAGCTCACCCCACGGATTGCCCGCGAAACCGAACTTGTACTCGATGTCGGTGGTGCCTGCGCTGTAGTGCGACAGCTTCTCCAGCGGGTGCTCGTAGAGGCGCAGGTTCTCCGGGTGGATGCCCAGGTCGATGTACCACTGCAGCCGGGTGTCGATCCAGTACTTGTGCCATTCGCCTGCGGTGGAGGGCTCGACGAAGAACTCCATCTCCATCTGTTCGAATTCGCGCGTGCGGAAGATGAAGTTGCCGGGCGTGATCTCGTTGCGGAAGCTCTTGCCGATCTGGCCGATGCCGAACGGCGGCTTCTTGCGCGCGGTGGTCACCACGTTGGCGAAGTTGACGAAGATGCCCTGCGCGGTCTCGGGCCGCAGGTAATGCAGACCCTCCTCGCTCTCGATCGGGCCGAGGTACGTCTTGAGCATCATGTTGAAGTCACGCGGCTCGGTCCACTGACCCTTGGTGCCGCAGTCCGGGCAGACGATCTCGTCCATCGGCACGGAGTCCGGGTCGTCGATGCCCTTCTTCAGGGCATAGGCCTCTTGCATGTGGTCCTGGCGGTGGCGCTTGTGGCAGTTCAAGCACTCCACGAGCGGATCGTTGAACACGTCGACGTGGCCGGAGGCCACCCACACCTGCCGGGGCAGGATGATGGCGGAGTCCAGGCCGACAACATCATCTCGGGACGTGACGACCGATTTCCACCACTGCCGCTTGATGTTCTCCTTGAGCTCGACACCAAGTGGCCCGTAATCCCAGGCGGACTTCGTGCCGCCGTAGATTTCGCCGGACTGATAGACCAGACCACGGCGTTTGGCCAGGTTCGCAACGGTGTCGATGATGGATGCCACGGTGCAACAGACTAGCGATACCGCCACGAGCACCGATAATCCGCCGGAACTGTTGACATGCGATTCCGTGCATGTATTCTGGCGGTTAATGAAAACCGTTTCCAACTTCGCCGATACTACGCCCCCGGATCCCCACGCCGATCACGACGCGGAGCACGATCACGCCGGCGTCCCGGCACCGGAACTGCCGCCGCGCCACGTGCTCGACACCGCCGGCGAACTGCTGCGCGCGCTGGCCGCGCCGGTACGCATCGCGATCGTGCTGCAGCTACAGCAGTCGGGGCGCTGTGTCCACGAGCTGGTCGACGCCCTCGACGTGCCGCAACCCCTCGTCAGTCAGCACCTGAGGATCCTCAAGCAGGCCGGCGTGGTGTCCAGTGAGCGGGCCGGCCGTGAGGTGCTCTACCGCCTCGTCGACCACCACCTGGCCCACATCGTCGTCGACGCGGTCGCCCACGCCTGCGAGGACCGGCGGTGACGGGCGCGGTCCGGTCCACCCGGCAACGGGCGGCGATCGCCGAATTGCTCAACGAGACCGAGGGCTTCCGCTCCGCTCAGGAGCTTCATGACGAGCTGCGCCGGCGCGGCGAGGGCATCGGCCTGACCACGGTGTACCGCACGCTGCAGACGATGGCCACGGCAGGCGTCGTCGACACCCTGCGTACCGACACCGGCGAATCGGTGTACCGCCGCTGCTCGGAGCACCATCACCACCACCTGGTGTGCCGCACCTGCGGCTCGACGGTCGAGGTCTCCGGTGGTGACGTGGAATCCTGGGCCGCCGAGGTCGCCCGCGAGCACGGGTTCTCCGACATCAGCCACACCATCGAGATCTTCGGGGTGTGTGGGGAGTGCGGCGGGTCGGCCGACTAGCAGCGCAGATATGCCAGCACAGCGAGAACCCGGCGATTCTGTTCGTGGTCGGGCGGCAACGTGAGCTTGGCGAATATGGAGCCGATGTGCTTCTCCACCGCACCGTGACTGATCATCAGTGTGCGGGCGATACTCGTATTGGATCGGCCCTCGGCCATCAGCGCGAGCACCGCTTGTTCCCGCTCGGTCATCTGCCTCAGCGGGTCGTCGCGACGGCGTCGTACCAGCAGCTGGCCCACGACGTCCGGATCGAACACCGTGCCACCCGAGGCCACCCGGTGCACCGCGTCGAGGAAATCGTCGATCGCCGCGACCCGGTCTTTGAGCAGATAGCCGATCGCACCGGCCCCGTCGGCCAGCAAATCATCGGCATACGAAACCTCGACGTACTGGGACAACACGAGCACAGGCGAACGGGGCACCCGCCGACGCGCCTCGACCGCGGCGCGCAGACCCTCGTCGGTATGTGACGGCGGCATCCGGACATCCACCACCGAGACATCCGGCCGGTGCTCTTCGATCGCCCGCACCAGCGACGGCCCATCACCTACCGCGGCGACGACGTCATGGCCGTTCTCGGTCAGCAGCCGGATCAGGCCCTCCCGCAGCAGCACGGCATCGTCGGCGACCACGACTCTCAACACGGCATCTCCACCCCGATCGTCGTCGGTCCACCCGCAGGGCTGACCACGCTCAACGCACCGCCGACCGCCCGCACCCGGTCGGCCAGGCCGGACAAGCCGTGGCCTTTGGCCACATGTGCACCGCCGTCGCCGTCGTCGACGATCTCGACGCCGAGCCGACCAGGCCCATGCGCCACGGTGACCCAGCAATTCGCGGCGCCGCTGTGCTTGGCGACATTGGTCAGCGCCTCGGCGACAGAGAAATAGGCAGCAGTCTCCACCGCGGCATCGAGCCGACCGGCAGGGGTGCCCAGGTCGGGGTCGATGACGAGCTCGACCGGGACAGTGCACCGAACTGCCAGCGCGGCCAGCGCACTGGGAAGCCCACGGTCGGTGAGCACCGGCGGCGCGATGCCGCGCGACAGCGCGCGCAGCTCGTCCAAGGTCTCCTGGGTTTGTCCGAGCGCCTCGTCGAGCGTCTGTCGCAGCGCCGCCGGATCCCTGTCCAGCTGCTGACGGGCGCGGCTCAGATCCATCGCGAGACGTACGAGTCGCTGTTGGGGTCCGTCATGGATATCCCGTTCCAGCCGGCGCAGCGAGATTGCCTCGGCCGAGGCTGCGGCGGCTTTCTGCTCCGTCAGCACGCTGATCGTCTGCCGCATCTCGGCCACACCGGTCAGCAGCAGACGGCTGAAGCCTGCCGACATGAGCGCGCAGCCCCGCACCACGAATGGCAGGCTGATCAGGCAGACCACGCCGATGGCAGTCTGCAGGCCGACCCGCGCAAAGGTGCCGTCGCCGAGCCCGATCAGCTGAGCGAGCGACTGATTGTGCGGGCCACGCGGGATGCTCCAATCCCACGCGACGGTCAACGTGCCGCCGATCGCCACCGCCCACCAGCTCACCACGATGCAGAACGTCGTCACCGCGATCGGGAAATACAGGATGCCGTGCGCGAGGTCGAGCCAGAACTGGATCTGGGTGAGCGGGTTGAGGATCCGTTTCCAGACGCCGGCACCCGGTTCGGGTGTCCGGTAGTTCGGCCGGGTGCGCGGCCGACGCAGCACGGCAGGAATGCGCCACCGCTCGACGTCGGCGAAGAAGCGCGCGACGAACAGCGTGCCGGCGAGAACGGGGAGGCCGACGAGGATGACCAGCGTGCCGAGGCCCGTCGACAGCCCGGTCACGGCGACACTGCAACTCGCGATGGCGAGCGGGAATCCGAGCAAGATGTAGCCGGTGTCGATGCGGAGCTGACGGAGGACGCCGACTCGTTCCGGCTGCGCCGCATGGGCCGGCGCAGGAGCGGTGCTCATGCTCTCGACGCTAGGCACTTCGCGGGCCCACTCCCATCCAGTACACCCGCGTGTTGACGGTAGGGGTTCCCCTACCCACGGCCACACGTTCCCGCCCCGTCTCCACTAGACCGAGTCGCGCGCCAACGCCAGTACGGTCTGCCGTGTCAACGGCGCCAGTTCGATGTCGCCGGGGTCGTGCGGGTCGATCCAGGCCATCTCCTCGATCTCGGCCGCGGGATGCGGTTCGCGATCGAGGCTGACCAGGTAGAGGTGCGCATCGACGGTATGGCCGGGTTCGTTGGCGGCGGTGGCGGTGTAGCGCCCGAGGGGACGCGCCGTCGCCGGATCGAACCGGGCGCCGAGTTCCTCGTCGACCTCGCGGCCGAGCGCAGCCAAGGGCTGCTCCCCCGGCTCGATCTTGCCGCCGGGCTGCATGAACGACGAGGTGCCCCGCTTGCGGACGACCAGCACCTGGTTGCGCTCATCGAGGACGACGGCCGCAACGATGTGGAGAACCGTCATGACATGAGGTCGCGACGCACGTCCGCGCCCGTCGCCAACACCATCAGGATCAGCGTGCGCAGAGCGTCGTCGGTGAGCCCGGCTGCCGGGAAGTTGTAACGCAGCATCACGTCAGCGACCTTCTTCGCGGGGCTCTTGCGCACCGACCCCTTCGGCGTCGCGCCGTTGGCGGGCGTGGTGACCAACTTCTCCACCAGGACCACCGAACCCAGCATGGTGCGGCTGGCGTGGCCGGCCACCCGTTCACGAATCTTGTTGTTGAGCGGCAGGTCCCACGCCAGCGGCTGGGTCAGCGACACCATCTCCAGTCCTTCGGCGATGGTGACGACCCGCACCGAGGCGACCGATCCGTCGACGGTGACGGTCAGGGCGTCGTCCTCCTCCTCGACGACGGACATCACCTCACCGAGCGCGGAGGCCAACTGCTGCAGCAGGCTGGTCATTCGGCCCTACCGAAGCGCCGGTTGCGGTTGACGTACTCCTCGCAGGCCGCCCACAGATCGCGACGGTCGTAGTCGGGCCACAGCTTGTCCTGGAACACGAACTCGGCGTACGCGGCCTGCCACAGCAGGAAGTTGCTGGCCCGCTGTTCCCCTGACGTGCGGATGAACAGGTCGACGTCGGGGATGTCGGGCCGGTGCAGGTGCTTGGCGAAAGAGGCCTCGCTGATGCGGCTCGGATTGATCTTGCCGTCGGCCGCTTCCTGGGCCAACGCCTGTGCCGCCTCCACGATCTCGGTGCGGCCGCCGTAGTTCACGCAATAATTGACGGTGATGACGTCGTTGCCGACGGTCATCTGCTCGGCGATGTCGAACTCTTTGATGACGCTGCGCCACATCTTGGGCCGCGAGCCGACCCAGCGCATGTTCACCCCCATCGCGTCCAGGTTCTCCCGGCGGCGGCGCACCACCTCGCGGTTGAAGCCCATCAAGAACCGGACTTCCTCGGTGCTGCGCTTCCAGTTCTCCGTGGAGAACGCATACACGCTGAGGTGCTTGATACCGAGTTCGATGGCGCCACAGGTGATGTCGATCAAAACCGCCTCGCCCATCTTGTGCCCCTCGGTACGGCCGAGGCCACGCTGGGTGGCCCACCGACCGTTCCCGTCCATCACCACCGCGACATGGTTGGGCACCTGGTCGGCCGGAATCAGCGGCGCGGACGCCTTGGACGTGTGCTGCGGCGGGCGCGAGAAACGGCCGTTGGTGTTGGACGGCAATTCCGGGAAGACCACCGGCCACGTCGACGTATCCGGGAAGACCGGATAGTCGTCAGGCGCCGGGGGCAGCTGCGGGTAGGTCGTCTTGCCCCGTTTGAATGCCATGTGCCATATCCTGCCCGACCAGCGCGGCCCGGCGGTCGGCGACCGTCCGATCCACGCGGTAGGCCCGTTCCACAAGAGGCAATGTCCGCAGCTGACGTTCCAGGTGCCACTGCAGATGCGCGGCGATGAGCCCGCTGGCCTGGCTGCGGTGCCCTGACGTCGTCGTCTCGGCATATTCCCAGTCGCCGTCGTGCAGCGCCGCCATCAGTTCGAGTACCGCCTGCGGCGGCGTGGACGATCCGCTGGGCCTGCAGTGCACGCAGACGCTGCCGCCGGCAGCGACGTGGAACGCGCGGTGCGGGCCGGGCGCGGCACAGCGGGCACATTCGGTCAGCGCCGGCGCCCAGCCGGCCACCCCCATCGCCCGCAGCAGATAGGAATCGAGCACCAGCTCGCGAGCCCGGGAGCCGTCGGCAACCGCCCGCAGCGCCGCCACCGTCAAGCGGTGCAGCGCGGGCATGGGCGCCCGCTCCTCGCCGGCCAACCGTTCGGCGGTCTCCAACATGGCGCACGCGCAGGTGTAGCGACCGTAATCACTGACGATGTCGGCGGCGAACGCGTCGATGGCCTGGACCTGGGTGACGATGTCGAGATTGCGGCCGGGATGCAGCTGAACATCGATGTGAGCGAACGGCTCCAGCCGGGCCCCGAACTTACTGCGGGTACGCCGCACCCCCTTGGCCACCGCGCGCACCAAGCCATGGTCGCGGGTGAGCAGGGTGACAATCCGGTCGGCCTCGCCGAGCTTGTGCTGGCGCAGCACCACCGCCCGGTCCCGGTACAGCCGCATCGTGACAGTCTCTCATCGTGGCCCGACAGATTTCGGAACGCACCGCCGATATCCTTCAAAGCGATGGGAAAATCCACGGCCACCGACGCGACCTCTCCGGTCTTCCCTACTCTCGTCAGCCAGCTGTACCAACTCGCCAGTGGCGCCGTCACATCCGAGCAACTGGTGCAGCGGTCACTGCATGCCATCGCCGCGAGCCAGTCCACCCTCAACGCGTTCCGGGTCGTGCTGGCCGAGCAGGCAATGGCCGACGCCGACGCCGCCGACCGCAAACGCGCGGCCGGTAAACAACTGCCGCTGTTGGGAATTCCCATCGCGGTCAAAGACGACGTCGACATCGCCGGGGTGCCCACCCGGTTCGGGACCGACGCAGAGGTTGCCCCGGCCACCGCCGACGCCGAGGTGGTGCGTCGCCTCAAGGAGGCCGGCGCGGTCATCGTCGGCAAGACCAACACCTGCGAGCTCGGGCAATGGCCGTTCACCGGCGGACCGGCATTCGGGCACACCCGCAATCCCTGGTCGCGCAAACACAGTGCGGGCGGCTCGTCTGGCGGCAGCGCAGCGGCCGTCGCCGCCGGACTGGTCAGCGCCGCCATCGGCTCGGACGGCGCAGGCAGCGTCCGCATCCCCGCCGCGTGGACTCATCTGGTCGGCATCAAACCGCAGCGCGGGCGGATCTCCACCTGGCCGCTACCCGAGGCGTTCAACGGCATCACCGTGCACGGGGTGCTGGCCCGGACGGTCACCGACGCGGCGCTGGTGCTCGACGCCGCGTCCGGTAATGCCCCCGGTGATCTGCACCAACCACCCGCTGTGCAAGCCGCCGACCATGTGGGGCAGGCACCCGGGCCGCTGCGGGTGGCGATGTCGACGGCATTTCCGTTCACCGGGGTGCGGGCCAAGCTGGACCCGGAGATCCTCGCTGCGTTGCAGACCGTCGCCGAGCAACTCGACCAGCTGGGCCACAGCGTCGTCCGCAGAGACCCCAGCTACAGCCTGCGAATGTCATGGGACTTCCTCTCCCGCTCCACCGCCGGGTTGCTGGACTGGGCCGAGCGACTGGGCGACCACGACCTCGCAGTGGACTACGACGAGCGCACGGTGATGAACATGCGCATCGGCCGGCTGCTGTCCCAGGACGTGTTGCGTAAGGCACGGGCCCACGAGGCAGAAGTTCGGCGCCGCATCGGCTGGATCTTCAATCTCGTCGACGTCATCATCGCGCCCACCACCGCGCAGCCGCCGCCCCTGACCCATGAGTTCGACCGGCGCGGATGGGCCGCCACCGAACGCAGCGCCATCCGGTACTGCCCACTGACGTGGCCATGGAACCTGTTGGGTTGGCCGGCGATCAATGTTCCGGCCGGATTCACCTCCGACGGGCTGCCCATCGGAGTGCAACTGATGGGCCCCGCGCACAGTGAGCCGCTTCTGATCTCGCTGGCCGCCGAGTTGGAGGCCCTCAACGATTGGGCGGCACGGCAACCCGTGCCGTGGTGGAACACGCCGGAGGACCGCCCGGTGAAGGTCATCGAGGACGTCACCGACACCCGGGATGCGTCGCTGGCGGCTGCGGCAGTCAACGCACTCACCTGAGTTCTCAAGCGCCTTCGCCGCGGTGAGCAAAGGATCGAGTAGTCGCCTACTCTATCCGCGCCACACAGGATCTTCCTAGCCTGATGCCAGGCGACCGACAGCCGCCGGTCCGCGTTCCCCAAGCATCTGGAGGCTCCCATGGCAATCAGGAATCTCACTCGATCAGCTGCGGCTGCGGTCATCGGCACGGCCGTCGTCATCCCGGTTCCGGCCGCAGCTGATCCCCTCCCCTACGGACCTGACACCTGCATCCAGGGTTACGTCTGGCGGGAGGCTCGCACCGGCGACACCGTCTGCGTCACCCCGGACGAACGGTCGACGGTACTTCAGCAGAATGCCAACCCCGGCGCGCACAAGGACCCCAACGGCGCGTACGGCCCGCAGAGTTGCGCCCAGGGTTACGTGTGGCGCGAGGCGTTCGACGGCGACACGATCTGTGTCACACCGGACTTCCGCCAGCAAATGCTCAATGACAATGCCGCCGCGGCGTCGCGCAAGCAGGCCACCCAGCCGGTGCCCACACCCGGCGCGTCCGCCAACGGGTCAACGGTGCTGTTCGAGGTCACCGGATCCGGCGAGGTGTACAACATCGTCACCGATCCCTCGGGAGCAGACGTCCCTGATCACACCAAGATCCCTTGGCAGCGCACCATGACCGTCGGACCCGATGTGCAGTTGCTGCAGGTCGTCGCGCCCGGTCGCGACACTCCCGGCCCGGGCTGCCGCATCACCGTCGACGGCAAGGTCGTCGTCGAACAGCCGATCGGCGGTAGCGCGCACTGCGTGTTCAGCCGATTCTGAGCGTCAGAACCCGAGCCGCCCCAGCTGTTTGGGGTCACGCTGCCAGTTCTTCGCGATCTTGACCCGCAGGTCCAGATAAACCTTTGTGCCGAGCAGCTTTTCGATCTGGGTGCGGGCCGCGGTGCCGACCTCGCGCAATCGCGCGCCGCCCTTGCCGATGACGATGCCCTTCTGGCTGTCGCGTTCGACGTAGAGGATCGCGTGCACGTCGATGAGATCGTCGCGGCCCTCACGTTCCTCGACGTCCTCGATCACCACCGCCAGCGAGTGCGGCAGTTCGTCGCGCACACCTTCCAGCGCGGCCTCGCGGATGAGCTCGGCCATGAGCACTTCCTCGGGCTCATCGGTCAATTCGCCGTCGGGATAGTAGGCCGGTCCGGGTGGCAGCTTGGAGACGAGGACATCGGTGAGCACATCGAGTTGTTCGTTGGCGGTCGCCGACACCGGGACGATCTCGGTGTCCGGGCCGACCAGTTCACTGACCGCCATGAGCTGCGCGGCGACTCGGTCCTTGGGCACCTTGTCGATCTTGGTGACGATGGCGATCAGCGTCGTCTTCGGTGCGACGGCGCGGATCTGCTGGTAAATCCAACGGTCTCCGGGCCCGATGGCCTCGTCGGCGGGGATGCACAAGCCGATCACGTCCACCTCGGAGTAGGTGTCCTTGACCAGATCGTTGAGCCGCTGGCCCAGTAGGGTGCGGGGCCGGTGCAGACCAGGTGTGTCAACCAGGATGATCTGGAAGTCCTCGCGGTGCACGATGCCGCGGATGGTGTGCCGGGTGGTCTGCGGCCGGTTCGACGTGATCGCGACCTTGCTGCCCACCAGAGCGTTGGTCAGTGTCGACTTGCCGGTGTTGGGCCTGCCGACGAAACAGACGAAGCCTGACCGGAATTCGCGCTCGTCGCTCATACCGGATTTCCTGCCCGGTCGGTGACGATCACCGCAGCGTCGCCTGAGAGTTCCCGCACCGCAGCCACTCCGGCGTCGTCTGCCGAACCGCCGACCAGGACCGCCGCCTCCAACCCCGCAGCGCCACTGGACACCGCGGCCGCGACCGCCGACTGCAGCGCCGTCAACTGCAGCGCCGCCAGTTGCACGGGCGCACCGGCGTAGGTGCGGCCGTCGAGATCGCGGACCGCGGCGCCCTCCGAGGCCTCCGCGCGGCCCATCGCCCCACGGGCGAGCACCACGAGTTTGGTGTCCTCGGCATCAAGTTCGGTCATCTGAGTCTTGTCCTCCTCGCGCGCGGGCCGCGGTTTGCTCGTCTTCGTCGGTCTCGATCGGACTCACCAGCACGGTGTTGATCCGCACCCGGCCGCGGTGATCGGGACCGCCTTCGGCGTACAGCCGGAGCCGGCCCCAGTTCACCTCCGCACCGGGCAGCGGGACGCGGCCCAGTTCCAGGGCGAGCAGGCCGCCGACCGTATCCACGTCCATGTCCTCGTCGGGCTCCAGGTCGTACAGTTCGCACAGGTCCTCGATGGGCAGCCGCGCCGACACCCGAAACTGCTTGTCGCCCAAGTCTTCGACGGGGGCCACCTCGTCGGTGTCGTACTCGTCGGCGATCTCACCGACAATCTCCTCCAGCACGTCCTCAATGGTGACCAGCCCGGCGATCGCGCCGTATTCATCGACCAGCAGCGCCATGTGGTTGCGGGCCAGCTGCATTTCGTTGAGCAGTTCGTCGAGCGGTTTGGAATCGGGGACGAACACCGCCGGACGCATCACCTGGGCCACGGTGGTGTCCCGTCCCCCGTTTGTGGAGTAATAGGTCTGCTGGACAAGGTCTTTGAGGTAGACGACGCCGACGACATCGTCGACGTTCTCGCCGATCACCGGCATCCGCGAATGTCCGCTGCGCACCGCCAGCGAGGTGGCCTGCCCAGCCGACTTGTCGCTCTCGATCCACACCATCTCGGTGCGGGGCACCATCACCTCGCGGGCCGGTGTGTCACCGAGCTCGAACACCGACTGGATCATCCGGCGTTCCTCGTCGGCCACCACGCCGCGCTGCTGGGCCAGATCCACCACTTCGCGCAGCTCGATCTCGGACGCGAACGGTCCGTTGCGGAACCCGCGGCCCGGCGTGAGCGCGTTACCGATCAACACCAGCAGCCGGCTGATGGGCGTCAGCAGCACCGAAATCGCTTGCAGCGGAATCGCGGACACCAGCGCGATCGAGTACGCGTTCTGCCGGCCGACGGTACGCGGACCGACGCCGATGGCCACGAAACTCGTGACAACCATGATGGCCGCCGCCGACACCAGGCCCCAGCTCACGCCGAGATGACCGTCGAGGTACGCCACCAACAACACCGTGGCACAGACTTCACACGTAATACGCAGCAGCACCACGAGATTGATGTAGCGCGGACGCTCCGCGACCACGCGGGCCAGCCGGACAGCGCCGGGCCGCTCCTCGCGCACCAGTTCGTCGATCCGGGCGATGGACACCGTCGACAACGCCGCGTCGATCGCTGCGAACAGACCGCCGAACCCGACCAGCGCGATGGCGCCGAGCAGTGGGGCGAGTCCGCTCACGGTTGGTCGCCGCAGTTGAATTCATCGAAGTATCGGGACTCGTCCAGCAGGCGCTGATCCTTCTGCGTCTGGCGGTCGTCGTGATAGGCCTGCACCTGGTTGGCCACCCACTCCTCGAGGAGCTGGCGCTGCAGGGCGAACATCTCTTTCTCCTCGTCGGGCTCAGCGTGGTCGTAGCCCAGCAGGTGCAGCACGCCGTGAACCGTCAGCAATGCCAGCTCCTGGCCGAGCGAATGCCCGGCCTTGACTGCCTGTTGCTCGGCGAACTCCGGGCACAGCACGATGTCGCCCAGCATCGCCGGGCCGGGCTCGGGCGAATCCGGGCGGCCACCGGGCTCCAGCTCGTCCATCGGGAAGCTCATGACGTCGGTGGGCCCGGGCAGGTCCATCCACCGCATGTGCAGGTCGGCCATCGCGGCGCTGTCCACCAAAACCATCGAAAGTTCGGCTGCCGGATGCACATCCATCTTCTCGATGACGAACCGGGCGACGCTGATCAGTTCCGATTCCGAGACGTCGATGCCCGACTCGTTGGATACCTCGATGCTCATCGCCGCGACCGCCCGGTGGACGATCGGCGCTGGGCCCGGTTCAGCAATGCCGGCTCCTCATGTCGTGCGTAAGCGTCGACGATTTCCGACACCAGCCGGTGGCGCACCACGTCGGCGCTGGTCAGTTCGGCGAAGTGGATGTCCTCGATGCCGTCGAGAATGGTCATGGCCGCGCGCAAACCGGAGGTGGCGCCGCCGGGCAGGTCCATCTGGGTGATGTCGCCGGTGACGACGACCTTGGATCCGAACCCGAGCCGCGTCAGGAACATCTTCATCTGCTCGGCGGTGGTGTTCTGCGCCTCGTCGAGGATGATGAACGCGTCGTTGAGGGTGTTGTGGGTGAGTAGGAAGTCCTCGGTGACGTAGAGCGAGTCCTGGGCCGCGACGCTGATGCACACGGCTTCCGTGGTGCCCGCCGGTTCGATGCGGTCGATGAACCGCATCGGCCGGCCGCCACCCGTCTCGTCGTACTTCGCCGCCTTACGCGACAGCCGGAACGGTACGACGCCTGCAGGTAGGCGGATGTCGAGAACGTGGGCGTCAGAACGGTGATGAACCTCGCGCCCCCGGGCCAGTCCGGGCTTGCGCCCGTCGGCATCACGCGTGCGTAGGTAGACAACCCCACCCAGTGACTCGACGAGGAAGATCACGTTGTCGCACAGCTGATCGGAAACTGTCGTGTACTGAATGCGGCATGTGCGGCCCTGCTGGGTGACGGGACCGCCGTCGGTATCGAGCAGACCTTGCAACACCGCGAGGCGCACATCGGCCGAGTTGAACAGATAGTCCTCGGGGACGAATTTGGAGTCAGATTTCTTGCCGGACAAGCCGAGGGCCTCGAGCGCTTCCGCCAGCTCCGGATCCTTGGTCGCGAAGGTCGGGGTCGCGCGGGAGGAGAAGCATCCGTCGCCCAACAACAACCCCAGGGCGTACGGATCC
The DNA here is from genome assembly GCF_002086485.1 of Mycobacterium aquaticum. Taxonomy (GTDB): domain Bacteria; phylum Actinomycetota; class Actinomycetes; order Mycobacteriales; family Mycobacteriaceae; genus Mycobacterium; species Mycobacterium aquaticum. The sequence goes on along the minus strand of NZ_MVHF01000001.1, from coordinate 231,588 downwards.
ATCGGCACCGGCCGAGATTCGAACGTCACCGGAGCACTCAGCAGCGGCAGCTCGTAGCGGTGGGCGTGGGCCGATCGGAGATTCCCGATCATCTCCTTGGTCTCCAGCACCCGAGCCGGCTTGTTTCGCCGTCGGTCCGAAGCCGTGTAGACAGCCCACAGATGGTCGCCGGACGCCATCGTCGACGCGCCGTCCTGCGTGTATACCCGGTAGACCTCCTTGAAGCCCTGCGGGTAGACGCCCGTCACCTCGGTGGGCGAACCGTCCGAGCCGATCACGAAGTCGCCGACCTTGATCTCGCCGATCGCTCGGAAGCCGTCAGGCGTGAGCACGTTGGTGAACAAGGGCTGCGCCCGGCCCCGCATATAAGCCAGCGGCGCGACCTCGATCACCCCGGCGCTCATCAGCTTTGGGATCAGCTCGGGATCCATCATGTCGTGCAGGGCGTCGTAAAGCGGCCGCAGGTACGGGTCGATCTTCTCGCTCAGGGTGCCGGGCAGGAAGCCGAGGCGCTCACCGGCTTCGACCGCGGGCCGGGTCAGGATGATGCGGCTGACCTGCTTGGTCTGCAGGGCACTGACGGCCTTGGCCATGGCCAGATAGGTCTTGCCGGTACCTGCCGGACCGATGCCGAACACGATGGTGTGGGCATCGATGGCGTCGACGTAGCGCTTCTGGTTGAGCGTCTTGGGCCGGATGGTCTTGCCGCGCCGGGCCAGGATGTCCAGCGTCAATACCTCGGCGGGCGACTCGTCGTCGGTGCCGGTGAGGATCGCGACGCTGTGGCGCACCGCGTCCGGGGTCACCGCCTGTCCGCTGGAGACCACGGCCACCAACTCGGCGACGACACGTTCGGCCAAGGCGACGTCGGCGGGCTCGCCGGAAAAGGTGATCTCGTTGCCGCGCACGTGGATGTCGGCGGCGAGCAGGCGTTCGAGTGCCCTCAGGTTTCCGTCAGCCGAACCCAGCAGACCCACGATGATGTCGGGTTGAACACTGATGCTGCTGCGGACCGATTCCGATGTGGAGGCCGAGGAATCGGCTGTTGTCTCGCGGGGCGTCACGTGGGGTTTGGTTCCTACTTCCGGATGTCGAGTTATGGCAGTTCCAGGATGGTTTGCTCAGCCCAGTTTACCGCCGGTCGCTGACACCGTCCCAATGGATAAGCAGCGCCGACACGGAAAGGGCGCCCCAGCGGGGCGCCCTTTGCGATCAGTGATGAGCGTCAGTGGCTCTGGTGCACGGTGGTGTCGACCTGCGGCACGGTCACATGCGGGCCGATCTGGTCCAGCCAGTCGTGGTGGCTGACGTCCGCCTGCGCAGCGCCGGCCAAGCCCAGGACCGCGGCGGCCATTCCACTGGCGATCATGGTGGCAAATCCGAACTTCTTCATGGTGATCCCCGGACCCTTCGTCTTCTGAGGTGTCGGCCGGTGGTGTGTTCATCGCCGGTCTGATGGTTAGAACACGCAGGTCAGGGACTTAATTCCGATGGCAGAAATTGATCGGCAGGTGGCAGGAATTGATCGCATTCCACCTGTGTCACCGCCGAGTCGAAAACCGCGGCTGGCTACTGATCCACGCTGGTTACAGCGACCAACGGGTAGTGAGCGCACCGATCGCACCCAGCGCGACCGCCGCGGCCGTCGACGTGCGCAGCACCGTCGGCCCCAGCCGTACCGCCTTGGCTCCGGCCGCCGTCAGCGCGGCGATCTCCTCGTCGGCGATACCGCCCTCCGGACCGACGATCAACATCACTGAATCGGCTTGAGCGAGAGCCAGTTCGGTGATCGGCGCGGTCGCCGACTCGTGCAGCGCCAGCACGAGTGCACCGCCGGCCACCGCATCGGCGACGCGCCGGGTCAACTCGGCCGTCGACACCACGCCGTCGACCGTCGGGATGCGGGCCCGGCGGGACTGGCGGGATGCCGCGCGAGCCACCGCGTCCCACCGGCGTAGACCCTTGTCGGCCTTCGGACCGTCCCAGCGGGCCACGCAGCGGGCCGACTGCCAGGCGAGGAAAGCGTCCGCGCCGGCCTCGGTGGCCAGTTCCACGGCCAACTCGGAGCGGTCGGACTTGGGCAGCGCCTGCACGATGGTCACCTGCGGGCTGGAGGCGGCGACGACGCACCGCTGCAGCACCCGCGCCGACAACCGCCCTTTGGCGGTGTCCTCGACGACACAGTGCGCCAGGGTGCCCGCGCCGTCGGCGAGGTCGATCTCTTCCCCGGTACGGATGCGGCGCACATTGGCCGCGTGGAAGCCCTCGTCACCGTCGAGCAGTGCCAACTCACCGGCCGCGGGCAACGCGTCGAGGTAGAACAGTGCCCTCGTCACAGCGGTGCCACGACGTCAGCGGCCGGAGAACGTCTCGCGCAGCCGGCTGAACAGTCCGCCGTTCCCGGTCGCCGACGCCGACTGCGTCGAGCGCACCTCGGCGGTGTCACGGGTGCGGTTCTCCTTGAGCTTGGTCAGCAGCTCGATGTCGGTGTGATCGAGCCGCGTCGGCACCACCACGTCGACGTGCGCGTGCAGGTCGCCGCGCACGCCCGAGCGCAGATGCGGCATGCCGTGCCCGCGCAGCGTGGTGACCGCCCCGGGTTGGGTGCCTGCGGCGACGGTGATCTCGGTGTCGCCGTCGAGGATGCCCGTCACGGTGACGGTCGTGCCCAACGCGGCGTCGACCATCGGCACGGACACCGTGCAGTGCAGGTCGTCCCCGTCGCGCACGAAGATGGGATGTTGCTTTTCGTGGACCTCGACATACAGGTCGCCTGCCGGGCCGCCACCCGGGCCCACCTCGCCCTGGGCTGCCAGCCGCACCCGCATGCCGTCGCCGACACCGGCCGGGATCTTGACGCTGATCTCGCGCCGCGAGCGCACGCGGCCGTCTCCGCCGCAGCGGGTGCACGGATCCGGGATCACCTCGCCGACACCGCCGCACACGGGACACGGACGCGCTGTCATGACCTGACCCAGCAGCGACCTCTGCACGGTCTGGATCTCACCGCGTCCGCCACAGGTGTCGCACGTGACCGGGGTGGATTTTCCGTTGGTCCCCTTGCCCTGGCACAGGTCGCACAGCACCGCGGTGTCGACGGTGACCTGCTTGGTCACCCCGGTGGCGCATTCCTCCAGGTCCAGACGCATCCGCAGGAGCGAATCCGCACCCGGCCGGACCCGGCCGATCGGACCACGTGACGTGGTGCCGCCGCCGAAGAACGCCTCGAACACATCGCCGAGCCCACCGAAGCCGCTGAACCCGCCGTTCGCCGCGCCGCCGACCGACTCCAACGGATCCCCGCCCATGTCCACGATGCGGCGCTTCTCGGGATCGCTGAGCACCTCGTAGGCGAGCTGGATCTCGGTGAACCGAGCCTGGGCCTGCTCGTCGGGATTGACGTCGGGATGCAGTTCGCGGGCCAGCCGCCGATAGGCGCGCTTGATCTCCGAATCACTCGCACCACTGCTCACTCCGAGCAAGCCGTAATAATCGCGTGCCACGCTGACCTTGCCTGACCTTTCAGATGCCGCTCAGCGGCTGCCTAAGACTTCACCTATGTAGAGAGCAACCGCAGCGACATTAGCGATAGTTCCCGGATAGTCCATTCGAGTGGGTCCCACCACACCCATGCCGCCGTACACCTTGCCCGAACTGCCGTAGGTGGTACTCACCACCGACGTCCCCACCATCTGCTCGGCTTCGGTCTCGTGACCGATGCGCACCGTCACCTTGCCTGCCTCCTGCTGCGCGGCCAACAGCCGCAACACCACGACCTGCTCCTCCAGCGCTTCGAGCACCGACCGCAGCGAACCGCCGAAGTCTGCGGTGTTGCGGGTCAGGTTGGCCGTCCCGCCGAGCAGCAGCCGCTCCTCGACGTGCTCGACGAGTGTCTCGACCAGCACGGTGGCCGAGCGGCCGACCGCGTCGGCGAGGCCGCCGCTGCCGTTGAGCTGGCTGGCGAGATCGGACACCGCGACCGACGCCGCAGTCAGCGGTTTGCCCTCGAGTGCCTGGCCCAGCATCTCCCGCAGCTTGGACAGCTGGTGATCGTCGATGGCGTCGCCGAGTTCCACGATCCGCTGATCCACCCGGCCGGTGTCGGTGATGACGACCAGCAGCAGCCGGGCCGGGGTCAGAGCCACCACCTCGAGGTGGCGCACCGTCGACGTGGACAGTGTCGGGTATTGGACGATGGCCACCTGCCGGGTCAGTTGCGCCAGCAGCCGCACGGCCCGACGCAGCACGTCGTCGAGGTCGACGCCGGACTCCAGGAAGTTGAGGATCGCGCGCCGCTCCGACGACGACAGCGGTTTGACGTTGTCGATGCGGTCGACGAACTCCCGGTACCCCTTCTCGGTGGGCACCCGGCCCGAGCTGGTGTGCGGTTGGGTGATGTAGCCCTCGGCCTCCAACACCGCCATGTCGTTGCGCACGGTCGCGCTGGACACACCGAGATTGTGCCGTTCGACGAGAGTCTTCGAGCCGATGGGCTCTTTGGTGGCAACGAAGTCGGCAACGATGGCGCGCAGCACCTCGAAACGACGGTCGTCGGCACTACCCACGGTTCACCTGCCCTTCGAGTCGACGTCAAGCTCAGATCGCTTGATCTATTTTACTGACCAGCTGGACCTTTACCGACTCCGTAGTTGGTGCGGACAGACGGGTGCGGGTACTAGCCTTGGCAACCATGCCGTTGCCAAGACCGCGTACAGGTAGCCCGGAGGCAGGTCGGCGATGATCTTCAAAGGTGTCATCGAGGGCAAGCCGTACCCCGAACACGGGTTGACCTACCGCGACTGGTCACGCATCCCACCTCGGCAGCTACGGCTGGACGAGATCGTCACCACCACGACCGTGCTGGCCCTGGACCGACTGCTGTCGGAGGATTCGACGTTCTACGGCGACCTGTTCCCGCACGCGGTGAGATGGCGCGGCGACATCTATCTGGAGGACGGTCTGCACCGCGCGGTCCGTGCGGCGCTGCGAAACCGCACCATCCTGCACGCCCGGCTGTATGACATGGATTCGCCGCTGCCCCAGATGTGACAGCGACGGCCCAGCTACCGGGCCATGACCTCACGCAGGCTCCGGGGCCGCAAATCGGTCCAGGTCTGCTCGACATAGTCCAGGCAATCCGACCGGCTGCCCTCACCGAAGACCACCCGCCAGCCGACGGGCACGTCGGCGAACGCCGGCCACAGGCTGAATTGGTCCTCGTCGTTCACCAGAACGACGAAGGTGCCGCGCTCGTCATCGAACGGATTGGTGCTCATCGGTACTGGTCTCCTCTTCGCGCAAGCGCTCATCGGTACTCCTGATCGATCGGTCTCTGATGGCGGAGCCGGCTCCCAGGTCGGCGGCCAGCACGCGGTCGGACAGCAATCCGAGGCAGCTGAGGTTGGGGAAGCCGGGGCCCTGGTTCAAACCCGCCAGGCCTGGTAGGAACAGCTTCGGGGTCACGCCTGCGACCGCGAGATCGTCGCCGATGGACTCCTGCAGGTTCTCCCCCGTCAGCGGACGTCCCAGACCCAGTTCGAGCATGTCGAGGGCATCCTGGGCCAGCAGCGGAACGAACCACAATGCGTCCGCGCCGGATCCGTCGATCACCAGGTCGAAACCGTGCACGGTCTCCGAACGCTCGGCGCCCGTGTCGCTGAGCAGCGTCAACCGGATGCGTTCGTCGCGGGCGACGGCATGGGCGACCCGGCCGCGGAGATGCCGGATGCGGTCGTCGGCCAGCAGCGCTTCCTGAACCCGCGCCGAGAACACCCCACGGTCGGTGCGGTTCATGGCATCGCGGCGTTCGGACAGGGTCAGGCCCGACCAGTGGGTGGGATCCGAGTACAGGGTGTTCTCGAAGAAGCCTTCCCCCCGCGTGAAGAGAGTGACCTGCGGCGAGATCACCGTGATGGTCGAAACCCGGTGGCGGAAAAGCTCATTGAGCATGGTCGCCGCGGTTTCCCCGCCACCGATCACCGCCACCCGCTCCGCGGCGATCAGCTCTTGCGCAGCGGCGCGATGCCAGAACTGCGCGATGGACAGCACCCTCGGATTGCCGGGCAGGATGGACTTTTCGGCCTGCCCGGGTCCGGTCACCATGACCGCGTCGGCGCGCACGGTGTCGTGGTGGGTCTTCAACACCCAGGCGCTCTGGCCGTCGTCGACGCCGATCTCGGTCACCTCACCGGACACCACGGTCATCCCGACGTTGTCGGCCACCCAGTTCAGGTACTGGCTCCACCGGCGATGGGTCGGGGCAGGCCTGCCCCTGTCGACCCACTCGGCGAAGTGGCCGATGTCGATCAGGAACGACTGCCAGCTGTGCCGCATCATCCGTTCGTCGAGCTCGGCGTTGCGGCGCGGCACCAACGACGACCGGTACGGGAAGCCGACGTCCTTTTCGGGACTGGTGCCCAGCCGGTGCTGGCCGTCGGTCCAACCGCCGACGGCCTGCCAGTTGGCCGCGACGCCGGCACGTTCCACGACGACGACCTCGGGTGCGGGCACACCCATGGTCCGCAATTCGGCGGCCTTGGCTGCCACCGCGATCGCTTTGGGGCCGGCACCGATCACGGCCAGGGTGGGTGTGCTCACGCGGTCACCTCTCGCAGGGAGTCGAGCCAGATCGCTTGCAGGGCAGCGATGTCGGCGTCGGAGAGAATGTCGGGCAGGGTGCGCCACTGGGTGCCGAGGATCGCGGCGCCGTCGCCGTCGATCACCGCGGCCATGATGGTCAACTCGTGGCGCACCGCCACCTGCGGTTCTGGCACGGGCGACACCGCAGCTGTCAGGGACCGGTCCTGTTGCAGGGCGTTGTCCGCAGAGTTGAGTTCGATGCGGCCGAGGTAGTTCAGCAGGATCTGCGGATCCCGGTGGGCGCCAAGTCTTTCGGCGGTGTCAGGCCGAAGGTGACGCAGCAGGCCGTAGTCGATCGGGTCACCCGGGATGGCAGCGACCTCCGCTGCCACCCCGCGCGCATCGTCGGCGGTGAGCCGCAGCGGATAGATCATGCTGAGCAACCCCGCGGTGTCCCCGGTGTCGACGTCGCCGTCGTCATCATCGAGGCCCGTCGAGAGCACGCCGTCGGAGCGCCCGTAGGTTTCGAGCGCGAGCAACGGCGCGGGCGTGGGCTGTCCACGAAGCCTGCGCCAGGTGGTCAGCGCGCGGGCCGTCGTCGCCGCGAGCACTTCGGTCACCGGCACCGGTCCGGCCAGCAGCCGTGCGGTGACATCGGGTTCGGCGTACGCCATCTCGACCACCACGTCGCCCATCCGGTCGTGGGCCGGATCGATGCGTCTCATGCCGAGATCGGGATCGCCACCGTCGAATTGACGTTCCCAGAAATCGCACGTGTCGAGCTTGAGCGCACGGTCGGACAACAGGCGCGACCACTGCCGCAGCGAGGTGTGCTCGCGCACCGGCGTGGGCGTGCGCCCGGCCGCCAAGGCATGCCAAGCGGTTTCGAGTTCGCCGACCACGATCCGCCACGACGCCGGATCCAGCGCCAGCACATGGCCGGTGAGGATCAGCACGCCCGCGCCCGCGTCGGGATGGTGCAGCCACACCGCATCGAGCGTCGAGCCCTGTTGCGGGTCAATCCGTTCCACCGACAGTTTGGCCTGCTCGGCCACCGCGGCGGCCAGGTCACCGGACGCGGTCGCCTCGGAGAGCACCGCGCCTGCATCGTGGGCGACGAGCGTCATGGTGGCGCGGTCGAGCCGCGTGCGCAGAACCTCGTGCCCGTCGATCACGGTGCGCAGCACGGTGTCGAGGTGCTCGCGGGTGGTGCCCTCCGGCAGCCGGAACGCCTCGGTCTGCGCGAGCCGGCGTGGATCACCGTACTGGTAGAGCCAGCGACCGTTGGGCAGCAACGGGATCGGACCTGATTCCTCGTCACCGTCGTCGAGCCGGACCTCGTCGTTGTCGACGGCAGCCGCGAGTTCCCGCACCGACGAGCAGTCCAACATCAGCCGGGCCCGCATCGCGATACCACGGCGGCGCACGGCCTGCACCACCGACAGCGCCACGATGCTGTCCAGCCCCAGTTCGAGGAAGTCTGCCGTGACATCGACGTCACCTATGTCGAGCATGTCCGCGAGCACCTCGGCGAGCACCTTCTCGGTGTCTGTCGCCGGGGCGTCGGACCCGTCGACGCGGCCCGTCGCGTCGAACGCGGCCAGCGCGGTGTCGTCGACCTTGCCGTTGGTGGTCAGCGGAATCTCGTCCACCGCGATGATGTGGTGTGGCACCAGGTATCTCGGCAATATCGCCGACAACGTGTGACGCAGCTCGGCGGTGGGCACGTCGCCGCACACGTACGCCGTCAGGCGCGGCCCGCTGCGGTGCCGGCGTACCGCGACGTGGGCGTGCCGCACCCCGGGTTGTCTGCGCAGCACAGCTGCGACCTCACTCGGCTCCACCCGGAACCCGCGTATCTTGACCTGATCGTCGACCCGGCCCAGAAATTCGATGGCATGCGGGCCGGGACGTCGCCGCACCACGTCACCCGTCCGGTACATGCGCGCACCGGGTTTGAACGGATCGGCGACGAACCGGCTCGCAGTCTCCCCCGGCCTGCCGACATAGCCGCGGGTGAGTTGTCCACCGGCCAGGTACAACTCGCCGGCCACGCCGTCGGGAACCGGCCGCAGCCAGTGATCCAGCACGTATGCGGTGGTCGAATCGGTGGGCACGCCGATGCACGGCGCGGTGTGCTCCCTGATCGCGGCGACGACCGCCTCGACCGTGGTTTCGGTCGGCCCGTAACAGTTGTACGCCGACATCCAGGTGCGCTCGCACTCGTCTCGGATCCCTTGCCACGCAGCGCGGTCGATGGCTTCGCCACCTAATGCCAGCACGGCCAACGGCACCCGCGACAGCAACCCGGCTGCGCGCAGCTGGCTGAACATCGATGGTGTGGTGTCGATCATGTCGATCGCGTAGCGGCCGATGGTGTCGACGAGAGCCTCTGCGTCCCGCTGGATCTCGTCGCCGACGATGTGCACGGTGTGCCCGTCGAGCAAGGCCACGAGCGGTTGCCAGGCCGCATCGAAGGTGAACGACCAGGCGTGCGCGATGCGCAGCGGTCGGCCCAGCCGGTCGGCGGCAGGCCGCAGGATGCGGCGGGCATGATCAGCGCCGTAGGCCAGCAGCGCCCGATGGGTTCCGATGACGCCCTTGGGTTTACCGGTGGTACCCGACGTGAACACGATATAGGCGCCTTGCCCAGGGTGCACCGACGCCGGACGGTGCTCGGTGGCGGGCTCGCCGGCGACAGCGGCGAGCAGGGCCTCGTCGACGACGAGGCTCGCACCGGTCTGGCGGAGGATCTCGGCGACGCGCTCGTCGGGCATGGCGGGATCCAGCGGCACGATGAGTCCACCCGCCTTGAGGACCGCCAGCATGGCCACGACGTAATCGGGACCGCGGCGCAACCGGATCGGGACCGGGGTCTCGGTGCTCACCCCGCGGCGGTGCAAGCCGGCCGCCAACGTGTCGGCGGCCTCCTCGAGCTGACGGTAGCTCAGTTCGCCGCCCTCCCAGCTCAATGCGATCGACCCGAGCCGCTGCGCCGCGACCGTCGTGAACGCGGTATGGAACCCGCCGTGTCGTTCGGCGGTGTCCGCCGCGGCAGCGGGTTGCTGCTCGCCGGCCTGGGTGACCGTCACCTCGCGCAACGGGCGATCCCACAGCTGAAGGAGACGCTGCACGACGGCGAGAACACGCTGTCCGAGGGCCCGCGGGTCGAGCAATCCCAGTGCACCGTCGAGTGTTTCGACCAGGACAGTGAGCCTGCCGTGGGTGGGGTGCGCGGCAATGGTGACCGGGAAATGCGAGAGGCTTTCCAGCGCAGCCGGTTTCAGTACCGCTGCGGCGAGGGGAAAGTCGCCGCTGCCGACCAGGCCGCCGGGCGGGAAGTTCTCGTACACCAGCAGCGTGTCGTAGAGTTCGCCGATGTCACCGAGCGACCGCAGTTCGGTGTGGCTGAGATAGCTGTGGTCGCGCAAGTCGGCGGCCTCGCGTTGCAGCGCCTGGCATTGCCGGCTCACCGGCTGCGACGGGTCGAGGCGAACGCGCAGCGGCACGGTGTTGATGAACAGTCCGACCATCGCCTCCACCCCGGCAAGCTCGTCGGGACGGCCCGAGACGGTCACGCCGAACACCACGTCGGTGCGATCGGTGAACGCGGACAGGATGATGGCCCAGGCCATTTGGAACAGTGTGTTGACGGTGACGCCGCGCGAGCGGGCACCATTGAGGATCTCGGTGGTCTGCTGCTCGTCGAGGGTGACCTCGGTGCGTTCGGGCAGCCCGGGCCGCGGCTCCCGGCCCGACAGTGCGGGGGACAGCATCGTCGGGGCATCCAGACCCGCGAGGTGGGCGCGCCAGCGGGCCCGGCTGGCGTCCTGGTCGAGGCCGGCCAGCCAGCCGATGTAGTCGCGGTACGGCCGGGGTGATGCGGGCAATGCCGCGTCATCCCCCTTGGCCGCGTACAGCGTGAGGAACTCGCCGACGAACACCGGCAGCGACCACCCGTCGATGGTGATGTGATGGGCGACGATGACCAATCGCCAACGCAGCTCGGGCTTTTCGATGAGCAGGAACCGGATCAACGGACCGCGGCCCAGATCGAAAGGCCTGGCCCGCTCTTCGGCCTCGATGGTGAGGGCCTCTGTCTCGGTCGCGCTGACATGTCGCCATGGCACCGCGACTGCCGACGGAACAACCGCCACCGGACGACTCAGATTGCCTTGAAAGAAGCTGGCACGCAGGTTCGGATGGCGAACCAGCATCGCCTCGGCACAGCGCCGCAGCAACTCGACGTCCAGGAGCCCGTCGATGTCGGCCGCCATCGCGATGACATACGGGTCGACGCCTTCGTCACCGTCGGTCAACCCGGCCAGCGAGTACAGCCCCTGTTGCAGCGGGCTCAGTGCCAGGACGTCGTCGACGCCGCGCGGTGTTCCGGTTGCGGTCATGGTGTTCCGTCCGTGTCGTGTCCCCAGCCCGCGGTCAGCATCGCCAGCTCGTCGGCCGATAGACCGGACGCGGCCATGGGTGCGTGGTGGGTGTCGCCGGGTGCCGCACTGCTGGTGCCGATGTCGATCGCCGCGGCCAAGCCGGCCAGCTCCGGATGTTCGAACACCATGCGCGCCGTCATCGCCACCCCGGCATCACGCGCCCGTGCCGCCAACTGCACGGCCAGGATGCTGTCGCCGCCGAGGGCGAAGAAGTCGTCGTGGCGCCCGACCTCGTCGACGCCGAGCAGCTCGGCCAACTGGGCGGCGAGGGCCATTTCGGTCGCCGTGGCCGGAGGTTCGCTGCGCATCGTCGTCGTCGCCCGCGGTCGCGTCAACACCCCGAGGTCGTCGACGACCATGAGGGGCACCCCGCTGAATTCCTCTGGCAGCGCGGCACGTACCTCCTCCAGCACCTCGTCGGCACCACCGTCGACAACGATGTACCCGGCCAGCAGCGAGCCGCCACGGCTTTCCCAGTTCCTCGTGGCGGCCGCCGCGACGCCGTCGAGTGCCTCCAGCGCGGCCTGTAGCCGCGGGTCACCTGTGGTGACCGGTTCCAGCCGGCCGTCGGTGGTCCACCGGGCCCGGTCCCCCGTGCGGTACAGCTGCCCTGCACCGAAAGGGTTGGGCACGAACCGTTGCGCGGATGCCCCCGCCCCTCCCCGCGCCGCCTGGTCGACGGCACCACCGGCGAAGTAGACATCGCCGATCACACCCACGGCCGCGGGCTCGAGCCATTCATCGAGGACGTAGACGTGCGTCGCACCCTCGGTCTGCGGCAGCCCGGCCGGCGGCACCGCCCGCCGGCTCCAGTCCTCGACCAGCCGTGTCCGCTCGGCCGGTTCGATGACGCCGATGTCACGCAGCGTCTGGTCGGCGTCGGTGGCGAACGCTTCGAGGATGCGGTGCAGCCAACCCACGAGCCGCTGCGCGGTCGCGGGTTCGTACAGCTCGGTGCGGTAGATGACCGTGCCCTTGTATCCGGCGTCGGGCCGAGCGAAGAAGTTCAGCGACAGATCGGCATGCGCCACGTCGAACGTGGGTTCCAATGCGGTGAAACGCGTTTCACCGTCGGGGCCGGAGTCGATGACCTGCTCGGCCGGCAGATCCTCGCGCACGTGGACGACGACCCCGAACAGTGGGTTGCGGGACAGCGACCGTACGGGGCTCACGGCGTCGACGACGCGATCGAACGGCAGGTCCTGGTGCTGGTAGGCGGCCAGAGCCATATCGCGCGACCGTCTGAGCACCTCGCGCAGGGTTGGGTTGCCCGACAGGTCGTTTCGGAGCACGACGATGTTGATGAAGAATCCGATCAGCGCGTCGAGCTCGGGGGCCGTGCGCCCGGCGACGGGAGTGCCCAGCGGTATGTCGGTGCCCTGCCCCGCCTTGTGCAAGGCGATGGCGACAACGGCTTGCAGCAGCATGAATTCGGTGACGCCGAGTTCGCGGGTCAGTTCGACGAGCTTCGTGCGGGTCGCGGCGTCGATGGTGAAGTCGAACGCCCGCCCGTCACCGCTCGGCACGGCAGGACGCGGGAAGTCCGGGTGCAGGCCGTTCTCCTCGGGCAGCCCGGCCAGTTGTGTTGTCCAGTAAGCCCGCTGGACATCGACCGTGGCATCGTCTGCTGATCCTTGCCAGGCCGCAAAATCCGCATACTGCACCGGCAATGCCGTCCACTCCACCGGTTGTCCCGCGCGGCGCGCGTGGTATGCCGTGAGCAGGTCGGTGAACAACACCGCGCCCGACCAGTGGTCGGCGGCGATGTGATGCACGACGAGCGACAGCACAATTTCCTCACCGGTGGACAGCACCGCGGCGCGCACGGGCAGGTCGGCCTCGAGGTCGAAGCAGTACCTGCGTTCGGCGTCGAGTTCACGCTGCAGCCAGTCCTCCCCCTCCCCGCGGGCCCGGCGCACGGTCAGCGGGGCTCGCGGATGCACGGTCTGGTATGGCACGCCGTCGATTTCCCGATAGGTCGTCCGCAGGATCTCGTGTCGGTCGACGACGTCGTTGACGGCGGCGATCAACGCGTCGACGTCACATGGACCACTCAGGCGCGCCGCAAACGGCACGTTGTTCACGGGGTTGGGGCCGTCGATGCGGAACTGGAACCACTGCCGAAGCTGTGCGGCCGACATCTGCAGCGGCCCGTCGTGCGAGACCGCGACGATCGGCCTGCCCGTACTGGTACCGGAGGCGCGCAGCGCCTCGATGTGCGTGGCCAATCCCGCGACGGTGGCGTGCTCGAACACGTCCTGCACACCGACGTCGACGCCGCAGCGAGCCCGCACCGCGGCGACCAGCTTGGTGGCCAGCAGCGAGTGACCACCGAGGTCGAAGAACGAGTCGTCGGCCCCCACCGTGGCGCGGTCGAGCAGCTCGGCGAACAGTGCCGCGACATCGCGTTCGGTGTCCGTCGACGGTTCCCGGAATTCCTTGGTGGACGAGATCTCCGGTTCGGGAAGCGCCCTGCGGTCGATCTTGCCGTGTGCGGTGATCGGGATCTCGGGCAGCTCGACGTATGCCGCGGGCACCATGAATTCGGGCAGCGCCGCGCTGACCCTGGCGCGGATGCGGTCGATCTCGACCCTGTCGGCATCGGCGGCCGCGGTGATGTAGGCGACCAGGCTCTTGCCCAGGGTGGGTAGGTCGCTGACCACCACGACGGCCTGGCCGACGGACGGGTCGACGGAGATTGCCGCCGACACCTCGCCGAGTTCGATGCGGAACCCGCGGATCTTGACCTGTTCGTCTGCGCGGCCGACGAATTCGATGTCACCGTCGGCGTTGCGCCGGGCCAGATCGCCCGAGCGGTACATGCGGCCACCCGGATTGAACGGGTCGGCGACGAAGCGTTCCGCGGTCAGGCCCGGCCGGTGGTGGTAGCCGTGCGCGATATGTGTCCCGCCGATGTAGATCTCACCGATCACCCCGGCCGGGACGGGCTGCAGCGCGTCGTCGAGCAGGTGGATGGTGGTGTTGATCTTCGGCGTCCCGATCGGGACGATGCGGGCGCCCTGCTTGCCTTCCACCTTGTAGCGGGTGCAGTTGAGCACGGTCTCGGTCGGGCCGTAGAAGTTGTGCAGCAACGCATCGAACGTGGCGTGGAACTTGTCGGCGATCTCGCCGGGCAGGGCTTCCCCACCGATCGGCACACGCTGCAGGGTGCGCCATTCGTTGACCCCGGGCAGCGACAGGAACAGGCCCAGCAGCGACGGCACGAAGTGCATCGAGGTGATGCCCTCGTCGCGCAGAAGCTCGGTGAGATACCCGATGTCCGTCAGGCCGCCCGGTTTGGGGATGACGAGCCGCGCACCGGCGGCCAGCATGCCGAAGATCTCCCCGATCGATACGTCGAAGCTCTGCGAGGCCACCTGCAGCAGGCGGTCGTCCTGCGAGACCCCGTAATCACCACCGAACCACACGAAGTACTCGGCGATCGGGCGGTGCTGTACCGGAACACCTTTGGGGAGGCCCGTGGAACCCGAGGTGTAGATCAGGTACGCGGTGTTGTCCGGGTGCAGCGGACGTAGCCGCTCGGTGTCGGTCGGGTCGGTGCACGGCTGGTTCTCCAGGCCGGTGACCGGTTCGCGCAGCACGAATTTCGGGTCCGAGTCGGCGAGGATGTAGTCGAGCCGGTCTTGCGGATAGGTCGGATCGACCGGGAGGTACACCGCACCGGCCTTGACGATGGCCAGTGCGGTGATGACGAGCTCCGGTGACTTGTCCAACAGGACCGCCACCCGATCCTCGGTGCCGATGCCCTGCCCGATGAGCCAGTGCGCCAACCGGTTCGCCGACTCGTTGAGCTCGCGGTAGCTGTAGTGCCTGCCCTCGTACACCACGGCCGTCGCGTCGGGGGTCCGCGCGGCCTGCTCGGTCACCAGGTCGGTCAACGTGGTTGCCGGAGTGTGGAACTGCTCACCGGTGCTGACGGCGCTGATCCACTCGGCGTCTTCGGGGCTGAACAGCTGCAACCGCGACAGCGGCCGGTGCGGGTCGGTCAGCGCGTCATCGAGCAGAACGGCGTAGTGGCGCAGCATCTGGGCGGCCAGCGGGCCGTCGATGACTTCGGTGAGGTATTCGGCCTCGACGACAACACCACCGGTGGCGTCCCATTCGACCATGAAGCCCAGCGGCAGCTGGGTGTGCTGGCCGCGTAGCTCAGCGCGCCGGCACGTGACACCATCGGGGCTGAAACCGCCGCCGTCGGGTTCGCGGAAGCCGAAGCTCAGCCTGGTCATCCGTTCGGCGCCGTGGCGGCGGTCCGGGTTCAGCTCGCGCACCACGCGGTCGAGATTGACCCGCTGATGGGCGAACGCTCCCAGCGCGACGTCGCGGGTCGCGGTGACCAGTTCATGAAAGCCGGTGGCCCGGTCGATCCGCATGCGCAAGGCCACGGTGTTGCCGTAGTAGCCGATGGTCTCGTCGGACTCGCGGTTGAGCACCGGTGTGGCGACCAGGAAATCGTCGGTGTGTGTATAGCGATGGACCAGGACGCCGAAGGCGGCCAGCAGCACCATGTACGGCGTGGCACCGGTGTCGCGGGCCAACGCGGACACCTTCTCGACCGTGTCGGGCGCCAGCACCAGCGTGGTGCGCTGCGAGCGGAAGCTGCTCGGCACTGCTGAACCCGTGGGGCCGGGCAGTTCCAGCGGCTCCGGCGGGTCGGCGAGGACGTCGCGCCAGTAGGCGAGATCGTCGTCGGCCTCCGCGCCGCTGTGGCCCGGGTTCGCGTATGCCCGTGGTGTTTCCGGGAGTCGCGCTCCACCGTAGGCGCGGGTGAGATCGGTGAAGAATACCCGCCATGACCCGTCGTCCCAGGCGATGTGGTGTGCGACGAGCAGCATGACGTGATCGGCGGGACCGGTCTTGATCAGCGTGATCCGCAGCGCGGATTCGGCGCCCAGATCGAACGGGGTGCCGAACTCCCGCTGCGCGAGCACCTCGAGCCGCAATTGCCGTGCGCGCTCGGACTTGTCGGATAGGTCATGCGTCGTCCACGCGGGGAACACGTCGTCGTGCACGGTCGCACGAGGTTCACCGTTCTCGTCGGCGGCGAACGTCGTCCGCAAGATCGGATGTCGCTGTGCGACGGCGTTGACCGCGTCGTGCAGCGCCCCGGCATCGATCTGACCGGTGAGCCGGTAGGACAGGCAGACATTGAGCAGGACACCACTCGGGTCGAAGCCCTGCACGAACCACATCCGGCGCTGCCCGTCGGTCAGGGCACCGGGGTCCACCGCGGCGCGTTCGGCATCCACCACCGCCGAGGCGAGGCCGCGTTCGGCGAGCTTGCGCCGCATCAACTCCAGCCGTGCGTCGGTGGTGCCAGGTGCGTCTGCGATGTCAGTCACGCGAAAGGGTTTCCTTTTCAGATCTGTCGAGGTGCTCGATCAGCTCGGAGGCGCTCGCACCGCCGAGGATGGTGGCCAGCGGCACGGCGCGTCCGGTGGCCTTCTTGAGTTTCTTGCGGAGGTCGAGCGCCAGCAGCGAGTCGACTCCGAGGTCGAGCAGCGACGCGTCGAGGTCCAGCCGGGCGGTGTCACTGAGTTTGAGCACCGACCCCAGCGCGCCCCGGACGACTCCGGTGGTGTCCGACTGGGTCGGCGGCTCGGGAATCTCTGTCTCGTCGTGGTTCTCGGTGCCGAGAAATGCCCGCAACCGGTCGGCGTCCGCCGCGAAAATCAGCGGGTCCCCGGCATGATCACGCAGACTGGCCTCGACCGCGCGGGCCGGGTCCATGGGTTGCAGCCCAGACCGCTGCACTCGTTCGATCTCGTCGGCGGAAATGATGCCGCTGCCGGGCCACAGCCCCCACCGCACCGACGTGCAGTGCCTGCCCGCCGTTCGCAGCTCGGCAGCCAGCCCGTCCAGCAGCCGGTTGGCAGCCGCGTACGCCGCATGCCCGTACCCACCCCACAACCCGGACACCGAGGAGCACAACACAATTCGTGCGTCGGGACGCAGTGGCCACGCCGCGACGAGGTTGTTCGCGCCGCCGACCTTGGCCGCGAACGTGTCACGCACGGCCGTGCCGGTGATATCCCGCCGCGCCGCGATGGTCGCGCTCGCCGCGGTGTGGATCATCAGTGAGGCACCACCGCCCGCGAATTCGGCCGCCACCGCCGACACTTGCGCCGGGTCGGTGATATCGCAAGCCGGCGCGACGATCTCGACGTCGTGCGGCGCGGCGAGCTCCGCGAGCCGGCCGGTATCCATACCTCGGCGGCTGAGCAGCACGATGCGCTGTGCGCCGTGTTCGGCGAGATAGCGTGCATAGTGCAGGCCGACCGCGCCGGTGCCGGTGATCACGACCTGGTCGAACACGCCCGACTCGGCCGACCACGCCTGCGCCTGCGAGAATTCGTCGCGCATGGTGCGCCGCAACAACGCCGGGCCGTGCCCGTTATCGCGCACCGCGAGATCGCCGCTGCCACCCAGCATCGCCGTGACGGCCGATGCCGCCACCTCTGGAGGGAGATCGGCGAGTAGGTCCATACGGTGGAAGTTCTGCTCGGGATGCTCGTAGCCGACGCTGCGATGCATCGCAGCGAGCGCGTCGGCCCCGGGCAGTTCGCCGCCCACCGTGACCAGCCAGACGTCGCGGGTGTCGGCGGTGACCGCGTCAGGGTAGTCCAGCAGCCCGGCCTCGACTCGACGGCTCAGTTCCGTTGCGGCCCCGGTGGCGTCGGTAGGAAGATCCGGCGCGACCACGATGAGCAGATCGGCGTCGGCGACCTCCACCACGCGGACCGCGCCGCTGGCGTCGATCGCCGCGCGCAGTTGCGTGCTCACCTGTCCGCCGTCACCCAGATCCAGCACCGCTGCCCGGCGGACACCTTCCACGGCCGGCAGCGCACCCAGTTCTTGCCACTGCTCAGTAGCCACCGTCAGGCCCGGCAGCGGGGGCAGCGGCTGCGGCCGCGCCCACAAATGCTCGGCCCGCATAGGGGCGAAGGGAAAGTCGCGCAACGGTTTCGCCGGGCCGAGCAGGTCGGCCCAGCGAAAACCCGGATCGGCCTGGGCCGCGGTCGCGATGTTGGCCGAGAGCTCCTCGGCGAGTGGTTCACCGCGCCGCCCGGACCCCACCATCACCGCGGGGCTGCCTGCCAGATCGGCGTCGTCGAGCAGGTCTCCCATGGCGAACAGCAGCGCGGGGTGCGCGGACAGTTCGACGAAGATGCGGGCGCCCCGGCGGATCGCGGTTCCGATGGCGCGGTCGAAATGCACAGGGCTGCGCAGGTTGGTGTACCAGTAGTCTGCGAAATTCGTACCGGCCACCACCACGTCGGCAGTGGCCGAGCCGATGAACTGCACCGCGGAGTCGGTGAATTCACCAGCGGGCAGCAGTGTTTCGAGTTCGGGACGCACCTCGTCGAGCGCGGTGGTGTGCGCCGGGAACCGCATCTCGATTTCTTTGGCGAACGATCCGTTTCCGGTGACGGTGCGCACTGCCGCCGCAACGGCGGCGGCTTCCCCCGATACCGCCACCGACGAGCGGGAATTCACCACGGACAGTTCCAGCCACCCTGGAGTCTCGGCGATCACCTCGTGCGCCGCGTCGGCAGTGATGCCGAGCACCGCCACCCGGTACGGTCCGGTGAGCCGGTCGAGCACCGTCGCCCGGGCGACGACGATTGCGACCGCCTCGGACAGCGTGATGGCCCCTGCCAGGTAGGCCGCACCGATCTCGCCGAGCGAGTGCCCGACGGTGATATCGGGCAGCACACCGCATGACAGCCAGACCCGGGCCAACGCCACACCGTGCACGAACTGGGCGCCCTGGATCTGCTCCTGCGAGAACTCGTTGGTGTCAGCCGTCGCCGGAGCCAGCAGGTAGTCAAGGGGTGACGCCGCGCCGGCCGCGCGGAATGCCACGGCGCACGTGTCGGCCTCGGCCCGATAGTCCGGCAGCCCGGCATAGGGCTCGACTCCCATCGACGGCCACTGGCTGCCCTGGCCGGGGAACACGAACGCCACCCGTGGTTGCGAATTTCCTTGGTGTGAAGCACTTCCCGTCGACCTGGTGACCAGCCCGTGATCCTGGCCCGCAGCCACAGCGCGTAGCCCGTCGAGCAGTTCAGCGCGGTCGGCAGCCCGCACCAGGGCACGGTGCCGACGCGTCCGGCGGGTGCTCAACAAGGTCTGCGCCACGTCGGATGGTGTCGCGGCGGGGCGGGTGTCCAGGTAGCGCAGGACAGCGGCAGCATCCTGCGCGACGAGGTCTGGCGCGTGTGCGGTGAGCCGAACGGGGACGCGGCCGTCGGGAAACCCGCCCATCAGGCCGCCTCGTCCGATGGGATTGCGACGATGGCATGCGCATTGGTGCCGCTCATACCGAAGGCGGACACCGCGGCGATCCGTTGCCCGTTGACTGCGGGCCAGTGCGACTGTTTGGCGGCAACCCGCAATCCTTGTGCTTCCCAGTCGATTTCGCGGCTCACCTCGTCGACATGCAGGGTGGCCGGGATGGTGGCGCGGTGTGCGGCGAGCAGCACCTTGGCCAGCCCGAGACCACCGGCGGCTGCCTGTGCGTGCCCGATGTTGGATTTCACCGATCCGAGCACGGCACCCGCACGCGATGCGGTGACGCCATAGGTCTGGCTGAGCGAACGCAGTTCGGTGCGGTCACCCAGGCGGGTCCCGGTGCCGTGCCCTTCGATCATGCCGACATCCTCGGGCCGGATTCCCGCCTGCCGAATCGCCTTGTCGAACAACCGTTGTTGCGCTGCGCCGCTGGGCGCAGTGAGCCCGGTGGTGCGGCCGTCCTGGTTGACCGTGGTGGCGCGGATCTCCGCGAGGATGCGCCGCCCCTCGCGGCGGGCGTCCGCGCGGCGTTGCAGCACGAACATCGCAGCGCCCTCTGCCCACACCGTACCGCTGGCGTGTGCGCTGTATGGCCGGCAGTGCCCGTCGTCGGACAGTGCGTGTTGTTTCGAGAATTCGACGAAGTACCCGGGAGTGCCCATCACGCAGACGGCTCCGGCCAAGGCCATGTCGCAGTCACCGGCCCGCACCGCACCGACGGCGGTATGCAGTGCCGTCAGCGCCGACGAGCACGAGGTGTCGATGGTCAGGGCCGGTCCGGCGAGGTCCAGGGTGTAGGCGATACGGCCGGAGATCACTCCCAGCGAGGTGCCGGTGATGAGATGCCCGCTGTGGTACGAGAATTCGGAGAGTTCGGGCCCGTATTCCAGGCCGGAGGCCCCGATGTAGCAGCCCACGTCATGGCCGGCCAGGTCGTCGGGGTTGATGCCGCTGTTCTCCAGGGCCCGCCAGGCCAGGCGCAAACCGACGCGCTGCTGCGGATCCATGGCCACGGCCTCGCGCGGTGAGATGCCGAAGAACTCAGGGTCGAATGCGGCTGCGCTGGTGAGGAATCCGCCGCGATTGGGGATGGGCTTGAAGCCGTCGCGGCGCGAACCGTCGAGCAGGTCGCGGATGGCCCAGCCGCGGTCGGTCGGGAATGGGCCCAGGGTTTCGCGTTGTTCGGCGAGCAGTGTCCAGTAGTCCTCGGCGGTGTCGATACCACCGGGGGCCTCCAGCGCCATCCCCACGATCACGACGGCGTCGGCGGTGCACGTATGCGCGTCAGAGTTCATGGACCAGCTCCGCGACGTCGTCGATGTGGTCGTCGAGGTAGAAGTGGCCGCCGTCGAACATCGTTACCGTGAAGGCTCCCCTGGTGTGGGTTTCCCAGCAGCGCAACATGTTCTCGCTGACGCGATGGTCGGCGTCGCCGCCAAGGGCGTAGATGTCGGCAGCGATGGTCACGTCGGCCGCGCAGCGGTACCGGTTGTATGCCTGGTAGTCCGCGCGCACGGCCATCAGCAGCAGTTCGACGAAGTCTTCGTCGGCCAGCAACTGCGCGTCGGTGCCGCCGAGTTCCACCATCTCGGCCAGGATTTCGGACTCGGCCGTGGGCAGCTTCGGTGACGTGGCCGCCGCAGACGGCGCTTCGCTCGCCGACGCCCACAGCACCGCGACCTCGACACCCGCGCGCTCGGCGATCAGGGCGAACTCGAAGGCCACCACGGCGCCCATGCAGTGCCCGAACAAGCGCAGCGGCCCCATGCCTGCCCAGTCCCCCGCGTCGAACAGGTCGCGTGCGAGGTCCGCGACGGTTTGCGGGGCGGGATGAGTCAGTCGCTCCCCTCGTTGTGGATACTGCATGACGTAGGTATCGGACCCGGCCTCGGCCAAGGCCATGCCGAATCTCCGGTAGGCCAATGCCGCACCGCCCGCGTGCGGGAACACCAAGGTGGCCCCAGATGTGCCGGGATACCGCTTGATCCACGGTTTGATGCTCAGCTGCGCACCCGTCGCGTTGCCCGTCACGACGCGGACGCGGTGTCGAGCGCGGACAGCACGTCGGCGTCGTCCATCGCGGCAACCTCCAGGTACAGTTCGGCCACCTGTTCGAGGCGGCCGGGCTCGGCCTCACGCGTGGCCAGCCGATCCGCAAGTGCCTCCACGGTTCTGGTGGCGAAGATGTCGGGCACCATCACCGTCGGAGTGTCCAGCCAGTCCCGGATACGGGCGACGGCCGTGGTGGCCAGCACCGAATCACCTCCCAGTTCGAAGAAATCCTCGTCAACGCCGACCTTGTCGGTCGCCAGCAGTTCGGCCAGGATGCGGGCCAGTGCCTTCTGGACCACAGTCGACGGTGGCCGAACCTCTTCGCGGGCCCCGCCGGCGATCGCGTCGTCGAGCAGTTTGGTCACCGCGCGCCGGTCGGTCTTGCCACCCGTGGTGAACGGGAGCTGGTCGACCAGCTCGAAGTGGCGCGGAACCATATGCGGCGGAACGAGTTCCGCGAGTCCGGTGCGTAGCTCGGCACCGGTCACCGCGCCGTCGCGGGCGACGACCGCGGCGAGCACGTCGCCGACGGCGCCCGGCACCACGGCGGCCACCGCGGCGTGCACACCGGGCAACCGCTGCAACGCCGCTTCGATGTCGCCGAGTTCGATGCGGTAGCCACTGATCTTGACGCGGTGATCAGCGCGACCGACGAATTCCAGTGTGCCGTCGGGCCAATAACGGGCCAGGTCGCCGCTGCGGTACCAGGTGCGCCCGCAATAGGTCACGAACCGCTCGGCGGTCAGGTCCGGCTTGCCGCGGTAGCCGCGCGCGATCCCTCGGCCCGCGAACCACAGCTCGCCGGGCACCCAGTCGGGGCAGTCGGCACCAGCGGCGTTGACGACGCGGCAGGCGTTGTTCGCGAACGGCTTGCCGTAGGGCACAGCCGCCCAGTTGTCCGGCAGTTCTCCGGCCTCGAAAAGGGTTGCGTGGATCGCGGTTTCGGTGGCTCCGCCCAGGCCCGCCAACCGCACGCCGGGCGCCAGGGCCTGCAGCTTACGGACCATGGTGGTGCGGACCCAGTCCCCGCCTGTCGGTACCGCGCGCACCGACGGCAACGCGGCGCCGGTGGAAGCGGCCGTCTCGACCAGCATCTCCAGCGATCCGGGCAGGAAGTTGAGGACCGTGATGCCGTGGGTGTTGATCTGCTCGACCCAGTGGTGCGGATTGCGCCGGTCTGCCTCGTCGACCACCACGACTGTGGCGCCCGCAGCCAGCGTGCCGAACACATCGAGCACAGAGAGGTCGGACTCCAGGTGGGTCAACGCCAGGACACTGTCGTCCGGCCCGACACCGAAGTGTCCGTTGAGCACCTCGATCGTGTTCATCGCGGCGTCGTGGGTGACCTCGACACCCTTGGGTTCACCAGTCGAGCCCGACGTGAACAGTATGTACGCGAGCTCGTTGGGATCAGTTGTGGCAGGTTCGATCTCGTCGGCCCGCGCACCGACGCGCAGCGCTTCTGAGATGGTCAGGGCAGGCAGCCAGGTCGGCGGGCCGTCACCACAGAACAGCGCCATACGGACGTCGCCGCCTTTGAGCATCCGCTCGGCTCGCTGCGCGGGCTGATCGATCCCCACCGGCACGTAGACCGCGCCGACCGCAAGGATCGCCAGCAGCGCGGTGATCTGGTCGGGACCTTTGGGGCCCATGACCGCAACGCTTTCGCCGGTGCGGATCCCGGCAACCTTCAGAGCGGCGGCGACGGTGAGCACCTGCTCGCGCAGTTGCGCGTAGCTGAGCCGGCCGCTCGACCCGATCACCGCAGTCGCGTCGGGGCGCACGGCGGCCTGTGCGAAGAATCCGTGATGCAGCGCATGGCCGCTCGGCGCGGCGGTTTTCGCGTTGGCCGCATCGCGCACCGCGCGCTGTGGTTCGGTCAGCAGCGGTCGGGCCGGAGCTTCCCATGCGGTGTCGTCGGTGGCCAGCCGCCGTAGTTCGGCGATGTGGCGGTCGAACATGGCGTCGATGACGCCGGGCCGGAATGCGTCTTCCCGGACGTCCCAGTTGACCAGAACCCCGCCGTTGAATTCGGTGACCTGCGCGTCCAGCAGCACCTGCGGCCCTTGGGAATTGATCCAGATCGGGGTCCCGAAGGTCGCGGTGACCCGAGGACCGAACAGCTCCCCCAGCCCCAGCGCACTGGTGTAGACGACGGGCGCGAGCACCTGGGTGCCGCGGTGGCGGCTGAGATCACGCAGCACCGACAACCCGGGGTAGCCGGCGTGCCCGGCCGCGGCGCGGAAGGTGTCCTGAACCGCTCTGGCCCGGTCCGTGGCCGTCACGGTGCCGTCGAGATCGATGCCGAGTAGAAGCGATGAGGTGAAATCGCCGACGAGCTTGTCGACGTCGGGGTGCAGCTGTTCGCGACCGAAGAGCGGCACGTTGAGCAGGAAGCGCGACTCGGCCGACCAGCCGGCCAGGACTTCGGCGAACGAGGCCGCCAGCGCCATCGCCGGGGTGACGCCCCGGCGGCGCGCAGCTGCGTACAGGGCGTCGCGGGTGTCGGGGTCCAGCCAGTGGTGGCGCCGGGTGGTGTGGTGGGGGTCGGCCTGTTCGGCCGGCGGCACCAGCGGCAGTCGCGGCGGATCGGGCAGGTCGGCGATGCGTTCGGCCCACCACTGCCGGTCCGCATCGCTGTCGAGTTCCGGTGCTGCCAGCCGGTATTCGCGATACGTGTACTCCAGGGCAGGCAACTGCTCGCCACCGTAGAGGGCGGCAAGGTCGGACATCAACGTGCGGTAGCTCATGGCGTCAGCGGCCTGCATGTCGAGATCGACGTGCAAGCGCGTAGCTCCGCCGGGCAGCTGTGTCAGCGTCAGTTCGAACACCTCGCCGTGCAGCTGCTGATGAGACTTGGCACGGCGAATGGTCGCCAGCCGCTCTGCAACTCGCTCGGGTGTGGCCCCGCGCAGGTCTTCGACGGTGACCGGATAGCGCGCGGCGGGCTCAGCGATGCGCTGCGTTCCGTCGGGCAGGAATTGCACGCGCAGCATCGGGTGCCGTTCGGTCAGCGCGGTGGCGGCGCGTTGCAGCCGGTCGGGGTCAACCCCCTCGCCGTCGAACTCGACGTAGAGGTGCCCGGCCACGCCGCCGAGTTGCTGGTCACCTTCACGACCCACCCACATGGCGTGCTGCATGGGCGCCAGCGGGAACGGCTCCCCGGCGTCACGCGACTCCGGCGACGAAACAGACTGCGGAGCAGCATGATTGGATGTGCGGGCGGCCACAAGTTCAGCCCAGGCCGATACGGTCGGCGCGGCGGCCAGTGCGGCGAAGTCGACGTCGATGCCCGCCCGGCGCCAGCGGCCGGCCAGCGACATCATCCGGATGGAGTCCAGACCTTGTCCGATCAGGTCGGCGTCCGGATCGACGGCGTCGCTGCCGACACCGAGGAGGTCGGCCACCGCCTCCCGGATGCTCTGCGAGTCCGCGACGGCGCGATTGCTCATCATGACCTCCGACTGACGACAGATGATTTAGTGCAGGCTGCCCTAACTTTGTGGAGGCTACCCTATATTCGGGTGACCGAACACGCCTACCCCGAGGTGCCGCGACGTGACTCCGAACACTGCCCAGTTCGCCGAATCTGCAGCTCAATCGGCTTTGCGACAGGGTTTCACCGCTTTTCCCGCCGACCGCGCCCAGGCATATCGCGCAGCAGGTTATTGGGCCGATCGGCGCCTGGATTCGCTCCTACGGGACGCTGCCGAGCAGCGGCCGGACAAGGCCGCGATCGCAGATCCGACGGAAACCCGCACCTTCGCCGAGCTCGACGCACTTGCCGACCGCGCCGCAGCGGGCATCGCCGAGCTGGGCATTCAGCCGGGCGATCGAGTGCTGCTGCAACTGCCCAATACCGCCGAATTCGCCGTCGCCCTGTTCGGACTGCTGCGGGCCGGCGCGGTGCCGGTGATGTGCCTGCCGGGGCACCGGCTCGCCGAGCTCACGCACTTCGCCGAAGTCAGCGGCGCCGTGGCGCTCGTGATCGCCGACACCGCAGGCGGCTTCGACTACCGCACCATGGCCGCCGGGCTGGTGGCAGCACGTCCACAGGTGCGCCACGTGCTGGTCCACGGCGACCTGCCGGACAACCGCGAGGGGTTCCTGTCGTGGACGACGTTGTCGCGCAAGGCCACCGGCCCCGTCCCGCAGATCGACCCCGACCTTGCCGGCCCGGCACTGCTGCTGGTGTCCGGAGGGACCACAGGGGCGCCCAAACTCATCCCCCGCACCCACCAGGACTACGTCTACAACTGCACCGCCAGCGCCGGTCTGTGCGGGCTGAGTGCCGAGGACGTGTATCTGGTGGCGTTACCGGCCGCGCACAACTTCCCGTTGGCCTGCCCCGGCCTGCTCGGCGCGCTCAGCGTTGGCGCCACCACGGTCTTCACTGCCGACCCGAGCCCCGAATCCGCGTTCGCGGCCATCGACGCCCACGGCGTCACCGTCACCGCGCTGGTGCCGGCGCTGGCGAAACTCTGGGCACAGGCCTGCGATTGGGAACCGTTGGCGCCGAAGTCGTTGCGGCTGTTGCAGGTCGGTGGCGCCAAGCTGGCCGCCGAGGATGCCCGGCTGGTACGGGCCGCCCTGACACCGGGACTGCAGCAGGTGTTCGGGATGGCCGAGGGACTGCTCAACTACACGCGCGTCGGCGACCCCGCCGAGATCGTGGAGACCACTCAGGGCCGACCCCTGTGCCCCGCCGACGAGGTGCGCGTCGTCGACGAGGACGGCCATGAGGTGGCGCCCCGCGAAGAAGGCGAACTGCTGGTGCGTGGGCCGTACACGATCAACGGGTACTTCAACGCCGAGGCCGCCAACGAGCGGTCGTTCACCCCCGACGGTTTCTACCGAAGCGGTGACCGGGTACGGCGCAGCCCGGCCGGGTATCTGGAGGTCACCGGGCGGGTCAAGGACGTCATCCTGCGCGGCGGTGAGAACGTCTCGGCGCTCGACCTCGAGGAGCACCTGCTCACCCATCCGGCGATCTGGTCGGCCGCCGCGGTGCCGCTACCCGACGAGTACCTGGGTGAGAAGATCTGCGCTGCTGTGGTTTTCACCGGAGCGCCGGTGACATTGGCCGAGCTGCACACCCACCTCGAGGCGCGCGGTGTGGCGGCACATGCCCGGCCCGATGTGCTGGTGCCGCTGACGGCGCTGCCGACCACCGCGGTCGGCAAGATCGACAAGAAGGCGATCGTCGCGCAGTTGACGCAGTGAGCGCGAAACGGACGCCAGGGTTGTTCTCAGCGCGGGAGAGCAACCGTGGCGTCCGTTTCGGCGAACCTCAGCCCCGCGGCACCAGATGCGGCGCGAGCGTCGTGAGCTTCTCGCAGGTCTCTTCGAACTCACGATCGGGCGTGGAGTCGGCGATTATGCCCGCGCCGGCACGCAGCCATGTGCGACCGTCCGATTCGTAGGCCGAGCGCAGCGTCAGCGCCGCGTCCATGCCGCCGTCGGCCGAAAAAGTCACCACGGCACCGGAATACAGGCCGCGTGGGCTCTCGTCGAGACGCAGGATGGCATCGACACTTTCGGCCTTGGGAATGCCCGACGCGGTGACCGCCGGGAACAACGCTTCGAGCGCATCCATCCGGTCCATCGAGCGGAGCAACTGTCCACCGACCGTCGAGCCGAGGTGCTGCACGCTCCCCCGCTCACGCACCGTCATGAAATCGAGCACCACCGCGGTGCCGGGCTCGGCCACCTCGGTGATCTCCTGCACCGAGGTACGCACCGAAATGGCATGCTCGACAATCTCTTTCGAATTCGACTCGAGGTCCTCGCGAGCAGCCCGGTCGTGGTCCGGGCCGAGGCCGAAAGCCCGTGTTCCGGCCAGCGGTTCGGTCAGTACGGTGCCATCGGCGCGCACCGCCGCGACCAGTTCGGGACTGTAGCCCAACGCCCGGATTCCGCCGAGGCGCAACAGGAATGACCGCGCGGGGGTGTTGTGATGCCGGCCCAGCCGATACGTGGCCGGAAAGTCCACGGCGAACGGCACATCGAGCCGCCGCGACAGGATGACCTTCTGATAGCGCCCGCCGTTGATCTCGTCGATGGCAGTGGCGACACGACTGCGATAACCGGCCGCGTCGCGGCGGACGTCGACGGCTCTGGCCGTCGGAACCTCCCCGAGACCTTCGGCGAGCAGCCGGCGAAGCGTCTCGATCTGCCGGTCGTCCGCTCCGACCAGCCGGATCCGGTCGGTGGAGATGACGAATTGGGTTCGGGGGCGCAGGATCCGCGCCAGCGGCGTGCCGGGGGCCAACTTCTGCTGCAGCCCGAACCGGTAGGTGCCGAACTCGAAGGCCACCCAGCCGAACAGCCGGTCGGTCTCCAGCAGCATTCGGTCGACGGCCTCGCCCAGTGCAGCGCCGGGCGTGCCGCTCCAGGCCTGACGGCGCACGACCCCGTCCTGGATGACCCGTAACTCGTCGGAGTCGAGTTCGATGACGGCATCCACGCCGACGGCCAGCGTCCACTCGCCGTCGCGTTCGTATCCGACGTAGTCCTCGCCGTCGTGTTCGGGGAGCGCCCGGGCCAACTCGGCCACCAGGTCGATGGGATTCACGCCTGGCGGTAGCTCAAGGGCGATGGACTCGACTGATTCTGACGCCGCGCTGCTCACCTGGGACACGAGAAGTAAATGTAGCCTAACCTTGCTTACGCGGGCGGGCTACGCTAGCGGTCGGCGCTGTGATGCGCGTTATGCCAGCAACGTGCGCACCACACCGTCGGCCAGCAACCGGCCGCGGTCGGTCAGCACCAGCCGCTCGTCGGCACGCACGACCAGTCCCTCGTCGACCAATCCCGGCACCCGCGATCGCTCGTCGCCGTCGAGCAGACCGAGCGCCAGGCCGTCGCGCAGCCGCAGCCGCAACATCACGTCCTCGGTATGGCGGGCACCGGCGTCGAGATCCTCGAAATCGGCGATCGGCAGCTCACCGCGACCGAGGGCCTCGGCATAGGCGTTGGGATGCTTGACATTCCACCATCGTGTCGTGCCCAGGAATCCGTGCGCTCCCGGGCCTGCACCCCACCACTCGCCGCCCTGCCAGTACCCGAGGTTGTGCCGGCACTCGCCGCCGGGCCTGCTCCAGTTGGACACCTCGTACCACTGGAACCCGGAGGCGCTGAGGTGTGCGTCGAGCAATTCGTAGCGTTGTGCAAGCACGTCGTCGTCGGGTGCGGCGACCTCGCCCTTGCGCACGCGCCGGGCCAGCGCCGTGCCGTCCTCGACCACCAGCGCGTACGCCGAGACGTGGTCGACCCCGGCGTGCACGGCGGCGTCGACCGAGCGCCGCAGATCGTCGTCGGACTCCCCCGGGGTGCCGTAGATCAGGTCGAGGTTGACGTGCTCGAATCCGGCCGCGCGAGCCTCGGCGGCAGCGGCCAGCGCCCGGCCGGGCGAATGCGTGCGGTCCAGAACCGCGAGCACGTGCGGGACCACCGACTGCATGCCGAGCGAAACCCGCGTGTAGCCGGCGTCGCGCAGCGCCCGGAAAAACTCCGGTGACGTCGATTCGGGATTGGCCTCGGTGGTCACCTCGGCGTCCGGCGCCAGCGTGAAGTTGTCCCGCACGGCGCCGAGCACCGCGGCCAGCCCGTCGCTACCGAGCATCGACGGCGTGCCGCCACCGACGAACACCGTCTGCACCGGCACGGCGCCCACCCGGGCCGCCGCCAGCGCGAGTTCGATGCGCAGCGCCGCGAGCCAGCCGTCGGGGTTGGCACCCCCCAGCTCACCCGGGGTGTAGGTGTTGAAGTCGCAGTATCCGCACCGGGTCGCGCAGAACGGCACGTGGATGTAGATGCCGAACAGCCGACCTGCAGGCGTGGTACGCGTATTCATGCCGATGATTTTCCCAGACTTGTGCAGCGACGACTTTTGCTCACCGCGAGCGCAAATATGGCCCGGTTAGGGCAGGTGGCGACAATCGTGGCACAATAGCGGGCGTGACCCCCGCCCGTAACAGCACCACCCGCGTTCTGCTGGTGGCACGGCGGCATGTCGACTTCAAGCGCGTATGTAGCTGTTGCTGTCTGCCTTGATCCTGCGTTGATTTCGGACCCCGCCCGCCCAATACACTCAGCTGGCCGCCGGATCTGCGCCGCCGGACAGCCCCACCGGTGATCCAGCGCGATCCAGTAGCCGGCTCCAGCCTAGGAGCCACCCTCATGACCGAAGTCCAGACTGAGGCCAAAACCCGCCCCGCGAAGAAGGCCCGCGACGAAGGCCAGTGGGCGCTGGGCAGCCGCGACCCGCTGAACGCCAACGAGGTGTTCAAGCAGGAGGACGATGCGCTCAACGTGCGGGCCCGCATCATGGACGTGTACTCCAAGCAGGGCTTCGACAGCATCGACAAGACCGACCTGCGTGGCCGGATGCGCTGGATGGGCCTCTACACCCAGCGCGAGGAGGGCTACGACGGCACCTTCACCGGTGACGACAATGCCGACCTGCTGGAAGCCAAGTACTTCATGATGCGCGTGCGCTGCGACGGCGGCGCACTGTCGGCTGCCGCGCTGCGCACCATCGGTGAAATCTCCACCGAGTTCGCCAGGGACACCGCCGACATCACCGACCGGGAGAACATCCAGTACCACTGGATCCGGGTCGAGGACGTCCCGGAGATCTGGCGCCGCCTCGAAGCCGTGGGCCTGCAGACCACCGAGGCCTGCGGTGACTGCCCGCGCGTGGTGCTCGGCTCCCCGTTGGCCGGGGAATCCCTCGACGAGGTGCTCGACCCGAGCTGGGCGGTCGACGAGATCGTCCGACGCTTCGTCGGCAACCCCGAGTTCTCCAACCTTCCGCGCAAGTTCAAGTCGGCCATCTCGGGCCTGCAGGACGTCGCGCATGAGATCAACGACATCGCATTCATCGGCGTCAACCACCCCGAGCACGGGCCGGGCCTCGACGTGTGGGTCGGCGGCGGGCTGTCGACCAACCCGATGCTCGCCCAGCGGCTCGGCGCGTGGGTACCGCTGGCGGAAGTGCCCGATGTCTGGGAAGGCATCACGTCGATCTTCCGCGACTACGGCTACCGCCGACTGCGGTCCAAGGCCCGGCTGAAGTTCCTGGTCAAGGACTGGGGCGTAGAGAAATTCAGGGAAGTTCTCGAGACCGAGTACCTCAAGCGCCCCCTCATCGACGGTCCGGCGCCCCAGCAGGTGCCGCACATCATCGACCATGTCGGCGTACAGAAGCTTAAGAACGGTCTCAACGCGGTCGGCGTCGCCGCGATCGCGGGTCGGGTGTCGGGCACCATCCTGACCAAGGTCGCCGACCTCGCCGAGGCTGCCGGCTCTGACCGGGTCCGCCTGACTCCGTATCAGAAGCTGATCATCCTGGACGTGCCCGATGAGAAGCTTGACGAGCTGACCTCCGGCCTGGAAGCCCTTGGCCTGCAGGTCCGGCCGTCGCACTGGCGCCGCAACCTGATGGCCTGCACGGGCATCGAGTACTGCAAACTGAGCTTCGCCGAGACCCGGGTGCGCGCGCAGTCGCTGGTGCCCGAGCTGGAGGCCCGGCTCGCCGATCTCAACGCCGAGCTGGACGTGCCGGTCACGGTGAATCTCAACGGCTGCCCCAACTCATGTGCCCGCATCCAGATCGCCGACATCGGGTTCAAGGGCCAGATGATCGACGATGGAAACGGCCCTGAGGAAGGCTTCCAGGTCCACCTGGGCGGCAGCCTGGGCCTGGACAGCGGCTTCGGGCGCAAGCTGCGCCAGCACAAGGTGCTGGCCACCGAACTCGGCGACTACATCGAGCGGGTTGTCCGTAATTTCGTGAAACAACGTGAAGCCGGCGAGCGTTTCGCCCAGTGGGCCGTGCGGGCCGATGAGGCGGACTTGAGGTGAGTGGGTTGACTGAGACCGAGCTGAAGGAACTGGCCGAACTCGGTGCGGCCGAATTGGCCGACGCCAGCGCCGAGGAACTGTTGCGCTGGACCGACAAGCATTTCGCAGGTAATTACGTGGTCGCGTCCAACATGCAGGACGCGGTGCTGGTCGAGATGGCTGCGAAGGTGCGCCCGGGTGTGGACGTGTTGTTCCTCGACACCGGCTACCACTTCGCCGAGACGATCGGCACGCGCGACGCTGTCGAGCAGGTATACGGCGTGAACGTGGTGAACGTGCGCCCTGAGCACACCGTCGCCCAGCAGGACGAGCTGCTCGGCAAGGATCTGTTCGCGCGCGACGCAAGCGAGTGCTGCCGCCTGCGCAAGGTCGAGCCGCTGAGCAAGGCGCTGGCCGGGTATTCGGCGTGGGTGACCGGCATCCGCCGGGTGGAGGCGCCGACGCGCGCCAACGCGCCACTGATCAGCTGGGATGCCGCCTTCGGCCTGGTGAAGATCAACCCGATCGCAGCGTGGACCGACGAGCAGATGCAGGCCTATATCGAGGCCAACGACATCCTCGTCAATCCCCTTGTCTACGAAGGCTATCCGTCCATCGGGTGCGCCCCGTGCACCAGTAAGCCTGCCGCAGGCGCCGATCCGCGCAGCGGCCGTTGGGCCGGGCAGACCAAGACGGAATGCGGGCTGCACGCGTCGTGACTTCGCTGGTGCTGACCGCCCACGGCAGCAAGGATCCCCGATCGGCGGCCAATGCCCATGCCATCGCGGGCCATCTACGGCGCCTGCTGCCGGATGCCGCGGTGCAGGTGGCATTCTGCGAGCAGAACGCCCCGATCCTGACCGACGTGCTGCCCGACGCCGCGGCCGGTTCGGTCGTGGTGCCGCTGCTGCTGGCCAGTGCCTATCACGCTCGTACCGACATTCCCGCGCTGATCGCCGAGTCGGGGGCCGACGTCATCCAGGCGGACGTCCTCGGTGAAGACCCCCGGCTGCTGCAAGTGATGCGGGAGCGACTGGCGGCGCTGCGCGTGTCCCGCTTCGACAGCGAGCTCGGCGTGCTGCTGACCAGCGTCGGTTCGTCGCATCCGGCGGCCAATGCGCGTACCGCCGCGCTGGCGGAGACCATGGCCGAAGGCACCCGCTGGGCGGGCGTTCAGGTCGCCTTCGCGACCGGGCAGACCCCGTCGCTGCCCGACGCCGTCGAAGCGCTGCGCGCCCGTGGTGCGCAGCGCCTGGTGATCGCGCCGTGGTTCCTGGCGCACGGCAGGATCACCGATCGGGTTGCCGAGTTCGCTTGTGCCGCAGGAATTCCGATGGCCGAGCCACTCGGCCCCCACCGCCTCGTGGCAGCCACCGTGCTGGACCGCTACGAGGAAGCTCTGGCTGCGCGCACCGCCGACTTCGCTGCCTGACCCAGCCGCGTCTTCACCCCTCTCCGTGTCGAGGCATATCTCCACGGGCGTCTGCTTCTGCGCGTCTGCATGATTTGACCCATAGGCCGGTCAGCAAACACACGTTTCGCCCGATCCGCCGCGCGTTCTGAGTCCCATACCTTGGTGATCAGCCAGTTGAGCCGGGCGATCAGAGGGACAAGGTCGATCCGGCAGCATTGACAGAAATACCCTAGGGGGTATATTCGTTGGCAGATGTATACCCCCCTAGGTATATGAGCCCGGGGTCGAAGCAAAGGACCGAAACCATGAAGTTCATCCAGTACTACCTGGACTGCCTGTCGCACGCGTCGTACCTGATCGGCGACGAGACCACCGGGCGTGCCGTCGTAGTGGACCCGCAACGCGACGTCGCGGAGTACCTCGCCGACGCCGAAGAGGAGGGTCTGCGGATCGAATTGGTCATCGAGACCCACTTCCATGCCGACTTCGTGTCGGGCCACCTCGAGCTGGCCGAGGCTGCCGGCGCGACGATCGTGTACTCCTCGGTCGCCGCGCCCGAGTTCGACTTCATGGGAGTCGAAGACGGCCAACGCATTTCACTCGGAGACGTGACGCTGGAGTTCCGCCACACCCCCGGCCACACCCCCGAGTCGATGAGCATCGTGGTGTACGAACGCCCCGGAACCGCCCCCTACGGCGTGCTCACCGGCGACACCCTGTTCATCGGTGACGTCGGCCGGCCCGATCTGCTCGCCTCGATCGGCTACACCGCCGAGGAACTGGCCGAGAGCCTCTACGCCTCGCTGCATGAACAGCTCATGCCGCTGCCCGACGACACCCGCGTCTACCCCGCGCACGGCGCCGGATCGGCGTGCGGCAAGAACCTGTCCACCGACCTGTGGTCGACCATCGGCGACCAGAAGCGCACCAACTATGCGCTGCGCGCGCCCGACAAGCAGACCTTCATCGATCTGGTGACCGAGGGACAGCTGCCTGCGCCGGGCTACTTCGTCTACGACGCGATCTTGAACCGCAAGGACCGCGCCCTGCTCGACGAAACCCAGCTACCTCCCGCCATGGATTACCGGCAGGCCTCCGATGCCGTGGCCCGCGGCGCGATGCTGATCGACGGGCGCAGCCCCGAAGAGTTCGCGCAGGGCCATCTGCGTGGCGCCATCAACATCGGATTGGCCGGCCGCTACGCGGAATTCGCGGGTTCGGTGGTTCGCCCGGACACCGACATCGTCCTGGTCACCGCGCCCGGTCAGGAGCTGGAGGGCAAGAACCGGCTCGCCCGCATCGGATTCGACCGGGTGATGGGCTATCTCGCCGATCCCGAGCGGACCATGTTCGAGCACCGCGACGACGTGCGCATCGCGTCGCGGCTCACCGCGGTGGACTTCGGGCAGCGGGCCGCGGCGATCGAGGGCCTGCAGATCGTCGATGTCCGCAACCCGGGTGAAGCCGCTGCAGGCATGATCCCGGGCGCCGTCAACATCCCGGTCCGCCAACTGCCGGACCGGGTCGGTGAACTCGACGCGAACGCACCGACCGTCGTGTACTGCGCAGGCGGCTACCGCTCATCGGTGGCCGCAAGCCTCCTACGCCAACGCGGCTTCGCCGATGTCAGCGACATCGTCGGAGGCTACACCGCGTGGACCAACGCAACCCAGAACGCCTGAGCAGAAAGAGCTTTGACATGACCACCAAGCACGAGATCCTCATCATCGGTGGCGGAACCGCCGGCATCACCGTCGCGGCCCGCCTGCTGCGCAAGGGCCACCGCGACGTCGCGATCATCGAACCGTCGGACACGCATTACTACCAGCCGCTGTGGACTCTCGTCGGCGGTGGTCAGGCGCAGGCCCAGCAGACCGCGCGCCCAGTGGCCTCGGTACTGCCGAAGGGCGCGGTCTGGATCCACTCGGCGGCGCAGACGATCGATCCCGACAGCAACACCGTCACCTGTACCGACGGAGTCTCGTATTCCTACGACGTGCTGGTGGTCTGCCCCGGTATCCAGCTGGATTGGGACCGCACCGAGGGACTCGCCGAAACGCTTGGTAAGAACGGTGTTTCGTCGAACTACCGGTTCGACCTCGCACCGCGCACGTGGGACCTCGTCCGCAACATGACCTCGGGCACAGCGGTGTTCAGCATGCCGACCGGCCCGATCAAGTGTGGCGGCGCGCCGCAGAAGATCGCCTACCTCGCCGCGGATTACTGGCGCAGGACCGGCGTGCTCGACGACATCGACATCCACCTGGTGGTGCCCACGCCGCGGATCTTCGCCATCGACGCCATCGCGGACAGCCTGGAAAAGGTGGTGGCCGACTACGGCATCCATTTGCACACCGGTACCGAGCTCCGCTCGATCGACGCCGCGGCCCGCAAGGTCACCCTCGCCCCGGTCGGCACTGCCGGCACCGAGACCATCCTGTCCTACGACATGCTGCACGCCGTGCCGCATCAGTCGGCGCCGGACTGGATCAAGAAGAGCCCGCTGTCCACCGCATACACCGGTGGGGACCCGAACGGCTACGTCGACATCGACAAGCACACCATGCAGCACGTCCGGTACCCCAACGTCTTCGCCCTGGGCGACGCCGGCTCGTCGCCGAACTCGAAAACCGGTGCGGCCATTCGTAAGCAGGCACCGGTCGTGGCCGAGAACATCGCCGCGCTGCTGGCCGGCCGGCCGTTGACCGCGGCGTACAACGGGTACGCGTCCTGCCCGATCGTCACCTCGGCGCACGACATGCTGCTGGCCGAGTTCGACTACACGATGCAGCTCACCCCGTCCATCCCGGGTCTCGATCCCACTGTGCCGCACCGCAGCTACTGGTACCTCAAGAAATACGGGCTGCCCGCCCTGTACTGGAACCTGATGCTCAAGGGCCTGGCCTGATCGCCACCCAAACCTGTTACCGCTCCAGCCAACACCTCCAGGAGAACACCCATATGCCCACCGGGTCGACAGTCACCGCACCGGAACTCAACGAGCTCTTGAAACACGGCCGCGGGCCAAGGATGATCGACGTCCGCACCCCCGCAGAGTTCGAAACCGTCCATATCCCAGGCGCTTACAACGTGCCGCTGGATCTGTTGCGTGAACATCGCGACGAGATCGCCGAACACGTCGCCGACGACATCGTGCTGGTGTGCCAGTCGGGTCAGCGTGCCAGTAGCGCCGAGGACGCAATGCGCAACGCCGGGCTGACCAACGTGCGCATCCTCGAGGGCGGGATGACCGCTTGGCAGAACATGGGTTTCGACATCCGCCGAGGCACGCAGCGTTGGGACCTGGAGCGTCAGGTCCGACTGGTGGCCGGATCCCTGGTGCTGGGCAGCATCCTCGGTAGCCTCGCGGTACCGAAACTGAAGTGGGTGGCCGCGAGTATCGGCGCGGGGTTGGCCACCGCCGCGGTGACGAACACCTGCACCATGGGCATGTTGCTGGCGAAGTTGCCGTACAACCGCAGCCAATCCTGTGATGCGCAAACTCTCGTCGCGCCGCTGCTCGGTTCGCCGGCCTGTAAGGCCTGTTGATCATGATGATCGCGTTGACCGTGGTGCTCGCGGCCCTCGTCGGGATATCTCTGGGTCTACTTGGTGGCGGCGGTTCCATCCTCATGGTGCCGCTGCTGACCTACGTCGCCGGCATGGACGCCAAACAGGCAATTGCCACATCGCTTCTGGTGGTCGGTGTGACCAGCACGGTCAGCACCATCAGCCATGCCCGAGCCGGTCGCGTCCAGTGGCGCAGCGGCCTCCTGTTCGGAGCGGCAGGCATGGCCGGTGCCTATGCCGGTGGCCGGCTCGGACATCTGCTCCCCGGCTCGCTGTTGCTGATCGGGTTCGCCGTGGTGATGATCGCGTCGGCTGTCGCGATGCTCCGGGGCCGCACGCAAGTGACACCCGCGCAGGCTCCGCACCGCACACCGATCGGGAAAGCTCTGGCGCTCGGGGTGGCAGTCGGCCTGTTGACCGGAATCATCGGTGCCGGAGGCGGTTTCGTCGTGGTACCCACGCTGGCGCTGCTGGCCGGACTGTCCATGCCCGTTGCGGTCGGCACCTCGCTGCTGGTCATCGCGATGAACGCGATGGCCGGACTAGCCGGGCAGGTGACGACGCTGGCCGTCGACTGGAAGATGGCCGCGATGGTCACGGCTGCCGCGGTGGTGGGCAGCCTGGTCGGGACGCGGCTGACCGCTCGGGTCGACGCGAATGTGCTGCGGGCGGCGTTCGGTTGGTTCGTGCTGGTGATGGCGTCGGTGATCCTCGCCGAACAGGTGCACCCTGTGGTCGGCGTCGCCGTCGCGGGCCTGACCGTCGCCGCCGCGGGCTATCGGTACGCCTGCAGCCGATTCACCTGGTGTCCGCTCAACCGGCTGTCCGGTCGGGTGGCCCCCGCGACTTGACCCGCACTGATACCCCTAGGGGTACCATGAAAGCCACGACTTTATCGACTTCGAAAGGGGCACACCATGGTCGGTGACCAGGAAGCCATCGCAGCTGTCCTCAACCGCCTGCGCCGGGCCCAGGGCCAGCTCGCAGGCGTGATCGCGATGATCGAACAGGGCCGCGACTGCAAGGATGTCGTGACCCAGCTCGCCGCGGTATCCCGCGCACTGGATCGCGCCGGGTTCAAGATCGTCGCGACCGGGCTGCGCGAGTGCGTCACCACCGAACACCCCGACGGATCCGAGACCTTGGACGTGGCCCAGCTCGAGAAGCTCTTCCTGGCCTTGGCCTGAGACTGCTCAGGTGACGGTGAGCGCCTCGACCTCGCCGCGACGCGCGGTCTGCACGTCGCCGGCGATCTGCGGCACCCGCGTGGCCCGAACGTAGACCGTGTCGCCCTCCCGCAGCCCCAGCGCCTCGGCGTCACCGCGGGTGATCTGTGCGGTGAACGGCACGTTGTTAGCGGCGCTGGTGAGTTCGACGCGCACCTCGAAGCCGAGCATGACGATGCGGTCGATGGTCGCCCGCAGCACGCCGGTCGCCTCGGCCGTTCCGTCGCCGGCTGCGATCGCCAGCTCGGGGTTACGCCCGACCCGGATGTCGTGCGGGCGTACCAGGATTCCGTTGAGCTCCGAAACCGCTCCGAGAAACGACATCACGAACGCGTTGGCCGGCTCGTCGTAAACCTCGGTGGGCGAACCGACCTGCTCGATGCGGCCCTTGTTGAGCACTGCGATGCGGTCGGCCACATCCAACGCCTCGGCCTGATCATGGGTGACCAGCACCGTGGTGACGTGAACTTCGTCGTGCAGACGACGCAACCAGGTCCGCAGATCGTCACGCACCTTGGCGTCGAGCGCGCCGAACGGCTCGTCGAGCAGCAGCACCTGTGGATCGACCGCGAGCGCCCGAGCCAGCGCCATGCGCTGCCGCTGGCCACCCGAGAGCTGGTTGGGATAGCGCGTCTGGAAACCGCTCAGCCCTACCACTTCGAGCAGATTGTCGACCTTCTCCTTGATCTCGGCCTTGGGCCGCTTGCGGATCTTGAGGCCGAACGCCACGTTGTCCCGCACCGTCAGGTGCTTGAACGCCGCGTAGTGCTGGAACACGAAACCGATACCGCGCCGCTGCGGCGGCACACCGGTCACGTCATTGCCGTTGATGGTGATGGTGCCGGTGTCGGGCTGATCGAGGCCCGCGATCGCCCGCAGCAGGGTCGACTTGCCCGAGCCACTCGGCCCTAGCAGGGCGGTCAACGAGCCCCGCGGCACCTCGAAATCGATGTTGTCCAGTGCCGCGAACTCGCCATAGTGCTTGTTGGCGCCCCGAACGACAATCGCGTCGGTCATAGCTCTAGCTCCTTCTCGGGCCTACTGCTCGGTCCCGGTTCGCCGGCGGTCGAGGATCACCTGGACCACCAGCACGACGACGGCCACGGCCATCAACAAAGTCGAAACGGCATACGCGCCGTACACCGAGTCGGCGGTACCTCGGGTGTAGCGGTCAGCCACCAGCAGGGTCAGCGTCTGCGATGTCCCCGGCAGGTTGGACGACACCATGATCACGGCGCCGAACTCGCCGAGAGTGCGGGCCACCGTGAGCACGACGCCGTAGGTCAGTCCCCACCGGATCGACGGCAGGGTGACGCGCCAGAACGTCTGCCACCAAGTCGATCCCAGTGTGGCGGCCGCCTCCTCCTGATCGGTGCCGATCTCGTGCAGCACGGGTTCGACCTCGCGGATGACGAACGGGACGGTGACGAAAATGCTCGCCAGCACGATGCCCGTGAAGGCGAAGATGATCTTGACACCGAGGTCACGCTCGACGAATCCGAACAGGCCTGCCGAACCCCACAGCAGGATCAGCGCCACACCGACCACCACCGGCGACACCGCGAACGGCAGGTCGATCACGGCCTGCAGCGCACTCTTGCCGCGGAACTTGTTGCGCGCCAACACCAGCGCGGTCGGCACGCCGAACAACACGTTGAGCGGCACCACGATCGCAACCACCAGCAGCGACAACTGCAGCGCCGATATGGCCGCCGGAGTACCGACGGAGGCGAAGAACGAACCGATACCCGGCGAGAACGTGCGCCACAGGATCAGCCCGACCGGCACGATGACCAGAACCCCGACGTACGCCAGCGCCAGGTACCGCAGCAGAAGACGGAACCACGGTGACAACGTCATGCCGACAGCTCCTCACGACGCGCGGCACGCGACCCCACGGTCCGCAACACCAGCAGGATGAAGAACGAGATGACCAGCAGCACAATCGAGATCGCGGCCGCACCCGTGCGGTCGTCATTCTCGATGAGGGTCCGGATCCACTGCGAGGACACCTCGGTCTCGCCCGGCACGGCGCCACCGATGAGCACCACCGACCCGAACTCGCCGATCGCCCGCGAGAACGCCAACCCGGCGCCGGACAACAGCGACGGCAACAGCGACGGCAGGATCACCGTGGTGAATATGACGCGGTTGCCCGCGCCCAGTGACGCCGCCGCCTCCTCGGTCTCGCGGTCCAGTTCGAGCAGCACCGGCTGCACCGAGCGGACCACGAACGGCAGCGTGACGAACAGCAGCGCGACCCCGACACCCCATTTGGTGTGCTGCAGGTGCAGCCCGACCGGGCTCGCCGGCCCGTACAGCGCCAACATCACCAGGCTGGCGACGATGGTCGGCAGCGCGAACGGCAGATCGATCACCGAGTCGACGATGCGTTTGCCGGGGAACTCGTCACGAGTGAGCACCCAGGCCACCATGAGCCCGAACACCAGGTTGATCACCGTGACCCCGGCGGAGATGGACAGCGTCACCCGGAACGAGTCCAGGGCGGCGTTGGAGGTGACGGCCTGCCAGAACGCGCTCCACCCGCCGCCGACGGACTGCCACACGATGGCGGCCAGCGGCAGCAGCACGATGACGCTCAGCCAGATCGATGCCGCGCCGACCCGCAACGAGGTCGTGCCGTAGCGGCCGCGGAACACGCCGGGAGCGGAATCTCCCGGCGTGGTCACGGACGCCGAATCGGTCTCGGCTGAAGCGGTCATCCAGTCGCCTGCTTGTAGATCTTGGTGATCGACCCATTGTCCTTGTCGAACAGCGCCGGGTCGACCGTCTTCCAGCCGCCCAGGTCAGCGATGGTCCACAGCTTCTCCGGCGTCGGGAAGTCCTTGGCGAAGTCAGCGGCCACCGCCGGGTCGACCGGCCGGAAGCCGGCCTCGGCCCACAGCTTCTGTCCTTCCGGCGTGTACAGGAAGTTCTTCAGCGCATTGGCCTGCTCGGCGTGGGCGCTGGTCTTGACCACCGCGACCGGGTTCTCGATCTTGAAAGTGACCGGCGGGTTGATGTGCTCGACATCCTTGCCCTGCCGCTCGACGTTGATGGCCTCGTTCTCGTAGCTGATCAGCACATCACCGGTGCCCTGCAAGAACACGTCGGTGGCCTCCCGGCCCGAGCCCGGACGGGTCTTGACGTGCTCGGTGACCAGCTTGCTGACAAAGTCGATGCCTGCCGCGGTGTCCTTGCCACCGTTGCTCTTGGCCGCGTACGGCGCCAGCAGGTTCCACTTGGCCGAGCCGGAGCTCAGCGGGCTCGGCGTGACCACCTCGATGCCGGGCTTGAGCAGGTCGTCCCAGTCCTTGATGCCCTTGGGGTTGCCCTTGCGCACGACCAGCGACACCACCGAGCCGAACGGGATGCCCTTGGTGTTGCCGGCGTTCCAGTCGTCGGCCACCTTGCCTGCCTTGACCAGACGGGTGACGTCGGGTTCGACCGAGAAGTTGACGATGTCGGCAGGCTTGCCGTCGACCACGGCCCGCGACTGATCGCCCGACGCGCCGTAGGACGG
This sequence comes from Mycobacterium aquaticum, assembly GCF_002086485.1. Lineage (GTDB taxonomy): Bacteria > Actinomycetota > Actinomycetes > Mycobacteriales > Mycobacteriaceae > Mycobacterium > Mycobacterium aquaticum. The sequence goes on along the minus strand of NZ_MVHF01000001.1, from coordinate 190,620 downwards.
CGTCACCCCGACGCCCTTGCCCTCATCCGTCGCGGCGAACGCGGGGATGATCTTGCTCCAGCCGGGTTCGGGCACCGCGTACGCGACCAGCGTCAGCGTCGTCTTGGTGCCTGCGGTCTTGTCGCCGCCCGCGACGTCGCTGGCGCCGCCGCCGCAGCCCACGACCAGCGCTCCGGTGGTTGCCAAAACGGCGGCGCTGCGCCAGACATTCTTGATGTTGAACCTGGTATCGAGCACTGCGGACGGGAGGAGCGAATTTAGCACTGAGAACCTTCCTTGCAAATGGCGGACAATACGAGTCCGTCACAACGGAAAGGCGCAGGATCAGTATCCGGGCAGAGAACAGCCGTTACCGACACCAAACCGCGGACGGGTTGGGGTCAGCGACAACAGTCGACGTCAGCAACAGCGCAAGAACCCACGGCGATGAGTGCCACGACGTGGCCCTCTGTCGCACCGGTCGCTGTCTGCATGGGCGAAGAATAACAGAATCCACCGGACGCGCTCGCCGAGCGCTCCGACGTCAGTGGGTCAGCAACCAGGTGACGATGACGAGCACGACGAGCAAAACCAGCGCAAGCGTCACCCGCGACCGGGGCATCCCATTCATACAACGTCCAATTCATCGTCCTCTTTGGTGCGGCGCAGCCGGTGCAGACCGTTGATGCCCTGCCCCAGCGCACCGTCGAGCAACACCGCGATGCCGTAGGCCAGCGCCAGCACCACGGGCATCACCACGGCCGTCTGAGCCACGAATCCCAATCCGGTCAACCACAGCTCGACGCCGTCCCACCAACTCAGGAGTGCGCCCATGGGGCCAGACTACGAGATGGCCCAAATTCGTCCGTCCCGAGCAGTTACCTTCGACACGCGCCGCTCGGGTAGACGTCGCAGGTACCGGCGGTCGATGATGTGCGGATGGTTCTGCAACAGACCGAGCCCGGTGAGGGTGTGTCACCCAAGGATGTCCAGCAAGCCATCCAGGAAGCCGACGCCCCGTTCACCGTGACGGCCCCCGTTCCGTACACCGGAAGCAATGCGCTGCGGAACCCGTTCCCGCCGATCGCCGACTACGCGTTCCTGTCGGACTGCGAGAACACCTGCCTGATCTCGTCGGCCGGGTCGGTCGAGTGGCTGTGTGTGCCGCGCCCCGACTCCCCCAGCGTGTTCGGTGCCATCCTCGACCGCGGCGCGGGTCATTTCCGACTCGGCCCCTACGGCGTCACGGTGCCAGCAGCGCGGCGCTATCTGCCCGGCAGCCTGATCCTGGAGACTACCTGGCAGACCCACACCGGCTGGGTGATCGTCCGCGACGCCTTGGTGATGGGGCCCTGGCACGACATCGACACCCGATCGCGGACCCACCGGCGCACGCCGATGGACTGGGACGCCGAACACATCCTGCTACGCACGGTGCGCTGCGTGAGCGGCACGGTCGAGATGGTGATGAGCTGCGAGCCGTCGTTCGACTACCACCGGGTGAGCTCGGCCTGGGAGTACTCCGGGCCGGCCTACGGCGAGGCCATCGCGCGAGCTAGCCGCAACCCCGATTCGCATCCCACGCTGCGGCTCACGACCAATCTGCGCATCGGCCTGGAGGGCCGCGAGGCCCGCGCCCGGACGCGCCTCACCGAAGGTGACAACGTGTTCGTCGCGCTGTCGTGGTCCAAGCATCCGGCGCCGCAGACGTACGAAGAGGCCGCCGACAAGATGTGGAAGACCAGCGAGTCGTGGCGGCAGTGGATCAATGTCGGCGACTTCCCCGACCATCCGTGGCGGTCCTACCTGCAGCGCAGCGCGTTGACACTCAAGGGCCTGACCTACTCGCCCACCGGCGCCCTGCTGGCCGCGCCCACCACGTCGCTGCCGGAAACCCCGCAGGGCGAACGCAACTGGGACTACCGCTACTCCTGGATCCGCGATTCGACATTCGCACTGTGGGGCCTCTACACGCTGGGCCTGGATCGTGAGGCCGACGACTTCTTCTCGTTCATCGCCGACGTGTCGGGGGCGAACAACGGAGAACGCCATCCGCTGCAGGTGATGTACGCCGTCGGTGGGGAACGCAGCCTCGTCGAGGAGGAATTGCACCACCTGTCCGGCTATGACAACGCCCGGCCGGTGCGCATCGGCAACGGCGCATACAACCAGCGCCAGCACGACATCTGGGGCACCATGCTGGATTCGGTGTACCTGCACGCCAAGTCGCGGGAACAGATTCCCGAGGCGCTGTGGCCGGTACTGAAGAACCAGGTCGAGGAGGCCATCAAGCACTGGCGCGAACCCGACCGCGGCATCTGGGAGGTGCGCGGCGAGCCGCAGCACTTCACCTCCAGCAAGATCATGTGTTGGGTCGCGCTGGACCGCGGCTCGAAACTGGCCGAGTTGCAGGGCGAGAAGAGCTACGCGCAGCAGTGGCGGGCGATCGCCGAGGAGATCAAGGCCGATGTGCTGGCCAACGGTGTGGACAAGCGTGGTGTGCTGACCCAGCGGTACGGCGATGACGCGCTGGACGCCTCACTGCTGCTGACGGTGTTGACCCGGTTCCTGCCGCCGGACGATCCCCGGGTGCGCGCGACGGTGCTGGCCATCGCCGACGAGCTCACCGAGGAGGGTCTGGTCCTGCGCTACCGCACCGACGAGACCGACGACGGCCTCTCCGGCGAGGAGGGCACGTTCACCATCTGCTCGTTCTGGTTGGTGTCGGCGCTGGTCGAGATCGGCGAGGTGAGCCGCGCCAAGCATCTGTGCGAGCGGTTGCTGTCGTTCGCCAGCCCGCTGCACCTCTACGCCGAGGAGATCGAACCGCGCACCGGTCGGCACCTGGGCAACTTCCCGCAGGCGTTCACCCACCTGGCGTTGATCAACGCGGTCGTGCACGTCATCCGCGCCGAAGAGGAGTCGGACAGCTCGGGTGTCTTCCAGCCCGCGAACGCACCCATGTAGGCGTCCGGGTCAGAAGTTGATCTCGAACTCGATCACGGTAGGCGCGGGCACGGCCAGCGCGACCGGGGTGAAGCGGCTGTCGTCGTAGGCGACGCCGGTGATGACCCGGCCGCCGAAACCGTCGGTCGTGGCAGGCACGCTCGCGGTCAGGGTCACCCGCCCCGCAGCGTGGTGGTCCAGGCGGAGGTAGAAATCCGTTCCCGGGGTGACGGGTCCGTCGATCACGGCGCCGTCGGCGTCGACGACCGTCCCGGCCGAAGCCGACAGGGCGGCCCGATCGGTCGCGTCGAGGCGGAAGGGCCCGAGCAGCCCGGCGTCGAGGGCAGCCCGCTCGTGATTCAACGCAGGCACCACCGTCGCCCGGCGCGCGGCAGCCGCTCCGGCGAGAAGGTACTGGTACAGGGCCACCACGCGTTCGGCGTTGCGGTAATGGCCGGAACCGTTGAGCCAGAACGTGACTGCCGCGACCTCGACGGTGGTCGCCGGGTCGGCGACGATCTGCAGCCGGTAGTACCGGTAACCCTGGTGACGCCGGCCCGGGCGCGTCGCGGCCGTGGTGCTGCCGATGCCGAGGGCCTTGCGGTAGCTACCCTGCCCGGCATCGATGTTGAGCCCGGAGGCGGCGACGTCGCGCCACTCGATTCCGTCGGCCGACTTCTGCAGGACGAATGAGACGGGCGAATCGGCGGTCAATTCGACTGTGTAGCCACCCAATTGCGGATCACCATCGAATTCGAACACCAGCGCGCCGGGCTCGCGCCGTTGTGCCACAGGCACATTCAACGGCCGGGTGTCCAGATCAAGTCCATTGGTGAAGTGCCAGATGGCGGCCTGCGTGGCGGCGATCGCCTCGTGCTCGGCCAGATGGGCTCCGAGCCGCCGCCCGGCGGCGCGCAGCCGACGACTCAACTCGGCTGTCCCGAGGGTCGGAAACGAATTGCGGATGATCCAGTCGACCTCGGCCTCATGGGTCCGCGCCGCCAGGTTCGGTACCGCCGACCAGTTCGCCGGCCGATAGCGCGACGGTGTCGTCGGCGCCACGCCGGTGAAGTCCACCGAGTAGGCGTCGATGTTCGGATTGAGCCTGATCAGGTCGGTGCGAGCGGTGGAGCCGTCGGCGAACACGATGGTGTCGACCGTCGGCGAATAGGTACCGCCGCGGTAGCGCGTCATCCGGGCGATCTCGACATCGCGGGCACGCACCCGGCGTCGCACGGCAACAGGCGTCGAGACGGGAAGAAGTGCAGGCAGAACAGGCATTGCAGGTTGGCTTTCTGGTGGCTGAGAAGAGCGCGAATCGGCGCACCGCCAGATAGGGGCGGGCCTGAAACGCGGGGGCCGGCGTCAGAAAATCAACAACAACAACAGAGCACGACGAAGGCGCGCGCCATACCAGAGCGCATCGATCCGTCGTGAGCCATGACCACACCATACGGCACACATCGATTAATGCCCAGTTCACATCGACGTGACAGGTTTGAATCGGTTTGCGCGCTAACCCTGTCGGAAGCGGTGACAGGACGTATCGTTGCCGCCGCACCCGCACTTCAGACCAGTCGGAGGGGCCACATGACGTCGGCACAGAACGAATCCCAGGCGCTCGGCGATCTCGCTGCACGGCAGCTAGCCAACGCCACCAAGACCGTCCCGCAGCTATCGACGATCACACCGCGGTTTCTGCTGCATCTACTCAGTTGGGTGCCGGTCGAGGCCGGCGTCTACCGCGTGAACCGGGTCGTCAATCCCGAGCAGGTGGCGATCCACGCCGAGGAGGGCACCGGCACCGAAGAACCGCTGCCCGAGACCTACGTCGACTACGAGACCAGCCCGCGCGAGTACACGCTGCGCTCGATCTCGACGCTGCTCGACGTCCACACCCGGGTGTCGGACCTGTATTCCAGCCCGCACGATCAGGTGGCCCAGCAGCTGCGGCTGACCATCGAGACCATCAAGGAACGCCAGGAGTCCGAGCTGATCAACAACCCCGAATACGGGTTGCTGTCGCAGGTGACCCCCGAGCAGACCATCCAGACCCTGCGTGGCACCCCGACGCCCGACGACCTGGATTCGCTGATCACCAAGGTGTGGAAGACCCCGGCGTTCTTCCTGACCAATCCGCTCGGTGTGGCCGCGTTCGGCCGGGAGGCAACCCGCCGGGGTGTGCCGCCACCAGTGGTCAGCCTGTTCGGGGCCCAGTTCATCACCTGGCGCGGCATTCCCATCGTGCCGTCGGACAAGGTTCCGGTCGAGGACGGCAAGACCAAGTTCATCCTGGTGCGCACCGGCGAGGAGCGTCAGGGTGTGGTTGGCCTGTTCCAGCCGGGGTTGGTCGGCGAGCAGGCCCCGGGCCTGTCGGTGCGCTTCACCGGCATCAACCGGTCGGCGATCGCGTCCTACCTGGTCACGCTGTACTCGTCGCTGGCGGTGCTCACCGACGATGCGCTGGCAGTCCTCGAGGACGTCGGAGTGGACTACTTCCATGAGTACAAGTGAGTACAAATCGCTAGATGCTGAGGGAGATCTGCCGATCAGCGCGGCCGAGTTGGCCGCGCTGGCGACGCAGCTCTACGCCACCAGCATCCGGCCGGGTCCGGACAGCCCGCCGGTGACCACCCAGGTGGCACCGCGCGGGACGACCCCCGATGCCACGGCAGCATCATCGGCCGTCACCACGGCGGCCGGTTTGGCACACCCCGCCACTCCCCCGGCGTTCGTCTCGGTTCCCGACGTTGCGCTGCCGGCGCCGACGTCGCCTGAGCCCGACGGCATTCCGGGAGTCGTCCCGGTCGCGCCCCGCGGCAACGCGGCGAGCCCCATCGCACCCTTCGGTGGTCTGGAGGCCTTCGCGGTACCGACGGGCCTGGTCCCGACGGTGCCGGGGGTGTTGGCCGGTGGGCCCCCGTCAGCGCCGGTGGCGCCCCGAGGTTCGGCCCCCACCTGGCCGGGGGCCGTCCCGACGGTGCCGGATCTGGATTGGTCGGGTTCGCCGGCACCCTCCGACGATGCCGCGGGCTACTACTTCCTGCAGACCCCGACGGCTCCCGCCGATCCGACCCCGGCTGTACCGGACGACCACGAGATCTTCGACGTCAACGCGATCCGCGCCGACTTCCCGATCCTGCGGGAGACCGTCAACGGCAAACCGCTGATCTGGTTCGACAACGCGGCGACCACCCAGAAGCCGCAGTCGGTGATCGACCGGTTGGCGTACTTCTACGCCCACGAGAACTCCAACATCCACCGTGCGGCGCATGAGTTGGCAGCCAGGGCCACCGACGCCTACGAGGACGCCCGTGAGGCGGTCCGACGGTTCATCGGAGCGTCGAAGGCCGAGGAGATCATCTTCGTACGCGGCACCACCGAGGCCATCAACCTGGTGGCCTATGCCTGGGGTGGCAAGCATCTGGGCCCGGGCGACGAGATCGTCATCACCCACCTGGAGCATCACGCCAATATCGTTCCGTGGCAGCTCATTTCGCAGCAGACCGGTGCGGTCCTGAAGGTGGCGCCGGTGGACGATGCGGGCAATCTGCTGTTGAGCGAATTCGAGGACCTGCTCGGTCCCCGAACGAAACTTGTTGCCGCCACCCAGGTTTCAAACGCACTGGGCACCGTCACCCCGGTCAAGACGATCGTCGAACTCGGCCACCGTTACGGCGCCCGGGTGCTCATCGACGGTGCGCAGTCCATCCCGCACATCGCGATCGACGTGGCGGAGACCGGGGCGGATTTCTTCGTCTTCTCCGGGCACAAGATTTACGGGCCGACCGGCATCGGAGCGCTCTACGGCCGCGAGGATGCGCTGGCCGAAACCCCGCCGTGGCAGGGCGGCGGCAACATGATCGCCGACGTCACCCTGGAACGCTCGCTGTATCAGGGTCCGCCGAACAAGTTCGAGGCAGGCACGGGCAACATCGCCGACGCGGTCGGGCTCGGCGAGGCGCTGCGCTGCGTCGAGCGGGTCGGCATCGACCGCATCGCCGCCTACGAGCACGCGCTGCTGGAGTACGCCACCCCGCGCCTGGCGGCCATCCCGGGAGTGCGTCTGGTGGGCACGGCCGACGAGAAGGCCAGCGTGCTGTCCTTCGTGCTGGCCGGGCATGAACCGCTCGAGGTCGGCAAGGCACTGAATGCCGAGGGCATCGCCGTGCGCGCCGGGCATCACTGCGCCCAACCGATCCTGCGCAGGCTCGGGCTTGAGGCCACGGTGCGCCCATCGTTCGCGTTCTACAACACCTTCGAGGAGATCGACGTGTTCATCGACGCGGTACGCCGCATCGCCGAGGGCTCACCCTAGACTCGCGGGCAGACGCAAACATGCCCCAAATCCCTTGATTTGGGGCATGTTTGCGTCTGCTCGGCCAAAGTAGTAATCACGCTGCGCCGATATGTGGGATCGATGGGCGCCCCAGACCATGATTCCGGGTATGCGACACACCGGATACTCGACGGTCGACACGTCCCGGAAGGTCATCGACACCGCGATCGGCATCCTGGTCGGCCTGCGTGGATGCTCGCCGGACGAGGCGTTCGTCGAGCTGTCGCGAGTGGTGCGGCAGACAGGCATCGGGTTGGGCAGTGTCGCGGCAGGACTCGTGGCGGTCGCGACCGCTTCCACCTGCGCCGAGCATGCCGAAGCGTTCGCCATCTGGGGTGAGCTGATCGCGCGCAGCCGGTCCGCCACACTCGCATGCTCGTCGTAGCACGAGATCCAAAGCGGCTGCAGTGCAAGCGATCCGCTTGCGGTCACCGTGAACGTAAGCATTCTCACGCGGTCGAGTACCCGCTAGAACAGTGACGATGTCCGATCTTCTGCTCCGCGCGCCGAGCGCATCCAATGTCGCCGCGCGGGTGCGCGTCCGCGCCGCGACCACGGCACATCGCGTCTCCCTTGACGTCGATTCGTCGATCGACGCCGTCACCGCAGCAGCAATCCAAAGCCTATGGCGCACCGTGGGCCAACCGGGAACTGGGGCCCGCGTGTCAGTGGGGCGTTCCGACATTGCGAACTCGTCGGTAGTCGCGGCATTCGAGGCACGTGCCTGGGCAGACCTGGTGCTGAGTTCATTTGCCCGCGAGACGAACCTGCTGATTCCGAGTACCAGATTCCTGATCGTCGGCACCGGCGATGTCGCAGATGCCCTGGCCGCCGCGATCATCCGGTTCGGCGGCCGCATCCAATTGACCGCAGATGAACCGGTCGGGCTGTGGGACATTGCCGTCAGGCACGCCGCACCATCGCACCGGATCATCGAATCGCCTTTCATACCAGCCGATGTCGACGTCGTGATAGCTACCGGAGTCGGCCATCGGAAGTTGACGCCGGATGCGGTGGCTGCAGGAGACCGCCCGCTGCTGGTGGTGAATGCGGGGACTCACGCCACCGTGCACCCCGACACCTTCACTGCCGCCCGCACTTTGCGCGGATTGGGCCACTTCGAGGGACCGCGTCCGATCTTCGTGGTGCCACCTGTGGAAACGGACGCCCTGCACCACACCGCAGCCGAAATCCGTGCGGCATACGCCGTTCTGCTGGTCACGGTGGGAGCGCAGCGTGCCGATATCGCGCTGGCCGAAGCATTACAGCCGTGACGGCCTCGGTACACGAACCCGCGGTGTGGACGTCGGGACGCGAGAAGATCGACTGGGCGCGGCGTTTCATGCCCGTCACAGCCGCACTGAGTGCACAACTGCGTGCCAGTGGAATCGTCGCAGGGCGGCGGATCGGCTTGTCACTCGTGCTGGAGCCCAAGACCGCCAACCTGGCGCTGAGCATGGCAGCCGCGGGTGCGGACGTTTCGGTCGTCTGCGACGGCGCATGCACCCGTGACGATGTCGCCGCGGCTCTGCGGCAGGCCGGCATCGCGGTCTTCGCGCAGGCCGACGGTGACCGGGACATCGACCGACGGCTGGCGCTGGAGTTTCTGGACCGAGGTCTCGACATCCTGGTCGACGATGGTTCGAGCGTGATCCGGCTCGCTCACGCCGAACGCCCCGAACTCCTCGGCACCCTCATCGGGGCGTCGGAGGAGACCACCAGCGGACTCTGGCCCCTGCACACCATGTCACGGGAGGGCCGGCTGCGGATCCCGGTCATCGCAGCCAATGACGCCCGCTGCAAGACACTGTTCGACAACGGATACGGCACCGGCCAGTCGACCGTCCTGACCATGGTCGATCTGCTGGGCACCACGTTGACCGCCAAAGCGGTCGCGGTGGCCGGATACGGTTACGTGGGTCGGGGCGTCGCGCGCGCGGTGAGCGCTCTGGGTGCGAGGGTCACGGTCGCCGAGCGTGACCCGGTCAAGGCCCTGGAGGCGCTGCACGCCGGTTTCGCTGTGGCCCCCCTGACTGAGGCCGCCGCGGCGGCCGACTTGCTGATTTCGGCGACCGGGGTGGCCCACACCATCGATCTGGAGCACCTGCTGTCGCTTCCCGACGGCGCGGCGGTGGCTGTAGCCGGTGGCGTCGATCAGGAGATCGGCATCGACGCCGTCGTCGCCGCAGGCGCCCGGCGCCGCACCGTCGGTCACCGTGTCGAGGCGTTCGATCTGCCCAACGGGCGTTCGATTCTGATCCTCGATGACGGCAATTGCATCAACTGCACTGCCGGAGAAGGCAATCCGATCGAGATCATGGACCTCTCGTTCGGGGTGCAGCTGCTGGCCATCGAATACCTGGTCACTTCCGGGACAGAGCTGCCGCCCGGCGTCCATCCGCTGCCCGCGTCGGCGGACAACCGAGTGGCACAGGCCAAGCTCGACAGCCTCGGCGTACGTATCGACGGGGCAGGTGAACACAGATGACCGCGCTGGCGACCCTGCAGGACGTCACCGTCACCTACCGCGCGGCGAAGCGGCCGGCAATCAGCGATGTGAACCTGGTAGTGCATCCCGGTGATCTGATCCTGCTCGCCGGACCATCGGGATGCGGGAAGAGCACGGTGATGCGCGCGCTCAACGGCCTTGTCCCCCACTCCTACCGCGTCGATATCACCGGTTCGATCCTGGTGGACGGGGTGGATACCGCCACCTCGTCCATCCGCGACATCGCCGAGTCGGTGGGAACGCTGCTGCAGAACCCCGCCAAGCAGGTGGTCGGGCATTCGGTGCTCGCCGACATCGCGTTTGGACTGGAGAATCGCGGACTGCCGGCCACGCAGATCCTCGACCGCGTGCACGCCGTGGCCGACACCCTGCAGATAGACAACGACCTGCTCGGCGCCTCCACCCACGAATTATCCGGGGGCCAGCTGCAATTGGTGGCATTCGCCGGCATCCTGGTGCTGCGGCCCCGGTTGATCATCGCAGACGAACCGTTGGCCAATCTCGATCCGGACGCCGCAGTCCGGGTGTTGCGCGCACTGCGCCGGCATGTCGACGACGGTGGTGCAGCGCTGGTCATAGAGCACCGGGTCGGCGATGTGGTCCCGGTGGCACCGAACCGCGTGCTGCAACTGGACCACGGTCGCGTCACATACTCGGGCGATCTGGAGGGCTTTCTCCGGGCCGCCGACCCTGACGCCGTCAGTTTGCCGTTCGACGCCCTGGTCACGCGTGCGGCCGAGCTGTCGGAACAGCGGACGACGGCGCCGGCCGTACCGGGCCCCTCGCTGCTGCGGTACGAGGACGCGTGCATCGGTTACGCCGGCACGCCGGTGCTGGGCGCGGTCACGGCCGATCTGCTTGCGCGCCAAAACATCGCGGTACTGGGCCGCAATGGTGCGGGCAAGTCGACGTTGCTGCGCGCCGCGGTGGGCCTGGTCGAGGTGCTCGACGGCCTCGTCACCTTTGCCGGCCGGGAGATCGCCGACTACCGTGCCGCCGAACTGACCGCATTGTGCGGGTATCTGTTCCAGAATCCGGCCCAGGCGCTCTTCGCCGGGACCGTCGCCGATGAGCTGGCGTTCGGCCCGCGCAACCTCGGCTTCGACGAGTCGGAAATCCAGGCGGTGTCTGCCGAAGCTCTCGCCACAGTCGGCCTCGCCGACATCCCCGATATCTGGAACCGCTCTCCGAGAACGCTGTCGTTCGGCGAGCAACGGCGCCTGGCGCTGGCATTGGCGTTGACATTGCGGCCACGGTCGTTGATCTTGGACGAACCGACCGCGGGCCAGGATGAGCGGTCCGCCAGCCATTTCCTCGACGCCATCTGGGCGCTGCCGGACATTCAGAGCATCTACTTCATCACCCATGACGTCGACCTGGCGCTGTGGCGCTCCGACCGGATCATCGTTGTCGACGACGGCAGGTTGATTGCCGACGGATCCCCGGGCCAGATCGTCGCAAATGTCGGCCTGTGGCATGACGACACCGCACCGGCCACTGGGCGGGCGGTACTGCGCGAGACCGACTATGTTCGCGCCGCACGATCGATATCCCTTGCCGGAGAAGCTATTCCACCTCCGCACGAACTGGCCCGCCAACTCAGCCGCGCCATAGCGGCGCCCCGATAACGGAGGAATCAAGATGACCGCAACCCGTTCCGCGCAGAAGCCTTGGGCCGTCACATCACGCACCGTCGTGTTCGGCGCAGTCGGCGCCGCGCTCTACGGCGTGCTGGGCGTGTTCAGCTTCATCATCCCTGGCACCGCAAATGTGTCTCTGCGCCCCGCGCTTGCCATCATCCCGTTCGTCGGCATCCGCTTCGGTCCTGTCGCCGGATTTTTCACCGGTGTCGTCGGCAACGCCATCGTCGACCAAATCCAGGGATTCGGCTTCCTCACCTACTGGAACTGGAGCCTTGCCAACGGTCTGGTGGGCTTGATCGCGGGACTCATCGCCAACTACTACCCTCAACCGGATTCACAGTCGCGACAGGTGATTCGAGCGATCATCATCTCGGCGGTCGCCGTCGTCGTCGGCCTCTCGTTCACCGTCACCGATATCTTCCTCGGCAACACGTTTGGGTACTGGTTGACCGCGGCCTATATACCCGCGATCCTGAACACCACACTGGTTTCCGTGATCCTGGTTCCGGTACTGGACCGGGCCTGGCAGCCTCTGGCCAATCGCGCCGGCCGATAGTGGAAACCATTCGATACCTCGCGGCAAATTCCTTCCTGGGCCGCCGCGATCCACGGGTGCTGATCCTGGTCAGCGCCCTGACCATCGTCGTCGTCGCGCAGATCCAGGACGTCCGACTGATGGCCGTCGCCGCCCTGCTGGCGCTGGCGTACTACCTCTCGGCAGGCATCCCGTTCGCCGAGGTGCGCACCAACTGGTTGTTCGTCTGTGTGTTCGTGCTGCTGCTGGCCGGAGTGAACGGGGTGATCGCCGGCGCAGGCCAATACGCCGGTGTCGCAGCCGAACTGTTCACGATCCCCGGTATCGGCGTCGCGGTGTCGACTGCGACCGTGTCATACACGGTGACGATGCTGCTTCGATTCCTGGCGATCGCGGCCACGGGTTTCCCGCTGTCCTTCGCGGTCCGGCCCGGTGACCTTTCGGTGGCCTTCGCGCGCCTGGGAGTTCCGTCGCGATTCGCCTACGGTATCGACCTGACATTCCGGTTCATCCCGACACTGGCAGCGAATCTACGGGAAACCACTGCGGCACAGCGACTACGGGGTTACGAGACAGGACATACCCGCAATCCGGCGCGCCGGATCAGCCGCCTACGGCCGCTCGTTGTTCCCGTCACGGTCAGCGCGTTCATCGACGCCGAGGATGTCGCCGACGCACTGGACCTGCGAGGGTTCGGATCTCAGCGCCGCACCTGGCTGCGCACCCTGCGGTTGAACGGCACCGACATGACCCTCATCGGGTTCTGCGCAGCGACGACGGTAGCCTCGGTGACCGGCCACATGCCCGGATTGTGGGTCGGATGACCGGCACTCGGGTCCACACCGCACCGTGGGTCCTCACCGGTACGCGGGCCATCCGTCACGGTGCAGTGGCCGTCACCGGTTCGCGGATCGCCGAAGTTGGCAGCGTGGATGAATTGCGCAGTGCCGGCGAGGTTGTCGAATGGTCAGGCACCTTGATCCCCGGCCTGGTCAACGCCTACACCCACCTGCAATACACCCACATGGCTGCGCTCGGACAGAGCAGCTACGACAGTTTCGAAGCATGGTCGACGGCCTTCGAAGCGGAGTATTCGCGCCGCGGAGACTGGCGTGCGTCGGCAGAACTGGGACTGGAAGCCGCAATCCGCAGCGGCACCACCGCGATCGGCGACGTTGTGACGCATGCCGAAGCACTCAATGTGCTGTCTGCCGGCCGGATGCACGGAATCGCCTACTGGGAGGTGATGGCGTGGCATGACACCGACTGGTCGGAGCGCGGCCGGCAGGAGACCCTCGCAGTACTGGCGCAGGCCACCGGCCCGGTCGGGTTGTCGCCGCACGCACCGTATTCCCTCGACACCGGGGTGCTCGACGACCTGGGCAGGCTGGCCCGAGAGCTCGGATTGCGCAGCCACGTCCACGTCGCCGAATCGTCCGCCGAGCACGACTACATCGCCGACGGTGCCGGACCGCTGGCCGAGCAATGGCGGGCCTGGGGACACGGTGAATTCGCCTTGTTACGCGGAGGTGGCGCCGCGGTACGTCCGGTGATCTACGCCGACACCCTCGGGGTGCTGGGCGCGCACACCCACATCGCCCACGGTATCTACGTCGACGCCGACGACCGCGCCAGATTGCGGGACACAGGCACCGTGGTGGCTTTGTGCCCGCGTTCCAACGAGGTCCTCGGCTTGGACGCCGCACCTGTTGCGGACTACCTGCGGGAAGGCAATCCCATTGCGGTCGGCACCGATTCACTGTCGTCGAGCCCGTCGGTGGATGTGCTGGCCGATGTCGCGGCGCTGCACCGCATCGCCCGAGACCAGGGTTACACCGCGCCGGATCTGCATGCGAGGCTCTTCACCGCGGCGACGGCCGGGGGCGCGGCCGCGATGGGCCTCGGTGACGAGTTCGGCACCCTGACCGCCGGGAAGCTCGCGGATATCACCGTTCTCGGCATCGAGGAATCCACCGCGGCCGATACCCTGGCTGCCATCGTCGAGGCGGGCGAAGGCTCGGCCGTCGCCACGATCATCGATGGCGAGACCCGCTTTGTACGTACGGCGGTGTCGGCACAGCGATGAACCGGGAAGTGTCATGAGCCCCGATATCCGGATCTTGGAGTCCGACGACGATCTGATCCACGCGAGCAACATCTTTCGTACCGCGATGATCGGGTTCCCACCGCTGAACGAGCGCCAGCGTGACCTCATCGGACGGCTGCTCGAACCGGGGCGTACGTTCGGCGCGTTCCTCGACGGACGGCTGGTCGGCACCACCGACTCGGCGGCGAGTTCACTGACCTTGCCGGGAGGCAAACGGGTGGGCCACGCCGCGGTCACCCACGTCGGCGTACTGCCGTCGCACACCCGACGTGGGATTGCCACGGAACTGATGCGGCACCAGCTGCGCGACATTCGAGATCGAGGAGAGGTGGTGGCGACGCTGCGAGCGTCGGAAGCCACCATCTACGAGCGGTTCGGCTACGCGGTCGCCAGTTTCTCCACCGCAGTGGAGGTGTCGACGACACGCGCCCGCACCCGGCCGGACGTGCCGCAAGGCGGGCCCGTCCGGCTGATCGAACCCGACGAATCCTGGCGACTACTGCCACAGATCTACGCCGCCAACCCGTCCGAGCGGCCGGGCACCATCGACCGGCCGGAGGTCTGGTGGCAGTCGCGCAGGCTGCGGGCCGCGGAGGCCGGCGAAGTCAGCCACACGGTGGTTCACGGTGAGGCCGGTGCGGAATCCGGCTTCGCCCGATATCACCCTGCCGATACAGAAGCATGGTTCACCAGCGAGCACCGCAGCGTGGTCGTCGACGATCTCGTCGCGCCCACCGAGCACGCCTATCTCGGCCTGGTGCGTTTCTTCCTCGACCTCGATCTCGTCGACCGGGTGGTGTTCCAAATGCTGCCAACCGACGATCCCCTGCCGTGGCTGCTCACCGACCGGCGGGCGGCACGCAGCCTGGGGGTTCGCGACGAAACATGGCTGCGGATCGTCGATGTCCCAGCTGTATTGGGCGCTCGAACGTACAACGACGGCGGCGCGTTCACTCTGCGGGTTCACGACGAACTGATACCGGAGAACTCGGGAACCTATTCGATCTCGGCGTCCGGTGCCGGCACGGTGAGCGGCGAGGCGCAATTGGAGGCGGGCGTCGGTGCGGTGGCCGCAGCGCTGCTGGGCGCCACGTCGTGGCGCACCTTGGCTCTCAACGGGTCGGTGCGCGTAGCCGATCCCACCGCGCTGGCGGCTGCCGATCGCCTGTTCTCCGTCCCGCTGCAACCGCACAGCGGCATCCTGTTCTGACATCGCCGCCCGACCCGCGGGCCAAAACTTCGGTGTGATCGAAACCGTTGGCCACCAACGTTTCCTGGTCCACCATGGTCCCATGAGTTCGGTGAGGTCATGGCGGCGTACGCGCGATGACGTTATTTGAGGTCACCGACCTCGCCGTCACATTTCACACCGGGAACCGCGCGCGCGGACGGCGAGTGGTGCAAGCGGTGGAATCCATCAGTTTCTCGGTCGAGGCCGGCCAGACCGCGGCGATCGTCGGCGAATCCGGATCCGGAAAGAGCGTCTCGCTGCTCGCCGCCACTCGGCTGCTCGATTCCCGTGCCCGCGTGACCGGTTCGGTCCGGTTCGCCGACCGCGACCTGCTGTCCTCGCCCGATCGGGAACTACGCCGAATCCTCGGCAAGGACATCGGTTTCGTCTTCCAGGACCCGCAGAGCAATCTGCACCCGTTCAAATCGATCGGACACCAGATCGACGAGGTGCTGCGGATCCACACCGGCACCGGCAGGCGGCAACGACGCAATCGGGTCGAGGAGTTGCTCACCGAAGTCGGCATTCCGACCGACGGCTACGACAGCTTCCCTGCGGAATTCTCCGGCGGCATGCGGCAACGCGCGATGATCGCGATGGCAATCGCATTGAACCCGTCGCTCATCATCGCCGACGAACCGACCACAGCACTGGATGTCAGCGTCCAGGCCGGCATTCTCAAACTGCTCAAGCGACTGCAACGCGAGCACGGCACCGCAATACTCTTCGTCAGTCACGACCTCGGTGTGGTCCACGAGATCGCCGACACGGTGACCGTGGTCAAGGACGGCCGCGTCGTCGAAAGTGGTTCCCGGGAGCAGATCTACGGGGACCCCCAGGAGCCATACACCCGCGCCCTGCTGTCGGCCTCCAAAGTGCATACCGTGGAGGTCCCACCGCGGGACACCATCGAGCGTTCCGGCCAACCACTGCTGACCGTGCGGGGATTGCGCAAGAGCTACCCGACCCGGATACGACGGCATCGCAGGACCGTCGTGGACGGTCTGGACTTCACCGTCGACCCGGGTGAGATCGTGGGTCTGGTGGGCGAATCCGGTTCGGGAAAATCCACGATCGGCCGGATCATCGCCGGGTTGCAATACGCGGACGCGGGCGAGATCACATTGGCCGGAACGCGGTTTCCCACCGGCATCGCCGACGGTGTGCCGCCACTGTCGGCCACCTCGCGCCGCGATGTGCAACTGGTGTTCCAAGACCCGTATGCGAGCCTCAATCCGCGCCGAACCATCGCAGGATCCCTCGCTGAGCCGCTGCATGCCCACCGTGTCGACCGCGACGCTGTGGCAGCCCGGGTGAGCGCCGCCGCCGACGACGCCCGCCTCCCCCACGTGCTGCTGGACCGCTACCCTGCCGAGCTGTCCGGTGGCCAACGGCAGCGCGCCGCGATCGCCAGGGCCCTGGTGTTGCAACCCCGGCTCATCGTCGCCGACGAAGCCCTGTCCTCTCTCGACGTGACGACTCAGACTGAGATCATCTCTCTGGTCCTGCAATTGGTGCGCGAGCACCGCACCGCCTTCTTGTTCGTCACCCACGATCTGGGTGTGGTGTCGTCGATCGCACACCGCGTGATCGTGCTCGGACCGGATGGGGTGGAAGAGATCGGTGCCACCTCCGAGGTCTTCGCAGCACCCCGCTCGGCGTACACCCGCCGACTGCTCGATGCCATTCCTCGACTGAAGGCCTCATGACCGATCTGCTGCTGAAACCCTCTGTCGGCACCGATAACCCAACGCCCGTTCGCGGCGGCAAGGTACGTGTGCTGCTGCGCGACCCGAGTCTGATCGCAGGTGCGGTCATCGTCGGGGTGGTGCTGCTGGCCGCACTGACGGCCCCGGTGGTTGCCGCGGTCATCGGCCATGGACCGAACGAGCAGTTTCCCGATGAAACCCTCGATGCGACAGGGCTACCGATCACCGGCGGACACGGATTCCTGTTCGGCGCCGATGGCAGTGGCCGCGACGTACTCATCCGCACGCTGTACGGCGCGCGAGTATCCCTGGCCATCGGGATACCCGCCACCACGATCGCGATGCTCGTCGGCGCCGTCGTCGGACTGACCGGCGGCTACTTCGGAGGACGGCTGGACGCGGCGCTGTCCGAGCTGACCAACATCGCACTGGCGTTTCCCTTCCTGGTCACAGCGCTGAGCGTGGTAACCCTCAACCGGGGCACGGCGGGTACCACCTTGGTCGATCCGATCGTCGTGGTCATCGGCATCATCGCGCTGTTCTCGTGGACGTATTTCGCTCGGCTGGTCCGAAACTCGGTTCTTGAGATCAAGTCAAAGCCGTTCGTGCTGGCGGCGATCGGGGCGGGCAGCCCGCCTTGGCGGGTGATCCTGCGCGAGATCCTGCCGAACATAGCCCCGACCATCGTCATCTACTGGGCGGTTCAGCTGCCGGTCAACATCATCGCGGAGGCGTCGCTCTCCTATCTGGGGGTCGGCATCCGGCCACCAACCCCCAGCTGGGGCACCATGATCGCCAATGCGCAGGACACCGCGCTCTATCAGTCTCAGCCGCTGATGCTCATCGCACCGGCCGGCGCGCTGTTCCTCACGGTGCTCGGCTTCAACGTACTGAGTACCGCGCTGCGTAACCGCTTCGACCCGAGCGTGGTTCGGTGAGACGAACCCTGCTCTGGCGTTCCATCCGGATGGTCCTCACGGTGTTCACGGTGGTGCTCGTGACCTTCGGGCTCACCAAGATCGCCTACCAGAACCCGGCGCGGATGCTGGCTCCGGAGAACGCATCCCAGCAGACCGTGGATGCCATCGCCAACAGCTTGCGGCTCAACGCTCCCTGGTACCTGCAACTGTGGCACTACGTGGTGCGCGGCCCGGAGATCAAGGGAACTCCCACCGGTCTACTCAATTGGCCTCCGAGCCTTGGCTATTCGTACCGTGAACAACGCCCGGTCACCGAGCTGATACTGGAGAAGATCCCGGCCACGCTGAGCCTTGCCGTCGGTGCACTCGTCGTGTGGATCGCGCTGTCGGTAATATTCGGCGTGTACGCGGCCCGAAAACCGGGTGGCGTCTTCGATGGGATCAGCTCAGCGATTTCTTATGTGTTCCTGTCGATTCCGACTTTCGTCACGGGTGTGATCCTGCTGTTCGTGCTGTACTACCAGCTGTCGATGGCCGGCGTGAAGTGGTTTCCCAGCGGAGGATATGTCGCGCTGAGTGCCTCACCTTCGGAGTGGGCGAGGCATCTGCTGTTGCCGTGGCTGACCCTGGTCCTCGCTGAGCTGGGCCTGTTCCAGCGTGTGGTGCGCGCGGCGGTGCTCGAGGTGTCCAACAAGGACTTCATCCGGACGGCCCGCGCGAAGGGAGTGTCCCCCAACGGTGTCTACTTCAACCATGCCCTGTCGGCGGCGCTCAACCCCATCCTGACGCTCGGCGCAATCGAATTCGCCACGATACTCGGTGGCGCGATCATCACCGAACAGATCTTCGGCATCGACGGTGTCGGACGTCTGGCCGTCAACGCGGCCAACAACGGCGACGCTCCCGTTGTCATCGGTTGCACGTTGCTCGGTGCCGTCATCTTCGTGGTGTCCACCTTCGCCATCGACGTCATCACCGCGGCCCGCAGCGGCAAATAACCTGCGGATCAGACGAATCCGCACGCTCACCCAGAAAGGTCCGAACTGTGAAACTCAGAGGCCGTCCCGCCATCGCGGTCGCCTTGACCACCGCACTGCTGGCCGCAGCCTGCGGCCACAGCGACACTCAGTCCGCTGCAGGAGACCGCGCGGCGTCGCACGGCGGGACACTGCATGTCGCCTCGGTCGGCGATGTCGATGCTCTCGACCCGCTGATCGCCTACTCCGCGGAGGCCTGGCAGGTCATCAGGGCAACCACGCGCCAGCTTGTCACCTACGCAGGCAACAAGGAGAGCATCGGCAAGGACACCGCCGTGGTGCCCGATCTCGCCAAGAGCTGGGACATCAGCCCTGACCGCAAAACCTACACATTCCACCTGCGCGACAACATCAATTTCTCCGGAGCCAGCAGCCGTCCCATCACCGCGCAGGACTTCGTGTACGCGGTCAAGCGGTTCCCAGATCCCAACGCACAGGTCAGCGCGATCACCTACTACAACGCGCTGTTCGAAGGCTTCAAGGAATACTCCGACGAGTTCGCCAAAGTACCCACCGGCGACCTCGCAGCGGTCAAGAAGTTCATCGACACTCACGAAATCAGCGGCTTGAAAGCCTTGGATGACAAGACATTACAGCTGACACTGACTCAACCGGCCAGTGACATCCTCGATATCCTCACCCTCAACTTCGTCACCCCGCTGCCTGAAGAGGTCGTGTCGAAGTACTTCGCCGACAGCCTGGAGTTCCGTAAGAACTATGTCTCCAGCGGTCCCTATTACATCGAGTCCCTGGACCCCGGCAAACAACTGACATTGGCGAAGGTCCCCAACTACGATTCCGGCGGGGATCCGCGAAAGGCGTACGCCGACAAGATCGTCTTCGACACCACGGTCAGTTCCGCCGACGCCGTCTCCCAGCAGTTGCAGACGGGCACCGCCGATATCGGGCTGTACGTCCGGGCCTTCCCGGCCAACGTCATCGCGCAGTACAAGAAGGCGAACCCGGAGCAGCTGCATACCTCTGCCAGCGGTTCGGCGATCTTCATCAGCTGGAACAACTCCGCGGAACCGAAGACACCTGCCCAGACGGCCTTCAAGGATCTCCGGGTACGGCAGGCATTCAACTACTCCCTCAACCGGGCCGACGTCGTGCGCGGCCTCGGCGGACCGGATTCGGCGATTCCCAGCACCGAGATCCTGACGTCGACCATCGTCGGCCACACCGGGAAGAATCCGTACCCCACACCGGAGGACAAAGGTGATCCCGACAAGGCGAAGTCACTGCTGGCAGAGGCGGGCAAGCCGGGCCTGACCGTCAATGTCGCCTACCGCAACACGCCGGAGTTCGAGAAGATCGCCACCTCCGTGCAGACTTCAGCAGCGCGGGCGGGCATCAACGTCAAGCTGACGCCCGTCGCCGGCGACAGCTGGGGCGCGTTCGATGCCTTCCTCAGCGACAAATCGAAACTCGACCAGTGGGATCTGGCCATCACGAACTGGACTCCGGACTGGCAGGGCAACAGCGCAAGGATGACGCTCGGGGGCTGGTTGGACTCCGACTTCGCACCGGGCGGAACCTGGAACGGCGTCACCTACCGCAATCCCAAACTCAACGAAGCCGTCAACCGGGCGTTCGCTGCGCAGGACCCGACAAGCGACTGGCAGGACGCCAACTCGATCGCGACGCAGGACCTGGCCTGGTTCCCACTGATCGAGCGGGTCAAGACAGTGCCGACCTCCAGCCGGGTGACCAACTGGACCTGGCAGTCGCTCGGGAACAACGCTGACATCACCAATATCGCGGTCAACGGGTAGCGCAGCCACCCATCCCGACTATCAAGAGGCCTGGCTGTTCGCGACTTTTGCGACCAGCCAGGCCTCGCCGTCGCCCTCGCCCGCCGCGATCACCTCGAGATCGGCGAACGAGGCGGTCAGCTCTCCGGGCCGCGCGCGGAACGGACCCGGTACGCCGCCGACCTCGCTGAGCACGCTGATGGCGAGCAGCCCGCCGGGGGCCAAGCGGTCGACGAGTGCGCGGTCGAGTCTGGCATCGCGGAACCGATGGCAGAGGATGACGTCGAGGGGCGGGCCCGCGGGCAGGCCGTCGTCGAGGTCGACCACGTCGAATCGACACCGGTCGGCAACACCGAGTTGCAGCGCCCAGGCGCGGGCCGTCGCGATCGCCACCGGTGACACATCGACTCCGAGGACGTCGAGACCGTGCTGCGCCAGCCAGATCGACCCTGCACCCTGCCCGCAGGCGATGTCGAGCGCGGCGCCGGCCACCGGGAATTCGGCGACGTGGGAGGCGAAGACGGGCGGCGGACCGCTCTCGGGGCCCGACGGCGACGCGGCGTACCTGGCATCCCAGCGCACCCGGTCCTGCTCGCTCACCCGCGATACCTTACGAAGTGGGCCGGACCGGGAATAGTGGCGCCACCCGCGGAGGTTTGCCTTCTCATGCGAGCCATCGTCTACGACCCGCAGGCCCCGGCAAAGCTTCGATTCGACGACGTGACCGAGCCGGCGGTCGCCGACTCGCAGGCGCTGATCGACGTGTACGCCATCGCGTTGAATTTCGGGGAACTGCACTTCATCGAACAGATGCGCCGACCCGGTGAAGTACCTGGTTGGGATACCGCGGGCGTCGTGACCCGAGCCGCCTCGGACGGATCAGGTCCCCCGGAAGGCACTCGCGTGGTCGGATTCAGCGGCGAGGCCGGCTGGGCCGAACGCCGAGCCGTAACGACGCACAATCTCGCGGAGCTTCCGGAGTTCGTGGAGTTCGACGAGGCGGCGGCGCTGCCCGTGGCCGGGGTGACGGCGCTGCAGGCGCTGCGGGCCCTCGGCCCCGTGGTGGGCCGACGCGTACTCATCACGGGCGCGTCCGGCGGTGTCGGCCGTTTCGCGGTCCAGTTGGCGGCGCGGGCAGGTGCGCACGTGATCGCCGCGGTGGGCAACCCGTCCCGCGGTGAGGGCCTCACCGAATTGGGCGCGGACGAGGTGGTCGTCGGTTTGGACCCGGTGACCGAACCGGTGTTCGGGGTGCTGGACAACGTCGGTGGAAAGTTGCTCGCTCAGGCCTTCAGCCTGGTCGACGACGGTGGCTCGGTGCAGTCCATCGGCATGGCCTCCAACGAGCCCACCACCATCAACTTTGAGCAGGAACGCCGCCGCGGCAACCGGAAACGCTTGGAGCCGTTCACTGTTCGCGCGCCGTTTCAGGCCGACCTGCAGTACCTGCTGACGCTGCTGGCCGACGGCGAGCTCGACCCGCAGATCGGCTTGCGCGACTCGTGGGACAACATCTCGGCGGCCGCCCAGGCCCTGCTGGGCCGACGGGTCCCCGGCAAGGCGGTGCTGCGGGTGCAGGTCTGAGTCAGTTGCCCTGCCCGCCGCGGCCCAGAGAGGCCAGGTCGGACACCGGGTCGGTGCCGTTGACGAACCAGTCACCGAGGATCCGCGCTTTGTAGACCACCGGGTTGTGGGATGCGAGCGTGCGCGCGTTGCGCCAGTGCCTATCCAGGCCGAGCTGTTCGGAAACCCCTGAGGCGCCGAGCGCGTCGAACACCCGCGTGGTGGCCCGCTGCGCGGCGGCGACGATGACCAGTTGGGCCTGGGTGACGGCCACTTCGGCGTCGATCAACAGGTCCCGGGCATGGTCGTCACTGCCGGCCAACCGACCGGCGACGATCCGGTCCAACGAGCGCGCGCTCTGCCCCAGGGCGGCCTCGGCGGCGAACGCCTCGGCCGACAGTTCACCGATCACCTGCAACAGCTGCGGATCCGCAGCAGGCAACTCCGCCAGGCCCTGCGGGTAGTTGCGGCTGCGTCGTTTGAGAGCAGCCGTGCCGTCGCGCAGTACCGCGCGCGTGATTCCGGTGAGTACCGCAAGCATCGCGATCTGATAGAAGTGCGCCTGGTAGGTGAACCGCTCGGCGGCGGGAAAGACATTGCCACGCTCGGCGCGGGCCCCGTCGTACCGCGCCGACCCGCTGGCGGTGGTGCGCTGGCCGAACCCGCGCCAGTCGTCGACGAGCGTGACCCCCGGGTCGTCGGCGCGGACGAGTGCCGTCCACAGTTGCCCGTCGTCACCGCGGCCGAGGACGTCGAGCCAGTCCGCGTACAAGCTGCCCGTCGCATAGTATTTCGCGCCGTTGACCACCCAGTGCCCGTTTTCCGGGGTGACCGTGGTGAGCAGGTTCGCCAACGTCACATTGTTGGCCTCGGTCCAACCGCCGCCGACGAATTCACCTGCCAGGAAACGCTTGAGCCAGGCCCCGTTGTCCTCGGACACCGGCGCGTTGAGCCGATCCTCGACGAATGCGAGGTGGTTGCGCCAGATGTGCGCGACGTTGGCGTCGGCCTCTCCCAGTTCGGCGAGCAGCAGGAACGTCTGCTCCAGTGACGCGCCGAAACCGCCCTGCTCGGCCGGGATTCGCAGCGTGCCGAACCCTGCCTCGCCGAGCCAGCGCACCTGCTCATGGGGAAATTCCCGGTTGGCCTCGCGCTGCGGGTTGCCTTCGGCGATCCGGTCGAAGATCGGTCGGAACACCGATCTGAGCTCGGCGTCGTACCCTGTCGGGCGTTTGAGATACGTTGTGGCTCTGGTCATCATGCCCTCCCCTTGGCATCGATTCGATAGGCGTAGGAATCCTGCACCGCCACGTAGCCCAACCTGCGATACAACAGGTGGGCCTTGCTGGCGTTGTTGATGTCGGTGCCGAGCGACGCCGCGGTCAAGCCGCGTCGCAGTGCCGCCAGCCAGATCTTGCGCAGCAGCAGCTCACCGGTGCCCCGCAGCCGCCGCTCCCGCCGCACCCCGATGTAATCGGTGTGGGCGCTGCGCTCTTCGTCGGCGCCGACCCCGACGGTGTAGGTCGACCCGAGCACGTAACCGACCACCTCACCACCGTCGTCGACCGCGGCGATGCTGAAATCAGGTGCGAAAGAGCGGCTTTCGAGATGGTGCTGCCAGCGCTGCGGTGTCTTCGACATGTTGCCGAAATGCTCACTGAAGGTGTCGTACTGCAGCTGCCTGACCTGCTCGGCGAAACCCCCGTCGATCACCTCCGGCCACGACAGTACGGTCAAGCCCTCGATGTGCGCCGCATCGAGTTCTGCGGGGTCTTCGTCGAGCAGGGACTTGCGGGTGCTGATGAACTGCCGCTCCACCCGGGCGCCCCGCTCGGCCAGCGCGGCGATCGCCGCGGGCTGGTCGGCGCCGATGAAGGTCCGCAGATACGCGTCAGCCACGGCGACCCGGTGGAAGCGATCGACGATGTCGGCGACAACGCCGTCGACCGCTTCTCGCGCCACGCCCGGATGGAAGACGAAGTCGCCGAGTACTTCTGGTTCCACCCCGTCGGGCCGGTGCAGCACCGCGTATCCCAGTACCGCGCCGGTCTCGCTCCGCAAGACCAGCGCAGCGCCCGGGTACGCGCCGTCGAGTTGTTCTGCCACGTCGCGGGAATCGGCAGCGAACTTGCGTCCGGCCAACCCGGGTGTGGTGGCAAGGAAGTCGGCGATCAGCGGCAGGTCCGCCGAGGTGATCTCGGCGGCCGACACGCTCTGCGGCGGGCGGTGGTCGGTGATCGTCACGGTGCCACCGGATCCTGCTGCCGATCGGAGTCGTCGTCACCGCGCTGCTCCTGCAGCACTCCGAGGATGCCTTCATCGGTGAGCCGCTGCTGTTCGGCCTCCGAGAGGGTTTGAATGGTGCCGACCCGCTGGGCCACCTCGGGCCTGGTCTTCTTGAGGTACCAGTACCAGGCCAGACCGGCCAGCAGGATGGCGCCGAACACGAAAGGCAGGATGTTGAACGGGAACTCGGGCACCGGGTAGAAGTTGCTGAAGATCACGTAGCCGATGCCGACGGTCGCGGCCACCGAAACCCCGAGCCGCAGCGGTGTCAAGGCGTTGATCTTGCGCAGCCAGATCGGGGTGGCGATCACCACCAGCAGGTAACTGATCAGGAAGCCCCAGTTGGCGACGTAACCGCCGTAAACATCGAACACCAGCCGGCCCGCCGAACTGAACGTCGCGACCGCCGAGAAGATCAGCGCCAGGATACCGACGAACACCACCCCGGTCCACGGTGTCTTGTGCGACGGGTGCACCTTCGCGAACACCTTCGGCAGCGCACCTTCGTGGGCGAACGTGAACAGCGATCGTGCCGCGGCGGTCGTGACGGCCGTGACGAACACGATGAAGGCCACCGATACCGTCGCGCTCACAACCTGATTCACCCACCCCACGCCGACGGTGCCGGCGAGTTGCGGCAGCACCGCCTTGTCGCCGTCGATCTCACCGAAATGCAGGATCTGCGGATAGGTCGCGAAGATGTAGAGCACACCGAGCAGCAGCACGACCCTCAGCAGCGAACGCGCGATGCTGCGGTGCGCGTCCTTGGCCTCGGCGCCCAGCGAGGCGACGCTCTCGAACCCGGCATAGGAGCCAACCGCGGTGACGGCGGCGATGAAGGTTGCACTCGAGCCCAGGTGCGACGGGTTGAACTGATCCCAGTCCACGTGGAAGCCGTAACCGATGTAGGACGCGACGATGATCACCAGAATGGAGGCGATCGCGAGAAGTTCAAATGCCAGTTCGTATTTCGCGGCCAGCGACACGCCGCGGTAGGGCAGGTACACCGCGACGGCGACCACCGCGACCACCAGCAACAGCCGGAACCACGCGGCTTGCGACCCGAGCCCGATGGATTCGAGGAACGCGTCGAGGTAGAGCACACCGCCGAGCGTGCCCGTGGTGGCGAATCCGATGTAACCGAACAGCAGGCTGAACCCGGCCGCGTAGGCGAAACCCGGACCGAGACCGTTACCGGTATAGGTGCCCAGCGACCCTGACGAGACGGTTCGCTTGGCCTGGAAGCTGATCGTCGTGGCGACCAGGATGACGATCACCAGACCGACGACCGCCGCCCACGCCGCGCCCTTGCCTGCCGCGACGAACAAGGAGAACGGCACGGTGGCGAGTGCCACACTGGGCGCCGCCGCGGCCAAGCCCTGCGCGAAGACGCCCCAGGCCCCGAGTGCTTCGGATTCCAGCCCGGTCGATTCGGCGGCCGTCAGACTCCGGCCCCCGACGGTGACGGATGGCTCATCTTCGACTGTGGTCATGCTGCATACCTTTCTGCCGTAACTGACAGGGGCACAATGAATTAGATGGTCATGACGATGCCGCAACATCGGCGGCGGCGTCAGTTATCGAATCGGCGGGATTCTTTTGCCAGCCGGAAACCGGCGCCGGGATGGTCCGGCGGCAGCACCGCGGAGTCACCGCCGAACAGCCGCTGCCGCAGGGTGGTTGGACTGTCCGTAGTCCTGGCCCGGCCACGCCGACGCAGCTCGGGTATCAGATATTCGGCGACGTCGGCGAAACTGCCCGGAGTGACGTGGTAGGCGATGTTGAACCCGTCGACCCCGGTGCGCTCGGCGTAGGCCTCCAGTTCGTCGGCCACCGTGGCGGCCGCCCCGACGAACAGCTGCCCGCCGAAACCTCCGAGTCCCCCGACATAGTCGCGCAAGGTGATTCGACTGTCCCCCACCGCGGCGAGAATCGAGCGGCTGGCGTCGGTGTCGAACTGTTCGATGGGCCGGTCGACGCCGTAGGTGGACCAGTCGACGCCGCTGAGCGCCGAGAGCAGCACCAGTCCGGCATCCAGATCGTGGTAGCGGGACAGTTCGTCGGCCTTGGCCCTTGCCGCAGAATCGGTGGTGTCGGTGACGATTTCGATGGAGGTCAAGAACTTGATCGCATCGGGATTGCGGCCGTGGGCCACCGCGCGCCTGCGGACGTCGTCGATGTTGGCGCGCAGCACCTCGGGCCGCGGATCGCTGGCGAACACCAACTCGGCGTTGCGCGCTGCGAATTCCCGTCCGGCGGGGGACGTTCCGGCCTGGAACAACACCGGGGTCCGTTGCGGCGACGGCTCGACCAGATGCGCACCGGGAACGGTGAAATACCTGCCCTCGTGACCGATGCCGTGCACCTTCGCCGCATCGGTGTAGACGCCGGCTTCCCGGTCGCGGACCACTGCGCCGTCCTCCCAGGATCCTTCCCACAGCTTGTAGGTGACCTCTAGGAATTCCTGGGCCATGGCGTAACGCTCGTCGTGTGGGATCTGCCGGTCGCGGCCGATGATGTTGCGCGCGGCACTGTCCAGTAGCGACGTGACGATGTTCCAGCCGATGCGGCCACCGGTGAGATGATCGAGCGTGCTGAACTTGCGCGCCAGCAGATACGGGCTCTCGTAGGTGGTGGACACCGTGATACCGAAGCCGAGATGGGTTGTCGCGGCGGCCATCGCCGAGACCGCCAGCAGCGGATCGGTCACCGGCGTCTGCACCGCACGGGTCAGCGCCGCGGCCGCGTCGCCGCCGAACACATCGAGCTGGCCGACCGCGTCCGCGACGAACAGGGCGTCGAATCCGCCGGTATCGAGAAGTTTCGCCAGCTCCACCCAGTACCGGATGTCGGTGTAGTGGGAGGTCTGATCCTGTGGGTGGCGCCACAACCCGAAGTTGCCGTGCGACACCGTCGACATCGTGAAGGCGGCCAGCACGAACGGATCTCGCGAGGTCATCGGGCGGGCACCTCCAGGCCGAGATGCGAGCGCAACGTCGTCCCGGTGTATTCGTGGCGGAACAGGCCGCGTTTGCGCAGCACCGGTACCACCTGTTCGACGAACAACTTGGTCTGTCCGGGCAATCCGGTGTCACGCAGGACGAAGCCGTCGGCGGCCGCCGTACTGAACCACTCCTCGATCTCGTCGGCGATGCGTTCAGGGGTGCCGACGACCGAGGCGCCCCAACCGTTCACGGTGCGATACAGGAACTCTCGCACGGTGGGGTTGCCGTCGGCGGCGAGCGCGCGGTAACCGGCCAGCGCGGTCTGATGCGTCTCGGTGTGCTTCGGGAACGCCGACGCAGGCACGGGGCCGTCGAGGTCCGCGCCGGTGACGTCGACGTCGACCTCCAGCAACCACCCCGCCTGATACTCCGGGCTGAAGTACTGGTATTCCTCGCGTTCGGCGCGCTTGGCTTCGTCCTCGGTGGACCCGACCACGTACCGCAGCGACGGTGTGATCAGGGGCGGCCGCGCCCGGCCCACGCTCGCGGCGTGGATCTGGCGGTAGAACTCCTGCGCACGGGCCCGGTTGCCGTGGCTGGTGAATATGACCTCGGCATGGCGGGCCGCGAAGGCGCGCCCGGTCTCCGACGAGCCGGCCTGGAACAGCACAGGCTGGCCCTGCGCCGACCGGGAAGCGCCGAGCGGACCGGTGACGTCGAAGTACCGTCCGTGGTGGTTGGCGGGACGAATCCTGGTGACGTCGTGGAAGATCCCGGCTTCGCGGTCTTCGACGACGGTGTCCTCGCCCCACCCGTCCCACAGCTTGCGCACCACGTCGAGGGCCTCTTCGGCGATGCGATACCGCTCGTCGTGGTCGACGACGCCGTTGGCGCTGAAGTTGTCGGCGGCGGCCTGCGCGAAGCTGGTGACCAGGTTCCAGCCGGCTCGGCCACCACTGAGGTGATCGAGTGAGAGCAGTTGGCGGGCAAGGTGATACGGATGTTGCAAGGTTGCCGACCCGGTGACGACCAGGCCGATGTGCTCGGTCACCGAGGACAGCGCCGCCGTCGCGGTCAGCGGTTCGAAGTCCTCCGGCGTTTTGTAGGCCCACGTCGCGGGCGGTCCGTAGTTGAGTCCGTCGGCGAAGAACAGCGCGTCGAAAGTTCCCGCCTCGGCGGTTCGGGCGTGCTCGATCAGGCGCCGCCGTACCCCGGCGGTGCTGTTGTCGATGCCGGGATGCCGCCAGGGGCCTGCGGAGCGGGTGTTGCCGAAAGCGAGCAGATGTAGTTCTTTGGGCACTGAGCCGACGCTACGGTCGCCGCCGCTCCGGTTACAGAGTTGCGCTCAGCCAGAAGCCAACTGACATTCCATGCGCGAGCAGTCGCAAAGGTCCGCGAAAACCGGCGTGTCGCGGACTTACGTGTCTGCTCGCGCGTGTCTCCTCGCGCGTGTCTCCTCGCGGGAAGAAGGTCAGGTGAGTTCCTCGACGCGGTCCATCATCGCGCGCGCGATGTCGATGGCGACGCTGTCGACATTCGACGGCTTGCCCGATGTGACCGCATCGCTGTAGAACGCGACCTCGATCTCGACGAGGCAGTTGGCCCGCACGCCGATGGCGCGGGCCACCGGGCTGGTCGACTGGTCTGTGGTGTGGCCGAATTCGACGGTGGCCGCGATCACCGAACCGGTCTCCCGCACGTCGGTGATCGCGTCGGTGTAGTAGCCACCGCGAACCGACTCCCTCACGAGCGTCACCGTCTGGCCCTGACAGTCTTTCCACTGCTTGGCGAACCCGGCGAACAGTGCATTGGCATCGGCCACGCTACCGAGGGCAACCACACCGACGTCGACGGCCAGCACCGCACCGTCGGACTGGTCGCCTTTCCACTGTGTGCTGGCAGCGCCTGTGACGTCAGCGGATTCGTAGGTGCTGCGCTGCATGGGACTCGAGACCGTGACGCAGTCGTGCGGTGTCGCATCCTGTTCGGTGGCCAAACCGTTGGGCAGGTCGTCGAGACCACCCGAGATCGGCGGTACGTAGGTGTCCTCGGCGAGGGTTTCACCGACGAGCTTCTCCACTTGTCCGATGTCGGGCAGTGCCTTTTCGACGGATTGACCGCTCAGCGGGCGCGGCGCCAAACCGTGGGCAGCCGCCACATTGCCGTCGACGACCTTGGTACACCCCGCCGTCAGTAAGACGGCGGACACCAGCAATCCGAGCGCGCCAACCGTTCTCATCGCCTACTCCCACCGACAGCAATCATCTCGACCCTACTACGGCAGCGCCCCGATTCACCGGGCGATGACGTCACCGATGAACGCCTTGCAGGTCTCCTGCATCGCTTCCAAGGACATGCTCTGCGAGCCGAGGAGCACCTGCACCGCGAGCCCGTCGAGCATGCCGATGAGCATGTTGGCCAGCACAACTGGGTCACCCGATCGGGCCAGTTCCTGGTGTTGCGCCGACCGGATCACCCCGGCCACCACGTCACGCCACTGACCGTAGAGCCGGTCGTTGATCTCCTGCAGCACCGGGTCGCGGCTGCCTTCTGCCCACAGCGCCAGCCACACCTTCCAGGCCCGCCGAGAACGTTCGTCGGTGGGCAGGTAGGACTGCACGAGATCGTGCAGGATGGCCAGACTGTCCTTCTCCGAGCTCAGCAATTCCTGCCGACGCGCCAGCGAATCGGCGAGGTTGAACTCGAACGCCGCGGTGATGACGTCGCGCTTGGTCTCGAAGTAGTAGTGGACAGTGCCGGAGCTGACGCCGGCCTCCTTGGCCACGTCCGACAGCCGCAGCGCCGGGATGCCTATCTGCGCGATCACCTCGCAGGCCGCAGACAAGATCTGCGGCCGCCGCTCGGCCTCAACGCTGGGACGTGGCATCGGCTCTCCGGATCAGCTCGGCATTGCTGGGCCGATCGTACAAGTCCGATAACTGTACGTTCAATCAACAATGCCCGGCCGGGTCAGCCGAGGTTGCGGGAGATCACCAGCTTCATGATGTCCGAGGTGCCCTCCTCGATCTCCTCCAGTTTGACGTCACGCATCCACTGCTCCACCGGGTACTCACGCGAATATCCCCAGCCGCCAAGGGTTTGGACCGCCGCGTGGGTCACGAACATGGCCGTCTCGGACGCCGTGAGCTTGGCCATCGCTGCCAGCCCACGCGCCGGCGCGCCGCTGTCGATCACCCGGGCGGCGTGCAGCACCAGCAGGCGGGCCGATTCGATGCGGGTCGCCATCTCGGCGAGCCGGAACGCCACCGCCTGGTGTTCGATGATCGCCACCCCGAACTGCTTTCGCGTCTTGGCGTAGTCCAGCGCGTACTCGTAGGCAGCCCGCGCCGCACCGACGGCGGCCGCACCGAGCACCACCCGCGAGATGTCGAAAGTGCCCATCAGGCCGTAGAAGCCCTGTCCCTCTTCGCCGAGTCGGTCCTGCTCGGGGACGAACACGTCGTCGAGGAAGATCTCGCGGCACACGATGGCGCGCTGCCCCATCTTCTTCATCGGTTCGCCGAAGGTCATTCCGGGGGCGTCGCGGTGGACCAGGAATGCGGTCACGCCGCCCGACCGCTTGGTGGGGTCGGTCTTGGCGAAGATGACGTAGAACTCGGCGGCGCCGGCGTTGGAGATCCACGCCTTCTGACCGTTGATGCGGTAGCCGCCCTCGACTCGGGTCGCGGTGGTGACGATCGACGCGGCGTCCGAGCCGGATTCCGGCTCGGTGGTGGCCAGCGAGGTCATCGGCGATTTCGGCCCGGTCAGCGGGGTCAGCCAGCGCTTCTTCTGATCCTCGGTACCCAGCACCATGATCGGATCGGAGAAGAAGCCGTTCGAGCACACGAGGTTGCCGATACCGGGATCGCCCCAGCACAGTTCTTCCTGCACCAGGCACTGCGTGAAGACATCGGTGAAGCCGCCGCCGCCGAACTCCTCGGGAATCATGAAGTCGGTGATGCCGACCTCGGCGGCCTTGTGGAAGATGTCGACCGGCGTGACGGTGTCGGCCTCGTCGACCTCGCGGCCGCGGGGCCGGATCTCCTTGGCGGCGAAGTCGCGGCACAGCTCGACGATCTGGCGCTGCTCATCGCTGAGCGGCCAGGCCGGGATATTGGTGGTCTGCATGTCTGGTCTCCTCTTCGGTGGTGAAAGTTGTTGGGCTCGTGCGGTTTCAGGTACGAGCAAGCGGGTCGGTGTAGATCGCCTTGCCCAGCCACTGGGCGCCGTCGGCGACCAGCACATCGCCGGTGACGAACGCGGCGCGGTCGCTGAGCAGGAATGCGGCGGACTCGGCGATCTCCTCGGGGCTCGCGAACCTGCCTGCGGGCACGCTGGCCAGCACGTCGGCACGGGCCTCGGCGGTGGGCCACAACGCCGCTCCAGCGCCCTGGGTTTCGGTGGGGCCGGGGGCGATGCAGTTCACCCGGACGTTGCGGGCTCCCCATTCCACCGCAAGGGTGCGGGTCATGGCGACCACGCCGCCCTTGGCCGCGGCGCTGTGCACCGTGCCCGGGTGGCCGTGCCAGGCATAGCTGGCGATGACGTTGAGGATGGTGCCCCCGCCCTGGGCCAGCATGTGCCGTCCGACCGCGTGCGTGCAGTAGAAGGTGCCGTTGAGGACGATGTCGGTGACCGCTTTCCAGCCGTTGGGCGAGAGGTCCTCCGACGGCACGACGAAGTTGCCTGCCGCGTTGTTGACCAACGCGTCGATGCGGCCGTGCCGGGTGACGACGTCGTCGACGGCGTCCGCGACGGCGACGTGATCACGCACGTCGCACACGACCGCTTCGGCGGTCACGCCATGGGCCTCGGCCAGGCGCACGGTCTCCTCGAGGGCTTCTTTGCGGCGCCCCAGCACCGCGACGGTGCCGCCGGCCGCGGCCCACCGCACCGCGATGGCCTGACCGATCCCGCTGCCACCGCCGGTCACCAGTGCGACCCGGCCGGTGAATTCGGTCGAAGTGTCCGGTGTTGTCACGTGTCGTCTCCCAATTCCGTTGATTCGCAATGTTCTTGCCCTGCCACGGGGATCACCAGCGCGTCCACCGCGATGGCCCCGTGCGGTGTGGCCCGCACCGGGTTGAGCTCGACCTCGGCGATGTCGCGGCGGTGGGCGATCAATTCGGAGACCGCCACCACGAGATCGGCCAGGCCGTCGATGTCGACCGGGGGCCGTCCGCGCCAGCCCCGCAGCAGCGGGGCCATGCGCAAGTCGTCGAGCATGTGCCGGGCGGCCGCGTGTGACACCGGCGCACGTTCGACGCGGACGTCCTGATGCACCTCGGTTTCCGTGCCGCCCGCACCGACGACCACGAAGGCGCCGAGTTGCGGGTCACGCCGCGCGCTGACCAGAACCTCCACGGCGCCGTCGCGCACGTCCTGCTCTTCGACGACATAATCGCCGTCACCGAGCCGGCCGTGCATGTCCTCGAACGCCGCGTGCAGCTCGGCAGCGTCGGCGAGACCGATTCGGACGCCACCGACTTCGCTCTTGTGCTCCAGCCATCCGGCCTTGAGCACGTACGGCGCTTGCAGCGCGCCCAGCGTCGCCAGGTCGGCACCGGTGTTGACCACCGCACCAGCGGGGAAGGCAACTCCCTTCTGCGCCAGCAGTTCCCGCGCCGCCCAGTAGCCGGGGTTCACCGCGGTGTCGGGTGTCGCCTCCGTTGCGGCCGAGTCGACGGCGGGGCGTGCGCACAGTTCGGCGGCGTGGGCCAACGCGCCCGCTGCGGCCTCGATCGAGCCGAACGCAGGTACCCCACAACTCCAGAGTGCTTGCGCCGTCGTCGATTCCGGGCCCATGGTGTGCACCACGACGGGGATGCCGGTGGCATCGACGAGCCTACCGAGCCGCTGGGCGACCGCGACCTCGGCGGCCGCCAGCGCCGGGATGTCCTGCGAGTAGCACCCGAAATATCCGGTCATCACCACGGCGTCGATGCCGGGCGTCGCCGCGACCTGCTCGACAACCGTTGCGTAGCTCTCGATGTCCTTCTCCCCCGCCCCGGCGAGGTCGACCGGATTGGCGCATGCCGCACCCGCGGGCAGCATCCCGGCGAGGGACTCGCGCAGCGATTCGGGGAACGGCGCGACCGTGAGCCCCCGCTCCGAGGCCACGTC
Source organism: Mycobacterium aquaticum (assembly GCF_002086485.1). Lineage (GTDB taxonomy): Bacteria > Actinomycetota > Actinomycetes > Mycobacteriales > Mycobacteriaceae > Mycobacterium > Mycobacterium aquaticum. The sequence goes on along the minus strand of NZ_MVHF01000001.1, from coordinate 156,991 downwards.
CGCGGCGATCGCACTCTGCCCGCCGCTGTCCCCGACGATCGCGATGCGCCGCCCGTTGGGCACGGGCGCGGCCAGCAGCGTGCGCGCGGCGTCGATGACCTCTGCAGGCGTCTTGACCCGCACCACACCCGCGGCGCGGCATGCCGCGTCGACCAGGTCGAGCGACGACGTCAGCGATCCGGTGTGCGAGCGCGCCATCCGGGAGCTCGCGGCGCTGGAGCCCACGGTCAGCAGCACCGTCGGCTTGCCCGTCGCGCGCAGCGCGGCGAGGGTGTCGAACAGGGCCTCTCCATCGGTGAAGCTCTCCAGGTAGACGACCACCACCCGGGTGGCGTCGTGACCGGCCAGGTCGGCGAGCAATTCGACTGCGGTGACATCTGATTGGTTGCCGATCGACACGAACCGGGACACCCCCAGGCCGTGGCGCAGCCCCATCGCGGCGAGTTCGGAACCGAGCTGCCCGCTCTGCGAGACGATGGCCAGCGGCCCGGGCGTGAGGCTGCCCCACATCAGCTGCAGGTCGCTGCTGGCGTCGTAGATTCCGAGGCTGTTGGTGCCGATCAGCCGGGCTCCGTGGGCGGCGATCCGCGCCGCCAGGGCCCGCTCGTCGGCGACGCCTGCGGTGATCCCGAGGAAACCGCGCGCGCCGCGCTGCAGGCCTTCGTCGACCACGGTGTCGATGTGGGCGGCCGGAACGCACAGCGCGACCAGATCGGGAGCCTCCGGGAGATCGAGCAGGCTCGCCGCGCACGGTTGGCCGAGCACCTGCGGTGTCCGGCTGTTGACCAGGTGCACCGCGCGACGACCGGCACCCGTCAGGGCACCCGAGGCCAGCCAATAGCCCCACTTCGCGGGGTCCTCGGAGGCACCGACAACGGCGACCGAGCGCGGGTCGCTGAACACGCTGAGGTCTGCGCCGGCGCGGCCGAGCACAGAAGTTTGCGCCACGTGATTGTTCCTATCTGTGGTGACGGTGAAGACGATTACGGCGTTGCGGCAGCGATGATCTCGTCAGCAGCACGCTGCCCGGACGCGATCGCGCCGTCGATGTAGCCGTTCCAGACGCTCGCCGTTTCCGAACCCGCCCAATGGATCCGCCCGCACGGGGCGCGCCATCCCGTGGCACCGTGTTCGACCCACACTCCGGGCGCGGGATTGGCCGCATACCCGCCGTGCGCCCAGGGATCTTCGGGCCAGCTTTTCTCGGTGTACTGCACGGGGTTTGCCGCCTCGTCCCCGAAGATGGCACCTAGCGTGGCGAGGATGTCGGCACGGCGCTCGGCCGGTGGCAACGCTGCCCAGCGACGCTGGCGGTCACCGTAGGTGAACGACACCAGCACCCCGGCCTCGCCTGCCTCGGGCGAGTTGTCGAACACGACGCCGACGTTGCGGTCGCCGTACACCGTGGCCTGCCCGGACAGTCCGCGCTCGCGCCAGAACGGCCGGTCGTAGACGGTGTGGATCTTGGAGACCTCGCCCATCGGACTGCGTTCCATCCAGCGGTTGCGCGACGGCGGCAGAGTCGGCGTGAACCGGATCCGGACCGCCGCCCCCGGGGACGCCGCCACCACCACGTGCGAGGCGTACACCGGCCCGCGGTCGGTGTCGATGCGCACGCCGTCCGCGCTGTGCTCGACGTGCGTGACCGGTGTGTTGAGCCGGACCTTCTCGCCCAAATGCTCGGCCATGGCCAAGGCCACCGACTGTGCGCCGCCAACGAAGCGTCGCTCCTGTGCGCATCCGGAGGTCTCCATGAGCTGGTCGAATCCACCGGCGGACGCGACGTAGAAGAGCAGGTGGAACAGGGAGATGTCCCTTGGCTCCACGGTCCAGACGCCCTGCACCGCCAGTGCGAGACGCCGGCGCGCGTCGGCATCGGCAACTGTGCGATCGAAGTACGACTGCACGGTTTCGCTGTCCCACTCGGCGATCCGCTCGGTGGCACTCGGGTTGTCGAGGTCGACCGAGACGGCGAGCTTGTCGATGGCCTCGGTCGCCTCGACGTACTGCTCGACGCCGGGTCCGTCGACCGGCCCGGCACCCCGGAAGGGGCGGCAGCTGCCGTCGGCCCACAGTTCGAGGTGATCACCGGTGTCGTAGGTCGGGAAGGTCGCGCACCCGAACCGTTCGGCCGCGGCGAGCAGCCGGTGCTGGGTGGGCCCCACCCACTGCCCGCCGTGGTCGACCACCACGCCGCCGCCGAGCCGCTGGGAGTGCACGCGGCCTCCGACGCGGTCCGACGCTTCCAGGACCAGCACGTCGGTGCCGTTGTCCGCCAACGACAATGCTGCGGCAAGTCCGGCATAGCCGGCCCCGATCACCACGGTGTGGACGGAGTCCCCGGACAGCGAGGTTGTTGTCATAGGTTCGATTCTTATTGTTAATTGGCCCGCCAGTCAAGAATCAATGTGAGTCCGTCAACCGGGTTGACAAGTTGTGAGCGTCGCCACAGACTCTCTTAAACTGGCCCGCCAATCAGAAATGGAGCCCGGTGGACGAGACGACATTCGACCAAGAACTCGAGGAACGCCTGAGCATGCTGGAGTCCCCCGACGGCACCGCCATGCAGGTGTCCGACCTACCGACGACCGATCTGCTGGTCGCCATCGCCGCCCTCGCCCTGGCCACCGTCGCGCTCCTGTGGTGGGCGTACTGATGTCCGACGCACTGCGCCAGAGCGGCGCCGAGGGCAGCCTGGATGCCACGCTGACCGATCTCCCCCTGCGTCCGGCCGAACGGATCTGGGGCTTCTGGCAGCACTCCGCAGTCAACGTGGGTCTCGCGGTGGCCACCTGGGCGTTCCTGCAGGGCGCCGCAGTCGCCTACTACGTGGGTGTCACACAGGCCATCGCGTCGATCGTCATCGGCTACGGCATCAGCGTCCTGCTCGTCGCCCTGGCCCCCTGCATGCCCTCGGTCAAGTACGGCATCGAACAGTTCGTCGGCCTGCGCAGCATCTTCGGCGAGAACGGCGCCCGGATCGTGATGGTCTCGGTGTCCACCGTGCTCGCCGCGGCCTGGTCGGCCGTGCTGGCCATCATGTTCGGCCACGGCCTGGTCACCGTCGTCAACCAGATTGCCGGAACACACCTTTCGGAATCCGGCGCGGCCGCCAGCCTGCTGGGCCTGGTCGCCATCGTGGTGTCCTGGATCGTGTTGGCGCGCGGCCCCGTGTCGGTCGAGGCGGTGTGCCGCTTCATCGCACCGCTGCTGGTGCTCATCATCGTCGGCGTCATCGTGATCGTGTTCTCCGGCCACAGCTGGTCTGATCTCACCGCACTGGTCCCGCTCGGCGGTGCCGGCGACGACCCGCATCTGAGCTTCATGCTGGCCGTCGAACTGAACCTGGCAGGCGGCTTCGCCTGGTGGCCGAACCTCGGCAATCTGGCTCGGCTGACCCGCAGCTCGCGAGCCGCCTTCTGGCCCAACTGGATCGGTGTCTTCGGCGCCTCGGTGTGCGCCGCGGTGGTCGGCGTCCTGGCCGCCCTGTCGCTGCAGATCGAGGATCCGACCCAGTGGATGATCCCGCTCGCAGGCGCTGGTCTCGGCGTGGTGGCGTTGGTCATCATCTGCCTGGCCAACATCACCGCGATCCTGTCGCAGGGCTACGCGTCGATGGTCGCCCTCAAGGGCGGCGGCGGAGCGTTCTTCCGCAAGGCGGCATGGCCTCTCATGCTCGCAGTGATCCTCGGCCCGGCCGCCGTTCTGGTGTTCTTCCCGTCGGCCGTGTACGACAATTACGGGCGGTTCGTGTCCTGGGGTGCCATCGTGTTGGCGCCGTTGTGCGCGGTCCAGATCGTCGACTACTTCGTCCTGCGGCGTCGCCACCTCAACGTCCGCGACCTGTTCCGACCCGTCGGCGAATCCGCATACAGCTACTGGAACGGGTTCAACATCGCGGCGTTCGTCGCCGTCGCCGCAGGCGCGGTCACCTACGCACTGCTGCTCAACCCGGTGACCTACGAACCGACCGGCGTGTTCCGGTACACCACGGCCTCGCTGCCCGCCTTCGCGGTCGCCGGGCTGGTGCACTACCTGCTGACCCGGCTGGTGGTGCAACGCACGGGAGCCGGTGGCTACCCGCGCTGAGCGCCGACTTCGACGGGCGCGCCGGGGCTACTTCTTCGCCTTGTCCCCGGCTGCGTCCGTCGACAGCGCAGCGACGAAGGCTTCCTGCGGAACCTCCACGCGCCCAATGGTCTTCATGCGCTTCTTGCCCTCTTTCTGCTTCTCCAGCAGCTTGCGCTTACGGGTGATGTCACCGCCGTAGCACTTGGAGAGCACGTCCTTGCGGATCGCCCGAATGTTCTCGCGGGCAATGATTCTCGAGCCGATCGCGGCCTGCACCGGGACCTCGAACTGCTGGCGCGGGATGAGCTCCTTGAGCTTGGTGGTCATCTTGTTGCCGTAGGCCGCCGCCGAATCCTTGTGCACGATGGCGCTGAACGCGTCGACGGCTTCGCCCTGCAGCAGGATGTCGACCTTGACCAGATCGGCCTGCTGCTCGCCGGCCTCTTCGTAGTCGAGGCTGGCATAGCCACGGGTCCGCGACTTCAGCGAGTCGAAGAAGTCGAAGATGATCTCGCCGAGCGGCATCGTGTAACGCAGTTCGACGCGTTCGGGTGACAGGTAGTCCATGCCGCCGAGTTCACCGCGGCGCGACTGGCACAGCTCCATGATGGTGCCGATGAACTCGCTGGGCGCGATCACCGTCGTCTTCACCACCGGCTCGTACACCTCGCGGACCTTGCCCTCGGGCCAGTCCGACGGGTTGGTCACCACGATCTCCGATCCATCGTCCTTGATGACGCGGTACACGACGTTGGGTGAGGTGGAGATCAGGTCGAGATCGAACTCGCGCTCCAGGCGCTCGCGGGTGATCTCCATGTGCAACAACCCGAGGAAGCCGCAGCGGAACCCGAAGCCGAGCGCCACCGAGGTCTCCGGCTCGTAGGTCAGCGCTGCGTCGTTGAGCTGCAGCTTGTCCAGTGCATCGCGCAGGTCCGGATAGTCCGAACCATCCACCGGGTACAGGCCCGAATAGACCATCGGCTTCGGTTCGCGGTACCCGGTCAGTGCTTCCTTGGCGCCGCCCCTGGCCGTGGTCACGGTATCGCCGACCTTGGACTGCCGGACGTCCTTCACCCCGGTGATGAGGTAGCCGACCTCCCCAACCCCGAGGCCCGCACTGGCCTTGGGTTCGGGCGAGACGATGCCGACCTCGAGCAGTTCGTGGGTGGCCCCGGTGGACATCATCGCGATCTTCTCGCGCGGGACGATCTTGCCGTCGACCACGCGGACATAGGTCACCACGCCGCGGTAGATGTCATAGACCGAGTCGAAGATCATCGCGCGCGTCGGCGCGTCGGCGTCACCGGTCGGCGCAGGCACCTGCCGCACCACCTCGTCGAGCAACTCCGCCACGCCCTCACCGGTCTTGCCGGAGACACGGAGCACATCGGACGGCTCGCAGCCGATGATGTGGGCGAGCTCACCGGCATAGCGCTCGGGATCCGCGGCGGGCAGATCGATCTTGTTGAGCACCGGGATGATGGTCAGGTCGCGGTCGAGCGCCAGGTACAGGTTGGCCAGCGTCTGCGCTTCGATGCCCTGTGCGGCGTCCACCAGCAGCACCGCGCCCTCGCAGGCCTCAAGCGCACGGGACACCTCGTAGGTGAAGTCGACGTGGCCGGGCGTATCGATGAGGTGCAACACGTGATCCTCGCCGTTGACCTGCCACGGCAGCCGCACGTTCTGAGCCTTGATGGTGATGCCGCGTTCGCGCTCGATGTCCATGCGGTCGAGGTACTGCGCACGCATCGACCGGTCATCGACGACGCCGGTGAGCTGCAGCATCCGGTCGGCCAACGTCGACTTGCCGTGGTCGATGTGGGCGATGATGCAGAAGTTCCGAATCTGCGCCGGCGCAGTGAACGTCTTGTCGGCGAAACTGCTGATGGGAATCTCCTGGTGAGCGTGGGTGTCGAGCACGTGCTGTGCCCATCCAGGGTATCGAGCACCCACCCCCGCGACACAATCGCGGCCGCCGATCCTGCCCTATGCTCGACACCATGGCGTCGCAGTGGAAGGCGTTTCAGCGCTTTGCGGAGAACCTCGTGTTCAACGAGGCGCCGAAATTCATCCGCCAGCTGCAGAATCCCGAGACCGTGCCGCGCACGGTCCAACAGGGGATCCAGCAGGGCATCAAGCTCGGCCTCGAGGTGCTCGCCGGCAGCCAGGCTGACCGCGCCCCGGCCATCACCGCGGGCCGGCCGGTCTCACAGCACACCGTTCCGACCGCTCATCGGGCCCGCCGGCTCATCTACGCACCCGATCTCGACGGTCGGGCCGATCCCGGCGAGATCGTCTGGACCTGGGTGGTCTACGAAGACGACCCGACCAGAGGCAAAGACCGCCCGGTCCTGGTCGTGGGCCGCGATCAGCGGACCCTGCTCGGCCTGATGCTGTCCAGCCAGGAACACCACCGCAACGAACCCCACTGGGTCGGCATCGGTACCGGCAGCTGGGACTACGACGGCCGGGCCAGCTGGGTCCGGTTGGATCGCGTGCTCGACGTGCCCGAAGAGAGCATCCGCCGCGAAGGCGCGATCCTCGACCGTGACCGGTTCGAGGTGGTCGCCGCCCGCCTGCGCGCCGAGTACTCCTGGAGCTGACCCAGGCTCTACCGTGGCTGCCGCCACCCAGGCTCTACCGTGGCTGCCGCCACATCGGGGTCAGGGAGGGGCCACCGTCAGGTAACCGGATCTCGCCGGTGACCTCGAATCCGAACCGCAGGTAGTACGGAATGTTGTCCGGATTGCTCGACTCCAGATAGGCCGGCGCATGCTCGGCGTCGACGCGATCCAGCCGCGACCGCATCAACGCATGACCCAAACCGCCGCCGCGGACGGTGGGGTCACTCCCGATCACTGCGAGGTACCAATGCGGCTCCTCGGGATGGTGTTCCTTCATCAGTGCCTCGATCTGCTGACCACGGGTGCCCCGCCGCCCGAACGCCCGCAGAAACGCCGGCATCATCAGCAGCTGCTGGCGCCAGGAATGTCGCCACTGACCCGGCGCATCCCACAGCGCCGCAGCCCCGATCCGTCCGTTGCGGGCGGCCACCTCGCTGCCGCCGCCGGCCAGGAAGTGGTGACGCGTCATGGTCGCGAACAGCGGTACCAGCCCCCGCCGCCGACGCGAATCCTCGGGCAGCAGCCACTTCATCACCGGGTCGTCGTGGAACGCGCGCGCCAGCACGGCAGCGAGCTGCCTGACGTCGGGCTTGTGCACGGGGCGGACATCGACGGCGACCACCTGCCCACGATCGCATATTCGATGAGCCGCCAGATGAGAAGGAGGAGTAGACGCGTAGGGAACGGGTAGTTCTAGGTCAGCTTTGTCCATCGTCGGACTTGAGAACCAAGCCCAGGATGCGACGATGCGTACCGATCACAAGGGGTTGCCATGACCTACACCGGTCCTAAACTCACCCGCATCTCAACTTGTGCACCCGCGCTCGGCGTGCGGCTGTGCAGTTATCCGCGTCCCCCGGCGGTGGTCATCGAAGTCGGCGGTGAGATCGATGCCCGCAGCGTCCGTCACGTCAGCCACTACCTGATCCGATTCGTGCACGTCGGCCGTCCGTTGGTCCTCGATTGCAGCGGTGTGGGCTTCATCAACTTCGCCGGTTTCAGGGCAATACTCCGTTTCGCGACGGAGTGCCGTCAAAGCGGGCGGGACTGGGTCTTGGTGGCAAGTGATGCCGTGAAGCTGCTGTTGCCCACCGCAACCGGGTTCGGACTGCCGGTCGCGGAGACGTTGGACGAGGCAGTGCTGCGGCTCGCGGAAACGCCTGATGCCACGTGGCGGCTTCGGTCGGTCACCACTCTGGAATGCAAGAAATTGGCAGGCGACTAGACGCCGCCGCACCGCCGAGGTCTCGGATGCGCAATGCCGGACAACCGATTCCGTTCTCCCGCGGCCGCCACCCAGGTGCGGCACGGACTCCAAGATGCGCCAGCCAACCGCGGTGAAAGTGAGATTAAGCAGCCGTGATTCGGGGAATACAAGGGTGTTTGGCGAGGATGGGTGAGGAGCTGTCCATCATGACTGGGATCGCTGTCATTGCGGAGAGCCGTCCGCAGTTTGCGCCGTCCTTGCGGTCACTGTGATCGGAAGGACACGCAAGATGATCAATTTGGTTTCCACGCTCGATAGCCAGATATTCAGTGCCTATCAGCAGGTCAAGAAGGCGCGAGCCGAGGCCGACTATGCCGCGATGATCCGATGGATGTCGCGCGTCGACCATCTTCTCGACCGGCGAGCCGCCACGTAGCAGCTCCGGGCCGGATGCGGGTCGAGGTCGTCGACCGCGCTGAGCGCCAACCGATTCCCGGTGACTGCTGGGAAATGGCGACGACGTGAGCCGTTATCAAATGCTGGCGCGGCCTGTCACGTAATGACCTGTGCCCCAGTCACTTGGCTGCGAGCCGCGCTGCATCGATGCGAATCCGGGTGCGCGGTAAGCAAACCTGACTCGGCACTTTCGATCAATTCGATTTCTACCCTGTGGCGCGCCCAGCGTTGCGCGTACATTGCGGGCTGTCGGAAGGTCTCCGGCCATCCCCCGCGCAGCGCTGCGCCGACGTGTCCGCATCAACCCAGAGAGCGTCCGTGATAGAGATCGAGAGCCTCACCAAACGTTTCGGGGACCGTACTGTCCTCGACGACATCTCGTTGTCGGTCGGCAGCGGTGAGATTCTGGCGGTCGTCGGGCCCAGTGGCGCAGGCAAGAGCACGTTGTCGCGCTGTGTGAGCTTTCTCGAGCGCCCGAGCAGCGGCACCGTGCGAGTCGACGGCAAGGACTTCGCGCGACTCGACGGGGCCGAACTGATCGCCGCCCGCCGCGACATCGGCGTCATCTTCCAGAGCGCGCCCCTGCTGCGGCGTCGCAGCGTCGCACAGAATGTCGCGTTGCCGCTGGAGTACCTGCGCGCCACCGACGATTCCATCGACCGGCGGGTCGGTGAGTTGCTCGACCGGGTGGGACTCGCGGATCGCAGCGGGTATTTTCCCGCGCAGCTCTCCGGAGGCCAGAAGCAGCGCGTCGGCATCGCCCGCGCGCTGGCGCTGCGACCGTCGGTGCTGTTGTCCGACGAGGCCACCGCGGGGCTCGACCCGACCACCACGAAGTCAATCCTCGCCCTGCTCAGCCACCTTCGCGACGAGTTCGGTCTGTCCGTCATCCTCATCACCCACGAGATGGAAGTGGTGCGCGAGATCGCCGACTCGGTGGCCCGCATCGACGGCGGCCGCATCGTCGAACACGGCTCGGTCACCGACATCATCCTGAATCCGGATTCGGCCCTGGCCCGCGAGTTGCTCCCCGAGCGCCCCGCCATGACCGCGGACGGCCCGGCCGACATCTGGGAAGTCTCCTACGCCTCGCGCCAAGTCCCGCTGGACTGGCTCACCGCCGTCCACAGCGTCCCCGGGGTCTCGGGTCTGCGGGTCGACGTGCTGTCCGCGAGCGTCGAGGCCATCCGCGGTATCGCGGTCGGGCGGGCGGTGCTGGCCATCTCCCCGTCGGCCCCAACGGGTTTCGTCGACCATCTGAGAGACCGCGGGTTGCACGTCCGCGCGGCCCGGCTCAGCTCCGACCGGGAGGCGGCGTGACCCCGTCGGCCACCGTCCTCGCCCAGGAGGACTTCAGCACTCCGTGGCAACACGTCCCCGATCTGCTGTTGCCGGCATACGGAGAGACGTGGCTGATGGTCGGCATCACGATGGTCCTGGTCGTCATCATCGGCACCCCACTCGGTGTCACCCTGCACAACACGTCCCCGCTGGGGCTGTATCCCAACCCGCGGGTGTTCACCACGCTCAACACGATCGTCAACGTCGGGCGGTCGCTGCCGTTCTTGATCCTGATGGCAGCGATCATCCCGGTGACGCGGTTCATCGTCGGTACGACTATCGGAATCCCGGCCGCCATCGTGCCGATGACCACCGCGGGTGTGCCGTTCTTCGCGCGACTGGTGCAGAACGCCTTGCGCGAGGTGCGGTCCGACGTCACCGACATGGGCCAGGCGTCCGGGGGCACCACCCTTCAAATCATCCGGACCGTCCAGCTCTCCGAGGCGCTGCCCGCCCTCGCAGGGGCTCTGACAGTCAACGTCATCGCCATGATCGAGTACTCGGCCATCGCCGGATCGATCGGCGCCGGAGGCGTTGGCAACCTGGCAATCACCTACGGCTACAACAGGTTCGACGACAACATCATGATCGCGACCGCGGTCACGCTGATCATCACGATCCAGGTCGTCCAGTTCGTCGGCGACCGCGTCGTCAAGGCACTCACACGCTGAAAACCCGCTACCCGAAGGAACGTCCGTGACCGAGCAGCAGACCACGTCGCCCACCGTCGGCGATATCGACATCGAGATCAAGAAGAAGCAGCGATGGCCCTGGATCGCGGCGGCAATCGGCGTCGTCATCGTCGTCGTGGGCGGCATCTTCTTCGCCAACAGCACCAACCAGGACAAGCCGTTCGGCACGACGCTCGACGTCGCGACGTGGAGCACCGACATCGCCGCGGAGAACCTGCTGGCCTACATCGCCCAGAACGTCGCGCCAGACCACGGGATCACCATCAAACCGGTGCGCATCGACAACCTCATCGAGATCAACCGTGCCGTCGATGCGGGTACGGTGGCAGGTAACTTCTTCGAACACCAGCCGTTCCTCAACGACGCCATCGCCGCCAACGGATTCCAATTGACTTTGGCCGCACCAACATTCACCTGGGACCAGGCGACGTACTCGAACAAGTACCGCAGCTGGGCGCAGCTGCCCGCGGGCGCCAAGATCGCGCTGCGCGACGACCCGGCCGGTCAGGCGATCGCTCTGCTCGACCTGGCCGAGGCCGGCCAGATCACCCTCAAGCCGGGCAAGGAGACCCTTGCGGGACTGCCGCAGCTGGGCGATATCGCGGCCAATCCCAAGAACTACCAGTTCGTTCAGGTTCCGATCGGCCAGCTGGCACGCAGCCTCGCCGATGTCGACGCCATCGTGGTCCACATCTCCGACGTGTACGCCGCGGGCCTGACAGAGAACCAGATCCTGGCCCGGCATCCGGCTCCGAAAGGCAGCGAAGGCGGATTGGTGGTCAGCAACAAGCATCTCAATGATCCCAACGTCCAGAAGCTCATCCAGACGTTCAAGGATCCCAAGGTCGCCGAATTCCTCAAGACCACCGACAACACCCTGATCCGCGACACGTTGGGACCGATCTCATGAGCCCGAGCAAGCGGCCGCTGTATTTCTCGGCGTTCGTGATGAACACCGCATCCCATGTGCTGCACGGTCTTTGGCGGGCGCCGGAGGCGCAGAACCACAAGTTCAACTCGCTTCGGCACTGGACGTCGCTGGCCACTGCGGTGGACCGCGCCGGCTACGATCTGCTGTTCTTCGCCGATGTGTTCGGGCTGCGGGCACGGTGGAACGGCAACTGGCGCAAGTCCGTCGAGGCCGGTATCCAGATCCCGGTCAACGATCCGTCGGTGCTCGCCTCGGCGCTGGCCGCCGCGACCGATCACCTCGGCATCGTGTTCACCAGCTCGATCATCCAGGACCACCCGTTCGACTTCGCGCGACGCATGTCGTCGTTGGACCACTACACCGACGGCCGGCTCGGCTGGAACATCGTGACGAGCTTCAACGAGAACATGTTTCGCAGCTTCGGCCATGACGGCACCCTCGCCCACGACGAGCGCTACGAGTGGGCCTACGAATACGTCGACGTGACCTACAAGTTGTGGGAAGGATCCTGGGACGAGGACGCGCTCGTGCAGGACAAGGACCGCGGCGTGCACTCCGACCCTGCCAAGATCCACAAGATCAACCACGTCGGCAAGCGGTATCGGGTGGAGGGTCCGCACTTCTCGTCGCCGTCACCGCAGCGCACACCGGTTCTGTTCCAGGCAGGTTCGTCACCGGCCGGACAGCTGTTCTCGGCCCGCAACGCCGAGGGTGTGTACATCAGCAGCCCGAATCCAGAAGCCGCGCACCAACTGACCGCCGAAACTCGTGCTCTGGCAGTCGAAAACGGACGCGTTCCGCACGACATCACGTTCGCCCAGGGCCTGTCGTTCGTGATCGGCGACACCCACGCCGACGCGGTCCGGCGCAACGATGAACTCAAGCGTTACCTGGACCTGGAAGGAATTGCCCTGCACGCGTTGGGCGATGCCGGAATCGACGCGGGCAGCCTGCCGCTGGACACCCCGATCAGCCAACTCGGCGAGTTCACCGGGATCAAGAGTTTCACCCGGTGGGCGACGGAAGCATCGGGCAATGCCGAGCCGACGATCCGGGACATGGCCTGGGTTCTGGAAGGTGCCAACCGCGTCGTCGGCACCGCCGACGAGATCGCCGACCGCCTCGAGGAATGGCGTGAGGCCGGCGTCGACGGCATCAACGTCTATCACGCCACGGTCCCCCAGTCGTTCCAGGAGGTGGCCGACCGGCTGTTCCCGACGCTGCGCGAGCGGGGGCTGATCGCCACCGACAAGTCCGGCACGCTGCGCCACAAGCTGTTGGGACGCGGCGACCGGCTGCCCGACCGCCATCCGGCCGCGGCCTACCGAGGCGCCTTCGCCGACAACGATCTTCTGGACGGTGTCGGCGAACGCGTCAGCGCTCCTGCGTGATGTAGGCCTGCAGCTGCTGTTGCTCGGCTTCGAGCTCTTCCATCCGGGTCTTGACGACGTCACCGATGCTGACGATGCCGGCCAGCCGGCCACCGTCGAGCACCGGCACGTGCCGCACGCGGTTCTGGGTCATCAGCACGCTGAGGTGGTCGACCGTGTCGCGCGGGGTGCACGTGGCGAGCACCGTCGTCATGATCTCCGAGACCGGCTGCGCCAACAGGCTGCTGCCGCGTTCGTGGAGTTTGCGCACCACGTCGCGCTCGGACACGATGCCTGCCAGCCCTTCGGGACCGACCACCACCATCGCGCCGATGTTCATCTCGTGCAGCCCGGCCAGCAGCTGAGACACCGTGGCTTCCGGAGATATCGTCGCCACGGCGGCGCCCTTGTTGCTGAGCACATCCGCGATCCGCATCGTCCGCCTCCGATCGTGATCCACCTCACACCAGGCTAGGTCGGCGACGGTCCATGCGAAAGGGGCTCGCCCAAGGCGCATGACCGGGTATACCTGGGCGCATGATCGAGGTCACTCTGCTCGGCACCGGCAGCCCCATCCCCGACCCGGACCGGGCCGGGCCTGCCACGCTGATCCGTGCCGGTGGCCAGACGTTTCTCATCGACTGTGGCCGCGGCGTGCAACAACGGTTGGCCGCAGTGGGTTCCGGCGCCAACGCGCTCAGCGCGTTGCTGCTCACGCACCTGCACAGCGATCACATCGCCGACCTGGGCGACGTCATCATCACCCGGTGGGTGACCACCTTCACCGAGCAGATTCCGCTGCAGATCATCGGGCCGCCGGGGACCAAACGAGTGGTCGAGGCGATGCTCGAAGCCTTCGGCCCCGACATCGGGTACCGGATCGCCCATCACGCCGATCTCACCGCACCGCCACCGGTCGAGGTGCACGAATACACCGAGGGGCTGGTATGGGACCGCGACGGCGTGCGAACCCTGGTGGGCCCCACCGACCACCGGCCCGTGGAGCCGACCATCGGGTTTCGCATCGAGCATCACGGCGCTTCTGTCGTGGTCGCCGGTGACACGGTGCCGTGTCCGGGGCTCGATGCCCTCGCCGCAGGCGCCGGTGCCCTGGTGCACACGGTGATCCGCAAGGATCTCGTCGAGCAGCTGCCCATGCAGCGGATCCGCGACATCTGTGACTACCACTCTTCGGTCGAGGAGGCCGCAGCCACCGCCGCGCGCGCCGGGGTCGGCATCCTCATCCTCACCCACTACGTGCCGGGGATCGCTGCGGGCCAGGAAGACGAGTGGCGTGCCAGGGCCGCAACGGAATTCGACCGGCAGATCGAGCTGGGCAACGATCTGCACCGGGTCGAAGTTCATCCCGGGGTGTGCGCCAGGTCGCGCAGCTGATCGGCCGCACCGGCGGCGACGTCGAGATCGGTGTCGGCCCAGGGACGTCCGCGCGTGATGAGCACGACGTGATCGATACCGAGGTCACCGAGCGCCAGACAGCGCCGTACCAGTCCGGCGACCGACTCCCCCGGTTCCAGCGCCGTGGTCACCGTGCGCTGGACCGCATCGGCGGGGCGCCCCACCTCAGCGCAATGACGGTCCAACACCCCGAGTTGACGACGGATGGCGCGCCCGCCGTCCGGGATGTCGAACAGGTTGCAGGCGTCTGCGTACTGCGCGACGAGGCGTAGCGTGCGGCGCTCGCCCGTGCCGCCGATCAGCACCGGAGGATGCGGCACGGTCACCGGCCGAGGGTTGCCGATGGGCTGCTGGGCCGTCAAGTGCGCACCTCGGAAGGCGGTCTGATCGCCCCGCCACATGCGTTCGGCCAACTGCAGCAGTTCGGTCATCCGCGCGAACCGCTCGGCGGTGTCAGGCAAGAACAGTCCCATCGCGGTGGCTTCGGCAGCGTTGTAGCCCGCACCGAGACCGAGCCAGGCCCGCCCGTTCGAGAGCACGTCGAGCGTCGTCACCGCTTTGACGAGCACGGCGGGCGCGCGGAAGGTCGCCGCTGTCACCATGGTGCCCAACCGAACCCGATGCGTCGCCGCCGCCAGGTAACCCAGCACGGTGTAGGCCTCGAGCATCGGCTCGTCAGTCTGACAGGACGGATCGGCCTGCAGCAGATGGTCGGCCACCCACAGCGTGTCGACCGCGGTGTCGTCGAGGCGTGCGGCCAGTGACATCAGCCGGGCGTGGATCGGTTCCGGCCACGAGTAGTTCGTGACGCTGACACTGAGCTTCATGCGCGCCTCCGATCGGTCCGACGCTTCGGCAAGAGCGCACCGACGACGATCAGCCAGACGAATCCGGTGAATCGGGCGATCGGCAACACCGCAGCGGTTTCGGGCCAGATGAGAACCAGCGTCGCGAGTTCGGCGAGCACGGCGATCACGAGACCGGCCCAGGCCAGCGTCCGCGGCACCAGCCCCAGCAGCAGGCTGGGCACCGCGATGCCTGCGACCAGCAGGCCGAGTGCGACGATGTGCCCCACCCCGCCGGTGAGGAACACCAGGTAGTACAGCGCGCGGATCAACCCGTCGTCGACCACCACCTCGGGCCGGGACATGGCCCAGCAGATCAGGCCGGAGAGCCCGAGTGATCCGGCCGCGAGAATCCCACCGGCCAGGGCGATGGTCGCACCGGGCGCCGTGACACCGAGTTGACGTAGCCGGGTGCTCACGGTGGCGGCGTAGATCGCCAGCGGCACCGAGGCCGCGAATGTGCCCACCGCACAAGCCCGCACGGCCCCATGGTGCTCGTGAACGTATCGAAGGATGTCGGCGGCGGCACCGTACGGCAACGGCATCACACCCCCGATTGCGACGCCGACGATGACCCCGGCCAGCAGCAGTCCCAGCGAAACCGCTGCCAGCGGGGCCAGCGGAGGCCCGCCCTGCCTGCCGGTCGGGGCGGACCGAGTTCGATCAGCCGGTGAATCATTCATAGTTTGAACGATATGCCCACGGCGCAGCGGCGGCAAGCGCCGCCGACTGACCTGCTGAATGTTTTCAGTTGTGAATCATTTGCCGGTGATACCGTTTCAGCATGGAAAGTGGCCCGGACACTGCGGCATTCCTGCTGGCGCAACTCGGCCACCGGGCAGCGACCCTGTTCGCCGAGCAGATGGCGAGCGTCGAGCTCACCCCGCCGCACGCGGGCATCCTGCGCGCCATCGGCGCGCAACCCGGCCTCAGCCAGCAGTCACTGAGCACCCAGCTCGGCCTGTTACCCAGCCGGGTGGTCAGCTATGTCGACGATCTGGAGGACCGCGGCTACGTCGAACGGCGCCGCAACCCCGACGACCGCAGGTTGCACGCGCTGTACCTCAGCACCGCAGGCAAGAAGATCCTGCGGCGCATCGGAGAGCTGGCGCGCCGCCACGACGAGCGGATGACCGCGGGTCTCGATGCCGCACAACGAGCGACGCTGCGGGAACTGCTGCAGACGCTCGCCGATCAGCATGAGCTGACGCCGCACGTGCATCCGGGCTTCCGCAACCTGGGCGGCGCAGGCTCGGTCAAGCCAGCCGAGTGATCTCCACGACCACGTCCAAGTCTGTGGATCCCTCGCCGGAGTAGATGCCCTTGAGCGGTGTGACGTCGGAGTAGTTGCGGCCCACACCGACGCTCACGTACCGCTCGTTGATCTCGGCATCGTTGGTCGGGTCATAGTGCCACCACCCGCCCGTCCAGGCCTGGATCCAGGCGTGGCTCTGTCCGTCGATGGTGTCGCCGACCGCAGCCCGGCTGTCGGGATGTAGATACCCCGACACATAGCGCGAGGGAATTCCCATGGAGCGCAACATGATCAGCGAAAGATGCGCGAAATCCTGACAGACGCCCTTGCCTTCTCGCAGGGCGTCGAGACCTGATGAATGCACGCCGGTGGTGCCGGGGACATAGTCGAGTTCACTGCGAACCCATTGCGCGGCGGCGATGACCGCGTCGTGGGGTTCGTACTCCTTGGCGATCCGCTCGCCCACCCGCTGGATCCGCTTGCTCATGGGCGTGTAACGCGTGGGGCTGAGCACCTCGTCGAACCGGTCGATCACTGCTTCGGACGCGAGGTCATCCCAGCTGACGACGTCCTCCGGCCGCTCGCCGATCTCGGTTTCGACCACCGACGACGACGTCACCTCCAGTTCGGTGTGCGGCGCGTGCAGGTCGAACGCCGTCACCGCGGTGCCCCAGTAATCCACATAGCGGTACGACCGTGTGGCCGGCACGGTCTCGACCCGGTTGAGGATCACGTTCTGCCGGGAATCCGACCGGGGTGTCAGCCGGGCCTCGTTGAAGGACGCGGTCACCGGCGACTTGTATGCGTAGCCGGTCGAGTGCACCACCCGCATGCGCCACATCATGTTCTCCTCTTCAGACGAGCGCTCATCAGTCAGACTTCGCCTTCCTCGATCACCAGCGCGCCGCCCCGGCCCGCGTCGGTCCAGCCCACCCACGGCGCGGAATGGAAGTACTGCAGCGCCAACGCTTCTCCGACGTCCCGGCAGGTTCTCTGCAGCCCCGCCAGCCGCACCTCCAGCGACTCCAGCAGCGCACCGGGTTGCAGGAACTCCAGCTCGCTGCGCGCCCGGCCCAGCAACCGCTGGGCCTCGGCCGTCGCCCCCACCCGGCTGTGCGGACTGTTCTGCAACTCGTCGAGACTGTGCTCGGCCAGCCGCAGCGAATAAAATATCGACCGCGGAAACAGCCTGTCCAGCAACATGAATTCGACCACCCGACCGGCGTCGAGGGCGCCACGGTAGGTGCGAAGGTAGGTGTCGTGCGCGCCGGCGGAGCGCAGCAGCGTGACCCATGCCGGCGACGATCCACTGTCCCCGACGCGCGAGAGCAGCAGTCGCACGATCATGTCGACGCGTTCGATCGCGCGGCCCAGCACCATGAACCGGTAGCCGTCGTCGCGGCTCAGCGTCGAATCCGCCAGTCCGGCGAACATCGCCGCGCGGCCCTCGACGTAGGACAGAAACTGGTGCGGGCCGAGTCGTCTGGCTACCCGCTCCCGTTCGGCCAACCCGTTGTAGGTGGTGTTGAGGCACTCCCAGATCTCGGTCGAGGTGACCTCGCGGGCGCCGCGGGCGTTCTCCCGGGCCGCGGAAATGGCTCCGACGATCGAGGTCCCGCCGTAGGTGTCTCGGCTGAACGCCACGACGTCGGTCAGCGACCACATGTCGAGTCGCTCGGCGGGCGGCTCGATTCCGAGGACGCGCAACAGTGTCCGCGAGGCCTGGTCCGGGTCGACACTGGAATCCTCCAGCAGCTGATGGACCGTGACGTCGAGGATCCGCGCGGTATCGTCGGCCCGCTCCACGTACCGCCCGATCCAGTACAGGGATTCGGCATTTCGCGCCAGCATTTCAGCCCCCTACTGCTGCTGTTGGGACGACGAACCAACCGGTGCGCCATCGCTTTTCGGATCGTTCGCGGCTCTGGGCAGTGACCGGACCACCTCGGCGGCCGCGAGTTCGCGGTCGGCTGCCGACGTGCGCGACGCGAGCACCCAGGTGTCCTTCGATCCGCCGCCCTGGCTGGAGTTGACCACCAGTGAGCCCTCGGGCAGCGCCACCCGGGTGAGCCCGCCCGGCAGTACCCATACGTCGTTGCCGTCGTTGACCGCGAACGGCCGCAGGTCCACGTGCCGCGGCGCCAACTTGCTGCCGACCTGAGTCGGCACGGTGGACAGCTGCATGACCGGCTGCGCGATCCAGCCCCTGGGATTACTGCGGATCTTCTTGGTGATCGTCGCGAGTTCCTTGGCCGACGCGTCCGGCCCGAACACGATGCCGTAACCGCCCGAACCCTCGACCGGCTTGATGACCAGCTCGTCCACCCGGTCGAGCACCTCCTCACGTTCGTCGTCGAGCCAGCACCGGTAGCTGTCGACATTGGCGAGAAGGGGTTTTTCGCCCAGGTAGTACTCGATGATCGTGGGCACGTAGGTATAGACGAGTTTGTCGTCGCCGACGCCGTTGCCGACCGCGCTGGAGATCACGACGTTGCCGGCGCGGGCGGCGTTGAGGATGCCGGCGACACCGAGCATCGAGTCCGGCTTGAACTGCATGGGGTCGAGATATTCGTCATCGATGCGGCGGTAGATCACGTCGACCTGCCGCTCCCCTTCGGTGGTGCGCATGTAGACGACGTTGTCGCGACAGAACAGGTCGCGGCCCTCGACCAGTTCGGCACCCATCTGCCGAGCCAGCAGCGAGTGTTCGAAGTACGCCGAGTTGTACACACCGGGGGTGAGCACGGCGACCGTGGGGTCGGCGACGTTGGTCGGTGCGGCATTGCGCAGCGCGCGCAGCAGGTGGGACGCGTAATCACCCACGGCCCGCACCCGGTTGGTGGCGAACAGTTTCGGAAAGACCCGCGCCATGGCGCGCCGGTTCTCCATCACATAGGACACGCCCGACGGCGACCGCAGATTGTCCTCGAGCACCCGGAAGTCGCCCTTGTCGTCGCGGATCAGATCGATACCTGCGACGTGGATGCGTACACCGTTGGGCGGGATGATGCCCGCGGCCTCGCGGTGGAAATGCTCACACGAGGTGACCAGCCGACGCGGGATCACTCCGTCGCGCAGGATCTCCTGCTCGCCGTACACATCGTCGAGGTACATCTCCAGCGCCTTGACGCGCTGGGTGATACCGCGTTCGAGCCGCGACCACTCTGCCGCCGAGATCACTCGCGGCACCAGGTCCATCGGGATGTGTCGCTCCTGGCCCGACAGCGAGAACGTGATGCCCTGATCGATGAACGCCCGACCCAAGGCCTCCGAGCGGGCCTGCAGCTCGGAGGCATCTGACGGAGCGAGCTCGGCATAGATGCCCTTGTACGGGCCACGCACGTTGCCGGAGGCATCGAACATCTCGTCGAACGCCGCGGCGTAGCGCCCGAGCCGGTTGTAACCGTCAAAGACGCCTTGATGTCTGACACGCGCCGTCGGAGCGGACTCTGCTCCCCGGGCTCGGGCTGCTGTGCGAAGGCTCATCTCGAACATGCTGCACCACCTGTCGCATTTTCGCCGTCCAACGACGTAGCCCGTTTCGGCAGGCCAAAGGCAGGTTGACGTGGTAAAACAATGGCGGCAGGTCGGGGCCCGGCGGCCGCCGCTTTGGGAGTTGGGGTACCGCGCTGGTACCCTGAACAGTCGCTGCCCGCTGTGCGGGTACCGCAGAGACTTAGGTAACCCCAGCTAGAGAATTACGAAGGAACTACTACGTGGCCAACATCAAGTCGCAGGAAAAGCGCATCCTCACCAACGAGCGTCGCCGGCTGCGCAACCAGTCGGTGAAGTCGTCGCTGCGCACCGCCATTCGCGGCTTCCGTGAGGCCGTCGAGGCAGGCGAGAAGGAAAAGGCCGCCGAGCTGCTGGTGTCGACCAGCCGCAAGCTCGACAAGGCCGCCAGCAAGGGCGTCATCCACGCCAACCAGGCCGCGAACAAGAAGTCCGCGCTGGCCCTGGCTCTCAACAAGCTCTGAGCTTCACGCTTCACCCGGCCGCGAGTTGCGCCACCCGGCGCACCGCGGCCTCAAGGGCGTAGTCGGCATCTGCCGCTGCGCCCTTTACGTCTGCATTGAGCGTGGCCACCACCCGCATCGCCTCGGCGACGGAATCCCGCGACCATCGCCGCGCCTGCTTCTGCGCCTTCTGCACCCGCCACGGCGGCATGCCGAGTTCTCCGGCCAACTTGTAGGGGTCCCCGGACAGCGGCCCCACCCGGGCGATGGTGTGCACCGCCTCGGCCAGCGCATCGGCCAGCACCACCTGCGGCTCACCCGCGAGCATCGCCCACCGCAACGCCTCGGCGGCGCCTGCCACGTCACCGACGACGGCCTTGTCGGCGATGTCGAAGCCCTTCACCTCGGCCTTACCGCTGTGATAGCGGCGGACGGCGGCAACATCGACCTGGCCGTCCGTGTCGGCCACCAGCTGCGAGCACACCGCCGCCAGCTCGCGGATGTTCGACCCGACCGCGTCGAGGACCGCGTTGACGGTGTCATCAGACACCTTGACCCGAAGCTCCCGGAATTCGCGGCGCACGAAGTCGGCCCGCTCCCCCGCCTTGGTGATACGCGCGCACGGATACACCTGCGCACCAAGCTTTTTCAATTGATCAGCCAGGGCCTTGGCCCGGCCACCGCCGGAGTGCACAACCACCAGCGACGTTCCGGGCGGCAGATCGGCAGCGGCACCGGCGATGAGCGACACCGCGTCCTTACCGGCCTCGGCCGCGGATTCGAGCACCACGAGGCGCTGTTCGGCGAACAACGACGGGCTGAGCAACTCGGCCAGCTCGCTCGTGCTCACCTCACCGGCGCGCATCCGGTCCACCGGCACGTCGTCGGTCCCCGCCTGCGCGCGCACGGCGCGCAGCACGGCGGCGACGGCACGCTCGACCAGCAGTTCCTCGTCACCCAGCACCAGGTGTAGCCCTTCGGCCTGTTGGCTCACGCCGATGATGGTGTCACGCCGGGCCGACAGGGCTGACAGTCAGGCTTGCAGTGCGTCCGACAGCGTCCAGGCCAGCGCGCACACGGCCAGGCCGGCCGTGGTCCGGCGCACCCAGCGCCACCGCCACGCGACCACCAACGCCACTCCGCCGACGGCCACCACCGCCACCCCCAACCACCCTGACGGCGTGGGCACCGCTGCGCCGGGCACCGCCGACGCCCACCGCGCCACCGACAGCAACCACCACAGCTCGGGCCCGGTGAACCGGATCAGCAGCTGAGCCGCTGCGGGCCAGACCGTCGCGATCACCGCGGCCGCGGTGCCCAGCACGGTGATGGGCGGGATCACCGCCGCGACCGCCAGGTTCGCCGCGACCGCCACCAGACTGAACGTGCCCGAGATCCCGGCCACCAGCGGTGCGGTGACCAACTGGGCGACGGCGGCGACGCTCACCGCCGCGGCCAGCGGACGGGGCCAGCCGCGCGCCACCAGCCGGCGGGTCCACAGCGGCGCAAGCACCACGATGCCCGCCGTCGCGGCGACCGACAGGGCAAACCCGGCATCTACGGCCAGTTCGGGTGCGGCCACCATGAGCACGACGACGCTGGCCGCGAGAGCCGGGATGGCCCGGCGGCGGCGATGGATCAACACCGCGAACAGCGTCACCGCACCCATCACGGCGGCACGCAGAACGCTGGCCGACGGTTGCACGACAACGACGAATCCGATCAGGCCGAGCGCCGCAATGCCGACGGCCACCCGTGGCCCGACCAGTCCCGCGGTCAGCAGCAGAGCACCGCACACGATGGTGACGTTGGCCCCCGACACCGCCGTCAGATGCGTCAGACCCGCAATCCGAAACTGGGCGGTCGTCTGTCCGTCCACCGTCGAGGTGTCCCCCAGTGCCAAGGCCGGCAGCATCGCGGCCTGGTCTGCGGGCAGGGCGGCCCGGGCCGACTCGGCGAAGCCGGCCCTGACCCGCTGGGCTGCCCGCTGCACCACCGAGGCCTGGCCCAGCGCCGGTCGTCCGCTCGCGGTGAGCACCGCCACGGTGAGATCGCGGCGCGTCGGCCTACCGATCGCGGCCCGGAAGCGCGCGGGACGCCCGACGGTCATCTCGGTGTAGCCCCCGGCCGGGGCGAAGACCAGCACCCGACCCGCGACGGGACGGCCGTCCAGTTCGGCAAGAGCACCACGGAACATCAGCCGGCCGCCCGCAATGACCCGCGGTGTCTCGGTGGCGGCGACGACCACGCTCGCCGCGCCACCGTAGCGGGCCGTGATCGGGTGGTGCTGCTGCTGGTGCACCCGCAAACCGACGGCCACGGCGAATCCGGCACCGGCAGCCGCGACGGCCAGGACGGCGGCGACGCCCAGTCGCAGGCCGCCGAACCGGGTCAGCACTGCGAGAACGCCCGTCGCGGCGCCCACGGCGAGCACCGAACCTCCGATACCCCACACGATGCCCGCGGCCGTCACGGCCCATGCCGCCAGGGCCGCGGGAACCAGCCTCAGGTCGAGCCGGTCGATCTCGGCCTCGGGTTCATCGGCGGTCACACGCGGACCAGCGGCCGTAGTTTCTCCAGGCGTGCGGGGCCGATCCCGTCGACCTCACCGAGCTGGTCCACGCTGCCGAACCGGCCATGAGTGTCGCGCCACGCGACGATGGCGGCCGCGGTCACGGGTCCGACGCCGGGCAGAGCGTCGAGCTGCTCGGCTGTCGCGGTGTTGAGGTCCACCGGCCCGGCCTGCCCCTGGCCTGCCGACGGCGTCGCGGGTGCGGTGGACGCCGCGGAGCTGCCGCCGGTCACCGAGCTGCCCATCGTGGTCGGCTTGCCGGGCGGCGCGGCGATTCCGACCACGACCTGTTCGCCATCGGTGACTCGGCGCGCCATGTTCAGCCCGACCAGATCGGCACCGTCGAGCGGACCGCCGGCTGCTGCGAGGGCGTCGGCGATGCGCGCGCCGGCATCCAAGGTGACCAGCCCCGGTTTGTGAACCAGGCCGACGACGCTGACGACAACCGGACCGGCGGTGGCGCTCGGTGTCGCGCTTGCTGACGAAACCATCTGCACGGGAGGAAGATTCGCCGCCGTCACCGGCGGCGGCTTGTCCCGGATGACGGTGAAGACGGTGACCAGGACGGCCAGCACACCGACCACGGCCAGTCCCACCACCCCGGCTCGCCCCGGGTCGGCCCGGGCGGCCGCCAGCCACCCCGACGGCCCGTCGGATGTGGCCTCGGGCAGCCAGCGGGTCAGCGCACTGTCCGGCGGAGCACCGGGCTCCCGCTCGGCCTCTGATTCCTCGGCAACCGAGTCGGCCGGTGTAAGCCGGCGGCGCAGCCGCTGCTCGGGTAGTTCGGTGGGCATGCCACGACGGTAGGTACGCGCACGGACGAATCGGCCCGCCGCGGCCCCGAAAGTGCGCCGGCTGTGGATGAACTCAGCTTTGTGGATAACTACCGGGCGTGCCGCCCCTTGGTGTCGGTCGTCGATTCGGACTTGTTGAGGTGCAATGTCTTCGCGTGCGAGTCGACAACGGATTTCACCACGCGATCCACCCGGTCGGTCACGGAGCGTGCCGTCAGCGGCTTGTCCGGCTTCACGACGTCGCCGGTCTTGACCTCGGCGACGGACGCGTGCGTGGCCGGTGGCGCGACCGGGAGCCGGGCCGAATGCGCCGCGGGGAGCTCCTGTTTGGCCGCGGCGCGGATGTTGGCCACCGCGGTGTCGACGGAATCCTTGACGATGGTCGAGGCCACATGAACCACATCGGCGGCCTGGGTCGCGGCCGCCTCGACCGCGGCGACGGGATTGCCGGTGTCGGCCAGCTCCTGGGCGCCGGCGTTCGCGGTCTGCACGACGCCGAGCAGCACCAGCTCACCGGCCTGGAAGGCGACCGCGGCACTGACCTTGATGGCCTCCACCGCCACCACCTGCGGCAGCGTGTGGGCGCCGGTCTGGGTCGGATCGGGTGGCGGCAACGGTTGATGCAGCGCCGTGAGGATCGTCTGCCGGGCGGTGTCGATCGCACCTGGCAGTTGGCCCGGCGTGAGCAGCGCCGCCCCGACGTCCGACAGCTGCACCACGGTGACTTCCAGGTTGTTGAAGGCCTTGGGCACCACATGGAAGACGTCGTTGAGGATGATGCCCTCAGCCGCGGCGTTGGCCGGTCCGGTCACCGCCGCGGCCGCTGCCCCGATCGCGCGGGTCAGAGAACCGTTGGCGCCCAGGGAATTCAGAAACGCGCCCGGCGCCTGCACCACACCGAGCGGCACCGTCACCGCGCCCTGGACCACAAACGGGCAGATCAGGCTGCAATACGTCGCCTGGTTCTGCAGGAACGCGATGGGGATGGCACCGAACGCAGGGGCGGCCGCGAGCCGGACCTGCTCACCGACGACGCGGGGCGCCACCACCTGCGCAGGTGGGGTAACCGGGGCGATGACGACCGCGCCGATCGATGCGGCGGTGACGGTGGACAGAACGGCTGAGTGGACACGTGCATACACTTCGGCTCCCAAGAGTTGTGGTCCGGACACTCCTTCCAGACACGGCAGCCGAAGGTCAATGGTTCAACACTCAAGTACCGGGTGCGGAGACGCGGTTCGGCACAGGCTCTTCGAGCGCGATGCCGCGTGCGTCGTCGGGCACCCTGGGCGGCTGCGGCGTCGCCCGCTCCAGGAACCGCAGGAGTTCGACCGGGAACGGCAGCACCACGGTGGAGTTCTTCTCCGCGGCCACTTCGACGACGGTTTCCAAGAGCCGCAGTTGCAGCGCGGCGGGCTCGGCGGCCATCACATCGGCTGCCGCAGCGAGCTTTTCGGAGGCCTGTAGTTCTCCGTCGGCGGTGATCACGCGGGCTCGCCGCTCACGCTCGGCCTCGGCTTGCCGGGCGATCGAGCGCTTCATCGAGTCCGGCAGCACCACGTCCTTGATCTCAACCCGGTCGATGTGGATGCCCCAGCCCAACGCGGGACTGTCGATGAGCAGTTCCAGACCCTGGTTGAGGTGTTCGCGGTTGGACAGCAGATCGTCCAGATTGCTCTTGCCGATGATCGACCGCAGCGACGTCTGCGCGACCTGACCGATCGCCGACATGTAATCCTGCACATCGACCACGGCGCGCACCGGATCGACGACGTTGAAGTAGATCACCGCGTCGACCCGCACCGTCACGTTGTCGCGGGTGATGCCGTCCTGCGCCGGGACCGGCATGGTGATGATCTGCGTGTTGACCTTCTGCAGCCGATCGGCGACGGGGATCAGCATCGTCAGGCCCGGCGCGCGGACCTGGTCCTGAACCCGGCCGAACCGGAACACCACCCCGCGCTCGTACTGCTTGACCACGCGGATATTGCTGACGCCGATCCAGAGCAGAATCAGAACGACGGCGCCGGCCGCCCCGAGGGAATAGAGCATGTCCATGATCAGACCTCGATCCGTCACTGTGGACCCATATCCGATTGTGCGACGCGGGCGCACGACCCGCCAGGGCGTTCTTGCCGGAGACGGCGACGAGTGAACACAGCCGTCGATAGTGTCTACTGCACCAGTGCAGGCTCATCGAGGAGACGATTCATGACCGCAACGCCCCGACCGCTCCGCGTCATCCAGTGGACCACCGGCAACATCGGCAGGCGCTCGCTGCACGCGATCATCGGCCGTGACGACATGGAGCTGGTCGGGGTATACGCCTACGGGGCCGACAAGGTCGGCGTCGACGCCGCCGCGCTCGCCGGATGGCGGGAACCCACCGGCATCTTGGCCACCAACTCGATCGACGAGCTGATCGCACTCAAGCCGGACGCCTGCTGCTACAACCCGATCTGGCCCAGCATCGACGACCTGGTCCGACTGCTGGAATCGGGGATCAACGTGTGCTCCAGCGCAGCCTGGATCACCGGCGGAAAACAAGCGCCGGAGGACCTGGCTCGCATCCAGAAGGCCTGCGAGGCAGGCAATTCCACGATCTTCGGCAGTGGCGCACATCCGGGTCTGACCAACATGGTCGGCATGGTGCTCAGCAGCGCGTGCGAGCGCGTCGACGAGATCCGCATCACCGAGTCGGTCGACTGCGGCGTCTACGAGTCCGCGGGAACGATGGCCGCGATGGGCTTCGGCAAGGACCCTGAGACGCCTGGCCTGACCGAGAGTGTGCGGCTCGAGAGCGAGGTGTTCGCCGAGTCGGCTGCGATGATGGCCGATGCCATCGGCGCAGACCTGGACCGGATCACCTTCGACGTGCAGTTCACCGCCGCCACGGACGACACCGATCTGGGGTTCATGCAGATCCCCAAGGGCACCGTGGCCAGCGTGTACGGCTATCACCGCGGCTGGGTCGGCGACAAGAACGTGGTCAGCGTCGGCTTCAACTGGATCATGGGCGACCACGTCACACCGCCGAAGCCGGTGGCGCACGGTCACGTCATCCAGGTGTTCGGCGTGCCCAACATGCGCACCGTCGTGTACTGCCTGCCGTCGAAGGACTGGAGCGAGGTCAGTCTCAACGGGCTGGGCATGATCTACACGGCGCTGCCCGTGACCAATGCGGTGCCTGCCGTGGTCGCTGCCGCACCGGGCATCCTCACCCTCAAGGACCTGCCGCCGGTGACAGGACGCTTCGCGGGCTGACCTGCAGCGAAACTTATTGCGCCGCAATCTCCTCGGCGCGACCGACGAAACGGTCGAGGATTCCGGTCCAACCATCGGGCGATTCGAAGGCCGACCGCATCTGTCCGGCACGCTCGCCATAGCGGTCCAGGTTGCGGTGCGTCAGATCGAGTCGGGTGCGTCCCGGTTCCACTTCTGTGAACGTCACCTCGACTTCGGTTTCGAAGTCGGGATTGAACTTCCAGTCGGCATCGAGTTGCCACAGCAGGACCACGCGGCTCGGCGGCTCCCACGCCACGACTCGGCCCCAGTCACATTCGCTGCCGTCTTCGCCACGCTCGAACCACCGGCCACCGGCGTGCGGTTCGAGTGTCACGTCGACTTGGGGCGCAGTGCCGATCGAGTGCTCGCGCGGCCAGTACTCGCCGATCCGGGCGGTGAACAGTTCGAACGTTCGCTCGCGGCTCAACGGCACGGTCACCGACCGCACGACCTCCAGCTCAGCAGCTGATTGGGTGTCCATCATGTCTCCTCACGACGCTTCTCGGCTTCGGCTTCCGCCAGCAATGCGAAGTTGTCGAGCGTGGTCTCCCAGAACCGGTCGAGGTAGTGGCGCACCACGTTCAACCCGGCCCGGTCGATGCGATACAGCCGACGGGTGCCGACCACCGACTCCACGACCAACTCGGCATCCTTGAGCACCCGCAGGTGCTGGGAGACCGCGGGGCGAGATACCGGCAACTGCTCGGCCAGCGCCCCGACCGCCGTCGGCCCCTCCAGGAGGATCTCCAGAATCGACCTGCGGGTGCGATCCCCGAGTGCATCGAGCACAGCGGCAGCGGATGCCATATCGGTAAGTCTAGACTTACCGATATGGCATGGTCAACCGTAAGTGGCGACTAACGGTTCACTCGGCGGGATCGAGCGATACGCACACCCCGATCGCGCCCGCACCGACGTGCACACCGAGTACCGGCCCCATATCGGTCACCGTCGGCGACGCCAGCTGCGGCAGCCGCTCACTGAGCGTGGCGCCGACGGCGTCGGCTCCGGCGGCGTTGTCGACGTGGTGCACCGCGATGCCGGCCGGACGGTCCCCGATCACCTCGACCACCTGATCGACAAGCGCCGCATGGGCTTTCGACACTGTGCGGATACGCTGCGATAGCACCAGGCGCCCGTCGACATCCATTCGCAGCAGCGGATTGAGCGACAGCGCGGTACCCAACCAGGATGCCGCGGTACCGAGGCGGCCGCTGCGACGCAGATTGTCCAGCCGATGCACCACGATGAACGCGTGCCCACGCGGCACCGCGGCGCGAGCCGCCGCTTCGACCTCGTCGAGTGCGGCGCCCCTGCCGGCCGAGCGGGCAGCGGCGAGCGCGACGAAGCCCACCCCCATGGCCGCCGATCGCGAATTCACCACCCGCACCGCGTGGCCGAATTCCCGCGCCGCCAACGCCGCCGAGCTGTAGGTGCTCGACAGCGCCGCCGAAATATGTACGGCGACAACGCCGTCGCCGTCACTGTCGGCCAACGCCTGCCGGTAGACGGCCGCGAGCTCCGCTGGGGAAGCGCCGGCCGTGGTCACCCGGGCCCGGTCGTGAATGTCGTACGGGAGCGGGTCGACGCCGTCCCGCAGATCGGTGCCGTCGTCGAGGATGTGCAGCGGGACCTGTCGGATCGCCAAGTCGTCGCGCAGTTCGGACCGCAGCCGCGACGACGAGTCTGTCACCACCACGACAGCCATCGTCAGTCGGCGGAATTCTGTTGTGGGACACCAGCAGTCGCGAGAGCCTTGATCATCAACTCGGCCACCGCGCGATGCGCCTCGAAGTTCCAGTGAATGCCATCGGGGTTGCCGCGCCCGCTGAGAACCTCGTCTGCGACAGCCGCTTTCAGATCCACCAACGGCACATCGTGCTCCTCGGCCCATGCCGTGATGGCCTGCACGGTCGGCTCACGGCCGTGATGGGCCTTCCCGTAGGTCTCGGCGATGTGCACCGAGGGCAGAGAGGCCACCACGGGAATACCCGGACGATTGAAATCGATGGCGTTACGCGTCATTTCGAGATACTCGACCGTGACGTTGGGCGGAAGGGCGGAGCGGGCGATCGGAGACAACCGCGGCTGCAGCCAGCCGTAGCCGTCGCGTGCCCACCGTCGCAGCCATGCCGGCCGCACGTAGCGGATGAGTTCCCGCAGCGCCGTCGGCAGCGGTGATGGCAGCGAATCCATGCCGCCGGTCGCGAAGATCACCGCACCGGCACGCGGCAGCGCCGCCCAGGCCCGTGGGTCCTGCGTGGCCGCCCACCACACGTCGCGACTGGTCCAGCCGATGCGGCCGATGAGCTCCAGATCCCAACCGAGTTGGTCGGCAACGATATTGGGCCAGATCCTGGGATCGTCCGATGGCAGCCCACCCGTCGGACCGAAATAGGACAGCGAGTCGGCGAACACCAACAGCGTCGGCCTGCGCCCGTGGGGCGGACCGGCCGTGGGCTCAGAGGACATCGTTGGCCACCTGCGCGGACGCGTTCCACACGTCCAGTCGCCACCGGATGTCGTCGAAGGGCGCGTCGTCGGCGGAATGCCCGGACAGCTGCACCCAGCTGGCATTGCCCATCCCGCCGAGCACCGGCCAGTTGTCGACCGGCAGCCCCAGCAACCCCGCGGTCAGTGCCGCGATGAGTCCACCGTGGGCCACCAACACCACGGGTCGCTCCGGCTCGTCGAGTCCCCACTCATGTTGTGCGGCAACAATTTCAGACACCAGCGGGACGCTGCGCCGCGCGACGTCGACGCGGCTCTCACCGCCGTGCGGCGCCCACCGGGCGTCATCACGCCAGATCGCCCGGGCCCCCGGCGCCGCGGCGTCGACCTCGAGGTGGGTCAGCCCCTGCCAATCCCCCAGGTGCGTCTCGCGGAGCCGCTCATCGATCTGTACGGGAAGCCCCGCGCGGTCCCCGAGCGTCATGGCGGTGTCCAGCGCCCGTTTGAGATCCGACGAGACGATCAGCAGCGGTTGCCGTTTCGCCAGCACTTCGGCCGCGGCGGCAGCCTGGTCGCGCCCCAGATCAGACAAGTCGGTGTCGAGCTGGCCCTGCATACGGCTGCCTGCGTTGTACTCGGTCTGGCCGTGCCGCAGCAGCAGGAGCCGACGGAACCTCATTCGGCGGAGTCCTGGTGATCCAGGTCGACAGGAATCTGCGGGCAGTCCCGCCACAGGCGGTCCAGCGCGTAGAAGTTGCGTTCGTCCTGATGCTGGATATGCACCACGATGTCGATGTAGTCCAGCAGTGTCCAGCGCCCCTCTCGGGTGCCCTCCCGGCGGGCGGGCTTGTACCCCGCGAGCCGCATCTTCTCCTCAACCTCGTCGACGATGGCGTTGACCTGACGTTCGTTGGACGCCGACGCGATCACGAAACAATCGGTGATGACCAGCTGACCGGACACATCGATCACCACGACGTCGTCGGCGAGCTTGCCCGCCGCCGCGCGGGCGGCCACTTCGGCCATCGCGATGGCGTCAGTCGTGGCGGTCATCGGGGTCCCCCTCCGTTGTGGCCGCTGTTGGCGCTTGGGTCGTTTTTGCTCCTGACGTCCGCGCTGTACAGGCCGCGCTTGGCCACGTACTGCACCACCCCGTCGGGCACCAGGTACCAGATGGGCCGGGAGGCCTGGGCGCGCTGGCGGCAGTCGCTCGACGAGATCGCCAGCGCGGGCACCTCCACGAGTTGCAGCGAGTCGGGTGGGAGCTCCTGGCGGGCCGCCGAGATGTGCTTACCGTCGAGCTCGTAGCCCGGTCGGCTGACGCCGACGAACTTCGCCATCGAAAAAAGGTCCTCCCAGTTCTGCCAGGACAGGATCGACGCCAGGGCATCGGCGCCGGTGATGAAGAACAGATCGCTGGTGGCGTTGAGTTTCTTCAGGTCGCGCAGCGTGTCGGTGGTGTAGGTGGGACCGCCGCGGTCGATGTCGACCCGGCTGACCGAAAAGCGCGGGTTGGACGCCGTGGCGATCACCGTCATGAGGTACCGGTCCTCGGCGGCGCTGACCTGCCGGTCGTGCTTCTGCCAGGGCTCACCGGTCGGCACGAACACCACTTCGTCCAGCTCGAACAGATCGGCCACCTCGCTGGCGGCGACGAGGTGCCCGTTGTGGATGGGATCAAATGTCCCACCCATCACACCGAGCCTGCGCCGTGTAGCCACGAGGAGCCAGCTTACGGCAGGGGTGGTTCGACCACTTGAATGGCGGTTTTCGGTGACACGGGCGCGATGCTGCTCAGACCGGCAACAGTCCGTCGACCACGGAGGCCAGCTGCTTGGCCGAACGGCACTCGTGCATGGTGATCACCTCGCCGTATTTGGGCGCCGCCGAGTCCCCGCTGCCCCACAGGTGCTTCGGTTCGGGGTTGAGCCAGTGCGCGTGCCTGCTCGCCGAGACCATGTGCGCCAGCAGCTCGGCTTGCGGATTGCGGTAGTTGTTGCGCCCGTCTCCGAGCACCAGCAGCGAACTGCGCGGTGAGAGCACACTCGGGAACCGCTCCAAGAACGATACGAAGGCGTGCCCGTAATCGGAGTGCCCGTCGCGGGTGTACACGCCGGCCTCCCGGGTGATGCGCTGCACCGCGACCGCCAGGTCGGCTTCCGGGCCGAAGAGCTCGGTGACCTCATCGGTGGTGTCGATGAACGCGAAGACGCGGACGCGGGAGAACTGCTGACGCAGGGCCGCCACCAGCATCAGCGTGAAGTGGCTGAAACCGGCGACCGAGCCGGACACGTCGCACAGCACCACCAGCTCGGGCCGGGCGGGGTGAGGCTTGCGGAGCACCACGTCGATCGGCACACCACCGGTCGACATCGACTTGCGCAGCGTCTTCCGCAGATCGATCTCGCCGGCTCGGGAACGACGCCGCCGCGCGGCCAGCCGGGTCGCCAGGGTCCGGGCCAGCGGCGCGACGGTCTTGCGCATCTGGCGCAGCTGTTCGCCTGAGGCGCGTAGGAATTCGACGTTCTCCGACAGCTGCGGCACGCCGTACATCTGCACGTGCTCACGGCCAAGCTGTTCGGCGGTGCGGCGCTTGGTCTCTGCTTCGACCATCTTGCGCAGCTGCGAGATCCGTTGCGCAGCCATCGCTTTGGCGATCTCTTCCTGGGTGGGCGTTGGCTCGTCGCCGTACGGGGCCAGCAGCCCTGCCAGCAGCCGGCCCTCCAGATCGTCCAGGCTCATGGCCTTGAGCGCCTGATACGACGAGTACGACGGCCCGCGGCTCGAGGTGTACCGGCCGTAGGCTTCGACGATCTGGGCGATCATCGCTGCCAACCGGTCGTCCAGACTGGCCAGATCCTCGTTGTCGGAGAGCATTTGCACCAACGCGGCCCGCATGGCCTCGACATCCTCCGGCGGCAACTGCTGGGTTTGGTCGTCGGGCGCGTCGTCGTCGGGCAGCACGGTCCGCGCGCCCAGCGCAGCCGGGAAGAACAGGTCGAACATCGCGTCGTAGGTGTCGCGGTGGTCGGGGCGGCGCAGCACCGCGCATGCGATGCCCTCCCGCAGCGCCTCACGGTCCCCCAGGCCCAGCACTGTCATCACCCGACCGGCATCCACGGTCTCCGACGGTCCGACCGAAATGCCTTGCTTGCGAAGCGCTTCGACGAACTCGACGAGATGCCCCGGCAGGCCGTGCGGGGCCAGCGGCTGGGGCGGTCGAACCCGACGAGAGGCCATCAGTTGAGCCTCAGCTCCCCGGCAGCCCGCTGCTGATCGGACTGGTGCTTGAGCACCACGCCGAGGGTGGCGGCGATCATCGCGTCGTCGATGGTATCGAGCCCCAGGGCCAGCACGGTGCGGCCCCAGTCGATCGTCTCGGCGACCGACGGGAGTTTCTTGAGCTGCATGCCCCGCAGCACCCCGATGATCCGCACGAGCTCGGACGCGATGTGCTCGGGCAGTTCGGGCACCCGCGACAGCAGGATGCGCCGCTCCAGGTCCGGATCGGGAAAGTCGATGTGCAGGAACAGGCACCGCCGCTTGAGCGCCTCGGACAGTTCCCGGGTGGCGTTGGACGTCAGCAGCACGAACGGCGGCCGCTCGGCGGTGATGGTGCCCAGCTCCGGCACGGTGACCGCGAAGTCGGACAACACCTCCAGCAGTAGGCCCTCGATCTCGATGTCGGCCTTGTCGGTCTCGTCGATGAGCAGCACGGTCGGGTCGGTGCGCCGGATCGCGGTCAGCAGCGGGCGGCTCAGCAGAAATTCCTCGCTGAACACGTCCATCTTGGTCTGGTCCCAATCGCCGCTCCCTGCCTGGATGCGCAGGATCTGCTTGGCGTGGTTCCACTCATAGAGCGCGCGGGCCTCGTCGACGCCCTCGTAGCACTGCAGCCGCACCAGTTCGCTGCCGGTGGTCTGCGCGACCGCGCGGGCCAGTTCGGTCTTGCCCACCCCTGCCGGACCTTCCACCAGCAGCGGCTTGCCGAGCCGGTCTGCGAGGAAAACCGCGGTGGCCGTGGCGGTATCGGGCAGGTATCCGGTTTCGGCCAGCCGCCGCGCGACATCGTCGATGTCGGCGAACAGCGGTGCCGGGCGCGCGGGCACGCTCACGTGGTTCTCCCTTGGTTGTCTAGGCCGGGCGGGTCTGGCCGTCGCCCCACACGATCCATTTCGTGGAGGTGAGCTCGGGCAGCCCCATCGGGCCGCGGGCATGCAGCTTCTGGGTGGAGATGCCGATTTCGGCGCCGAAACCGAACTGCTCGCCGTCGGTGAACGCGGTGGACGCGTTGACCATCACCGCGGCGGCGTCCACCCGCTCGGTGAACCGTTGCGCCGCAGCAAGATCGGTCGTCACGATGGCCTCGGTGTGCCCGGTGCCGTACTCGTTGACGTGAGCGATCGCCGCGTCGATGCCGTCCACAACCGCCAGCGCGATGTCCATCGACAGGAACTCCGCGCGCAGTTCGTCCTCGGAAGGATCGGCGTGCACGGTCACACCGGCATCCTGCAGTGCCGTTACCAGCCGCGGCACCGCGACATCGGCGATGGCGGCATCGACCAACAGCGACTCGGCCGAATTGCACACGCTGGGCCGCCGGGTCTTGGAGTTCAGCAGGATCTTCTCGGCCAGGTCGAGGTCTGCCGATTCATGAACGTAGACATGGCAATTGCCGACACCAGTCTCGATGGTCGGCACTTGTGCGTCGCGCACCACGGCGTCGATCAGACCGGCCCCGCCACGCGGGATCACGACGTCGACCAGACCGCGGGCCTGGATCAGATGCGTCACGCTGGCCCGGTCGTGGCTCGGCAGCAACTGCACGGCGTCGACGGGCAGCCCCTCTGCCACCAGAGCGGTGCGCAGGGCATGCACCAGTGCCTCGTTGGAGCGCACCGCCGAGGAACTGCCGCGCAGCAGCGCCGCATTGCCGGATTTGAGCGTCAGCCCGAACGCGTCGACCGTGACGTTGGGCCTGCCCTCGTAGACCATGCCCACCACGCCGAGCGGCACGCGCTGCTGACGCAGCTGCAGGCCGTTGGGCAGCGTGCGCCCGCGCAACACCTCACCGATGGGATCGGGCAGCCCGGCCACCTGGCGCAGGCCCGCGGCGATGCCGTCGATGCGTTGTTTGTTGAGCGCCAACCGGTCCAGCATCGCGTCGGGCGTGCCCGCGTCCCGGGCCGCCTGGAGGTCGCCTGCGTTGGCCGCGAGCACGGCGTCGGCGCCGGCCAGCACACTGTCGGCCGCCGCGTGCAGCGCACGGTTCTTGGTTGCCGTGTTCAGTGTGGCCAGGGTGCGTGCCGCGACCCGGGCACGCCGGGCAGCCTCGTGCACCTGCTCCCGCAAATCCTGCGTCGGCGCACTCACGGCGGGTGTCTGCACACTCATCGTCCCAGGGTATCGGAGGTGTTCACGAGAGCTCGACACGTGTCAGCGCCCGACTGGTTTAGCGTTGTCGACTATGGCGTCCTCACGGGTGTGCGTGGTCGGAAGCGTCAATGCGGACCTCACGTTTACCGTGCCGGCTCTGCCCAAACCCGGTCAGACCGTGCTGGCGTCGTCGCTGTCGTCGGCATCGGGCGGCAAGGGCGGTAATCAGGCGGTCGCCGCGGCACGCGCGGGCGCCTCGGTGAGTCTCGTCGCCGCACTCGGCGAGGATCCGGTCGCGGACACCCTGCGCACCCACCTCGAGGCCAACGGCGTCGACCTGGACGCGGTCGCGACCGTGCCCGGGCCCAGCGGGTCGGCGGCCATCGTCGTCGAAACCGGCGGCGAGAACAGCATCGTGGTGGCCCCCGGCGCCAACGCGCACGTCGAGGTCAAGTCCGCGGCCGCCCGCACGGCCATCACCTCCGCCGAGGTGGTGTTGTTGCAACTGGAGATCCCGCCGGCAACTGCGATCGCCGCGGCCCGGCTCGCGCGGACGGCGGGTGCGGTCGTCATGCTCAACGCGTCACCGACGGGGACCCGAGCCCATGACCTCTTGGCGTTGTCCGCGGTGGTCGACGTGGTCGTCGTCAACGAATCCGAAGCCTCCGAATGGCATTGGCCGGTAAACCATCTGGTGATCACGCGCGGTTCGCGTGGGGCGAGCTACATCGGCGCCGACGAGCGGTTCGATGTGCACGCGCCGGCCGTCCGGGCGGTGGACACCACCGGGGCAGGCGACGTCTTCGCCGGCGTGCTGGCCGCCGACTGGCGCTCGGGATTCGAGGACGCGCTGCGCCGCGCGTGTGCGGCAGGCGCCCTGGCGACGCTGGTGCGCGGCGCAGGTGACTGCGCGCCGACCGGGGCTGACATCGACGCGATACTGGCCCGCTGAGGCGACGAACTGAAGCCGATACCGTTGCCGTTATAGTCGGCACTCATGACATCGGGACACACCCCGCGACCTCCCGAAGGCGACTGGCTCGGCACGCCCTATCTGAAGTTCGAGCGGCAGGGGCCGTTCGGCGTCGTCACCCTCGATCGTCCCGCGGCGCGCAACGCGATGACCCCGGCGATGTACTTCGGCATCCGGTATGCGGTCACCCACGTCGAGGCCGATCCCGACCTGGCCGGCCTGCTCATCACGGGTACCGGCGACGTGTTCGCGCCGGGCGGTGACCTCGGCGGCGGCGACGGCGTCGACGACTGGATGAGCTTCGGCGCAGCGCTGTCCATGGACGTCACACCGTTCGAGACGCTGCGCCAGTCGGTCAAGCCGGTGGTGAGTGCGGTCAACGGGCTGTGTCAGGGCGGTGGGCTGCAGATCGCGATCTGCAGCGACATGGCCGTGGTGAGTGATCGTGCCACGTTCCGGGTGCCCGAGCTCTACCGCGGCATCGCCGACACCTACTACAGCCAGATGCTGGCCCGGCTGATCGGGCCGGTGCGCACCCGCGATCTGATGTTCACCGGGCGCACGTTGTCGGCCGCCGAGGCCGTGGACTGGGGCATGGTCGCGCGCGTCGTTCCGCACGAGGAACTGGCGGACGCGGCCCGTGAGGTGTTGGGCCAGTGCTGCCGGACGGCGCCGCGGGCCCGCGGAGTGGTGAAGTCGAGCCTCGACAACTACCTGGGGCTCTACGACCGGATCGGCATGAAGGCCAGCTACAGCGGGGCCGAGGCCGCCGAGGGGTTCCGGGCGTTCAAGGAACGCCGTTCACCGGAGTGGGTCCACCCGCAGCTGCGTGCCGAGGGCCGGCTCTAGTCGCGTCGGCTCACGTCGTGCGCGACGGTGAAGTTCTCCCCCGGCTGGCTGATCAGCACACGGCTACGGTTGGGCGACAATGTGATCGAGAGATAGTGGTGGGCGTGGCCGTCCGCATGTGCGACGCGGTTCACGCGCAGTAAGGCGGATCCGATGGCCGTGTCGAGCAGCCGCGCCGCACGTGGCCCGGCGACCTCCGCGGTGAATTCGTGGTCCATCCGCTCGATCACCACCCCGGCATCGGCCAGCAGGTCGTAGAGCGCGGCGCCGGCCAGCGCCTCGGCCGTGACAACGCCTGCCAGGTCGGCGGGCAGCCACGCGTCGGTCACCATCAACGGTTCGCGGGTCCGCCGTTCGCGTCGCACGCGCAGCACATGCAGCATGTCGCCGTCGCGGCCGAGCCGGGCACCGATCGCCGGCGGCACCGCTTCGACGCCCAGTTCGACGACGTCGACATCGGTCTCGAACTGGACCTGGCGCAGCTCGTCGAGGTAGGTCCCGCCCGAGGCCGCCTCACGGCCCGGATCATGTTGGCGGACAAATGATCCGACGCCATGCCGACGCTCGATGTAGCCCTGCTCGGCGAGGTCGGCAAGCGCTCGCCGCACCGTGATGCGTGATACGCCGAACTGTTCGCCGAGCGACTGTTCGGTGGGCAGCGGGTCGCCGGGAAGCAGTGCGCCGCGGGCGATCTCATCGTGTAGGACCAGGAACAACTGGCGGTGCAGCGGAACCCCCGCCGTCGCAGTCACCGGCCCGCTTCGGTCGCTCACCTCGCCCACGTGCCCCATGCTCGCACACCCGCGCTTGCGGTGGTCGGCCTTTAGTTGTTATATGTTCATAACAACAGTACGACAGTGTCAGGGAGCAGCGATGACCGACCCGACCGACCCGTTCGGACCTACCGGCGCATTGGCCCGATGGGTGGCCCGCCTGTCCCTTGACCAGGTGCCCGAACCCGTCCGGCAGCGCGCGAAGTACCTGCTACTCGACGGCATCGGGTGCGCCCTGGTCGGTGCGCAGCTGCCGTGGTCGCGGCTGGCGACCGACGCGGTGATGGCGATGGAGGCGACCGGCGACGCGGTCGTCATCGGCACCGGCAGAACCACCAGCCCCACCGCCGCCACGGTGCTCAACAGCACGTTCATCCAGGGCTTCGAACTCGACGACTTCCATCCGATCGCGCCGCTGCACAGCTGCTCGCTGGTGATCCCGGCGTTGTTGTCGACGGATGCGCTGGTCGGCGGTGCCTGCGGCGCCGACGTGCTGACGGCGGCCATCGCCGGGTTCGAGGTTGGCCCGCGCGTGGGCTACACCCTGCACGGAACCGAGATGCTCGACCGCGGTTGGCATTCCGGTCCGGTGTTCGGCACCCACACCGCTGCGATGGCATCCGGCCGGCTGCGGGGCCTGTCCGCAGCCCAACTCGAAGACGCGCTCGGCCTGGCCGCCACCCAGTCCGGTGGGCTGATGGCAGCCCAGTACGAGGCCATGGGCAAGCGCATGCAGCACGGGTTCGCCGCCCGCAACGGCTTCTATGCCGCGGGCCTGGCCGCAGCTGGGTACACCGGCATCAAGCGCGTCTTCGAACGCGAATACGGCGGATTCCTTGCGGTTTTCGGCGAAGGACACGCCCCTGAGCCCGCTGCGCTCACCCGTGGGCTGGGCGAGCACTGGGAGACAGGGATCATCATGGTCAAGTCGTACGCGGCCATGGGTGGACTGCACGCGGCCATCGAAGCCGCCCGCGCGCTGCGGCCTGCGGTGCCCGCAGCGGATATCGCCCGGGTGGACATCACCGTGGGCGAGACGGTCCACAAGCACGGGTGGTGGCCGCCGCAGCGCCCACTCACAGCCATCGGCGCGCAGATGCACATCGGCTATGCCACCGCGGCGGCCCTGCTCGACGGGACGGTTCTGCCCGAGCAATTCACCGCGCAGCGCCTCGACGCCGACGACATCTGGCGGCTGATCGGCGTCACGTCGGTACATCTCGACCCGACGCTCACCGAGGCCCCGATCACCGAGCGCTTCGGCACCACCGTGGCCGTGACCACGTCCGACGGTGCCGTGCACACGGCCACCGTGCACCGGCCGCACGGCACCCCGGACGATCCCGTGAGCAACGCCGAACTGCTCGCCAAGTTCCACGCCCTGGCCGACCGGGTGACCGATCCGGCACGAGCCACGGCGATCGCCGACGCCGTCATCGGCCTCGACGAACTCGACGACATCACCACTTTGACCGACCTGCTGGCCGCCCCGGTGTCCGGCGCACTCGACTGAAAGGCCAACCATGACCACATCCGCACGCGGGGCGTTGCGCGCCGCACTCGACTCCAGGCGGCTCGTCGTCGCCCCGGGCGTATTCGACGGCCTGTCGGCCCATCTGGCCAAGCGCACCGGGCAGGTCGCCGCGTACATGACCGGAGCAGGTGTCGCTGCATCGGGTTTCGGCCTTCCTGATCTCGGGCTGGTCTGCCAGACCGAGATGGCCGAACGTGCCCGAATGCTCACCGAGGTGCTCGGCGATGTGCCGCTGATCGCCGATGCCGACACCGGGTACGGGGCACCGATCAACGTGGTGCGCACCGTCCGGCTCTACGAGTCCGCCGGAGTGGCCGCAATCCAATTGGAGGACCAGGCTTTCCCGAAACGGTGCGGGCATCTGCCGGACAAGGAGGTGGTGGACGCCGCGGTGTTCGAGCAGACCCTTGCCGCCGCGCTGGATGCCCGCATCGACGACGATCTGCTGATCGTGGCACGCACCGACGCCCGGGCACCGCTGGGACTCGACGCCGCCATCGAGCGGGCCCATCGCTACGCCGCAGCAGGCGCGGACATCATTTTCATCGAAGCTCCGCAAGGCACCGATGAGATCGAACGGATCGCGCGCGATGTCGAAGCACCGCTGCTGCTGAACCTCGTCGCGGGCGGGCTGACACCGCTGCAGTCGGCAGCGCGGCTGCAGGAGCTCGGTTATGCCGTGGCGATCCATCCCGGTGATGCGTTGGTGCGGGCGGCTTTTGCGATGCTGGAGGCGTACTGCGAACTCAACGGGGCCAGCGCCGCGGACTTCATGCCGAGCACTCCGGCAGACTTCTTCAATCTGGTTGGGATCGCCGAATGGGCCGCCGTGGACCAGCGTGTCGCCGGCTTGGGGGCATCGACATGGGCATGACCATCATCGAGAAGATCCTCGCACGCAAGGCGATGCTGGCCGCGGTGTCGGTGGGCGACACCGTCGTCGTGGACGTCGACATGACGGTCCTGATCGACCTGCAGTTCGCCACGATGTGGATTCCGCCCAGCCGCATCCACGACCCGAACAAGCTGGCGATCGTGATGGACCATGCGGTGCCCGCACCGACCCTCAAGGACGCCGCGGGCGGCCCGCACGCTCGAAAGTTCGCCGCGGACTTCGGCATCGAGCGTTTCTACGACGTGGGCCGGCACGGCATCTGCCATCAGGTGATCGCCGAGAACGGATTGGCCCGCCCGGGAGAAGTCTTGGCCTGCACGGACTCCCACACCTGTGCTGCGGGCGCGTTCAACACCGCGGCGCGTGGCCTTGGCCCCGCCGAGGTCTACTCGATCATGTGCACGGGGTCCACGTGGTACCAAGTGGCGCCGACGATTCGCTACGAACTCGCCGGGATCAAACCCGCCGAGGTCAGCGGCAAGGATGTCTTCCTGCACATCGCGGACGTCTACGGCGACGCGGCCAACATGAACCTGGAATTCGGTGGCAGCGGACTGGCCTCGGTGCCGATGCATGACCGCCGCACCATCGCCACCCAAGGCGCCGA
The DNA here is from genome assembly GCF_002086485.1 of Mycobacterium aquaticum. Classification (GTDB taxonomy): domain Bacteria; phylum Actinomycetota; class Actinomycetes; order Mycobacteriales; family Mycobacteriaceae; genus Mycobacterium; species Mycobacterium aquaticum. Next base: position 116,718 of record NZ_MVHF01000001.1, on the reverse strand, counting down.
GGTGTCGGCCGACTTCACCACGTTCGAGGCGGACGACGTGCTCACCGGCTACCTCGATGAGCGTGGCGTCACGGGCTACCGTGCAGCTCAGCCGGATTCGGATGCACAGTACGCCCAGGTGCGACGCGTCGACCTGGCTGGCCTGGAGCCGTATGTGGCCCGGCCGGGAACTGTCAGCCACAACGGCGTCCCGGTCTCCGGAATCGAGCGGCAGCGTATCGACCAGGCGTTCATCGGGTCCTGCGCCAACGGTCAGCTGGAGGATCTGCAGATCGCCGCGAACGTGTTGCGCGGCAACACCGTCGCGCCCGGCGTGCGGCTGCTGGTCACCCCTGCCTCGCAGGAGGTGTACCGCGAGGCCATGCGCCGCGGTTATCTGCAGGTCATCGCCGACGCGGGCGGGGTGGTCACCAACTCGACCTGTGGCGCGTGCTTCGGCTACCACATGGGGGTGGTCGGCCCGGGCGAGGTGTGCCTGACGTCGAGCACCCGAAACTTCGCCGGCCGCATGGGCAGTGCGGAGGCCCAGATCTTCATGGCCTCGCCCGCCACCGTCGCGGCATCGGCGATCACCGGCTACATCACCGACCCGAGAGGGGTTACCGCATGAAGTTCACAGGCCGAGTCTGGGTGTTCGGCGACAATCTGAACACCGACGCGATGTATCCGGCGTTCGCGATGAAACTCGACCCCGCCGAGGCGGCCCGGCACATCTTCTACGAGGTGCGGCCCGGCTGGACCGACCAGGTGACACCCGGTGACGTCGTGGTGGCGGGACGCAACTTCGGTGTGGGCTCGTCGCGCCCGGTGGCAGCGTTGTTCACCGAGCTCGGTGTGGCCGGGCTGGTCGCCGAAGAGTTCAACTCGTTGTTCTTCCGCAACGCAGTCAACGCCGGGCTGCCCGCCATGACGGTACCCGGCGCCACCGCTGTCTTCCATGACGGCGACACCGCGGAGTTCGATCTGGGCGACGGCAGCTGGCGCAACGTGACAACCGGCGAATCCGGCTCGGAGCCGCGGCTTCCGGATCTCATCCTGGAAATTCTGGCCAGCGGCGGGGTGATGCCGAGGCTGGCTGAACAAGGTTACCTCCCAAGCGAACTCGCCGACGCGCTGCGGTCCTCGACCGTGGCGATGCGTGGCGCGGGCAGCGGCGCATGATCGGCACCCTGCTGCGGTCGGTGCGCGCCGACCCCGGCCGCAGCCCGCTGGCCCGCCCCGAGTTCCGTGCGCCGCACACGCTGACGGTCACGAGTCCGGTCTTCGACGACCACGGCCCGATTCCCCGGCGCCATGCCGGCCGAGGCGTCGGCGACAACATCTCCCCGCAGCTGAACTGGACCGCGGTACCGCCCGAAACAGCCTCGCTGGTGGTGCTTCTCGACGATATCGATGTCCCGCTGCCCATCCCGTTGACGCACAGCGTCGCGCTGCTCACCCCCGACGCCACCGGGCTGGCGGAGGGTGCCTTCACCGCGGGAACCCCGGGTGTGCGCATCGTGCCGACCGTCCTCGGCAAATCCGGATACACGGGTCCGCGGCCGATAACCGGGCACGGCACGCACCGTTACCGGTTCCATGTGCTGGCGCTGTCGCGATCACCTGCCGACAGCGGTTCGGTGAAAGCTGTGCTGGCCGCGGCGGCCGGTCACGTGTTGGCGCGGGGCACCCTCACCGGTACCTACCGCCGGTGATCGTCAGCCCTCCGGGATCTCGCGGTCGATCTCGTCGAGCCAGATCCGCGCCGACATGTCCGACGGCGCCCGCCAGTCTCCGCGCGGCGACAGGGATCCGCCGGCCGCCACCTTGGGACCGTTGGGCAGCGCCGAACGCTTGAACTGGGCGAAGGAGTAAAAGCGCTGCGCGAACACCTGCAGCCAGTGCCGAATCTCTTTGAGCGAGTAAGCCGGTCGCTTGTCCTCGGGGAAACCGGCAGGCCAGTCACCGATACTCGGATCGTGCCAGGCGTGCCAGGCCAAGAACGCCACCTTCGACGGGCGAAACCCGTAGCGCAGCACCTGGAACAACGAAAAGTCTTGCAGCGCATAAGGTCCGACCTTGGCTTCGCTGCTCTGGATCTGCTCCCCCGCTTCGGCCGGCACCAGTTCAGGGGTGATCTCGGTGTCCAGCACCGATTGCAATACGGCGTTCACGTCGGCTTCGAACTGTCCCGACGAGATGACCCACCGGATGAGGTGCTGGATCAGGGTTTTCGGAACACCGCCGTTGACGTTGTAATGCGACATCTGATCGCCGACACCGTAGGTCGACCACCCCAGGGCCAGCTCCGACAGGTCCCCGGTGCCCAGCACGATGCCACCGCGCTGGTTGGCGAGCCGGAACAGATAGTCGGTGCGCAGACCGGCCTGCACGTTCTCGAACGTGACGTCGTAGACCTTCTCGCCGCGGGCGTACGGATGATCCAGACCGGCCAGCATCACCTCGGCGGTACTCGTGATGTCGAGTTCGGCGAAGGTCACGCCGAGCGCCTCCGCCAGCCGCGTCGCGTTGTTCTTGGTGTGGTCACCGGTGGCAAACCCGGGCATGGTGAACGCCAGAATGTCACTGCGGGGCCGGGATTCGCGGTCCATGGCCCGGGCGGCGACGATCAAGGCGTGGGTGGAATCCAACCCGCCGGACACCCCGATGACGACCTTGGGATAGTTCAGTGCCCGCAGCCGCTGCTCGAGACCCGACACCTGGATGTTGTAGGCCTCATAGCAATCCTGTTGCAGCCGTTGCGGATCGGCCGGCACGAACGGGAACCGCTCGATCTCGCGCAGCAGCCCGATGTCGCCGGTGGGCGGGTCGAGCTGGAACTCGATGCGCCGGAAGGCATCACCGACGGCGCGGTAGTGCCGCGCGTTGTCGTCGAACGTGCCCATGCGCAGCCGCTCGGCGCGCAGCAGGTCCAGATCCACATCGGCGACCGAACGCCGCTCGCCACGCGGGAACCTCTCGGTCTCGGCCAGCAGCAGCCCGTTCTCCCAGATCATCGTCTGGCCGTCCCAGGCCAGGTCGGTGGTGGATTCGCCTTCCCCCGCGGCCGCGTAGACGTAGGCCGCCAGGCACCGCGCCGACGCCGACCGGGCCAGCAGGCAACGATCCTCGGCGCGGCCGACGGTGATGGGGCTTCCCGAGAGGTTGGCCAGCACCGTGGCACCGGCCAGCGCGGCTTGCGCGCTGGGCGGGACCGGGACGAACATGTCCTCGCAGATTTCGACGTGCAGGACCAATCCGGGCAGGTCGGAAGCCACGAACAACAAGTCGGGCCCGAACGGCGCGTCGGCCCCGGCGACCCGGATGGTGCCGCGTACATCGTCGCCCGCCGCGGCCTGCCTGCGCTCGTAGAACTCGCGGTAAGTGGGCAGATACGACTTCGGCGCCACCCCGAGCACAGCGCCGCGGTGGATGACCACCGCGGTGTTGTAGATCCGGTGCCCGTGGCGCAGCGGGGCGCCGACCACGAGCACGGGTGTCAGGACGGCCGAGGCCGCGACGACCTCGACGAGTGCCTCCTGCACCGATTCCAGCAGGGTGTCCTGCAGCAGGATGTCCTCGATCGAATACCCAGACAGCGTCAGCTCGGGAAAGACCGCGACGGCCACCCCGTCGTCGTGGCAGGCCTGGGCGAGTCGCAGCACCGATTCGGCGTTGGCCGGCGGGTCCGCCAATGCCGTGTGAAGGGTGCACGCGGCGACCCGGGCGAAACCATGCCGGTAAGCGGAGTAGAAGTCCATCGCCTCCATTGTCACCCGCGGGCTGTCCGATTCGGGGTATCCGGCCCGATCTGGCCCGCGTCCGCGCGGCCCGGCTCAGCGTGCGCCTATCCTCGTCAGGGTGGATGCCCCCGAACTCGTCGCCCTGTTGCAAGGCCGTCGTGTCGCGGTGCTGACCGGCGCAGGCATGTCCACCGACTCGGGCATCCCCGACTACCGAGGTCCGGATTCGCCGCCGAACAACCCGATGACCATCCGGCAGTTCACGTCCGATCCGGTGTTCCGGCAGCGGTACTGGGCCCGCAATCACATCGGCTGGCGGCACATGGACGAGACGATGCCCAACGCCGGGCACCGGGCATTGGCGGCCCTGGAGTCCGACGGTGTGCTCGTCGGCCTGATCACCCAGAACGTGGACCTCTTACACACCAAGGCAGGCAGCCGCACGGTGGTGAATCTGCACGGCACCTACGCCCAGGTGGTGTGCCTGGACTGCGGGCACACCATGCCGCGCACCGCACTGGCCACTGCGCTCGAAGCCGCCAATCCGGGGTTCCTCGAGCGGGCCGAAGCGGTCGGTGGCATCGCGGTGGCCCCCGACGCCGACGCGGTGGTTGCCGACACCTCATCGTTCGTCATCGTCGACTGCCCGCTCTGTGGGGGCATGCTCAAGCCCGACATCGTGTATTTCGGGGAAAACGTCCCCAAAGACCGCGTGGAACAGGCCTATTCACTCGTCGATTCCAGTGATGCGCTGCTGGTGGCCGGTTCGTCGCTGACGGTGTATTCGGGTTACCGGTTCGTCCGTCACGCTGCCGCCCACGGGATCCCGGTGGCGATCATCAACCGGGGACCTACGCGGGGCGACGACCTGGCCGCCGTGAAGGTCGACGCCGGCTGCTCCGAGATGCTGACCCTGCTCGCCGGGGAGCTGGTCAGAACGTGCACGGCATCGCCCGGATAGCGTGCACGAAATTGCCCTGGAGGTAGGCCGGCTCGCCCGCCGCGATGTCGGGTAGCCGGCGCAGCAGCTCGCCGAACAGCGCCCGCAGTTGCGTCCTCGCGACGTGGGCACCGAGGCAGAAGTGCCGTCCGCCGCCGCCGAAGCCCAAGTGGGGATTGGGCTTTCGACTCAGATCGAAGCTTTCCGGGTGTTCGAAGACCTCGGTGTCCCAGTTGCCCGACGCATAGAACATCACCACCTTTTCCCCGGCCGCGATGTGCCGGCCGGCGAGCTCGACGTCGACCGCCGCGGTGCGACGGAAGGTCATCACCGGCGTCGCCCACCTCACGAACTCCTCGACCGCGCCACCGATCCGGTCGTCGAAATTCGCCATCAGCCAAGCCCGCTGGTCTCCGAAGTCGGTCAAGGCCTTCAGCGCGTGACTGGTGGCCTGACGGGTGGTGTCGTTGCCCGCGACGGCGAGCAGCACGAAGAACGCCGCGACCTCGGCATCGGTGAGCCGGTCCCCGTCGACCTCGGCGTGGACCAGGGCGCTGATCAGATCGTTCCCCGGGTTCCGCCGCCGATCGGCCGCCAACGCGTGGGCCACCTGGTGCAGGTAGAACTGGTTGGCGCCCAACACCTCCAGCGGATTGCGCCCGGCCAGATAGATCGGGTCGGCCCATGACACGAGCGCGTCGGCGGCGTGCGCAACCTGTTGCCGCTCGGATTCGGGGATACCGACCATGTCCGAGAGCGTGCGGATGGGCAGTTCCTTGGCGCACTGGTCGGCGAAGTCGGTGCCGCTACCTGCCGCCGCGAGCTCCTGGACGATCTGGCGGGCGTTGTCCTTGATCGAGGATTCGATGCGGGCCACCTGCCGCGGGGTGAATGCCGAGTGCACCACCTTGCGGATCAGCGTGTGCCGCGGCGCATCCATGGCCAGGAACGACTGCGACGCCTCCAGCAGCTCCTGCGGCACCGTGTCGAACAGCACGCCCTGGCCTGACAGGAATGTCTCGCTGTCCCGGCTGACGGTGAGGATGTCGGCGTGCCGCGTGACGGCCCAGAACCCGGGGTCCTCGGGGTCGGGCATGAGCGTTTCCTCGACCGGCCGATGCCAGCTGACCGGTCGTTGCTGCCGCAGCACGGCGAACGACTTCTCGCGTTCGGCGGCGGTGGTGGACCAGAAGGCCTTCGAGGAGATGTCGATCGGATCGTAGGCACGCGAACCGGCTGATGTGATCGGTGACACAGACATGAAGCTGACGCTACGTCTAGACACTATGTCTAGTCAAGATGTGACCAGGCCCGATAGGCTGAGGCGCATGGCATCGGTGACCCGGAAGCCGCAGGCCAACCGTGAAGAGCGGCGCGGACAGATCGAGCGGCAGCTTCTGGACGCCACCGATCGATTGATGGCCGACGGCACGAGCTTCACCGAGCTCAGCGTGGACCGGCTGGCCACCGAGGCAGGAATCTCGCGGGCCAGCTTCTACATCTACTTCGAAGACAAGGGGCACCTGCTGCGCCGGCTGGCCACGCAGGTTTTCGCCGACCTGTCCGGGGCCGCCGCACAGTGGTGGGACGTGGCCGACCGCACCGATCCAGCCGACGTGTATGCCGCCATGGCAGGCATCATCGCGAGCTATCGACGCCACCAACCGGTGCTCATCGCACTCAACGAGATGTCCGGTTACGACTCCCTCGTCGGCGAAACCTATCGCGAGCTGCTCGTCGGGATCGCCGCCCAGCTGACCCGCGTCATCGAAGCCGGGCAGGCCTCAGGGGCCATCCGGGCCCGGCTGTCCGCCCAGACCACCGCCAGCACACTGACCTGGATGGTGGAACGCACCTGCCACCAGAATCTGCCGTCACAGCCTGGCTCCTACGATGCCGAGCTCGCCCGGACCCTCACCGACATCATCTGGGGTGCGCTGTATCTGCAAGCTCCCGACTTGTGATTTGCCGCTTACAGGGCGACCAGATCGTCGGCGTGTACCGCGGGCCGGCGCATCTCGACGGGCAGATCGCGAGTGGACCGTCCCATCATGGTCGCAAGTTCCGATGCCTCGTAGGCGACGACACCACGGGCGACCGTCTGCCCGTCGGGCGCACGTAGATCGACCACATCGCCGCCGTGGAACCGGCCGGACACCTGGGTGATCCCGGCAGGCAGCAGCGATCGCCGCTGCCGGATGACGGCCCGCACTGCGCCGTCGTCGAGGGTGAGCGCCCCCGCCGACTCGGCGGCATACCGCACCCAGAAGCGCCGCGCCGACATCCGTTCGGGCCGCGGTGCGAAGACCGTGCCCACCGACGCATCGCGCAGTGCCGCAGCGGCATCGGCGGCCGCGGCCAGCAGCACCGGCACGCCGGCATCCGCGGCCAACAACGCCGACGACAGCTTCGAGGCCATGCCGCCGGTGCCGAGATGGCTGCCCCGGCCCGCGACGACGCCGTCCAGGTCACCTTCTGCGGCGACCTCAGAGATGAAGCGCGCGTTGCCTTTCCGCGGATCCGAGTCGTAGAGCCCGTCGATGTCGGACAACAGCACCAGGGCGTCGGCGCCGACCAGCTGCGCCACCAGCGCCGAGAGCCGGTCGTTGTCGCCGAACCGGATCTCGTTGGTCGCCACGGTGTCGTTCTCGTTGACGATCGCGACCGCGTGCAGCGCCCGCAACCGGTCGAGGGTGCGTTGGGCGTTGTTGTGCTGCACCCGCATCGAGATGTCGTGCGCGGTCAGCAACACCTGACCGACGGTCCGGTTGTAGGCGGCGAACGCAGTATTCCAGGCATTGATCAAGGCCACCTGACCGACGCTGGCGGCGGCCTGCTTGGTAGCCAGATCCGTCGGGCGCTTGGTCAGCCGCAACGGCTCGATGCCCGCGGCGATCGCACCCGAGGACACGATCACCACATCGGAGCCGGCCTTCATCCGGCCCTCGATGGCCTCGACCAGGTATGCCAGCCGGGCCGCGTCGAACACGCCGGTGGACGTGGTGAGCGCGGTGGTTCCAATCTTGACGACGACGCTGCGCGCGGTGCGGATCGCCTCCCGATGAGCAGAGGGCGTGCCGGTCACTCGTCTTCGCTTCCGGGCCTGCGGCGCTCGCGACGGGCGGCCTTGCGCTCAGCAGCACCGACGCGCTCCGTCTGCTCCAGCCGGATGTCGGTGCCGCGACCGGTGAGCGGCACGTCGATACCGGCCGGGGTCTGCGGCTCCCAGTCGAATGTCATGTCGCCGATGGTCACCGCGCAACCCGGCCGCGCACCAAGCTTGAACAGCTCGTCCTCGACACCCAACCGGGCCAGCCGGTCACCGAGATAGCCGACCGCCTCGTCGTTGCCGAAATCGGTCTGCGCAATCCAGCGTTCGGGGCGCACACCGCGAACGATGAAGCCGCCTTGACCGTCGGAGGTCACGGTGAACCCGCTCTCGTCGACGGCGATGGGCCGGATCACCGGGCGTCGCGGTGCGATCTCAGGCTGCGCGTCGCGGTAGGCCTTCACCATGTCCCACAACGCAAAGGTCAAGGGGCGCAATCCCGCACGGCTCACGGTCGACACCTCGAACACCGGCCAGCCGAACCGGCGGGCCACTTCGTCGCGGACGAAGTCGGCGAGCTCATGCGCGTCCGGAACATCGATCTTGTTGAGCACCACCGCGCGTGGCCGTGAAGCCAGGTCACCCAGCGCCGAATCGCCTTGCAGCGTAGGGGTATACGCGGCGAGTTCGGCCTCGAGGGCATCGATGTCTGAGATCGGGTCGCGGCCGGGTTCCATTGTGGCGCAGTCCACGACGTGCACGAGCACCGCGCAGCGCTCCAGATGCCGTAGGAACTCCAGGCCAAGCCCGCGTCCTTCGGATGCACCGGGGATGAGACCGGGGACGTCGGCCACCGTGTAGGTGTGGTCGCCGGCCGACACCACGCCGAGATTCGGCACCAGGGTGGTGAACGGATAGTCGGCGATCTTCGGTTTGGCCGCCGAGATCGCCGACACCAGTGAGGATTTGCCTGCCGACGGGAATCCGATCAGGCCGACATCGGCGACGGTCTTGAGTTCCAGGGTGAGATCGCGGGCCTGGCCCTTCTCACCGAGGAGTGCGAAGCCGGGGGCCTTGCGGGCCCGGGACGCCAACGCGGCGTTGCCCAAGCCGCCCCGACCGCCTGCGGCAGCTTCGAAACGGCTGCCGGCTCCGACCAGGTCGGCGAGCATGCGCCCATCTTCGTCGAGGACGACAGTGCCGTCGGGTACGCGGACTTCGAGATCGGCGCCCGATGCGCCGTCACGGTTGCTGCCTGCGCCCTGCTTACCGGAGGGCGCCGCGACATGCGGATGAAAGTGAAAGTCCAGCAGGGTGTGCACCTGCGGATCTACAACAAGGATGACACTGCCGCCGCGGCCACCATTGCCGCCATCAGGGCCACCGAGGGGTTTGAATTTCTCGCGGTGCACCGAGGCACACCCATTGCCGCCGTTACCGGCCCGCGCGTGGATGACGACGCGGTCGACAAACCGGGACATCGGACATCCTCTCCGTCGAATGTGAAGCTATCGCGATATCTCAGTCGAGAACTCGCAGCTGCTTCACATTCGCGGAGAATCCTCGATGTCTCAGGCCTCCGGGCGCGCCACGGGAACGATGTTCACGTTCTTACGGCCACGCTTGGAGCCGAACTCCACAGCGCCGGGAGCCAGCGCGAACAGCGTGTCGTCGCCGCCACGGCCGACGTTCACGCCGGGGTGGAAGTGGGTGCCACGCTGACGGACGATGATCTCGCCCGCCTTGACGACCTGGCCGCCGAAGCGCTTGACGCCGAGCCGCTGCGCTGCGGATTCACGGCCGTTACGCGAGCTGGAAGCGCCCTTTTTGTGTGCCATTTAAATGTCCCTCGCCCTGTGCTGTCGGTTCTTCGCCTGACGGCGCATCACTTGATGCCGGTGACCTTGAGCACGGTCAGCTGCTGACGGTGCCCCTGGCGCTTGTGGTAGCCGGTCTTGTTCTTGAACTTGTGGATACGGATCTTGGGGCCCTTGGTGTGCTCCAGCACCTCGCCGGTCACGGCGACCTTGGCCAGGTCATCGGCCTTGCTCGTGACCTTGGCACCGTCGACCACCAGCGCGACCGGCAGCGACACAGACGCGCCAGGCTCGGCGTCGAGCTTCTCAACCTTCACCACGTCACCGGCTGCAACCTTGTACTGCTTGCCGCCGGTCTTGACGATTGCGTATGTCGCCATCGTGTCCTCTGCTGTGCGGGCGCGCGCTACCGGTCGGTGCGTGCGCGGGTCTTGGGTGGCGGGGGTACCCCGCCGTCACCGGCCTGCGACTGCAGACACTGGCGACAACTGGTCAAGGGTACGTGACCAGCGGGTAGAGGGTCAAACCGCCCGGACACCCCTGCTAATCATGGGTGGGCGGGCCCGCAGGGCGGGCCGCTGCCCGGCGACGCGGTCGCCGGGCGACGGTGATCACCTGCGGAAGCTCGACCTCGTGGTCGTCCTCGTCGTCGGAGTCGTCATCGATGACCTCGATGTCATCGTCGATGTCGACTTCCTCGTCATCGGAGTCCAGGTCGATCTCGTCCTCGTCCGACTCTTCGTCGGAGTCGTCGTCCTCGTCCGATTCTTCGTCGTCCTCCTCATCGGAGTCGACGTCTTCGTCGTCGGAGTCCTCGTCGTCGGTGTCCTCGTCGTCGAGGTCTTCCTCGGCGGTCTCACGCGCCACCTGCTCGGCGGTGTCGTCGCCGTGGGCGGTCTCGACCACGCCGTCCTCGGCGCTCTCGAGGTCGTCGAGTTCCTCGTGCTCCTTGGCGTGCTCATCGTGCGACTCGTCGTCGTGATGGCGACCGTTGGCCGCAGCCATGGCCTTGAACATCGGATGCTCGCCTGCCGGATGGTCAGGCACCTTGACCACCGGAACGTCCTCGGGCTTGCCGGTCTTCTTGCCACGCTTGCTGCGCCGACCACTGCCGCTCGCAGGCTCGGACTTGCGTCCACCGCCGCCTGCCGACACGGAGTCGACCGGATCGCCGTGGAGCACGATCCCGCGGCCACCGCAGTGCGTGCACGACGTGGAGAACGCCTCGATCAGCCCTGTTCCCAACCGCTTACGCGTGAGCTGCACCAAGCCCAGCGAGGTCACCTCGGAGACCTGGTGGCGCGTGCGGTCCCGCGCCAGCGCCTCGGTCAGCCGCCGCAGCACCAGATCACGGTTGGACTCCAGCACCATGTCGATGAAGTCGATCACGACGATGCCGCCGATATCGCGCAGCCGGAGCTGCCGGACGATCTCCTCGGCGGCTTCCAGGTTGTTGCGGGTGACGGTCTGTTCGAGATTGCCGCCCGAGCCGGTGAACTTGCCGGTGTTGACGTCGACGACGGTCATCGCCTCGGTGCGGTCGATGACCAGGGTGCCGCCCGACGGCAGCCACACCTTGCGGTCCATGGCCTTGGCCAACTGTTCGTCGATGCGGTGCACGGCGAACACGTCCGGGCCGGACCCGCCGTCGGCGCCCGCGGCCTCGTACTTGGTCAACCGGCCCACCAGATCGGGGGCCACGGTGTTGACGTAGGAGTTGATGGTGTTCCAGGCGTCGTCGCCGGACACGATCAAACCGGAGAAGTCTTCGTTGAACAGGTCCCGGATGACCTTGACGAGCACATCGGGTTCCTCGTAGAGGGCGACGGCCGCGCCGGCCTTCTTCTCGGTGATCTCGGCGGCTTTGGCCTCGATCCCTGCCCAGCGCTCCTGGAGCCGGTTCACGTCCGAACGGATGTCGTCTTCGCTGACACCTTCGGAGGCGGTGCGGATGATCACGCCGGCATCGGCCGGGACCACCTCGCGCAGGATCTCCTTGAGGCGCTGACGCTCGGTGTCGGGCAACTTGCGGCTGATGCCGGTCGAGGACGCCCCGGGGACGTAGACCAGATAGCGGCCGGCGAGCGACACCTGCGTGGTGAGCCGCGCTCCCTTGTGCCCGACCGGGTCCTTGCTGACCTGGACGACGACGTAGTCGCCGGGCTTGAGGGCCTGCTCGATCTTGCGCTGAGCCCCGCCGAGGCCTGCGGCCTCCCAGTTGACCTCGCCGGCGTAGAGCACACCGTTGCGGCCACGACCGATGTCGACGAACGCAGCCTCCATCGAGGGCAACACGTTCTGCACGATGCCCAGGTAGATGTTGCCGACCAGGCTTGCCGACGCGGCCGAGGTGACGAAGTGCTCGACCACCACACCGTCTTCGAGCACCGCGATCTGGGTGTAGCGGGCGCCTTCGTGCGGCGGTTCGGTGCGCACCTTGTCGCGGACGATCATCGTGCGCTCGACGGCCTCACGGCGCGCCAGGAACTCGGCTTCGCTCAGGATCGGCGGACGGCGCCGCCCGGCGTCGCGACCGTCACGCCGGCGTTGACGCTTGGCCTCCAGCCGGGTCGACCCGGAAATGCCCTGGATCTCGGATTCGTCTCCCGTGGACTTGTCCGACCGGTCGGCACGCGGAGCCCGCTCGTGCACGACGGTGTTGGGCGGATCATCGGGCGACCCACTGTCCTCGGAATCACCCGAGCCGGTCTTACGGCGCCGACGACGACGCCGCCTGCGGGTGCCGCCGTCGGTGCCGGTGCTGTCCTCGTCGCCGCCTTCGTCGGAGTCTTCGGACTCGTCGCCGAAGTCCTGGTCGGACTCGGCCTGGTCGTCACCGGATTCGGTCTCGCCCTCGGATTCGGGGCCGTTGTCGTCGCTCTGCTCACCGCGGCCGCGACCCCGGCCCCGGCGCCCGCGGCGGCGCCGGCGAGCGGCAGGCCGGTCAGCCTGGTCATCGTCGGAGTCGCCGTCGGAATCACTGTCGGAGGACGCATCGAAGTCGTCGTCCTCGTCGTCGGTGTCGACGGGCTCGAAAACGATCGGCTGGGGTGCGACGAACAGCGGCAGGTAGTCGGCACGTTCGGTGTGCGCCTCACGCGCCGGGGGGATGTTCGCGGTCTCCAGGATCAGCCGGGACTCGGGCTCGTCACCCACCACGACAGCCTCGGCCTGCGCGGCTTCAGGTGCCGGCTCAGGCTCTTGTCCCGCTGCCTCGGGCTCCGGCTCGGATGCCACGGACAGGGGCTCGGCGGGCGGTTCCGATTCGGTCGCCGGTTCCGGCGCGACGTCCGTCGGGAGCGTCTCGGTCACCGCGGCGGGCTCCGTCACCGTCGCCGGTTCGACGGACTCGACCACGACGGCCTCGACCACGCTAGGTTGGACGACGGATTCGCTCGGGGCCAGGGCCGCACGGACTCGCTCGGCGTCAGCCTTGTCGACGGTCGAGTGCGCACTGCGCTGGCGTCCGTCGAACTCGGCGAGCGCGTCGAGCACCCGCCGGCTCGTGGTACCGAGCACTCGGGCGAGCGAATGGACCCTCAGGCGTTCTGGGAGTCCGTCCTGCTGCGGAGTCTGGGTGGATTGGTCTTCGGTATGGGCATCTTCGGCCACGTATTCTCCTCAAGCCCCCGGGCGCGTCATAGTGACGCGGCCACGCGAGGGCTTCCGCTATGGGCCCGGGATACTTCACCCGGACTTGTTGTGGTCTCGCTCCGGGCGGCTCGATAGTGAACCCACCCGGTGCCTGGCTGAATGATGGCTGGACGGTCGGCGCCGCACCGGATTGCGGTGGTCGCGCTCGTCGAAGTCTTCATCCGGGTGTTCAGCCTCGGTTGAGGCTGGCTACCCGCGACCAGTATCCCACATCACCGCGGCTGTACCGACCAGACCGCGTGAGGAGTTACTCCCCGGCAGATTCTCCGGGGAACCAAAGGGCGATCTCGCGGGCCGCCGACTCGAGCGAATCCGAGCCGTGCACCAGGTTGTCCTGGGTCACCAGGGCCAGGTCGCCACGGATCGTGCCCGGCACGGCCTTCTCCACCGGATCGGTGCCGCCGGCGAGCTGACGGAACGCGGCCACCGCGCGGGGGCCCTCGACGATCGCGGCGACCACGGGACCGGACGTGATGAATTCGAGCAGCGAACCGAAGAACGGCTTCTCCGCATGCTCGGCGTAGTGCTGCCGCGCCAGCTCATCGCTGACGTTCTTCAGCTCCAGGGCCGCCAGGGTCAGGCCCTTGCGTTCGATCCGGCTGATGATCTCCCCGACCAGGTGGCGCTCTACGCCGTCGGGCTTGATCAACACGAGGGTCCGCTCAGTCACGGCGCACAGCGTACCGGCTGCCGTTCAAGCGATCGTCGCCACTCCCGTATCGAGGCTGTAGTACGCGGTGACGACCTTGACCGCACCGGAATTCAGCCGGTCACGGATCACCGATGTCGCCACGATCGCGTCCTTCGACAACTCGGCATTGGCCCGCACGGTGTTGTCCAGCAGGTCGCCCTGCCGCTGCTCGGCAACGGCGATGGCAGGCGTGATCGCCGAGACCAACGCCTTCATGTCTTCTTCGGGCGCCTTGTGGTCCTGAACGGTCTTGAGCGTCGCCGACACCGCACCGCAGCTCTGGTGGCCCATGACGACCACCAGAGGCGCGCCCAGATGCGCGACGCCGTACTCGATGCTGTCCAGCAACGCGGCGTCGACGATGTTGCCGGCGACGCGCGCGACGAACAGGTCGCCCAGACCCTGGTCGAAGATCACCTCTGGGGGCAGCCGGGAGTCCGAGCAGCTGAGCACCACCGCAAAGGGCTGCTGAGACTTCGACAACGACAGCCGGATGGCCGGATCCCGGTTCGGGTTGCGCATCTGGGCGTCGACGAACCTGCGGTTGCCGTCGCGCAATTGCTGCAGCGCCATGTCGGGGTTGGTGATCACCGGTCGCGGGGACTCGGTGACGAACACCTCCCCCGGTGGAACGGTCACCGTGTCGGCGCCGCCCTCCGATGCGGGCTTGCCGCAGGCTGCCAACGCTGTCGCCGCACCGACGCCGACGAGCCCGAACCAGCGGCGCCGCGAAAATGTAAGGCCCACCGCACCACTCCCGTCGCCGGCGTCAATATCTGACAATCATCGGCGGCCGGTGGCGGCGTCGTCAGCTTTCCGGAGAATCCTGTTGGCCGGGCAACAGGCCACGGGCCTGCCGCCGCTTCACCTCTCCGCGCAGATACAGGATCAGCAGCCAGACCAGCAGGAACACCAGGCCGATGAAGCCGATCCCGGCGTGGATCACCACCCCGGCGATCACCACGAACTGCAGTCCCAAGTTCACCCAGAGCGCCCACGGCCTGCCCTGCATGCCTGCCATCAGGATGAGGACCACCGCAAGCCCGACCAGATAGCCTCCGGACCACACGGTCAGCCCGTTTGCGCCGGTTGCGACAACCGGCAGGGCCAGCAGCACGACGATGGCTTCGAGGATCAGGGTTCCGGCCATGACGCCGCGGAAGCTCTTCCACGGATCAGGTGGCGTACTCACTGTGGGTCCTTCCCGAAGAGGGTGCGTGCGGCGCCGGCCGTCACCACCGAACCGGTGATCACCATGCCCGCCCCGGACAGGCCCTCGCCCTCGGCTCCGGCGTCCTCGACCAGCGCGGTGGCGATTTCGATGGCGTCGGGCAGCGTGGCCGCCGTAATGACCCGGTCCTGGCCGAAGCGCTCCTCGGCACGTTGCGCCAGCGACTCGACGTCGAGGGCGCGTGGTGAGCCGTTGTGGGTCACCACGAGTTGATCGAACGCCGGCTCGAGCGCGGTCAGGATGCCGTCGACGTCCTTGTCGGCCAGCACCGACACCACCCCCACCAGGTAGCGGAAGTCGAACTCCTCGCGCAAGGCTTCGGTCAGCGCCTGCGCGCCGGCGGGATTGTGTGCGGCATCGATGAAAACCGTTGGCGCACTTCGCATCCGCTCCAGTCGGCCGGGGGTGCGCACCGCCGCGAAACCGGCCCGCACCGCGTCGATGTCGAGTTGGCGGTCGGCGCCTGCACCGAAGAACGCCTCGACCGCCGCCAGTGCGACCACCGCGTTGTGCGCCTGGTGCTCGCCGTGCAGCGGCAGGAAGATGTCGGAGTACACCCCGCCGAGGCCCTGCAGTTCCAACAGCTGGCCACCGATGGCGACCTGGCGACCCAACACCGCGAACTCCGAGTTCTCCCGGGCCACCGCGGCGTCCGCGCGCACCGTCTCGGCCAGCAGTACCTCCATCGCCTCGGGCGGCTGCTGGGCAATGACCGCAACGGTGTCGGTCGGCACCAGATCGTCGGGCTGGCGGGTGATGATCCCCGCCTTCTCCCCCGCGATCTCGGCGAGCGTGTCACCGAGGTAGTCGGTGTGGTCGAGACCGATCGGCGTGATCACCGCGACGGGCGCGTTGACGACGTTGGTGGCATCCCATCGGCCGCCCATACCGGTCTCGATGACGGCGACGTCGACCGGCGCATCGGCGAATGCCGCGAAGGCCATCGCGGTGAGCACCTCGAACTTGCTCATCTTCGGCCCGCCCGCCGCTTCGGACTGCTGATCGACGAGCAGCACGAACGGCTCGATCTCGCGGTAGGTCTCGACATAGGTGGCGGGCGAGATCGGTTTGCCGTCAATGGAAATGCGCTCCACCGCGGACTGCAGGTGCGGGCTGGTGGTGCGCCCGGTCCGCCGGTGCAGAGCGGTCAGCAGCGCGTCGATGATCCGGCACACCGAGGTCTTGCCGTTGGTACCCGCGACGTGGATGGACGGGTACGCCCGCTGCGGTGAACCCAGCAGCTCCAGCAGCGCGACGATCCGGGTGGTGCTGGGTTCCAGCTTCGTCTCCGGCCACCGCTGGTCGAGCAGATGCTCGACCTGAAGCAACGCGGCGATCTCGTCCGGCGATGGAATCGGGTCGGTCCCCGGATCCGTCATTTGAGCCCGGCCAGGCGCGCGGTGATGCGTTCGACCTCCTCGGTGGCCACCTGCTGGCGACCACGGATCTTGTCGACCACCTCGGCGGGCGCCTTGGCCAGGAACGCGTCGTTGCCGAGTTTGGCTGCGGTGGTGGCCATTTCCTTCTGCGCGACGGCCAGGTCTTTTTCCAATCGGCGGCGTTCGGCGGCGACGTCGACGGCGCCCGACGTGTCCACCTCGACCACGACGGTGGTCTGCGACAACCGCACCTCGACGGCGGCCGACGGCGTGAACCCGTCCCCTGCCTCGGTCAGCCACGCCAGGGACGTGATCGCGGGGAGCTGCTCGGCGAGCTGCGCCGCGGCGATGTCGGACAACCGCGCGGGCACCTTCTGCCGGTCGGCCAGCCCCTGATCGCTGCGGAACCGCCGCACCTCGGTGATGAGCTTTTGCATATCGGTGATGCGTTGTGTCGCAACAGGATCCGGGGCGAAGCCGGACGGTTCCGGCCACGCCGCGATCACCACCGACTCGCCACCGGTGAGGGTCTTCCACAGCGTCTCGGTGACGAACGGCATCACCGGATGCAGCAGCTTGAGCAGCGTGTCGAGGACTGCCGCGAGCACTGCCGTGGTGTGCGGCAAACCGCCGAAGATCTGCACCTTGGCCAGCTCGACGTACCAGTCGCAGAACTCGTCCCAGGCGAAGTGGTACAGCGCCTCGCAGGCCCGGTTGAACTGGTAGGAGTCGAGCGCTTCGTCGACCTCGGCGCGGACCTCTTCCAACCGGCCGAGAATCCAGCGGTCGGCGTCGGTCAACTCGGCCGCCGGCGGCAGCGGCGCCGGGGCCGCGCCGTTCATCAGCGCGAACCGGGTCGCGTTGAACAGCTTGGTGGCGAAGTTACGTGAGGCACGGGCGTGGTCCTCGCCGATCGAGAGGTCGCCGCCGGGGCTCGCACCGCGCGCGAGGGTGAACCGCAGCGCGTCGGCGCCGAACTTCTCGACCCACTCCAGCGGATCGATGCCATTGCCCCGCGACTTGCTCATCTTGCGGCCGAACTCGTCGCGAATCAGGCCGTGCAGGAACACATTTTCGAACGGCACCTGGCGGCCACGCTTGCCCTCCAGCGTGATCGCCGGGTCGTCACCGACGAAGGTGCCGAACATCATCATGCGGGCCACCCAGAAGAAGATGATGTCGTAGCCGGTGACCAGCACGCTGGTGGGATAGAACTTGGCCAGGTCGGCCGTGTGGTCGGGCCATCCCATGGTCGAGAACGGCCACAGCGCCGACGAGAACCAGGTGTCGAGCACGTCGGGGTCCTGCTCCCAGCCTTCCGGCGGGGTCTCGTCGGGCCCGACGCACACCGTCTCGCCGTTCGGGCCGTGCCAGATCGGGATGCGGTGGCCCCACCACAGCTGCCGCGAGATACACCAGTCGTGCATGTCGTCGACCCAGGCGAACCACCGGGGCTCCAGGCTCGGCGGGTGGATCACGGTGTCGCCACCGCGCACCGCGTCACCGGCGGCCTTGGCCAGGCTCTCCACCTTGACCCACCACTGCAGCGACAGCCGCGGTTCGATGGGCTCGCCGCTGCGCTCCGAGTGCCCCACGCTGTGCAGGTACGGACGCTTCTCGGCGACGATCCGGCCCTGCTCGGCCAGCGCCTCGCGCACCTTGACGCGGGCCTCGAACCGGTCCATCTCGTCGAATTGCGTTCCGGTGTCGGCGATCCGGCCCTTGCTGTCCATGATGGTCGGCATCGGCAGCTGGTGGCGCAGCCCGATCTCGAAGTCATTCGGATCGTGCGCGGGCGTGACTTTGACTGCGCCCGTACCGAATTCGGGGTCGACGTGGGTGTCGGCGACGATGATCATCTCGCGGTCGAAGAACGGGTGCGGCAATGTGGTGCCGACCAGATGGCGGTAGCGCTGGTCGTCTGGGTGCACGGCAATCGCGGTGTCGCCCAGCATGGTTTCGACGCGAGTGGTGGCCACCACGATGTGGGGCTCGTCGTCGTTCATCGAGCCGTACCGGAACGACACGAGTTCGCCCTCGACGTCCTCGTACTTGACCTCGAGATCGCTGATCGCGGTCTCCAGCACGGGTGACCAGTTGACGAGTCGCTCGGCCTGGTAGATCAGCCCGGCGTCGAACAGGCGCTTGAAGATCGTGCGGACCGCGCGGGACAGGCCGTCGTCCATGGTGAACCGGTCGCGGCTCCAGTCCACGCCGTCGCCGAGGCGGCGCATCTGGGCGCCGATGGTGCCGCCGGACTCACGCTTCCAGTCCCACACCTTCTCGACGAACAGTTCCCGGCCGAAGTCTTCCTTGGTCTTGCCGTCGGTGGCGAGTTGCTTCTCGACCAGGGTCTGAGTGGCGATGCCGGCGTGGTCCATGCCGGGCAGCCACAGCACTTCATAGCCCTGCATCCGCTTACGCCGGGTCAGCACGTCCATCAAGGTGTGGTCCAGGGCATGGCCCATGTGCAGGCTGCCGGTCACATTCGGCGGCGGCAGCACGATCGAGTAGGCAGGCTTGTCACTCGAGGCGTCCGCGGTGAAGTAACCGGCATCCACCCAGCCCTGGTACAGCTCGGCTTCTACCGCACCCGGCTCCCAGGACTTGGGGAGGGCGTCGGCGCGATTGTCAGGGGTGGAGGTCACCGCGCCATTCTAGGAAGGAGTCGCCCGGATACGCTAAAGCCCCCGACGTCGCGTTATTCGCCGACGACAGGGGGCTTGCGCGGAAACCGATCGCCGGAGCTACTTCTTCCCACCCAGCAGGCCGCCGAGGATCTCGCCGATCGCGTTGCCCTGGCCTCCGCCGCCACCGCCAAGCACGCTGCCGAGGATGCTGCCCAGCGGATTGTTCGCGGCGCCGCCGCCTGCGTTCGCGCCGCCAAGGATGCTGCCGAGGATGTCCCCGAGCCCGCCGCCGCCGGATGCCTGGGCCGCCGGCTCGGCAGGCGCGTTCTTCTGGGCGAACTGCTTGCCGATGTAGGCCAGCACGATCGGGGTCAGGATGGGCAGCAACTTCTTGATGAGGTCGCCACCGCCGGCACCCGTGCCGGCCAGCGCCGAGGCCACCTGCCCGCTGTCGTTGCCGCCGAAGATGTGGGCGACCAGCTGGTCGCCCTCCTTCTGGTCCACGTCGTCGACCTTCACCCCGCCGTCGAGCAGACCGCTTGCGCCCTGCGCGGTGACCGCGGACTCCAGGTTGCTCGAATCGATGTCCTCGGCCTGCACGTTCTGCTGCACGCCGCCGACGAGCGCGGGAACCAGCGTCTTGATGGCGTTGTTCACCTCGCCTTCATCGGCGCCGAGCTTGTTTGCAATCTCCGCTACGGGAATCTGTGCGAAGAGGTCGTTCAGATCGGCCATATTGTTCCCACCTTCGTTGCTGGCGTTGATGAAGTCCTCGCCGACGACCCTAGTCGAATTGATCTTGTTACACAGGTGTTCCGCGCGCCCCGATCATTTCGGTTCTCCTCAGCGCGGTGGTCTCCAATTGCACGTCGGCAGCAGGGAATCGGGCCAGCAGCGCATCGCCCATCGCGGCCGCCGGAGTGAGCACACCGCGCAGGTCGGAGAGCTTGTCGCGATCCAGCGCCAGGGCCAATCCGCATTCGCCGAGCAGCACCGCGGTGGCCTGATATCCGGGGTCGCCCTGCTGGGCCATCGACGCCACGTAGCGCGCACCCGACGACGTTGTCGTGTACGTCTCGACGCGGTAGCGCCCACGCATGCGAGTTTGTTCGCTGGGGCCGGTGCCCGGTTTGGGTGCCACCCGTTCGACCAGGGTGGCGGGCAGCCGGTCGAAGTAGCGGCCGCCCAGCCCGAGGGCCACCGCACTGGATCCGGTGACCACGGCGGCCGCGAGCGGTGCAGCGAGGGAGCGGCCCAGGCTCATCTGCTCGCTGTAGGCGAACCGGCGGCCGTAGGCATAGTCGAGGAGCGCGTTGCTGCGCCGCACGATTCGGGTGTTCGGCCCCGCCATCGCGAAGGCGCCCGTCCAGTAGCCCGCCAGCTCGGGTGCGATCTCGCCGCCGCGGCGCCACCGGATGTCGGGCTGGCCACCGAGTTCGGGCTCGGCAGCACGGTCGGGGCTCAGCGTGTATGGGTCGTTCATCAGCTGTCGGGCGTGCGGGTCCCGCGACGACGTCCGCATGAACTCCATCGTCGAGGCCACCGTGCCGCCCGACACGCCTCCGGCCAATGTACGCACCACCAGATCGGTGTCGCCGAGGTGACCCGCGCCGTCGGCCGCAGCCCGCCGGTACAGCGCATAGGTGGTGAGATCCGATGGGACCGAATCGAATCCGCACGAGTGCACGATCCGGGCCCCGGTGTCGAGCGCCTGTTTGTGGAACTGATCGATGCTCTCGCGGATGAACATGGTCTCGCCGGTGAGATCGGCATAGTCCGTTCCGGCCTCGGCACATGCCGCCACCAATGGCAGGCCGTATTTCGTGTAGGGCCCGACGGCGGTCACCACCACCTGAGTGCGGGCGGCCATCGCGTCCAGGGTGGCCGGCACCGACGCGTCAGCGGTGAGCAGCGGCCAATCCCGGGCTCCCGCACCGAGGCTGTCACGGACCGCCCGCAACCTTTCCTCCGACCGGCCTGCCAGGGCGATCCGCGCCTGGGCACCCGACCGGGCGAGGTATTCGGCCGTGAGCTTGCCTGCGAACCCGGTCGCCCCGTACAGCACCAGATCGAACTCACGCTGGGTCATCACACCGACGCTACCCGAGCAGATCAGGCAACCGAGCGTCCTCGTCGCGCAGGTGCTGACCGAGAAACGCCGTCACCACCTGGTACCAGATCTTGGCGTGTTGCGGCGCGAGCACCCAGTGGTTCTCCGTCGGGTAGTACAGGAAGCGGTGCGGGCTCTGGCCGTTCTCGTCGGCGGGTAGACCCGAGGACGACAGCAGCTCGTACCAGAGCCGCAGGCCTTCGCCGATGGGTACGCGATAGTCCTTGTCCCCGTGGATGACGAGCATCGGCGTGTGGATCCGTCCGACGTGGGAGTGTGGTGAATTGCGCTGCGTCATTTCGGGTGTCATCTCGCGAGCCCACCAGAACGCGCTGTCGGTGGTCGGCCCGAACTGGTCGAGCGCCCACAGGCTGGCGTGCGTGACGATCGCGTCGAACCGGTCGGTCTGCCCCGCGATCCAGTTGGCCATGTAGCCGCCGAACGAACCGCCCATCGCCGCCGAGCGTGATTCGTCGATCCGCGGGTGCTCAGCTGCCGCGTCGACGGCGGTCATAAGATCGGTGTACGGCTCGGCACCCCATGCGCCCCAACCTCTTTGGATGAACCGCTGCCCATAGCCCGTCGACAGGCCCGGATCGGGCATCAGCACCGCATAGCCGTGCGCGGTGAGCAACCACGGATTCCACCGCCAGTGCCAGGTGTTCCAGCTGCCCAACGGTCCCCCGTGGATCCACAACACCAGTTCTGCCGGTTCGTCGCCCTCGGGCAGCGTCAACCATGAACGGATCGGGGTCCCGTCGGCGGCGGTGGCGACCAATTCAGTGAGGGTTCCGGGGATTTCGGGAATCTCGACGCACGGCAACTCGGTGATCGTGCCGTCGGGGTCGAGCCGTATCGGATGCGGCGGCACGGCATACGAGCTGCGCAGTGCGTAGATGACGCCGTCCGGTGCGGGGCACACGTCGGTGTAGGCGTAGTCGTCGTCGGTGAGTTTGGCGACCGTGCCGCTGAGCGGGTCCACCGCGAAGATGGGCCGACGCCCGGCATCGTCGGCGGTGACGATCAACGCCGACGAGTCGGCCGCCCACGCCACAGACGCGGGCCAGCGATCCCAATCCGCGGTGATCTCGACATGGTCTTCGCCGAAGCGCATGCAGCACAGCGTGATCCGCGGCGCTTCCGTCGGGGTCGAATGGGTCTCCCTGGTGAACGCCACGGAACTGCCGTCGGGCGCGATGACGGGGTGCTCCAGCTCGGCGTCGGGGTCCTCGGCGATGACGGTGTGCGTCCCGGACACCCGGTCGACACGCACCAGCACGGACCGGTTGGACACGCCCGGCCCGGGCACATGCCAGGACGTGACGAGGAAATCCCCGTCGCTGCTGAGGTCGAACGTGGTCTCGCGCAACGCGTCAGCGGGATGCGGGGTGAGATCGTTCGGCCCGTCGGCATCGATCAGGTGGGGCTGGTCGGGACCGAGGTCATGATCCCAGAACCGGACGGGATACCCGGTGTGCAGCACCGCCGACACCGCATTGTCCTTGCGCCGTTCGCGCAGGGCCTTGTCCTCGTCAATGCTCTCGGCCGAGGCCAACTGTGCTGCGGTGGCCACGGTGGCCTCGGCGGCGCGCGCACTGGCCACAGCACTCACGCCGCCCGGCATGCTCAGCATCTCGGCCGCTTCACCGCCTGCGGCAGGCAATCGCCACACCGCCGCAGGCGCCTTGTCGTCGTCGCCGCCGGGCGCCGGGCGGGCAGCCAGGAACAACAGGTCACCGGTGCTGGTGAACGTCGGTGCGGACTCCCCCTTGGCGCCGTGGGTCAACCGACGCGCGGGCTGGTTCCCCATCGCGTCCAATTCCCAAATCGCCGTGGTGAATTCGGTGTGTTTGTCATTGAGCACGCTGACCGTGGTGACCACGCGCGAACCATCCTGCGACACCGCAAGGCCGGAAACCCGGGGCAATGCAAGGTACTCGTCGAGATCGTGAAACGGCGTCATGGTCACTCACGGTAGCCGCGTGGCCTCAGCCCACCTGGGTGACCTGGCCGGTGCGGTCGGCACGAACCTGCGTGCTCCCGTTTGGCTACATTCGAGCCATGGCTCAGTCCGTACTCGTCGTCGGAGCCGGGATCACCGGCCTGGCCACCGCAGTCGCGTTGCAACGCCAAGGATTCGAGGTGCACGTCCTGGAGGCCCGCGACGACACGTCGGCGGGTACGGGAATCAGCATCTGGCCCAACGCTTTGGCCGCCCTCGACGAGCTGGGCCTCGGTGACGCGGTTCGCTCGGCGGGTGGCCGGGTAACGGCCGGGGCGGTGCGCCGGCACGACGGCACCTGGCTACGTCGTCCCGAGCCCGAACGGTTCATCCGCGCCCTCGGCGAACCACTTGTGGTGATCCGGCGCGCCGATCTCACCGACATCCTGACCGGTCCGTTGTCACCCGACACCGTGGAATACGGCGTCGGCGTGCGCGCCCTCACGACGACCGCCGACGGCGTTCGCGTCACCTTGTCGGACGGTTCGACGCGCGACGCGGCAGCCGTGGTCGGTGCCGACGGTGTCGATTCTGTGGTGTCGCGACATCTGAACGGACCGCTCGCTCGGCGCTACGCCGGCTACACCGCGTGGCGCGGCGTGGCCAAACATCGGATCGACCCGGACATGGCGGGCGAAACGATGGCCGCCGGACGAGAGGTGGGGCACGTGCCGATGGGCTCCGAGCACACATATTGGTTCGCGACCGAGCGGGCGCCCGAGGGGCGCACCAGCCCTGGCGGGGAGTTGGCCTATCTGCAGCGTGCCTTCGCGGCTTGGGCCGAGCCCATCCCCGCCTTGCTCGCCGCCGCAGACCCGGCCGAGGTGCTGCGCAACGATCTTTATGACCGCGCGCCGGCCAGGTGCTGGGCGCGTGGACCCGTGGTGATCGCCGGGGACGCCGCGCATCCGATGCGCCCCCATCTGGGCCAGGGCGGATGTCAGGGGCTTGAGGACGCAGCGGTCCTGGGTGAGCTGGCGGGCCGGGCTCCGGACCTGCCGACAGCTTTCGCGCAGTTCGCGATGCAGCGGCGCCGCCGCGTGCAGATGATCGTGCGCGAGTCGCGGCTGATCGGGCGGATCGTGAATCTGCGCCCGGCGGTCCTCGGCGCGGCAGCAACCCGGGCCAGCGTGCTGATTCCCGAGTTCGTGCTGACCCGGCACCTGGCGAGCATCGCGGCGCGCTCGGCGTTCACCACCGGGCGCTGACGTCTCAGCGGGGCGCGCCGAGCGAGGCGAGCGGATCGAGCAGCGTCGAGCAGAGCCGGCGCAGGTCCAGGATGCCGAGCACGGAGCCCGGGCGGACGGCTGCACACCCGCTGGTCGCCGCGGGGGCCGGAGCGGCCCAGCCGGCGGGTGCTCCGGCTTGCGCGCCGCATTTCGGCCAGGCCCCCAGGCCCTGTGTGGCCAGGACGTTCTCGGCGACCCTGATCTGTTCCTCGCGCGACGCGGTGGCCGGGGATCCGACGCCGCCGTGGGCGGCCCATGTGGCCGGTTTGAACTGCAGTCCGCCGTACGCGCCGTTCCCGGTGTCGGTGGACCAATTGCCGCCGGATTCGCATGCGGCGATGGCGTCCCAGTTGACGGTGTCGGCGCCGGCGGTCGCCGTGGATACCGCCAATGGGGCCAGCATCAGCCCCGCGGTGACTGCGGCGAGCCAGAAACCCCTGATCAATGCGCTCCGGATGGTGCTCATCGTGGTCCTTCCCCGACCCTCGACTCCAGGACCCACACCAACAAGGTCACGATCTTGCATCTGTGCGGTCACTGTTTGCATCGTGTGACCAAATTCACGCGTTACAGGGGAGGCTGAAGATTTTTTTGAGGCCAGAGCAACCCAAGGGCCTGCTGAGCAAAAAAGGAGCGGTGCCGGGACGATTTCCCGGCACCGCTCCAATTACCAAGCGTCTGGCTTGCGCCTGATCAGCCGCGACGGCCGCACACCGGCCACGCGCCGATGCCCTGGGAGTGCAGCACGTTCTCGGCGACGCGGATCTGCTCCGAGCGCGACGCGTTGTGGGGCGAGCCGGAGCCACCGTTGGCGCGCCAGGTGCTCATCGTGAACTGCAGGCCGCCGTAGTACCCGTTACCGGTGTTGGTCGACCAGTTGCCGCCGGATTCGCAGGCTGCAACGGCGTCCCAGTTGACACTGTCCGCATTGGCGGTGCCGGAGGCCAGCGCCATCGGGGCCACAGCGAGGGCTCCGGCGATAGCGGCCATGCCGAACGTCTTGCGGATGTTCTTCACTTCGTTCCTTTCGCCAAGCGCGCGCCACCCACACCCGCTCACGCGGGTGCGGCAGCCTGTGACAGGCCAGAGGAGTTGGTTCGTGCCGTCTCGGTCAGGCACGAAAGGGGGGGCCGAAACGCCCGGCGGGCATGACACCCGGCCTCCGCATGGGCGCTCTCGCCGCCGCGGCCCCGCTCACACGCAGGTTCTTGGTTTTGGAATTGTTTGCTCCGTTTTGGAGACGCTAGGGACCGTACAAAGGTCTCGAAGAGAAGTCATATCGATCTAGAACCGATCGCGGAAAGATAACGGTCAGATCACGGGACGATGAGAGATTCGTTTATGCAGGTCAACTCTGCATTTGTCCGGGTTCCGCCGTTAAACCTTCTACCAGCATAAAGTGACGCATATCACCGCCATTTTGTGACCTGAGCCACCGGAAAACCGCATGAAAACCGACCCAGACAGCCGCGAACCGGCACAAAACGACTGGTCAGTGCCATTGACGAGTGCTACAAACGCTAGGCCGTCGAATTTGTTCGCTGCGAGCACCGCGGCAGAGTGGCCTCACTTATCGCGAAAAGCGTTGATACACAACGGATGTTGTATCGCGGCGCGATCACCCCGAAACCGGAGGCGAGGTAGGTCGATCCGTTAATCTGTTATCGCACAGTTCGTTTCACTCACTCCGGAAGCGCCTCCGCCACATCAGACGGCGCGTCGGATTCTCAGATTCTCTTAGACAGCGCGGTCAACGCCACTTTTTCCGGCGTTCCGGGCGGCATGTTCGATGACCGTCACCTCGACCCGATCGAGTCGAATCGACCAAACCAACACGGGCACAAGAACTTTCGTCGACCCTCAAGGCCTGCACCGACCGCGGGGCTCCGGATCATCCGAAATGGGCGCCCATCAAATATGAATAGAAAATTGCCGAATAATATCGAAACGATAAATTCAGCTTTATAAGACTGCAAATGCGTTATTTGCTGACCTGCAGAACGCCAGCGCCGGACCCCTCACGGCAGGTCTGCGGTGGTGTTGACGTTGGTCAGCGCGGGCTCTTCGGCGGCCAGCACCACTCGCTGGGTGTCGACGGATTCGGCCAGCGCCCGCATGCTGCGTTCACCCGCTGCCACCAACTCGGCGATGCGGTCGGTAAGCGCACTGCGGTAGATGCCCGCCAGGTAGTGATCGCGACCGTCCCACGGCAGCACGATGTCGGCATGGAGCCGGACAGCCGGGGCGACCAGCTCATCGATGAGCGCGGCGGACAGGTACGGCATGTCGACCGCACAGACGAAGGCCAGCTCACGGCCGGCATCAGCGGCCGCGCGCAGCCCACGGCCCGTCGCGACCAGCGGACCCACGCCGCGGATCTCGTCGCGAAGCACCTGCGCAGTGAGGGTCGGTAACGGCTGGCCGGGCGCGGCGATGACGAACACCGGTGAACAACGAACGCTGACCGCGGCGACCACGCGCTCTACCAGCGTCGAACCCTCGAACGGGAGTGTGGCCTTGTCGCGGCCCATACGGCGGGAGGCTCCACCCGCAAGGACCACTGCAGCCAACGGCACGGGCGATGTCACGCCCGTGACGTTAGCGCACGCGCACGCGAGGAGCGGTTAGACAGGCGCGCACGCGAGGAGCGGTTAGACAGGCGCGCACGCGAGGAGCAGAAGGCAGGTCCGCGAACTCGAGGAGCACAAGGGTGAACCGACGCAGCTCAGTCGACAGTCCAAGTATCTTTACCGCGCAGCAGCGCCTGCAGGGCTGCCGTGTCGTGAGCCTTGGCCTCGCGCGCCGAGCTGATCTGTGCACGGGCGGCGTCGTCATAGGTCGGCTTGGCGACCTGACGGAAGATGCCCATCACCATGTGCTCGAGGTTCTGCTCCGAGAGCCGCGACAGCGCGAACGCATACGCCGGATCCTCGATCTGGGCGTTGTGCACCACGATCTGCTCGGCGGACACGTCGGCGGTCTTGGCGACTTCGAGGCCGTAGCCGGACTGGACCACGCAGTACTCGCCGTCGGCGCCGAAGGTGATCGGCTCGCCGTGGCGCAGGTTGATCAACCGGTCCTCGGCGCCCTCCTTGCGCAGCGCGTCGAACGAACCGTCGTTGAAGATCGGGCAGTCCTGCATGATCTCCACGAGCGCAGCGCCGCGGTGGGCGGCGGCGGCGCGCAGCACCTCGGACAGGCCCTTGCGGTCGGAGTCCAGCGCGCGGCCGACGAACGTCGCCTCGGCGCCGAGGGCCAGCGAGACCGGGTTGAACGGGTAGTCGAGCGAGCCCATCGGGGTCGACTTGGTGACCTTCCCGGTCTCCGACGTCGGCGAGTACTGGCCCTTGGTGAGACCGTAGATCCGGTTGTTGAACAGCAGGATCGTGAGATTCATGTTGCGGCGCAGCGCGTGGATCAGGTGGTTGCCACCGATCGACAGTGCGTCGCCGTCACCGGTCACGACCCAGACCGACAGGTCCGGCCGGGCCAGCGCCAAGCCGGTCGCGATGGTCGGGGCGCGGCCGTGGATGGAGTGGAAACCGTAGGTCTCCAGGTAGTACGGGAAGCGGCTGGAGCAGCCGATGCCACTGATGAACGCGATGTTCTCGCGACGCAGGCCCAGCTCCGGCAGGAAGTTGCGGATGGTGTTGAGGATGACGTAGTCACCGCATCCGGGGCACCAGCGGACCTCCTGGTCGCTGGTGAAGTCCTTGCCCTTCTGCGGGGTGTCGGTGGTGGGCACCAGCGCGGTCTTCGTCAGGCCGGCGGTCAATCCGAGGTCTGCACCGATCAACTGACTCGATGCGCGATCCGTTTCGCTTCTCGCTGTTGTCATGCGTTGGCTCCCACAGACTCGACAGTGGCCGCCGCCAACCGCGCGAACTTGCCCTTGTCACTTTCCTTTTCACCCAATGTTCCGTCCAGGGCGGCATCGATGATGCCTTCGACCTCGTCCGCCAGGAAGGCCATGCCCTCGACCTTCGTGACCGACTGGATGTCGACCAGGTACCTGCCGCGCAGCAGCAAGGCAAGCTGGCCCAGGTTCATCTCCGGCAACACGACCTTGGGGTAGCGCTTGAGCACCTCGCCGAGGTTGGCCGGGAACGGGTTGAGGTAGCGCAGATGCGCCTGGGCGACCTTGATGCCCTTGCGCCGGGCACGCCGGCAGGCTTCACCGATCGGCCCGTAGCTGCTCCCCCAGCCCAGCATCAGCAGTTCGGCGTCACCGCTCGGATCGTCGACCTCCAGATCGGGCACCGCGATACCGGCGACCTTCTCCTGGCGCAGCCGAACCATCAGGTCGTGGTTCTTCGGTTCGTAGGAGATGTTGCCCGAACCGTTGGCAGCCTCCAGGCCGCCGATGCGGTGCTCAAGACCGGGGGTGCCCGGGACGGCGAACTGCCGCGCCAAGGTTTCCGGGTCACGGGCGTAGGGCTGGAACGGCTCGCCTTCCTTGGCGAAGGTGTGCTCGATCGGCGGGTAGGTGGTCACGTCGGGGATGCGCCACGGCTCCGAGCCGTTGGCCACCGCGCCGTCGGACAGGACGATCACCGGAGTGTGGTAGTGCACCGCGATGCGTGCGGCCTCGACTGCGATGTCGAAGCAGTCAGACGGTGAGCGGGGTGCGAGTACCGCGACCGGCGATTCACCGTTGCGGCCGAACATCGCCTGCAGCAGGTCGGCCTGCTCGGTCTTGGTCGGCAGGCCCGTCGACGGACCACCGCGCTGCACGTCGATGACCAGCAGCGGCAGCTCGGTCATCACGGCGAGGCCGATGGCCTCGGACTTGAGCGAGATGCCCGGGCCCGAGGTGCTGGTGACGCCGAGCGCCCCGCCGTAGGAGGCGCCGATGGCAGCGCCGATGCCTGCGATCTCGTCCTCGGCTTGGAAGGTGAGGACGTTGAAGTTCTTGTGCTTGGACAGTTCGTGCAGGATGTCCGAGGCCGGGGTGATCGGGTAGGTGCCCAGCACCACCTGGATACCGGCGAGCTGGCCCGCGGTGACGATGCCGTAGGCGAGCGCGGTGTTACCCGAGATCTGCCGGTACTCGCCGGAGTCGAGCTTGGCCGGGGAGACCTCGTAGGTGGTGGCGAAGGCCTCGGTCGTCTCGCCGTAGTTCCAGCCCGCCTTCAGCGCCAGGACGTTGGCCTCGGCGATCTCGGGCTTGCGGGAGAACTTCTCCCGGATGAAGTTCTCGCTGTGCTCCAGCTCGCGGCCGTACATCCACGACAGCAGCCCGAGCGCGAACATGTTCTTGGCGCGCTGACCGTCCTTTTTGGTGGCGCCGATGGCCTCGACCGCCCCCAGCGTCAACGTGGTCATCGCGACGGACTGCACGACGTAGTCGGACAGCTCGTCGGACTCAAGCGGGTTGTTCTCGTAGCCGACCTTGGCCAGGTTGCGCTTGGTGAACTCATCGGAGTTGGCGATGATCAGGCCACCGCGCGGCAGGTCGGAAACGTTGGCCTTGAGGGCGGCCGGGTTCATCGCGACCAGCACGTCGGGGCGGTCGCCCGCGGTGAGGATGTCGTAATCGGCGATCTGGATCTGGAACGACGACACACCGGGCAGCGTGCCCTGTGGCGCGCGGATCTCGGCGGGGTAATTCGGTTGCGTGGCAAGGTCATTGCCGAAGAGCGCCGCCTCAGAGGTGAAGCGGTCACCGGTCAGCTGCATACCGTCGCCGGAGTCTCCGGCGAACCGGATGACGACCTTCTCCAGCTTCTGCCTCGGCGCGGCTGCATTGCCGTTGCCGTTGTCACCCACGGCTCCCGCCTTTCACGCTGTTCGGCCGCCTCACCGTGTCGCTGCCCCGCAGGGGCGCGCCGTCGGTTCGGCGTGCGCCAAAATTTTGATGTCACTAGCAGTACCGATTATTGCACTGCTCTTAGGTTGGCCTTTACCGCGGCGTAGCCCGACACGCGGGCGATCCCTGATCGAAGGTGCTGTTCAGTGACGTGAAGCTCGCTGAAGTGAGACACAATTGTGGTATTCGTCACGTTCAGGAGAATGTCATTCTCTAAGGAAAAGCTACCGATGAGTAGCTGTGGGCTAGCACTTGGCCAGCGGGTCATACCTACAGTTCCGGTACCACCTGGACACGTTTGTCGAGCTCGCGCGCCACCAGCTCACTGGCCAGCTCAGCGGCGCGGCAGGGACTTGCCCCGGCAGCCCGGTTGGCGACGTAACACGCGGTGAACATGTCTCCGGCCCCGGTGGTCTGCACGCCCATCACCCGCCAGGCCGCGGGCACGCGGACCACCGTGCCGTCGGTATAGATGTCGCAGCCCTCGGAGCCGTAGGTGACCACGATCTCCGGCACCCCGAGCCGCTCGGCGACCGCGGCGTCGAACGGGCCGTCGGCGACGATCACCGCCTCGTCCTCGGCCAGTTTGAGCACATCGAGATGACGCAGCAGATCCCACGAGAAGTTCCGGTCCTGGACCAGAGGGCCCAGCCGGTCGGCACGAACCAGTCCCTGGCCGTCGTAGGCGATGCGGTGGCCACGGGCAGCCAGGTGCGCGAGCGTGTCAGCGGGGAAATCGGTGCGCAGCAGCGGGGCCAGGTGGATCCAGGTGGTCTGCGGGTCATCGGCGTCGATATCGGCAGGCGTCCACACCGGCCCGAGCGCGTCGACGGACATGTGCCGGTGATCGGTGTCGTCGTAATCGAGGCGGAAGCCGCTCGTGCGGTCTGCGGGCAGGAACCGCACCATCGACCCGAAGCGGTCCAGCACGCCGTCGAACAACTCATGGTCGGCCTCGGCGCCCATCGCCACGATGTGCCGCATGCCCATCGCCGACTCCAGCGCCACCCCGGCGAACGACGCACAACCACCAGGACTGGGCGGCGCACCGTCGATGACGTCGATCGCCAGATTCCCCAGCACGGTCACGCCCGGGACTAGCTGTTTCGACATCGAACGGATCTCCCCCGGGCTGGTCTATGTGGTCTTGGCGCACGCGCGTGGCCGTGGGGCGAAATGGTAGCGGGATGGACTGTGAGCTGAACAATTGATGATCAAGGCAGGTTGTACGGCGTGACGATCTGGATCGGCGTCGGCTTGGCAGCCTCGGCAGGCAGAGCGCCGTTCTGCTGCAGGATCAGCCGCACCGCCGTCCGGGCATCGGCCCGCAGGTCGTTGTGCAGCACCGCCGAAATCCTGCCGTCGCGCAGCAGACGCCGGTTGTCGGCGTCCAGGTCGTGGGCGATGAAGACGCTGCAGTCCCGGCCGAGCCGGTCGAATGCCGCCAGGGTCGCCGTGTTGCCGCCACCGGGCGAGTACACCGCGCGCACCGACGGATGACGCTGCAGGGCGTCGAACACCAGGCGTTCGGTCGTCGCGTCGATACCGTCGCTGTCGGTGACCTCGACGACGGCCCGCCCCGACGCCCGCAAACCTGACCTGAACCCCATCTCCCGCTCGCCCTCGCCGCGGAAAACCGTGCGGCTCACGGTGATCAAAACATCCGCTGCGGTGGCGCCGAGCCACTGATCCACCAGGTATGCGGCGGTGAGCCCGGCGCCGTGGTTGTCGATCCCGACATAACCGCAGCGCATGCTCGTCGGCACGTCGGTGGCGTAGGTGACCACCGGTACACCCGATCCGACGAGCCGATCGATCGCCTCGACCACGTCGGGTTCGTCCTGCGCCTTGAGGACCACCCCGTGGCTGCCGCGGATCCGCGTCAGCGCGTCGACCATCTGCGCGGTTGTCCCCGATTCCCACAGGTGGAACCGCGCACGCACCAGCGCGGGCGCAAAGGCAGGCAGTTCGGCCTCGACCGCCGACCGGAAGGCATCGGAAAACCGTTGCGGCGTATGCATGATCACGTCGATCAGGAAACGTCGGCCGTTGAGCCGCAGCTGCGCCCGCTGTTTGTCCAGGTCAGCGATCGCCTGCTGCACCTCGGCGCGGGTGTTCTCCCGCACACCGGGGCGATCGTTGAGCACGCGGTCGACAGTGGCCTCGCTCAGCCCGCACTGTTGCGCGATCTCGCGCACCTTGTACCGGTGTGCCATGTGGCCTCTCGCTTCCTTCTTCTCGCGAGCAGTCGCTGCGGTACGCGACACGCCGCCGTTCGCGGACCCCAGTGTCTTTTCGCCGGGAAAGGTGATGGTTTTTTGAGGGCTTTTTGCCGTTGATTGTGTCACAGAACACCGCAAGACTGTCTGTCATGGCCGCTCGACTGACCACCGTCCATCGCCCGTGGATCACCGAATCCGATTGTTCGCTGGATGATTTCCGTGAGCAGGTGTCCCGCGAAACCGACCCCACCGATTACCCGCACGCCGTGGACATCCGCGCGAACGTGCCGGTGTACGCGGCATCCGCACCCACCGACCGCAAGGCCCTGCAGTCCGAGCTGATCCAGGCGCTGACCGACGGTCCCGGTGTGGTCGTGTTCACCGACGCGTTCGACCACACGGTGATCGACGCCGCAAGCGCCGCATTCACGGAATTGATCGAAGCCCAGCACGCCGAGGGCGCCGCCGCGGGCGACCATTTCGGCAAGGCCGGCGCCAACGACCGCATCTGGAACGCAGCGCAGAAGCTGGCATTGCACTCCCCCACGGTGTTCGCCGAGTACTACGCCAACGACACGCTCGCGTTGGTGTCGCAAGCCTGGCTGGGTCCGCGCTATCAGGTGACCTCCCAGGTCAACGTCGTCAATCCCGGTGGAGCAGCGCAGGTTCCGCACCGCGACTATCACCTGGGGTTCGTCAGCCCCGATCAGCTGGCCGACTATCCGGCCCATCTGCACCGGCTCTCGCCCGCGCTGACCCTGCAAGGCGCAGTGGCTCATTGCGACATGCCCCTGGCGAGCGGCCCGACCATGCTGCTGCCGTATTCGCAGCGCTTCGAGGCCGGCTACATCGCGTTCTACCGGCCCGAGTTCATCGAGTTCTTTGCGACTCACCAGGTGCAGATTCCGTTGGCCAAGGGCGATGCGGTGTTCTTCAACCCCGCGCTCTATCACGGGGCCGGCGCCAACACCTCGACTGGCATCCGGCGGATGGCCAACCTGCTGCAGATCTCCTCCCCGTTCGGCCGGGCGATGGAATCGCTGGACCGCACCGCGATGGTCCGCGCGGTGTACCCGGCGCTGCTGGCCATGAAGAAGTCCGGCCGCTCCGAACAGGAGCTGGCCAACGTCGTCAACGCGACGGCGGAGGGCTACGCGTTCCCCACCAATCTCGACCATGACCAACCCATCGGCAGCCTGGCCCCGCCCAGCCAGGTCGACACCGTGCTGGCCGGGCTGGCCGACGACCTCGACGTGAACGAACTCGACACCATCCTCGCCGCACAGAACGAACGGAGAACCCCATGACCACCCTCGGCGTGATCGGATTGGGCCGCATCGGCGCCTTCCACGTGGACACCCTGTCGAACCTCGACGGCATCGACCGGCTGGTCGTTGCCGACGAACGGCCCGACGTGGTGGCTGCCGTCGCCACCAAACATGGTGCCACGCCTGCTGATTCAGTCGAAGACCTGCTCGACTCAGGTGTCGACGGCGTCGTCGTCGCGGCCGCGACCCCGGCGCACGCCGAGCTGACCCTGGCCGCCGTGCACCGCGGCCTGCCGACCTTCTGCGAAAAGCCCATCGCCGCAACCGCCGCCGAGAGCGCACATGTGGCCGACGTGATCGCCAGATCAGGGGTCCCGGTCCAGGTCGGTTACCAGCGTCGGTTCGACGTCGCGTTCGCCGCGGCCAAACAAGCCGTGGATTCCGGCGCGCTGGGCCCGCTGCACACCGTGCGCAGCACCACGATGGACCCGGCTCCGCCGCCGATGGAGTACATCGCCGGATCCGGCGGCATCTTCCGCGATTGCGCCGTCCACGACTTCGACGTGTTGCGCTGGATCACCGGGCAGAACGCCGTCGAGGTGTACGCCACCGGAACCAATCAGGGCGACCCACGGTTCGCCCAGTACGGCGACGTCGACACCGCCGCAGTGGTGGTGAAGTTCGATGGCGGCGCCATGGGCATCGTCTCCGCGGCGCGGTACAACGCGCGCGGCTACGACTGCCGGCTGGAGGTGCACGGTTTCCACGACACGGTCGTCGCCGGCTGGGACCAGGGTGTGCCGATGCGTAACACCGACCCCCACAACGACTTTCCGACCGGTCCCTACCATCATTTCTTCATGGACCGCTTCACCGACGCGTTCCGCGCCGAGCTGGCCGGTTTCGTCTCGGTCGTCAAGGGCGAGGCGATTCCGGGTGCCACCGTGGCCGACGCCGTCGAGGTGGCCTGGCTCGCCGAGGCGGCCACCGAGTCGTTGCGGCGCGGAGTTCCCGTGCGAATCGAGGAGGTTCGGAACGCGTGAGCACCATAAAGATTGCCGGAGCGCCGATCTCGTGGGGCGTCTGCGAGGTGCCCGGCTGGGGTTACCAGCTGCACCGCGACCGGGTGCTCGCCGAGATGCGCGACACCGGACTCACCGCAACCGAACTGGGACCCGACGGATTTCTGCCCGCCGATCCGGCCGAGCTGACCGAGGTCCTTGACGCACATGGGCTCTCGTGTGTCGGCGGGTTCGTCCCTGTCGTGCTGCACGACGCGGGCCACGACCCGGCCGACGATCTGGCCGGGCCGCTGGCCTCCCTACGTGCGGCCGGCGCGGGTGTCGTGGTGCTGGCCGCCGCCACCGGAGCCGACGGGTATGACTCGCGGCCCACACTCGATGAGGACCAATGGGCCACCCTGCTGGCCAATCTGGACCGGCTCTCAGATCTGGCCGCCGCGGCAGGCCTGCTCGCGGTGCTGCACCCGCATGTCGGGACCATGGTGGAGACCCGTGGCGACGTCGATCGCGTGCTCGCCGGCTCGGCCATCCCGCTGTGCCTGGACACCGGGCATCTGCTGATCGGCGGAACCGACCCGCTCGAGCTGGCGAAGGCCGTGCCGCACCGCATCCAGCACACGCACCTCAAGGATGTCGACGCCGCCCTGGCCGCCCGCGTGCAATCGGGAGAGCTCACCTACACCGACGCCGTGCGGGCGGGCATGTACACGCCGCTGGGCACCGGGGACGTCGATATCGCCGGGATCGTTTCGGTGTTGCGGAACAACGGTTTCGACGGCTGGTTCGTCATGGAGCAGGACACGATCCTCGACGGTGAGCCGACCGACGAAGGACCGGTCCGCGATGTGCGCAGCAGCGTCGCATACCTGACCGGCGTCGTGGCGTGAGCTTGCGGATCGGGGTGCTGGGCGCCTCACGCATCGCCGAGAAGGCGATCGTGGGGCCGGCTCAGCAGTTGGGCCATCGGCTGGTGGCTGTCGCGGCCCGCGATCCGCACCGGGCTGCCGCCTTCGCCGACAAGTACGGCGTCGAACGCACACTGGCGTCCTACGCCGAGGTGATCGAGGATCCCGAGGTCGACGTCGTGTACAACCCGTTGGCCAATTCGCTGCACGCACCGTGGAATCTGGCCTCGATCGCGGCGGGCAAACCGGTATTGAGCGAAAAGCCGTTCGCCCGCAACCGATCCGAAGCGAGCGCGGTCGCCGCGGCAGCGGAGTCCGCCGGGGTGCCGGTGTTGGAGGGGTTCCACTACTTCTTCCACCCGGTCACCCAGCGTGCCTTCGCGCTGGCCGCCGACGGATCGCTGGGCCCCGTCACGCGGGTCGAAGTGCGGATGGCCATGCCCGCTCCCGCCGACGACGACCCGCGGTGGTCGCTGGAGCTGGCGGGCGGGGCGTTGATGGATCTCGGCTGCTACAGCCTGCACATCATGCGGTCGCTGGGCCGGCTGACGGTCGACGGCCTGCAGGGGCAGCCGTCGATCACCCGGGCCCACGCCGAGGAACGCACTGCGGGCGTCGACGCGCGGTGCGACGTGGAACTCGACTTCCCCGGGGGTGCAACGGGATTCGGCAGCCACTCGATGGTGGCAGAGGAATACTCCTTCACGCTCAGGATCAGCGGTACGGCCGGGGCCGTGTTCGTGCACGACTTCATCCGGCCCGATCTCGACGATCGGCTGACCGTCACCGGGCCCACTGGCCAGCGGGTGGAACGGCTCGGGACGCGGTCGTCGTACAGCTACCAGTTGGATGCGTTCGCCGCTCACCTGCACGACGGCGCACCGCTGCCGTACGACCTCTCCGATGCGGTGGCGAACATGTCGTATGTCGATGCCGCCTATCGGGCGGCGGGCTTGGCACCGCGCTAGGTTCCCGGCGCGGTCGTCGAGCTCCGCACCACCAATTTGGGCTCACACACCACGTCGACCGGGACCCCCGGTGTGTCGATGCGTTCGATGGCCCGCGCGACGGCGAGTTCGGCCAGCCGCCCGCTGTCCTGCCCGACGGTGGTCAGGTCCACGTGGGCGAGGCCGGCCAACGGGCTGTCGTCGTAGCCGACGACCGAAACCTCTTGCGGCACCTTGATACCCGCGCGGATGGCGACGTCGATGAAGCCGACGGCGCAGCGGTCATTGAACGCGAAGACCGCTGTGGGTAGCGGCAATCCGGCGCCGACGAGGGCTGTGGCGGCGGCCGCTCCGGCGTGTTCGGTGGTGCCGCCGGCGACGGTCGTGACCGTCACACCGGCTGCTGCTGCCGCGCGCCGGACACCCTTGCGCCGCTCGGCGGCACCAGGTGCGCGGCCACCGTCGAGGTAGGTGATCGCGGTGTGCCCGAGTTCGGCGAGATGGTCGACCGCCAGGCCGGCCCCGACCGCGTCGTCGCTGCGCACTGCGTCCACGCCGCGCACCTTGCGGGCCAGCGCCACCACCGGCAGCCGGCTGTCGAGATCGGTGAGGTCACGCGCAGCCAACTCACTGCCGATCAACAGCAGTGCCTCACACCGGTCGTCGAGCAGAGTGCGGACGGCCTTGGCTTCACCGTGGTGCGGGGTGACGCAGCTGAGCAACACGTCGTAGCCGTAAGCCTCGGCCGCGCAGTACACCCCGTCGACCAGACCGGCGTGGAACTCCTGTCCCGCGGTGAACACCACGCCCAGCAGGTTGGAGCGCTGCGAGCGCAGCAACCGGGCGCGCGGATCGGGCCGGTAGCCGATCTCGTCGGCAGCCTGGCGCACCCGAGCCCGGGTGGCCTCGCTCGCGCCCGGCACGTCGCGCATCACGATGGACACCAGGGCGCGGGACACCCCGGCCCGTTCGGCGACGTCCTGCAGCGTCGGTCGATCCCGCATGACGATCAGTCTAGAACGTTCTAGCAATTTTCTTGACGAACCTTCCCCGCACGGGCTTTACTCATCACAGTTCTAGAACGTTCTAGTGGCTCAGGAGTCCGTCATGTCCCACCCTGTTCGCTTCGGCCTCATCGGCACCGGATGGATCGGCCGGTTCCACGCCGAGTCCCTCGCAGGCCGGGTTCCCGGCGCGTGCCTGGTTGCCGTCGCCGACCCGAATCTCGAAGCCGCACAAGCGGCTCTGTCCCCCGTCGCCTCGCTGGCCCGGCCCGGAGCACCACGCGCCTACGCCGACCCGGCCGAACTGATCGCCGACCCGACGGTCGACGCCGTCGCCATCAGCTCCCCCGCCGCCACCCACACTGATCTGGTGGTCGCTGCCGCGCAGGCCGGCAAGCACGTGTTCTGCGAGAAGCCCATGGCGCTGACACTCGATGACGCCGACCGGGCGATCCGCGCCGCAGAGACCGCCGGAGTGGCACTGCAGGTCGGGTTCAACCGCCGCTTCGCGACCGATTTCGCCGCGGCTCATGACGCCATCGTGGCGGGTGCCATCGGCACACCGCAGTTGCTCCGCTCGCTGACCCGCGACCCTGGGATCACCGCCGAGGTGGCGGCGCGGGTGAAACCGAGGACCATCTTCAACGAGACCCTGATCCACGACTTCGACACACTGTGCTGGCTCAATCCGGGCGCCCGGGTCACCGAGGTCTACGCACAAGCCGCGGCGCTGATCCACCCGCAGTTCGCCGACGCCGGGTTCCTCGATACCTCGGTGGTCCAATTGCGCTTCGACAACGGCGCGTTCGGCACCGCGGAGGCCAGCTTCCAGGCGGTGTACGGCTACGACGTGCGCGGGGAGATCTTCGGCCCCAACGGCGTCCTGCTGGCCGGACGCGAACCGGCGCACGCCGGCAGGCTCAACACCGAACTCTTCCACGATGCCTACGTCGCACAGTTCGTCCACTTCGTCGACAGCGTCGTCGCAGGCACCACCCCGTCCGTCACCGGGCACGACGCCCGCGTCGCCCTCGAAATCGCTTTGGCGGCGGCCGAATCCGTACGCACCGGCGCTCCGGTGACACTCACCGAGGCGGTGCCCGCATGAGTTTCGAGCTGGCCGTATGCGCCGAGATGGTATTCACTGATCTCGACATCGCCGACCGCGCCCGACGGATCTCCGACCTCGGTTTCGCGGTGGAGATCTGGAGCTTTCACGACAAGGATCTCGACACGCTGGCCGCCACCGGCGCCCGGTTCTCGTCGATGACGGGGTATCTGCACGGTGATCTCTACGATCCGCAGGGAGCTCAGGAAGTCGTTCGCACTGCCGGGCAGGCTGTCAAAGCTGCTGCATTGCTCGGTGTTCCGCGTCTGGTGGTGCATCCCGGCGAGCTCGTCGACGGAAAAGCCGCCCGCCCGCAGCACCGACCAACCGGCCAGATGTGGCTCGCTGCGCAGCGTGGTCTGGAAGCCCTCGGTGAGCTCGGCGCCGACGCCGGCGTGACGTTCTGCCTGGAGAACCTCAACACCCTCGTCGACCATCCGGGTGTTCCCCTGGCGCGCGCCAAGGACACGCTGGCACTGGTCGAGGCGGTCGGGCATCCCAACGTCAAGATGATGCTCGACCTCTATCACGCTCAGATCGGCGAGGGCAATCTCGTCGAACTCGTCCGCAGGGCCGGCACCGCGATCGGCGAGATCCAGGTGGCCGACGTGCCCGGGCGATGTGAACCGGGCACCGGCGAGATTCACTACCCCGCCGTAGCAAAGGCATTGCGCGACAGCGGATACACCGGAGTCATCGGCATGGAGGCCTACGCGGCCGGTGACAGCGTCGTAGCGCTTGAAGCGTTCCGCGCGGCCTTTTCCTGATCCGCCGAAACTACGCTTTGTGGCGTAATTCGGTCACGCCACAAAGCGTAGTGTCGGTGCGATTGATCTCTGGTCATGCAGCGTGATCGTGGTTGTGGCTGACCACCTGCGGTTCGGTGACAGCCACCGGAGGCACCGGCGCGACCGCCGGCTGCGGAGCCGGTTGCAGCGGTTGGCCGGCGTCGGCCGGCAGCACGTTGCGTCGTTTTGCCCTGCGCAGCAACACGAATAGCACCGGCGAAACGATGAGCAGTAGCGCGGCCAGCCCGCCGCCGATCCCGACCCACAGCCACGGGAACGGTTTCGCCGGTGCGGCAGGAGTCACCAACTGCACACTGTTCTTGACCAGGAAGGCCCGCAGCGCCGCCGCATCTGTGACGAAGTTGAACGGCTGGTTCTCCCCCGAGAGGCTGAAGTCGTTGAGACCCACGACCTGGCCGGTCGTGTTGTCGACTGTCGGCCCGCCGCTCATTCCCCCGGAGATGGCTGCGCTGATCTCGGTGCGGGCCGCACCGCTCGGCGTCACCTGCTGACTGGATGCCGAACCGTCCTTGAAGCTGGGCTCCTGCAACCGCGACGCGTCCATGTTCTCGCCGATGTCGCCCGGGAATCCGGCCGAGGTGAGGCTGGTGCCCGGTGCGGGGGCCTTGTCGGCGACGGGCAGCGCCGGCAGCGCGGGCTGGTTGGCGACCTTGATCAACGCGTTGTCCCCGTCGTCGAACTTCTGGAAGTCGACGACCTGGGCGGTCACGAAGTGATCGATGACGCGGCCTTGCCCCTCGGGCTGGATCACCTCGACACTGCGGTCGATGGGAGATCCCGGCTGCTGTCCTTCGATCTGCCATTCCTCTGCGAAGGCGTTGTCGGCATCTTTGGTTGCGGCATCGATGTCTTCGCCCGAGTTCAGGTACAGCTGAGTGAGTATGGCCTGCTTGACTTCTGCGTTGTTGGGGTCGACACAGTGCCCCGCCGTCGCGATGTAGCCGGCCGGGTCGACGATCACCCCGGAGCAGGAGAAGTCGGCCTTGATCACTTTTGACCAGAAGCCTTGGCCGTCGGTGGTGGCGGACGCCGGGACATAGACCTGCCCGGAGTACTCCGTCGAGATGTAGACCAGTGACTGCTTGACGTGCTGGTCGATCTCCGTTTGGTTCTGGGCGTGCGCATACGGCGTACCGAGTGCAACTCCGAGCATCGTCAGCGGCATAGCCGCCATTGCAACGGCGGGTCCCGGCAGAAAGGTAGACATGTCACTTTTCCCCTTGGTGATGTGGTTCGTATCGGTCGATACCCGAGCAACGTATGGCGGCCGGCGGCGGGAATCGCGAGTAGTCGCTACTCGTATGGGTACGTGCCCGCCACGGCTCGCAGGGGTACGGATAGTTGCTGACGGTGAGAGTTGGCCAGCGAATTGTTCAGCAGTTCCACAGCGTATCTACAGCATTCGGCGCCGGGTGTGCACTTCGCCCAGAATTGCTGACCATCGAGCGGCGTTCCGCTTCTTCCCGCGTGGTAGGTGATATTGACGCCTACACTTTTGAACGTGGCCCGCCGTTGGCAGCTACTGGATCGTCGCGCCGAGCACGATGCGATCAGATCGGCACTGACCGCCACCGACAGCTGCGGCGTCGTCCTGGTGGGCGCGGCAGGTGTCGGTAAGACAACGCTGGCCCGCACCGTCACGGCGTCGTTGCGTTCGAACGTCCGCTGGGCTGCATGCACCGAATCCTCGCGGAACATCCCACTCGGCGCTTTCGCGTCGTGCGTGAGCCCGTTGGCCTCCCGCGACCCGGTCGCCCTCATCGCGTCGGCCCGGGCCTCGGTCCTCGATGGTGACAGCACTGTGATCGGCGTCGACGACGCCCATTTGCTCGATCAACTGTCAGCGATGCTGCTGCACCAGATCGCCGTCGATCGGGCCGGACACATCGTGGCCATCATTCGTAGCGGCGAACCGGTGCCCGATGCTGTCACGTCGCTGTGGAAGGACGGTTACCTGGAGCGTTTCGAACTCCTGCCGTTCTCCAAACAGCAGAGCATCGCACTCGTGGAGTCGGTGCTCGGCGGGACGCTGGAGGGCTTGAGCGCCGACGTGATGTGGGAATCATCGGGCGGAAATCCGCTCTTCCTAAGGCATCTGGTCGAAGGGGCATTGGAGGCAGGCACCCTCGCCGAGGTCAACGGCGTCTGGCAGTGGCGCGGGCGCACGGTGGTCCCTTCGGGTTTGGCTGCGCTGATGAAGAGCAGGCTCGACCACGCAGATGCTGATGTGATGAATGCGCTGACACTGTTGGCGCTGTGCGAACCGCTCGACATCGACGCGCTCTACGAACTGGCCGGTGAGCAAGCCGTGGACGCCGCCGAGGCGCAAGGACTGATCCGACTTGCCCCCGACGGCTCGCGAATCGTCAACGCGCGGTTCAGTCACCCGCTGTACGGAGACGTCATCCGATGCCACGTGCGGACCGGAGTGGCGCGCAAGCTCAGAGGTCGCCTCGTGCAGGTTTTGCGTGACCGCAAACTGGACTCGCCCGTCAGCCGCATCCGACTGGCACAGCTCTACGTCGACAGTGATCAGCCAGTCGACACCGACCTGGTCGTCGCCGCAGCCAAGGATGCGATGTTCCTGTCCAACCTGCCACTCGGTCAGGAGTTGGCTCGAACGGCACTCGAATGCGGCGGTGGTCTGCGGGCGGCCGCGCTCTTGTCGCGGGCACTGCTGTGGCAGGGCCATCCGAAGCAGGCCGACGAGATCCTCGCAGGGTTTGATCCTGCGAGCCTGGACGAACTGCAACTCGTCCAGTGGGGCATTCCCCGCCTCTCCCTGCTCTTCTGGTCTATGGGCGATGTCACGCGGGCGCATGAAGTGCTGGACGTGCTGTGCGCGCGAGTCACCAATCCCAGCCTCAGGTTGATCGTCGATGCGACAGCGTCGGCACTGGCGGTGCACGAGAACCGAATTGCCGACGGGCTGGCCGCAGCTGAGCGCATCCTCGCCGATACCGGCGCGCCCGACCAGGCATTTGAATTCGCCGCTTTCAGCGCAGGATTGGCCATGCCGGTCGCCGGCCGCGGTAACGACTTCGAACCGATCGCAGCCAGGTGCCGTGCCGAACAGAAGGCCACCGACGGCATGATCCGCATCATGGTGCGGTACTGCGACGTGCTGGCGCTGACCTATGTCGGTCAACTGGATCTGGCCGATCGCCGGGCAGCCGATTACGTGGATTTCTCGTCACCCGGTCAGTTCGCGGGATGGGCGATCGCGAAGATCATCGCCGGGCTGGTCGCCACATATCGCGGCCACTTCCCGCAGGCCATAGCGTCCATCGAGCAGGCTTTGGCGGCGCTCACCGCCGAGGCTTCGTTGCCCTGGCGGCTACCCGCGCGGCTGCTGCTGGCCCGGGCGTACGCCGCGCTGGGCAGGGCGGAGCAGGCCGAACGGGTGCTCGACGATGCGATGGAGCATGCCGGAGAGTTCATGGCACTGCACGAACCGCAACGGTTGATCGCCAGATCGTGGCTGGCCGCCGCCAAGGGCCACGATCGTTCGGCTGTCGAATTGTCCTGCGCTGCTGCTGATCTCGCAGAGTATTCGGGCCAGTCCGCCGCCGCAGCCGAGGCGCTGCACCACGCGGCACGCTTCGGTTCCCGCACTGTCGCGACCCGTCTCGCGGCGCTCGCGGAGCGCGTCGACGGCCCGGTGGCGGCCGTCTATGCCCGCCACGCCGCCGCGGTCGCCGCATCGGACGGCCAGGCTCTCGACGCGGTCAGCGCCGAATTCGAGAAGGCCGGCTTGCTCTTGTCGGCCGCGGATTCGGCCGCGCAGGCCGCGCCACTGCACGACCGCGCCGGGCTCCGGCGGCAAAGCGCCGAGTCGGCGGCGCGGGCCCTGCGGCTGGCGGCCGACTGCGGCGGGGCCACAACGCCTGCCATCAGATCGGCCGCGCGTCCGCTGCCGGTGACGTCCCGGGAGCGGGAGATCGTCGCGCTGGTTGCCGAGGGGTTGTCCAACCGAGAAATCGCCAAGCGGTTGACGCTCTCGGTGCGCACTGTCGAAGGACACCTGTATCGCGCGTGCACCAAGCTCGACGTCACCGACCGCGACCAGTTGGCCAAGGTGGTCCTGCACCACGCCGACTCGAATGCGGTACCGAAAACGAACTGACGCGGGTGTGCGACGAGCCCCTACTTGCGGCCCAACTCGTGGCTGAGGGCCTCCAGTTCGTCGCCACCGGCCATCTGCTGGGTGAGGTGCTCGAGCGTGATCTCGTCGTAGGTGCAGTCCAGCTTCTGCCTGCCACGGTTGAGCAGCACGAAGTGGTCGCCCACCATGTGCGCATGGTGCGGGTTGTGGGTGATGAAGATGACCCCGAACCCCTGTTCTTTGGCGGCGGTGATGTAG
This sequence comes from Mycobacterium aquaticum, assembly GCF_002086485.1. Lineage (GTDB taxonomy): Bacteria > Actinomycetota > Actinomycetes > Mycobacteriales > Mycobacteriaceae > Mycobacterium > Mycobacterium aquaticum. The sequence goes on along the minus strand of NZ_MVHF01000001.1, from coordinate 72,807 downwards.
CGCAGCACCATTCCCGACTGCTTGACGCCCAGCGCCGCGGTGGGCTCATCGAGAATGAGGACCCGCGCACCGAAGAACACCGCCCGCGCGATCGCCACACACTGGCGCTGGCCGCCGGACAGCGACCCGATCGGCGCGTCCACGTCAGGCAGGTCGATTCCCATCTTGTGCAGTTCGGAGATGGTGGTCGCCCGCATGGCGCTGATGTCCAGGGACTTCAGCAGGCCCTTCTTGCGCAGTTCGTTTCCGAGAAAGAAGTTGCGCCACACCGGCATCAGCGACACCACCGCCAGATCCTGATATACGGTGGCGATGCCGGAGTTGAGCGAGTCCTTGGGCGACTCGAACACCGTGGGTTTACCGTCGATCAGCAGCTCTCCCTCGGTGGGCTTGTGCAAGCCGGCGATGATCTTGATCAACGTGGACTTGCCCGCGCCGTTGTCGCCCAGCACGCCCGTCACCTCACCGGCACCCACCCTCAGGTTGATGTCCTTGAGAGCGATGATGTTTCCGTAGCTCTTGCCGACGTGCTTGAGCTCGACCAGCGGCACCTCGCCACCCGACGGAGTCTCGGCGATCGGTGCCTCAGCAGTTGTGCTCATCTACTTACCTTTTCGCTGCGTAGTTACGGACGACGTTGTTGGCGATCACCGCGAACAGCAGCATGGCGCCCAGGAAGAACTTGAACCAGTCGGGGTTCCAGCCGGCGTACACGATGCCCTGGTTGGTCATGCCGAAGATGAATGCGCCGATCAAGGTGCCGACGGCGGTGCCGTAGCCACCTGTGAGCAGGCAGCCACCCACGACCGCGGCGATGATGTAGAAGAACTCGTTGCCGATGCCCTGGCCGGATTGCACGGTGTTGAAGGCGAACAGCAGGTGCATGCCCACGAACCAGGCGCAGAAGCTGACCAGCATGAACAGACCGATCTTGACCTTGGTGACCGGGACACCGACCGCACGGGCACTGTCCTGGTTGCCGCCGACCGCGAAGATCCAGTTGCCGATCCGGGTTTTGAACAACACGTAGGTGGCGATGACGGTGAACAGGATCCACCAGATCACCGTGATGCGCACGGACACCCCGAAGAGCGTGAACGACGACGCGAAAACGGCTCGGCCGGAATCGAATCCCTGCATGTCCGACACGCTGGGGGTGGCCACCTGGCCCGAAAGCAGCTTGGTCACGGCCAGGTTGATACCGGTGAGCATGAAGAACGAACTGAGCGTGATCAGGAACGACGGAATCTTGGTCCGCATCACCATGTAGCCGTTGAAGAACCCGACGGACAGTGCGATCACCAGCGACAGCGCCGCTCCGGTCCACAGGTTGAGGTGCAGGTTGTAGCTGAGCATCGACGCCGACAGTGACGCGGTGGTGACCGCGACGCCCGAGGAGAGGTCGAATTCGCCGCCGATCATCAGCACGCCGACACCGACCGCCATGATCCCGATGGTCGAGCTCGCGTACAGCACGGTGGCCAGCGCCTCGGGGGTACGGAACGGCGGCGCCACGATGAGGAACAGGACGAAGATTCCGACGGCGCCGACGAAGGCACCCATCTCGGGCCGGATCAGTAAGCGCTGCAGGCGATTCTGCTCCTTCACCCGTTCGTCGCGGACGACCTTGTGGGTCTCGAGATTGAGGTCTGCCTGGGTACTCATGTCTAGCGGGTTCCGTTCTTTGCGTATTCGGCGACCGCGTCGATGTTCGACTTGTCGATGAACGACGGCCCGGTCAACGTCGGCTGGCCGCCGCCGATGACGTTGCCGTTGTTGATGTAGAGCCACAGCGAGTCGACGGACAGGTAGCCCTGCAGGAACGGCTGCTGGTCGATGGCCCATTGCACATCGCCGTTCTGGATCGCACCCACCAGCGCGGCGTTGGTGTCGAAGGTGCCGACCTTGGCCTTGCTGTTGGCGTTCTTCACCGATTGCACCGCGGTCATCGCGAACGGCGCACCGAGGGTGATCACATAGTCGATGCTCGGATCCTGCTGCAGTTTCGCGGTGATGGTGGACTCCACGGACGGCATGTCCTTGCCGTTGACGTTGAGCACCTCGGCACCGGGGAACGTGTTCTTCACACCGGCACAACGGGATTCGAGGCCGACGTGGCCCTGTTCCTGGATGACGCAGATAGCCTTCTTGGCGCCTTCGGCGGCGACGCGCTTGCCGGCCCCCTGACCCGAGATGTACTCGTCCTGGCCGAAGAACTCCTTGACGCCCATGGCCCGCCACGCGTCGGCGCCGGCGTTGAAGGCGACCACCGGAATGCCCTTGGCCGTGGCATTCTCGATCGCCGCCTTCATGGCATCCGGCTTGGCCAGCGTCACCGCGATGCCCTTGACCCCGCTGTCGACGGCGGTCTGCACGAGATTCGCCTGGTTGGGCGCCTCGGGGTCGTTGGAGTAACGGAGCTCGATGTTGTCTTTCTTGGCCGCCGTCTCGGCACCCTTGCGGACCAGGTCCCAGAAGGAGTCACCCGGCACCTCGTGGGTGATCATCGCGATGGTCGCCCGCGGGGTGTCGGCCGTGCCCGAGCCCATGCCCCCGCCGTTGCTGGCAGGCTTGCCGCCGGTGCTCGAACATGCGCTGGCGCCGAGCACGAGCACACTCGCCCCGGCCGCCGCGATGAGCCGACTGAACCTCATTGCTTCTCCTCGTCCTCGACTTCACCGCGGGCTTGTGCGCCTGGACTCCAGTGGCAAGCGACACGGTCTCGCCCATGATGTAATACCGCTCACATCTGAAAGTCAATACTTTGTTCGGACATTAGGACTGCATATCAAATGCATGGGAGGGTACGGTAAGAAGCCCGGACGGTGCGGCGGCGGCCGGGTTCAGCGCGAGATACGCTAGGGCACAACTGATTTCGTGGCAGGTTAGCGATCCACCAGCGTGGTGTCGAAGTAGTACCGCGACGCGCGGTAGACGTGACTGCCGTATTCGACGATCCGGCCGGAGTCGTCGAACGCCGTGCGCTCCATGACCAGCAGCGGCGCCTTGGGCTTCTCGTCGAGCAGCCGGGCCTCTTCGCGGTCGGCGGCCCTGGCGCCGATGCGCTGACGGGCCAACCGGATGTGAACCCCACGTGCGCGCAGCGACTGATACAGCCCGGAATGCTCCAAGTCAGCCTGGTCGGGAGCCACCGCGGCAGGCAGATAGTTGGTCATGAGCGCCAGAGGCTGACCGCCCGAACTGCGAAGTCGACGCATCATCACCACCTCGCTGCCGGGCGCGAGATTCAGCCGTTCCGCGATGTCGTCGGCGGCGGGGCCGGCCACGTAATCCAGCACCCTGGTGGCCGGTTCCTGACCCGCCCGTGCCAGATCGTCGTACAAGCTGGTCAGTTCGACCGGCCGGTGCACGGGCGTCTGCACCACCTGGGTGCCGACCCCGCGCTTGCGCACCAAAAGCCCCTTGTCCACCAGCTCCTGGATGGCGCGCCGCGTCGTCGGCCGCGACAGATTGAGCCGGCTGGCCAGCGCAAGTTCGTTCTCGAAGCGGTCCCCCGGCTTGAGTTGCCCGTCCAGAATGGCCTTTTCGAAGACCTGGGCCACCTGGAAGTACAGCGGTATCGGACTCGAACGGTCGAGTTCGACAGACAGCGTCGGGGTCACTCTCGCTCCGATCCTCGGGGCCTCCGCGCGGGTTCGCTGGAGTGACTACACAGAGTACCTGCAAATGACGGAAAGTAAGAATGTCCGAACAAAGTCTTGACAGCATGCGGTGACGGGGCGCACAGTCGACACCGACAGCAGACGCAGCCGATCGCCGTGCGCGCCGTCCCGCCGAAACCGCATATGCCCACACCACACTCGGGAGTTCCCTCGTGACCGATACCCCCAACCAGGCCTTCGATGTCGTCGCCATCGGCCGCAGCGGCGTCGACGTGTATCCCCTGCAGGTCGGAGTCGGTTTGGAGCATGTCGAATCGTTCGGCAAGTTCCTCGGCGGCAGCGCAGCCAACGTGTCGGTGGCCGCGGCCCGGCTCGGCAACCGGGCGGCACTGATCTCCGGGGTCGGCGACGATCCCTTCGGCCGCTTCGTCCGCAACGAGCTCGCGAGACTCGGCGTCGACAACCGTTTCGTCACCACCCACGGCGAGTACCCGACGCCGGTGACGTTCTGCGAGATCTTCCCGCCCGACGACTTCCCGCTCTACTTCTATCGCAAGCCGTCCGCACCCGATCTGCAGGTCCGGGCCGACGAACTCGACCTCGACGCCGTACGCACCGCCCGGTTGTACTGGTCGACGGTCACCGGGCTCTCCGAAGAGCCCAGCCGCAGTGCTCATTTCGCGGCGTGGGAGGCCCGTGGGGCGAGCGCAGCGACGGGGAATCAACACAGCCGCAAGCCGCTGACGGTGCTCGATCTCGACTACCGGCCGATGTTCTGGGCCACTCCTGCCGCTGCCACCGAGCAGGTGCAGCGTGCCCTGCAGTACGTCACCGTCGCTGTCGGCAACCGCGAGGAATGCGAGATCGCCGTCGGTGAGACCAACCCGCACAGGGCCGCCGACGCGCTGCTCGACCTCGGCGTCGAGTTGGCGATCGTCAAACAGGGACCGCGGGGCGTGCTGGGCAAGACCAGGCACAGTGCGGTCACGGTGCCACCGAACCAGGTCGACGTGATCAACGGGCTCGGCGCCGGAGATGCCTTCGGCGGCAGCCTGATTCACGGCTTGCTGCACGACTGGCCGCTGGAGAAGACGCTGCGTTACGCCAACGCCGCCGGTGCCATCGTGGCGTCCCGGCTCGAATGCTCAACCGCGATGCCGACCGCCGCCGAGGTGGCCGACCTCGCCGAACAAACCGCCGTGGAGGCCGTCAATGTCTAAATGCCGAGACTATGCCGAAGTGACCCAGCTTCGGGCCACGGAGCCTGGTGCCGTCGCAAAAGCCTGGCAGGAACGCACCGCCCGCCCGACCGTACGTGGTGACGGCAGGCTGATGATCGTCGCCGCCGACCACCCGGCCCGCGGCGCGCTCGGCGTCGGGCCCCGGCCCACCGCGATGAACAGCCGCACCGATCTGCTGGACCGGCTGCGCGCGGCCCTGGCCGTCCCCGGTGTCGATGGCGTGCTCGCGAGCTCCGACATCCTCGACGATCTGGTACTGCTCGGCGCGCTTGAAGACAAGGTCGTGTTCTCCTCGTTCAACCGCGGCGGTCTGGCGGGCGCATCGTTCGAGCTCGACGACCGGATGACCGGGGCCACCGCCGCATCGACCGCCGCCGCCCGGATGAACGGCGGAAAGATGCTGTGCCGCATCGCTCTTGACGATCCCGGTACGGTGTCCACGCTGACGGCATGCGCACAGGCGATCGACGATCTGGCAGCTCATGGTCTGATCGCGATGCTCGAACCCTTCATGTCGGCCCGCGTCGACGGCAAGGTCCGCAACGACCTGTCCCCCGACGCCGTGATCAAGTCGGTCCACATCGGTCAGGGACTCGGATCGACCTCGGCCTACACCTGGATGAAACTGCCGGTGGTCCCCGAGATGGACCGGGTGATGGAAGCCACCACCCTGCCGACGCTGCTGCTCGGCGGCGATCCCGCCGATCCCGACGAGGCGTTCGCGTCCTGGGAGAAAGCGCTGGCGCTGCCGTCCGTGCGAGGCTTGGTGGTGGGCAGAACCCTGCTGTATCCCAACGACGACGACGTCAGCGGCGCCGTCGCGACCGCCGTGAAGATGGTGCGCTGACATGCAGGACAAGTTGTACATTCCCGCCAACAGCGCAACAGCCCCGTACACCGTCGACATCACCCCGGAATCGGCAGGCTGGGCGGAATGCAGCCTGCATGTGGTGGATCTCGACGGCGTCGAATCGATCACCCGCAGCACCGGCGACACCGAAGTGATGATCCTGCCGCTCGCCGGCGGCGGCACCGTGCAGTGCGGCGACGAGACGTTCGAATTGTCGCCTCGCGCATCTGTGTTCGACGGTCCCGCCGACATGGTCTATGTCGGTACGGGTCAGACCTACACGTTGCGCGGCCACGGCCGCGTCGCGATCTGCGGCGCCCGCGCCACCCGCTCCTACCCCAACCGGCGGGTCGCCGCCGCCGACGTCGCGGTGGAACTGCGCGGCGCGGGTAACTGCAGCCGGCAGGTGCACAACTTCGGCACGGCGACGGCGTTCGAAGCCGACTCGCTGATCGCCTGTGAGGTGATCACCCCCGGCGGCAACTGGTCGAGCTACCCCGCGCACAAGCACGACGAGAACACCGACGTCGAGACGCAGCTGGAGGAGATCTACTACTTCGAGATCGACGACAGCCCGGCTGGGACACCGGGTTTCGGCTACCACCGGGTCTACGGCACGCCGCAGCGTCCGATCGAGGTGCTCGAGGAGGTGCGTTCCGGTGATGTCGTCCTGGTGCCACACGGCTACCACGGTCCGTCCATCGCCGCACCCGGCCACCACATGTACTACCTCAACGTGATGGCCGGGTCCGGTCCCGAGCGCGCGTGGAAGATCTGCGACGACCCCGCTCACACATGGCTGCGCAGCAGCTGGGAACACCAGTCCGTCGACCCACGCCTCCCCTTCACCGCCTCCGAAGGAGCCTGAACATGGTTTCGACCGCACCCAAGTCGACCGAGAAGTACACCGACACCGAACCCACCGTGCGACTCACCGTGGCGCAGGCGGCCATCCGGTTCCTCGCCAACCAGTACGTCGAACGCGACGGCGAGCGCACCAAGTTCTTCGCAGGCTGCTTCGGCATCTTCGGCCACGGCAACGTGGCCGGCCTGGGCCAGGCGCTGCTGCAGGACGAGGTCGAGGCCCGCGAGGCCGGGCGCGAACCAGGTCTGAAATACGTGCTGGGCCGCAACGAACAGGCCATGGTGCACAGCGCCGTCGCCTACGCCCGCCAGAAGGACCGCCTGCAGGCCTGGGCTGTCACCGCCAGCGTGGGCCCCGGCGCCACCAACATGCTCACCGGTGCGGCGCTGGCCACCATCAACCGCCTGCCTGTGCTGCTGCTGCCTGCCGACACGTTCGCCACCCGGGTCAGCGCGCCCGTGCTGCAGGAACTCGAGCTGCCGTCCTCCGGGGATGTCACCGTCAATGACGCCTTCAAGCCGTTGTCCCGGTACTTCGACCGGGTGTGGCGGCCCGAGCAGCTGCCCGCGGCGCTGTTGGGTGCCATGCGGGTGCTGACCGACCCCGTCGAAACCGGGGCCGCCACGGTGGCGATCCCGCAGGACGTACAGGCCGAGGCCCACGACTGGCCGGAATCGCTGTTTGCCGAACGAATCTGGCATATCGCCTGCCCGCTGCCCGAGCGCTCAGTGATCGCGCGTGCGGCCGAGGTGATCCGCTCGGCGCGCAAGCCGCTGATCATCGCCGGCGGTGGCGTGCACTACTCATTCGCCGAGGACGCACTCGCCGCGCTCTGCGAGCAGACCGGTATCCCGGTGGCAGAGAGCCAGGCCGGTAAGGGATCCCTGCGCTACGACCACCCCCAGTCGGTCGGTGCCGTCGGCTCCACCGGAACCACGGCCGCCAACGCCCTGGCCGCCGAAGCCGACGTGATCATCGGTATCGGTACCCGCTACAGCGATTTCACGTCGGCGTCGCGCACCGCCTTCAACAATCCCGACGTACGTTTCGTCAACATCAATGTGGCGTCACTCGATTCGGTCAAACAGGGCGGCATCAGCGTCGTCTCCGACGCGCGGGAAGCCATCGAGGCCCTGGGCCCCGCACTCGGCGACTACGCCGTGAGCGACGAATACCGCTCGCGGATCACCGAACTCGCCGCCGACTGGGAGGACAACGTGTCCTCGGTGTACGCCACCTCCGACGACGGCGCCGCGCTGAACCAGAACCAGGTCATCGGTCTGGTGAACACGCTGTCGGATCCGCGCGACGTGGTGGTGTGTGCCGCCGGCTCGATGCCGGGCGACCTGCACAAGCTGTGGCGCACCCGCGATCGCAAGGGCTATCACGTCGAATACGGCTACTCCTGCATGGGATACGAGATCGCCGGCGGCATCGGGGTACGGATGGCTGCGCCCGACCGCGATGTGTTCATCATGGTCGGCGACGGTTCGTACCTGATGATGGCCACCGAGATCGTCACCGCCGTACAAGAAGGCATCAAGGTGATCCCGGTACTGGTGCAGAACCATGGATTCGCTTCCATCGGTGGGCTTTCTGAATCGCTGGGCTCGCAGCGGTTCGGCACCTCCTACCGCTACCGCAGCGCCGACGGCCGGCTCGACGGCGAACTACTGCCTGTCGATCTGGCTGCCAACGCGGCGAGCTTGGGCGCCGACGTCATCAAGGTCGGCACCGCAGCCGAGTTCACCGATGCGGTCAAGGTCGCCAAGGCTGCCGACCACATCACCGTCATCCACGTGGAAACCGATCCGCTGATCTATGCGCCCGACAGCCAATCCTGGTGGGACGTCCCGGTGTCCCAGGTCTCCACGCTGGAGTCCACCCAGACCGCATATGAACGTTATGCGGACTGGAAGAAAGTGCAACGCCCCCTCATCAACCCGTCAGATCGTTAGAAGGACCCCGTAGTGAGCAAGATTCTCGTTGGTTCGGCCCCCGACTCCTGGGGCGTGTGGTTTCCCGATGACCCCAAGCAGACGCCGTACCCGCGCTTCCTCGACGAGGTCGCCGAATCAGGTTACGAGTGGATCGAACTGGGACCGTTCGGCTACCTGCCGACCGACCCGCAACAGCTGGCCGACGAACTGGCCAAGCGCAACCTGAAGCTGTCGGCGGGCACGGTGTTCGAGCACCTGCATCAAGACGACGCGTGGGATGCGGTCTGGACCCAGATCGAGGACGTCGCGCGCCTCACCGCCGCGGTCGGCGGCAAGCACGTCGTCGTGATCCCCGAGATGTGGCGCGATCCGGCGACCGGCGCGGTGCTGGAGGACCGCACCCTCACCCCCGAGCAGTGGCGCAAGAAGACCCAGGGCATGAACGAACTGGGCAAGGCCATGTTCGAGAAGTACGGTGTGCGTGCGCAATACCACCCGCACGCCGACAGCCACGTCGACACCGAGGAGAACGTGTACCGGTTCCTCGACGGCACCGACGGTGAGTTCGTCAACCTGTGCCTGGACACGGGTCACATCAGCTACTGCGGCGGCGACAACATCGCGATCATCCGCCGCGCCCCCGAGCGCATCGGCTACCTGCACCTCAAGCAGGTCGATCCCGAGGTGCGGGCCAAGGTCGAGGCCGAGGACCTGCCGTTCGGTGAGGCCGTCAAGCTCGGCGCCATGACCGAGCCGCCGCTGGGCATCCCGGAGATGCCGCCGCTGCTCGCCGAGATCGAAAAGCTCGGCATCGACGTGTTCGCGATCGTCGAGCAGGACATGTATCCCTGCGAGGTTGACGCACCCCTGCCCATCGCCAAGCGGACCCAGTCCTACCTGGGGTCCTGTGGTGTTCCGTCTGTGAAGTTCCGCTAGGAGAACAATGTCCGACCTGCGTATCGCCGTGCTCGGCGTCGGCATCATGGGTGCCGATCACGTCGCGCGGCTGGCCACCCGCATCTCTGGTGCCCGGGTGACCGTGGTGAACGACTTCCTCACCGAGAAGGCCGAGGCCGTCGCCGCGGGCGTCCCCGGCTGCCGCGCCGTCGGCGACCCCTTGGACGCGATCGCCGATCCCGACATAGACGCGGTGGTGCTGGCCACGCCGGGGCCCACCCACGACAAACAACTGCTGGCATGCCTGGATCACGGCAAGCCGGTGTTGTGTGAAAAGCCGTTGACCACCGACGTGGAGTCGTCGCTCGAGATCGTCAAGCGCGAGGCCGAACTGGGCAAGCGACTCATCCAGGTCGGGTTCATGCGCCGTTTCGACGACGAGTACGTCCAGCTCAAGGCACTGATGGATGCCGGCGAATTCGGCCGGCCCCTCGTGCTGCACTGTGTGCACCGCAACCCGGCCGTGCCGCCGAGTTTCGACAGTTCGATGGTGGTCAAGGATTCGCTGGTCCACGAGGTCGACGTGACGCGGTTCCTGTTCGACGAAGAGATCGCGTCCATCCAGATCATCAAACCGGCCACCAATCCGGGTGCGCCGCAAGGCATCCAGGATCCGCAGATCGCGATCATGCGGACGAATTCAGGCAAACACGTCGACGTCGAGCTGTTCGTCACCACCGGCGTGGCCTACGAGGTGCGCACCGAGCTCGTCGGCGAAAAGGGTTCGGCTTTCATCGGACTCGATGTCGGGTTGATCCGTAAGGGTGGAGCCGGTACCTGGGGCGGGCAGATCACACCCGGCTTCCGGGAGCGGTTCGGCCGGGCTTACGACACCGAGTTCCAGCGGTGGGTCAATGCGGTGCAGCGTGGGAACGCCACCGGGGACTACACCGACGGGCCCAGCGCGTGGGACGGCTACGCCGCCGCGGCTGTGTGCGCCGCAGGCGTCGAATCCCTGCAATCCGGACAACCCGTCACGGTGGATATGGTCGACCGCGCCACCATCCCCGGCGCCTAGCCCCTCCACCGTTCACCTCTGCACCCCTGCACCCCTGCACCGCGAGCGTGCGTGTCTGTCCCCCGACACGCCGCTTGCGGTCGGCATTTTGCGCACACTCACGGGAGACGACAGTGACACAAGCGCGCTTGGTGGCAACGGCATGGACCAGCGCCGGCGACACCTCACCGATGCACAGTCCCGCGACGAGCCCCGTGCCCATCGCCGAACGCGTCGCGGCCGCGGCCGAAGCCGGGTACACCGGCCTCGGTCTCATCGCCGACGATCTGCGTGTGATCCGGGATACGTTGGGCTACCAGGGTCTTCGTGATCTGATCGCCGAGGCGGGGCTCACCCACATCGAGATCGAACTGCTCGAGCGGTGGTGGCTGCCCCGCGGGACGGCCGGCGATTCCTACGACGTCCGCGAGCTGTTGTTCGAGGCCGCTGACACACTCGGCCCGGCATTCATCAAGATCGGCTCCGAACTCGGGTCCCGCACAGCGCATCCCGAGGCGCTGGTCGCCCCACTGCGGGAACTCGCCGATCAAGCGGCCGAACACGGCACTCGCATCGCCATCGAGACCATGCCGTTCTCGATCATCTCGACGGTGCAGCTGGGAGCCGACATCGTCACGGCCGCAGCCCATCCCGGCGTCGGGCTGCTGGTGGACGCCTGGCATGTGTTCCGCGCGGGCACGTCCCTGGACGAGCTGCGCAGCACCTTGTCACCCGGGATGGTGTTCGGGGTCGAGCTCGACGATGCCGCCGCCACCGTCGTCGGATCGTTGTTCGAGGACACCGTCGAGCGCCGGTTGCTCTGCGGCGAAGGCATATTCGACCTTGCCGGCCTGGTGGCGGTGTTACGCGACCAAGGTTTCGACGGTCCGTGGGGGGTGGAGATCCTGTCGGCCCCATTCCGAAAGCTGCCGGTTCGCGAAGCGCTCAAACTGGCGGCCGACTCGGCGCGTTCGGTGCTCTGACCCGGCGGATCGCCGGATGTGGGGCTGCGGTTACCGGGGTCCCGGACGGGACCAACCCCACACCCGGCGACGACCACCTCAGAGGATGTAGAGCATTTCCTGGTAGGTCGGCAACGGCCACAGGTCGTCTGCCACCACACCCTCCAACGCATCTGACGCAGCCCGCACCTCCGCCATCGCGGGCAGCAGCGCGTCCCGGGCATTGCCCGCCTCTTCGAAGGCATCGGCACTGTCGTGGGACAGCCCCGCCTTCAGCTTGGCCAAGGCGGCCGTCAGGGCACTGATCGATTCCGAAACCTGTTGCAGCAGCGTCATATCCGGCTCAACACCGACGGCCTTGAGGGAAGCGGCGTTCTGTGCCAGCTCAGTTTGGTACCGGATCGCCGCGGGCAGGATCACCGTTGACCCGATCTCGAGTGTCAGCTTTGCTTCGACGCCTATGGTCAGCGCGTACTGCTCCAACCGGACCTCGTAGCGACTGTGCAACTCACGCTCGTTGAACACCCCGTACTTCTCGAAAAGCTCGACAGAATCAGGCGCGATCAGCGCAGGCAACGCGTCCAACGTGGTCTTGAAGTTGGGCAGGCCCCGAGCGGCGGCTTCGATCTGCCAGTTCTCCGAGTAACCGTCACCGTTGAACACCACCGCGCCATGCTCAGTGATGATGTCGGTGAGCAACTTCTGCACTGCGGTGTCGAAGTCCTCCCCTTCGGCCACCGCATGCTCCAGGAGTGTCGCGATGTGATCGAACGACTCGGCCATGATGGTGTTGAGAATGATCATCGGCACCGCGACGGTCTGGCCCGAACCCGGTGCCCGGAATTCGAAACGGTTGCCGGTGAAGGCAAACGGGCTGGTGCGGTTGCGGTCACCCGGATCGGTCGGCAGGACTGGCAAGGTGTCGACGCCGATGATCATCGAGCCCTTACCCTTTGACGACGTCGCCGCGCCCTTGGCGATCTGGTCGAACACGTCGGCCAGCTGGTCGCCGAGGAAGATCGAGATGATGGCCGGTGGTGCCTCGTTGGCACCCAACCGGTGATCGTTGGTGGCCGAGGCCACCGAAACACGCAGCAGCCCAGCGTATTTGTGCACCGCACGGATGACCGCCGCGCAAAACACCAGGAACTGGGCGTTCTCGTGAGGAGTATCACCGGGCACCAGCAGCGATCCGAGTTCGGCGTTGCCGACCGAGAAGTTGACATGCTTGCCCGACCCGTTGACGCCGGCGAACGGCTTCTCATGGAACAGGCATTCCATGCCGTGCTTCTTGGCGATGGTCTTGAACACCGTCATCAGCAACTGCTGGTGATCGGAGGCGAGGTTGGCCCGCTCGAACATCGGGGCCACCTCGAACTGGCCGGGCGCCACCTCGTTGTGCCGAGTCTTGGCGGGGATTCCGAGTTTGAACAACTCGCGCTCGGTGTCCATCATGAAGCCCAGCACCCGCTCGGGTACCGCGCCGAAGTAGTGGTCGTCGAATTCCTGTCCCTTGGGCGGTTTCGCGCCGAACAACGTCCGCCCGGCGTTGATGAGGTCCGGCCGAGCCAGGAAGAAGTGCCGGTCCACGAGGAAGTACTCCTGCTCGGGACCGCAGAACGATACGACCTTCTCCAGGTTCTTGTGGCCGAACAGCTTCAGGATGCGTTCGGCATGGATGCCCATGGCCTGTTGGCTGCGCAGCAACGGGGTCTTGTAGTCCAGGGCCTCACCGGTCATCGATACGAAAACCGTTGGGATACAGAGCGTATTACCGTTCGGGTTCTCCAGGATGTAAGCGGGGCTGGTGACGTCCCAACCGGTATACCCCCGCGCCTCGAAGGTGCTGCGCAGCCCGCCGGAGGGGAAGCTCGAGGCGTCGGGCTCACCCTGGATGAGCGTCTTGCCGGCAAATTCAGCCAGCGTCTGGCCGTCGGAGACGGGTTCCAGGAAGGAATCGTGCTTCTCGGCGGTCAGCCCGGTCATCGGGTAGAACACATGCGCGTAATGGGTGGCACCCATCTCCAACGCCCAGTCCTTCATCGCCGCGGCGACTGCATCCGCCACCGACAGGTCGAGCTTGGCGCCCTTCTCGATGGTTGCGACGACGGACTTGTAGACCGATTTCGGCAGCCGCGCTTGCATCTCGGCCTTGGTGAACACGTTGGCGCCGAAGATCGAGCCCGGCGCTTCGCCAGGGACGAAACTGATTGCCGGCGGTACGTAGGCTTCGACGTTGGTGATGGCCTGCAGACGGGCTGCGTTTGCGCTCAATGGACTTCCTTATCGCTACATGTGCGTGACCGGCCAACAGTAGGAAGGCTCGATGGCGGGCCTGTTACTTGCACGTCAAGGGCGGAATACCGACGTTAACGCTGGCGTCAGGGCTGTCGGCCCGCCCTGAACCGCACACCCGGTGCACCAACCGCCCCCGCCGCGCGAGGGACTAAGTTGGAACCATGACCGGGAGGCGGCAACCGTGGGCCGAGTGACCACACGACGCCGGGCCACCCACCTGAACGCGACCGGGGTGGAGAAGCGGCCGGAGACGCTCGTCGTCGAAGAGCCACTGGAGATTCGGCTCAACGGGACACCCATCACCGTCACCATGCGCACGCCCGGCTCGGATGTCGAGCTGGCACAAGGCTTTCTGCTCACCGAAGGCGTCATCGGCAGTCGCGACGACGTGCTGACCGTGCGGTACTGCCGCGGCGCGACCGAGGACGGCACCAACACCTACAACGTGCTCGACGTGACCTTGGCGCCCGGCGTGGAGGCACCGGCGGTCGACGTCACCCGCAATTTCTACACCACCTCGTCGTGCGGGGTGTGCGGCAAGGCGTCGCTGGAGGCCGTGCGACTGATCAGCCGCTACTGCCCGGGTGACGATCCGTCGACGATAGCGGCCGAGACGCTCTCGGCGCTGCCGCCCCGGCTGCGGGAGGCGCAGAAGGTTTTCGCCAGCACCGGTGGTCTGCACGGGGCCGGCCTGTTCACGACCGACGGCACCCTACTCGTGGTACGCGAAGACATCGGCAGGCACAACGCGGTCGACAAGGTCATCGGCTGGGCTCTCGAACAGAACCGGATACCGCTGACGGGCACCGTGCTCCTGGTCAGCGGCCGGGCCTCGTTCGAACTCACCCAGAAGGCCGTCATGGCGGGCATCCCGGTGCTGGCCGCCGTGTCGGCGCCGTCCTCGCTGGCTGTGGACCTGGCCGCGCAATCGGGTCTCACCCTGGTCGCGTTCCTGCGGGGCGATTCGATGAACGTCTACACCCGCCCGGACCGGGTCCTCTCTTCGTAGGTCGTCGAAAATGCACTGAGGGTCGTGATCCGCTTGGAATCACGACCCTCAGTGCAATCTCGACGAAAGCTAGGCGCTCTTGTCGCGGCGCTCGGCCCGCGAGGGCTTGCGCGGCACGATGGTCGGCAGCACGTTGTCCTGCACGGTCTCCTTGGTGACGACCACCTTGGCGACGTCGTCGCGGCTGGGGATGTCGTACATGACCGGCAGCAGCACCTCTTCCATGATGGCGCGCAGGCCGCGGGCACCGGTGCCGCGGTGGATCGCCTGATCTGCGATGGCTTCCAGCGCCTCGTCGGTGAACTCCAACTCGACGCCATCCATCTCGAACAGCCGCACGTACTGCTTGACCAGCGCGTTCTTGGGCTCGGAGAGGATCTTGACCAACGACTCCTTGTCGAGGTTGATCACCGACGCCACCACGGGCAACCGGCCGATGAACTCGGGGATGAGCCCGAACTTGATCAGGTCCTCGGGCATGACCTCGGCGAAATGGTCCTGGGTGTCGATCTCGGCCTTGGACCGCACCTCGGCACCGAAGCCGAGGCCGCGCTTGCCGACGCGGTCGGAGACGATCTTCTCCAGGCCAGCGAAGGCACCCGCCACGATGAACAGCACGTTGGTGGTGTCGATCTGGATGAATTCCTGATGCGGATGCTTGCGACCACCCTGCGGGGGCACCGAGGCCTGCGTGCCTTCGAGGATCTTCAGCAGCGCCTGCTGCACACCCTCACCGGAGACGTCGCGCGTGATCGACGGGTTCTCGCTCTTGCGGGCGATCTTGTCGACCTCGTCGATGTAGATGATGCCGGTCTCGGCCCGCTTGACGTCGTAGTCGGCGGCCTGAATCAGCTTGAGCAGAATGTTCTCGACGTCCTCGCCGACGTACCCGGCCTCGGTGAGCGCCGTCGCGTCGGCGATGGCGAACGGGACGTTGAGCATCTTGGCGAGAGTCTGCGCCAGATAGGTCTTACCGCAGCCGGTGGGCCCCAGCATGAGGATGTTCGACTTGGTCAGCTCCACCGGTTCCGAGCGCGAGTCGCGGGACTTCTCGCCGGCCTGGATGCGCTTGTAGTGGTTGTAGACGGCCACCGCCAGGGTCCGCTTCGCGGTGTCCTGGCCGATCACGTAGCCCTCGAGGAATTCGCGGATCTCCGCGGGTTTGGGCAGCTCGTCGAGCTTGACGTCGTCAGCGTCAGCGAGCTCTTCCTCGATGATCTCGTTACACAGGTCGATGCACTCATCGCAGATATAGACGCCGGGACCCGCGATGAGCTTTTTGACCTGCTTCTGGCTCTTTCCACAGAACGAGCACTTCAGCAGGTCACCGCCGTCTCCGATGCGCGCCATTCGGGGGGTCCTACTTCCTGTTCACGGTCAGTCGTTTCGCCATTTCGAGGGTTTCCCCGGGCGTTAAACCCGACGCTACCCGTTCGCTCCTCCGCGGTGCGACCGATAAAGCCGAATCGCGTCGGTGATATTTACCTGTGCAGGAGAACATATCGTCTCCGGCCGCTCACGGCCCTCAGTGCGCTGACTGTTTCGGGGGCGTGTCGCTGCCGGAGACGATCGGTCGGGCCTACGACTTCTGCGCCGACAGCTTCCGGTACTCCAGCACCGTGTCGATGATGCCGTAATCCTTGGCCTGCTCGGCGGTGAGAATCTTGTCGCGGTCGGTGTCCTTGCGGATGACCTCGGGATCCTTGCCGGTGTGCCGCGCCAGCGTGGTCTCCATCAAGGTACGCATGCGCTCGATCTCGGCGGCCTGGATCTCCAGGTCGGAGAACTGGCCCTGGATGACGCCACCCAGCGAGGGCTGGTGGATGAGCACCCGGGCGTTGGGCAGTGCGAGACGCTTGCCGGGGGTTCCGGCGGCGAGCAGCACCGCGGCGGCCGACGCGGCCTGACCCAGGCACACGGTCTGGATGTCGGCCCGCACGTACTGCATGGTGTCGTAGATCGCCATCAGCGAGGTGAACGAGCCACCGGGCGAGTTGATGTACATGGTGATGTCCCGGTCGGGATCCAGCGACTCCAGCACCAGCAGCTGCGCCATGATGTCGTTGGCCGACGCGTCGTCCACCTGCACGCCGAGGAAGATGATGCGCTCCTCGAACAGCTTGTTGTACGGGTTCGACTCCTTGACGCCGAAGCTGCTGTGCTCGATGAACGACGGCAGGATGTAGCGGGCCTGCGGCTGCAGGCGGGGATCAGTGTGGTCGGTCATTTGTCTAGTCCTGCTCCCGGTCCGGTGCCGTTGACGTTGGCGCTGGTGATGATGTGGTCGACGAACCCATACTCCAGGGCTTCCGGTGCGGTGAACCAGCGGTCGCGGTCGGAGTCGGCCTCGATGCGCTCGATCGTCTGCCCGGTGAACTCGGCGTTGAGGCGGAACATCTCCTTCTTGATGACCGTGAACTGCTCGGCCTGGATCGCGATGTCGGCCGCGCTACCGGTGACACCGCCGAGCGGCTGGTGCATCAGGATGCGGGCGTGCGGCAGCGCGTAGCGCTTGCCCTTGGTCCCCGCGGCGAGGAGGAACTCCCCCATCGACGCGGCCATGCCCATCGCGTAGGTCGCGATGTCGCACGGCGCCAGCACCATGGTGTCGTAGATCGCCATGCCCGCGCTGATGGAGCCGCCGGGCGAGTTGATGTACAGGTGGATGTCCTTGGTCGGATCCTTCGCCGACAGCAGCAGAATCTGCGCGCACAGCCGGTTGGCAATGTCGTCGTCAACTTGGGAGCCCAGGAAGATGATCCGCTCGGAGAGCAGTCGCTCGTACACCGAGTCGACAAGGTTGAGCCCTGCCCCGGCGCCACGCATGTCAGTCACGACTGGATACCTGCTTTCTCTTACGTCTTGGTACTGACGACATTAACCAACCTGGAACGCCACGCACTCCCAGACAGGGGCGCGTTCGCTCACAGCGTCACTCGGCGCTGTCGGCGTCCTTGTCGGCCTCGTCGCTGCTGACCTGCTCACCCTCGGCTTCGCCGTTACCGACCGGACCGAAGAGTTCGGTGGTGTCGACGACCGTGCCCTCGGTGTCGGTGACAGTGGCGGCGTGCACGACGGCGGCGATGGTCAACGCGCGCCGCACATCGGCGAACATGGCCGGCAGCTGGTTGTTCTGCTGCAGGAGCTGGATCAACTGCTGCGGCTCGATGCCGTACTGACGCGACATCAGCACCAGCCGCTCGGTGAGGTCGTTCTGGCCCACCTGGACGTCGAGCTTGTCGGCCAGCGCATCCATCAGCAGCTGGGTCTTGATGGCCTTCTCCGCGTGCGTGCGGTTGTCGGCGTCGAATTCCTCACGGCTGCTGCCCTGTTCGGTCAGCTGCTCGGCGAACTTGTCCTCGTCGTGGTCGAGGGCGTGGATCCGGTTGTGCAGGGTGTCGTCGATCTGGGCCTGCACGATGTTCTCCGGCAGCGGAACCTCGGTCTGCTCGAGGAGTTCCTCAAGCGCCTTGTCCCGGATCTGCTCGGCCTGCTGCACGCTCTTGACGCGCTTCACCTGCTCGGCGAGGCTTTCCTTGAGCTCTTCGAAGGTGTCGAATTCGCTTGCCAGCTGGGCGAATTCGTCATCGGGCTCGGGCAGCTCGCGCTCCTTGACCGACTTGACGGTCACGGTCACCTCGGCGTCCTTGCCCGCGTGCTCGCCTGCGGCCAGCTTGGTGGTGAAGACCTTGGACTCACCCGCGGTCAGGCCGATGATGGCGTCGTCGAGACCGTCGATCAGCTGTCCCGAACCGACCTCGTGCGAGAGCCCCTCGGTCTTGGCCTCGGGCACATCCTCGCCGTCGACGGTGGCCGACAGATCGATGGAGACGAAGTCGCCCTCCTGCGCGGGGCGCTCGACACCGGTCAGGGTGCCGAACCGGGCGCGCAGCGACTGCAGCTCGGCGTCGACCTCTTCGTCGGTGACCTCGATCGGATCGACAGTGATCTTCAGCGCCTCCAGGTCGGGCAGCGTGATCTCGGGGCGGACATCCACCTCGGCGGTGAACACCAGCTCCTCGCCGTCCTCAAGCTTGGTGACCTCGATCTCGGGCTGGCCGAGCGGCTTGATGTCGGACGTCGACACGGCCTCGCTGTAGCGGCTGGGCAGGGCGTCGTTGACGACCTGCTCCAGCACGGCGCCGCGGCCGATGCGGGCCTCCAGCAGCTTGCGGGGGGCCTTGCCGGGACGGAAGCCGGGCAGGCGGACCTGCTTGGCCAGCTCCTTGAACGCCCGGTCGAAGTCCGGCTCCAACTCGGTGAAGGGCACCTCCACATTGATGCGCACCCGGGTGGGGCTCAGCTGCTCGACCGTGCTCTTCACTCTTGTTGCTCCTAGATAGTTCTGTCGTACTGGCGGGTGAGTCGGGGTGACAGGATTTGAACCTGCGGCCTTCCGCTCCCAAAGCGGATGCGCTACCAAGCTGCGCTACACCCCGTGTGCATCGTTTGTCTGCGTGGCCGATCGCGGGCGCGAACCCACAAAAGGACCACGCGAGATACTACGGCCTGACCACCTGAAGCCTTCAATTGGATTTGATTGGGGGCACACCGGTACAGTGCTGGTGCTGCACATGCGGGCGTAGCTCAATGGTAGAGCCCTAGTCTTCCAAACTAGCTACGCGGGTTCGATTCCCGTCGCCCGCTCCACAGAGACCGCCCTGCCAGGGCGGTTTTTTTGTGTGTCACCGTGCGCCCCGTGTGGCAACTGCGCATCAGAGTTACCGATGTTGCGCGTCATCACGGCCCGCTGACGTATGCCGAAGGGCTCACCGGCGGACAGTATTGGTTCGGGCTCGGTACGCACGTGGGTGGCGCGGGCGATTCGGGTGCCCGCAGCATCTCCTCCCAGCGCAGCCTGGTCTTGCTGCTCTGGTTCAGTGACAGCGTGACCGTGTTGGGGCACACGGTGGTAGGCCCGAAGTAGCTGCCTGACCCGTCCGGCCCGCACAGTTGCTCGCCGGCCGCATTCGTAGGGCCCAGGACGGTCGGCAGTAGCGTCACCGGAACGATCTGCCTGGTGTTGTCGTCGGCCAGCCGCTCGAGCCGCAGCATCGTCCCGTAGAACACCAGGCCGTCCTCGGCGCGAACCGCCAGGATCTTGACGTAGCCCAACTGGAAGTTGTCCGGGTTGGCACTGTCATTGTCGATCTCCCACCGGTCGGGCCCGAGGTCCGCCGAGACGGTCGACTGCCAGCGCAACGTCCCGGCGTTGCCGCTGTGGGTCTTGAAAATGTCCCGGAGTCGCGGCGTACCCGGTCGGGCGAGTACGGCCTTGGCGCCTGCCTTGGTGTACCCCAGCCACACATTGAAGCCGGCACCTTTGGAATCGATGACCTGCCAGGCGTCGGTCTCGGTGGTCGCTTGAATCTTGGCACCCACCGGCAGGGTCAGGCCACGCTTCATCAGGATCGGGCCGGCGTTTACGATGTCGCCCTGCTTCAGGTAGGTAACGAGCTGATCGACCGGCGTCCGGTCCGGGCCGGGCGCGAGCTCCACCGGGAACATCGCGGCGGCCGCGGCTGTCAACTCCCCTACGACGTCCTTGACCACACCAGCGTCAGAAATCTTGAAAAGGTAAGCACCTGAAGTCGTTCCAGACAGCCTCACCGACACGGCGGCGTATTCCAGGTTCGCGCCGTCCATGTGGCAATCGGTGAAATCGGTGCCCTGCAGGCTGGCGTAGGACAGAACCACGCCGTGGGTCAGATCCACCCCCTTAAACGTTGAGTTGACCAGATTGGCATAACTGAGGTTTACGCGGTGCAGCGCCTTTACCCCCAGGTGACTGCCAGCCAGATTGGCGTTCGAGAGCGTGGCCTCGTCCAGGATCGCTCCCTCCAGATGAACCTCCCCGTATAGCTGAACACCACTTGCCGCTACGCCGTTCAGATTGGCGTCGGTCAACCGGGCATTCGGCATATAGGCACCGGTCAAGGTGGCGGCCTTGGTCTCGGTCGAGACGACCAACGACTTGCTGCCGCCCGACGATGTCCAGTTCAGCACGGTGTAGGGCGTCGGCCGGGAACGATGAGACAGCCGCCATGACCGTTGTGGCACATGCGTTTTGATCTCCAGGGCGGTCACGCCCTCGAGCGGATGGCGGAAGGCCTCGAAGAGGCTGACCACCTCGGCACCGTCGGCTCGTTCCAACGCTGTCAGCAGTCTGTGATAGTTGCCAGAGGTTTCCGGAACAGCGAATTGCGCTGCCAGCGAGCCGAGCTGGGCGCCGCTGAGGTCGGCGCCTTTGAGGTTGGCGCCGGCGAGATTGGCGCCGTGTAGGAACGACTGAGCGAGATTGGCTCCGACCAGAGCCGCCTGACTCAAGCCCACTCCGTTCATCTTCGCACCCACGAACTTGGCACCGGTCGACGGATCATGAGGATCGACGGGTCCGAGGTCTGCCTTGCTCAGATCTGCACCTGCCAGTTCCGCGTTCGTGAACGTGGCACCCCGAAGTACCGTTCGAATCCCTTTGTCGGGGCCCAGCCTCGCGTCGGTGAGCCTTGCGTTGTCGAACCGGGTGATCCGATTGGGATCCGTCACCACCAGACTGTTGGCACCGTCGACGGCGATAGTCCTGACTTCGTAGCTGCGTTTGGCCGAAGGGTCGGTGACGATCCACCCATGATCGCCATCGGAGCGAATTGCCGTACCGGAAGGCGCAACGGTATAGCCGTGGACGGCAAAGATTTTCGCTACCGCGGGCACCGTACGCTGCTGCAGGGCCGACAAGAACTCGTCGTACTCGCCGCGCGCGGACACCCGGAAGGCTTCGTACGTGCTGTGCACGCCGCACATCTGGGCATTGTCCAGCGTGGCGCTGGTGAAGTTCGTACCGGCGAGCGTCGCTCCCGTCAAGTCGGACTTGCTCAACTTCGCATTGGACAGATCGAGACCGGTCAGCGCGCTGTACTGCGCGCGCAGCGTCAGCGAGGCACCGTCTTTGATGGCGTCGGCCAGGCCGACGATGGTGGCGTCCGTGAGGTCAAGGTACGACCACGCCGTCCCGATGGACATCAGCTTCAGCTTCGCCCCACGGAACGACGTCAGTTTGGTCGTGCTCGTCGCCCGGGTGGCGTTGGTCAGGTCGCATCCCACCAGATTGGTTCCGTCGAAACAGGTGCCGTCGATGGCACTGCGGGCGAACGACGGCTTTCCCACAGCGGAGTCGGAGAAGTCGGCGCGAGTGAAGTCGGCGCGGCTCAGGATGCAGTCTGCAAGGCTTCCGGAAGCCATGGTGATGCCGGTCAAATTGGCGCCGGTGAGGTCGCACCGCGCGCTCAGTGCCGGATCGAACCGTGCGCCGGTCAGCGTCGCCTTGGCGAAGTTGGCGCCGCGCAGGGCCACCCCCGCGAAGCGCGCGTTGGAAAGTATGCGACCGGCGAAATTGAATCCCGCCAGATTCGAACACGTGACCTTCAGATCGCCGAGTTGGTTCGGCAGGTCCACGACGACAACGTCGGTGAGGTCAAGGTAATCCCAGTGCAGCCCCACCGCCTGCGCCGGAACCTTTGCGCCGACGAGTTTAGTCAGGGCGTAAGGACTTCCGCCGAGCCCCGGCGTGGACCCGAAGTTCACCTGGGACAGATCACAGCCGGTGAAGTCCGTGCCGTCGCCGATGATCGCTCCGGAGAGGTCCGCTCCCACAAGGCTGAGCACACCATTGAAGACCGTCCCGAGCAGCTTCGCGTTCTGCAGCTTGGCGTTGGTCAGGTCCTTGCCACCCAGATTCATTCGGCTCAGGTCGCAGCCACGGAGGTCATACGGTGGTGGTCCGCTGAACGGCCCGGTTGGTGCGGTCATGCGGGGTGCGCCTCGCTTCGTGGCAACGTATTCCATTGGCTCACAGTGGGTTCAGCCCTTCCATCGCGACCGAGCATTTGCTCGTAGTTGAGTGTGAAGATGGTTCGCCACCGGTCGACCTGCAGCCGGGCGGCGTTGACCTGGCCCTGATGAGCGTTCGCGCTCAGTGGTGTGCCGTCGGGCTTGTAGATGTCGATTCGGTAATCCGTGGGACGGGCCCCGTCGTTCACGTAGGACAGCACATAGATGAAACCTTTGG
Source organism: Mycobacterium aquaticum (assembly GCF_002086485.1). Taxonomy (GTDB): domain Bacteria; phylum Actinomycetota; class Actinomycetes; order Mycobacteriales; family Mycobacteriaceae; genus Mycobacterium; species Mycobacterium aquaticum. The sequence goes on along the minus strand of NZ_MVHF01000001.1, from coordinate 50,000 downwards.
CCTCCACAGCGATGTCGAGATAAGTGACCGTGGCCGACGATTCCTTCTTGAGGGGCAGGCACGATGTCAGGTTCCGGAATCTCAGGCCACCATCCCGCGCGGTGACAGCGAAACTCAGCGTGTGCGTCTTGTCCTGCAGTAGCCATTCGGCGCCCGGCGCCCTGACCTCGACCATCGGGGTGAAGCAGCGGTACACGTCGATTTCGCGGGCACCCTCGCCGCTCAGTCGAACGTCATAGTCGAGGCCCTCATCGGCGTCGAACACCAGCCAGCAACCCGGCGCGGTACGCACAATGGCGGCATCGCCGTTGAGCGTCAGACCGTGATCATCGAACCGCTTGGCCAGGTCCTCGGTGACCCGGCCCGCATCGAGAAGCGGCGCATCACTGCTCGGCAGGCTGAGAACGGGCGCACACAGGTAACGCGGCTGACAGGCGTTCGCCGACGCCTTGCCCGCCGGGACATTGAGCTGAAGTGCCTGCAACAGCGCGGGTGTTACTGCGCCCCTGTCCAATTCGGCCGCGAGGTCACCGTCGGCGACGCTGAATTCCAGCGTTCCGGAAAAGCATCGGACCGGGTTGGCCTGCGTGTCGAAAGCCTGAATGCGAGCGTTGGTGCGCTCGAGCACCAGGATGCGGCCGTCCAGGGAAATGGTCAGGCCCACCGGACCGCCCAGCAGCCCCTCACGCACACCACTACCGCAGTGCGGTAGCGCCTGCGGGGCGTCCGCTTCGGACACCTGTGCGGTGGGCAGTTTGAGGATCGCCAGTTTGTCGTCGTGATAGCTGACGGCGACCACGTACCCGTTCGGATGCACGACCATGGCGTGCAGGCCCAGAAATCCGAATGCCCCCCAGCTTTGAGTGGAGTCGTAGCGAAAGACCCTGTCGCCGTTGGCTGCTAGGTCGACCCGACGCAGGTGGGTCAGACCGGTGCAACCGTACGTCCGGGTGTCGAGGTAGAAGTTCTGGGCTCCGGAGATCACAGAGCCGTCGGCTGTCTCACTGCCGAAGTGGTCGTAGGCAATCTGGGGTTGCAGCGAGAATCCCCGCGCGGGCGACAGCATGCCCTCCATCGGATTCACCAGTGTGGAAATGCTCCGGAACACATACATCGGATTCGCGCGACTCGCGGCGTCGTAGTCCATCGGCAGGTTCTGATTTCTCGCCTGGTAGCAGTAGCCGAGTCGGTGCGCCGGATCGTTCATCGTGACCCCGGTCAGCTCAACCAGATCCTGCCCCGGCGTGGCGAGGCTGGCGGTGGTCTGAGATGGCGCGGTTGCGGTCGCTTTCCAGAGGTAGCCCTTGGTTGCCGCGTCGAAGTCGAGCTTCTTGGTGTGCGTATACCGGGTATTCGCGTCCAGTGGCACTACTTGCTCGGTGATGGCACCGGTCTCGCTCCGGGAGGAGCCGTCGTTGGGCACCGCGTCGATCTCATCGCTGACCCACTTGCCGCACAACCAGTTCGACGCCGTATAGACGGAGGCGACGATGCGGAACTTCTGACCTCGTGCGGCAGGCACGGCGTCGCCGGTGTCCGACGAGTAGGTGACCCTGATCGGCGTGTCACCGCCGACGGGCATGGCTCCGGTCTTGGTCAGGGTGGTGCCGCCGGGGTAGCAGACATCGATGACGAAGTGGTCGGCTCCGTTCGGCCAGATGCGATGTGCTGAGTCTGGGGTCACCGAGATATCAAGGGTCATCGAGCGTTTCGCCTCAACCTTGTAGGTGGCCGGCGAGAGGCTGACCGCCACACTCGTGGCCGCCATATCGGCGACGGTGCCCGCGACGGCCGCGACGCGCAGCGCCCAGCCGACGAAGGGGGCGTTGTCGACGATCTCCGATACGGTCACGTAGCCGGTGATCGCTTTGGCGAGTTTCTCCAGCGCCTTCGAGAAGATGATGCCGGCCACCTTGCCGGAAGCCCATATCAGCGTCTGCTTCGGACCGACGATCCCGTATTTCACCAAGATCATCCCCTCGGCGATCAAGCCCTTGATGACGTCGTTGTCCTCAAGGACCGTTCGGTACCACTTGGTGCTTTTCACGCCGATCGAGAGTGCGGAAAGAAAGGCAGGTATGCCGTAGCTGGCCACGCAGGTGTAGATCAGACCGACCTTGTCGACGTCCATGTCCGTGTCCCCGCTACCGAGGCCACCCACGAGGATGTTCGCACCTGCCGCCCCGACGGGAACGACAAAGGAGATCGATTGTCTGTCCGTCCAGACCGGAATACCGAACACAGTGTTGCCCGCACCGATATGGCGCAGGTACTTCTTGCTGGGACTGGGCTGAAGCTGCTCACTCAAACTACGCGGCCAGCCCGACAGCCGGTCCTTCCAGCCTTCGGGGTTGTCCATCGGCGCGCCCGCGACGTCGATGAACTGAATGTAAACGCCAAGTCCGCGGTTGGGCCAGTTCTTGACGTCGAACGTCAGTGTCTGGGCCGACTCGTCGAATGCAATCGAATCCTGATACAGGTCGAGACCGTACATGGAGGTCTTGTTGACCAGCGTCCAATGGGTCTGCGCCGGCACTCCCGCTTCGGATGTTTTCGGTTGGGGCGCATGCGCATTCGTCCGTACCTGGTTGGTCACGCCGTGCTGGGTGGACCATTGTTGCCCTTTGAAGCTCGGTTCTTGTGCCACTGCCCGGACCACCTCTTCGATCACCGGCCTGAGCAGGTCATCGAGATCCTTGACGAGTCGGTGTTGAGGTATGACGGGAATCTCTCGGCCGTCGACCATCGTGGTCGGCCAGGGTGCGGGCGGAGCGTCTGCGTCGGTGAGCTGGGCTGTCGGCTCCACGGGATTGCCGTCGTCATCGGTCACATAGGTGTTCTCATACCACGCATCGTCACCCTCGGGCGGGTGCCGAGACACGTACGTCCACAGCGCCGTGAACGAGGGCTGTTTGGAGACAAGCCTTTCGGCGATGGACCAGTGATCTTCTGGTATCAACGTTGCGATGGCGGGATGCTGCATCACCATGGTGGTCGCCGTCTCCGCAGGGGTGACCAGAAGCGACGCGTCGAGGTGCACCGCCTCGACGTCACCCTCATCGCCAATCACGTCGACCCCGATCGCCTGCAGCCGATGCGGCACAGTCAACTCGCCGGTGCGGCGCGAGGTGCGGAGCGCGCGACGAGCCGCACTGCGGGGAACATGCTGAAAGATGACGGCGCTTTCTTCCGACACCGCACCCGGGCGGCGAGCCGGATAGCCGACCCAGCAGAAGCTGACGGCGTCCGTCGGCAGGAGGACCCTCTCCGCGTAGTGCGTGAAACGGCTCCGTTGGTCCTGGTTCAGTTGTGCCAATGCGGAATTCGACTCGGCATTACGGCTGAGCGTCTGGGCGGTGTGGCGCATCAGCGTTCTTCGAGCGCCGGGCATCTTGAGCGTGAAACCCTGCTCCGGCCCGAGGTGGCCCAGATGCGTGAGGTCGAAGTGCAGTGTGACCGTTTCCATCTCGCGCGCCATCGCGATCCCCTCGATCGGCCAAGCCACTGGACTCGGCGATGTCGACGCCGATAGCACACTGTGTCATAGGAAATTGACGTCGGGGACAACAATTGCAAATGCCATCCGAACCTGAGAGCCTGATCACGGCCCGGTCTCGAATCGCTTCCAATCGATTTCGGCCCTTGTGGTGGTCATGGCCACGGCCCGTACATTGGTGGTCGTCCCCGACTCACCGGCCAACGGCTCCGGTCCAACACGCAGGAGCCCGCATGATCACCACAGCTGCCCCGATATCCGGCACGTGCCTGCCACAATTCGTCCGGGTCCGAGACGAGTTCGAACGCAACTTCGCCGAGCGTGGCGAGGTCGGCGCTGCCGTCGCGGTCTGGGTCGACGGCGAGCTGGTGGTCAACCTGTGGGGCGGATCTGCCGATGCGGCAGGCACTCGCCCGTGGCGAGAGAACACGCTGGCCAGCGTGTTCTCCGGATCCAAGGGCCTGTTGAGCAGCTGCGTGCATCTGCTGGCCGATCGCGGTGAGATCGACCTCTACGCACCGGTCGCTCGGTATTGGCCGGAATTCGCCCAGGCCGGCAAACAGGACATCACCATCGCCATGGTGCTCGGGCACCGGTCCGGGGTGATCGGCCCGCGCGAACCCATGGACTGGCGCGATGTGACCGACTGGGACGGCGTCTGCGCGCGCCTGGCCGCGGCCGAACCGTGGTGGGAACCCGGCACCGCGCAGGGCTATCACACCGTGAGCTTCGGCTTCATCCTCGGCGAGGTGATCCGCCGGGTGACCGGCCGGACGTTGGGCCAGTATCTGCGCACCGAGATCGCCGAGCCGCTGGGCATCGACGTTCATATCGGCCTGCCCGCCGACGAGCACCACCGCTGCGCAGACATGCTCAACAAGCCGACCGTGCGCAGCGTGCTGGCCCAGAACAAGGTAGATGCGCCGCCGCAGCACCTCAACGACCATCCGTGGGCCGCGTTCGCGGTGTCGATGGACTTCGTGCCCGACGACGAACTGGGCGCCCACGCCCTGAGCACGTGGCGCTCGGCCGAGTTCCCCAGCACCAACGCGCACGTGTCCGCGCTGGGCATGGCGACGTTCTACAACGCGCTGGCCCAGGAGAAGCTGATCAGCCGCGAACACCTGGAGCGGGCGCGGGTGTCCCAAGGCGGTTTCGACCCCGACGTGGTCCTCGGCCCACGCGTCGCCGACCACGGGTGGGGTCTTGGATACATGCTCAACCAGCGTGGGGTGGCCGGCCCCAACCGACGAATCTTCGGGCACGGCGGCTCCGGTGGTTCATACGCGTTCGTCGACCTCGAACACCGCATCGGCTACGCGTACGTGATGAACTACTTCGACGCGACCAAGTGCAACGCCGACCCCCGCACGGTCGCGCTCTCGGACGAGGTGTACTCCGCTCTCGGCGTAATCTGACGCCCGCTCCGAAGACGGGAAACCCCGTTTCCGCTCGGTACCCTGGACGCCATGAACAGCGTTTTGCTGGTACTCATCGTCCTGGTCATCGCCGCCATCGCGTTCGCGGTCTACAGCTCGTCGAAATCGGCCGGACGAAGGACCGCCGAATCTCTCGCCGACGCCAAGGCCGACGCCCGTCGCATCATCGAACGGCTCGGTGGCCAGGTGCTCAACCTGACCGGTACCGACGACGCATCCAAGCAGGCGCTGGCCGACGCATCGGAGCGCTACACCGCCGCGTCCTCGCAGATCGACCAGGCGACCACCGCCAAGCAGGCAGCGCTGGCCAAGGAAAGCGCCATCGAGGGGCTGTACTACGTCCGAGCCGCACGCACCGCGATGGGCATGGATCCCGGTCCCGAACTGGAGACACTGACCGGCCAGCGGTCGGCCGGCGCGGTCACCGAGGACCGCACCATCAACTTCGAGGGCCGTCAGCTCGAGGCCTCCCCCACCCCGTCGCCGCGCACGCCGAACTATTACCCCGGCGGCCGCGTGGCCGGCCGCCCGGTGCCTGCCGGGTGGTATTCCGAACCGTGGTGGAAGACCGCCTTGGTGGCCGGCGCCTGGGGCGTGGGCTCGGCACTGCTGTTCGACTCGTTGTTCAGCGGCATGCACGGGGTCAACTACGGCGCACAGGGTTTCGAGAGCGGATACGGTGACGGCTACTCCGACGGGTACGCCGCCGGTCAGGACGCCGGCGGATACGACGGCGGTGGTTACGACAACGCCGGCTACGACAGCGGCGGCTCCAACGACTGGGGCGGCACCGACGCCAGTGGCTGGGACAGCGGCGGATTCGACGGCGGCGGGTTCGACTTCGGTGGCGGCGACTTCGGCGGCGGGGACTTCTGACCCAGCGCGAGCAGACGCGAAGGTCCGCGACACGCCGCGGTTCGGGGACTTTCGCGACTGCTCGCCGGTCTTCAGAACCGGCTGTCGAGCCGCGCGGACACCCCGGCCTCCTGCAGGTCGAGCCGCTCGAGCATGGCCCGCACCGCTTCGTCCTCGATGCCTCCCGCGTCGCGCTCGGCGATCAGCGCCCGCCGCTGAGCCGCCAGTACGTCGCGGTACAGCGCCGAGAACACCTCCGACCGCCTGGTGTGCGCCTCGGGGTCGGGCATCTCGTCGGCGTCCTGTGAATGCCGCGCGATGATGGTGCGGATCTCGGTCAGCACCATCGGGTTCATCCCCTCGGGCGCCTGGAACCCCGCAAGCACTTCCTCGGCGGCATCGTGCACCAGCCGCTCGGCCTTGAGTTCCTCGGCCCGGTCGACCTCGTGGTCGTCAGAGAACCGCGACAGGTGCAACCGCCGGATCAGCAACGGCAGCGACCAGCCCTGGATCAACAGGGTCCCCACGCTGACGACGAAGGCAATGGCCTGAATGGTGGCCCGCTCCGGGAACGGTTCGCCGGTGGCGGTCGTGGCGGGGATCGCGGCGGCCGCAGCCAAGGTGACCACGCCGCGCATACCGGTCCACGAGACCACCACGCTCTCCCGCCAGGACAGCGGCCTGCGGTCCACGCGGGAGCGCCACTTGCCCATCGGCTTGCGTCGTACCTTCGTGCCCAGCGCGCCACGGCCACCACGGTCGGGCACCGGCACGCTCAGCCGGTTCTCGACATGCCTGAACAGTTTGTTGCGTCCGAACATCACGAACACCGACAGCGGCCGGATCACCAGGACGATCAACAGCACGATCGCCGACGCGACGGCCACCTCCATCAGCGATTCATGCGCGTCGTTGAGGTGCTCAAGCACGAAGCGCAGGTGCAGACCGATGTAGGCGAAGACGAACGCCTCCAGCAGCACGTCCACCGAGTTCCACACGTAGCGTTCCTGCAGCCGGGTCTGATACCCGGCACCCAGCGAACCGTGGCCGACGACGAAGCCTGCGACGACGACCGCCAGCACACCCGAGGCATGTAATTCCTCGGCGGCGATGTACGCCGCGAACGGCACCACCAGCCCTTGAACGGTCTCCAGCCCCGGGTTGGCGAGCCGCCGCCGGATCCACAACGTCACGTAGCCCAGCAGTGCTCCCACCAACGGGCCCACCAGTGCGCTGAAGGCGAACAGCAGGAATGGGTCCTCGATGAACGTATGGGTGCCGGCGACCTGGGCAACCGCGATGGTGAACAGCGTCAGCGCCGCGGCATCGTTGATGAGGCTCTCCCCGGTCAGGATCGCCATCACCCGCTTCGGCAGGCCCAACTTGCGACCCACCGCGACGGCGGTGACCGCGTCCGGGGGCGCCACGATCGCGCCGAGGATCAGCGCCAGCCCGAACGTCAGCGGCACCAGCACCAGCCAGGCAGATACCGCGGCCACCGTGAACGCGGTCACCACCACCAACCCGACCCCGAGACCCAGGATGGGCCGGATGTTGCGCAAAAAGGTCGGGAACGAGAAGCCCAGCGCCGCCGAATACAGCAGCGGCGGCAGCACCACCGTCAGCAGGATGTGCGAATCGAGTTCGGGCGGCTCGAAATCCGGGAAGAACGACACCGCGATGCCGACGACCACGATGATCAGGGCGGGTTCCAATCCGCGCCGGTGGGCAATGGCTGTGACGACAATCGCTCCGACGACGACGAGGATCAGTTCCACTCGTCAATTGTCCCGTGCCGAATACGATCCCGCCGCACTACCTCTGGCAGGCCGGGCACCAGAACAGGTTGCGGCCTTCCAATTCGGCCGTGCGCACCGGGGTTCCGCACACACGGCACGCGTCGCCCGCCCGCCGGTACACATAGGTGCGGGGCCGGCCGGGTCCGTAGGACGGGGCGCCGTGGTCGTGCTCGGGCCGCACCACGACGATCTTGCCGCGCCGCACACCGACCTTCATCAGCGCCACCAGATCGGTCCACATGTCGGCGAATTCGTCCTCGCCGAGGTGGACGCCGGGCCGGTAGGGGTCGATGCGATGACGGAACAACAGCTCGCTGCGGTACACATTGCCGACCCCGGCGATCACCGACTGATCCATCAGCAACGCGCCGATCGATCTGCGCGACTTGGCAATCCGCGTCCAGGCGATTGCTGGATCAGCATCGGCACGCAGCGGGTCCGGGCCGAGTTTGGCAACGACGTCGGCGATCTCGGGTTCGCCGATCACCTCGCACACGGTCGGACCGCGCAGGTCGGTGCCGTACTCGGTGCCGACCATGCGCATGCGGACCTGGCCCACCGGCAGCGGCAACGGCACGGCTGCCTCGGTGAACGTGCCGTACAACCCCAGGTGGATGTGGACGACGCGACCGCCCTCGTAGTGATGGAACAGGTGCTTGCCCCAGGCATCGGATTTGCGTAGGACTCGCCCGCTGACGTCGGCCGCGCCGGCGTCGAACCTGCCCTGCGGGCTCGACACGACGACGGGGCTGCGGCCGAACCGGCGTTGATGCAGCCGGGCCAGCCGGTGCAGAGTGTGTCCTTCAGGCATGGCTCGGGCGGCGGTGCTCGGGGCCGGGGTTGACGCGCATGCGGTAACCCTAACGAGTGCGGCGTGCCCGCTTACCGATGGCGCAAGATGGCGGCATGCAGATCGACGTCGATCAGATCTACCCGTACCTGGTTCCCGAGGACTATCCCGACGCTCTCTCGACCGGCGCGCAGGCTCAGCGCCAGATTGGCCATGGCCTGTCAGTGGCCCTGGTTGCTCCGACCGGTCCACCCGATGCCCTGATCCTGGCCGCGGTGGGAGCCGAGCAGCTGGCGACCGTCCGGATCGACTTGCCGACGGCATACGCCCACGCGGATCGGGCGTTGTCCCGGTCCCTGTCGGCGGGGCGGGTCGCGATGGAGTTCTTCGAGCGCGGACCCGCCGGGGCGCCGACGGTGGTGATGAGCGGAAGCTGGCTGGCGGCAACCACACTGGTGGCCTCAGGGCTTCATGAACGGATGGTCCGGCTCGTCGGCGACGACATCGTCGCGGCCGTGCCGCACCGGGATCTGCTGTTCCTGTTCGGTGCCGATAGCTGCGCAGGCATGGGCGAGATCATCGAAGCCGAATACCGCACCGCCCGAAAGCCGTTGACCACCAAGCTCTTCACACTCGGCCCCGACGGTCCGGCGCCCAGGCCCTGGCTCAGCCGATCGTGATGGCGTCGAGTCGCTCCTTGATGAAGTCCGACGATGTGACGGGAGTCAGCCCAGCGACCCGCCCGATCGGCGGATCCAGCGGCGTCACCAGCGCGTCGTGGTTGGCCTCGTAGAAGTAGATCAGCGACACCAGATCCTCTTCGGGGGCGTGCGGCTGCGGCGGCAACACGCGGTGGCGGCCCGACGGCCAGCGCTTGCCGCTCCAGTACTCCAGCAGATCACCGATGTTGACCGTCAGCGCACCGGGCTCCCACGGCGCGTCCTCCCAGCCTTCGGCTTCCGAATACACCTGCAGCCCACCGGCTCCCGGCTCGCGGTCCAGCACGGTGACGGTGCCGAAATCGGTGTGCGGGCCGATGCGGAACTGGCCCGGCTCCGGTTCGCCCACCACGCTCACCGGCGGGTAGTGGTTGATGTTCATGGTCCAGGTCGGCCGGTCGGCCAGCGTCGCAAAGGGATTCGACGGCAGTCCGAGTGCGTGGGCGAACAGTGCGAGCAGATCGTCGGACAGCTTGCGCATCGCCGCGGTGTATTCACTGACCAGCGGCTGCAGCGCCGGCACCTCTGCCGGCCAGACGTTGGGCGCGAACCAGATCCGATCCACGTCCGGGTCGCCGGTCGCGGTCTCGGCGCCCAGGCTGTAGCTCTCCTTGAGATCGGGCGGGGTCTCGGTGCCCTCGGCGTAACCGTTGGCTTCGGCGCCGGGGCCGATCCAGCCGTGACCGCCGACCGGCACCGAGTAACGCTGCTTGACCTCATCTGGCAGGGCGAAGAACTCGCGGCTGGCCGCACGCACCCGCGCCGCCAGATCGGGATCGACGCCGTGGCCGGTGACGACGATGAAGCCGGCCCGCTGCAGGCCCTCGTCGACCTCGGCAGCCACCGCGTCGGCGTCGGCCCCACCGCGGTACCACCGCGAAATATCCACTGTCGCAATGGCGCTCATTCGCCAATATCCTCCGCCCACAGCTCCGGCCGGTCGGCGATGAAGTCTTCCATCATCGCCACGCAGCGCTTGTCATCAAGCAGAGTAACGGCAACCCCGTGTTCAGACAGCCAATCGTGACCACCCGAGAAAGTACGGGCCTCGCCGATCACCACGGCACCGATGTTGAACTGCCGCACCAGCCCGCTGCAGTACCAGCACGGCGAGAGCGTGGTGACCATGATGGTCGAGCGGTAGCCGCGCTGGCGGCCTGCGGCGCGGAAGGCGTCGGTTTCGGCGTGAATCGAAGGATCGTCGTTCTGCACCCGCCGGTTGTGTCCGGCGCCCAGCAGCTCGCCGGTATCCCGGAAAAGGGCCGCTCCGATCGGAATACCGCCCTCGGCCAAGCCTTTACGCGCCTGCTCGACCGCGACGTCGAGCATCTGCTCCGGGGTCATGCCGCCACCCTTTCTGATGCGAGCTTGGACCGGCACAACACCAGGTAGCAGCCACCCGCGATGAGGAATCCGACGAAGAAGGTGATGTCACCGAGTTGGGGCACCGCCCGGGCCACGTAGCCGACGAAGTTCGTCTGATTGCAGAACAACGCCACGGACACCACCAATCCGATCAGGAACGACAACAGGCCCGGCCAGTTACTGTAGGTCCGGTCGTAGAGGAAGTGCGCCACGGGTTGGTCGCCCCGCAGATACTGGTCGGCGAACACCACGCCGAGCCACGGTCCGATCCAGTAGGCGATGATCAGCAGGAACGCCTCGTAGCTGGCGGCCGCGTCGGCCAATGCCCACCACGCGATGAGGAATCCGACCACCCCGAAGAACACCGTGGCCGCCGCACGCGCGACGTGATGCGGCAGCTTGACCCCGATGGTCACGAAAGCCATTGCGCCCGAATAGATGTTGATGGCGTTGGCGGCGATGGCGCCGATCGCGATGGCCAGCAGCGTGAGGTTGGCCAGCAACGGTGCCAGCTCGGCGGTGAACGCAGCGGTGGGGTTGTCGGAAACGGCGGGCCCGATGGTGACCGACGCCGCACCGACGACCTGCAGCACCAGGCAGGACACGAAAAGCCCCGCGGCTGCGAAGAACCCCGTCCTCGCGGTGGCGTCCGACTTGGGCAGGTAGCGCGTGTAATCGGCCGCGTAGGGCGCCCAGCCTGCGACATACCCGAACGCGGTGCCGACGGTCAGCAGAAAGCCACCGGTTCCGCCCACACCGCCGGCCACCGCCGGAGCACCGAAGTCGGCCTTGCTCAGGATCACCACCGATGTGACCGCGAAGATCACTGCAAGCACCGGGAAGGCCCACCGCTCGAAGGCCTGTACGAGGTTGTGCCCGAACACCGCCAGCGCTGTCTGCACCACGACGACGAACACCAGGGCCAGCACCGGGGCCACCCCGACCAGGGTCGACAACGCGAACGCGCCGCTGACGCTGTTGGTCGCGAACCAGCCGATGCCGGCGGTCACCGTCATCAGCAGCGACGGCACCGCGTTGCCCCGGAACCCGAAGGCCAGCCGACCCAGCACCATCTGCGGCACGCCGTGGCGCGGTCCACGTTTGGACAGGAAGTAGTGCGCGAGCGCCCCGAGCCCGGTCCCGACGGCCATGCCCGCCAGCGCCTGCCAGAAGGTCATGCCGTACACGGCGACCGCGAGCACGCCCAGGAAGATGGTGGCGAATTCGAGATTCGGCGACGTCCATGTCCAGAACAGCTGGCTGGGCTTTCCGTGCCGGTCGGCCTCGGCGATGAACTCGTTGCCACCAGGCTCGATGGCCGCGATGCGATCCCGATAGGAACCGTCGGTACTGGGCTCAGCCGCTGTCATGCGTTACACCGTGGCGTGAACCGCGGTGTAACGCAAGCTGAATGGGAATATTCGGTCGGGGGTGCCGCTCAGTCGAATTGGGGCGCCTCGGTGCGGGTGCGCTTGAGTTCCCAGAAATGCGGATACGACGCGAAGGTCACCGAGGCGTCCCAGAGCTTGCCTGCCTCTTCCCCGCGCGGGATCTTCGAGAGCACCGGGCCGAAGAACGCCACGCCGTTGACGTGGATTGTCGGGGTGCCGACGTCATCACCGACGGCGTCCATGCCCTCGTGATGGCTCTTACGCAGCGCCTCGTCGTACTTGTCCGTGGTGGCCGCCTCGGCCAGCTCGGCGGGCAGGCCGACTTCTTCGAGCGACTCCTTGATGACGGCGTCGAAGTCCTTGTTGTCCTGGTTGTGGATGCGGGTTCCCATCGCGGTGTAGAGCGGTGCGAGGATCTCCTGACCCTTGAGCTGCTCGGCGGCGATGGCCACCCGCACCGGGCCCCAGGCCTTCTTCATGAGCTCGACGTAGTTCTCGGGAAGGTCACGGCCTTCGTTGAGCACGGCCAGGCTCATCACGTGGAACTGCACGTCGATGTCACGGACCTTCTGCACCTCGAGGATCCAGCGCGAGGTGATCCAGCACCACGGGCACAACGGGTCGAACCAGAATCCTGCAACGTCTTTCTGAGTCATCAATGCGTCCTCTCGAGGGTCCGGGCCAGAGCTCCGTTCAGCACAACTGCACACCCGCATAGAGTGTTCCCGAGTCGGTGGTAACCAACTCACCGCGTGCTCCGATAAGCATGTCGACGTCACGGTAGTGGCACAGGAAACGCATAGTGTGCAGATTTTTATCGAACCGTGTTGTTCCTGTGACCCTGGTGAACCACTGTTTCCCAAGTGAGTGGGGCGCTGCAAGTGTCCTACGTGACAGCTGAGGAGCTGAATTATGGCCGCACGTGCCTTCCTGACGACCATGGGCGTCGTCGCCGCTGCCGGCCTTGCGCTGGCCGTGCCCGCCCAGGCCGACACGAACGACTCGTTCCTGAACGCCCTGTCCAACGCCGGCATCGGCTACAACGACCCGGGTTCGACCGTTCAGCTCGGGCAGCAGGTGTGCCCGATGCTCGTCGAACCCGGCAAGAACTTCGCATCGGTGGCCTCTCAGATGCGGGGCAACAACGGCATGTCCCCCGAGATGGCGTCGTTCTTCACCGGCATCGCCATCCAGATGTACTGCCCACAGATGATGTCGTCGATCACTGACGGCTCCATCCTGAACAACCTGGGCGGGCTGAACGCACTGAGCGGGATCGCCGGCTTCCCCGGCTTCGGGCAGTAGGCCGGGACGGTCACGCGGCCAGCCGATAGGTTGGACGCGTGGCTCTTCCGAATCTCACCCGCGACCAGGCCGTCGAGCGCGCCGCCCTGGTCACCGTCGGCAACTACCGCATCGAGCTCGACCTCACCGACGGTGAGGGCCGGCCCGGCGACCGCACCTTCCGGTCCACCACGACGGTGGAGTTCGACGCGCTTGCCGGCGCCGACACCTACATCGACATCGCGGCCGAGGCGATCCGCAGCGCGACCCTCAACGGCGTCCCGCTCGACACGTCCGACTACGACGAATCCACCGGCATCGCCCTGCCGGGCCTGGCCGCACACAACGTGCTCGTCGTCGACGCGGACTGCCTGTACTCCAACACCGGTGAAGGGCTGCACCGCTTCGTCGACCCGGTCGACGACGAGGTGTACCTGTACTCACAGTTCGAAACGGCCGACGCCAAGCGAATGTTCGCGTGCTTCGACCAGCCGGATCTCAAGGCGACCTTCGACATCCAGGTCACCGCGCCGTCGCACTGGGAAGTGATCTCCAACGGAGCACCGGTTTCCGCCGAAACCTCGGGCAGCGCAACGGTTCACGTCTTCGCCACCACACCGAAGATGAGCACCTACCTCGCGGCGCTCATCGCCGGGCCCTACGCGGTGTGGCGCGACGAGTACTCCGACGACCACGGCACCATCCCGCTCGGCCTGTTCTGCCGCAAGTCGCTCTCCCAGTTCATGGATGCCGAGCGGTTGTTCACCGAGACCAAACAGGGATTCGGCTTCTACCACAAGAACTTCGGCACGCCGTACGTGTTCGGCAAGTACGACCAGCTCTTCGTCCCGGAGTTCAACGCGGGCGCGATGGAGAACGCAGGCGCGGTGACCTTCCTGGAGGACTACGTCTTCCGCTCCAAGGTCACGCGGTATTCCTACGAACGCCGCGCCGAGACCGTCCTGCACGAGATGGCCCACATGTGGTTCGGTGACCTCGTCACCATGCAGTGGTGGGATGACCTGTGGCTCAACGAATCCTTCGCGACGTTCGCGTCGGTGCTGTGCCAGGCCGAGGCCACCGAGTACACCGCGGCATGGACGACGTTTGCCAATGTCGAGAAGTCGTGGGCCTACCGGCAGGACCAGTTGCCGTCGACGCATCCCGTGGCCGCCGACATCCCCGATCTGGCCGCGGTCGAGGTCAACTTCGACGGCATCACCTACGCCAAGGGCGCCTCGGTGCTCAAGCAGCTGGTGGCCTACGTCGGGCTCGAACAGTTCCTGGCCGGTCTGCGGGACTACTTCCGCGACCACGCGTTCTCCAATGCCACCTTCGCGGACCTGCTGGGCGCGCTGGAGAAGTCGTCGGGGCGCGACCTGTCCGGCTGGGGCCGGCAGTGGCTGCGGACGACGGGATTGAACACGCTGCGCGCCGATTTCGATGTCGACGAGTCGGGTGCGTTCACCCGCTTCGCCGTCACCCAGTCCGGTGCGGCCCCGGGCGCCGGAGAGACCCGCGTGCACCGCCTGGCCATCGGCATCTACGACGACAGCGGCTCCGGCAGGCTGACCCGCGTGCACCGCGTGGAACTCGACGTCGACGGCCCGGTCACCGAAGTGCCCGAGCTGATCGGGATTTCACGCGGCCAGCTGATCCTGGTCAATGACGACGATCTGACCTACTGCTCGCTGCGGCTGGATCCCGTGTCGCTGCGGACCGTGTTGTCCCGCATCGCCGACATCGCCGATTCGCTGCCGCGGACGCTGGCCTGGTCGGCGGCGTGGGAAATGACCCGCGAGGCCGAGCTGCGGGCCCGCGACTTCGTGGCCCTGGTGATGAGCGGGCTGCACGCCGAATCCGAAGTTGGCGTGGCACAGCGGTTGCTGCTGCAGGCCCAGACCGCGCTCAGTTCCTACGCCGACCCCACCTGGGCCCACGAGATCGGCTGGCCGGCCTTCGGCGATGCGCTGCTCGATCTGGCGCGGGACTCCGCCCCGGGTTCCGATCACCAGCTGGCCTTCGTCAACGCGCTGTGCTCGTCGGTGCTGGCCCCCAATCACGTCGCCGTCCTCTCGACACTGCTCGACAACGAACCGGCCGCGGTCAACATGGCCGGTCTGGTGATCGACACCGATCTGCGGTGGCGGATCGTCACGGCGCTGGCGCGCTCCGGGCATCTCGACGCCGACGGTCCCGAAACCCCGTTCATCGACGCCGAGGCCAAGAACGACCCGACCGCTGCCGGCAAGCGCCAGGCCGCGGCAGCCTCGGCCGCGCGGCCGCAGGACGTCGTGAAGGCGGCCGCGTGGGAAGAGGTGATCGAGAACGACTCCCTGGCCAACATCACCACCCGCGCGATCGTCGGTGGTTTCGTGCAACCGGGTCAGGAGGAGCTGCTCACGCCGTTCACCACGCGCTACTTCGCGGCTATCTCCGGAGTGTGGGAGCGCCGGACGAGCGAGGTCGCCCAGACGGTGGTCATCGGCCTGTACCCGTCGTGGGACATCAGCCAGAACGGGCTCGATGCGGCGGACACCTTCCTGTCCGACCCCGAGGTGCCGCCTGCGCTGCGCCGCCTGGTCCTCGAAGGCCGTGCCGGGGTGGAGCGCTCGCTGCGCGCCCGGGCGTTCGACGTGAGCTGAGCCCTTTGCACCGCGAGCGTGCGCGTCTGCTTGCCGACACACCGTCACTGGCCGGCAGTCTGCGCACGCTCGCGGTGTGTTGAGCTGTCTTGGAAAGCACAAAGCCCGGTAGCGAAACCGTGGTCTCGATACCGGGCTCTACGCGCGAGCGTGCGCGGAATGCTGATGGTCAGCGGCGTGTCGGGCAGCAGACCCGCACGCTCGCGGTGCAAATCTCGAGGTGCAGGCGTCAGGCAGGGGCAACGCCGGCGGACAGCACGCGCACAGCGCTGATCAGCCCGTCGATCAGGTTGCCTTCCTTGAACGAGGCGGCAGCCGCGGAGACACCCAGGGGTGCGGCCTCTTCGATGCCACGGCCTTTCACGTCGGCACCGTAGACGACCTCGATCGCGTGCTGGTCGGGCGATACCGCCAACAGCACCGCGTTGTTCGGGGTCGGCACCTTGGCCAGGATCTCGCGGGCCGTGGCGGCGGTGTCGGCACCGAGCCCACCGATGTAGACCGCGAAGCGGGCCTTGGCAGCGCGCGAGCCGTACTTCAGCGCGTCGTCGAGGACCACGAGATCCATCGTCGGGAAGGGGTAGTGCACCGACAGCTCGCCGGGCTCGGTAACCCCGGAGATGCGCCCGCTCGACGTGATCGCGTAGCCGTAGGGCAGGTCGAGTTCGGTTGACGAGGTAGTCGCGACAGTCGCGACCTCACCACTTGCCACTTGCGCCCCCTCCAATGGTCACTCCATGCGAATCGTGGCCGCCATGCCCATGATCGGCAGGTTCGGCAGCTGCCCACAGAATCGGCTCGTGGGTCCACGGGTCCGACATCTTGTAGGTGGCCGGGTGCGGTCCCCTGCGGGTCAGGAAGATCAGCGCCAGGATCACGAACAACAACAGCGGAACCCCTCCGAGGAGGGAATGGGTAAGTGCTGTGCTCACGGCCAAACCGTATCAGCCGCACGCACCCGACGCGCCGACAGTGAACACTCCGCTACGCCGCGCCCTCGCCCAGGTAGCGGACCCACGCCGGATCGAGCTCCTTGATGGTCGACAACAACCGCCAATGCTGGCCTTTCGGGGGCATCGGCACCGTGCGCAGCGACCAGCCGAGCTCGGCCAGCAGCTTGTCGGCCTTGCGGTGATTGCATGCCGCACAGGCGGCCACACAGTTCTCCCACGAGTGTTCGCCGCCACGGCTGCGCGGCACCACATGGTCGACAGTGTCGGCCCGGCCCCCGCAGTAGGCGCAGCGGAAGCGGTCGCGGTGCATCAGCGCGGCCCGGGTCATCGGGATGCGGGCCCGGTACGGCACCCGCACGAAGGTGCGCAGCCGGATCACCGACGGCACGACGATGGTGCGGGTCGCGGAATGGATCACCGGCCCGGCCGGGTCGTCGTGCACGACGTCGGCCTTGCCGCACATCAGCATGATCACCGCCCGGCGCAGCGGCAGCGCCGTCAGCGGTTCGTAGGTCGAGTTGAGCAGCAGTACCCGGCGGCGGCCCCACACCGATGCGTCGGGGCTGGCCGGGGCCAGTGTCTCTACGCTGTGCAGCGGCCGATTTGGCGCGTGAGGCCCCGAAGGGCCGGATATGTGACCGGTCCGTCGTGAGTGGCCTTTTTTGCTGTGCGCCATAGAGCCTCCGAGCACACAGTCCACCACGGATCGGGTGCAATAGCACGACAAATTTGAGTGAGTTCACTGGTCGGGTTGGTGAACAGCGCATGACAATGCCCCTAGACCAGCTAAGTGCCGTTCGTCTGACCTGGGCTCGTTCGAGCGCCACGGACCGCGACGTCGTCGGCCCGCCGCCCGTGCACGGCGGTTGATCTGCACAATGGAGGGCGTGACGCAGGCTCAACAAACCTTCTACGACGAGGTCGGTGGCCACGACACCTTCCAAGCCATCGTGGCGCGGTTCTATCAACTGGTCCGCGAAGACGAGATTCTGCTGCCGCTGTACCCCGAGGACGACATCGACGGGGCCGAGGAGCGGCTGCGGATGTTCCTCGAGCAGTACTGGGGCGGCCCCAGGACGTACTCCGACCTGCGCGGACACCCGAGGCTACGGATGCGGCACGCACCCTTCCGCATCGGCCTGCTGGAACGCGATGCGTGGCTGCGGTGCATGCACACCGCGGTGGCGTCGATCGACTCGGCGACGCTGGACGACCCGCATCGCAAGGCGTTGCTGGATTACCTGGAAATGGCCGCAGACGCGATGGTCAATTCGGCGTTCTGATGGCCACGTGGTGGGAGCACGCGGTGTTCTACCAGGTCTACCCGCGCTCGTTTCGCGACAGCAACGGTGACGGGGTCGGCGATCTCGACGGGGTGACCGCGGGCCTGGACTATCTGAGCTCTCTGGGCGTCGACGCGCTGTGGCTCAACCCGGTGATGGTCTCGCCGATGGCCGACCATGGCTACGACGTCGCCGACCCACGCGATGTGGACCCCCTCTTCGGCGACCTCGACGCGCTCGACCGGCTGCTGGACTCGGCGCACGCACGCGGTATCCGGATCACGATGGATCTGGTGCCCAACCACACCAGCTCGGCGCATCCGTGGTTCGTCGAGGCGCTGGCCAATCCGGCCCGCCGCGACCGTTACATCTTCCGCGACGGCCGCGGGCCCGATGGATCGGTGCCTCCCAACAACTGGGTCTCGATATTCGGCGGCCCGGCCTGGACCCGGGTGACCGAACCCGACGGCACGCCCGGGCAGTGGTACCTGCACCTGTTCGACGCGGCACAGCCCGACCTGAACTGGGACAACCCCGAGGTGTTCGACGATCTGGAGAAGACGCTGCGGTTCTGGCTGGATCGCGGGGTCGACGGGTTCCGTATCGACGTGGCGCACGGCATGGCGAAACCGCCGGGCCTGCCCGACATGTCGGTGGTCGACACCGCGGTGCTGCGCAACAGTGACGACGATCCGCGGTTCGACAACGAGAGCGTCCACGACATCCACCGGTTCATCCGGACGGTGTTCGACGACTATCCCGACGCGGTGGCCGTCGGGGAAGTGTGGGTGCGCGGCAACGAACAGTTCGCCAAGTACCTTCGGCCCGACGAGCTTCACCTGGGCTTCAATTTCCGCCTGGTGCAAGCAGATTACGACGCTGACGAGATCCGCGACGCGATCGACAACGCGTTGGCCGCGGCCGCACTGGCCGGTGCCACCCCGACCTGGACGTTGTCCAACCACGATGTCGAGCGTGAGGTCACCCGTTATGGCGGCGGTGCTCGCGGGCTGGCCCGGGCCCGGGCCATGGCGCTGGTGATGCTGGCCCTTCCTGGCGCGGTGTTCATCTACAACGGTGAGGAGCTCGGCCTGCCCAACGTCGAGCTGCCCGATGCGGTGTTGCAGGATCCCGTGTGGGAACGCTCCGGCCACACCGAACGCGGACGCGACGGCTGCCGCGTCCCGATGCCGTGGCAGGGCTCCGAAGCACCGTTCGGCTTCTCCACCAACCCCGATACGTGGCTGCCGATCCCGGCCAACTGGGCCACGCTCACGGTCGCCCATCAAGAACACGACCCCGATTCCACGCTGGCGTTCTACCGGCGGGCGGTGCAATTACGCTCCAGCCGAAGCGAATTCGGAGGCAATGGGATCGACTGGCTCGACGGCCTGACGTTCCGCAGGCCCGGCGGGCTGGTGTGCGTGCTGAACGCAGGCGCCACTGCCCTACCGCTGCCGGCCGGTGAGGTACTGCTGGCCAGTGGACCGCTCGTCGACGGCACCGTGCCCCCGGACACTGCGGTCTGGCTGGTCTAGTTCCTCCGGCGAGCAGACAGAAAAGTCCGCGACACGCCGCGGTTTCGGTACCTCCGCGACTGCTCGCGAGATGGTCTAGCCCAGGACCAGCGCGGGGGCGCCGCGCCTGCGGTACACCGAACCGAAGCGGGCATCGATCCGCAGCCACGCAGCGTGCGCGCGTACCCGCACCATTTCCCCGGCGCTGAGTGACTCGCCCGACGCCGGCAGGAAACCCATTGCCGTCAAAGCGAATACGCAGCGCATCGGGATGCCGACAGACAACTCGTCAGAGCTGACCACCACGACATCCTGATCGAGCAGCGAGGTCGGCGGACCGTGCGCACCACCGTGCTCCTTGGCCAGGGTCGTGCCCTGTTCCGCGAGATCGAGCATCACCTTGGCGGGCACATCGTCGACATGGACGAATCCGGTGTCCGGCGGCAGTCCCCCGCGCCATGCCGAATCCATCGGCATCCCGGTGTCGACGTAGCCATGGTGCGACACCGAGAGCCCGGCCCTAAGCGCGTCGGCCCCCGCGGACAGATCACCGGGGCGGAGCCGGGCAGCGAGCACCCGGCTGGCCAGGACGTCGAATCCCGTTGCGACCCAAGCAACTACCTGCTCGCCGTGACCGCCCCGGACCCGCAGCCGCACCACCGCCGCATCGTCGAGCCGCAGCGCCCGGTCGACGAACGTCGCGAGGTCAGCGCGTTGGTGCGCGTCGTCGACCCACAGCCCGCGTTCCGGACCGCTCACCGCAGGTAGCGCTCCAGATACGCCCGTTGTTCAGACGAGAGGCGTTGCAGCCGTTGTTCTTCGATATGGACGGCGGCCAACTGCGTCTCGGCGATCACTGATGGTTTGCAGTCGGGATCGGCGTGTACGGGCCGCACCTCGTAACCCACAGTGAAGTCCACCGCACGTACCCGCTTGGACCACATCGTGACCTGCAGCGGCGAATCCACCAACCGCAGCTGTCCCTTGTAGACGATGTTGACCTCGGCGATCAGCAGACCGATCGTGGTGATCTCGGCGCCGAACGGCTCCCGCAGGAACGGGATCCGTGCCTCCTCGAGAATCGTCACCATGGTGGCGTGATTGATGTGCTGGTACATGTCGATATCCGACCAACGCACATGCACCGGCGCCGTGAAACCTGCACTCACCCGGTTGTTCCCGTCCCACTCGTCCTCGTCATGCTGCGGATCTGACGGGCCGCCACCGACAGCGTCGCCAAGTCCTGCAGCTCTCCCGCATAGATCTCGGTCAGCGTCCGGCGGGCACGCGCGACGCGGGAGCTGTTGGTCAACTCCCATTCGGCGATCTTCTGCTCACCGTTCTCGTCCGGCTCGCCAACCGCCATGACATCGAAGCACAATGCCCGCACCGACCCGTAAATGTCGTCGCGAATGGCCAACCGCGCCAACGAATGCCACCGGTCGTCACGACCCAGCATCGAGACCGCCGTGAGCAGCCCGTCGGCGCCCAGATGATCCATCAACGCGAAGTAGGCGTCGGCCACCTCGACCGGGTCCCGCTCGATGATGTCGGCGATGTCGATCACGTCGAGCAGGCTGTACTGGTAGAGCCCGGTGGCCACCAGATACGCCAGCTCCGGGGAGACTCCGTGCGAGACGAGCTCGCCGGCCTCTTTGTCGACGATGGCCTTGTCGGCGCCGCGCAGCCACTCCCCGATGCGCGGCGTCAGCATGGCTACCTTGTCGGCGAACCGGTTGATCTCGGCGCCGACGGCCAGCGGCTGGGGCCGGTAGTTGAGCAGCCATCTACCCGCGCGGTCGACCAGCCGGCGTAGATCCAGTGTCATGCGGTCGGTCACCGCGACAGCGACGCCCTGGTCACCAGCCGCGCGGATCTGGCGCCAGACGTCGCCGATCCGGAAGATCGCGTTGGTGGCCACGTAGCTGCGTGCCGCGTCCACCGGCCCGACCCCGACGTCCTCGGTGATGCGGTAGGCGTAGCTGATGCCGCTGGTGTCGACCAGATCGTTGACCAGCATGGTGGTGATGATCTCGCGGCGCAGCTGGTGCGATCGGATCTCGCTGTGGAACTCGTCGCGCAACCTGGCCGGGAAGTACCGCGGCAGCCGGGAGGCGAACACCTCCTGGTCGGGCAGGTCGCTGGCCAGCACGTCCTCTTTGAGAGCCAGCTTGACGTGGGCCATCAGCGTGGCCAATTCCGGTGAGGTGAGCCCGATTCCGGCTTCCGTACGGCGCCGGATCTCCTTCTCCGACGGCAGTGCCTCCAGCTCACGGTTGAGCCCGCGGTCGGCCACGAAGTCCTTGATCATGCGGGCGTGCACCGAGAGCATGCTCGCCGAGTTGGCCCGGCTGGTGCCCATCAGATCGTTCTGGTCACGGTTGTCGCCAAGCACCAACTCGCCGACCTCGTCGGTCATCGACAGCAGCAGGCCGGTGCGCTCCTCGGCACTGACCCGGCCCGCGGTGACCAGCGAGTCGATCAGGATCTTGATGTTGACCTCGTGGTCGGAGCAGTCCACCCCGGCGGAGTTGTCCAGCGCGTCGGTGTTGATCCGGCCACCGGCCAGATCGAACTCGATCCGGCCCAGCGGAGTCACGCCGAGGTTGCCGCCCTCGCCGATCACCTTGGCCCGCACCTGGTTTCCGCAGACCCGGATCATGTCGTTGGCCCGGTCGCCGACATCGGCGTCGGCTTCGGTCTCAGCCTTGATGTAGGTGCCGATACCGCCGTTCCACAGCAGGTCCACCGGGGCCTTCAGGATGGCCTTCATCAACGCAGGCGGGGTCAGCTCGTCGACGTCGCCCTCGATGCCCAGCGCGGCGCGCACCTGCGCGCTGATCGGGATCGCCTTCTGATCGCGGCTGTACACGCCGCCGCCCTCGCTGATCAGCGACTTGTCGTAGTCGTCCCAGCTCGACCGCGGCAGCTGGAACATCCGGCTGCGCTCCGCCCAGGACGTCGCGGCGTCCGGGTTGGGATCGAGGAAGATGTGCCGGTGGTCGAACGCGGCGACCAGCCGAATATGTTGGGACAGCAGCATTCCGTTGCCGAACACGTCGCCGCTCATGTCCCCGACGCCGACGACCGTGAAGTCTTGCGTCTGAGTGTCGACACCCATCTCCCGGAAGTGCCGCTTGACCGATTCCCAGGCTCCCTTGGCGGTGATGCCCATCGCCTTGTGGTCGTAACCGATGGAGCCGCCCGACGCGAACGCGTCACCCAGCCAGAATCCGTACGACTTGGCGACCTCGTTGGCGATGTCGGAGAACGTCGCGGTGCCCTTGTCGGCCGCCACCACCAGGTAGGCGTCTTCCCCGTCGCGGCGCACGACGTCCGGCGGGGTCACGACCGCACCGGTGGCCTTGTCGACGTTGTCGGTGACGTCGAGCAGGCCGGAGATGAAGAGCTGGTAGCACGCCACGCCTTCAGCTCGCGTCGCATCCCGGTCGACCGCCGGGTCTCCGGTGAGTTCCGGGGGTTGCTTGACGACGAAGCCGCCCTTGGCCCCGACCGGCACGATGACGGCGTTCTTGACCGCCTGCGCCTTGACCAGGCCCAGGATCTCGGTGCGGAAGTCCTCTCGGCGATCCGACCAGCGCAGCCCGCCGCGGGCCACGAACCCGAACCGCAGATGCACACCCTCGACGCGCGGCGAGTACACGAAGATCTCGAATTTCGGTCGGGGCAACGGCAACTCGTCGATCAGCCCGGGGTTGAGCTTCATCGCCACCACACCACGCTGACGCGCCGAATCAGGCCGCTGCACATAGTAGTTGGTGCGCAGCGTGGCCTGGATCAGGCTGGCGAACGCGCGGAGCACCCGGTCGGTGTCGAGACTGACCAGGGCATCGATGTCGGCAGCCACTGCCGCGGCGGCACTCTGGGCGTCGCGCGGCGCTGCGCCGTCGCGTTCGGCGCCCGGCGGGGTGAACAGTGCCTCGAACAGCTCGACGAGTGATCGCGCGGTGTGCGGGTTGTCGTTGAGCACCGACTCGATGTGGTTCTGGCTGTAGGGGAATCCCGCCTGGCGCAGGTATTTCGCGTACGCCCGCAGGATCACCACCTGCTGCCAGGTCAGCCCGGCGCGCAGCACCAGCTGGTTGAACCGGTCGATCTCGGCATTGCCCTGCCAGATGGCGGTCACCGCGTCGGCGAAGCGCTGCGCGGTGGCTGCCTGGGCTTCGGCATCGGGCGCGTCGGGCATGTTGCGTTGCCGCGAGACCTTGAACTGGTAGATCCAGACCGGCAGACCATCCGCGCGGGTGACGGTGTACGGCCGTTCCTCCAGCACGACGACGCCCATGGACTGCAGCATCGGCAGCAGCTCGCTCAGCGACGCCGAATGCCCGCCGAGGTACCAGGTCAGCTGGGCGATGCGGTCGGCCCCTTCGCTGAACACCAGCTTGACCGAATTGTCCTGCAGTTCTTCGATGATCGCGATGTCGGTGATGGCGTCGGCCGGCGTGACCGCCTGCTTGTAGTCCTGCGGGAAGGCGGTGGCGTAGTGCTCGACAGCGGCAGGGTTGAGGCCCTTTGCCGAACCGATCAGCCGGTCACCCCAGTTGCGAGTGGCCTCGGTCAGCAGATTCTGGATCCGCGACTCGTTCTCGATCGAGGTGTCGACCCGGTGCGCGCGTTCGCCGTCGGGCAGCCGCACGGTGAAATGAACTACTGCCCACGGGGATTCACTGACCCGCGCGGAGTAGTCGATGCTGACCCCGCCGAGTTCGCGGACCAGGATGTCCTGCATCTCCAGGCGTACGGCCGTGGTGTAGCGATCCCGCGGCAGGTACACCAGGCACGAGACGAAATGGGCCAGTTGATCGGCACGCAGAAACAGCAGGGTGCGGCGTCGGGAGCCCAGATCCACCACGGCCATGGCCATTTCGAGCAGCTCTTTGGAGCTCAGCGCGAACAGCTCAGGCCGCGGAATGGTCTGGATGATGTCGCGCAGCAGCTGCCCCGGATGGCTGGGGTCGCGGTGGGCCATCGCCAGGGCTTCCTCGGCGCGCCGTGAGACCAGTGGGATCTCAAGCACATTGGCGTTCATGGCCGCGATGGTGAACAGACCGACGAAGCGGTGCTCGATCGCACCGGCAGGACTGCCGCTCTCGCGGACCACCACCAGGTACGGATAGGCGCCGTAGCGCAGGTAGCTCGGGATGGTCGCCTGGGCCAGCACCAGCAGATCGTCGGGATTGGTCAGCGGCGGCAGGACATCCTGTCGCAGCCGCAGCACGCCCAGCCGGCTGGCCGGGTCGACCACGGCCTGGCCGTCACCCACCGCGCACTGCTGGTAGCCCAGGAGCACGAAGTGACCGTCGGCCAGCCAGCGCAGCAGCGCCGCGACGTCCTTGCGATCGGCGTTGGGGAAATGTCCCTCGACATCGGTGGCCAGGTCGTTGGCCAGACCGTGCAGCGCGGCGGCCATGGCCCCGGTGTCCAGGCCGACCTGGCGGGCATCGGCCAGGATTCCCGGCACCAGGCGGGTGGCCTCGGTGAGGGCCCCGCCGTCCGCCGCGCCACTCACGGGAATGAGGATCCAGCACTCGTCGACGCCGTCTCCGGGCACCGCGTCGGCCACCGGCCTGATGTCGAGCAGTTGCCCGTCGGCATCCCGGCGGACCCGGAACACCGGGTTCATGATGGCGCTGTAGGCGATGCCGAGCCGGTGCAGCAGCACCGTCACCGAGTCGACCAGCATCGGCGCCTGGTCGGTGACGATCTGCAGAGCCGGTCCGGTCTCGGCGTCACCGGGGTACACCGCGACGTTCGTCTCGCCGGGTGCGCGCCGGGCACCCAACCGGTAGTGGGCCGCCACGGCGCCATCCGACACGAGCCGTTCGGGCGCGCTGATTGCGATCGGCCCGGTCGTGGTGGCGCCCGGCGCGTCAGCCTGCGGCCCCCGATAGGTGGACAGCAGGGCCACTGCAAGGCGTTGGGTGATGTCGGGCGTTGGCTCCGGACCTCCTGGGACGCTGGTTGTCTGGTGTCCCTGAGATTGCGGCCATGCCGTCATACCGAATACTCCTGACTCACGCCCACACACCGGCACTGGTGCGTAGGAGCGACACTAGTCGTACCCCGACTTGCTGCGCTTGATCCTCGCGAACTATCCCCGCCTACTGGTCAGTCACGGGTCAGGCGGCGATGCGTGACCCGGTGCGGGCGAGCCGCTTCGGCGCCGAGCCGGTCGATCTTGTTCTCCTCGTAGGCGCCGAAGTTGCCCTCGAACCAGAACCACTTGGCGTCGTTGTCGTCGTCACCCTCCCACGCGAGGATGTGCGTGCAGGTGCGGTCGAGGAACCACCGGTCGTGCGAGATGACCACTGCACAGCCGGGGAAGTTCTCCAGCGCATTCTCCAGCGACGACAGCGTTTCCACGTCGAGGTCGTTGGTCGGCTCGTCGAGCAGGATCAGGTTGCCGCCCTCTTTGAGGGTCAGTGCCAGGTTCAGGCGGTTGCGTTCACCGCCGGAGAGCACGCCTGCAGGCTTTTGCTGATCGGGGCCCTTGAAACCGAACGCCGACACGTACGCCCGCGACGGAATCTCGTTCTGGCCGACCTCGATGTAGTCGAGCTTGTCGGAGACGACCTCCCACACCGTCTTCTTCGGGTCGATGCCCGCGCGGCTCTGGTCGACGTAGGACAGCTTGACCGTCTCACCGACCCTGACCGTGCCGCTGTCCGGCTGCTCGAGACCGACGATGGTCTTGAACAGAGTCGTCTTGCCGACGCCGTTGGGCCCGATCACCCCGACAATGCCGTTGCGCGGCAGGGTGAACGACAGATCCTTGATCAGCTGGCGGCCGTCAAAGCCCTTGTCGAGGTGCTCCACCTCCACCACCACATTGCCCAGCCGTGGCGGCGTCGGGATCTGGATCTCCTCGAAGTCGAGCTTCCGCGACTTCTCGGCCTCGGCGACCATCTCCTCGTACCGGCCGAGACGGGCCTTGTTCTTGGCCTGACGCGCCTTGGCGCCCGAGCGGACCCACGCCAGTTCGTCCTTGAGCCGCTTCTGCAGCTTCTGGTCCTTCTTGCCCTGGACCTCGAGCCGCTCGGCCTTCTTCTCCAGGTAGGTGGAGTAGTTGCCCTCGTACGGGTAGGCCCGGCCGCGGTCGAGTTCGAGGATCCACTCGGCGACGTTGTCCAGGAAGTACCGGTCGTGGGTGACGGCCAGGATGGCGCCCTTGTAAGCCGCCAGGTGCTGCTCCAGCCACAGCACGCTCTCGGCGTCGAGGTGGTTGGTGGGCTCGTCGAGCAGCAGCAGGTCGGGCTTGGACAGCAGCAGCTTGCACAGGGCGACGCGGCGGCGCTCACCACCGGAGAGGTGCGTCACGGGCTCGTCGGCCGGCGGGCAGCGCAGCGCGTCCATGGCCTGCTCGAGCTGGGAGTCGATATCCCAGGCGTCGGCCGCGTCCAGCTCCTCCTGCAGGTGGCCCATCTCTTCCATGAGCTCGTCGGTGTAGTCGGTGGCCATGAGCTCGGCCACCTCGTTGTACCGGTTGAGCTTGGCCTTGATCGCCACGCCGGCTTCGACGTTCTCGCGGACGGTCTTGGTTTCGTCGAGCTCCGGCTCCTGCATCAGAATGCCGACCGTGGCGCCGGGGGCCAACATCGCGTCACCGTTGTTCGCCTGGTCGAGCCCGGCCATGATCCGCAAGACGCTCGACTTGCCCGCCCCGTTGGGACCGACGACGCCGATCTTCGCGCCCGGAAGGAAATTCAGCGTGACGTCGTCGAGGATGACCTTGTCGCCGTGCGCCTTGCGGACCTTCCGCATCGTGTAGATGAATTCGGCCATGCCGTGATGTGCCTTTCTGAAGCTGTCCAGATCTTTCTGACGAGGCCCGCGCGGGGGAAGCACAAGTCCTGTCACTCGCGGCCCATCCTAGGCGTGACCGAGCGACGTCAAGCCGACAGTGGCAGCGCCCCGGGCTCAAGCGCCGATACATCCGACTCGTCGACGTCGTCGTCGACGGTGTCGGGACGTTCGTCGTCCGTTGCCGCCGGCCGATCCCCGTCGGGCGCGGTACCGGTGCCGCCCGGTCTGGGCAGCTGCTCGACCTTGGCGCTGCACCGGGACAGGTCAGGCCCGACCGCGGTGGCGCGGACCTCCACCGACGACCGCCGCACACCTTCTTTGTCCTCGTACTCACTGGTGTAGAGGTGCCCGACGACGACCACGGCGTCACCCTTGCCGAGCGACGCGCTGACCCCGCGGGCCAGGTTTCCCCAGCAGTTGACCGTCACGTACAACGAGTTTCCAGGTTCCCAAGTTCCGCCGGCGCCGCGGCGGCGCGAGTTGCTCGCCACCCGGAACTTGAAGAGCTCCTGATCTCCGAACCGGAGCCGGACCGGATTGGTGACGATGTTGCCGACGACGGTGAACGGTGTCTCGAACATTGCTGATTCCCTTTCGCTGGTGATCTGGCGCCGGGCCGGAAAGCCGCGATGCCTGCACCGCCATTGACCGCCGCGGCACCGACAAGGACGGCTCCACAGCACCGGCCGGAAAGGGAGGCTGTGGATGAACTACAGGTTGGGGATAACTCGTCAGTCCGCCGGCTTGTTGCGCCGGGCCATCTCGGCGAGCATCGCGTTGTACGCAGCCAGCTCGGCGTTGTCGTCGCGGTCGGCGGCCCGGTCGAGACGCTTGGCGGTGCGCTGATCACTGCGCCGCCACTGGATCAGCAGCGCCAGCATCACGATGACAAGCGGGACTTCCCCTGCCGCCCAAGCGATTCCACCACCAAGATGCTGATCGCCCATCAAGTCGGTGTGCCAGGGCAGCTGTAGGGACCGGTAGAAGGTCGCGCCGAGCACGGTCTGCATGCCCATCATCACCACCCCGAAGAACGCGTGCAGCGGTAGCGAGGCGAACACCATCCCCATCTTGGCCAGATGCGGAATGGGCCGCGGGGTGGGGTCCACGCCGATCACCACCCAGTAGAACAGGTAGCCCGACACCAGGAAATGCATGTTCATCAGCAGGTGCGCGGCGTGATTGCTGACCGCCGCGTCGAAGATGCCGCCGAAGTACAGGCCGTAGAACCCGGCCACGAACAGGACCGTCGCCACCACGGGCTGGGTGAGGAACTTCGACACCGGGGAATGCAGAGCCGCGAGCAACCACTCCCGCGGACCCGGCGCAGCGCCGCGGCCCGCGGCGGGCAACGCACGCAAAGCCAGGGTGACCGGCGCCCCGAGCACCAGCAGGATCGGCACCAACATCGAGAGCAGCATGTGCGCGATCATGTGCATGCTGAACATCGCAGGCATGTACCTGCCGAGCCCCGACGACGTGGTGAACAACAGCGTCGCGCAGCCGAGCAGCCACGCCGCGGTCCGACCCACCGGCCAGGCGTCTCCTCGCTTGCGCAGTCTGCGTACCGCGAGCAGGTACACGACCGCGCCGATGATCGCGGCGGTTCCGAAGATCAGGTCGAAACGCCAGTCGAACAGCACGCGGGCCGCTGTCGGCGGTCCGGAGAAGTCGTACCCGATAGCCACCTCGGTGGCGCTGGGGACCCTGGTCTCCGGTGGTGGCGGTGTGCGGCCCAGCCCGACGGCGATCCCGAACGTCGCCCCGAACAGCGCCGCCTCGCCCAGCGCCAGCCGGATGAGGGGGCGGCGGGCGTCCGGGTCGGCCTGCAGCGCGGCCACGCCGGTGCGGCGCTGCGCCCAGCCGAGCACGCCAAGCAGGCCGAGGGCCACCATCTTGCCGACGACCAGCAGGCCGTACGGCGTGCGCAGGAGATCAGCCGGTTGAATGCGCACCAGTGCGTTGATCACGCCGCTGAGCGCCATCGCGACATAGCACCACAGCGCCAGGGCCGAGAACCGACGGGCGGCCAGGGCGGTGTTCTCGCCGAGTTGGCCGCGCAGCGCATGCACCAGCAGTGCCAGCAGCCCGCCGGCCCACAGCGCGGCGGCCATGAGATGGATCAACAGGCTGTTGGTGGCCAGGTCGTGGGCGCCGCCCGCAGACGAGTGCCCGGTCAGCGCCAACGGCACCAACGTGAGCATCGATCCGGCCAGCAGTACCGGGGTCCAGCCCCAGCGCAGCACGGGCAGGCTGGCGATCGTCACCGCGGCGGCAAGGATCGCTGTCCACCGCCACGCCCCGGCCGTGTCGATCAGGCTGGCCACCGACCACACATCGGTCGGGCCGAGGTGCTCGAGCAGCGGCTGCCCCGACACGTCCGACACGGTCAGCGGGACCAGCAACGCGGCGCACACCGTCCATACCGCCGACGCCGCCGACCCCAGCCGCAACGCGCGGTAGCCGGACACGTCGAGCACGCCGTTGGCCTGCGGCGGCACCAGGAACGCCGCGAACAGGAACGCACCGACCGCGACCACTGCGGCGATCTCGCCTGCCGCGCGCACGAAGGGCAGGCCGTAGGTGGTGATGGGGCCGGGGTTGGGCAGCCCGGTCGCCGTGAGCGCGTCGGCCAGCGCGAGCGCCCCGATCCCGGCGGCGATGAGTCCGGCCAGCGCCCCGACGCCGACGAGCACGGGCCACACAGCACTGGTGCGCACGCCTGATACGGCCGGCGCGCCGGGAGAAGTCATGTTCCCAGCGTATGGCGTGGCCCGGCCCACTCTTCGCGGGCTAGGCCGAACCGGCGCGCTCCCGGTGACGACGCCGCTCCTCGGCGAAGAAGCGGTCGCGGGCGATCTGTTCGACGTGGGTCATGTCGGCCAGGATGCTGCGGATCTCGCGCAGGAACGCTGTGCGTCGCTCGGTGAGGTCGGCTGCGGGCGTCAGCAGGTTCTGGTCGGCGGCCACCTGGCGTGCCGTCGCGAACAGCAGGGCCGACACCGCCTCGTTGCTCTGGATCCGGCCTTGGGCGACCTGCTGCGCACCGAGTCCCAGCGCCCGCTTGGTGAGTTCTTTCTCGGAGATCTCGGCGGGTGCGTCCCGCAGTACGTCCGCGACGATCTCGTCGGCTTCGAAGAACGGCCGCAGCATGGCACCCGCGATCAGGGGTCGCTTGGCGCGCAGCAGTTGGAAGATCTCCTCACCGCCGGCGGAGACATGCTTTTCCCAGTTGTCATGCCAGGACATCTCCTCGGCGATGTTCTCCCGGAACGCCGCCGAATCGGCGAAATAGAAGTCGAACTTGAGCAGATCGCGCAGCCGCATGACCTGGTCCCAGAACGCCTGCAGCGGGTCGTCTGCGGCGTGCGTGGCGTGGACGAGGGCGAGCTCGACGATCGACGTCTCGAGGAACGCGTGGATGAGCGAGTTGCGGTAGAACGCCGCTTCCAGTTCGTCCTCAGGGGCGATCCGCCACACCGGCTCGCGACCGCCGTCGACCAGCGTCACCGGGTGACCATTGGACAACGCGTCCACCGCCGAGCGCACCCCCTCGAGCGTCCGCAGCCGCAACGCGCTGTTGGTCACCGGGGTGTTCTTGCGCTCGAGGTAGTCCAGCGAGTCCTGCAGGGTGTGGTGCAGCTGCTCGAGCGTGAGCGCGACGCCCTTGGTGGTGAGCAGCAGCGCGGACACCAGCCCGGTCGCGTTGACCGGCGTGACCCGCAGGATGCGCCACGCCACCTCGAAGGCCATCTTCTGCATGGCCAGCCGTTTGGCGGCCTCGTCGGTGACCATCGGGCCATGTGGCTCGCCGAGGTACTGGCGCATCGAAACCGCCTCGGGGAACCGCACGTAGATCTTGCCGTAGTTGCGTTCGCCCTGAGCCTTGATGAAGTCGTAGAGCCAGCTGAAGCTCTCGGGGCGCTTCTCCCCGCCGCGGGCGTACGCCGCGTACTCGGCGGTCTCGTGCAGCTGATCGAAGCTGATCGACACCGGCTGCAGCAGGATGTCGTCGCTGCGGCCGTCCAGATAGGCGTCGGCCACGTAGGCGAGCAGACCGAGCTTGGGCGGCAACATCTTTCCGGTGCGAGACCGCGTACCCTCGATGGCCCAGCTGAGATTGAACCGCTTCTCGACGATGTAGCCGACGTACTGTCGCAGCACGTATTTGTACAGCGGGTCGTCGAGCTTGCGGCGCAGGAAGATCACCCCGGAGTGGCGCAACAGCGGGCCCATGACCCCGAAGGACAGGTTGATGCCTGCGAAGGTGTGCACCGGGGGTAACCGGTTCTCCTGCATGGCCAGTGGCACGATGCCGCCGTCCAGATAGGACCGGTGGGAGAACAGCAGGACCGCGGGGTGGGTCTCGAGGTTGTGCCGCATCTTCTCGACCTGGTCGCGGTCGTAGTCGATGCGCGGGTCGAATCCACGGCTGAACAGCCGACCCAGCGCGGGGATCAGGTCGACCGAGAACCGGCTCCACCCGGTGGACAGCTCATCGAGCATCTCGCCGGCCTTTTCCACTGTAGCGCCGGGGATCTTCTCCAGGCCCTCACGGAATCGCGCCGAGGCCAACATCTCCGGCTTGATCAAGCGCGGCGACTTGTACTCCGGGCCCAGCAGCCGCAGTTCCACCCGCTCGATCGCCAGCGCCGCCCGCCGCAGCACGAAACGTGCGAACTCCCTTGGACTTTCGGCTGTCGTCTGCTCGCTCCACTGCCGGTGCAGCTCGGAGACCTTGGCCGGCTCGCCGGCCACCACCCGTGCGCGCGACGGGTCCTTGCGCAGAATCCGCCGCTGCAGGATCTCCGGTGGCCGGTAGGTGTCCCGGCCCGAGATCAGCCCGACCACCTTGAGCCGGGTCGGCAGACCTGCGGGCACCCAGAACACCCGCACCGGCACCACCAGCCGGTCCTCGTCGGCCTCCAACTCCTCGACCAGGCTGGCCAGCACGCCGGGTGCCGGCTCGTCGGTCGCGGGCAGTTGCAACACGTCGATCTTGGAATCGGGATGCTCGCGCCGGTGCGTCCTGAGCCAGTCGTTGAGCAGTTCCAGCTCCGCAGGCGAGGACACCGACGCGAGCACCAGGGCATCGTCGGCGGTGCTGAAACTGGCGAAGTAGTCCTGGGGCGCCGTCACGGCCGACCCTTCACAACCCGGCCCGTGCCCGAATCGGTTCCTGCCGCACCGGTTTTCTTGGGCACGCTACGGATCTTCGGTTTGAGCGAGCGGGGCCGGTCGTAGATGGGGAAGGTCGGCAGCTCGTCATCGGGCCACGCCTTGAGCGTGTCGAGGTAGATCTGCCGTACCTCGGCGATGCGGTCCGGCAGTTCTTCGAGCGTCCAATCGTCCACCGGGATCGGTGGATACACCGCGACGTCGACCGTCCCGGGATTGAAGGTACTGGAGTCGCGGGCCGCGATCACTTCCGCGTTGCGGATGACGATCGGGACGATCGGGATGCCGGCGGCCATGGCGATCCGGAACGGCCCCTTCTTGAACGGCCCCACCTCGGTGGTGTCGAGCCGAGTGCCCTCGGGGGCGATGAGCACCGAAAGACCTTTGCGGGCAAGCTCTTCGATCTTGTGCAGGCTCTCGACCGCCTTCTCCGGGTCATCGCGGTCGATGAACGCGGTGTCCATCACCTTGCCGAGCGTGCCGACCAACGGGTCGTTGGCGAGTTCCTTCTTGCCGACGCCGGTGAAGTTGTCACTGACCAATGTTCCGGCGATCACCGGGTCGGCCTGGTTGCGGTGGTTGAAGATGAAGACCGCCGGCCGCTTGGCCGTCAGGTTCTCCTTGCCCAGCACGTTGAGGTTGACGCCGGTGACGCCCAACAGGACCCGGCCCATCAGCGATGTGAAGAGGTTGACGCCGCTGCGCTTGCTGCGGTTGAGCAGGCCCCAGCTGACAGCGCCTGCGGCCAGCGGCATCATCGAGGCGAAGCCGGCCGCGGTGCGCAACTGCGAGACCGGGCTGCTTCCGCTGCGGCTGCTGAACCGCAGGATCGGCCATCCGCGTTTGGCGGCGACGGCGGCCAGTTTGCCCGCGGGGTTGGTCGGCCGTGGATTGCCCACCAGGTACATCAGGGCGACGTCCTCGTCACCGTCGGCGTAGAAGTAGCTCTTCGCCAGGTCGACGTCGTTCTCCGCCGAGAACTTCTGCACCGCATGGGCTTTGCCCGGCCCCCAGATGACCGGTGTCTGTACCTCGCCGGTGATGAGGCCGTCGTCGTCGGTTTGGAACTTGTTGCACAGCACGTTGTCGATGCCGAGGAATCGTGCGACCGGTTCCACCTGGACCGTCAGGGCCGACGAGCTGAGGACCACGGTGTGGCCGCGGTCCATGTGGGCCCGCACCATGGCCCGCATCTCGGGGTAGATCCGGTCCCGCACGTGCTGGACGAACAACCGCTCCCCCAGCTCGTCGAGATCGCTCATCGAATTCCCGCGCAACATGCGGGCGCCCTTGCCGATCAGATCCTCGAATTCGGACCGTCCGAGCTGATGGTTCAGGCCCGCCTGGACCATCCCGATGAACTCACCCACACTCATCTGCCCGCGCCGCAACCGGTCCTGGGTCATCAGCACCCCGGTGAACCCTGCCACCAGGGTGCCGTCCAGATCGAAGAACGCACCGATCTCGGGACCTTCTGGGCTCGCCTCGATTTCGGCCAACGAGCCCGGCAGCCGCTGCTTCAACTTTTCTGACCGCCCTGGTGACGTCACTGTGCTGTGCTCCCATTCGATGCGGTTTCGGCCGGAGCAGACGCCTCGGCAGTGAACGTGGCCGGGGCGGCGCGACCGTCTCCCCCGAGCGCGAGCACCTCGTTGAAGCCGTCGAGCAGGCATTGCGCGAACAGTGGCTCGTTGGTGATCGACGCGCGGTCGTAACGCGTCGTGACAGTCACGTAGCCGCCCCGCGAGATCAGCACGGCCATGATCGCGACGCCGGGCAGCGGCCCAATGCCGTAGTGCCGCAGGATCTTCGCGCCTGCGATGAACGTGTCGCCCGGGTACATCGCCACATTGCTGGCCTGCACGTCGGAGTGCACCACGTTGCCCGCCACCGATTCGAGGAAGTTGTCCGGCAGGAAGCTCAGCACCGGGGCGATCGCTCCGACCATGTCGATGGCACGCTCTTCACGCTTGCTGGTCATCTGGGCGCGCACCGCTTTCATGCGGTGCTCCGGATCGACGATGCCGACGGGCGCGGCGATGTTCACGCCCGCGAAGCGGTTGCCGCCGGCCGGATCATCCTCCGAGCGCAGGTTCACCGGCACCGCCATCGGCAGGTTCTGGATCGGGATGCCCATCGCGTCGTGATAGAGCCGAAGCGCTCCGCACAGCCCGGCCAGGTACGCGTCGTTGATCGAGCCGCCCACCGCCTTGGACGCCCGGTGCAGGTCACTGAATTTGATGTCGATCGCCTCGGTCCGCGACGACAGGCTGCGCCGCCGCAGCAGCGGTGACGGGTCGGCCGCCGGGCCCATCACTCGAGCGCCCGACATGGCGTAATCGACCACACCGCTGACTGCCGAGACCGGGTCGCGGACCACCCGCGTGGCGGCGCGCACCCCGGCGCCCAACGCCCCGAGCACGCTGCCGGCGATGGCGCCAGGAAGCCGGTTGAGCCCTTGGCGCATCAGGTCGTTGGGCGATAGATCCTGCGGGATCGGCAGCGGCGGAGTCGGACTGGGTTCCGGGTCGCGTTCCAGCTCGTAGATGCTGGCGAACATCTCGATGCTGCCGACGCCGTCGGTGACGGCATGGCTCAGATGCAGGATGGTCGCGGCGCGGCCACCCTCGAGGCCTTCCACGAGCGTCGCACTCCACAACGGCCGGGAGATGTCCAGCGGCGACTGCATCGCCACCTCGGCGACGTCGAACAGATCCCGCAGCGTGCCCGGGGCAGGTACCCGTAGCCGCCGCACGTGATAGTCGAGGTTGAAATCGGGATCCACCACCCAGCGCGGTGCGGCCGTCGGCAGCGACGGCATCACCACCTTCTGACGCAAGCGCAGCACCTTGCGCGACGCGTTCTCGAAACGGGTGCGGAACCGCGCCCAGTCCGGGGTGGTGTCGAGGATCTCGACGCCCATGATGCCGGAGCGGGTGCGCGGATTGGCCTCGCCGCGGTGCAAGAGCTGGTCGACGGCACTCAGTTCCTCGGGCAATCCGGCCGCGTCCAATTCCGGCACGTCACTCATAACGCGATCCCTCTTCCTCCCCGGCTGCCAAGTGCAGCGTCCACGCTAGTCCGCCGCCCATGACTGCGGGACAGCTTTGCCGGGTGTCACGATTGGCGGTTCACCCGGGCAGGGAAGATACACTTCAGCCGCGTTGCCTCCGTAGCTCAGCGGATAGAGCAGCCGCCTTCTAAGCGGTTGGTCGCAGGTTCGATCCCTGCCGGGGGCGCAATCTGTCTTCGCAGCTGAAGCCAGCTGCGAAGATGCGCTAACGGCGTTGCCGCCAACCCACGGCTGGGGCAGGTCCACACCGTGGGCGCACCCTTCGCAGCATCGAGAATTCAGCTGCTGCACCCGTACCGGTCACCGGTACGCGGCTTCGGCTTGCCCACGTCGAAAAGATCGTTCGCCCAGATACTTTCGACGGGTGCCGAGCTCCGGCGGCCACGGCGGGCAGGCCCGACGGTCCGACACCACATTTTCCCTTGCCGCAAGACTGATGTGAACGGGGCTGACACGCGTTAATGTCCTGGTTGTCCTCACAAACCGGCAGCTTGGAGACGGCCATGAGCACCTATCGGACGGTAGTTGTCGGGACCGACGGCTCGGACTCGTCAATGCGGGCGGTCGACCGCGCCGCCATGATCGCCGCACAGGACAACGCGAAGTTGATCGTCGCGAGCGCATACCAGCCCCATGTCGAGAGGGGCGGCTGGTCACGGCCGCCGTCCCACGACCATGTCGAAGACCCCCGCGCCGCCGACAGCCTCCGCGGCGATGGCTACAAGATGCACGGGGCAGCCCACATCTACGAGATCCTCCAGGAGGCCCGCGACCGGGCGAAGGCGGTCGGGGTACACGACATCGACGAGCGGGCACTCGAAGGCGCCCCGGTCGACGCACTGGTGAAACTGGCCGAACAGACAAAGGCCGATCTGGTGGTCGTCGGGGACGTCGGCCTCGACTCGGTGGCCGGGCGTCTGCTGGGCTCGGTGCCGGCCAACGTCGCCCGTCGAGCCAAGGTAGACATTCTCATCGTCCATACCGCGGACTAGGCGCTTCGCACGGGTGCCCGTGCGCGAGAATCTCGCTCTGACATGAGCACACCCCCGAAACGAGAAGACGTCCGTCAGCGGCTCGCGCAGCGCTACCGGCAGTTGGCCGAACTCCGCAAGGCGGGCCTCACGGCGGCGGTCGCCTCCCGCTACCGTGAGATCGACGGCGGGACGCTGGGCACACTCGTGTCGGTCCAGCTGTTCACGACCGTCATCCCATTGATGATCATCGGATTCGACTATTTCGCCGGGTTCGCCGAAAACGCCAGCCCGGGCGTTGTTTTCAGCCGCGAGGTGGGCCTGGTGAGCCCGCTGACCGACCGGGTGCGCGCCGCATTCGGCGATTCCTCGGCATTCCGGTCGAGTTGGACGTTCGTCGGGGTCGCTGGGTTCCTGGTCTGGGGCATCCCGATGTCCATCACCATCGCCAGCATCTTCGCCAAGGCCTGGCGCCGCGAACAGTTCGGGCTGGGCCAACGGCTGCTGCGCGGCGTCCTCTGGTTCGTGCTGTACCTGACCATGCTCGCCGTGCGCGGGCTGATCGCGCTCGACCACGACCACCCCGGCTCGTTCCGACCGCTGCTGTTCATCATCGCGCTGGTGCCGGTGTGGATCTTCTGGTCGCTCACACCGGTTCTGCTCGTCCGCGACGGCGCTCGAGGAATGCGATACCTCGCCCTCACCGGACTCGGCGGAGTGCTCATCAACGGCATCGCTCTCCCGCTCGCCGCCCGGGTCGCCTTCCCTCCGTTACTGCGCGGGTGGGAGGGCTTCGGCCCGATCGGCGTGGCGATGGCTTTGATGACGTGGTGCGGCGTCAGCGGCATCGGGTGGGTGTTGACGGCGTGTGTGGGCGCGGTGGTGTGGGAACGTTCCGCCCCGGCCGACACCGTCATCGCCTCGGAGGTCGACGTCGACTCGGAACTGGTGGACGACGCGTAGAGCCGATGTCCACAACCAGGTAGCGTGCCCACCCGTGCATGCCAATGGACTGGACCCTGACGACGAGTACGACCTCGACGAGGATGAGGCGAAGCTGTCCGAAGAGGACTTCAACGCCCACACCCTGGAAATCCGCCGGGCTGACGGCACCGCGGTCGTGACGCTCTCCGCGTTGGGTTCCGGACAGCAGTGGGCCGTGTACATGCAGCCCGGCGGCACGGTGCAGAACGCCTATCTGGGTGAGCCGGGTAACCCCAGCCTCTGGGTGGACACCAACGACGCGGAGGTCACCCGCGACGACGACGGCACCTACGTCATCACCATCGATTAGTCAGCAACGTCACGTCATCTGCGCCAGAACAAGTGGTGGGTGACGCCGCTGGGGCTCGGCACAATGTCGTGGTGGAACCGGTCGTCCAATTCGTCCGCTGAGTGCCACAGGCGGGATCCGGCACCCAACTCGATCGGCGACACCGCCACGTGCAGGGTATCGACAAGGTCGGCGTCGAGGAACTGTCGGATGGTGGTCGCACCGCCACCGAGCCGGACATCCTTGCCCTGCGCAGCCTCACGTGCCTGGTCCAGCACGGTGGCCGGGTCGGCGTTGACGAAGTGGAACGTGGTGTCGGAGAGGGTGAATGACGGGCGCTCGTAGTGGGTCATGACGAAAACCGGGGTGTGAAACGGCGGCTGCTCGCCCCACCAGCCCTGCCAGTCATGGTTCTCCCACGGTCCGCGGTACGGGCTGAACTTGTTGCGGCCCATGATTTCTGCGCCGATATTGTTGGCGAAGTCGCGGGTCATGT
The DNA here is from genome assembly GCF_002086485.1 of Mycobacterium aquaticum. Taxonomy (GTDB): domain Bacteria; phylum Actinomycetota; class Actinomycetes; order Mycobacteriales; family Mycobacteriaceae; genus Mycobacterium; species Mycobacterium aquaticum. Next base: position 11,646 of record NZ_MVHF01000001.1, on the reverse strand, counting down.
AGTCGTCCAGACCGCGACTGCCTCCCGGGTCCGTGCGATTGGGCCAACTGGCCGTGGCGCCGGCCCAGGAGAACATGGTTGCGGGGTCGGCATGGCCGAACGGGCGCTCGCGGCTCTGATTCTCACCGGCGCCGAAACCGTCGCTGGAGACGTTGAAGTTCTGGACTTTGAGCAGTTGCACCACGCGTTCACTCCCGATCGGTCAGTAGTCGATGTCAGTGTGACCCGCGATGGCCGGAGAACTCATCGCGGGCCGCTCACCGAAAGGTGAGCTTGAGGTGGGCGACCAGGGCAGGGCCGTCGATCCGTCCGCGCGACACGTAACCCACGTAGCCGTCCGGTCGGACAACGCACATCGTCGGGTCCGCTGCTGCGTAGGCCCGCGCGAAATCCCCTGCGCTGTCGCAGATCAGCGGCAGGGTCGTGGGGTGCGAAGCCGCGTCGGGGTGGGCGATCAGGTACGCGTCGAGGAGTCCGTAGCAGGCCTCTACTGCGTCGGCGACCACCTGCTCGAGCGCCGCGATCACGTCGTCGTCGCAGCGCGGCCCGACATAACAGAGCAGGGTGTGCCGGGGCCCGGCCAGCAACGTGAACAGCCGTTGGGGCGGTACAACCGCGTCCCGCGTCAGACCGCCGGCATCGGGAGCCCGGGTGCCGGGTCGCGGCGTCGAAGCGTCGTCGCCGGTACTGACGATCGGACTGCCGCCGTAGTCGATGAGCAATTGCGCCTCGCGCCGCATGACCTGCTCGGGATCGGTGGCACCCGCCCCGATGCCCTGGCGGGCGTGGCGGACGGTGCGGCCCACCACCTCCTCCCCCACCGGGCGGCGTTCGGTGTCATAGCTGTGCAGCAATCCCTCAGCCGCAACGCCTGACACTGCCAGCGCGATCTTCCACGCCAGGTTCTGGGCATCTTGGATCCCAGTGTTCATGCCCTGCGCCCCGGTCGGCGGATGGATGTGCGCCGCATCGCCTGCCACGAACACCCGGCCACGACCGTAGGCGTCGACGATGCGGTGGGTGATCCGGAACACCGATGACCATCGCAGATTCCTCGCGGTGGTGGGCTCCGGCGCGAGCCGGTCCAACACCGCCTGGATGTGGGCCAACTCCGGCGCACGCCGACCCTGAAACCCGTGCTGCACATCGCCGTTGGGTGCCACGGCGAGTTCGTCGGGCACCAGCATCGACATGCGGTAACGGTTGCGGCCGGGCAGCGGAATGCAGACCAGCAGGTCATCGGTCTGCCCGGCCGTCTGGCGCATGGCTCGCACGGTGTACCCAGGTGGCAACGACCAGTCGACTTCGACATCGCCGAGCATGTACTGTTCCTCGAACGCCGCGCCCTCGAACGTCAGGCCGAGTTCCTTGCGTACCAAGGAATGTGCACCGTCCGCGCCGACGAGATACTGTGCCCGCACGGTCTGCCGGTTCCCGGTGGCGTCCGTCAGTGTCGCGGTGACGCCGTCGGGGTCCTGCGCGAATCCGGTCAGCCGCCAGCCCCGTTGGACCGCGACGCCGCGGGCAGTCAACTCCTCGCCGAGAACGCGTTCGGTGGCGTACTGCGGTAGCCCGATGAATTGGAACGGCACATCGTCGGGCAGAGCCAGGTCCAGCCGCCCGGCCTGCTCACCGTTGACGTAGACGAGTTGACCACGCAGTTGGACGGCGGCGTCGAGGATCTGCCGCAGCACACCCATCCGCTCGAACAGTTCCAGCGTACGGGGCTGGATCCCAACGGCTTTCGCATACTGCGGCGGTGCCGGCAGCGGGTCGACGATGCGACATTCGATACAGTTGCGGGCGAGTTCGATCGCAGCGGTCACGCCGATCGGCCCTGCTCCCGCGATGAGTACATCCGTGTCGGTCACGCCGAGATTATGCGACCCCCGTCGCCACGGTATCGGCGGTTACCGGATTTCGGTATTCACCCCAGCGCGCGCTGCGGCCGACCGCTGTACTCGCTCAGCGGCCGGATCAGGGCGTTGGAGCCGGCTTGCTCGATGATGTGGGCCGTCCATCCGGTGATCCGGCTCATCACGAAGATCGGTGTGAAGCTGGGAACGTCGAAGCCCATCAGGTGATACGCCGGGCCGGTCGGGAAGTCCAGATTGGGTTGGATCCCGGTGGCGGAACGCATGGCCTGCTCCAGCGTTTCGTAGATGTCGAGCCACCGCTGCCCGTCACGGACTGCGGCGACCTGCTGCAGCGCCGCCTTCATGGTCGGTACCCGGGAGTCGCCGTTGCGGTACACCCGATGCCCGAAGCCCATCACCTTCTCTTTGCGAGACAGCTTGGCGTGCAGCCATTCCGCTGCGCGATCGGCAGAGCCGATCTCCATCATGTCGTGCATGACCGCCTCGTTGGCCCCACCGTGCAGGGAACCCTTGAGCGCCCCGATCGCCGCGGTCACCGCGCTGTAGATGTCGGACTGTGTCGAGGTGACCACGCGCGCGGCGAACGTCGACGCGTTGAAACTGTGCTCGGCGTAGAGGACCATCGACTGCTCGAACGCCTTGACGACCACGGGATCCGGCACGTCCCCGAAGCACATGCGCAGGAAGTTCTCCGAGTAACCGAGATGTGACTGCGGGCCGATGGGCTCGAGGCCGCGCCGCCGACGCATGTCCGCCGCCACGATGGTCGGCAACGCCGCGAACATCCGCAGCGACTTGGCGTAGTTCGCTTCGGCACTGCCGTCGTCCTCGTCGGGGTCCTCGGCGCCGAGGTAGCTGATGGCGGTCCGCACCACGTCCATCGGGTGGCAGTTGTCCGGGAGCTTGTCCAGCAGCGACAGCAGCGACCGGTTCAACCGCCGGGATGCCCGCTCGCGCTGCTGGAAGAGCGCCAACTCCTGGTCTCCTGGCAGTTCACCGTGCCACAGCAGATAAGCCACCTCTTCGAAACTGCACTGCGCGGCCAGATCCTGCACGGGGTACCCGCGATAGGTCAAGGTGTTGGTCTCGGGCACCACTTTGGAGATCGCGGTGGTGTCGACCACCACTCCCGCCAGTCCCTTGTAGATCTTGGGTTTGCTCTCTGTGACGGTCATCGCGTTATCCCTTGCAGCGAGAAGTTGAAGACGTCGGAGTCGAATTGGGTGTACTCGGCGTAGCGCAGCAGCTCGTAGAGCCTGCTGCGGTGCTGCATCTGCCCGAGCAGGCCGGATTGGATACCCGCGGAGTCGATTTCGCGTAGGCCTGCCTCGACGGCGTACATCGCCAGCCGCAAGGTGCTGACCGGGTAGATGACCACGTTGTAGCCGATGTCGGCCAGTTGGCGCGCGGTCAGCAGATCGGACTTGCCGAACTCGGTCATGTTGGCCAGCAGCGGGGTGTCGACCGCGGCGCGGAATTGCTCGAATTCGGCGGGCGTGCCGAGTGCTTCGGTGAAGATCAGATCGGCACCGGCATCTGAGTAGGCCTTGGCCCGGTCGATGGCCGCGGACATCCCCTCGATTCCCGCGGCATCGGTGCGCGCACAGATCACGAAGTTCGAGTCACGCCGGGCCGCCACCGCGGCCCGCAGCCGCTTGACCATCTCCGCGGTCTCGACCACGGCCTTGCCGTCGAGGTGCCCGCACCGCTTCGGGTTGACCTGGTCCTCCAGATGCAGTCCGGCCAGGCCACTGTCTTCGAGTTGTGCGACGGTGCGTGCCGCACTCATCGGTTCACCGAAACCGGTGTCGGCGTCGATCAGCGTGGGCAGATCCGTCGCCGACGCGATCTGCGCACCGCGAGAGCCGACTTCGGTCAACGTGGTCAGGCCGATGTCGGGCAACCCCAGATCGGCCGAGAGCACCGCGCCCGAGACGTACACGCCCTCGAAGCCGATCTCGGCGATCAGCTTGGCGACCAGCGGCGAGAAGGCACCTGGAAAGCGTTGCAGTTTCCCGGATTCCAGGGCGGCGCGAAAGCGCGCCCGTTTCTCGGCTGCCGAACTCGCCGATGCGAGCAGGCCGCTCATTGGAAAATCCCCGAGGGCACCGTCGGCGCCTTCTCCAACACTCGCGCATCGACGCGCACGTTGAGCGCGCCCAGGCCGCCCGGCTTGATGTCGGCGATGCCATCGACGATCGACAGGAACCGTTGCTGTTCTTCAGGTTCCACCACACCATCGGCCAGCTCGGCGAACTTGGCCACGTACTGCTCGCGTTCGAAGGGCCGTGCTCCGAGCGGATGCGCGTCGGCGACGGCGAGTTCGTCGACGATCGTCTCACCGTTCTTCAGCGTCACCACGGCCCGTGCCCCGAACGCCTTCTCGGCGGGATCGGTGGAGTGGTAGCGGCGGGTCCACTCCGGATCCTCGACAGTGCTGATCTTGCGCCACAATTCGATGGTGTCGGGGCGGTGGGCCCGCTCGGGGGCGTAGGACCGCTCGTGATGCCAGGTTCCGTCCTGCAGTGCGACCGCGAAGATGTACATCACCGAGTGATCCAGGGTCTCACGGGAGGCGTCGGGATCGAACTTCTGCGGATCGCCCGATCCCGTACCGATCACCACGTGGGTGTGGTGGCTCGTGTGCAGCGTGATGCTCGCGACCTGGTCGAGATCGCCTATGCGCTCACGCATCCGGCGGGCCAGGTCGATCGGTGCCTGGCTCTGATACTCCGCGGAATGCTCTTTCGTGTAGGTGTCCAGGATGGCCCGCTTGGGCTCGCCGGAACCGGGCAGCGGGACCCGGTAGATGTGCTCAGGGCCCGACAGCAGCCAGGCGATCACGCCGTCCTCGCCCTCCCAGATGGGGGCAGGCGAGCCCTCGCCGCGCATCGCGCGATCGACCGCTTCGATGGCGACCTTGCCTGCCCAGGCCGGCGCGTAGGCCTTCCAGCTGGAGATCAGGCCCTTACGGGATTGGCGGGTGGCGGTGGTCAGGTGCAAGGCCTGGCCGACGGCCGCGTAGATGGTCTCCGGGTCAAGCCGCAGCATGGTGCCGAGACCCGCGGCAACCGACGGTCCGAGATGGGCGACGTGGTCGATCTTGTGCTCGTGCAGACAGATTCCCTTCACCAGGTCGACCTGCACCTCGTAGGCCGTCGCGATGCCGCGGATCAGATCCGCTCCGCGCACGCCGAGCTGCTGAGCAACGGCCACCAGTGCGGGGATGTTGTCACCGGGATGCGAATACTCGGCAGCCAGGAAGGTGTCGTGGAAATCCAACTCACGCACGGCCACTCCGTTGGCCCAGGCCGCCCATTCCGCCGACACGGTGCCGTCGACGCCGAACACTGCAGCACCGTGGCGGGTTTTGTGGGCCAGCGCCTGGGCCCGGGCAACCGTGACGGGCCTGCGGATCACCGACGCAGCCGATACCGCGGCGTTGTCGATGATGCGGTTGATCACCATCGCCTCGGTCTCGGGCGGCACGTCAACCGGATCGGCGGCAACCTCGGCGATCTTCCAGGCGAGGTGTTCGTTACGGGGAAAGTCCTCGGCACTGCGCCGGGTGCGGACGTCGTGAACAAGCATGATCCGCACGGTACGCAGATCCTGGAACACCCAAAAGTCCCTGTAAATGCGTAATTTTGTGTCCTTGGCAGACGAAGTTTGCGAATGTTGCGTAACGCTGTCGCGGTAACCTGAGCGCGGTGGCGAAGACATTCGCGGGCGCCCGACTCAGACGGCTCCGAGACGAACAAGGCCTCACGCAGGTCGCGCTGGCACGCACGCTCGGCCTGTCCACCAGCTACGTGAACCAGCTGGAGAACGACCAGCGTCCGCTCACCGTGCCCGTGTTGCTAGCGCTCTCCGAACGATTCGACCTGCCGACGCACTACTTCGCACCCGACGCCGACGCGCGCCTGGTTTCCGACCTCCGCGAAATCCTCGTCGACGCGACGGCCGCACAGATCGAAGAGCTCGTCGCCCGGATGCCCGACGCCGCCCAAACCATGGTGAGTCTGCATCGGCGCCTGCACGATGCCACCGCCGAACTGGAGGCAATGCACGACCGGACGAGCCTGGACATCCAGACCGGCGCCCAGCAGCCCATGCCCTTCGAAGAGGTGCGCGACTTCTTCTACGACCGCCGCAATCACATCGACGCGCTCGACCGCGCGGCCGAAGAGTTGTTCGCCACGCATCGCTTGCACATCGGCGGTCTGGACAGCCAGCTGGCCGAGTTGCTGTCCGTCAAGTTCGGCATCACGGTGGTGGTCGACGACGGCGGGAGCCTGGGCGCCAACGTAAAACGCCGGTACCACAACGATTCCCGCACCCTTCATGTCGCGCGATGGCTGCTGCCCGGTCAGCGGGCATTCCAGTTGGCAACGCAGATCGCGTTGCTGTCCCACTCAGATCTGATCGATGCCATCCTCGCCACCGATGACCAGTTGAGTTCAGAGTCAAAGGATGTGGCACGGATCGGGCTGGCGAACTATTTCGCCGGAGCGCTGCTCCTGCCGTACCGGATGGTGCTCTCGGCCGCCGAGGAACTGCGTTACGACATCGACCAACTCGCGCGGCGATTCGAGGTCGGCTTCGAAACCGTGTGTCATCGCCTGTCGACGTTGCAGCGGCCCGACGCGCGCGGCGTCCCGTTCATCTTCGTCCGTACCGACAGCGCCGGGAACATTTCCAAACGACAGTCGGCCACGGCATTCCACTTTTCCCGCGTGGGCGGGAACTGCCCGCTGTGGGTGGTGCATCACGCCTTTTCCCGGCCCGGGCAATTCCTGACGCAGGTGGCCCAGATGCCCGACGGCCGCAGCTACTTCTGGATCGCCAAGACCTCGACCTCGACCCCGAGCCGCTACCTCGGCACTCCCAAGAGTTTTGCGATCGGGCTGGGTTGCGATCTGGCGCATGCCCACAAGCTGGTGTACTCGGTCGGAGTGGATCTCGACGATCCCGAGGCCACCGTGCCGATCGGTGCCGGTTGCCGGATCTGCGACCGCCCGGCCTGCCCGCAACGCGCCTTCCCGTACGTGGGTCGGCCCGTTCAGATAGACCCACAGACCAGCAGCAATCTGCCGTATTCGGGCACCGTCTAGGGGGGACGCGGCAGTCCGGCCGTCGTGCCGCCGACGAACGTGTTCACCGGCGACACGACGGATGGCAGGCCCGGGTCAGCCCTCGCGCACCGCAGCGGCAGCAGCGACCATGTGCTGCAGCGAAGCCGTCACCTCCGGCGTGGTGCGGGTCTTGAGGCCGCAGTCCGGATTCACCCAGAGGCGTTCGGCCGGAACGGACTTCAGTGCCTCCCGCAGTGATGTCGCGATCTCGTCGACCCTGGGCACACGCGGTGAGTGGATGTCGTAGACGCCCGGACCGACACTGTTCGCGAATCCGACATCGTTGAGATCACCGAGCACCTCCATACGCGAACGCGCTGCTTCGATGGAGGTCACATCGGCGTCCAGGTCGGCGATCGCGCCGATCACCTCACCGAACTCCGAATAGCATAGGTGCGTGTGTATCTGGGTCGAGTCGGCGACACCTGAGGTCGCCAGCCGAAACGCATCGACCGCCCACCTCAGGTAAGCCTCTTTGTCCTTGGACCGCAACGGCAGAAGCTCCCGCAGCGCCGGCTCGTCGACTTGGATGATCGCGATGCCCGCGGACTCCAGATCAACCGTCTCGTCTCGAATCGCCAGCGCCACTTGAGCCGCGGTATCGGCCAGCGGCTGATCGTCACGGACGAAGGACCAGGCCAGTATGGTCACCGGGCCGGTGAGCATGCCCTTGACCGGCTTGTCGGTCAGCGACTGGGCGTAGGTGATCCACTCGACCGTCATCGGATTGGGCCGGGCCACATCGCCGTACAGGATCGGCGGGCGCACGCACCGGCTGCCGTAGGACTGCACCCAGCCGTTGTGGGTGGAGAAGAACCCGTCGAGTTGCTCGGCGAAATACTGCACCATGTCGTTGCGTTCGGGCTCGCCGTGCACGAGGACGTCCAGGCCCAGCTGCTCCTGCAAGTTGATCACGTCAGCGATCTCGGCCTTCATCCGGCGCTCGTATTCCGCAGCGTCGATCTTGCCCGACCGCAGGTCGGCGCGTGCCACCCGGATGGCCGAGGTCTGTGGGTAGGAGCCGATTGTGGTGGTGGGCAGGGCAGGCAGTTTCAACCGGTCCTGCTGTACCGCCCGGCGCCCGTCGGCGTGACCACGCGTGGCGCCCGACGCGACGATCGCCGAGATCCGCTCGCGGACCTGGCCGTTGTTGAGCCGCGGATCGGCCTTGCGCGACGCGATTGCGGCGTCGGACGCCGCGATCTCTTCGGTGATGGCCTCACGTCCGTTTGTCAGCCCGTGCGCCAGGGCGGTCACCTCACGGACCTTCTCGGCCCCGAATGCCAGCCAGCTGCGCAGTGCCGCGTCGATGTCGCCCTCGGCGTCGAGGGTATACGGCACATGCAGCGTCGAGCACGATGTCGAGACTGCCACTGCGCCAGCGTTTTCCAGTACGCCGGCCAGCTTACCGAGCGCAGCGTCGAGGTCGGTGCGCCAGACGTTGCGGCCGTCGACCACCCCGGCCACCAGCAGCTTGCCAGCGAGTTCCGGTACGGCGGCGACAGGTGCCACATCTCCGGCGACCAGGTCGACCCCGATCGCCTCGATCGGGGTGCGAGCCAACGCCGGGAGAGCATCGGTGAGCTCACCGAAGTACGTGGCGACGAACAACGACGGCCGGTTGGTCAGCGCACCGAGCCGGGCATAGGTGCGCTCGGTCAGCTCGGCTGCGTTGTCCAGGATGTCGGTGACCAGGATGGGCTCGTCGAGCTGCACCCAGGTGACGCCTTTGTCTGCGAGCAACTCCAGCAGCTCGGCGTACACCTCGACGAGCTCGTCGAGCCGGCCGATGGGGGCGGTGCCACCGTTCACGGCCTTCGACAGCGCCAAGAACGTGATCGGCCCGACGATCACCGGCCGCGCCGGAACACCCTGAGCAGCAGCCTCTTCCAGCTCGCCGAGCACCTTGGCCGGGTTCAGCGCGAAGGTGGTGTCTGGCCCGATCTCGGGGACGATGTAGTGGTAATTGGTGTCGAACCACTTCGTCATCTCCAGCGGCGCGATCTCGTCGTTGCCCCGCGCGGCCGCGAAGTAGCGGTCCAGATCGTCGGCCACGCCGGCCACCCGGGGCGGCAACGCACCCACGAGCACGGCAGTGTCGAGCATCTGGTCGTAGTGGGAGAAGGTGTTGACCGGAACGGAGTCCAGCCCCGCCGCGACGAGCGATGCCCAGGTGTCGCGGCGCAGCGTGGCGGCGACGGTCTCGAGTTCTGCGCGGTCGATGCGGCCCGCCCAGTATCTTTCGACCGCGCGTTTGAGTTCGCGGTTCGGGCCGATGCGGGGTGACCCGAGAATGGTGGCGGTGAAGGGTGTTGCAGTTGTGCTCATGACGACGTCCTTGGGCGTGCGACGGGATGGTCACCGCCAGGAGGCATCGAGCCGAGCACGGTCACCCGCCACGAGTGAACCGCATTCGGCCACTGCCCATTCCGCGAGGCGATGAACCACCGGGCGCGGCGCGCCCGGTACGGCTGGCAGGTCTTCGGACTCGCAGGCTCGCACGAGATCTCGTGCACCTAGTGGCCGTCGCTTCCCAGCCGCAGCTACCTGCGGGCCAGTGCTGATGACGGCGGTCGTTCCTGCATACCGCTGCGGGACAGTCCCGGATTCCCACCGGGTTCCCTCTCACGTCGCACCTGTCTGAGCGTGCGGCGTTCGATGTCGGTACGGGCCTGGACCTGTGCCGACAAACCAGCTGCGTGATTCAGACTACCCGTTGCCTTGTCGCGAGCCACCGCTCACCGAGGCATCGCGGCCTTGATCTTGTCGACGATGTCGGCGGCCTGCGTCACCGACGAGCCGTCCGGCTTGCAGGCCTGAACGTCCATGACCAGATTGGCCGCGACGGCAAGTGCGCGCTGACAGGCCCGGGTCTGGTCGCCGTTGACGCGGGTGAACGGCATGGTGAGTTCGGAGTCGGTCTTGGTGAGATCGCCGCTCGTCCACTTGGGTAGGGGCTGACCGTTGAGCGTGATGTTCACATGGTGGTTGGTGCATTTCGACCAGCGGTCCGCCGACTGATTGAGGAAGTCGGTGGCGTCCTGCGCCGACGGGAAGATGACCACCGACTGCACCACCAGGTTGTTCCAGTTGTCGGTGTCGGGTGCACGCAGCAGCACCTGCCGCATGGCGGTCCACTTGGTGCCGTAGATCGCCGACTCGTCGACCTGCCATGCACCCAAGCAGTTCAGATTGGGCAGCAGGTTGCGATGGTCACCCATTTCGGTGGCCGGCGGGTGCGCCACCATCCCTTCGGTTCCCATCAGCGTGTTGACCTGGTCGGTGCTGAGCAGCAGGCCCTCGAGCGCAGATGCGGGCACGTCCTTCGGCGGCCCCGCAGACTTGTCGCCGTTGCCGGCACAAGCAGTTGCCAGCAGCACAAGCATGAGCAACGAAATCGCAAGCCGGATCACGGTTGTCCTTACAGAAGGCGCGCGTGAGCGCGCTGGGTGAGTTTATGTCGAACGCCGCGGATACCGGCGGTGAATCGGGTGTCGGATGAACGCCGTCAGGCGTGTGTGCCCGCAGCAGCGCAGGCCATCTGCGCGTTGGTGGCGTCGTTGTTGAGTTGCGTAGCAGTGTCGTTCAGCGATTGACCACCGGTGCGCAGTCCCATTTTCAGCAGAAGCTTCGTCGCTCCGAAGGACCACGACCGCATCGGGTTCGCGATGTCCGGCGAAAGTCCCGGTGTCCCAGCGGCATTCATCGCGGTCGCGGCGGCTTCGCGCAGCGCGGTCCGACCGCTGGTGTTGGTGGTGCTGATGGTCGGATCCCCGTAGTCGGGGCGCTCCAGGCCTTCGATCGAATCCGCGAAGTCGCCGTAATACGTCGACGCGGAGTCCAGAGCGTTGGCGAACTGCGAACAGGCCGCAACCGCGGGCGCGCCCGGGTCATCCGTTGTGGAGACCGGCATGGACACCGGACCTGCCGCCGGTACACCCCCGGTAACCGGAGGCAACTCGGGAACGGCGGGAGTCGCCGGCCCCGGGGCGCCCGACGCATCTCCAGGGTCCGCGACTGCAGCGGGCATGCCTGCCAACCCAATGCCGAATGCAATGAGCAGCGTCGCAAACCGTCGCTCGTACACCTGAGACGACCTCAAAGCTTCCTCCGTCAGTCCGTTGACAATTTCGGCGCAAGGCGCCCACCTTCGGCGTCCGCGCGTCATCGACACGTCCGCTTTACCCCCGAGACTTCCTCACGGTGGGTGGTTTACATGTCCAGAAGGTGAACAGTCGACTAACCGATCAAATCGAGATGCCATCCATCACGTGCCATGGCTGTTGAACGACGACGGCCGCCGGTAGACCTTCCTTCTAACTGCGCTGTCCTTATATATGCAATGCACGGCAAGCGGAAGGGGGGTTGCGGAATGCCCACTAGATGGGAACGCGGCCCGAATTGTTGGCCGCTCGTTCACCGTTTGGAAACTCGACCCGTCCATGATTCGACGCGACAGATCCCCGGCAGTACCGGGATCCGAAGCACTATGTCGTTCCCCGGATTTCAACCACGAGAGGCGCATAAACCCGCATGTTGAATCGTTTCGCCACCCTGGCTGCTGTGTGCATGTTGGCCCCGGTAGCGGTGACGCCCCTCGCGTCGGCCGACCCGCCCCCACCACCACCGGACCC
>NZ_MVHF01000019.1 GCF_002086485.1 Mycobacterium aquaticum | reverse complement strand
ATGGACGATGTGGTGGGCGTGTAGGCCGCGGGTGGCGCCGCAGCCGGGGACTGCGCAGCAGCGGTCGCGGTGCTCCAACGCGCGGCGCAACCGGCGGTTGACGATGCGGGCGGCACGTCCCGCGCCGATGGGTTGCCCATAGCGTTCGAACCACACCTCACACGTAGCGTCACAGGTCAGGTAGCGCCGCTCCTCGTCGCTGAGCACGGGCCCCAGATGCAGGGCCGCGACGGGTTTCTCGCCATCTTTGTCGAGATCGACGTGCACGACGACGGTGGTGTGCTGGCTGTGCGGGCGGCGCTCCACGTCCGCGTCCCACCCGGCCTCCACGAGGCTCATGAACGCGTCCACAGCATTCGGGAAGGGTGATGCCTGCTCCGATACCTGATCCCCTTCGTCGTCGTCGCGTTTCCACGCCGCGATCAGCGCCTCCTGATGTGAGCGCACCCCGGCATCGAGTTTCGCTGCCTCCAGCCGGGGCAGGGTGATCTGGTAGGTGGTGGTGTCGTCGTGCTCGATTTTGGTGAACGAGCGTTTCGGCTCGGGCACCACCGGCTCCGGCTCAGTGGGCACTTCGGGATCGGGTTCAGGTTTGGGTTCGGGCTTGGGTTCGAGTTTGATCGCGGTGCGTAATTGGGCGACGGTGGCGACCGCGGCCAGCTCGGCAAAGTGCGCGTCGGAGCCGTCGGCGGCGCGTTCGGCGATCACCCCGACCTGATCGAGTGACAACCGGCCCTCCCGCAGGGCTTGGGTGCAGAGGGGGAATTGCTCGGCGCGACGCGCCACCGCCACGATCGTGTCGGCATTGTTCGGGGTGACACCGGTTTTCCAGGCCACCAACGCCGTGATCGAGCGGGCCCCGGTGGCGCCACACAATTCGTCACGCTCCAACTCGGCGACGATGTCGACGATGCGTCCGTCGATCGCGTTGCGCTGCCCGCACAACTCCGACAATTCGTCGATCAACACCTCCAGCCGCTGCGCAGGGCTCACCCCGTCATCAGTGAAAGATGTTGGCTGCGAGGACATAACACTATCCAAGCAGAAGGGTCCGACAAGTTCCGGACCCTCAGCCCACCGCTTTCATCGCCGGTCGATGCACGCAGCTACGAGACGTACACCTTGCGCAGCGTCTCGCGGACCGTCCACGTGGTGCGCTGCCCGGCGCGAAGCCGCACGAGGCTGCCGGGGCGTAGGTCCACCGGTGGGGAACCGTCGTCGAATGTCACCGTCGCATCACCGGTGAGGACGACGAACACCTCGTCGGATTCGACATCACGCGACGTGCCGGGCGTGTGCTCCCAGACTCCGACGGTCAAGCCCGAAAGCTCGGTGATATCACGGTATCCCGCCGTCGGGGTTCCGGCGACCACCAATTCCTGCGGCAGGGGCGTGTGCTCGAGCGCCAGCGCCAGGGTGTCGACTGAGTCGCTCATGAATCGAATCCCAGACCGACCGAGTCGAGTGCCCTCAGTAGCACGTTGCGCCGTCCTTCCCGGTGGTCGGCCCGGTCCAGCGACCAGCGGGTCGCCTGAATTCCAGCCGAAGCCAACGGTTCTGGCGGAAAGGGCAACGGAATCGACTTGACCATCTCCAGTTGCGTGCGTTCGGTCGTAGTGCCGCCGAACCGGTCGAGCATGACCTCGGCGGCGAAACGTGTTGCCGCCACCCCCAACCCGGTGAACCCGGCCGCGTATCCGACTCGGCCTCCGTACGCGGATCCGAAGAACGCGCAGAATCGCGTCGACGTGTCGATCACGCCACCCCATCTATGGGTGAACGTGACGTCCTCCAGCTGCGGGAACGTCGTGAAGAAGTGACCGGCCAGTCGGCGATAGGTGGCGTCGCGGTCCTCGTACCCAGGCCGGATCTTGCCGCCGAAGTGATAGATAGCGTCGTACCCGCCCCACAGGATGCGATTGTCTTTCGACATCCGGTAATAGTGGAACTGGTTCGACATGTCGCCGATACCCTGCCGGTTACGCCAGCCGATATCCGCCAGCTGCGCTTCGGTGAGCGGTTCGGTCATCAGCGCGTAGTCGTAGACCGGCACGGTGTGGTACCGGTACCTCTTCAACAATGACGGAAAACCGTTGGTTGCCAGGATCACTCGGTCGGCCCGCACCGAAACACGCTCGGTGCGTAGGGTCAGCGGTCCTCCACGACGGTCCTGTCCGAGTCCACAAACCTTGCTGTGCTCGTAGATCTCCACGCCGAGTTCGGCTGCAGCGCGGGCGAGTTCGGACACGAGCTTGGCGGGATGAACCAGCGCACAGGTGTCCTTGGACCACACGCCGGCCAGGTAGGTGGGCGAAGCGACCTCGGCACGCATGGCCTGTCGATCCAGGTACACCTGTCCCGGAGCCAGCGGCGCTGCGGCCAATTGGTCGGCTTGGTAGGGCTCCACCGCCACCGAGACGGACCCGGTGCGTTCGAAGTCGCAATCCAGGCCCAGGGTGTCGACCGTCTTCTCGATGCCGTCGAGGTTCTCCATGCCCAGCCGGTCAAGGGTCTCCATCTCGCCGGGCCACCGGCTGCGACCGTTCTCGGCGCCGTGGGTCAGCGATGCGTCGACGAAACCACCGTTGCGGCCCGAGGCCGCCCAGCCGATCGTCTGCCCCTCCAGCACTGCGACCCGAAGCCCAGGGTCACGCTGTTTGGCCAGCAGTGCAGACCACAGGCCCGTATACCCGCCGCCGACGACGACGAGGTCGTAGTGCGTCGACGCCCTGGTCAACACCGGGTGGCCGGGCTGGGCCGGCACGTCGTCCAGCCAGAAGGGCTGCAGGGCGGTGTTGGCCAGCGAGCGATCGATGAGGCTGGCAGCAGGCTTGTTCTGTTCGAAAACGGTTCGCACGGGAGTCTTCCTGAATGGTGAGGTACCACCCAGTAAGAAGCATCCGCGCCCTTAGCTCAAGGGTGTTGACGTAAGCGCAGCAGCTGCGGGATCAGCACCCGGGTGTCGGGCACGAAAGGCCAGTCCGGATCGGCCAGATGGGCCGCGAGCTCGTCGTCGGTCCACCACCAGCCGGCACTGATTTCCTCCGGCTGGTGGCGGATCGGGCCGTCGCAGTGTGTTTCGAAGGCGAACACGTGGCAGCGCATGGGTTTTCCCGCCCATTGCCCGTCCCATGCCGCCGATGCGAGCGGGGTCAGCGGTACCCCGGTGATGCCGAGTTCCTCGTGCAGTTCGCGGGTCGCGGTCTGCAGCGGCGTCTCACCGGGGTCGATGACGCCGCCGGCCAGGCAGTCGTGCATGCCGGCGAACACCGCCTTGGTCGGGGTGCGTCGGTGCACGTAGATCCGGCTGCCGTCGGACGAGCGGACCAGCACCCCGGCGCTGCCGTGCCAGAGCCCTTCGGCGTATACCCGCGACCGCGCAGCGGTGCCGGTCACATTCCCGTCGGCGTCGTACACCGTCACGAGTTCCTCGCTCATGTGCGCAACTTTCCCCGCCGAGCAGTTCCCCCGCAAGCGGGCGGTACCCCCAGTGGCGGTACGCGACACGCCGCATTTCGCGGACCGCCGTGACTGCTCGCGCAAGGATGGCACGCACAAGGAAAGACCTAGCGCCCGGCAAGCTTGATGGCTTCGCGGCGGTTGGTCGCACCGAGTTTGCGGTAGATGGCCCGCTGATGCGTCTTGGGTGTGTTCACCGACACCCCCATCTTCTCCGCGATGTCCTGCATCGTCATCGGCGTCCGCAAGAACGCCAGCAGTTCCTGCTCGCGGGGCGTCAACGCCGCCGGTATGCCATCGGTGACCGCCCGCTCACATTCCAGCAGTGCTTCTTCGACAAAGTCCGGATACGACGTGTACGACAGGTGCGCCGCGAGCAAATCCCGGCACACCGCGTCCGGGTTGTCGACGAATTGATAGCGCACCCGCTCTGGCCGGGCGGCAGAGATCGCCTCTTCCATCCGCATGTGAGCGGAGTCTGCCTGCCCCTCTTGCCAATCCATATACGCAAGTGTGCTCAGCGCATACGCCGCGATATAGGCGGGGACGTGCGGCTCCAACGCCTGATGTGCCAGGCGCACCGCCATCTGGTGAGCACCGAGACGACGGCACATTCCGGACATCACGGCCGAAACCATCGGGACATGTTCGGAACCAAGCACACTCGCGGCCAGCTCGAGTGCAAGCCGATGATCACCGCGGGCCTCTGCCAACCGCGCTCGGCTGGCGGTCTTGTAGCTGACCCAGGGCACCCCGTGGGTGTCCACATCCGGCATGCGGGCGACGCCCAGCTCAGCGGTGGCGAGCACATCGGAGTCGCGCAACGTCGCCGCACTGAACGCCAGAAACATCCGCGACGTATCTGGATATCCAACTCCTGGTGCGGTGCTCGCCGGGATCAAATACTCGACGGCCGTAGTGATCTCACCGTGCCAGAAGTGTATCCAGCCGGCCGTGAACCGTTCGATGCCGTCTCCGTCGTGCGAGAGCCACAACTCGGGGGTTGATTCGGCGGGTACCACCACACGTTGCAACGCCGCCTGTGCGCGGGCGATCTCGCCCGAATGGGCGAGCGCGAAAGCCAGGCTCTGCCGGGCCCGGTGTGCCACCTCCGGCAGGCCCAGAGCGGCGCATTCGTTCATCGCAGCCTCGAGCAGCTCTGAACCACGTGTCGCACTGCGGCGCAAGCGCGAATCTGCCCAGCCGAGAACGAACAACGCACACGCATACACCCGAGGTGTGACGATATCGCGATCAGCTAGGGCGGCCTCGACCCGCGCCGCCGCCTCGGACATGGCCTCGCGGTCGTCGGACACCAGGAGTTGGGTGAGGTCGGCGACGAATTGCGTCCGTCGTGACGCCGACGGCATCGCAGCGGCCCGGTTGAGCAGTAACGTCGCCATGATGTCGTCGCCTGCCATGGCCCGGCAGCTGGAACGGATCATCAGGATCTCGGGATCCTCACCGAAGGCCTCGGTCAACCGCAGACATGCTTGATCCAGTGCGGTGGAGCGCGATTGGAGCAGCAATTCCAGCCAGTGATCGCCGATGATGTCGTGTGCCACCCTGTCACCACCGACGATCGCATGGTCGACCGCGTCCAACGGATACCGCTGCGCCAGCTCCCGTGCGGCGATCTGGTTGAGACGCAACCACTCTTGAGCGTTGTCTCGCCGGAGGATCTCCCGGCAGTGTCGGACGAACAGCGAATGCCACTGGTATACGGCGCTTTCTCCGGTGCCGATACGTTCTATGAACAGGCCCGCGCCGACGCAATCGTTGAGGAGTACGGCGCTGTCCGTGCGACCTGACAGTGCCGCGGCAAGCTGTTCATCGACCCGCGAACACACCGTCGCCTTGAGCGCGAAGTCGGCCAGGTCGGGACGCAGCCGCGCGAGTACCGCAGTGCTGATGTAGTCGGTGAGATCAGTCCCGGGTGTGAAAGCCTCGGTGTCGTCACCGCTGACGAGAATCAGTCGGACCGCGCCTGGCCATCCGTCGGTGGCGGCCATGATGCGGTCGACGTCTGCCGTGTCACCGGCCGCCGCCACGAGCGCTTCGACTTCGCCGCGGGTGAAAGCCAGTTCGGCGGGGCCCATCATGGCGACCTTGTGGTGCACGCGCAGTCGCGCCCATACCGGGCCTACGGGATCGGTCGTGATCATGACGAACTGAAGCCACTGTGGACCGTTCTCGACGAACTCGACAGCATCCGGCCACCGGTCCCGGGCCAGTTGGTAGTCGTCGACGATGAGGACAATCCGGGGATGATCCAGAGCCATCAGCGCTGCCACGCCGGCGTCGTAGGATACCGATTCGAAGATCCCGGACACCGCCAGGGCTGCGGCCTCATCACCGCGCTCGCGCGCCGCGTTGAGCAGCGCGGTCAGAATTCCGCGCAGCACGTCGCCGCTACCGTTGACCCGCTCGGTGAGCGTCAGCCACGCAACCGAACCGGGCGCCTCACACCGGTGCCCGGCGGCCCACTGCGACACCGCAACCGTCTTGCCGAATCCCGACGGGGCGGCCACGAAAACCGACCGCATGCCGCCGAGACGGGCTTGCAGAATGTCGGCAACTGCGTTGCGCGGCAACATGTCCGGACCTGACGACGGCGTAGTGGCCAGAAACCACGGCACAGGATGCATGGCTGAGGTTCCGGTTGGCTGCACGACTGTGAAGTATAAGTGCTATTTTCACGACCGTAAGTAACGGCTTACGGCGTCACGATGTTGAACCACAGGTTGAACGTGTCGAGCAGGCCGACGAAATCGTCCACCGATTGCCGGTTCCCTTCGAGTGCCACGTTGTTCGCCGAGATGGCATCGGCGAGTTTGACCTTGCCGAGTTGGATGTCGTTCATAGTCGCCTTGGTCAGCTTCAGCGTGGCATCCGACTGCGGCAGCAACCCATCCGAGTAGTTCAGCACGCCGTTCTCCACCGTGAGGCCGTACTGCTTCTTCAGATCAGTGAAATCGACGTTGAGGGCGATCTTCTTCCCCGCGGCCTTGGGGCCGTTGAGCCGGACCGCGAGGTAGTCGAACATCATCTCCGGCGGCATGGCATCAATGGTGTCGGGACTCGCGGTGTCGGTGCCACCGGCGGTCGGCACCCCGTTGCGCAACTCGTACGCGCCCTGCAGGTACACCGATCGCCACGGCCCCGACTCCGCCTGATAGCCCATCTGCTCGTAGCTGTCGGCCAGCAGGTTCTTGCCGTTCACGCTGTCGGGATTGGCGAAGACCACGTGCTTGAGCACCATGGCGGTCCAGCGGTAGTTGCCGTTGTCGAAGTCGTTCTTGGCCTTCTGCAGGATCGCCTCTTCGCCGCCCATGTACTCGACGTACTTCTTGGCGGCTTCCTGCGGCGGCAGATCGTCGAGGTCCGACGGGTTGCCGTCATACCAACCCATATACCGCTGATAGACCGCTCTCGTATTGTGTTTGAGCGTGCCGTAATAGCCGCGGTCGGGCCAGAAGTTGTTGAGCTCGGGCGGAAACTGCATCTCCTCGGCGATCTCGGACCCGACGAGACCCTCGTTCATCAACCGCACCGACTGGTCGTGCATGTATTTGTACATGTCGCGCTGGCGTTTCCAGTAGTCGATGATCTTGTCGTGGCCCCACATGGGCCAGTGGTGACTCTGGAATTTCACTTCGGTGTTGGGACCGTAGACCCTGATCGTGTCGTCGAGGAATTTCGCCCAGATACGGGCATCACGCACCTGCGCGCCGCGCAGGGTCAGCAGGTTGTGCATGGTGTTGGTGGTGTTCTCCGCCATCCACATGGCTTTGAACTGCGGGAAGAAAGTGTTCATCTCGGTGGGCGCCTCGGTGCCGGGCGTCACCTGGAACTCCATGTCGACACCATCGATGGTCATCTTCTGACCGGTGGTGGTGATGATGTCGGTGGGGATGATCAGGCTTGGCACACCCGTGGACACCGTCATGCCGAGGCCGCCGTTCACCCCGCCCTGCGCGTTGCGCGGCAGCAGCGCTCCGTACATGTAGACCGCACGCCGCGACATGGCATTGCCCGCGATCACGTTCTCACTCACTGCATCTTCGACGAAAGCCTGCGGTGCAATGACTTTCACCTTGCCGGAGTCGACGTCGGCCTGGTTGATGATGCCACGGACGCCGCCGTAATGGTCGACGTGGGAATGACTGTGGATGACAGCGACGATGGGCCGGTTACCCAGCTTGTCGTTCACCAGATCGAGTGCGGCCTTCGCGGTTTCGGGTGAGATCAAGGTGTCGTAGGCGATCCATCCCGTGTCGCCCTTGATGAAGGTGATGTTCGACAGGTCGTACCCGCGCACCTGGTAGATCTTGTCGGGAACGACCTCGAAGAGCCCATACTCCATGCACAGTTGAGCATTACGCCACAGGCTCGGGTTGACGGTGTCGGGCGCGGGCTTGTTGTCGGCGATGTACTTCTTGTACTCCTCCAGATCCCACACGACGTTGCCGTTGGCATCCTTGATCGTCAAGGTGTCCGGCCGCGCGATCATGCCTCTCTTGGCGTCCTCGAAATCACTACGCTCGTTGAACGGAAGTGAATCCATCACCTTCTTGTTGGCCGCCTTCGTTGCCTCCGTCGCACCTTTTACGGTGTTGTCGGTGGTGATCTGTCCTCCCCCGCCCGACGAGGTGTTGCTGCCACCGGTCTTGTCGTTGCAGGCCGCCACCAGAGTGGAAGCGACGCCCGCCGCCGCCAGTCCTCCCAACACTTTGCGCCGCGGCAGCCGCGGACGGTTTTCCTCACTCTCGTCCTGCACGTTCGGATGTCGACTCATGCGAACCGATTATGCCGATTGCGCCACGCAATTCCATTCAAATCGCGGCACCTACCGCGAGAATTCCGTTGTGTGAAATCATCTCGGCCTCACCCATTTTGGGCGATGCCAGTTTGAGCAAACAGATATGGACTTGCCGGCACACGTCAGACGATCCACCAATTCGACCCGTCGGAGACCACGTCGACGGCCGCGCCCGCAGCAAGCACGAAATCGGCTGAACGCTCGATGGATTGCCCGGCTGCGCCGCGCAGTGTCACGGTGCCGCCGGTGATGTTCTTGACGGTATAACGGCACGTATTACCCACGGCCGTCGGCAAAGTGACTGTCGTGACGCCCGCGGCGAGCACATATACGTAATCGGTGCCAGGGGCTGCGTCGAGGAGGTGATCACCGGTCAACGTGACGACCGAGCGGCGCGGTTCCGTCCGATTCCCCGACGTGTTACCCGCGACGCCGACGTTGCTGCCGTCGGCGCGGACGGGAGCCACACTGTAACCGTTGTTGTCCCACTGATTTCCACATATCGCGATGTTGTCGACGTATTGCGCGTCGACCGCGTAGCTCCACCCGGCACCGTCGTCGGTGTTGGCGATGAAGTTGCCGGTGACGTTGAATCCCATGGTGCGGTGATCGGCGTCAACCGAGTAGATCCCGATGGCCGGAAAGACATTCGTCGCACCCTTGCCGCCGTTGGTGATGTTGTTGCCGACGATGGCTACCTGCTCGTTGTCCGATTCCAGCCACGGCGGCATGGTGAAGACGATCGCCTCGTGCCGCGCGCCTTCGCAGATGTTGCCGATGATGGTCAGTTGCTTGTTGCCTCGAAGTTCAATGTTGTTCTGCGGCGCGCCGTTGAGGTGGTTGGCGATGATGCGTACCGGGCCTGCCTCGATCGACAAGTTGGGACCCGTCGACCCGATGTTGTTGTTGACGATCCACGAGTCGTAGAAGTGATACGTCGTGTAGATGCCGTAACCGCTGCACTGTTCGATGAAGTTGTCGTCGATCCAGTTCAGCAGTCCGTCGGTGGTGGCATTGACCCGCATGCCGTACCCGGTCCAGCCACTGAGCCAGCAGTGCTTGACGTAGCTCTTGTCGAGCTCGACATCGAACGCCGGTGACCCGTGAAAGTCCGCGTCAATCCTGAGGTTTTCGATGCGGCATTCGGTCCAGCGTCCACTGATGGGCGCAACGTCGGTCGTCACGCGCAATCGCGCTGCCCGCTCACCCGCGCCGAGGAGGCAGATCCGCGCGAAACCGTCCACGCCGTTGCCGATCGAACCGGACAGCGCGTAGTCGCCCGCCGGGAAGAACACCGTGCCACCAGCACGGTCTACTGCTTCCCGAAGAGCTGCCATCACCGCCGCATGATCGTCGGTTGTGCCGTCTCCGGTCGCGCCGTGCGCCGTCACGTCGATAACAGCCATGGCACGAATTGTATTTGCGCAAATGACGGTGTTTCTCGTATCGGGGTTCCACATAAGCCGCACGATGACGACGCCCGGATGAAAAGATGGGATATTCCACCAAGCAGCCACGGATCCGCGGGGAGACATTCGATGGTTCGAGTCCTGGCACTGCTATCGGTCATAGTCGCCGTCGTCACCGCGTGTGGCGGGTCGCCCAAACAGGACACCGCCGAAGATCCCGACAGCGCAGGGCACGTCATCGCAGATGCTCCCGCGGACAAGCTGGACCAGGCACTGCGCGATGCGGCGTCGTCGGCACGCACCATGACGTATGCGTCACGCAACGGTGTCAACGATGCGGTGTCACACGTGACAGGTTCGGTGTTCGTGCCCAAGGGAACACCGCCACCGGGTGGGTTTCCGATTGTTGCCTTGGGGCACCGGAGCACGGGCACCGCATCAGATTGCGCTCCGTCCCTGTCCCCCAACCTGCTCGGCGAGGCAGCGACCGTCGTTGCGCTGCTCAACGCCGGCTACGTGGTCACCGTGCCCGACTATCAGGGCCTGGGCAAGCCGTCGAAACCCGACGACTACGACTTCCACCCCTACCTGGACTCCACCACAAGTGGTTTCACCATGATCGACGCCGTGCGCGCGGCCCGGAACCTCGTTCCCGATACCTCGAACGCGTGGGCCGCACTGGGCGCACAAGAGGGAGGACAGGCGGCATGGGCCGCAAATGAACTCGCGGACAATTACGGCCATGACCTGAAGTTGGTTGCCGCAGCGGCTCTTGCACCGATGGCAGAGGTCTCCGGCCTTGCGGACGCCGCCATGGCGGGCACGTTGAACACCGACCAGAAGCTGGTCTACGTGGCCTATCTGGCCGCACTGAAGGACGAGTACTACTACGACTTCGAACTCGACGACTACCGGCGGGGCGCCGCCGAACAGAATTGGGACGCACTACTCAAATGCAGTGACCCAGTGCAACGAAAAGCGCTGGCCGAGACGATTCATCCGGACGACTTGCGGCCCGCGAGCCCCGCGGCGCTGCAGACGCTGCGCGGTTACCTGCAGAAGACCAACCTGCCCCAAGGGCCGACCCAGGCACCGATGTACGTCATCTACGGTGGCCAGGACTCGGCGATCCCCGCTGCGTGGACGGATCAAGCGATCACCAAGGCATGCCAGATGGGTGACGTCGTCCAGATCGCGTTCTGGCCGGACAAGGGACGCGACCAGATCGATCCCGTCGCTGCCCTGGGCTGGCTCACCGATCGGATGAAATCACTGCCCTCGGCCAATGATTGCCCGAGCTTCACGGCGGGCCACAAACCATGAGCCACAGGCAGAGGAGCACTGCATGTCACTGATCAGCGGAGTGGTGCCCATCGCGCTGGAAGTGCTTGCGATCGCGGCACTGGTGCTCGGCATCGGGCGCCAGGCCGACAGACCCCTGCTTCGATGGGTGACGGTCGCGCTACTGACGGGCGTGCTGCTCGCGGTCGTCGTCCGCACGTTCGTCAAGTATCAGGGCTGGTCGGAGAAGGCCGCATCGCTCGGCAGCGTGCTCTGGGTGGTCATCACCGGATTTGCCGCTGCGATGGCGGTTCTGGCGTGGCGCGGTAGCCGATGGTGGCGTCGCGTCGTGTCGGTGCTGGCCGTTGTCCTCGCCGTGCTGTGCGGGTTTTCGGAGTTGAACATCGCCACGGGCTACTTCCCGACCGTGCAGTCAGCCTGGCAGCGCGTGACGGGATCCGATCCGCCGCAGTGGATCGACGAGGCGGCTTTGGCCACGATGCGCCAGAACCACGAAGAGCCTACCCGCGGCACCATGGTGTGGGTGGACATCCCCAGGGAAGCCTCAGGATTCGGTCATCGACGCGAGTTGGTCTACCTGCCGCCGGCCTGGTTCCGCTCAGATCCCCCGCCGAAGTTGCCGGCCGTGATGGCCATCGGCGCGGAGTTCAGTCATCCTTCCGACTGGCCGGAGTCCGGTGGTGCGCTCAAGACGCTCGACGAATTCGCCGCGTTCCACCGTGGAAACACGCCGGTGGTGGTGTTCCCCGACTCCACAGGCACCTTCAACAACGACACCGAGTGCGTCAACGGCCCGCGTGGCAACGCGGCCGACCATCTCACCGAGGACGTCCGACCGTACGTGGTGTCGCGCTTCGGGGTGAGTCCCGACCCCGCCCACTGGGGTCTGCTCGGTTGGTCGTCGGGAGGCACCTGCGCGCTCATGCTGGCAGCCAGGAATCCGGAGTTGTTCAGCGCATTCGTCGCGCTGGACGGGCAGCTGGGTCCCAACAGCGGAACCAAGCCGCAGACCATCGCCCGGCTGTTCGGGGGCGACGCAGACGCATGGGCTGCATTCGACCCGAAGACTCTGATCGAGAAGCACGGGCGCTATGCGAACATGGCTGCCTGGCTGGGGGTTTCAGAGGATACGCCGACGGTCCACCGCGCCGGAGGCGATGATCCTCTCCAACCCGAGGCCGTTGCGGGGTGGGATCAGTACTCCGAGGACCACGCCGCCAACGCCAACAAGTTGTGCGGGCTGCTCAGCGCCCACAATGTGGAGTGTTCGGTCGTCAGCTACCCCGGCGACCACACCTTCACGGCGGCTGCCCAGGGCTTCGCGGATGCGTTGCCGTGGCTGGCCGGGCGGCTGGCTACCCCTGATGCCGAGCAGCGCCCGCTGCCGGGGAATGGCTAACGTACACCCACGCGCTCATTGACCCGGTAGAGCCGCCAATCAGGCTGGCCGTCACCGTCGTTGGGAATCTCGAGCTCCAGGGTCGCGACGTCGGCTCCGGTGTTGTACAGCGTCGGATACCGCAGATTGAGCGCGTCGGAGGTGCCGCGGCCGATGGGCGGCACCGCGAGCAGATACCGGATGCCGTTGGCACTCGGATCGTTGAGCAACTCGGTGAAGTCCGGGTCGGAGGGGATCACGAAGACCCGCGGACGTGGCGACGCGGCGAGAATGCCGAAGCCGTACACGGTGTCTGTGATCACCGAGCTGTCGGGCAGGTTCAACGACTGCAGATACTCCGCGATCTTGCGTTCGGTGCCGAAGGTCCGGGCGATGCGGTGCTCGGTGGCCTTGCGCACGGTGACGTTGTACGGGTCCGGTTTCAGCACTGCACCGAGGCCGTATTCCTGTGGGGCGTAGTCGGGTTGAGCCATGCCCACGAGCGTCACGGGGATACCGATCGCGACGACGGCCGCCACCGCCGCGTAGCGTACGACGGAGCGTCTCTTCGGCGGTTCGCCGGCGGGTGTGACGACCTCGGGTGCGTACCGGCCGCGCCGGGTCGGCGTTGCGAGGACGCCGTCGGGTACCGCGAGCATGGCCAGGCATGCCGTCATCGGAATCGCGATGATGAAGAAGCGCAAGAACGGAAACGTCGACCCGGCCGCGTAGCTGTAGGCCTGGAATGCGAGCACGGCACCGAACAACGCCACCGGTACCAGCAGCACCTGCCAGTTGGGGCGTCCCCACCGCTGTATCAGCACCCACAACATCAGCGGGAGCAGCGTCGGGGCCAGCAGCATGATGCACACCAGGGCGAACTGCACGCCGTGCGCGAAATTCGGTGCAGTCTGGCCTGATTGCTCCAGGATCGCGGTGTTGCCGTATTGGGAGGTGAACTGCGCGAAGGCCTCACCGGTGATCAACCAGCCTGCCGCAGCCCAGCCCAGGAAGGCCAGTGCGCCCGGACCGCTCACGATCAGAAGATCCAGAATCGCGCGCCGAACTCGTGGGCGTGGTGTGGCCCGCACATAGGTGGTCAAGCCCACCAGGATTCCTGCGGCGCCGATGCACGCCGCGGCGTCGTAACGGGTCAGATACGCCAACCCCATTGCGATGCCGCCCGCGGTGACCAGGTGGTGCACATCGTCGTCGACCATCCACATGATGAGCCGGCGCACCGCCCAGGACATGAAGAAGATGAACGGCGCCTCGCTCATGCCGTTCGAGCCGTAGAACACGATCATCGGGTTGAGCGCGAACAGCACCGTGATGGTCAGCGAATACGCCCGGGGCAGACCACGATCGGTGCCCATGCTCAGGATCTGCACGGCGCCGCCCGCCATGAAGGTCGCCGACATGATGGTTCCGGAGAACGCGCGTGCGGCGATGTCCGACCACAGGGTACTCAGTGCGATGGCCGGTATCTGCACCATCGCCGCGACCGGCGTGAAGATGAAGCCCAGGGCAGCGAGATGCGGATCGCGGCTGAACAACACGGATTGGGTGGCCGCCACCCGCGACAGTGTGTCGCCCATGATGAATCCGTGGCGGACCTGCAGCCAGTACCCCACCGCGAGATAGATGAACAGGAACACGAAGAAGACGGTGAATTTGAGGCGGCGGTCCGACCTTGCCGGCGTCGTGCCGGTCATGCTGCGGCTGCCTCGTCGGTCGTGGTGTCGGCGGGACGTTCGGCCAGTCCGTGAAACGTCTTCTCCCAGAACGACGGCTGCCGAATCATCTGATAGCAGCCTTTGGCCGCGGCCACGCTCATCATCAGCCAGAACAGCGGCACACTCAGCGCTGCCAGCAGCAGATCCGACCGGTCGTCCTCACGGAGGGCGACCATGTTCATGTACATCACGGTGAAGTTGCCGATGACCATCGCGATCAGCGCCGGGAAGTAGATGAACACGGGAAACACTTCGCCGACCACAGCGGGCTGGCCGAGGAACCACAACACCGTGATGAACCAGAACAGCAGATTCAGCACTGCGATGATCGGGGTGCCCGCGAGCACCAGGGTGAACCGGATGAAGCTGCGCAAGCCGAGAGTGCGGTACAGCTTGAGTGGCTGACGGATGTGAACCAGCCAGGTCTGCAGATAGCCCTTGTACCACCGGGACCGCTGCCGAATCCAGTTGATCGCATCGCTGTTGGCCTCTTCCAGCGTGAAGGAGTCGATGACTGCCGTGCGATAGCCGTGCGACGCGATGCGCAGGCCGAGGTCGGCGTCTTCGGTGACGTTGAAAGGATCCCATGCGCCGATCTTGCGCAGGATGTCACGCCGCAGGTGATTCGACGTGCCGCCCAACGGGATCGGTGACGTACTCACCATCATCCCGGGCAGCAGATAGCCGAACCACAGTGCGTACTCGGCGGTGAACCACGCGGTCAACAGATTCTGATGGCCGTTGTGGTAGACGAGCTTGGCCTGCACGCACGCCACATTGTCCGGCAGCTGACGGAACGCAGTCACGACGCGGCGCAGCTGCAACGGTTCGGGCAGATCCTCGGCATCGAAGATCGTCACGATGTCCCCGGTGGCGAAGTGCAGACCGTAGTTGCACGCTTTGGGCTTGGTACGCGGCTCTGCGGGCGGCACCAGAAGGATTGTGATGACGTCGGATTCGCCGCATGCCTCGGCGGCGTCGATGGTGACCTGATCGTCGGCCTCCAGCAACAGCAGCACCTGCAGCTTGTCGCGGGGGTATTCCAGCGCGTCCATCGCGCCGATGAGGTCGGCGACCACCTCCGGTTCGTTGTAGGCAGGTACCAGGATCGTGTACGACGGCAGATCGGCATCCGAAATCGAGCGGGCGGCCTCGTCGGAGATCACGATGGGCCGGGACGCCAACCCGCGCTTGAAGATCAGCACCCGGTCACCCAACGTCAACAGATAGGCCAACGTGCACAATCCGATGAGCACGACCGCCGTCTGCATCGGCCGCCACACGCCGAAGGCGATGACGACCACCAGCAGGCCCCACAGCGCGGGCTTCTGCCAGCCCAGCAGCGGCGTCGACGCGGAATGCACCGGATCGTCTTCCCGCAGGCCGTTGATCGCCCGGTGCAGTGCGTACTCCCGCTGATCGTCGGTGACGGATTCCGGATCGAAGGTCTCGCCATACCTCATCGGCCGGTCCCCGCCCGCGCGAACTGCTCGGCCACCAGCGCCCGTCCGAACTCGGTGAGCAGTTCGGCATCCTTGTAGGTCGGCAGTCGCTGCACCAGAACGGAGTTGCCGCGGAACAACACGGTGAGCAGGTTGCGCAGCGTGGACACGAGACCGCGCTGCGGATCGGGGAACGGCGCATCGGGCAGATGGTTGTCGACCGCGAAGACATCGACGAGCTGGTCTTGATCCTCGTCGCCCCACGCGAACCGCAACACGTCCCAGGTCACCAGCAGGCGATCGTCGATGGCCGAGAAGAGCTTTCCCCGCACCCCGTGGCCTAGGTCGACGGCGCGCGGAGCACTGAGCCGGGTACCGGTGGTGTCGTACAGCACCTGGCCCGGATAGGCATCGAACGAGAACGGCAGCTCGCTGACGATGCTGTCGACCATGAGTATTCGCGGCGCGGACAGTTTGTCGAAGCGGGCATCACCGACATTGGCGACCATCCGTTGGCGCACAAGGATCGCGTCATCACCGTAATAGCGCGCCACCCCGGTATAGGTCTGGTCCCCGACGGCCGTCCACCCGGGCGGCGCGGACAGGCGTCGTCCTGGAACGAGATCGTAGGGCGCACTGCGGCTTATCTCGGTCGCACTCAGCTGTCGCGGCAACGGCATCAGCGCCAGCGCGACCGCAACCGCCACCACGAGCGGGATGGCCGACCAGATCTGCTTGGCGGCAAGCGGTTCGATCTTGCGATCCAGCAGCTTCTTGGGCTGGCCCCGGCGGGTGTAGAGAAACGCCGAGACTCCGACCGCCACGATCGCCGTGAGCGAGGGAATCATCTGATACGCCAGGACCGGAGCGTCGGGCGCCAGAAGCTGCAGGAGAATCAGGAGTACAAAGCCGAAGAGGAACGCGCCGGCGGCACCGACTGCCGCGCGCTTGCGGTTGCGCCCCACCGCGATGGCGGTCGCCGCGGCCGCGATGAACAGCGTCCCGACTCCTGCGGCGAACTTGCCGCCGCCCAGCGTGATCACAACCACCTGGTACGGCAGCGCTGACACGAGCGACAACAGCACCCACACCCAGCCGAATCGTGCGACCGGACGCACGCCGAACAGCACAATGCTGCTGCTGAGCACGAAAAGCCACATGGCCAGCAGATCCAGGCGCATGAGGTGGAAGAACTCCGAATAGCGTTTGAGCAGCACGCCCTGGACCATGAGCGCCAGCCCCAAACCGATGATGCCGACGATGACATCGGTCTGCCGGTCGTGGATGGGCAATTCGGTACGACGTCGGAAGTTCACCCCCAACGCAGCGAGCAGCCCCGCGATGGGAACCATCCACACGTAGCCGACGAGGCCGCCTGCCAATGTGGTGTCGACGAGGTTGACCAGGCTGTCCCAGAACGCCACGAGCGTCAGCACGGCGACGAGAAGCCACCGCGACACCAGACGAACTGTGGGATTCAAGCCGAACCACCAGGACTGCAAGGACTCCCATCGTCCCGTGTCGGCGTCAGCGTCGACGGTCGCGGTCACGGCTAGCCCCGCGACCGACGGCTGCGCCAGGCGATCGCCCCCGCACCCAGGGCAGCCAGTACGACCACGACGGCACCGATACCGAGGTACAGGGCTTTACGATCAGCGGTCGCGGCCACCGAATCCGGTTGTGCTGTCGCAGTGTTGACTTGGATCGGGTCACGATCAGCCACGGCGATCAGCGCATTGCCGGTCAGGCCGGACCAGCGGGCGGTATCGGCGTTGAGCCATCCCAGCAGCCGGTCGAGCTCGTCCGGGGTGTTGGTGGACGTCGCGACCAGCAGTGTGCGCCCACCGGAGTAGAGCGTCTGCAACGAGCCGAATCCGATCTTCGGATCCAGCGTGAGTGTGCTGGACGTGCCACTGCCGTCGACATTCTCGACAGTGATCATGTCGTGCGAGTCCACAGACACCGGCAGGGCGATAGAGGCGGTGTCCCAGCGATCGGGGCTCACCACCACGGCGGGATTCGACGAGGTGATGGCGTCCTGGCGGGAAACCACGGCTGTGTCGAACGGACGGGCACTGAGCCGCTGCAGACCGATGAGGAGCAGTGCCGCCCGCCGCAGGTTGACGAAGCCGTCGTCAATCCCGACCTCCAGGCGCGGCATCAATGCCTGCGGCAATGCCTGGAAACCGCCCGGCACCGGAGGCTTGGCCAGCTTGCTCTCGACCGGTGTCTCGCCGTCGATGGTGAGGGTGATGGGCTGGAACTCCCCGCAGCGTCCGGTGTTTCCCGCCGCATCGATCGCGATGTCCACGTTCGTGTACCGCTGCAGCAACCGGTCCGGGACGTCGATCCAGCGGTCGATGCGGCCGTCGGTCTCGGTCGCCCAGCGGTCGATGGTCTGTCCCCCGATGCTCACCACGACTTGCCCGGCGACGGTGGACGGCAGTGGTGTGTAGGAGCCTTGCAGATGGACTCTGACGCCGTGAACGGACCTGCCCAGCCTGGTCTGGTCGAGCGGCACGGTCACCCGTGGGTTGACCAGTGCGGTGGCATTGACGCCGGGCTGGCCGAGCCGGCGGATGGTGGTCATGTCACCGGGTAGCTGCGGAGTCGTCGACAACGGTCCGGCGACGGCTTTCGAGCGGACGGCAAGTTTCGAGATGTCACTGGACAGCAGCCGCGCCTGGTTGCTCAGCTCCCCTGCAGGCCCGGAAACCACGAGGGCAGGAACGGCATTGGGACCCTCGAGGCTCAGGCCGGGCGCTTGTCCTTCACGTACCACGATCTGCCGTTCCAGTGGGCCCGGAGGTGGCACGGCCCCGCCATCGGTCGGCACGAGGTCGACAGCGGTGCGCTGCGGGCCGTAGCGCGCCACGGTGGCCGTGACGAGCCGCAGTGCCGCGTCCGACTCGGCCTTCGACGGATTCGACGGCACGAACACCGTGAGCTTCTGCAGTACCGGCGGCAGGAAGTCGGCGATCGTGGCGGGCGGCAGTTCCTGGCCCGTGTACCGGATCGAGGCGTCGACCAACCGCAGCGGATTCGTCGCGTCGTAGACGCAGTACCCGTCGGGCAACGTCAGATAGCTGCGCAGCAACACCGAGACCGCGTTGTCAACGACTCGGGCGCCGGCCAGCGGGATGGATATGGGCCCTTGGTCGGGAGGCAGTGGCACCCGGGCCAGGGTGCGATCCTCCTGAGTGACTTCGAGTGTTCCGCCCCGCGCATTGACCGGCAGCACTGCAGTTGCGACCAATTCGGCCGCAGTGAGGCCCGGCTGCACCGGGACCGTCACCGTCTGAACACCTTCGACGCCGTAGAGTGCGATGTCCGGATCGGAACCCAACGTCCGCAGACTCAATGTCGGCGAATTTGCGAGCGACAGACCATCTTCCGGCGCAGCGGTCGCGACTCCCGGGAGGACCGTTCCGGCAACGACTATCACAGCAGCGAACAGCGGCAGCATCCGTGCAGTCACAGGTCGAAGCCTAAGCCGGACTTTGCGGACGCGCCCGGGTTCACAGAAATCGTTATATCCGTAAGCACGGTCCATGAAAGTCATTGGCATCGCCCGATGCAGGGAAACTGCGCAGCAACCAATGCTCGCCCGAAAAGGGTGAGAAGCTCACCGTCCTTGAAGGTCGGCGTCTGCTCGTCGAGAACGGCGTTGCCGCGGAACAACAACGTGGTCAGCGTCCGCAAGGTGGAGGCGATGTTCTTCGACGGATGCGGAAAAGGTGCATTCGGCTCGTGATTGTCAACCGCGAAAACCGTCACCCGCTGCGCCAGATCCTTGTCGCCCCAAGCGAATTGCAGTGAGTTCCAGGTCACCAGGAGATCGTCGTCGACCACCGACAGCATCTGCGCGTGTACTCCGTTGCCGAGGTCGACCGGGCGCAGTTGGCTCAACCGTGCGCCGGTCAGCCCGTAGACGACACGTGCCGGATACACCCCGAATGTGAATGGACGCTGACTGACGATGCTGTCCACCACGAGGGTGCGCGGCCTGGCCAGCTTGTCCCAGCTCGGGTTTCCGGTGTCCGCACGCATGTACTGGCGCACCAGGACGGCATTGTCGCCATACAGCCGATGTACCTCGGTGTGGTTTTCGCGGGCGGTCGTCGACCAGCCCGGCGGTGCATCCAGTGGCTGCCCGGGGGACAGCACATCGGGGCTGGGACGACTGATGGGAGCCGTGGTCACCTGAGTCGGCAACGCGCAGAACGACAGTGCCACCGCGACCGCGACGACGAGGGGAACTCCTGCCCACACCTGCCTGGCCGCAAGAGGTTCCACCTTGCGGTCCAACCACCGCTTCGGAACACCCCGGCGCGCCGCCAGATACATCACGACGTTGACCACACAGATCGCTGACAGAGCGGGCAGTTGTTGATAGACGATCAGCGGCGCGGCGGGGTGCACCACGCTGATGGTGATGAGCACCGCGAAACCGAACACCCACGCAGCAACCGACCCGATGACGCCGCGACGAACGGTCCGGCCGACGGCGATCCCGGTCCCGATCGCGGCGACGATCAGCGTGGCCGCGCCCGCGGCGAACTTCCCTCCGCCCAGAACCACCACCGTCAGGTAGTACGGCAGGGAGAACCCCATCGCAAACAGCGTCCACACCCAGAAGAACCGCAGTACCGGGCGAAGACCGAACAGCACGATGCAGCAGCACAGTACGAACAGCCACGCCGCGACCAGATCCAGACGCAACAGGTGGAAGTACAGCGCGTACCGGTCGAGCAGCGCGGCCTGGATCATCAGCGCCAAGCCCAAACACATGATGCCGACGATGATGTCGGTCTGCCGGTCATGGATCGGGAGCTCGGTGCGGTTGCGTCGGGATACCCCGACGGCCACCAGCGCTGCCGCCACCGGCACTGTCCAGACGTAACCGCCGATGCCGCCCGCCCTGGTGGTGGCGATGAGACTGCCGAAGCTGTCGTGGAACGCGAACGCCGTGAGGCCGACGATCAAGGCCCACCGCAGGGCCAGTCGGTAGAACGGATGGACGTCGTAGTACCGCGTCAGAATCGTGGTGAATCCGGGCCGGCCCGTCGAGACCGTCGACGATGCCGTCGACGAGGATGTCGTCGTCATCGCCGCTACAGGCGGACGTCCATGGCTAACCGGGCAGCCAGTACGCAGTTTGCGCGCTCAGCCCAATGACCCTCGACAACATGCCATTTCCCCGCTCCCATACGCGCGATGGTATGACAGCCGCGGCGGTGAGCAAACAAGAATCAGCGACGTAGACCGGGTGTCTCCCCGTGCTGCGGATTCAGCAAAACTGGTCGGCAGGAGCAGACCGCGATGGGCGACGGCCTTTTGTCACGAGCGGTGGGTGACGGCGAAAAGATGATCGCGCCGCCGATTTCGACGTGATGGTCGTTGCTCAGCCAGAACCACGACCCTCACGTCGAAATCGACGCGGGCCGAGACCCGGGCTGAAACGCAAATGTGCCCCGGATCGGAGGATCCGGGGCACATCTACTCGTGATGTCTTACTTGGCGCGCTCGAGCACCTCGACCAGCCGCCAGCGCTTGCTGGCCGACAGCGGACGGGTCTCCATCAGCGAGACGCGGTCGCCGATGCCGGCCTCACCGTTCTCGTCGTGCGCCTTGACCTTCTTGGTCGTGCGGATGATCTTGCCGTAGAGCGGGTGGCTCTTGCGGTCTTCCAGCTCGACCACGATGGTCTTCTGCATCTTGTCGCTCACCACGTAGCCGATGGCGGTCTTGCGACGGCCACGGGGCTGCTCGGTGGCCGGGGTGTGCTTGGGGCCCTTAGTTTCTGCCATTACGAATCCTCACCACCGGGCCCGGAAGCCAGACCCAACTCACGTTCACGCAGCACGGTGTAAAGCCGTGCAATCTCCTGGCGCACAGTGCGCAGCCGACGGTTGTTGGCCAGCTGCCCGGTCGCCATCTGGAAGCGCAGGTTGAACAGCTCTTCCTTCGACTCGCGGAGCTTGCTCTTCAGCTCGTCGTCGGTCAGTTCGCGCAGTTCACCAGGCGAAGTTCCCACTGCCATCAGAACTGCTCCTCTCGGGTCACGATGCGTGCCTTGATCGGCAGCTTGTGGATCGCGCGGGTGAGCGCGTCGCGGGCGATCTTCTCGTCCGGGTAGCTCAGCTCGAA
Organism: Mycobacterium aquaticum; assembly: GCF_002086485.1. Classification (GTDB taxonomy): domain Bacteria; phylum Actinomycetota; class Actinomycetes; order Mycobacteriales; family Mycobacteriaceae; genus Mycobacterium; species Mycobacterium aquaticum. Next base: position 105,091 of record NZ_MVHF01000019.1, on the reverse strand, counting down.
CAGCACGCGGCCGGGCTTGACGTTGGCGACCCACCATTCCGGCGAACCCTTACCGGAACCCATACGGGTTTCAGCAGGCTTCTTGGTCAGCGGACGGTCCGGGAAGATGTTGATCCACACCTTGCCGCCACGCTTGATGTGCCGGTTGATGGCAATACGAGCGGACTCGATCTGCCGGTTGGTGATGTAGGCGTGCTCCAAGGCCTGGATGCCATAGTCGCCGAAGCTCACCGACGTGCCGCCGCTGGCGATGCCACGCTGCTCGGGGTGATGCTGCTTGCGGTGCTTGACCTTGCGGGGAATCAGCATGTTCAGCTCTCCGTGTTCTCTGCGGAGGCCTCGGCCGTCACCGGCACTGCGGACTCCGCGGTCTCCTCGGCAGCACGGCCGGCCTCGGTGCTCGTCGCGGTGGTACCCGACGAGCCGCTACGACGCGGACGGCTGCCCGAAGGACGCTCACGACGCGGACGGTCGGAACCGGCCGGCGCGGCGGCAGCGAGCTCGCGCTTGCCACCGACGATGTCGCCCTTGTAGATCCACACCTTCACGCCGATCCGGCCGAAGGTGGTCTTGGCCTCGTACAGGCCATAGTCGATGTCGGCCCGCAGCGTGTGCAGCGGAACCCGGCCTTCGCGGTAGAACTCCGAGCGGCTCATCTCAGCACCGCCGAGGCGGCCAGAGCACTGCACCCGGATGCCCTTCACGTTGGGCTGACGCATCGCCGACTGGATGGCCTTGCGCATGGCGCGACGGAACGCGACACGGTTGCTCAGCTGTTCGGCAACACCCTGGGCGACGAGCTGAGCCTGCGACTCAGGGTTCTTCACCTCGAGGATGTTGAGCTGAACCTGCTTGCCGGTCAGCTTCTCCAGGTCCGCACGGATGCGGTCGGCCTCGGTGCCGCGGCGGCCGATCACGATGCCGGGACGCGCGGTGTGGATGTCAACGCGAACCCGGTCACGGGTGCGCTCGATCTCCACATCGGCGATGCCGGCCCGCTCCAGGCCGGTGGCCAGCAGGCGACGGATGGCGACGTCTTCCTTGACGTAGTCCTTGTACTGCTTGTCGGCGTACCAGCGGGACTTCCATTCGGTCGTAATGCCGAGTCGGAAGCCGTGGGGATTGATCTTCTGGCCCACTACTCCGAGCCTCCCTTCGAGTCAGCGGACTTAGCGGCCGTGTCTGAGGCTGCCGCCTTCGCAGCAGCGGAAGCCTTGCTGCCCTGGGCACGACGGCTGCGTGCCGACTGTGCGGACGCACCCTTCTGCTTGGGCGGACGGCTCTCCACGATCACGGTGATGTGGCTGGTGCGCTTACGAATTCGGAACGCACGACCCTGGGCACGCGGCCGGATGCGCTTGGCGGTCGGGCCTTCGTCTGCGAAGACGGTGGCGACGACCAGCGTGGCCGGATCGAGCCCCTCGTTGTTCTGCGCGTTGGCGGCAGCGCTCGCGATCACCTTGGCGACCGGCTCGCTGGCGGCCTGGGGCGCCCACCGCAGGATGTCGAGGGCTTCCTCGACGCTCTTGCCGCGGACCAGGTCGATAACGCGTCGGGCCTTGGTCGGCGAGATGCGCACGAAGCGCGCCTTCGCCGTCGCGGACGGGTATTCAGTCGTCGTAGTCATTACCGGCGCTTCGCCTTCCGGTCATCCTTGATGTGACCCTTGAACGTACGGGTGGGCGCAAATTCGCCCAGCTTGTGCCCGACCATCGCCTCGGTGACGAACACCGGCACGTGCTTGCGACCGTCGTGGACGGCGAAGGTGTGACCGATGAAGTCCGGGATGATGGTGGACCGGCGCGACCAGGTCTTGATGACCTGCTTGGTGTTCTTCTCGTTCTGAACGTCGACCTTCTTCAACAGATGGTCGTCGACGAACGGACCCTTCTTCAGGCTGCGTGGCATCGCTATTTACTCCTAGCGCTTCTTGCCGGTGCGCCGGCGACGGACGATGAGCTTGTCGCTCGCCTTCTTGGGCTTACGAGTGCGGCCCTCGGGCTTGCCCCACGGGCTCACCGGGTGACGACCACCGGAGGTCTTACCCTCACCACCACCGTGCGGGTGGTCGACCGGGTTCATCACGACGCCACGGACGGTGGGGCGCTTGCCCTTCCACCGCATACGGCCGGCCTTGCCCCAGTTGATGTTCGCCTGCTCGGCGTTGCCGACCTCGCCGACGGTGGCGCGGCAGCGCACGTCGACACGACGGATCTCGCCCGACGGCATACGCAGCGAGGCGTAGGTGCCTTCCTTACCGAGCAGCTGGATGCTGACACCGGCGGAACGGGCCAGCTTGGCCCCGCCACCGGGCCGCAGCTCCACGGCGTGGATCACGGTGCCTGCCGGGATGTTGCGCAGCGGCAGATTGTTACCGGGCTTGATGTCGGCGTTGGCGCCCGACTCGATCACGTCGCCCTGCTTGATGCCCTGCGGCGCGATGATGTAGCGCTTCTCGCCGTCCAGGAAGTGCAGCAGCGCGATGTTCGCGGTGCGGTTCGGGTCGTACTCGATGTGCGCGACCTTGGCGTTGACGCCGTCCTTGTCATGGCGACGGAAGTCGATGACGCGGTAGGCGCGCTTGTGGCCGCCACCCTTGTGCCGGGTGGTGATGCGGCCGTGGGCGTTACGCCCACCGGTGCTGCTCAGCGGACGAACCAGCGACTTCTCCGGAGTCGAACGAGTGATCTCGGCGAAATCGGAGACGCTCGAACCGCGACGACCCGGGGTCGTCGGCTTGTACTTGCGAATTCCCATATCAGTTAAATCCTCTTAGTTCCCGGCGCTAGGCCGGTGCTCCGAACAGATCGATCGGCTTGCTGCCCGCGGCCAACGTGACGATGGCGCGCTTGGTGCTCTTGCGCTGCCCGAAGCCGGCGCGGGTGCGCTTGCGCTTGCCCTGCCGGTTCGCGGTGTTCACCGAATCGACCTTGACGTTGAAGATCTTCTCGATAGCGATCTTGATCTGCGTCTTGTTCGAATCCGGGTGCACCACAAACGTGTACACGTTGTCCTCGATCAGCCCGTACGACTTCTCCGAGATGACCGGAGCCAGGATGATGTCGCGGGGGTCGGTCACGGTTGCCATCAGGCCGACACCTCTTCTTTCTGATCCTTGGTGCTCGCGGCGATGTAGGCGTTCAGGGCCTCGACCGAGAACACCACGTCGTCGGCGTGGAGCACGTCGTAGGTATTGAGCTGATCCGGCGAGATCACGTGCACGCCAGGCAGATTGCGAACGCTCTTGGCGCCGACCTCATCGGTGCGACCGATGACGACGAGCACCTTCTTGTTCTCTGTCAGGCTGCCCAGGAATGCCTTGGCACTCTTGGTCGACGGGGTCTGGCCCTCGATCAGCTCGGTGACCGCGTGGATCCGCTCGTTGCGGGCCCGGTCCGAGAGCGCACCGCGCAGCGCGGCGGCGATCATCTTCTTCGGGGTCCGCTGGCTGTAGTCGCGCGGCTGCGGGCCGTGGACGACGCCACCACCGGTGAACTGCGGCGCGCGGGTCGAGCCCTGACGGGCGCGGCCGGTGCCCTTCTGCCGGTACGGCTTCTTGCCACCACCGGAGACATCACCGCGAGTCTTGGTCGCGTGCGTGCCCTGACGCTTGGCCGCCAACTGCGCGGTGACCACCTGGTGCATCAGCGCGATGTTGGGCTCAACGTCGAACAACGCAGCGGGCAGCTCGACGGAACCGTCGGTCTTGCCTGCCGGAGTCTTAACGTCAATTTTCAGAGTCATTACTTCTCGCCTCGCTTGATTGCGCTGCGGACAACAACCAGTCCACCGTTACGTCCGGGGATGGCGCCCTTGATCAACAGCACGCCGTTCTCGGCGTCGACCTTGTGCACCTTCAGGTTCTGCGTGGTCACCCGGTCGTTGCCCATGCGGCCCGACATGCGAGTGCCCTTGAAGACGCGGCCCGGGGTGGCGCAGCCACCGATCGAACCGGGGCGACGATGCACAGCCTGGGCACCGTGCGCGGCGCCCTGACCACGGAAGCCGTGGCGCTTCATGGTGCCGGCGAAGCCCTTGCCCTTGCTGGTGCCGGTCACGTCGACGTAAGCGCCGTCGGCGAAGATCTCGGCGGTCAGTTCCTGACCCACCTCGTACTCGGCGGCAGCGGCCTCGTCATCGAGCCGCAGCTCGGCCAGGTGACGACGCGGGTTCACACCCGCGGCGGCGTACTGACCGGTGACCGGCTTGTTGACCTTGCGCGGGCTGATCTCGCCATAGGCGAGCTGCACGGCGGTGTAGCCATCGCGCTCGGTGGTACGGATACGGGTCACCACATTGGGGCCGGCCTTGACGACCGTCACCGGGACGACTTTGTTGTTCTCGTCGAACACCTGCGTCATGCCCAGCTTGGTGCCCAAAATGCCTTTTCTAGCCATTTGATTCGGGTCTCCTACTGGATGTTGACGTCGACACTGGCCGGCAGATCGATGCGCATGAGAGCGTCAACGGTCTTGGGCGTCGGGTCGAGGATGTCGATCAACCGCTTGTGCGTGCGCATCTCGAAATGCTCGCGCGAGTCCTTGTACTTGTGCGGCGACCGGATGACGCAATAAACGTTCTTCTCGGTCGGCAGCGGCACAGGGCCCACCACACTGGCACCGGTACGGGTGACCGTTTCGACGATCTTGCGTGCCGAGGCGTCAATGGCCTCGTGGTCGTAGGCCTTGAGCCTGATGCGGATCTTTTGTCCCGCCACGCTTCTCCTACCTCGCTCCTGCTTCGTACATCGGCCGGCCGTCCCGGGGACGAACCCGTCGGGCCTGGTGCCCCGGCGCGGATTGCGCCGAGATTTGCCGCCGCTGTTTACCTGTCTATGGTTCACCGGCCCCCGCGGTCGGGTGTGTCGCCCTCCCGCACACTCGTTCGCTCAGGAAATCCGTCACGATCGAGGTTGGAACCGGATGCGCCCGTGTGGGCGCTGGTCGGATGCCCAGGCCAGGGAGTACCCAGCTCAAGGCAACCTGAACAGTATGCCCTAGATCGCCGCGCGCTCCAAATCCCTGATGGAAGGCGACTCGGCCGTTCCGATCCAGCCTACGTAACGCCGCGGTGCATGCCGAACGGGCAGCGCGTCCGACCTATCTTACTCCCGAGTAAGATGGGTCCATGAGCACCATTTCAGGGGCGTCAAGTGCCACCTACCGGGCGTGGCAGCAGCTGGCAGGCAAGCCGCTGGGCACCCGCCTGTTCTCCGCCGCGGCCATGGCACGCGTTCCGTATTTCGCGTCGATCGTGCCGCACGTCGTGCGCATGGAGCCCGGCTTGGCCGAGGTGACGGTGCCGAAGTGGTTCTTCATCTACAACCACCTGCACACCGTGCACGCAATCGCGTCGTGCAATGCCGCGGAGATGGCGATGGGGATGCTGATGGAGGCGACGGTGCCCACCAGCCACCGCTGGATCCCCAAAGCCATGACGGTGAGCTATCTGGCCAAGGCCACCACGTCGTTGCGCGCGACGGCCCGGCTGGATCCGCCGGACTTCACGCTGATCACCGAAGGCGCCGACATCGTGGTGCCCGTCAGCGTCACCGATCGGCACGGCGTCGAAGTGGTGCACGCCGACATCACCACCTGGGTGACCCCGGTTTGACGCGCTACTCGAGGTACGTGCCGTGGCCTTCGCGCACGAGCTCACCGTCGAAGAGCAGCACCTCGTTGACCAGTCCCCCGCGTTGGTTTCGGTAGTTGATCACCAGGGTGGATTCGCCGCGGTACACCGCCAGCACCTCGAAATGCAGATCCGGCATCCCCGCCAGCGCAGTGGTCCAGTAGTCCCGCAGCGCGGCCTTGCCCCGCACCACGCCGTGGCTTTCGGGCACGACGCGAGCAGCGACCGGTGAACTGAACACCACATCGTCGTGGAAATGCGCCAGTACGGCGTCGACGTCGTGGGCGTTCCAGGCCTGGACCCAGGCGTCGGCAAAGGGCTGCGGTTGCGGCGTCGGCATATCAGCGGCCTTTCAGTCCGGCCCAGAACGGGCACTGGTGTTCCTGCGCGAACCCATCGGCCATGTGGCTACCGCTGGACTGCAACGACATTCGGGGCGAACCCGACGCACCGTCCCACGCAGGCCAGCCCGGACTACCACTGGCGACGAATCGGCTCCAGTCGTCGATCATGGTGTCCGACAAGGCCTTTTGCGCCGGGTTCAGCGGCGGGGCACCACCGATGTCGAACAGATACCGCAGCTCCAGCGAATGGCTCGCACCGACCGGGAACGGCAGGGTCCGGAAGGGTTCCGGCGCGGGAGCGTCCCGGTCGTTGAATTCGTAGGCATACACCGGCCCCGACAGCGTCGCGGCCATCCGGTCTGCCACGCAGGAGAAATCGGCATCGGTCACCGTCGCCGAATATGCTTGCGGCACACCGCCGTACCGATCCGGCGGATACTGCGCACCCACCTTGGCGGCGTCGGCGCCGAACGTCTCGGCGAGCAGCCGTGGGTATTCGTCGGGGGTGAAGCGCTCACCGTCCTGCAGGTAGCGCATCGCCACGAACAACGTGAACTCATCTCGGGTGGTGCCCACCATCACCGGCACCCGCGGGCTCTGCCCCGCCGCGAACGCCGCCAACGGCGCGACCGGCAGGACCTTGGTGCCGGTGATCGGACCGGTCAGCTCGTCACGGCCGATGTTGTAGTACCAGACCGGCTTTCGCAGCCGATCCACCGGCAGCGCGCGTAGGCAGGCCGCTGCGACCGCGGGGTCGGGACAGCCGACGGCGGCCGCGTAGTCGAGGCTTCGGCGTTGCGCGGTGGCCAGATCGGCCTGCGCCTGGCACGGCGCGCTCATGAGGATCGCGGCCCGGAACAGCCCGGCCGAACCCGGAGCCACCAGGTGATTGCACACCGACATCCCGCCGGCGGATTCACCGGCGATGGTCACCCGATCTGGGTCGCCGCCGAACGCGGAGATGTTGTCGTGTACCCAGCGGAGCGCGGCCTGCTGGTCCAGCATCCCGTAGTTGCCGACATCATCCGCGGGCCCGAGTGCGGGGTGAGCCAGGAATCCGAGAGTGCCGAGGCGGTAGTTGATGCTCACGACGATGATGTCCCCGCGCGCCACCAGCCAGCGCGCGTCGTACACCCCGCTGCTGCCGTTGACGAACGCGCCGCCGTGGATCCACACCATCACCGGCCTGCGCTCGCCGGACACGGGCGGCGTCCAGACGTTGAGGCTCAGACAATCCTCGGAGGTGTTGCGCCCCCGTTCGGGATCGGCGGTCGGGTCCTGAACGCATCGCGGTCCGAACACCGAAGCGTCGCGTACCCCGGCCCAACCGGGCGCCGGAGCCGGCGGGGCGAATCGCAACGGCCCGACAGGCGCTGCGGCGTAAGGGATTCCGGCGAACAACCGATGGTCGGTGGCCACGTTACCGCGCAGCGTGCCCTGCGCGACGTGTACGTAGGACGGATCTTGTGCCGGTTCCGGTGACCCCGACACCGTTCGACTGGCGCCGCGACCACATCCGGCGAGCATCAATCCCATGATGACGACGACCACCGCGAGAACGGCCGTCACACACCGATCCCTATGGCGCACCTTTGCTGGCTGCACAGTCGCCGAGCCTAGCCGGTGGTGATCCGACATTCCGCCGCCCCAAGTGGCGCCGGTCACATAGACTGGCTACTTGACACCCGTCAACTGCTGGTTGGAGGAGTTTCTGTATGAGCGCGCCCGCGATGGATGACGCCGCCAGGGTCCTGGCCGATCCGACGGCCTACGCCGACGACGCCCGCCTGCACGGGGCGCTGACCCGACTGCGCGCCGAGAACCCGGTCGCGTGGGTGGACAACCCGCCGTACCGCCCGTTCTGGGCGATCACCAAGCACGCCGACATCATGGCCATCGAGCGCGACAACGAGCTGTTCATCAGTGAACCCCGGCCGCTGCTGGCCACCGCGGCAGCCGACGATCTCGCCCGCCAACAGCTCGAAGCCGGGATGGGCCTGCGGACGCTGATCCACATGGACGATCCGCATCATCGCAAGGTCCGGTCCATCGGAGCAGACTGGTTCCGCCCCAAGGCAATGCGCGATCTCAAAGTCCGGGTCGACGAACTTGCCACTCGCTACGTCGACAAGATGGCCGCGGCCGGACCGGAATGCGATTTCGTCACCACGGTGGCGGTCGACTTCCCGCTGTACGTGATCATGTCGCTACTCGGGCTGCCCGAGGAGGATTTCGGTCGCATGCACATGCTTACCCAGGAGATGTTCGGCGGTGATGACGAGGAGTACAAGCGCGAGGGCGGGTCGCTGGAAGACCAATTGGCCGTGCTTCTGGACTTTTTCGCGTACTTCTCGCAGTTGACCGCGTCGCGACGGGCGAACCCGACCGGAGACCTCGCGTCGGCCATCGCCAACGGCCGCATCGACGGGGAACCGTTGTCCGACGTCGACACCGCCTCGTACTACGTGATCGTCGCCAGTGCAGGTCACGACACCACCAAGGACGCGATATCGGGAGGGCTGCTCGCTCTCGTCGAGAATCCCGGCGAGCTGGAAAGGCTGCGAGCCAACCCCGAGTTGATGGGCACCGCGGTCGAGGAGATGATCCGGTGGTCCACGCCGGTCAAGGAGTTCATGCGCACGGCGACAGCCGATACCACGGTGCGTGGCGTGCCCATCGCCAAGGGCGAATCCGTCTACCTCGCTTATGTTTCCGGAAACCGCGACGAAGACGTGTTCGCTGATCCGTTCCGCTTCGACGTCGCGCGCGACCCGAACAAGCACCTGGCGTTCGGTTACGGTGTCCACTTCTGCCTTGGCGCGGCGCTGGCCAGGATGGAGATGGCGAGCCTGTTCACCGAACTGCTGTCGCGCCTGGACCATATCGAATTGTCAGGAAGCCCAGTGCTTTCCGCGACGACGTTCGTCGGTGGTCTCAAGCACCTGCCGGTGCGTTACTCGTTGCGCTGAGCAGCTTCGGCGTGCTCAGCGGAGAATGAACTCGGCGGCACGATGGCCGATCATCGCGATGGTCGCGTGTGGTCCACGACTGGTGATGGCCGGCATGATCGAACCGTCCACCACCCACAGGCCGGTGGTTCCGTGCACTCGGCAGCTCGGGTCGAGCACGGCTTCTGGGCCATTGCCCATCGGCGCGGTGCCGGCCAGATGCTGCGACGTCGACCATGATGATTCGCCGACTTCCGCAGTGCCGCTGACCAATTCACGGGCCATCGCGGTGCCTTCGCGCAGCGCTTCGACATCGGACGCCACACTGTCATAGCGGTGTTCGATGATCGGAGCCGTCGTCGGATCTGTCGAGGCGAGTCTGACCCGGCCACGGGACCGGGGCCGCATCAGCGCCACCCCGAGGTGCGGTAATTCGGTGGGATCGTGCGCGGGCCCGTGCACCATTGCCGCGAACCCCGCGGTGTACGGGCGTACCTCGATGCCGTCCGCGGTGGTCAGCACGGCCTCCAACGGAGGCAGATCGTGCGTCGGAGTCCAGTCGACGGGCAGCACCCACTCGGGGTGGTCCACCGTCGAGGTCCCGACGGGCAATCCCGCCAGCACCGCGATCCCCAAGCGCTCGAGATCGGCGGCGGGGCCGATGCCGGACAGCATCAACAGCTGAGCTGATCCGATTGCGCCGCTGCACAAGACAATTCGATCCGCGGCGAGGGTCTCACCGCCCAGGCACTCGAGGCCGACCGCACGGGTCCCGGCAAAGAGGATCCGGCACACCCTGGTATCGGCGCGGACCTCCAGGTTGCGGCGATGCAGCGCCGGCTGCAGATAGGCACCACCCGGGCCGAGGCGCGTTCCGCTGTTGATGTTCAGCGGTACCGGGCCCACACCTGCCGGCAACGTCGCGTCGATATCCGACCCGTTCAGATCAGGCAGCCAGCTGAATCCGGCCGCCGTCGCCGCGGAGACGAAAGAGGCCGTGCACCCGTCGAATTCATGCACCCGCCGGACCAGAATGGGCCCGTCGGAGCCATGCAGTGCGGTGTCGAAATCCAGATCCGTCTCGATCGCAAGGAAATGCGGCAGCACGTCGCGCCAGCTCCAGCCCGGTACTGCCCAGCCGTCGAAATCGCGGGGCAGCCCGCGGCAGAAGTAACCCCCGTTGACTGCTCCCGAACCACCGACGACCGAGCCGCGGATGATCTCGGTGTGGCGGGGCGGATGCTCGGTCAACGTCGACCGGTAGTGGCGCACCACCCCGCTGGCGGTGCCGATGGGAAGGCGCAATCCATCGGTGATCTGAGCGGCCACCCGAGGGTCCGACGGCGCAGGCCCGGCTTCGACGACGCAGACGCGGCATGAGGGATCGGCGGAAAGTCGTTCGGCCAAGACCGATCCGGCGCTGCCGGCACCGACGATCAATACGTCGGCGCGCACTGAGGAGCAGAAAACGTCGCCAACATCTGCCCTCAGCGTTAGCTCCGCAGCTGAGGTTTGAGGGCGCCGAGGTTGCGCTCACGCACGACGCCGGTCCACAGGCCCGTGCCGTACGCGATGTCGTCGAGGCGCTTGAGCATGATGTGGGTCAGCAGGCCGACGGGCTTGGTGTCGTCGTCGGCGTTGCCGCGTCTGGTCGCCCAGTCCACCACCCCGTCGACCACGGCCGCCAGCAACACCGCCTGCCGGGCCCGACGGAAGAGCAGCGCGGCGATCAGAGCGATGGGCCAGTAGTGCCGACAGATCGCCGAACACAGCTGCAGAGCAGCCGACCACAATCCAGTCGCGGTGACGACGGCGACGTCGCGAGGTTCGGTGTCGACCGTGCTGAGCGAACGGGCGATGCGCCTGCCGGTCATGACCGCGACGACCAACGAGGCCAGATAGCCGATGCACGAGCCGACGGCCAGTAGCAGCCACACCACCAGACTCCAACCGGAGATCACCAGCGGCGCCGTCTTTCCGGGATGCCGCACGGTCAGCGGAGCTGCCGATGTGCCATAGAAGGCCTTGCGACTGAACCACTCTCGAAGGTCGGTGCGGTGGTCGTGGGCTACCAGGGCGATGGGTTCGTACCGTAACCGGGCGCCGGCCTCGACGAACCGCCAGCACAGGTCGACGTCCTCGCCGGACTGCATGGTCTCGTCGAACCCGCCGACACCGAGCAACGCCGAGCGTCGGCAGATGATCGCAGCGCTCGGAACGTAGGACACCGTCCCGTACGGAACCACCGGCGCCTCCCGGACACCCAGGTCCAGTGATGACCGCACTGCCTCGTACCGAGCAACCAGGTTGTCGGTGGTGTGCAGCCCGACGATCCGAGGCGCGACCAACGCCACTGCGGGATCGCAGAAGTGCCCCAGCAACGCTTCGAGCCAACCGCGGCGAGGGACCACGTCGGAATCGAGAAACGCGACAAAGTCCGTCTCGCAGGCCGCCAGGCCGGTGTTGCGGGCGGCTGCCGGCCCTTTGCTGCGGGTGTGCCGCAGCACCTGGACATCGCAGTGCATCGAGGAGAACTCGTTCTCGGACACCGGTACCGCAGAGCCGTCGTCGACCACGATCACCCGAAGCCCACGCAACGTCCCGATCAGCCGGTGCAGCCCAGATACGTTGTCACGCACCGGGATAACCACCGTGACGTCGCGATGCGACGGCCCGCTGGCGGGACGCGGATGAGCGACGGTGGCGTCGAGCAGGGTGCGTGCGAGTTGCGCGCTGACGGCGTCGTGGACCTCGAGGCGACCGCCGTTGAGCATGGTCTGCGCGGTCGGGGCGAGTCGCAGCAGACGCGTCGGCGACCCACCCAGCAGGGCCGACCCCTCACCGAGCACCTTGACGCGGCGATCCACCTGTACGGCAAAGCCGTCAGGCAGCCTCGGCCCGGTCACGTCAGCATCCCGTTCCGGTCGGGCCGCCAGCGCCGGATCCGATCCGTGCACCCCTCGACCATCTCAGCAAAGATACGCTCCCCCTCGGACGCAGTGGCGGTGGTCGGATCACCGAGCACTCCTGCCGCGCTGACCGCGGCAACGCCACCACGACGCAACTGGGGCATCAAATCCGCCAGTGGCGCGGTGTTCCCCGGTGCGACCTCGTCGCACCACACATCGCTCGGTGAAATATGTAGCAATACAGAAGTTTCGGTATGGCCGGCATGCGCGTCGGCGCCCGCCGCCGTACACGAGACCCAGCCGACGTCGCGGCTCTCGTAGCGGAGCAGCGCGGCAGCCGCCGTGAGCGCCTCCACATTGCCCCCGTGGCCGTTGACGAACACCAGGCGCGACACCCAGCTCGCGGCCGACCTGCCGTACTCCACCAGCAAAAGCCGCAAAGCCTCGGTGCCGATCGATATGGTGCCGGCGAAGCCCTCGTGCTCGCCGCTGGCTCCGTAGCCGATCGCCGGTGCCAGGACCCAGTCGGGCCCGGCCGCGTCGCCGAGCCGCTCGACCGCGGCGCGCGCCACCGCCGAGGCGATGCGCGTGTCGGTGTCCAGCGGCAAGTGCGGTCCGTGCTGTTCGGTAGAACCGACCGGGATTACCAACATGGGCGACACGTTGCGTAGCTGCCTCGTCGTCGAGTTCCCGAGCTCGCTGGGGAAAGCCACGTGCCGATGGTAGGCCGAATTCACCTGGAGTGCGCCAATTGTTGAAGCATGAGCAGCAATTGATTTCCCGGAACTTCTCCGCCGGCTCCCCAAAGCCATCACGTGCGCCTCTCCAGCCACCCCTGTCACGGGGAGGTTACGCGCTACGGACCGTCCCGACCAGACCCCCGGTCAGATGCCAGCGGTCGGTGGCACTCCCAGCGACCGCAGGAATCCCGGCGGCACCAAAATGTCATCGGGCGACAGATCGTGGATCGAGGCCTTGCCGAGCCCGCGCAACGCCGAGTCGATGCCACCCGAGAGGATGTCGAGCACATTCTCCACGCCGGCCTGTCCGTTGGCCGCCAGACCCCACAGGTAGGCCCGGCCGATCATGACGGCCCGCGCACCCAGCGCCACGGCCTTGACGACGTCGCTGCCCCGCCGGACACCGCCGTCGAGCAAAACCTCGACCTGATCACCGACCGCCTCGGCGATGGCAGGCAGGCACCGGATCGACGCAGGCGTGCCATCCAGATTGTTGCCGCCGTGGTTGGACACGGTGATCGCCGAAACCCCGGCATCGACAGCACGTTTGGCGTCATCGACCCGCACCATGCCCTTGAGCAGGAAAGGACCGCCCCACTGCTCGCGCAGCCAGGCGATGTCCTCCCAGGTCGGCGGCGGGGTCGCCATCCATTGCCCGTACGCCTCGAAGAACGTCGGACCCGGCTCGCCGCGGCGCCCCTGATTCGGAACCCGTAGGTCCGGCGGACGCAGATGCTTGCCGAAGCTCCACAGCCAGCGCGGCTTGGTGAGCACCTCCGGAGACATCTTGATCATGGTCTTGAGATCCATGCGCTCGGGAATCTTGGGGCTGCCCCAGTCCCGGCCGTGGCTGAAGCTCCAGTCGGTCGTCGCGATCAAGCCGACCGCGCCCGCGTCCTTCGCGCGCTGTACGCGCTCGGCGATCTCGTCCCGGCTGCCGAGCCAATAGATCTGGAAGAAGATCTTGTCGTTGACCGCGGTGACTTCTTCCATCGGCTTGCTGGCAAACGACGACAGACCCATCGCGGTGCCGCGCGCCGCCGCGGCGCGGGCGACCGCCACCTCGCCGTCGGGGTCGACCGCCTGCACACCGGTCGGGGAGATGATGACGGGCATCGAAATGTCCTGACCCATCACGGTTGTCGACATCTCACGTTTTTCGGTGGCCCCGACGACGTGCGGGGCAAAGCCGAGTTGGGCAAATGCCTCGACATTGTCGGAGACCGACACGCCCTTCTCACTCGCCGAGATCAGCGAGGAGTAGGCGGACCGGGGCAGACGTTTCTTCGCTCGCTGCTGAGCGATGGCGACGGTTTCGAACCAGGTATCGCGGGCCATGATCAGATCGGACTTTCGTTGCAGAACTTCTTGGGAGGAACAGTGAGGAGCTTGAGCGGGACGGGTCCCTTGCGCGGGGCGGTGCGGGAGTGGTCGACGCTGGGCTTGGGCTTGTCCCGCTCCAGCGCGAGTGCGGGCTCTCCGTAGCCCTGCACGCACTCGGGGTCGGGGCCATCCATCGGCAGACCGGTGAAGAACTTGGCGGCCATGCAGCCACCGCGGCAGCTGTCGTAGTGTCCGCAGCTGCCGCAGGCACCGGCCGACTGCGGTTCGCGCAGCTCGCGGAACAGCGGGGCGTTCTGCCAGACGTTCTGGAAGCCAGCCCCAAAGCCGCTGTCCGACAGGATGTTTCCGGCCAGGAAGCGGTCATGGATGGCGAACGGGCAGGCATACACGTCGCCCACCGGATCGATCAGGCAGACCACCCGGCCGGCTCCACACAGGTTGAGCCCGGCCAGCGCGCCGGGCTCGCCCAGGCCCGACAGGTGGAAGAACGAATCCCCCGTCAGCACCCGCTCACCGTGGGCCACCAGCCAGTCGTACAGCTGACGCTGCTGGGCCGCGGTGGGGTGCAGTTCGTCCCAGACGTCGGCGCCGCGCCCCGAGGGCCGCAGCCGCGTGATGCGCAGCGTGGCGCCGTACTGATCGGCCAACGCCTTGAAATCGTCGAGCTGGTCGACGTTGTGGCGCGTCACCACCACCGAGATCTTGGCGTCCTTGAACCCGGCGGCCTTGAGGTTCTCCAAGGCCCGGACGGCCATGGCGAACGAGCCGGGTCCGCGCACCGCATCGTTGATCTCGGCGGTCGCCCCGTCCAGGGAGATCTGAACGTCGACGTAGTCGCTGGCCGCCAGTTTCGTCGCCACCTCAGGCGTGATGCGCACGCCGTTGGTGGAGAACTTCACGCCGACATGATGGGCGGTCGCGTAGTCGACAAGCTCCCAAAAGTCCGACCGCACAGTGGGTTCGCCGCCACCGATGTTGACGTAGAACACCTGCATGCGTTCCAGCTCGTCGATGATGTCCTTGCACTGCTGGGTGGTGAGCTCACGCGGATCGCGTTTGCCCGAGGACGACAGGCAGTGCACGCACGCCAGGTTGCAGGCGTAGGTGAGCTCCCACGTCAGGCAGATGGGCGCGTCGAGGCCGTGCTCGAACTGCTCGACCAGTCGCGGTACAGGTGCTACGGAAGTCATCGGTTCTCCTTGAGAACGAGCATCTTGGACTGGGCGAGCACACCCAGGGCATGCAGGTACGGGGCCTGCTGATCGTCGCCGATCCCGGCGGCCCGGCACGCCGACCGGACATCGGGATGGTCGGCCAGGGAGTTGACCACCGTCACGATCGTCCGGTTCTTCAGGAACGAAAGCTTGCGCGTACCAAAGTGATACAGCAACGCACCGAACGGCTCCGGCCGCACCGCCACCTGGTGGTGCAGCCGCCAGCCGCAGCCCGGATCGAACGAAGGTGCCGCACCGGCGGGTGCGGACACAGGCCCGGTCATGGTCAGTAGACCCCGCACATCCCGTCGATCGACACCTCTTCGACGAGGGTCTCGGTCACGAGTTCGGTGTCGGATTCGACTTGCTGATTCGGTTCCATGGATTTGCCCCTTTCGTACGCTGGGCCTCGACTATTGTGACCCAGGTCGCAACAATATGGCATCGAGTGCCGAAATGGAAGGCCGGGTTTCAGATGAGTGCGGGACGGCGTCGGTCGACCACCCAGGACCACATCGCCGGAGTGGCCATCGAGTTGTTCGCGGCCCGCGGGTTCGACGACGTCAGCGTCGACGACGTGGCCGCCGCGACGGGTATCTCGCGGCGCACGCTGTTTCGGTACTACCCGTCGAAGAACGCCATCCCCTGGGGCAACTTCGATGCACACCTGCAGCAGTTGCGTGAACTGCTCGCGACCCTGAGTCCGCGCGTGACCCTGCGCGAGGCCCTGCGCGAGGCCCTGCTCGCCTTCAACACCTACGAGGCCGATGAGATGGCCCAGCATCGGAAACGCATGCGCGTGATCCTGGAAACCGCTGGCCTCCAGGCATATTCGATGACCATGTATGCGGGCTGGCGCGAAGTCATCGCCGGCTACGTGGCCGTCCGCACCGGTCGGGTGTCCACGGACCTGATCCCGCAGACCGTGGCGTGGCTCATGCTCGGGGTCGCGCTGTCGGCGTACGAGCACTGGCTCGCCGACGAGTCGGTGTCGCTGACCGACGCCATCGCCGAAGCATTCGACATCGTCTCGCCCGGCCTTGACGCGTTGGCCGAGTAGCTAGCGCCACACGCAGGCGAGCGCGGAATCGCTGTCCGGGCCGAGCGGTTCGGTCAGCACGATCGGCGCCTGCGACATGAATCTCGGTGTGCTGCCCCGATGTTCGTCGGCCGCGTGCACGGTGAACGGATGCAGCAGGTACATGTCGCCCGGAACGCCCGTCGCGTGCGCAACCGGCCGGTCGCAGGTCGCCGCGTCGACCATCGCACCCGCCGTGGGCGCGTCCACCGGCTCCCCGCCCAGCGCCGTCGCGACATCGCGGTGCGACCCCGCCCGAATCCGGGTCGGCGCGTCGTCGGGACCCACTTCCGACAGCAGTGTCAGCAGCAGCATGGTGTGCGGTCGATCGCTGACCATCCAGGCACCGGTCGAATCCGGCGTGTTGAGGTCGATGTGCCAGCCCCGGTCATCGGCAGGCGGGTGGACCGGAAACCGCACCGGAATGTTTCCGAGCGCACGCCGGGGCTGCCAACCACCGGCCCCGCACATCGCGTCGAGCGCGGCGGCCAACCGCACGCTGGACGCCAGTTCACCGAACGGTCCGGCGCCGGTCAGATCGGCGGTCCAGACCACCGGCTGGGTCCACGACTGCGGCCGGGCGGGCGACAGTCCCATCTGATGCCACAGCAGATCCCTTGCCTGATCTGCGATCTGGCGAGGCGCCGCCCGCTCCACCTTGACGTACCCGTCCCGGATAAAGGCGTCGACATCGATCACGTCATCCACCATCGCCCACACGCAGCCGGACAAGCGAACGATTATTCACGGAAAATTGGGGTGTCGGAGTTCGGGCCCCAACGGCGACGATAGAGATGTGAGCGCCGAAACAGACGCTCCGCGGGCACTGTTAGCCCTCTACGACGAGGCGCTGCCAGTGGTGTACGGGTACTTCGCCCGGCGCTGCGGTGACCGCGGAACTGCCGAGGACCTGACGTCGGAGACGTTCCTGGCGGCGATGGATGCCGCCCGCAAACCGTCGCCGCCGCAGCTCTCGGTGCCGTGGCTGATCGGGGTGGCCCGGCACAAGCTCGCCGACCATTACCGGCGCCGCCACGACCGATTCAGCATCCCGGTGGCCGAGTTGCCCGAGCCGGTCGAACCGGCCGACGACTGGGATGCGGAGCTGGACCGCATCGTGGCCGAGAGCGTGCTCGCTCGCCTGCCGGAGCAACACCGCACCGTGCTCGCACTGCGCTACATGGACGACTGCACCGTGCCCGAATGTGCCGAGCTGATCGGCCGCACCGTGCAGGCCACCGAAGCTCTTCTGGTGCGGGCCCGCCGGGCATTTCGAACGCAGTATCCAGGACCGGAAGGAGGGAAGTCATGATCAACAACAACCACGATCCGCTGACCGTGCTGACTGACGCCGACCTCCCGGTTGCCCCGGACCCGCAGTTCGCTGCCACGCTGCGAGCGCGTCTGGAATCGGCTCTCACACTTCCGAATCGAACGCAAGGAGTTGTCATGACAGGCACTGATACCGCCATCGCAGACCTGAATTCTGAACCTGCTGCCGCGTCTCCGCCCGCCGCGGTCCCCTACCTGGCGGTTCCCGACGCCCGCGCCGCCATCGCCTGGTACACCGAGGCGCTCGGCGCGGTGCAGGTCGGCGAGCCGATCGTGATGGACGACGGCCGCATCGGCCACGCCGAACTCAGGCTCGCCGGAGGCGTGCTGTATCTCGCCGACGAATTCCCCGACATGGGCCTGAAAGCCCCAGCACCGCAAGCAAATTCGGTAAGCCTGATGCTGCACGTGACCGATACCGACGCGGCGTTGAACCGAGCTCGCCGCCACGGTGCGCATGTGCAGCGGGAGCCGTATGAGAACTACGGATCGCGCAATGCGACCATCATCGACCCTTCGGGCCACCGCTGGATGCTGTCCGGCCCGTCGACCGGTGTGCCCGCTCTGATCCAGCACGGCGACGTTGGGTATGTGTCGGTGTGGGCCCCCGACCCCGACAAGGCCGCGGCGTTCTATGGACATGTCCTGGGGTGGATCTATGACCCGGTCGCCCGCAAGGTCACCAACACCGTGCAGCACGTCGGGATCTATCCGATGCCCGGTCCGCCCACGCTGTTCTGCTGCTACGCCGTCGACGATCTCGACGCGGCCCGGCAGGCCATCACCGCGGGCGGTGGCACCGTCGGTGAACCCGACGAACGCGAATTCGGCACGATCCTGGACGCCACCGATCCCAGCGGCACAGCTTTCGCGGTGTTCCAGCCGTCCACCGAAGTACCCCGTCCCGCCCTCAATGGCGCAGGGCCAGGCGAACTTTCGTATCTCACCTATGAGGTGACCGATTCAGCGGCGTTCAAGGAGTTCTACGGCCGGGTGTTCTCCTGGACGTTCGAACCGGGCCGGATCAACGACGGCTGGGGCATCCAGGGCAGCCAACCGATGTCCGGCATGGCAGGCAGCAGCGCGACCACCACCACCGTGCCCATGTGGACCGTCGCCGACATCGACACGGCGGTCGCGCGGGTGCGCGAAGCCGGCGGGACCGTGCTGCAGGAACCGAGCCAGCAGCCCTACGGATTGATGGCCGAGTGCACCGACGACCAGGGCAGCCGGTTCTACCTCGGCCAGTTCTAGAGCGCCGGCTCCAACCGCCGAGCGGGGAAAGTCAGCCGAGAACGTCAGCGATGGGAGCGCCTGCGGCGATCTTGCTGCGGACCTTCATCACCTTGCCCGGCATGCCGCCGCCGACGACGCCGACGACCACGCCGTCGCGCTCGTAGTAGGCCAGGAACTTGCGGCCGTCGTCCTCGACGACATGCACGGTGTCCTGTGCCTCGGGCTCGCCCAGGCATTGGATCTTCACGTCGTACTGGTCACTCCAGAAGTACGGCACCGAGCTCACCCGCGAAGCTTCCTGGCCAAGGAGCGCAGGAACCAGGGCACGGGCCTGGTCGGCGACGTTGCTCCAATGTTCAACGCGCACTTGATCTCCGACCTCGGTACGCCATGACGCCACGTCGCCGATGGCCCACACGCCGGCGACGCTGGTCCGGCCCACCTCGTCGCAGACCACGCCGTTGTCGAGCGCGACGCCGCTGCCGTCCAGCCACTCGACGGCCGGATGGGAACCGATGCCTACCACGACCAGGTCGGCGTCCAACTCCGTGCCGTCGCCCAGAACGACCTGCTCGACCTTGTCGGTGCCGCGCACCTCGATGACCCCAACACCGCAGCGGACGTCGACACCCTCGGCTTGGTGCAGCCGGGTGACCAGAGCGCCGATCGTCTCCCCCAGCACCGACGCCAGCGGCGTGGGCTGCGGCTCCACCAGCACCACCTCCACGCCGAGCTTGCGCAGGCTTGCGGCCACCTCGCAGCCGATGAAACCGGCCCCGACCACCACGGCGCGCCGCGCCGAC
Source organism: Mycobacterium aquaticum (assembly GCF_002086485.1). GTDB lineage: Bacteria > Actinomycetota > Actinomycetes > Mycobacteriales > Mycobacteriaceae > Mycobacterium > Mycobacterium aquaticum. The sequence continues at coordinate 85,512 of NZ_MVHF01000019.1, read as the reverse complement.
CCGGCGTCGGCACGCAGCGCCAGGCTCTCGTCGTAGGACCGCAGCACCCGAATACCCGGCAGGTCGGGGAAAGAGCGGATGCGCTTGGGCACCAAGCCCGTCGCGATGATCAGCTGGTCGTAGGCCACCTCACTGCCGTCGGCCAGCGTGACCGACTTGGCGGTGGTGTCCACCGACTGCGCGGCAGAGCCGAGGCGCAAAGTGATGTTGTTGTCCGCATAGAATTCAGCGGGCTTGAGCGTGACGTCGTCGGTCTCGGCACGCAGCACTTCCTTGGACAGCGGTGGCCGATCGTAGGGCAGATGGTCCTCGTCGCTGATGATCGTGATCGCTCCGGAGTACTCCGAACGTCGCAGCTGCTCAGCGGTTCGGGCAGCCGCGAGGCCACCTCCGACGATGACGATGCCCCCAGGTGTAGTCACGAGGGGGTTTCTACACGATCATCCCGCAGGGTGGTAGGCCACCCTACTGATGGGCGCTATCACGGCCTGGCCCGCTCGATGAGCCTGGAGAGCACCACGATGCTCTCACTGCGCTCGATGTCGGCGCTGGCCCTGATGCGTTCCAGTGCCTCCTCCAGGTGTCGCATGTCGCGCGCGAGGACGTGCAGGATGGCGTCGGCGGTGCCGGTTACCGTTGCGGCACTGACGACTTCGGGGATGCTGACCCACGCGGCACGCAGCTCGGCGGGCGCGATGGTGCCATGACAGAACACCTGTACGTAGGCCTCGGTGCGCCAGCCCAGGGCGTTGGGGTCGACAACGGTGGTGAAACCGCGGATCACCCCGTCGGCGATCATGCGGTCCACTCGCCGCTTGACAGCGGGTGCCGACAGGCTCACCCGCTGCCCGATCTCGGCGTAGGTGGCCCGGGCATGTTCGGCAAGCTCGGCGAGGATCCGCTCGTCGGTCTCGTCAAGACGCTCCATGTCATTCCTCTGCGCGCAACAGAACACCGAAAAGGGGCTCTGTTTGCAATGTATCGCTGGTAGACGCGCAATATCCAGCGATTGATTGCGTGGCGGCAGGTTTCTATCGTCGATTCATGACAACAGTTCACGATGTCATGCGCACTTGCGCGCCCACCGCGCGCCGCGCCACCACCCGCAGCTACGCCATGACGGAACCCCGGCATTTCGCCGTGGAGTACGCAATCAATCCGTGGATGGACACCTCGACGCCGGTCGACTCGCAGCGCGCGGTGGACCAGTGGAATGCCCTCCGCCGGACATACCTCGACCTCGGCCACACCGTCGACCTCGTCGCGCCCCGCCCAGGCTTGCCCGACATGGTGTACGCCGCCAACGGGGGCGTCGTCGTCGGCGACACGGCCGTGGTGGCGAGATTCGCGTACCCACAACGCGCACCCGAGGCCGATGCCTACGCCGAATGGATGACCGGACGAGGCCTCACACTCGCGCATACTGAGCATGTCAACGAAGGTCAGGGCGACGTTCTCGCCGCCGGATCAATCCTGTTGGCGGGCTGGGGTTTTCGTACGGAGCGCGCCGCGCACGACGAGATCTCCGCCATCACCGGACGGCCCGTGGTGAGCCTCGAATTGGTCGACCCGCGCTTCTACCATCTCGACACCGCCCTGGCCGTGCTCGACGACACCACCATCGCCTACTATCCGCCGGCGTTCACCGATGCCGGCCGGACCCGGATCGCCGAGCTGTTCCCCGACGCCATCGAAGTCGCCGACGCAGACGCCCATGTGCTGGGTCTCAATGTCGTCTCCGATGGCCGTCACGTCGTGATGCCCGCGGCGGCCACCGGTTTCGCGACCCAACTCCATGACGCCGGATTCGAACCGATCGGCGTCGACCTCACCGAACTGTTGAAAGGCGGCGGATCCGTCAAATGTTGCACCCTGGAACTACACCCGTGAGCATGCTGGACGGCGTGGACACCGACACAGTCTCCGCAGCCATCGCACTCGACGATCGCTACGTCGCACATAATTACGCACCACTGCCGGTGGTGGCCGCCAGCGCGGAGGGGGTGTGGATCACGGATGTGACCGGCCGCCGATACCTGGATTTCCTGGCGGCGTATTCGGCCGTCAACTTCGGCCATCGCCACCCGGAGATCATCGCGACCGCGCACGCCCAACTCGACACCCTCACTCTCGTCAGCCGCGCATTCCACTCCGATCGGCTCGCACCGTTCTGCGCCGCACTGGCCGGGCTGTGCGGCAAAGACATGGTGCTACCCATGAACAGTGGCGCCGAGGCCGTCGAGAGCGGGATCAAGGTGGCCCGCAAGTGGGGCACCGACGTCAAGGGCGTGGCCCCGGGCGCCGGCAATATCGTGGTCGCCAACAACAACTTCCACGGCCGCACCACCACGATCATCAGCTTCTCCGACGACGAGACCGCGCGCCGCGGGTTCGGCCCGTACACACCAGGATTCCGCTCGGTGCCGTTCGGCGACGCCGACGCGCTCGCCGCCGCGGTCGACGACAACACGGTCGCGGTGCTGATCGAACCCATCCAGGGTGAGGCCGGGATCATCGTCCCGCCCGCGGACTTCCTGCCGCGGGTCCGCCAGATCTGCACCGAGCGCAACGTGCTGATGATCGCCGACGAGATCCAGTCGGGGCTCGGTCGCACCGGACGCACGTTCGCGTGCGAGCACTGGGACGTCGTCCCCGATGTCTACCTGCTGGGCAAGGCGCTCGGTGGTGGCGTGTTGCCACTGTCTGCGGTGGTGGCCGACCGCGATGTGCTGGGTGTGCTGCACCCCGGCGAGCACGGTTCCACTTTCGGCGGGAACCCGCTGGCCGCCGCGATTGGCAGCACCGTCGTGGGCATGCTGCAGCGGGGTGAATTCCAGGCCCGCTCAGCAGAACTCGGCACGCATCTGCACCGGCGCCTCGAGATGTTGATCGGCCACGGCGTGCAAGCGGTACGAGGCCTGGGACTGTGGGCGGGCGTCGACATCGACCCGGAGCTCGGCACCGGCAAGCAACTGTGCGTGGCGCTGGCCGAGCGCGGTGTGCTCGCCAAGGACACCCACGGGTCCACACTGCGGTTCGCCCCGCCCCTGGTGGTCACAGCCGACGAGATCGACTGGGCCGTCGACCAATTCGCCGACGCCCTCGCCGACGCGCGGCAGTCGCGTTAGCTGGGCGAGCAGACACCGCGGTGCGCCAACCACGGCGTGTCGGGTACCGCGGTGTCTGCTCGCGGGACGAACTCAGTACTTCAGCACACCGCGGTCAACGGCGATCTGGCTGCCCGACAGCGTGGCCGAGCCATCCCCGGCCAGCCAGGCCACCACATCGGCGACCTCTTCGGGTGTCATGAAGGTGGACAGGCCTTTGCCGTCCTGTCCCACCGGCTGCAGCGGCATCGGCGCGAAGCTGTGCAGGTAGTTCGGGTGCTTGGAGAACACCGCGGCCATGGCCTCCGGCTCGATCATCGGGGTGTCGATCGAATACGGGTGGATGGAGTTGACCCGAATTCCGTACTCCCCCACCTCCAATGCCAGCGCATTGGTCAGCGCCACCAGGCCGTGCTTGGACGCCGAGTAGTGACCGTTGCCGGGCGTGGCCTTGAGACCGGCCGACGAACTGACGATGACGATGGAGCCGCCGTTGCCGGCCTCGATCATCGCGGGCACTGCGGCGCGGATGGTCCGCCACGTTCCGTTGAGGTTCACGTCGACGACGGTGTCCCACTGCTCGGGCGACATCTCGAAGAGCCGGCCCCAACTGAGCACACCCGCATTGGCCACGACGATGTCGAGACGGCCGAACTGCTCGACGCCGTCGGCGACCACCTGTTGCTGGGCGGCGAGGTCTCGGATGTCGACCTCGCGGGCGAGCACCTTGCGGCCCGCGGCCTCGACCGCGCGGACCGTCTCGGCGAGATCCTCCGGCGTGGCCGGCGCATAGGTGATGGTGTCGTCCACCGCGCGACACACGTCGATGGCGATGATGTCGGCGCCCTCGTTCGCGAGGCGCACCGCATGGGCGCGGCCCTGACCGCGTGCTGCCCCGGTCACGAATGCCACCCGACCCTCGAGCGTTCCACTATCTGCCACGTCACCGGTCCTTTCGCTGAGTCAGCGATAGGCTAACAGCAAAAGTAGAACGTGTTCTAGACCCAGTCCAGTGGTCCCCCGTCACCATTGCACCGGATCGCGGATGATCGGACAGGTCATGCAATGCCCGCCGCCGCGGCCCCGGCCCAGTTCCGCGCCGACGATGGTGATCACCTCGATGCCCGCCTTGCGCAACAGCGAGTTGGTGTGGGTGTTGCGGTCGTAGGCGAACACCACGCCCGGTTCGACAGCAACCAAGTTGTTGCCGCTGTCCCACTGCTGACGCTCGGAATCATATTTCGTGCCACCGGTTTCCACGACACGCAGGCGACCGATCCCCAGCTCCGCGGCAACCATCTCGACGAAGGGTTTGGTGGCTTCCTCGACCTCCACCCCCGGCGCGGTATCGCTGGGACGCAACACGAACGTCTGGATCGCGTCGACGATCTCGGGATAGATGGTGACCACGTCACGGTCGGCGAAGGTGAAAACCGTATCGAGATGCATTGCCGAACGCAGCTTCGGCATGCCCGCCACGAGCACCTTCTCGGCCGCTTCGTTGGCGAACAGCTCGGCCGCCACCTGTGTGATGGCCTGCCGCGACGTCCGCTCGCTCATCCCGATCAACACGATGCCGTTGCCGGGCACCATGACGTCTCCGCCCTCGATGGTGGACAAGCCCCAACTCTCCTCGGGATCACCCCACCACAGCGTGGACCCGGCATAGTCGGGGTGGAAGGTGTAGATGGCCTTCATCAGCAGTGTCTCGTCGTGGCGGGCCGGCCAGAACAGCGGATTGAGGGTCAGCCCGCCGTAGATCCAGCAGGTGGTGTCGCGGGTGTAGAGCGTGTTGGGTAGCGGCGGCATGAGGTACTCCGTGATGCCGGCCGCCTCCCGGGCCAAAGAGCGGTAACCGGAAGACATTTCGGGTGGCAGGTCCCGAATCGACATCCCGCCGATCAGCAGTTCGGCGAGCCGTCGCGACGTCAGCGAGTCGAGGAAGCCGCGGGTGTCGTCGACCAGCCCGAGGCCGACCTCGTTGGGGACGATCTTGCTTTCCAGCAGCCACGTCCTGGCCTCGGGTATGTCCATCGTCTCGGTGAGCAGATTGTGCAACTCGACCACTTCGACGCCACGCTCACGCATCTTGTCCATGAAGTCGAAGTGGTCGCGCCGTGCGTTCTGCACCCACATCACGTCGTCGAACAGCAGGTCGTCACAGTTTGTCGGCGTCAGCCGTTCGTGGGCCAGGCCCGGCGAACACACCAGCACCTTCCGCAGCCTGCCCACCTCGGAATGCACGCCGTATGCGTCGGCCGGATCCATGTCGTTTCCTCTCGTCACACCCTCGAAAATGGCTAAATCTGGATGGCTCCCGAAACCAGGCCGTATACGCCTCCCACGGCCCCGATCAGGATGACCACGAACAGCGCGGCCTCAGCCGGACGGAACACCCGCAGGCCGCGTTCCCGGCGCGCAATCCAATACAACAGGGCCCCGGGGGCGTAGAGGATGCACGACAGCAGCAGGTGGTCCCATCCGGCGGCGTAAACCAGGAACAGCGTGTAGAACGTCGCCAACGCCGCAATGACCGTGTCGGGCACCAGCGAGCGGCGATCGCCGTAGGTCTCGCGGGTGACGGTCAGTTTCAGCGCGTATCCGGCGGCCAGCAGGTATGGGATGACCGCCAGTGCAGCCGTCAGATCCAGCATGAAATCCAGTGCCTCGGACGTGAACAGCAGCAGGATCAGCAGCAGCTGCACCAGCCCGCCTGCCATCATCAGCGCGGTGACAGGCGCGCCCTTGGCGTTCTCGCGGGCCAGAAATCTCGGCATGTCGTCGGTCTTGGCCGGGATGTAGAGGATCTCGGCGGCCATCAACGTCCAGGCCAGGTACGCACCGAGTACCGACAGGATCACCCCGACCCTGATGAAAATCGAGCCCCAGTGCCCCACAATCGATTCCAGCACGGAGGCCATGGACGGCTGCGCGACGCCGGCCAGCTCGGACTGCGGGAGCACACCGTAGGACGACAGTGTCACCAGCATGAACACCGCCAGTACCGACAGAAAGCCGATCACCGTGGCGCGGCCGACATCCTCGCGCTTGCGGGCGAACCGCGAATACACGCTGGCGCCTTCGATCCCCATGAACACGAACACCGTGATCAGCATGGTGCCCTTGGCCTGGTCGAAAAGTGAGGCCCAGGAATAGTTCCCGTCGCCACCCCAGAAGTTGTCGGCGAATACGCCCGCCTTGAAGGCGATCAGGGCGATCACGATGAACACCAGGATCGGAACCACCTTGGCGAAGGTCGCGATCCGGTTGATGATCGCGGCTTCCTTGACGCCGGCCAGGATCAGGGAGAAGAACAACCAGACGCCGACCGACGAGCAGAGCACCGCGACGACGGTGTCCCCCGCACCGAGCGCGGGGAACAGCGCGCTCGTCGTCGTCATGATCAGCACCCAGTACGACGTGTTGCCTGCGCACGCCGACGCCCAGAACCCGAACGCGGAATTGAAGCCGACGTAGTCACCGAACCCCGCCTTTGCGTATGCGTAGATGCCGGCGTCCAGATCGGGCTTGCGCGTGGCGAGCCGTTGGAACACGAACGCCAGCATGAGCATGCCCGTGCCCGCGATCGTCCAGGCGATCAGCGCACCGGCGACACCGGTCTCGACGCCGAATCGGCGTGGCAACAGGAAGACACCCGAGCCGACCATCGATCCGACGACCATGGCGGTCAACGTGGGAAGGCTGACCTTCTGATCCTTCTCTGCCGTCTGTTGGTCGGATGCGACCACTGCCGTCCCCCCGAATTGATCTGCCGACTCTTATAACTCCGAGATGATCTGCTGTCGTTTGGCGGTGTACTCCGCGTCGGTGATGGCACCGGTGGCGCGCAATGTCTCCAATTCCTGCAACCGCTGCGCGGTCGACGGTTCGGGGGCCTGCACGGTGGGCGCAGGCACGGGTGCCGCCGGGGCCTGCTGCGCCGCCGCACGGCGCACCACATTGGTGACTTGTTGGCGCACCACAGGGTTGGACCTGATGTCGACGGTGCCGTTCATCGGGACGTTGTTGGCCTTGAGGATCCGCAGGATCTCCAGCAGCGGCCCGGCCTGCCCCGACAGATCGTAGGTCCGGCGGTCCTCGTCCACGGTGAACTGAGCCGGCACCAGACCGCCTACCAAAGCACTTCGCTGCCAATCGATTTGATAGTCCCTGGTGGCGGGGTCGACCAGCGCGACGAGTTTGCGGCCGGTGATCAGCGGCATCCGCGTCACCGAGGCGATGACCCGGTCCTGGCTCTCGAACGGCGTCAAACCCGGCCCTTCGATGCGGAGATCGAGCTTCACAAGTGGTTGATCGTTGATCATGGTGCCGGTTTCGGCGATGCCGATGACCTGAGCAAGTGCCAACACACCCTGCTGTTCCAGGAACTGCGACTTGGCAGCGGACTTGGCGCCGTAGTTCGCCAAGGCCAGGGCGATCAGAACATCGGCCGCAGTGATCAGCAGACCCGTCCAGAACATCCACCGCACCAGGCTGCTCTCGCCGATGGCGAAATACACGACGAGAAAGATCGGCCCGACCAGGCCGCCGCAGAGCAGCACCCACAGCTGAGCCTTCAGATACCGCCCGACCACCTGACCCTCCTCAGGATCGCCGATACGGGTGTCAGATTATCGTCATTCATCCTCGATGTCTGGACTGCGCGCAGGAAACTTACGGTTGTGACAGATCATCGGAGGTCGCGGCGGTGACGGCGCCGACCGCATCCCGCGACCGCTGGATCCTCGCGGCCGTCTCCACCGCGCTGTTCTGCGTCCAACTCGACTATTTCGCCGTCAACCTCGCCCTGCCCACGATGGCGGAGGATCTGGACACCACGGCCACCGATCTGCAGTGGGTGATCAGCATCTACATGCTCACCCTGGGAGCCTGCATGGTGCCTGCCGGCCGCATCGGCGACATCTTCGGCCGCAGGCGCACCCTGCTGATCGGCATCGCGGTGTTCGGCGCGTCGTCGGCGGTGTGCGCGATGGCCCCGTCCGCGGCATGGGTGATCGGCTCGAGAGCAGCCCAAGGATTGGGCGCGGCACTGATCTTCCCGGTCTCGGTGAGTGTGCTGACCAACTCGTTTACGGCGGAGCGGGCTTCCCGGGCCATCGGATTGGCTTATGGGATAGGCGGATTGGGCAACGCGGCGGGCCCGTTGGTCGGCGGTCTGCTCACCCAGACGGTCGGATGGCGCGCGATCTTCTGGTTGCTCGTGCCCCTGGCCGTCGTCTCAGCCGTGATCGGCGGCCTCACCATGTCGGAGAGCTCCGACCAAACCGTGCCACGCCGGATCGATCTCACCGGGCTCGCTCTGATCACCATTGGCATCGGCCTGTTCACGCTGACCTTCGATCGCGGCCCGAGTTGGGGTTGGCTCTCGCTGCCGACAGTGGCGGCGTTCATCATCTCGATCCTGACCATGACGGCGTTCGTCGTGACCGAGCACCGGGTCAAATGGCCGTTGGTGGATCTCTCGCTTCTGCGCGACCAACGGTTCACCGCGCTGATCCTCACGGGCACCGTGGCCAACATCGCCTATGTGGTGGCGATCTACCTCTCGACCTTGAATCTGCAGGAGGTACGGGGCCTCGACCCGTTGACCGCGGGGCTGGCATTCCTCGGCCCGTCGGCCGGCGCCGCAGCAGGCGGTGTGCTCTCCGGACGGCTGGCCACGAAGTACCCACCCATGGCGGTGATGGGTACGACAGGTGCGGCCGCCGCGATTTCGCTTGCCGTGCTTGCCCTCTCACGCGGTTGGCCGCTCTACCTCATCGCACTGACAGCCTGCGGCTTCACCATGGGATTGGTGTACGCGTTCACCACAGTGGCGACCCAGGCAGTCGTACCGCCTGAGCGGGCCGGCGCTGCGGCGGGCGTGGCGCTGACCTCCATGGTGACGCTGGGTGGCGTCGGAATCGCGGTCACCGGCACCGTGCTGGAGATGCTCGAACACGCGGGATCGTCTCCCGGAGGCGGGATTTCGGCCATCCTGCTGACCATCGCGATCTTGCTGCTGCCCACCTCACTGCTGGTGCTGGGGTGGGCCAAACAGACCACCCGATGAGAAAGCGCTGGACCGCCGCCGGTTGACGGCGACGGTCCAGCATTCAGTGGTTCCTTTCGCGATGTCAGCCGATCTTGACGCTGCTGCCGTTGCCGTTGAACTTCGAGGTGTTGACGCTCGTCCTGTTCTTCGACGTATTGCCGCTGTTGGCACTGGAGTTGGCCGAGCTGGTGGCACTGCCGCTGGTGGCACTGCCACCCGTCGCGCTGCTGGTGCTCGACTGGACTGAACCCGCGCTACCGCCCTTGGTGGTGCCACCCGTGGTGTTGCCGGTGGTGGCATTGCCGCCCGTGGTCGCGCCGCCGGTGGCCGAGCCACCCTGACCGCCGCCCGATGTCGCCGATCCTCCGGTGCCCGCGCCTCCAGTACCTGCGCCGGCAGTCTGGTTGGTGGTGCCGCCGCCGGACGTTCCGCCTCCGGCCGTCTGGGAGGTCGTCACCGCGCCACCCGTGCCGGCCCCGCCGGTCTGCCCGGTGGTCGCCGCTCCGCCGGTCGCCCCGCCACTTGAGGTGTCCCCACTGGTCGCGCTACTGGTGGTAGTCGGCCCGGTCGGGCCGCCCGCGGTCGCAGTGCCATCTCCGGTGCTGACAACAGCTGCCGTACCACCGGTCTGCGTGTTGACCGGCGCGGACGCATCAGTCGCCGGGTTGGCGCTGACAACGGCATCCGTCGCGGGGCCACCTGTGGTGGCGCCGTTGACATTTGAGCCGCCCAGTCCGGCGCCGCCGGTGTCAACGGCAGCGTTCGTACCGCCGGTCGACGTCCCACCGGTGGTGGCGCCATTGACGTTCGAACCGCCGACACCTGCCCCGCCGACCCCCGAACCACCTGTCGAAACCCCACCGACGCCTGCTCCGCCGACGGCCGGGCTAACGCCGGTCGTGGTGCTCGCCGCCGTGCCGCCCGTCGTCGGACCACCAACCGCAGCTCCACCCGTGTTGACCGCGGTATTGGCCGAGGTGCTGGTGCCCGGACCACCGACTGCCGATGACGTGGCCGGGCCGCTGCTCGAGACGCCGCCGACGGCTGGGCTCAGCACGCTGGCCTGCGGATTGTTGATGTTCCCCGACGCGGTCGACTTCTGGGTGGTGTTGCCGTTGCCCGTGGTCCCGACCACTGTGGTGGTCTTGGGGCTGGGGTTGAACAAGTTCGAGAAATTGAACAACGAGGCGTTGGCCATAGGTGAATCCAGCGCAGCCAAAGCGCCGAATCCCAACGCAGTCGTACCGGCAACGGTGCCGGCCGCGAGCGTCTTGTTCCACGAAGTCGGCTTGCGAGGCTTGGTGTGCTTACCCATTGTCTGAGCTCCTTGGTATTTGCTGTTTTTGGGCATGGCTGTATTAATTGAGGGACCCGTGAAGGTCCGATCCATGAAATGCATTCGCACATGGCCGGCCTGCATCAGCCGCCAAACAGGAAAGGCGCCGGGCGCGCCTAATCACCAGGTGGACTACGGCTTATGTCTTCCAATTCATGCGCACCGAGACTGCAGATTGTCATATCTACACACCTCCCCTGAAGTGCCATTTGAGCTGGAATCTATTGCGCTTTACACAACCGTGTCAAGCATTTAATTTCGCTGTGTTGTTTGCTTTTTCAATTGCAAATATATGGACGACGAGTACCGTTTCGCGGGGTCGCACACACGCGAAAACACATCACATCAGATTGAGTTACACGTCGAATGCACGGCACGCGTAGTACCGAATTCCAGCAGAATTCAACGGGCAGCTGTCGGCGACAATTCAGCCCATCGGCTATCGCGCAATTGGCGATGCTTCAATTGACGGCGCCCGCACGGGCCCGTCCGCGGAAAACTAACCTGCGGGCGCTCTCATGGCGGCAGGTCGGTGTGGTGCTGATAACGCGATGTCATCCGTCAGCCTTTGCGTGGCGCGGGCCTGCGCCGGACTGACCGGACAGCTTCGAGGCGATCGAACGCACACCGCCCAGCGCACCACCACCGAACGACGTGGTGCGCGCTTTCGGCGACGGCGACGATGCGGTGGATACCGAAACCGACGTGACACCCGCCCCGGAGGACTGCGTCGAAGCCGGGCCGGAGGTCGACGTCGGCGGCCGGAAGGACAGCGACGGCAAGGCAGAGGTCGTCTGGCGGTTGAAGATCTGCCCCGAACGGTTGGACTGCTGGGTGGTGTTGCCGTTACCGGTCGTGCCGACGACGGTCGTCGAACCGCCGCCCCCGCTCACATCCGTGCTGCTGCCGTTCCCGTTCCCGCTCGACACATTGCTGGTCGTCGAGTTGTTGCTGGTATTGCTGCCACCGAAGCTGCGTTGCGGATTGATGATGTTGAAGGACAGGAACGACGTCTGGACGGTGTTGCCGTTGCCGGTCACGCCCCCGACGGCGGTGGTCCCAGATCCTCCCGTCGAGTCCACGGTGGTGCTGCTGTTGTTGCCGTTGCCTGCGGACACATTGCCGACGGTGGTGTTGTTGCTGGTATTGCTGCCGCCGAAGCTCCACTGCGGGTTGATGATGTTGCCGGAGCCGATCGCGATCTGCGTGGTGTTGCCGTTGCCGACCGCCGCGCCGACCATGGTTGTCCCAGCTCCCGACGTCACCGTGGTGCTGCTGTTGTTCCCGTTGCCGGTGGCGACGTTACTGACCGATGAGTTGTTGCTCGTGTTGCTGCCGCCCATGCTCAGCTGCGGGTTGATGACGTTGTACGAGAAGATGTCGACTTGAGTGGTATTTCCCGTTCCGGTGGTGCCCGCCAGGTTGATGGTCTGGGACCAGAACGTGGACCCCGCGACGACCGTGCTGTTGTTGCCGTTGCCCGCAGCAATGCCGCCCGCCGTCGAATTGCTGCTGACGTTCGACCCCGGGATCGCGACCTGAGGGTTGATGATGTTGCCCTCGAGGATGTTGAGCTGAGTGGTGTTCCCGGCTCCGCCGGCCGGGAGAATGATCGACAGGGCTTCCGCCGCGGGGGTTTCCGCGACGGCGCCGATACAGAACGCCGCGCCCCCGGCGGCTACCGTGCGGGTGAGGACCGAGTGTCTCGCCGGCATCCTGTGCGCGCCGCGCGTACGTCGCGTGCCCGGACCATGGTCGTTATCAGCCATCAGCGGCGCTCCCCTCAACTGACAGCACTGTCAATTTCGATTTCGCAAGCAGACAGTAAGCTTTGCCATAAGGTGTGTCAAGGATCACGTTGTAATCAGACGGGCAGATGCGCGGCAAAGCCAGATGAGCCTTGTCGGCCATTTCTCATGCGCGCGTGGAGGCACGCCCATTCCCGCATCTTTGCTGGTCAAAGCAATAAACGCGGCCACAACGCTGGTGGCGCGGCAATTCCTGACCAATACCCACAGCAAATTGCCAGCGATGGTGGCGTGCGCAACCTCGATCTAACCGTGATCTGCAGAAAAATTTGCCAGAATCGCCGACTCTTGCGCGGTTCGACTGGTAAGGTAATCGGCCGCTCTACGCGAGGACCGTCACATCGGCGGTCCGACGGTGGCCGTGTTGCCCACCGGCAGCGCCGCTCCCAGCAGCTGGTACAGCGGCCAGGTCCAGGCGTACCCGCCAGACCGCGCCCGCGCATAGCTCGTGTGGATGGCCACCCCGGCCGGTGTCACCTCGTCGTCGTCGGTGATCGCGTCGCAGACCGGATCCCCGACATCGCACACACTGATGGTGCGGGAGCCGACGGCTACCGGCAACGGAGTCGTCGGCGCATGCGCCATCAGCGGCCACTGCTGCGCCATCCCCTTGCCGGCAGCACCGCGCACGGCGGTGGCGCTACCGAGGTTGTACGTCGGGTCGGCGGGCAACCGGTCGCCGTCGGCGACCAGCAGAACAGCCGCAAGATTGGGATTGCCTGCCAGGGTTTGCAGGTTCCGGTGGACCACCATCGCGCCCTGTGAATAGCCGGCCAGCACCACCTTCGTGGAAGGGCACTGCTGGGTGAATGCGGTGTACTGGTTGGCCAGCGCGGCGACGCCGGCGTCGACACTGCTCATGAAGCCCGCCCAGCCGAGCAGGTTGCCTGTGTCGGGTACCGCGACAGCGGGATAGTTGACCGCCTCGGCGGTCATGGTCCGACCATCACGCTGTACCTGCTGGGACAGGTCCTGTAGTGACTGGTACACCACGCGACCCATGCCGCCGTAGGAAGCCGGGTCGTCACGTTCACCTGAGCCGGCAACACCGATCCAGTGAACATCGGGGCACGCCACGGCGTTGGCGGGTGCCACTGTCAATCCGATGAGGCCGACGGCGCAACATACCGCCACGAACAGACGACGAATCACAGCGGAACCCCCTACCCGTACACAGCAAAACTACCTGCACTATCGCCCCAGCAGTCACAGGCGTTACGCAATTGCTACACGCAAAAGCGGCGCCCACCCGAAGGTGAGCGCCGCTTTGCAGCAGATCGAACTTACTTGTTGATCTTGGTAACCCGGCCGGCGCCGACGGTACGGCCGCCTTCGCGGATCGCGAAGCGCAGGCCCTCGTCCATGGCGACGGGCTGGATCAGCTTGACGGAGATGTCGGTGTTGTCACCGGGCATAACCATCTCGGTGCCCTCCGGCAGCGTCACAACACCGGTCACGTCGGTGGTGCGGAAGTAGAACTGCGGACGGTAGTTGTTGAAGAACGGCGTGTGGCGGCCGCCCTCGTCCTTGGACAGGATGTAGACCTGGCCCTCGAACTCGGTGTGCGGGGTGGTGGTGCCGGGCTTGACCACAACCTGGCCACGCTCGACGTCCTCACGCTTGATACCACGCAGGAGCAGACCGACGTTGTCACCGGCCTGGCCCTGGTCGAGCAGCTTGCGGAACATCTCGACACCGGTGACCGTGGTCTTGGTGGTGTCGGGACGGATGCCGACGATCTCGACTTCCTCGTTCACGTTGATCACGCCACGCTCGACGCGACCGGTGACCACGGTGCCACGACCGGTGATGGTGAAGACGTCCTCGACGGGCATCAGGAACGGCTTGTCGGTCTCACGAACCGGATCCGGGATCGACTCGTCGACCGCATCCATCAGTTCCTCGACCGACTTGACCCACTTCTCGTCGCCTTCCAGCGCCTTGAGCGCCGAGACGCGGACGACCGGGGCTTCCTCGTCGAAGTCCTGCGCAGCCAGCAGCTCGCGGACCTCCATCTCGACGAGCTCGATGAGCTCCTCGTCGTCCACCGCATCCGACTTGTTCAGCGCGACCAGGATGTAGGGCACACCCACCTGGCGGGCCAGCAGCACGTGCTCGCGGGTCTGCGGCATCGGGCCGTCGGTGGCGGCGACCACCAGGATGGCGCCGTCCATCTGGGCCGCACCGGTGATCATGTTCTTGATGTAGTCGGCGTGACCGGGGGCGTCCACGTGGGCGTAGTGGCGCTTGTCGGTCTGGTACTCCACGTGGGAGATGTTGATGGTGATACCGCGCTGACGCTCCTCAGGCGCATTGTCGATCTGGTCGAATGCGCGCGATTCGTTCAACTCCGGGTACTTGTCGTGCAGAACCTTGGTGATTGCTGCAGTAAGCGTGGTCTTGCCGTGGTCAACGTGACCGATGGTCCCGATGTTGACGTGCGGCTTCGTCCGCTCGAACTTCGCCTTCGCCACTGTGGTGTCCTCCTGGACTGTGTTGGTGCTTGTACTTAAGCAGTGTTGATGTGTTCAGTTGTGCGGTCTGCGAGGCTACCGGGTTACTGACCCGTCGCCTTCGCAATGATCTCCTTCGACACGTTCGCCGGAACCTCGGCGTACGAATCGAACACCATGGAGTAGTTCGCCCGGCCCTGCGTCTTCGACCGGAGGTCGCCGACGTAGCCGAACATCTCCGACAGCGGAACCTGCGCCTTGACGACGCGCGCACCACTGCGCTCCTCCATGGCCTGGATCTGACCACGGCGGGAGTTCAAGTCGCCGATCACGTCGCCCATGTAGTCCTCGGGCGTGGTGACCTCGACAGCCATGATGGGCTCGAGAATGACCGGCTGAGCGGCCTGAGCGGCCTTCTTCAGCACCTGCGAGCCGGCAACCTTGAATGCCATTTCCGAGGAGTCGACCTCGTGGTAGGCGCCGTCGAGCAGGGTGACCTTCACGTTCACCAGCGGGTAGCCGGCGAGCACGCCGTACTGCATGGCGTCCTGCGCACCGGCATCCACCGAAGGGATGTACTCGCGCGGGATGCGGCCACCGGTGACCTTGTTCTCGAACTCGTAGGTCGCACCGTCCTCGCCGTGGAACGGCTCGAGGTCGATGAGCACCTTCGCGAACTGGCCCGAGCCACCCGTCTGCTTCTTGTGGGTGTACTCGACCTTCTCCACCTTGCGGCGGATGGTCTCGCGGTAGGCCACCTGCGGCTTACCGACGTTGGCCTCGACCTTGAACTCGCGACGCATGCGGTCCACCAGGATGTCCAGGTGAAGCTCGCCCATGCCGCCGATGACGGTCTGGCCGGTCTCCTGGTCCAGGTGCACCTTGAAGGTGGGATCCTCTTCGGCGAGCTTCTGGATCGCGGTGCCCAGCTTCTCCTGGTCACTCTTGGTCTTGGGCTCGATGGCCACCTCGATAACCGGGTCCGGGAAGGTCATCGACTCCAGCACGACCTGGTTGTTCGCGTCGCTCAGGGTGTCACCGGTGGTGGTGTCCTTGAGGCCGATCACCGCGTAGATGTGGCCCGCAGAGGCCGTCTCGACCGGGTTCTCCTTGTTGGCGTGCATCTGGAACAGCTTGCCCAGACGCTCCTTCTTGCCCTTGGTGGCGTTGATGACCTGGGCGCCCGACTCGACCTTGCCCGAGTACACACGCACGTAGGTCAGCTTGCCGAAGAACGGGTGCACGGCGATCTTGAACGCCAGCGCAGCGAACGGCTCGTCGGTGGACGGACGACGCAGGATCTCCTCGTCCTCCTTGCCCGGGGCGTGGCCACGGACCGACTCGACGTCCAGCGGCGAGGGCAGGTAGTCGATGACCGCGTCGAGCATGGGCTGCACGCCCTTGTTCTTGAACGCGCTGCCGCACAGCACCGGGTAGAGCTCGCTGGACACGGTCAGCTTGCGGATCGCGCCCTTGATCTCGTCGATGGTGAGCTCTTCGCCACCGAGGTACTTCTCCAGGAGCGCCTCGTCGGTCTCGGCGACGGTATCCAGCAGTTCGCTGCGGTACTCAGCGGCCCGCTCGGCCAGATCCGCGGGGATCTCGACGGTCTCGTAGCTCTCGCCGAGCTTGGTCTCGCCGCGCCAGACCTTGGCGTTCATCTCGACCAGGTCGACGATGCCCTCGAAGTCGTTCTCGGCACCGATCGGCAGCTGAATCACCAGCGGCTTGGCGCCGAGGCGGTCCTTGATGGTCTGCACGGTGAAGTAGAAGTCCGCACCCAGCTTGTCCATCTTGTTGACGAAGCAGATACGCGGCACGTCGTACTTGTCGGCCTGACGCCACACTTGCTCGGACTGCGGCTCCACGCCTTCCTTGCCGTCGAACACGGCCACGGCGCCATCGAGCACACGAAGGCTGCGCTCCACCTCAACGGTGAAGTCGACGTGCCCGGGGGTGTCGATGATGTTGATCTGGTTGCCGTTCCAGAAGCACGTCACAGCGGCGGAGGTAATGGTGATACCCCGCTCCTGCTCCTGCTCCATCCAGTCGGTCGTGGAGGCACCGTCGTGCGTCTCACCGATCTTGTAGTTGACGCCGGTGTAGTAGAGGATGCGCTCGGTCGTCGTCGTCTTGCCGGCGTCGATGTGCGCCATGATGCCGATGTTGCGGACCTTGCTCAGGTCAGTCAGCACGTCCTGTGCCACGGAAGTCTTCCCACTCTTTCGCTTGCTTGATTAGGTGTTCGGATGCACCCTCACGGGCGTCCGACACTGGACGCCCGGAGGGCGGACATCACCAGCGGTAGTGCGCGAAAGCCCGGTTCGCTTCGGCCATCTTGTGAGTGTCCTCACGACGCTTCACAGCGGCGCCAAGGCCGTTGCTCGCGTCGAGGATCTCGTTGGCGAGCCGCTCGACCATGGTCTTCTCGCGACGGGCCTTGGAGAAGCTCACCAGCCAGCGCAGTGCCAGCGTGGTGGAGCGATCGGGGCGAACCTCGACCGGGACCTGGTAGGTGGCGCCACCGACGCGGCGGCTACGCACCTCGAGGGCGGGCTTGACGTTGTCGAGCGCACGCTTGAGGGTGACGACCGGATCGGTGCCGGTCTTGTCACGGGCCTGCTCCAGCGCACCGTAGACGATGCGCTCGGCCAGCGACTTCTTGCCGTCCAGCAGAACCTTGTTGACCAGCTGGGTGACCAGCTGCGACCCGTAGACCGGATCGTTGACCAACGGACGCTTCGGCGCGGGACCCTTGCGCGGCATCAGCTCTTCTCCTTCTTGGCGCCGTAACGGCTACGGGCCTGCTTGCGGTTCTTGACACCCTGGGTGTCCAGCGACCCGCGGATGATCTTGTAACGGACACCGGGGAGGTCCTTCACACGACCACCACGCACCAGCACCATCGAGTGCTCCTGCAGGTTGTGACCCTCACCCGGGATGTAAGCGGTGACCTCAACGCCACTGGTCAGCTTCACGCGGGCGACCTTACGAAGCGCCGAGTTCGGCTTCTTCGGGGTGGTGGTGTACACGCGGGTGCACACGCCGCGGCGCTGCGGGCTGCCCTTGAGGGCCGCGGTCTTGACCTTCGCGACCTTGTCGCGGCGACCCTTGCGGACCAGCTGGTTGATGGTTGGCATGTACCGGCTTTCTGTGTGTTGCTTTGTGCTGCTCTGTTGTTCTTCAAGTCTCTGTACTGCGGTTACCCCCGAGTCGCGTACCCCGCGATCGGGCGTGTCGCACGTGCTCACACCGGAGAAATTCCGATGCTGGTAAGACATGCGAATTGGCCCGGCGTGCGGGCACGCTTGCGAAACACTTAGCCGCATGCGCCTTTCCGGCCAGGCACGATCCACCACAATACCAGGGCCGACCGCGACGAACCAAACTCGTGCGCAGTCGACTAATCGCAGGTCAGAGCCTACGCCTGTCGACGCTGCATGCCGGACGCCAGGCGCAGCAGCATGTCGGTGAACACCGCATCGGTGTCAATATCGTCCATCACGCCGGTCATCTCCAGCAGTACAAAACCGTGCAGGGCCGACCAGAATTCCAGTGCCGCGTAGAACGCGTCCTCCCCTTCCAGCCCGAACGAGGCCAGGACGTCGATCACCGGTCCGGCGGCCGCCTTCGTGGCCGCGGAGTACTGCGGATCGTCGCCCCCGAACGGCATGCGGGTGAAGGCCGAATACCGGCCCGGATGGTGATGGGCGTAGCTGCGGTACGCGCTGGCCATGGCCACGATCGCGTCTTCGCGGGTGCGGCCCTGCCCCACGGTGTTCAACATCCCGATGATGTCGTCGATGACGCGCATCCGGACCGTGCGGCGCAGGTCTTCCAGGCTGTCGACGTGGTTGTAGAGCGATGGCCCCTTGGTGCCGAGCTGGCTGGCCAGCGCGTTGATGGTCAACGCGTCCCAGCCGTCGCGGTCGAGGAACGTCAAGGCGGCGTTCACGATCGCATCGCGGCTGAGCCGGGTGGTCCGCGCCGGGCGCGGTCGGCCACCGGCCGCCTGCGATTCCGGCCGAGTTGACATGTGGGCTCCACCTGATCGGGTCGACGGACGTTTCTGGTCGACGGGAAAAGACCCTGAACTGGGTCGCGGTGAAACTCTAGCCGTTCCCTGTCCGCAAACGTCAGTTCACGCGGTCCTGGCTGACTTGGGCGAGTTGCCCGGTGACGGTGCACAGATCGGGCAGAACAGCAGGGTTCATCGACTGGATCGACCAGGTGATGACGTCACTGCCCTTGCTGACATAGATGCTGCAGACATTGGCGTCCTGGGCCCTGAACCCCTTGTTGCCGTTGATGGACACTTCGGTCAGCGTGCGTCCGGCGCGTTCTTCCAACGTCCGCTCGGCGTCCATGTCACTGCCTCGGTACCACCAGGTCGAGATGCCCATGCCGGCACCGAAGGTGCCCAGCAGGGTGTTCTCCTGCCAGAAGCAGCCGGTGTCACTGACCACCGCCTTGGTGAACATCGAGCCCGCGGCCTTGGCCACATCGGCATCGGTGATGCCGTTGCAGTCCACGGAGTGGAAGCCGCCAGCAGGTGGTGGCGCGGCGGGTTGTTCGGCCTGCTCGGACGGTCCGCACGCGGTCAGAACCGCAGCGCCGACGGCGACGCCGAGGACCAGTGTTCGCGACGCCATGTCAGAGCTCCGCCTGCAGGGTCTTGGAGAGCAGCATCTGGGCGTCCTTGCACGGGTCGCCGCTGTTCTGCCCGCGGTACTGCACCCACCAGCTCAAGACGCCCGAGCCCGCCGCGGCAGTCGCAGCGCAGGCCGCGCCGGTGATGTCGCGGCGCGCCAGGAACGCCTGATGACGCTCGACGACGGTGTCGGTGATCTGCGCCTTGCGCTCCTGCGCCACCGCCCGTTCGCGCTCCAAGGATCCTGACTCGAACCACGAGAAGACGACATCGAGCATGACGGGCGACGCGTTGGCATCGGCCTTGCGTGACAGCACGTACTGGCAGACCGCGCCGCTGTAGGGACGGACGATGTGGTCGGCTTTGAGCAGTTCCTGGACCGAGCTGTCGGTCAGCAGACCGCATCTGTCGTCGAGATATCCATAACCGCGGTCGGTGCCTGCGCCGCCGGAATCGGCCCGCTGCGCCGTCCCGCTGACGGTGTGCGAGCACCCCGCGACAGTCATTATCGCGGTGACCGCCACGGCAGCAGCCTCCACAACACGCCGACGCATCGGACAACACGCTACCGAGCACTGCGAACTCCCGCGACTGGTCGACCGGGTACACCGAACCGCCCAAGCACTGCCGAACCGATGGCGGCGCAACGTACGCTTCCCTGCATCGGATGTCGTTGCACCGGATTCGGACGAAGGGGAATGACCGTGCGTTGGACAGCTGCGTGCCGAAGATTGAGTGCGGGCTTGATCGCGGTGCCGCTGGCGCTGACCGCGGGTGTAACCCAGGCCTCCGCCAAGGACGGCGACACCCACATCACAGGGCAGGGCATCAACCAGACCATCGACTGCAACGGCGCGACGTTGTTCGTGAACGGCACCGGCAACACGGTCACCGCCCTCGGAACCTGTTATGCCATCACGGTGCAGGGATCGTCGAACACGATCGTCGCCGACAACGTCATCAACGACGTCACGGTCTACGGCTTCGATCAGACCGTGTTCTTCAAGGGCGGGGACCCGGTCCTGGTCGACCGTGGCCGTGAGCTCGGGATGACGAACCGGCTGGATCGCGTACCCGCCTGATACGGAAAGTGAGAGAACATGCATAGCTACACCACCGGGATCATCGGCGTTGTCGCGGCAGGTGCCGCCGTTGTCGCGCTGTCCGCGTGCGGCGGCGGATCGGACAACAAGAACTCTTCACCGTCCGCGACGGCCGGCACGTCGGGCCTCAACGTCGAGATCGGCAACACCATCAACTACGCGTCGGTCGGCACCACGGCCGACATCGATTGCGCCAGTGGCAAATCGCTCACGATCGGCGGCACCAACAACACGCTGACCGTCAAGGGCACGTGCTCCAGCGTCAACATCGGCGGCTCCGACAACAAGATCACCTTCGAGAAGATCGACAAGGATCTGGCCGTGCTCGGGTTCAACAACACCGTGACCTACAAGGCCGGCGACCCGAAGGTGTCCAACACCGGTAACAACAACACGGTCAACAAGGGCTGACCGGCCCAGCCTTTTCGACGGCCATAGGCCGCTCGCCCGCAGGGCGTCGGCGGCGATGTCAACGCCGATCGCGGTGAGCTGCCGCCCCACCTCCCGCGTGCTCGCCTCCGGGTCGGGCGCGCGGTCGAGTATTGCGTAGTAGGCCCACGAAACCTGCTGCGCACCAATCCTTTTCGACCTAACGCCGCCAGAGCGGCGGATCCGACACCGGCCGGTGCACCCGTCGACCCCGAGAGACGTCGCGGGCCAGGATTCCAGCACTGAGAGCCCTTGCACTTGCCCCGGCGCGATGACGATGCGCGCCCAGGCCCCTGAGACGTGCGGAATTCACCCGCTTTGACCTCTCGACGTTCTGATACATCAGTAATATACTAGTCGCACGCCAAATGTATACCAATGGCGATGCCCTCGGCCACCGCCGTGATTCAGCTGATGAGGAGTACGACAGGATGCAGCAACTCGCCCACCGGCTCGAACGTCTGGGAACCGAGACGGCGTTCAGCGTCGCGCAGGCCGCCGCGGCCTGGAAGGCGAAGGGACACCGCGTGTTTCCCTTCCACCTGGGCGACATCAACATCCCGACGGCCCCACACATCGTGGATGCGATGAACAAGGCGATCGCCGACGGCTACACGGGCTACTGCCCCGGGCCCGGCATCCCCCAGCTGCGCGAGGCGCTCGCCGACGACCTGGGGTCGGCCCGCAGCATCGACCTCTCCCCCGACAACGTCGTCGTGATGACGGGAGGCAAGCCCGTCATCACGAAGTTCCTGCAGACCGTCATGAACCCCGGCCAGGAAGTGCTCTACCCGAACCCGGGCTTCCCGATCTACGAGTCGCAGATCGAGTACCTCGGCGGCACAGCGCTGCCGTACCGCTACGTCCCCACCGACGAGGGCTTCGCGATCGACCTCGATCAACTGCGGGCCTCGATCACGCCCAACACGGTGGCGATCATCTACAACGACCTGCAGAACCCCATCTCAGCGGAGTCGACGGCAGCCGAGCGTGAGGCCATCGCGCAGCTCGCCCAGGAGCACGATCTCTGGGTGCTCTCCGACGAGGCCTACTTCGAGACGCGCTATGAAGGTGTGTCGAGCTCCATCGCGTCGCTTCCCGGCATGCTCGAGCGCACGGTCATCCTCTACACGTTCAGCAAGAAGTTCGCGATGACCGGCTCACGCCTCGGCTGTGCCGTCGCGCCGGTCGACCTCGCGAAGGTGTTCAGCACGCTCAACACCAATGACGAGTCATGTACGACGCACTACGTGCAGTGGGCAGGCATCGAGGCGCTGCGCGGCACCCAGGAGCCCGTCCAGCAGATGCTCAAGGTCCTGCGCGAGCGACGCGACGCCGCATGCGAAGCCGTGAACGCCATCCCGGGTATGAATGTTGCCGTGCCCCACTCGACGTTCTACCTGTTCCCCGACGTCACCGAGGCCATGGATCGCATGGGTTACACCGCGGTCGGCGACTTCGCCGCCGTGGCACTGCACCAGACCGGCGTCTCGTTCTGCACGCGCGAGCACTTCGGCCGCCGCCAGCCGGGCGAGGAGCGCCAGTACATCCGTCTGGCCTACTCGGGCATCGAGGTCGACGACATCCGCGAGGGCCTCGGCCGCCTGAACGAGTGGATCAGCGCCAAATGAGCCGGGTCGTGGTCACCGGGCGAGTTCCGGACGCTGCCATCGAGAAGCTGCGCGTCGAGCACGAGGTCGACGCGTGGCCGGGTCCGGAGTCGATCAGCCGCGATGAGTTGCTGCGCAGCGTGGCCGGCGCCGACGCCATCCTGACCCTGCTCACCGAACGCGTCGACGGCGAGCTGCTCGACGCCGCAGGCCCTCAGCTCAAGGTCGTCGCGAACGTGGCCGTGGGCTACGACAACATCGACGTCGCGGCGTGCCGGGAGCGCGGCGTGGTTGCGACGAACACGCCCGGCGTGCTGACAGAGGCGACCGCCGACATCGCGTTCGCCCTCATCCTCATGGCCACGCGCCGACTCGGTGAAGGTGAGCGCATCATCCGCGACCGCCAGCCGTGGAAGTGGGGCATGTTCTTCCTGCTCGGCACCGGCCTGCAGGGCAAGACCCTGGGCATCGTGGGCATGGGTGGCATCGGCCAGGCGACCGCCCGCCGTGCCAAGGCGTTCGGCATGGATGTCGTCTACCAGTCGCGCAGCGAGATCGATCCCGACGTCGCGGCCGAGCTCGGCGCGCGCCGGGTTGACCTCGATGAGCTGCTGGCGGTCTCGGACGTCGTCTCGCTGCACTGCCCCTACGGGCCGGCCACCCATCACCTGATCGGTGCCGAGCAGCTCTCCGCGATGAAGAGCTCCGCCTACCTCGTCAATACGGCGCGTGGCCCGATCGTCGACGAGGCGGCGCTGGCCACCGCGTTGCGTGACGGCACCATCGCCGGCGCGGGTCTCGACGTCTTCGAGCGGGAGCCCGAGGTGCATCCCGAGCTGCTTGAGCTCGGAAACGTCGCGCTCGTGCCGCATCTCGGCTCAGCCACCATCGAGACGCGAACCGCCATGGCGACGCTGGCCGCCGACAACGCCCTCGCCGTGCTCCGCGGCGAGCTGCCGCCCACGCCGATCGGGTAACTGCGGGTGCCCGACCATCGACGGCTGTCCGCCGTCGATGGTCGGCTATCCGGGCGACCCCGTGTTCCGTGGTTTACGGCGAATTCTCGGACGCCGAGAGCGCCTTTCATCCTCGCTCTGGAAGATTTCGGGCGAATACAATTCATTACGGGCCTGCTGCAGAAATGCCTTGTTCGCATCTCGCCGGTCCGTGTTCTTCCAAATCCTGTACCCGGGTTTTAGAACGTCGGGCGGCGGATGAAAGATCAAATCATCCATGGTGAGTGCGTAGTGTCGAGATTTTTCAATCAGTCCTGCACTTCCGACGACCTCGATACGCTTCTGCTGGAACCACATTCGATGCTGCCGGGTCAGCTTGTCAGCTTCTGTTACAGACGACGGTCGACCTGCTTGCAAATTCCGGTACTCCTGGTCGAGCATCTTTTCGATTTCCTGCATCTCGTCGATAAACGCATAGATGACTTCGCGCCGGTCATCACGTAGGGCAATTTTCCGTCCAGCAACAGACAATGCGAAAGCCTGATGCTGCGTTGACGCGTGGATGACATAGGTCAGGATTGCGCCGAGCACGAACGTCAATACCGAAGCCCCGACTGTCCAGGTCATGCAGTAAAGGGTTCCAGGCCGGAGGAATCAAGGAGTCGGATTCGGCCCGTACACAGGAACCAGCGGCTTCCGAAACCCCTGGCGCCCGTGGTTCGACTGCGACGTTTTTCGCAAACTCAGCCGCGTCCGCAGCGGCGGACGAGCCACTTTTAACGCGTCAGATAGTTTTTCAGGCAAATACCTCAGGACGACTAGACAGTATTGCTAAAGTGTGCACGCCCTGTCAGCCACTTCACAGCGAAGGCCCGAAGCGACTTGTCCCACCCCACTCCTGCGCGCCTCCAGAAGACCAAGGCCGCCGCGGTCGCGACCGCCGTCGTCGCCACCACTGCCGCACTCACCGCCGGCGTCGCGTCGTCCGCACCCGAAGCGCTGCTCGCCGAAAAGCGAACAGTTACTGCGGAAGTCAGCCTCACCGCGGCGCCCCAACTGCCGTCGATGCCTAAGATCGTCGGGATCTACGGGGTCGGGCCGATTTTCTGGGCTGCCGAGTTGTTGGGCATCACGCCGCAGAACGTCGTCGAAGCAGCCGCCGGAGTGGTCGGCGGCAGCGAGCTGGCGACGGCCGTCAACCAACTCCTGGACGTCCTCGACAAGATCTCGCCGATCGAGGCCGGGGTGAAGGGCCCGCTGCCCAGCGACGTCTACGACGCGGTCAACGGGCTGCAATACAGCACCACCGGCGTCGCGGATGCGCTGACCGCACCGATCAAAGGCATCCCGGTCATCGGCCCCGCCCTCGCCAAGGCCTTCGCCAACGCCGTTGCGGCACTGGTGAAGACCGCGCCGATTCTCAATCAGCGCCGGGCCATCATCTTCTCCGAGAGCCTGGGCGGGCTGACCACCTCGCTGGCCTACCGGGACATGATCAAGGCGGTGCAGTCCAACGATCCCGACTGGGGCGTAGGTGTCACCGGACAGTGGCTGGTGTTCGTCAACAACCCCAGCCGCCCCGGCGGTGGGTTGTTTGCCCTCGCAACACCTTTCACCAACCTGCTCGGGGTGAACCTGTCCACTCCGCCGGCGGGCAGCTACGCCAATGCGGACGCCAATAACGGCAACATGACCAAGGTCCTGAACACGTCGATTCTCGACATCACCTGGGCCTACAACCCGCTGTCAGATGCGCCGACCACGCTCAATCCGCTGGCGTGGGCAAACGCCGCGGCCGGCGGGGTGTTCCTCACCTATCTGATACCCGGCGACGGCAACAACATCGACAGCCTGATAGTCCCCTTGGGCCTGGGCATCGCCGATGGTCTCAAGGTCATGCTGGACCCCACCGGCGGCCAGGGCATCGAGATGGTGCCCGGATGGGCCGACATCGTCCGGACCGCGAAGGACATCGACTGGCTGCACCTCGGTCTTGGTGAAGCTCTGGACAAGGTCGCTGACGCCACCAAGTTCCCGGGCACTGCCACCTACATCACCTACGACTCGGGCAACCTGCCCTTGCTCGAACCGTTCAACATGGCGCCGCGTCTACTGAATCTGGTTCCGGGCGTTCATGTTCCGACGCCGCTGACCGACAGCGTCGAGGATGCCCTGCGCATGCTGGTCAACATGGGCTACCAGGATGTCGACCCGGTGACCCTGCAGCGGAAGTACGACATGGGTGGCGAGCAGGCGTACCTCTGGCATTCCCCGCTGACTCCCACTCAGCAGCTCGCCGCGACGAAGACCGTCTTCAACGCCCTTGTCGACGGCATCGAAGCCAACGCCCTGACCCCGTCGAAGTGGACGCCGAAGCTTCCCGGAGTCGACCTCTCCCCCATGACACAGAATGCGTTGTCCGAAGCCGGGGCGAAGGCGCTGCGCGACGCGATCGACCAGATCCAGAAGAACCTGACCGATCCGATGTTCAAAGCCGTCGAGACCGGGCTCGCACCGGTCACCGGTGCGCTTGACGGCGTCAACACGCAGGTCACCGATGCCATAGACACGGCGCTGAAGGTGAAGGAACCCGCCAAGACGGCGGCGAAGTCGATGACGCTCGCAGCAGCGCCGGCACCTGTCACGTCGATTCCGTCAACCAACAGCACATTGCGCACTCTGGACGTGCCGAGCAGCTCCACCCGACTCGACAAGACCGCGCAGAAGATCGCCGACTCGCTCAAGAGCGCGCCGGGCAAGCACGCCGCCGATCCGAACGATCCGCTCAAGAAGTCGGTCAAGGACACCGTGGCGAAGGTCCGTGCCGACGTCGCCAAGAAGCTCGACAAGGTGACCAAGCCCGCCAAGGAGCAGACCGAAGACAAATCGCCAAAAGGCAAGTCCGCGAGGGCTTCCGACAAGGCCGCGGCGTAGCTCACGACAAAGACAAATCGGGCGGGCTCTTGCGAGCCCGCCCGATTTGCGTGAGGTGCGTTGTTGGCTAGCCGCCGCTGCTTGAGCTGCTGCTGCCGCCGAGCGCGCCCTTGATGCCGCTGACGACCTTGTCCCAACCGCGGATGCCATTGTCGGCGCTGTTGCTGCCGCCACCACTGCCGAACAGGTAGACAGAGCTGTTGTTCGGCTTGAACGTTCCTGAGTACGACCCGTTCGACGGCTTGCCTGTCGGAAGAGTGCTCTTGTCATTCGAGGTCGGGAGGCTCGGCACATCCGGGGTGACCGGTGCCTGCTCAGGGGCGTCCTGCTTACCGGTGTTGAACGACGGCGGGGTGACGTCTGAAAGCGCTGTCGTGATCGTCTTCGGCGTTTCGACCGTCTTGGTTTGCACCTCCGGGATCTCTGCGCCCTTGACCACTGGGGTTTCGGTCGTGTTGGTCGTCAGGGGTGCTGCCTGTTTGGTCGTGGTTGTCAACGGCGCCGCGGCCGGAAGCGATGTGAGGCCGAACGCGGGTAATGCGCTGAAGGCTGCGATCCCGCCGAGCCCCTTCGCCGACAGGTCACCCGATGAGACGAAGTTCTTCAAGTTCGGAATGGCACTGAAGGCAGCTATATCGGACAGCGCAGTCGGGTCACCCGTCGTCAAAAACTGCTGCCAGTCATACGCCCCGCTGAGCGCGGCATATCCGGGATTCTTACCATCGGCGGAGGGCATGAACGCCTGCAATCCCTCAGTGGGAACTTTCGAGAAGGCGACCAACGCATTCACAGAAGACAGAGGTGCCAGGTCATCGACAGTGGCGGTGCCACTGGCAAGCTTCTCGTATACCGGAACGGCGCTAAATGCAGCCGGTATCGCAGTGATATCACCGTTGACCCAGAACGGCAGCGCGCTGAATGCGGCGATGCCGCCGAGACCGGTGGCCTGCGTTATGTCACCGGTAGCAAAAAAGTTCTGATACGAGGCCAGCGCGCTGAGAGCGGCATATCCACCGCTGCCATCGGCTGCCGGAACGAATGCGCTGAGGTCACCGGTCGACAGGAACGTCTGCCATGCCGGGATGCCGTTCAGCCAGGCCAGTTGGCTTAGGTCAATCGCCGACAACTGCACATCGCCGGCGACGGAATTTGCGATGTGCGCTGCTTCGGTCTCCACCCCGGGTATCGCGGCCGCAGCTGCGATGCATGCCGCGCAAGCCAGTGCGGTTGCCATCCCCGAAACCCTTGCCAACACCATCGGCGTCACCCTTCTGCGATCGGGGTGGCGCCGCACTACCTAGTTTGCTGACGCCTCGGGCTACCCCGCCCCACGTACGCAGCAAAGTACCGCAAAAGAGGTCACGTCGCACCAG
The DNA here is from genome assembly GCF_002086485.1 of Mycobacterium aquaticum. GTDB lineage: Bacteria > Actinomycetota > Actinomycetes > Mycobacteriales > Mycobacteriaceae > Mycobacterium > Mycobacterium aquaticum. The sequence goes on along the minus strand of NZ_MVHF01000019.1, from coordinate 57,697 downwards.
GTAATGCACGCTGACGTCAAGATTTCTTGCGCAAAGAACTTTCTCGACGCCGGGCGCTGAGGAACTGCTGAGATTTAGCTGTCAACAAGCTGTCTGCAGCAGCGAGACGACCGGTGGTCGACTGGCTATTCGCCTCCGCTGCTACCGCTGTCGCTGGAGCCGCTGTTGTCCTTGGGAAGTCCAAGCGCGCCACGAATTCCGTTCGCCACCTTGTCCCAGCCGCGGATGCCGTTGTCGGCGCCACCGCCCTTACCTGTGCCGAACAGAACGACTGGATTGTTGGGCTTGAAGACGCCTGAGTACGACCCGTTGCTCTGCTTTGTCGAAGTGGAGCTGCTACCAGCGGGCGCGGCCGGCGCCTCGGGTGCGGCTGGCGCTGCCGCAGGCACACCGGAGTCCGACGCCTCAGCGGACGGCGGCGTGACACTCGACAGCGCTGTCACTGGGTTGCTCGGCTTTGACAGTTTCGATTCGGCCTCAGACGAGGAAACCTCAGTTTTCTCCGACGCGGTTTGGATGTTGGTCTTTGCGAGCACGTTCGGATCGACCGCTTCCTCTTCCGCCGCTGTCGGAAGGCCGAGATACACCGGGATTGCACTGAATGCATCCAGGCTCCTCAACGCGTCAGCCCGCTGCCCAACTGTCGCGTCGCGCGAAAACAGAGTCTTGTACTCGGGAACGGCGCTGACCGAATCGAGACCTCGCAGCGCTTTGTCGCGGGTTTCCTCGTCACCCGCAATCACATCCTTGTACAGCGGCAGCGCACTGAACGCATCAATGCCGCCCAAACCGTCGGCTGACGTGTCGAAGCCGTTGGCGACGAAGTTCTTGTAGAAGTACAGCCCGCTGAGAGCCGCGTAGCCGGCCTGATACTCATTCACGTTCTCGGTGTTGGGGTCGTCCTCTAGAGGAACGAAGGCCTTAAGGCCTTCCTCTGGGAAGTTCTGGAAGGACGTGATTCCGTCGAATACCGAAACCCCGGTGAAGTCACCGCCCAACGCGTTTAGATAGCCCGGAATTCCACTAAATGCTGAAATCCCCTCGATTCCTGCATAAGTGGTACTACCAGTAAAGGTGTTCTGGTAAAACCACAACGCGCTGAGGGCTGCGTAGCCAGGCCAACCCGGCTCGATACCTGGAACAAATGCACTAAACGGGTCTCCGCTTCCCCCAGTGGCGAAGTTCAGCAGAGGGGCGATTCCATTCAGCGAGTCCAGCTGAAGGGTCGCCGTCAATACATCCGTGAGCACATCCTCGAGAGCCGTGAACTGAACATCACCGCTAACCGCCTTGGCGAGGTGGGCCGCCTGCATTTCAGCGCCTGGCACCGCCGTCGCAGCTGCGATGCATGCCGCGCATGCGATCGACGCCGCAGCAGCAGGAATCTTCGTCCACGCCATCGGTTGTGTTCCTCTCTTGGATCCCGCCTGATCGACCGTGCAGCCGCTGTGCCCTGGTTGGCAGAGTGCTGTGAGTGGTGCTCGGGGAACCGTACCTTAAAGAACGCTGAGATGCGCGGCGTATCCCCTGCTCAACGGCAATTTTTCCGGCGGTACGGAGCGTTTTCCACGGTCCACCAAGGTCACATTGACGTCACAGCTAATTAGAAGTTGCGCCTCCCCTGAGCTAAATCACCCCCGCGCCGAGTCACGCCTGCAACCAGCCAGAATGTACGAACACCGCCCTGAGCAGCGACAACGTTATTGCAAAGGCAAGTATCAGGGCTACACGCATATTTCACAGCTGGTGTTCAGCGGATCCACACCGTAGATTGGGTCTATTGCTCAGCAAACACCACAAGGAGCCGACATGATTCTTCGACGCACTGCCGTCGGCGCCGCTCTCATCGCGGCACCCCTCGCCTTCGCCGCCCCGGCAATGGCCAAGCCCAGCGGCATGAACTTCGACTGCGCTCCCTGCGTCGGCGACATCAACAATGACGGGAAGAATGATCCGGTCTGGAACGAAGTGACGTCCTTCGGCCCGTGGGAGAAGGTGTGGCCGGGCAGCGACGCCAAGGGCGCCTGGGAGAACGGCGTCGAGGCGATCAACGGCGGCGCCTGGGAGAAGGCGTTCCCGCCCGCCGAGTAACTCGATCCGCACAACACCCTCGTGGGAGCCAAGCTCCCGCGGGGGTGTTGTCGTTTTGGCCGACGACCACCGTGACAGACCTATCAGCCAGCTAACTGTGTGAGCCACTGCACAACAGAATCGTCGGACCACCGAGGCCCTTCCTGGGAAAACGCGGGAGCAGTGCGCCGGCTCGGCCAGATAACCCGGCGAGCTGGCATGAAGCAGTGCTTCGGCGCCATACGGCCCACCCTGCAAGACCCGACACCGGGACTTAAGCTGCCGGTGCATGACGCTGGTGAAAAATATCCAGCAAACAATTGCACCTTGCGGCGGGGGCCTCGCGCGCAAAGACCAAAGGACTCTGGATGCTTCTTCGACGTACCGTGATCGGCGCCGCTCTGATCGCGGCACCCCTCGCCTTCGCCGCGCCGGCGCTGGCCGACCCCAGCACCACGGTCAGCTGCTCCAATCCGTGCAAGCCGCCGACGTCAGGCAAGACCACCACGGTCGCAGCCGGCGCCGCGCCCAGCACGTCGTCGTCCAAGTCATCGAGTTCGAGCACACCGCAGGCGCCGTGGGAGGCATTGACCGCCAACGGCCCATGGGAGACCGTGACCGCCAACGCTCCCTGGGAGAAGGTCTTCGGCGGCAGCAGCGGCAAGGGCCCGTGGGAGCAGGCCACCTCGAACGGCCCGTGGGAGAAGATCTGGCCGGGCAATGACGCCAAGGGGCCGTGGGAAAACGCCGTGGACAAGCTCACCGGCGGCATCGCCAAGGCACTCTCGCCGTTCGGCTGAGCCGGCGGGACGACACGGCCACCGGAGCGGGGGTGTGGTTTTTCGGTAGCCGCACCTAGCCTGGGGGGCATGCCTCGGTGCGTATTGGTCACCGGCGCCACCGGAACGCTCGGACACCACGTGGTGCCGGAAGTGACGGCCGCCGGACACTCCGTACGGGCGCTGAGTCGCCATGAGCGCGTTGGTTATACCGGTGTGCACTGGTGCCAAGGTGATCTAACCAGGGGCACGGGCCTGGACGCGGCGCTTGACGGGGTGGACGTCGTGGTCCACTGCGCGACGCAGCCCACCGGCGGCAAGGACGTCACCGCCACCGAGAACCTGCTCGCCGCGGCGGCCCGGTCCGGCGTCGAGCACATCGTCTACATCTCGATCGTCGGGATCGACCGGATCCCGCTGCCGTACTACAAGGCCAAGCTGCGGGTGGAAGAGGCGTTGGCGGCGTCGAGCATCGGGCACACCGTGCTTCGCGCCACGCAGTTCCACGAACTGATCGAGAAGATCTTCGCGGTCCAGCGGTTCTCACCCGTGCTGTGGGCCCTTCGCGGCGTGCGGTTCCAGCCGATCGACACGCGGGACGTCGCCGTCCGGTTGGCCGAGTTGGTCGGTGCCTCCCCGGCCGGACGGGTACCCGACATCGGCGGCCCGGCGGTGCACGACCACGACGAACTGGGCCGGATGTACCTCGCGGCACGCGGCAGCAGGCGGCACGTGTTGAGTCTCACGCTCGGCGGTCGTGTTGTCGCGGGTTACAAAACGGGGGCCAATCTGGTGCCCGAAAACGCGGTCGGCACCACAACTTTTCAGGATTACCTCAGCTCAGGCTGATAAAAATTCGGCAGGCTGACGGTTTCGCTGGTGCGACCGAAGCCACAGTTTGGCCAACCGTCTTGCATGTGCAGGCGTTCGTCGTAGGCTCGTCTCTGATGAGCACTTCAGCGCCGCAGAGCCGCTCAACCAGAGCTGCCGACACCGATCGGATTCAGGTGGCGCAGCTGCTCACTGAGGCCGCGGCCGCGGGCCGCTTGCCGATGACGGAATACGAGGACCGATTGGCCAAGGCTTACTCGGCGCAAACGTATGCCGATTTGGCGCGGTTGAGCAACGATCTGCCCGGCGCCATTCCTTGCAACAAAGGTGGCCCCTGTCATCCCGCGCCGTCGACGCTGTTGCTGGCCATCATGAGCGGATTCGAACGTCGGGGCCGGTGGAATGTGCCGATGAAGCTCACGACATTCACTCTCTTCGGTGGCGGCGTGGTCGATATGCGCTACGCCGATTTCACCGCTCCGGAAGTCGAAATCCGGTCCTATTCGATTTGCGGCGGGCAGACCATTCTGGTGCCGCCGGAAGTGAACGTGGAAATCAGTGGCCACGCCATCATGGGCAGCTTCGACCATTCCGTCCCCGAGGAGGGCTCACCCGGAGCGCCGCGGGTGCGCATCCGTGGTTTCTCGTTATGGGGCAGCGTCGGGATCAAACGCAAGAAGCGACGCAACCAGATCGAAGAGTAGCGACGAAAAACGGGCGGGCCGATTGGCCCGCCCGCTCTTGTTTTCCGCCGTGATCAGTGGCTGCACGTGGCGGCGGCCACGCAAGTAAGGGCCTTGTTGGCGTTGGAGGGCTTGGCGCTCGTGGCGCTGAGGGGGCTGGCCCCGGCGACCGCCTTCGGAAGGGTGCCCGGCAGGTCGCTCTCGTCGGGGAGGATCTTGTTGCCGACGGTCAGTTGCGCCCACTTCTGGGTCTGGTCGTAGTAGTACTGGCCCGCGTTGACGTTCAGCTCGCCCTTGATGGCGCCGTTGGTACCGGTGGTCAGGGGAGCCGGGTTCGGGTTGCTCGCCGTGCGGGTGCTGGTGTCGACGCCGCCGGCCGGTGTGCCGAAGTTGATGTGGTAGCCCTCGCCCAGCGGGCTGTCGTCGAGAGTCTTGTTGATGCCCGGCGTCTGGTTGAACACCTTGTCACCGACCGCCTGTGCGACGCGCACACCGGGAGCAGGGTTTCCGAATGCCGGACGCTTGACGGCGTCAGCCGACGGGTCGGTGGACGCCGACGCGATGCTTGCGGGCACGACCGCCGCCAGCGCGCCACCGGCCAGCACACCGGCCACCAACGTGCGCGTGCGCACCGATCTTTCAGAAGCCTTGCGATGTTTTGCCATGCCAATACCCCTTCGTCATTTCGGCATTGCGCCGCAGCTCGATTCAGGTCCCCGCGACGTGCTGTGGCGCTGAGACGGAGCGAAATGTAAGGCACTTTGACAGGGCGCGCCAAGGGAAAACCCATGTTGTTCACCCGCTGTTCGGTCAGCGATAAGAACAATGACAAACACGTTAATTTTCGACGGCGTCCGATCCGTTCGGCGCGTCGCACGCGCGAGTGTGGGCGGCGTCACGCACATTATTTGCTGGACTGGCTCCCGCAAATCAACTGGGCACCGCCCCACCCGGCATCTGTCAACCACCGCAACCCAGCCAATCCTCTTCTCCCGCAATTCAAGTGCACATCACATCGGCCTCTCATCAGGCACCAAGGTGGCGGCGATTGGCTGGAAACATCCGAACACGAAGGAGAAAACGATGTCGGCACAGCCCCGCAACAGCGAAGTCGTCCTGGTACTCGACGCGGATACCGAACACGGACGCCACACCGCACACCAGCTGCTGCAGGCGGGCTGCCGCGTCGCCGTGAGCGCTCGCCACGCGGCACCCCTGACACGGATCTTGCACGGCTACAGTGCATCTCAGGTCATCGCGATCGCCGCTGATTCATCGGATGCCGCCCAGCTCGAACAGCTCATCTCCCGGGTCGAACACCGATTCGGCCACGGCGTCGATCGCATCGTGACCGCCGACAGCGTCGGGCACCGACTGGCACTGGCGTCCTGATCTCGGCGCCCGCCCTCACCCGGCCCGGCGGCTGGCCGCCACCGGGCCGCCGCCCCCACGCGCCGCACAAACTCACGCTTGACGGCCACGCACTGTCCACGGCACACTCCTATTGACCAATTGTCGACAAATGCACAATCTCGACATTCCGCCGGAAGAGATGTCCGGCCATCGACAGGAAGAGAGCACCCCATGGGCACGCTGTTGTCAGGGAAGACCGTCATCGTCACCGGCGCCGCACGCGGCATTGGCCTGGCGACGGCCCACCACCTGCACGAAGAGGGCGCTCAGGTGGTCGCCACCGTCCGTTCGCCGGAGCACCTGCCCCAGCTCAAGGTCGACGACGACCGCCTCATCGGCCGAGTTGTCGACGTGACCGACGAGCAACAGGTCAAAGACCTCATCGCGTTCACCGTCGATACGTTCGGAAAGCTCGACGGCATCGTCAACAACGCGGGCATCCTGATCCCGGGCACCATCCTGGACGCCTCGGTCGAGGACTTCCAGAAGACCTTCGATGTGAATGTCAAGGGTGTCTTCCTCGGCTCCAAGTACGCGATACCGGAGCTGCTCAAGGCCGGCGGCGGCTCGATCGTGAACTTCGGCTCGATCAATTCCATTGGCGCCGAGAAGCTGTTGACCACCTACACGGCCAGCAAGGGTGCCGTGCTCACGCTGACCAAAGCCATCGCGCTGGACTTCGGCGCGCAGGGCATCCGCGCCAACACCGTGTGCCCAGGCTTCGTCGACACCCCGCTCAACGTGCCGCACTACGAGGCGCTCGGCGGCCGGGAAGCGCTCGAGGCCGGGTTGCCCGATTTCCAGCCGATCGGACGCGCGATCGAGCCCATCGAGATCGCCCACTCGGTAGCGTTCCTGCTGTCCGATCACTCCACCGCCATCACCGGCACCGCGTTCGTCGTCGACGGCGGCGTGCTCGCAGGCGCATAGGCCAAGTCGCACAGGAAGTGAGGCCAGCCAATGACATTCGATAACAAGCAGGTCGACGTGCTGGTGATCGGCGCAGGCCCGTCCGGCGCGGTGGTCACCCACACAGTAGCCGCCGCGGGATTGAGCGTCGTCTGCCTCGAACAGGGCGACTGGGTGAACCCGAGCGACTTCCCCGCCAACTTCCCGGAGTGGGAACTGCTCATCCAACACAATTGGGCGCACGATCCCAACGTCCGTGGCCTGCCGTCGGACTATCCGGTCGACGTCACCGATTCGGACATGTGGCCGGTCATGTTCAACGGCGTCGGCGGCAGCTCCATCTACTACGGTGCCGAATGGCCCAGGCTGCTGCCGTCGGATTTCCGCGTGAAAACCCTTGACGGCGTTGCCGATGACTGGCCGATCAGCTACAACGATCTCAAGCCGTATCACGACGAGGTCGACGAATTCATCGGCGTCTCGGGGGTCGGCGGGGACACCGCTTACCCCGAGGGCCTCGACTATCCCCTGCCTCCACACCCGCTGGGGAAACCCGGCATGAAGGCGGCGGCCGCGGCCAACGCACTCGGCTGGCATTGGTGGCCCGGAACCAACGCGATCCCGAGCCAGAAGAACAAGACGCTGGAACAGTGCGCGCGCTGGGGCGTCTGTGAGTGGGGCTGTCCGCAGGGAGCGAAAGCCTCGTTCGACCTGATCTACCTGCCGCAGGCGCAGCAGGCCGGCGCCGAGGTGGTCACCGGAGCACGCGTCTCGAAGATCGTCACCGATGAGAACGGGTTGGCCACCGGAGCGCAGTACATCGACCAGGACGGCACGGTGAGATTCCAGCCGGCACATTCGGTAGTGCTGTGCGCCAACGGCATTGGCACCCCGCGCCTGCTGTTGTTGTCGGCAGATGACCGCCATCCCGAGGGCCTGGCCAATTCATCGGGCCTGGTCGGCAAGAACCTCATGCTGCATCCGAACTGCACAGCGCTGGGCTACTACGAGGAGGATCTGGAAAGTTGGCGCGGCCCGGCCGGTCAGCTGATCCACTCCATGGAGTTCTACGAGACCGATGTGTCGCGCGGGTTCGTCCGCGGCGCCAAGTTGCATGCCCTGCCGACTCCCGGTCCGCTCAACGCGATCGAGGCCCACCGCGAACTCGATTTCGACGAGCTGTGGGGCCCGGCCATCCACGACGTTGCCCGCGCGGCACGCAACGGCATCCTGTGGGCGGCAAACACCGAAGACCTTCCCGAAGAACACAATCGCGTGACACTGTCGCAGACCCTGGTCGATTCCGACGGACTGCCCGCGCCGAAGGTCGAGTACCGGGTCAGCGAGAACACCCGCAAGCTGCTCAAGTTCACCGTCGAACAGATGGTCAAGGCGCACGAGGCAGCCGGCGCCAAACGGGTTATCACCCAAGAACTCTGGGTGGATCAACCCGGGCATCTGCTGGGCACCGCCCGCATGGGCGACGACCCCAAGACCTCCGTCGTCGACTCATACGGCAAGTGCCACGACGTCGACAACCTCTACATCGCCGACGGGAGCATCTTCGTCACGTCGGGATCAGCCAACCCCACCTGCACCATCACCGCCCTGGCGCTGCGGGTGGGCAAGAAGGTCGTGGAACAGACGACCGCCAGAAAGGCGATGGCATGACACTGCAGTCCGGTCAGAGGCGCCTGTCGGTTCCACCACGGGTGACCACGCCACCGCGTCCGCTCACCGACACCGAGCTCACCACGCTGCTGCGCATCGCGGACACTCTGATTCCCGAAGCCGGTCCCAACCCGAAAGCCAGTGCGGCCGAAGAGTTTCAGCCGTACCTGCACCTAGCCCTGGCCGCACGCGCCGACGTCTTCGACGCTGTCCTGACGGCCGTGCGCGCCCTTGCCGACGTGCCGGACACCGAGTTGCGCGGCGCCTTGAAGAAGATGTGGGCCGAGGACAAATTCACCTTCGACCCGCTGTCGTCGGTGATCGCCGGCGCCTACTTCATGACGCCGCAGGTCAAGAAACTCATCGGTTATCCCGGCCAGCATCGCGATCCGGCCGGCCTGGAGGATGCCGCCAACGAGTTGGAGACGGGGATCCTCGATCCCGTCATCGAGCGCGGGCCGATCTACGTATCCGCTGCCGGAGAGTGAGCGGCGGTGCGCCTTGTCGAATGGGGGCGGCGACTGCTCCGGCGGTTGGCCGATGGTGACGTCCCGTTGATCACCGACGACGCCTGGCTGCCCAACCCCATCGACGACATCTGGCCGCAAATGCCGTACAACGTGGACAGCAGAGCGTGAAGGACTACTGTCGACAATTAGGCAACATGGCTGGGAGGAGTTACCCGATGGCTGCAGCCCCGCAAGACGGCGCGCTCTCGACGCTGAGTGAGGCAGGCCGCGACGCGGTGTCGCTGGGACGGATCACGCAACGCACGACGCCGAGTTCGGTCGCCCAGGTGCTCCGTACCGCGATCCTCGACGGAACCCTCAAACCCGGCAGCCAGCTACGCGAAACCCACCTCGCCACCGACCTGGGCGTCAGCCGGGCACCCCTGCGCGAAGCGCTTGGCCTGCTCGCCGAAGAAGGGCTCGTCGACAAGATTCCCTACCGCGGCGCGTTCGTCGCCGAGGTCAGCGCCGATGGGATTGCCGAAATCGCCAGCCTGCGCAAGCGTCTCGAGCCGTACGCCATCGAGCTCGCACTCCCGAGCCTGCGCGGAAGCGCGCGCGTGAGGGTGACCCGCGCACTGGAGGACATGGAGCTCGGCGCGGACAACAACGACCCTGCGGCGACCATCGACGCTCACATGAGTTTTCACCGGGGATTCTACGAATTATCCGGCCACAAACTGCTTTTGGAGTTGTGGCGGAGCTGGGAAGCTCAACTGCAACTGTTCTTCTCGGCAGATCACCAAGCCTTCGCCGATCTGCACGACATGGTCGCCGAACACAAGCGGCTGCTGAAGATCGTCGACTCCGGCGATCTGGACGCCATCACCGCCGAGATCGACCGCCACGTGCACGGCGGCCGGCCCCGAGCCGAAACGGCCGCAGCCAAAGACGCCTGATTGCGCTGAACTCCCTGCGGCGCAAGCTGATTGATCCCCGCTGGGTTGGCCCGTGCCACCGGTGCAGCACTCGACGCGGCCTGATCCTCGGCCGACCGCGACCAGCCCGCATGCCGGCAATCTAGCCGGAAGTAGTGATTGCGATCACTCCGGCTAGCGTGTAGATTGTCGACAGTAGTACAAAATAAGGATCGAGCGACAGCCGTCATCCATTCCGCAGCCGCATCCCCCGCTTATTGAAAACATGAGGTCACCATGGCGATTACCCCCGAGGAGTCTGGCGTGTTCCACCGTCGACCTCCGTCCACTCCGGCAGTCGACGCCGACGCCGCCTACCTGGAGAAGCTCGGCTACAAGCAGGAGCTCAACCGCAGCCTGGGGCTGTTCTCGGCGTTCGGCGTGCAGTTCACCTCGATCGCCATCGCCTCGGGCATCTTCACCACTCTGGTCGTCGGCATCGGCTTCTTCGGGCCCGCCGCCTTCTGGTCGTTCCTCGTCGGCGGCGCGTTGCAGGTCTTCACGGTCGGGCTCGCCGTGGCCATGCTGGTGTCGTCCTACCCACTGGCAGGCGGCGTGTACCAGATCACCGGGCGCATCACCGGCAAACCCTGGCTGGCCTGGCAGACCGGCTGGTGGCTGCTGATCGCGCACACCGTCGCCGTCACCGCCTGCTCGGTGAGCATCGCCCCGTTCATCGCCGGCTGGTTCGGTGTGACGTTCGAGAGCGCGGTCGACGCGCTGCCCTGGACGCTCGGGCTGATCGTCCTGGCCACGATCATCAACATCGCCGGCGTCAAAGTCGCTGCGCTGCTGAACAATATCGGTGTCGTCGCCGAGTGCGTCTGCGTATTCGGCCTCATCGGCGTGCTGGTGTTCTTCAAGCATCCGACCCAGCCGTTGGGCTTCCTCACCGACTCCGGCGGCACCGCCACCGGCGGCCACTGGTTCGTCCCGTTCCTGTTCGCGATGATCCTGCCCGCCTACGCCATTTCATCGTTCGACGCGACCGGCAACGCCTCCGAAGAGACCAAGAACGCCGCGCTGAAAGCACCGCTGGCCTCCGTCCTGGCCAATGTGTCGTCCTACGTCGTCGGTGTCGTCATGGTCGGCATGCTGATGCTGGCCATCCAGGATCTGCCCGCCATCATGGGTAGCGCCCTGCCGGTCAAGGACATCCTCGACACCGCCGTCGGCTCGGCCTTCGCCAACGTCTTCGAAGCGGTGGCGATCGTCGCCCTGTTCGCCGCAGTGGTCATGTTGCAGCTCACCGGTATTCGCGTGCTGTGGTCGCAAGCCCGGGACGGCCAGATTCCCGCGGCATCGTGGATGCGCAAGGTCAGCAAGCAACGCATCCCCATCAACGCAACGCTGACCATCTTCGCGCTGTCGGTCGTCTTCGCCCTGTGGTCCTCGCTGCTGTCGGTGCTGACCGCCATGACCGCGCTGGCGTGGGGCCTGGCCTACGGCGTCGTCGTCACCGTCGGCCTCTACGCCCTGCTCAAGAAGAAGCTCCCCAAACATCCTTGGCATTACGGCAAATTGAGCCCGGTGATCTTCGTCCTCGCGATCGCATGGTCGGCCGTCCTGTGCACCCTGCTGGTCTACTCCGACCCGATCCACGTCGGGTTGGGCATGGTGATGGTGATCGGGGCGGGCGCCGTGATCTACATGACCATCCCGAAGAGCCGCCGCGGCAAGTCCATCGATACGCAAACCGGCCATCTCTGATCCGCACAGAACCGAAAGGCACGCTGCCATGTCCATCTCCGTCGCGAATCTCATTGACGGCAAGACACTTCCCGGATCCTCCGACCAGACCCGCCAGGTGCTCAACCCGTCGACAGGTGAGGTCATCGCCGAGGTGACCGAGTCCACCGTCGACGACGCCGACGGCGCCGTCGCCGCGGCCCGCGCAGCGTTTCCCGCCTGGGCGGCGCGCACTCCGGGCGCCCGATCCGAACTGCTGCACCAACTGGTCCAGGTCCTCGAGGACAACATCGACGAACTGGCCCGACTCGAGACCATTGACGCGGGCAAGCCCACCACCGCCGCCCGGGATGTGGAACTCCCCGGCATCGCGGGCGCGCTGCGTCACTTCGCCGGTGCCGCACGCGTTCTCACCGGCCAGGCTGCCGGCGAGTTCGTCGAGAACAACACCACCTACACCCGACGCGAACCACTCGGTGTTGTGCTCGGCATCACGCCGTGGAATTTCCCGCTGTGGCAGGCGGTGTGGAAGCTCGGCCCCGCGCTGGCGGCAGGCAACACCGTGGTGATCAAACCGGCCGAGCTCACGCCGCTGGCCACCATCCGCTTCGCCGAACTGGCCCAGGAGGTGCTGCCACCCGGCGTGCTCAACATCGTCCATGGATCCGGAGGCGTGATCGGCGATGCGCTTGTGCGCCACCCCGACGTGAGCCTGGTGTCGTTCACCGGTTCGACCGCGGCCGGGCGCAAGATCGCTGCTGCCGCCGGCGGCAGCCCGAAGCGCGTGGTGCTCGAACTGGGCGGCAATGCCCCGGTGATCATCTATGACGACGTCGATCTGGAAGCCGCGCTCCCCATCCTGACCAACGGCGTCCTGTTCAACGCAGGCCAGGAATGCATGTCGGCGACCCGGATGCTGGTCAGCGAGAAGATCCACGACACCTTCGTCGCAGCACTGGCCGATCAGCTCACGGCCGTCACCGTCGGGGACGCCTCGGACCCCAACACGGTTCTGGGACCGCTCATCTCGCAGATCCAGCGTGATCGGGTGGTGGGGCTGGTTGACGGCCGGTCCGCCGGCGCCGAACTCGTCACCGGTGGTCACGCGCTGGACCGGCCGGGCTTCTTCTTCGAGCCCACCCTGATCACCGGTGTCGGCCAGGACGACGATCTGGTACAGCAGGAGATCTTCGGACCGGTGGCGACGGTGCAGACATTCACCGACGAAGCCGACGCGATCGCCAAGGCCAACGCCGTCGAACAAGGGCTGGCCGCCTCCGTATGGACCCGCGACATCGGCCGAGCCTTGCGCAATGTCAACGCAATTGAAGCCGGCGTGGTGTGGGTCAACAACCACATGGCCGTCGGCCCCGAAGGCCCGCTCGGCGGTTTCAAGGGTTCGGGCTACGGCAAAGAAGGCGGCACCGCGGGGCTGGAGGAGTTCACCCGCACCAAGCAGGTCATCTTGAGCCTGTCATGACCGAGGAGGACGGCACCGCTACGACCGATCCGGAAGTGCGGGTGCGCCAATACGTACGGCGTCTGGACCTGCGCAACCCCCATCGGTACACCCCGTGGGCCCAGATCGCGATGACGGTGCCGTCCGCCTCGGGCATCTGCTGGCTCGTCTGCTTCATCGACGGCGAGGTCGACGTGTGGCGCGTCGACGACGAATCGGCCGGCTACCAATTCCGTTCCACCGATTCCCCAGAAACGGGCGCACAATCGAAGTAGAGCCTGTTTCAACGCGAGGGGAGTGAGACGAAATGGTCAGAACACACACGGTGGTCGCGGGAGAAACACTGTGGGCATTGGCGTTGCGGTACTACGGCGAAGCCGAGCTTTACCGGCTGGTCGCCACCGCCAGCGGCGTCACCGACCCCAGCGTCATCAATATCGGGCAACAGCTCATCTTTCCCGACTTCACCCGGTACCCCGCCGCCGCGGGAGACACCTTGGCGGACTTGGCGGTGCGCTTCTACGGCGACGCGGGCCTGGCCCACTTGATCGCCGCGTCCAGCGGCATCGCCGACAACGCAGCCCTGGTCGCGGGCCAGCAGCTGATCATTCCGAACGTCACGAAATACCGCGTCGTCGCCGGGGATACGTTGTCGGCACTGGCGTTGCGCTTCTACGGTGACGCCAACTACTTCCCCGTCATCGCCACTGTCAACGGCATCGCCAACCCCAACGCCCTGTCGGTCGGGCAGTCGCTGGTGATCTTCGCCGGCCGCAGCGACGGGTTCGGTCTTCGCATCGTCGACCGCAACGAGAGCGACCCGCGGCTGTGGTACTACCGCTTCCAAACCGACGCGATCGGCTGGAACCCCGGCGTCAATGTGCTACTGCCCGACGACTATCACACCAGCGGGCGTACCTATCCCGTGCTGTACATGTTCCACGGCGGCAACGACGATTTCCGCTCGTTCGACTTCATGGGTATCCGCGACTGGACCGTGGGAAAGCCGATCATCGTGGTGATGCCCGACGGCGGGCACGCGGGCTGGTACTCCAACCCGGTCGCCTCATTCGTCGGCCCGCGCAACTGGGAGACATTCCACATCGCCCAGTTGCTGCCCTGGATCGAAGCGAACTTCCGCGCCTATGCCGAATACGACGGACGCGCAGTGGGCGGATTCTCGATGGGCGGCTTCGGCGCCCTGAAGTATGCCGCCAAGTACTACGGCCATTTCGCGTCGGTGAGCGCCCACTCCGGGCCGGCGAGCCTGCGTCGCGACTTCGGACTCGTCGTGCACTGGGCCAACATCACGTCGGCGGTACTCGACCTGGCCGGCGGCACCGTTTACGGCGCACCGCTGTGGGACCAGGCCAGGGTCAGCGCAGACAACCCGGTCGAGCGCATCGAAAGTTACCGCAACAAGCGGATTTTCCTGGTGGCGGGCACCAGCCCGGACCCGATCAACTGGTTCGACAGCGCCAACGAGACCGAGGTGCTCGCCGGGCAGCGCGAGTTCCGCGGATTGCTCGACGCCGCAGGCATTCCCCAGGACTGGCATGAGGTTCCCGGCGGCCACGTGTTCCGCCCCGAGATGTTTGCCATCGATATCGACGGCATCATTTCGCGGCTTCGCCCCGCGGCGTAGGCAATCCGTCCACCAGCAGCGACATGCCGTGGTGGGCGGGCATTTCGATGGCGAAGCTGTGCAGGTCGTCGACCGTGGCCAAGTGCTTACCGGTGAACATGTCCGACACCGACGCGCCGGGTGGCAGCGCTTTTGAGCGGACGGTGCCCGCGATCTCCTCGTTGGCGAAGTTGAGCACCGTGAGCTGATGGTCACCGCTGGCGAGTTCGTGGACGAGCACCAGCATGCCGCGATGGGACACCTCGGGGATGTCGACCTGACGGCTGGTGGCGATCTCGTAGTGCTTGCGCACCCGCAGAATGGCCTGCAGCTGTCGCAGGAAACTGGTCTCGTCGGCGAGCTGCTCCGGGATTGACCCGTAAAGGCTTCTCCCCCTTGGCATCCCGGCGATCGACCGAGTCGCCGTCGGGTTGTGCCCCATCAGATCGTGTGCGGCACGGTGAATCCAACGCGTGTCGCCACCGTGCAGCAATTCCTCGACGTCGCCGCGCGGCAGCGTCAGCATCCCGCACATGTCCCAGCCCGACAGCGCGAACACGCCCGGCTGCAACGCGTTGAACATCGCCAGCAACAGGTGCGCCCGCCGGATCCGATCGACATCCTCGATCTCGTCGAGATCGGTGATACCCAGAGTCGCGGCGATGACGGTAGCGGTGGTGCAGGCGATGCCGTTCGTGGTGAAAACCAGGTTGTACGGGGCATTCTCACCGGTGAGCTTCTCCGTGAGATCCCTACGGATGATGTCGCCGAGCGCTTCTCCGGTGACCTCCTCGCCTCGGAAGGTGTAGATGTCGTCGCGGTGGCCGGTCGACCAGTGGACGAGCTCGTAGGTCAGCTCGTCGTGGTTCTGCAACGCGTGCACCAGCGAAGCCGGCTCCACGCCGAGTTCGAGCGTGGTGCGCAGCGTCAGCCGGAGGAACTCGGTGTCGGCGGTGGCCAACGCGTGCTGGTAGGCGGGGCGGTTGATGAAGTCGTAGGACAAGTCGGCGCCGGCTTCCCCGATCTCCCGGATGTCGTCGATGGTCAGGTTCAACTCCTGGAACGTGAACCCACCCACCTTGCGGACCATGCTGGCAATCAGATGGTTGGCCGCCTCCGACAGCGGATGCCCCTCCGACCATGCGGTGCTGTCCTCGGCCGCGGTCTTCTCCGCACCCAGAAAACCGTTGGCGTCCAGGCGAAGTCCACCGGTGCCCAGGTCTGCCAGCGAATGCAGCGCATCGCCGATCACCAGCCGCATACCCGCGAACGACGGGTCCAGCCAGTTGATGGACGGCTGCCCGTCCTTGAAGTAGTGCAGATAGACCCAGCGCCGCTCGACACCGTCGATGCCCACCACCGGGCGGGTGACGCTCCAGTTGGTCTCCTTGACGCCCTCGGCGTAGAAGATCACGCGCTGCAGCCGACCGATGATGTACCCGGCCTTGTCGAGCCAATCCTCGGTGGCCGTGTCGATGTTGACCGAATCCTGCCCGGCCGGGACCTCGGGCAGGTGATCCCAATCCAGCGGATCGACCTCGACCATGTGGTAGATGCCGGGATAGTCGGCGTACTTCATCTCGGCCAGCCGGAAGTCCGCGCCCTTGCCGGTGTGCCCGGGCACGATGTCGTCGATGATGGTGCCGCCGTACCAGTTGGCTGTCCCGCACATCTGGCGGAACTCTTCCTCGGTCCCGAATGCCGGGTCGATCTGCGTGCTGATCCGGTCGAAGTGCCCGTCGACACTGGGCGTCAGCTGCCAGCCCGAGATGCCGCCCGCCCGTTTGACCGGACCGGTGTGGATCGCGTCGACGCCGATCTCGGCGAACGCCTTCCACATCTCCTCATCGGCCATGGCCTTGAGAAACGACTCCCCCGGCCGGGTGATCAGCGAAAGCGGATACGCGGTGAACCACACCGCCGCGGTGTCCACGGCACCCCGGGGGCTCGGCGTGGCATAGGGGTTCTGCCACATCGAGCCCTGGCCCGAGAACTGCTGGCTGATCTCGTTGGCATCGGCCAGCATCGACTGGCTCAGCAGCCAGGACACGTATGCCGGGTTGTCCCCGGTGGCGGGTCCGTCCTGCGCCACCGAACGGCGGACGAACGGCGACTTGACCCTGGGGCGAAACCGCAACGCCCGAGGCCGCGCGGGGTGCAAATGTTCGTCGAATGTGATCTCGGTCGGCTCATTGGTCTGGTCGTCGGGTTCCGGCTCTGCCACCTGAGACATGCATCCCCTCTCCGGACTTGGACGGGTCGTGGCGTCCAGCCTAGGCATCCCGCGCCGAATTCGACGAAAATGCCGCTGAGCGCGCCTGCGCACTGCACTTTCGTCAATCTCGGGGAGGTCGTGCGCGGTCACACCGGCCAGGTGTCGGAGAGCTTGTAACCCGTCGGGAAAGGATCGGCCGGGTCGAGCCCGACCTGACTGATCTCGGTGATGTAGGCCTGGCCGCTGATCCGCGGGACGACGGCCTCATACGGCCCGACGGTGCTCATGCGGTCGATCCGGGCGCCGAACTTCGAGCCGATCACCGACTCGTGGATGAACGGCTCACCGACATCGATCAAGCCCTGGGCCTTGAGCACCGCGAGCCGGGCCGAGGTGCCCGTGCCGCACGGTGAGCGGTCGAGGCGTCCGGGCGAGACGACGACGGCGTTGCGCGACGTCAGCACGCCATCGGCACGGTCGAGCGGGCCGACGAACTCCGTCTGGGTGATGCCCGCGAACTCGGGGTTCTCCGGATGAGTCACCGGGATCTGTTCGGCAGCAGCGGTTTTCACGCGCTGACCGAGCTCACACAGGTCCCTGGCCTCGTCGGGGGTCAGCTGCAGGCCCAGCTCCTGCGCCGACGCCAGCACGTAGGCCATGCCACCCCAGGCCACGTCGACGCTCAGCGTCGGGTACCCCTCCAGCTCCAGCGGCGCGGCCAACCGGTAGGCGAACGCGGGCTGATTCTCGAACTCGACGCTGGTCACCTTGCCGTCCTGACAGGTGCAGCGGATCCGGATGAGCCCGGCGGGCGCCTCGAGGACGACATCGGTGACCGGTTCGGTCATGCGGATCATCCCGGTCTCCAAGAGCGCGGTGGTGACACAGATGGTGTTGGAGCCGGACATCGCCGGGTACTCTGTCGACTCGGCGATCACGTAGCCCAACTGAGCTTCTGGATCCGTCGCCGGCACAACGTAATTCACGCAGTGAGTGACGGCGCCGCGGGGTTCGTGCAGCAGCAGCTTGCGCAGGTCGTCGTCGTGGTCGCGGAAGAATTTCATCTTCTCGAACACGGTTGCGCCAGGCACGTCGCCGATACCACCGGTGACGACGTTGTTGATCTCACCGCCCACATGGCACTTCACCACGTTGACCATCCGGCTCCAGCGCATGCGTCCTCCTCGGCTCTGCGCGCTCGTGTCGCCGGGGCCGCGGTTGCAGCCACGACCCCGGCGACACTTCCCGAAACAGAACGTTAGGCGTAGTTGAGTCCGGTCTCGGCGACCAGCTTGCGCAATTCGTCGAGCTTTTCGGGTTCCAGCTCGCCGTACGGTGCGCGGGGGCTGCCCAGATCGATACCGACGGCCTGCGCGACCGCCTTGGTCGACACGGCATAGCCTTCCTTGCCCAGGAAGTCGAACACGTTCCACAAGCGCTTGAAGATGGCCAAGGCCTCGGCGGTCTTGCCCTCCTTGGCCAGCTCGAAGATGGCGACACATTCCTTCGGCGCGAAATTCGGTGCGCCCCAGATGGATCCGGCGGCACCCGCCGAGAACGCCGGCAGCACGATGGTGTCCCAGCCGACGAAGGTGTCGATGGCGTCGCCGAGATTGAAGATCAGGTCGAACGCCTGCTCGATGGACCCCGAGGTGTCCTTGATGTATTTCACTGCGTCGGTGCGCTCGAGCAGCTCGCGATAGAACGGCCGGTCCAGGTTCATGCCGGTCACGCCGGGCAGGTTGTATGCGATCACCGGGATGCCCGCCGATTCGCCGACAGTGGCGAAGTACTCGATGACCTCGCGGCGCGTCGGTGCTTCATAGAACGGCTGCACCAGCAGGACCGCGTCGGCCCCGGCGGCGGCCGCATGCTTGGACAACTCGATCGCATCAGCGGTCCGCGTCGAACCCGTCTGCGGCGCAACAGGAACGCGCCCGGCCGCCTGCTCGATGACGATCTCGTTGACCCGCTTGCGCTCGTCGAGCGTCAGCGCCGCGAACTCACCGGTGCTGCCGCCGGGCACCAGGCCGTGTAGACCGTTGTCGATCAGGAAGTCGACGTGGGACCGCAACCGGCTCTCGTCGACCTCGCCATCGGCACCGAACGGGGTGGATACCGCGGCAAGGATGCCGCCGAGCTTCTTGGTCATCGTGTGTCCTTTGCACTGGGAGCGGTCTTCGTGACCGCGAATCGTCCGAGCGAACCGCTCGTGGTCAGCATAGCGATATTGCTGATTGTCGACAAGTGCACAATTGGAGGGTAGCTCGAATTCGACGGCAGTGTCGTGTTCACGGCGCCGGAGCAGCGTTTTCGTCGAACTCGGCGGGCTTCTCGCCGACCGCGTCGAGACAAGCGTCAGCGATCAATGCCGCGACACGGCGGTGCGGGACGTCGTTCGGAATATCGTGATGGCCGCCGCGGATCGACATCGACCGGCCGCGTCGGAGTTGGGCGGCAAATTCGGCGGCCTTGGCCGGCGAGGCGAATACGTCGTGCTCGCCGTTGATCAACAGGACCGGCATGTCGAGTGCAGGCAATGCGCGCCGGACGTCATACCCGGCGGGTTCGAGCGCCCGCCACAGATTCGGCTCGGCCGGCGCGGTGTCGAAGCCCAGCGGGTCATTCGCCAGAGCATCCAGGTAAGCCTCGTCGGCGGACATGACAAGGTCTTGCTGGCCAAGTTCCGGTAGACCCCACAGCGGCGCACCGGTCATCACCAGACCCTTTGCAGAAGCGGGCTTTTCGAGAGCAAGCATGGCGCCGGTCACCGCCCCGAGGGAGTGCCCGACGATCACCACCGGCAACCGCCTGGCCGCCATCGCGTCCAGCAGCACAGCAGCGTTCGACACCAGGTCACCGACCGACCCGAACATGCCGGACGATCCCCCGGTATGGCCGTGGCCGATGTGGTCGGGACCCCACACGTCGAGGCCCACGGCGTTGAGTTGGCCGGCGAGGCGGTGATAGTGCCCCGTGTGCTCGCCGAAACCGTGAAGCAGCAGGACCTGGGCTCGTGGCGCCTCGACATCCCAGTGCCGGTAGTAGAACCGGCCGCGTTCGCCGTCGAGAAAAGGCATCTCACGCCTCGCCGAGTTCGGCGAACCACGTCGACGAGGTCAGCCACGCCATCGGAATCGGCGGACTCGGGTAACCCGCCACCAGCACGACATTGCCATGGACCGCGTAGTCGCCGGTCTGGATGAATACCTTCGCCCGGTCACGCACCCGGTAAAAGTCTGGGAGATAACGTAATTCATGCACGTTGCCGTCGCCCACGAGGTCCGAGACGAATCGGCGCCCCGCCGGGTTGGCCGTCGCCATCTCCTCGGTGACGATGGCCGCCTCGAAATCGCCGACCTCCCACAGCACCGAGACGAGATCGGCAACGGTGGGCACCCCTGGCGCGATGCCCACGTCGATCACCTCGACTTCAGGCGACAGCGGCACCAGGCTGGCCGGTGACGTACCGCTGCCTGCGTCGGCGACGACGACCATCTCTCCGTGCCGAAGTTGGCTCACTACGGCGGCCAAGCGTTCGTGCAGAAGCCTGACTTTCGTTGCCATCGACTCTCCCGTTCTCGTTGGTGGGTTGTGAGGTGGAGCACTCTCCGCTATTTTGTCGACAGGTCGACAATCCACAATTTGGCAGATCGGGATGCACATGGCAAGCGCCGCGACAGGGGTCGACAGCGTGACTGAACACGAGGGCCAGTTGCAGGGCGCAGACCTGCGCCGTGCCATCACGGCAGCAGCGATCGGCAACTTCATCACCTGGTTCGACTTTGCGGCCTACGGATTTCTGGCCGTGCTGCTCGGCCAGATCTTCTTCCCCTCCGAGAATCCGGCCGCCAGCCTGCTCGCGACGTTCGCCGCGTTCGGCGTGGCGTTCCTGATGAATCCGATCGGCGGTTTCGTGTTCGGGCGGCTCGGCGACAAGGTCGGGCGCAAGAAGATCCTGGCCACCGCGATTCTCTTGATGTCAGCATCCACCTTTGCCGTCGGCTTGCTGCCCGGCTATGCCAGCATCGGCATAGCCGCGCCGGTCCTGCTCGTCGTCCTGCGCATCCTGCAAGGCTTCGCGGCAGGCGGCGAACCTGGCGGGGCGGCAACGTTTCTCGTCGAATCCGCGGCCCGGGGGCGACGCGCCCGCACGGTCAGCTTCTGGCACTGCTCGAGTTACCTCGCCAATGCGGTCGCGTCGGTGTTGGTGCTCACCCTCAACGCCATCCTCAGCCATGCGGCGATGTTCGACTGGGGTTGGCGCATACCGTTTCTCATCGCGGGTCCACTGGGGCTCGTCGGGCTGTACCTGCGTCTGCGCCTGAACGACACGGCCGAATTCGAGCGGCTGCAGAGCACCGGCGAAGTGAGCCAGACGCCTGTCAAAGATGCCTTGACGGCTAGCCGCCGCCAGGTCATCCAAGTCATCGGCTGCATCGCGTTCCAGGCCGCAGCGTTCTACTTCATCTTCGTCTACATGCAGACCTACCTACAGTCGCAGGTCGGGTTCTCGTTCGGCATGGCATCGGCGTCGACCGTCATCTGCCTGTGCGCGGCGGCGGTGGCGATATTTGTATTCGCCTGGTTTTCCGACCAATTCGGGCGCAAGCCCGTCATCATCCTGGGTGCCGTAACCAGCACGCTGATCGTCTTCCCCGCCTTCGCCGCGTTCTCCACCGCCAACACGGCGTTGATCGTGAGTGTGCACGCGGCCATGGGAGTGTGCCTGGCAATGTTCATGTCGGCCTCCGGTGCGGCGATGGTGGAGATCTTCCCCAGCCGCGTGCGGTACGCCGGCTTCTCGATCGGCTTCAACATCTCGGTCGCGATCTTCGGCGGAACGGCGCCCTACGTCGCGACCTGGTTGATCGCCGCGACCGGTAGCCCGGTGTCGCCGTCGGCCATCCTCATCGTGACGGGGCTGATGGCGATCGCCGCCGCGTTCACCCTGCACGAAACCGCCGGCCGCAGGGTCGACGCCACGATCGGCGCGCTCGACCCCATTAGGGTTGGCGAGTGAGCTCCTCAGCCATGACGTGGACCTGCGTGCTGTTCGATCTCGACGGCACCATCGCGAACTCGGCCAAGAACATCACCGAATCCTTCGCCGCGACGCTCAACGAATTGGGCCTGCCCGTCCCGCCACCCGACGAACTGCGCACGTGGGTGGGACCGCCACCGGCAGAGTCGTTCCGGGTGCGGTTCGGCTTCGACGACGCGACAGCCGAGCACGCGCGACAGGTCTATCGTAAGCACTATCAACGGATCGGCAACGCCGACATCCGGCCGTTCGGCGAGATCCTTCCCGCTCTCGAAGCACTTGCGCAACAAAGCATTCCGATGGCGGTGGCAACGTCGAAACCCGAGCACACCGCGATCGAGGTGCTCGAACGGTTGGGGCTGGCACGCTATTTCGTCACGGTCTCCGGTGCGTCGAGAGACGAAGCCATCAGCGACAAGGCGTCGATCGTGGGCGAGGCACTGCGTCGCCTGAGCGCCGACGGCGTCGACACCAGCAATCCGGTGATGGTCGGCGACCGCCTGCACGACGTCATCGGCGCGGCCGAGCACGGCGTTCCGACCATCCTGGTGGACTGGGGATACGGAGAACCCGTCGAGCATGCCCGCGCGCTCGTCACGGTCGGCTCGGCGGACGCGCTCACGGACACCCTGCTCGGGCGGTAACCGTACCCTGCCAGCCGCGTGCCAGCAGCGCACTGCGCGCCTGCTCGACGATGTCCTGGCCATAGTCCTCTTTGATGACGTGGATGACGTGCCACCCGAGTCGCTGCAGCACGCGGTTCACCCGAACATCCAGGGCGTACTGGGCGCGGCTGGTGAGGTGTTGCTCGCCGTCATATTCGGCCCCGACCTTGAACTCTTCCCAGCACATGTCAAGCCGTCGCACGTAGCGGCCGTGGTCATACACCACGAATTGTGTGGTCGGCCTGGGTAATCCCGCGTCGACGAACAGGAGCCGCAACCAGGTCTCCCTCGGTGACTCCGCTCCGCCGTCGACAAGTGGCAACGCCACCCGCAGACGACGCAGCCCCCGCACCCCGGGATGGCGTTTGGCGATCAGCATGACGTCCTCGATCGAGAACGGGCAGGCATTCATGAGGGCGTCCAGGCATTCGACTGCCCTGCCGCGCGGCAGGCGGCGGCCCAAGTCGAACGCGGTGCGCGCGGGCGTGGTGACGCGGACTCCGGCGACCGTGGTGACCTCATCGTCGTGCAGCGTGTCGTAGCGGATCACCAGACCGCGCTGGTGCCTGCCGGCCGCGACCAGCTCGACGGGAACGTCGTCACCGACCCACTTGGCGCCATGGATCGCCGACGCAGCCACGCCGGCGATCACCCCGTCGGACGTGAGCGCCGCGCCGAGAATCCGATCCCGCAGGGATACCTGGTGTCGCAGCGGCACGTACACGTCGCGATAGATGGGCCGGTACCGGTGTCGCAGCTGGCCCTTGGTGAGATGACCTGCGGCGACGGCGTTGCTGCCGACAAACGGAGTGCGCACATCTGCTTAGACGCACGCAGCGGGATTTCGGCTCCCGCAGCCTCGAATTCGACGCAAATGTCGTTGCGCGGCCCGCAGCGCGACACTTGCGTCGAAGTGGGCGCACGATAATGGCGCCATGAGCACGTGGACCAGATACCTCCGTCTCGCGACGGTCACGGCCGGTGCGGGATTGGCATGGTGTGAGTGGAGAACATGGCAGGCGTCCCGAGAAGCGCTGCCGGCCGACCGCCTTGACCCGAGCCGCATAACGCCCGGCGAGGCCATCCTCGTGCTCGGCTGCCCCGAGCCGCTCCTGCACCGCTGGCGCGTGCGCATCGCCATGCGCTCGACCGATCCGTCGCAGGCGCGCTTCGTGTTCTCCGGCGGAGCCGTGCGCTCCGAGCTCTCGGAAGCCCAGATGATGGCCAACTACGCCGTTGTCTCCCGCGGAGTTCCGGCGGCCAACATTCGCCTCGACGACCAATCGCGGACGACGGTCGAGAACATCAAGAATTCGATTCCGCTCCTGGCCGACGCCCCGGCCATCAAGATCGCGTCGAACACTTTTCACGCCCGCCGGGCCCGGCGCATACTGCGCGACGAATCACCGGAATTGGCAGCCCGATTGGTGCGGACACGCGATTACATCCCTGCCGAGTGGGGTGCCCTGCACGCGGTCATGGCAGGCCACGAAATCGTCCGGCGGCTGGTCCGACGGGCACAAGGTCAACGTCGGCGGGATCGCAGATAGTCGCCGACAACCGCGGCGCCCAGTCCGTCGAGGTCGGGCACCACGACGCGGCCTGCGACGCGCCGCGCCACCTGGTCGATGAACCTGGCCAGCCCTGGATCACTGCCGAGCCGGAAGATCGTCACCTGCGCACCGAGCCGGGCCACCTCGTCGAAACCCCGCACGGTGTGCGCGATGGTGCGGGGGTGCGGCGGGTAGTCGAAGAATACTTCGGAGCCGTCGTCGTACCCCTCCAGGTGCGCGGTGGGTTCGCCGTCGGTGACCACGAGCACGACGGGCTGCGCATTGGGGTGCCGGCGCAGATGCCGCGACGCCAGCGCCAGCGCATGGTGCAGATTGGTGCCCTGCTCGTAAACCCCTTCCAGCGCGGTCAACTCGGCCGCGCTGACCGTGCGCGCGTAGCGCCCGAAAGCGATGATCTGCAGCGCATCTGACCGGAAGCGTGTGCTGACGAGGTGGTGCAACGCCAGCGCCGTGCGCTTCATCGGCAACCAGCGGTTCTCCATGACCATGGAGAACGAGGTATCCACCAGTAGCGCTACACAGGCCTGGGTGCGGGTCTCGGTCTCGGAGATCTCGACGTCTTCGACGGCGAACCGAATGGGCCGCTCCACGACACCGGTGCCGGCCTGCCGCAGCACCGCGTTGGTCACCGTGCGGGTGACGTTCCACGGCTCGGTGTCGCCGAACTGCCAGGGCCGGGTCGCCCCGGTCAGCTCACCGGCCGCACCGGCCCGACGGGTGTCGCGTTCTCCGTGCCGACCCGAAAGTTGTTGTGCCACATCACGCAGTGCGGTCTGGCCGAGCTGACGCATGGCTTTGGGCGACAGCCGCCACTGCCCGTCGGAGCCACGGTCGAGGAAGCCCTGGTTGACCAGGGCCCGCTCCAGCTCGGCGAGCGTGCGGGCGTCGACGGCGGCCTGGTCGCCGAGCTGACGCGCCAGCGCATCGAGGTCGACGTCCTCCATCGTGGCCCCGGAATAGCTCTGCGACAGCGCGTCGGCGAGCTGCTCCAGTTCGGCGATGTCGGAGAGCGCCTGCGCGCCCTCGCCCATGCCCATCGGATTGTCGCCGGAGAACCGCTGCGAACCCGACCAGTCCTCGCCGGGGCGGGCGGCTTGCAGGTGTGCGTCGAGCCGATTCAGCGCGTTCATCAGCGAGGGAGAGCCGAAAGCCTGCTCCGCCAAGGCATCCAGCTCGGCGCGCTGCTGCGCCGAGAGGCTGTTGCGGAAGCGCTGCGCAGCGGCCGCACGCTGGGCCAGCGAATCGAGCAGCTCGTCGATGTTCGACGGGTTCTCCGGGAAGAACTCGCCGTGCTTGTCCATGAAGTCTTGAAAATCCTGCTCGGTGTCCTCGCCGCGAGCGTGCTTGTCCAGCAAGTCGTTCAAGTCGTCGAGCATGTCGTTGACCCGCTGGCGGTCCTCGTCGGTGGCGTTCTCCAGCGCCTGCTTCATCCCGGCGAACCGCTGGTCGAGCATCTCACGACCGAGCAGATCCTTGATCTGCTCGTACTTTTCGCGGGCCTCCGGCGAGCGCCACGAGTACTCCGAGAGTTCCTGCACGGCCTTGGCGGGTGACGGCGACAGCGACTCGAGCTGCAGTTCGCCGAACCGGGCGTCGTCGTCGAGCGCCCGGGCGAGCTCCTTGCGCTCGGCAAGCACGGCCTCGTCGAGCAGCTTCTTGATCTCCTGCAACGTGCCGTCAAGATTGTTGCGGGACAGTAGTTCCCGCCGCCGCCGATTGGCCTCGGCGGCCAACCGGTCAGTACCACGCATGTCACGCGTCCCGCGACGCAGCAACTCCGAGAGCGCGCGCCGCGGCGAGCTGCCCTCCATCACGTTCTGGCCGATCTGCTCGAGTGCGTCGCGCAGATCGATCGGCGGCGCCAGAGGATCGGGGCCGCCGCTGTATCGCGAATACCGCGAGGTGTGCCCGTGCCCTCTGGCCGCGTGGCCACTAGCCATAGACCGTCTCCCCCTCGCCCGACACCTTGTCGATGCGCTTGGCCAGATAGAGCGCTTCCAGGGCCAGTTCGACCGCTGCGGCCCGTTCTCCGACCGACCGGGCTCCCAGTCGCGCGGCCACCGCATCCAGCGCAGGCAGGGCGGGCAGAGCGGCCAACACGTCCTTGGCCGACACCCGCTCGCCGGTGGTCACCGGAGAACCCTCCTCCACGGCAGCCACCACGGGGCCGACGTCGATGCCACCCAACAGCCGCTGCGCGGTGTCGGCGGTGGCCCGGCGCAGCAGATGCTCCAGCACTGCCTGCTCGCGGCCTTCCTCGCCGGTCTCGAACTCCAACTTGCCGCGCAGCACGTCGATCACGGTGGCGAGGTCCACCACGCGCGCCACCGGATCGTCCTCGCCGATGATCGCCGCGCGGTGCCGGGCCGACGCGGCGACCGTCTCGGCCGCGGCGATGGCGAACCGCGCCGACACACCGGAACGCTGATCGATCGAGCTGGACTCACGCAGATTGCGGGAGAAGCGGGCGAGCACGCCGAGCAGATAATCGGGCACCTCGGCGGACAGATGCGCCTCTTGGCGTATCACTCCGACCTCGGATTCGATCTCCAGCGGGTAGTGCGTGCGGATCTCGGCGCCGAACCGGTCCTTGAGCGGGGTGATGATGCGACCGCGGTTGGTGTAGTCCTCGGGGTTGGCGCTGGCCACCACGAGCACGTCGAGCGGCAGCCGCAGGGTGTAGCCACGCACCTGGATGTCGCGCTCCTCCATGACGTTGAGCATCGACACCTGGATCCGCTCGGCGAGGTCGGGCAGCTCGTTGACCGCCACGATGCCGCGATGTGCCCGCGGAATCAGGCCGTAGGCGATGGTTTCGGGATCGCCGAGGCTGCGGCCCTCGGCCACCTTGATCGGGTCGATGTCACCGACCAGGTCCGCAACGCTGGTGTCAGGAGTGGCGAGCTTCTCGGTGTACCGCTCGCTGCGGTGCCGCCATTCGATCGGCAGGTCCTCACCGGAATCGGCAGCGCGCCGGATGGATTCCGGCGTGATCGGGCTGTAGGGGTGCTCACCCAGTTCGGCTCCGGCGATCACCGGTGTCCACTCGTCGAGCAGCCCGGTCAGCGCCCGCAGCAAGCGCGTCTTGCCCTGACCGCGTTCGCCGAGCAGCACCACGTCGTGCCCGGCGATCAGTGCCCGCTCCAGTTGCGGAATCACGGTGTCGTCGAAGCCCAAGATGCCGGGCCATACGTCACGCCGGTCGGCAAGGGCAGCCAGAAGATTCTCCCGGATTTCGGCTTTGACGCCTCGCTCACGATGCCCGGATGCACGCAGCTCACCGACCGTCCGAGGCAGATCCTTGGATTGGCTCACTACACCAAGCTACGACTGCTCCGGCGGCTCGGCATGGTCACCGGTCTGACTTGCGGTCACCATAGGGCTACAAAGTCGTGGCGACTGCCACTCGACCGGTAGTCTGCGCCCATGCCGTTGGCTAGCGGTCAAGTCTTCGCGGGGTTCACCATCGTCAGGTTGGTGGGCACTGGTGGCATGGGCGAGGTCTATCTGGCGGCCCATCCCAGGCTGCCGCGCGAGGACGCCCTCAAAGTGCTTCCGCAGACCGTTAGCGCAGATAATGAGTTCCGGCAGCGGTTCATCCGCGAAGCCGACATGGCCGCCACGCTGTGGCACCCACACATCGTGGGCGTCCACGATCGGGGCGAGTTCGAAGGCCGGTTGTGGATCTCGATGGACTACGTCGACGGCCACGACGCCGCCCGGCTGCTGCACGACGTGTATCCGACGGGGATGCCTGCCGCCGATGTGATCGAGATCATAGCCGCGGTGGGCGACGCGCTGGACTACGCGCATCAACGAAAGCTGCTGCACCGCGACGTCAAACCGGCCAACATACTGGTCGCCGGCAAACACGGCGCCAAACGCAGGATCATGCTCACCGACTTCGGCATCGCACGCCGGGCCGACGAGGTGAACGGGCTGACGTCCACCAACATCACGGTGGGCTCGATGTCCTACACGGCGCCCGAACAGCTGATGGGCCAGACCCTCGATGGCCGGGCCGACCAGTACTCGCTGGCCGCCACCGCCTACCGCTTGTTCACCGGGTCGCCGCCGTATGCGCACAGCAACCCGGCAGTCGTCATCAGCCACCACCTGAGCTCCCCGGTTCCCAAGCTCGCGGCCACCAAACCCGAACTGGCCGTGTTCGATTCGGTGATGGCCAAGGGTTTGGCGAAAGATCCCAAGGACCGGTACGACACCTGCCACGACTTCGCCAACGCGTTGGCCGAGGCCGCCGCGGGCGCCTCCGCGACCCTCAAGATGCCTGCGCTCGCGCCCCCGCCGCCGGTGGCCCAGAAGCCTCTGGCCACGCCCCCGATGGCACCGCCGCCCATGCCTGTCCCACCGCGGCCGATGTCCCCGTCGAATCCGTCGAGCGCACCGGCGCCGCGGCCCACACCGCCGTCGGAGCCTCCCGTCTTCACCTCGTCGTGGTCCGTGGCAGAGCCTCCCCGCAAACCACCGACCAATCCCCCGATGCCGCCTGCGCCCGCGACCAACTTCGGTCCCCCGCCGCTGCCCTACGTGGCACCGGTGAAGAAGTCGGGTGGCAAGCGCAAAGGCCTGCTGATCGCGGGCGCGCTCGCCGCCGTCGTCCTGATCGTCGGTGGAGTCACGCTGGCGGTGACGTCGGGTGGCGACGATGCCGCTCCCGGGCCCCAGACCACGACGGCCGCGGCGTCGACGAGCCCGACGACGACGGCATCCACGCCGCCGCAACCGCCGGGCCACTCGTACACCATCGCCGACTACATCCGCGACAACAAGATCGCCGAAACGCCCATTCACCGTGCCGACCCGGGCGCACCGGTGTTCACCATGCCCACCCCGCCGCCGTGGACCGACGCAGGCAACCGCACTCCGGCGTGGGCCTACTCGGCGATCGTCAACGACAGCGTGACCCCGACGGATCCGCCGTCGGTGATCTCGTTGATCTCCAAGCTCGTCGGCGACGTCGACACCAACAAGCTGCTCGAGTTCGCGCCGAACGAACTGCAGAACCTCGCGGAGTACGAGCCGGTCGGCGGGGTCACCCGCGGCAATCTCAACGGGTTCCCGTCGGTGTCCCTGGGCGGCTCGTACGTCAAGGACGGCCGGCGCCGCGCCATCACCCAGAAGACGGTGACGATGCCGATCCCGGGTGGGGCGTTCGTCCTGCAGATCAACGCCGACTCGCTGTACCGCGACATGAGCTCGCTGACCGACATCAACAAGGTCATCGACGCTCAGGCCACCATCGTGATGCCCTGAGCCGACACCGCGTTTTGCCTCACCCGAGTTACCCGATACCCTCGGTATCGTGAATTCGCTAGATTGGCATTCTCGGCCGACAACGGTGCACTTCGGACCGGCTGCGTGGCAGTCCAGAGCCCTCGGCATCGGGTCGGCGATATTCTTCCGACCGTTGCTGGGCCTGTTGACGCTGATCGGCCTCGGCATCAATCGCGTCGCACCGGCGCTGCTGCAGCGCGCTCATCTCGACGTGATCGACCGCCCGCTGCGCATCGTCCCGCCGCTGCCGGGTACCGAGGTGACGCCGGTCGCGTTGCCGAATTGCCCGGCCGAGTGGGTAGTGGCCTCCCAATCGCGTGAGTCCGAATCGGTGATCGTGTACATGCACGGCTCGGCGCTCGTGACGCTCGGGCTGAACTCGCACCGGCGGTTCGTCTCGAAACTGTCGGCCAGCACCGGAGCCCGGGTGTTGAACGTGGGCTACCGACTCGCCCCGCAGGCCGGCATCGAAGACGCCGTCGCCGATGGCCTCGACGCCTACCGGTATGTGCTCTCGCTCGGTTATGAGCCCAATCGCATTGTGCTGGCCGGTGATTCGGCAGGCGGGCTGATCGCCGCCGACACCGCGATCGCCGCCCGCGACGCCGGCCTGGTGCCGCCGGCCGGCCAGGTGCTGCTCTCGCCGTTGACCTCGTCGGACATGGAGCTCAAATACCGTGCCCTGCAACAACATCGGGATGTGATGTTCCCGTTCATAACGGTCAAGTTCATCTACGACGTGTTCGCCACCGTCAACGGCACCCGACCCACACCCGTCATGCCACCGGAAGCCGACCTGCACGGCCTCGGGCCGTTCCTGCTCCAGGTCGGCACTCACGAAATGCTGCTCAACGATGCCTTCGCCCTGGCCGACCGGCTCACCGCGGACGGAATTCCCGTATGGGTTCAGGTGTGGGAACGGGCGATGCACATGTTCCAGCTGAGCTTCGACGTCAACCCCGACGCCCGCCGCGCCGTCGACGAGATCACATCGTTCATCGAATTCGTGACGGCCGAGGTCGAAGACGAGGTCAGCGCCTGACGCCGGCTACGGGTTCTTGACCGGCAGCACCTGAAAGCCCGACACCATCATCTCGGAGTCCCGCTTGTACGTCAGGTTGTCAGGGGCCGTGGTCTGCACCGTCAATCCTGCGCAGTACGTGCGCAGTTCACTGCGGTAGGCCACGAACAATGCGATGGCCGGGTGCGGCTGCAGCACACCCATCTGCGGTATCTGGTAGTTCACGGTCTGCGCAGGCAGCCCGCAGATCGTGATGTTCTCGGTCTTCATGGCGCTCTCGGGCACGCCGAGGGTGGCGATCGACTTGCGCTGTGCGGCGAACACTTCGTCCGGTGTCATCGCATCAGCGACGCTCTCCAGCGCGATCACGATGGTCGGCTTGAAATTGCCGTTCTGCAGGCTGGCATTGCTCATCGTGTAGCGCAGCAGATCGGTGTCGCGGCCCTCCACCCGTTCCCAGCCAGGAGGCTGGGGAATCCTGATGGTGGGCTCGTCGGCATCCACCCGAGGCACCGTGACCAGCGGCGCGTCAACCGGGTTGCACTTGAGCTCCCCGGTTTTCGCGGCTGCCAGCAGGTCTTGCGATGCCACCGGGTGGCCGTCGGCCAGATGTGTGCACGACGTCAACACCAGCGCCGCAGCCGCCAGCGCAACGGCCCTTTTCGACGCAGTCGCCATGGTCGCCAATATTAATGTGCGAAATGCCGTGCACCAGTGAGGTACAGGCTGATACCGGCCTTGGCGGCCGCTTCGGTGACCACGTCGTCGCGCATGGACCCGCCCGGATGCACGATGGCCTTGACCCCGGCCTGCGTCAGCGTCTCGAGCCCGTCGGGGAACGGGAAGAACGCGTCGGAGGCCGCGACCGCGCCCACCACCCGGTCCCCTGCCCGCTGCACGGCCAGCGCCGCCGCGTCGACCCGGTTGACCTGTCCCATACCGACGCCGACGGTCGCGCCGTCCTTGGCCACCACGATCGCGTTGGACTTGACCGCCCGGCACGCCCGCCAGGCGAAGACCAGGTCGGCCAACGTCTGCTCGTCGGCCGGATTGCCGGTGGCCAGCGTCCAGTTGTTCGGGTCGTCGCCTTCGGCGTCGAGCGCGTCGCGGTCCTGCAGCAGCAACCCGCCGCTGATCGGGCGCATCTCGACTCCGCCGACCAAAGGCTCGGACGCGACCAGGATGCGGACGTTCTTCTTGCGCGCGAGCACTTCTACCGCACCGGGCTCGTAGGCCGGGGCGATGATGACCTCGGTGAAGACGTCGGCGACGGTCTCCGCCATCTCGACGCTGACCTCGGTGTTCGAGGCGATGACGCCGCCGAACGCGCTGAGCGGATCACACTCGTGGGCCTTGCGGTGCGCGTCGGCCACCGAGACCGACGAGATCGCGATGCCACACGGGTTGGCGTGCTTGATGATCGCCACGCAGATCTCTTCGTGGTCGAACGCCGCCCGCCACGCCGCATCGGCGTCGGTGTAGTTGTTGTAGGACATCTCCTTGCCGTGCAGCTGCTCGGCTTGCGCCAGGCCCGGCCACGCCGAATCGTCGCGGTAGACGGCGGCCTGCTGATGCGGGTTCTCGCCGTAGCGCAACACCGCGCTACGGTGCCAGGTGCCGGCGAACCAGGCCGGCAGCGGTTGGGCGGGCTCTTCCGGCGCCAGCGTCGAGGCCATCCAGCCGGCCACCGCGACGTCGTATTCGGCGGTGTGCCGGAATGCCAAGGACGCCAGTTTCTTTCGCTCGTCCAGCGTGAAGCCGCCGGCCCGCACGGCGGCCAGCACGCCGTCGTAACCCAGTGGGTCCACCACTACCGCGACACTCGGGTGGTTCTTGGCCGCGGCGCGCACCATCGAGGGTCCGCCGATGTCGATCTGCTCGACGCATTCGTCGACCGACGCACCGGATTCCACGGTCTCGGTGAAGGGGTAGAGGTTGACCACCACGAGCTCGAACGCCTCGACGTTCAGTTCTTGAAGGGCGGCAAGGTGTTCGGGCTTGCGGGTGTCGGCCAGCAGGCCCGCGTGCACCCGCGGGTGCAGAGTCTTCACCCGGCCGTCGAGCACCTCGGGGAAACCTGTCACCTCTTCGACCGGGGTGACGGGAACACCGCCCGAGGCAATGGTTTTCGCCGTGGACCCGGTGGAGACGATCGTCACCCCGGCCTCGTGCAGGCCGCGGGCCAGCTCGGCAAGGCCGGTCTTGTCGTACACGCTGATCAGTGCGCGCCGGATCGGTCGCTTGTCGCTCATCCTATGGTCGCCTTTCGTCCGGTCCAGGTCACGCCGCGGGTTGCCAGCGCGGCCAGCACGTCCACCAAAAGTCGCCGTTCGACGACCTTGATGCGCTCGTGCAAAGTCTCTTCGGTGTCCTCGTCGCGCACCTCCACGGCGTGCTGCGCGAGGATCGGCCCGGTGTCCACCCCGGCGTCGACCAGATGCACCGTGCATCCGGTCACCCGTACGCCGTAGGCCAGCGCCTCGGGCACCGCGTGCGCGCCCGGGAAACTCGGCAGCAACGCCGGATGGGTGTTGACCACCCTGCCGTTGAAACGCGAAAGGAACTGGGGCCCAAGGATCTTCATGAATCCGGCGGAGACCACCAGATCAGGTTCATGGGCCTCGGTGGCGGCGGTCAACGCCTGGTCCCACTCTGCCCGGTCGGGGTGGTCACCCAAGCGGACGGTGTAGGACTTCACCCCGGCGGCCGCTGCGATGTCGAGTGCCGCGCACGCGCGATCCGTTCCGACCGCCACCACGCGGGCCGGGTAGTCGTCGGCGGCGGCCGCCAGTAGCGACGCCAGCAGTGATCCGGTGCCCGAAGCCAACACGACCAGGCGTGCGGGTGCGCTCGGGGGCACATGTAGCGGTTGCTGCACGCGCAGCAGCCTAGTCGGCTCTGTCGCGGGGCGGATCGCCGGTCACGTCATGATCGGCGATGAAGTGCTCCTCGGGATCCTCCGGGTAGTGGCCGGCGTGGTCGGTGTCGGCGGTGGTGTCACCGCTCGACCACGCCACGATGGGCTCCTCGTCGGGGGCGTCGACTTCCTCGACGTCGAGCGGAGGTTCCTCGTCACCACCCCGGTAGCCGCGTTGATACTCGGGCTCGAAGTCGGCTTCGTGGTCCTCTGACTCGTCCAGCTCATCCGGCTCGGCCAGCGGTTCGTCGTCGTACGGCTCGGCGGCCTGCGGTTCGGGTGCGGGCTCGGCGACCCGTCGCGGCCTGCGGGCGATGCCGCCGGACATCGCCACGGTCAGCCCGCCGATGCCGGCGAACCACAGGAACACCGCGGGTCCGAATGTCGACTGGTCCACCCCGACGTCCCCGAAGTTGCCCAGCCGACCGCCCGCGGCGTACGCCAGCAGCGCCATGGTCACCGCCGCGACCACCGACGCCACCCCGAGCTTGGCCGCGGCGGGCAGCAGGGTCAGAGGCCGTCGCGCACACTGCTGCCCGACCGCCACCGCGGACGCGGCGCCGACGATCAGCAGCGCCACCCACACCGGCCCGAGCGGCGGCGTGGGCAGGGCGGCCAGCACGGGTACCGCGGGGATGTCGCCGCCGAAGACCGTGAACGAGCTGAACGTCGCCAACCCCACGTGGGCGCTGGAACCGACCGCGATGGCCGCGGTCCCGACGATCACGTTGGGTATGTAGAGGATGGCCAGCAGGGTGAGGCTGAGCTGGCCGAGCACGGTGTCGGTGATGGCGTAGAGGTCGTGCATGGTGCCCCAGTGGACGACCAGCGAGGCCGCGGTGACCACGCCGGACAGCCCGAACAGGGCGAGCACCCCGGCCATCGCCGCGCGCAACGCGTCGGGCAGCCAGTTCGGCAATGGCGACTGGTGCAGGGTGCGGCGGCCGACCTTCGATCCCACACCGATCACCGCGCCGAGCGCGTGCACGGCGAGCACTCCGGTGAAGGCGCGCAGCGCGCTGGGGGTCTGCAGCTCGGTGAGCACCGACGCGGCGTCGTGGATGACGGCCAGCATGACCGCGGCGATCAGCACCGGACCGCCCAATGCCGACGCCACCACCCAGCGGGTGACGAACCAGGACGAGTTGGGCGCCGTGGCGGCCGCGGTCGTGCGGGCCGTCCCCCACACCATCAACAGCACCGGCAGCAGCGGCATCACCCCGAGCACCCGGCCGCCGATGGACACCGGAACCTGGTGCACCCCCAGCCACATGCTGGCGATCGCACCGAACGCGCCCGTCATGTCGCTGTTGGCGATCAGCAGCTGCAACAGCGTGACAGCGGCGATCACCACCAACGCCACGACGGACGGACCGAATGCGACCCGAAGCAGTTCACGCGCCTGGCGTGTGCCGGCTGGCCGGTTGCTCACGGGGTTGGCCGCTCCTCGCAGATGATCACGCGTGCGCGGGTTGCGCACGCGCGGACCAGCTTACGACTGTGACGGGCCAGATTGCTGTGAGGACGAGTGCTGCGTCGGTTGCTGCGTCGGAACCTGGGTGGTCGGCGCAGAAGCGTTCGAGCTGCCCGACGACGACTGCTGCTGCGGCTGTTGCGGCTGCTGCTGCGGCTGTCCGAACGCGGGGAAACCGGTCGGCGGAGTCGGCGGGCCGTTGTGGCCGCCTGCGGGACCGCTCTGGGAACCGCCCTGGGGATTCTGCTGAGCCTGGAAACCACCGGTGTTGGGACCGCCGGAGTAGCTGCCGTACTGCGACGGGTAGCCCGGACGCTGTTGCTGGGGCGGGGCCTGCTGGTAGGGCTGGGCGCTGTGCTGCGGCTGGCTCTGCTGGCCGTAGTACTGCGACGGGCCGCCGTACTGGCCGTATTGCGGAGGCTGCGGCTCGTATTGCGGCTTGGGCGCCGGCGGCGCGATGATGCCGGACTCCAGCAGCACCACCCACAGGGCGAGACCGGTCTGCACCAGGGTGAGGCCGAGTACGACCCAGTACGCCCACGTCGCCGTGTCGAGCGACGCGATGACATTGCGGATCACCAGCAGGAATCCGAACGCCGACAACACGGCCACCAGCGCGGCACGCTTCTTCTGCTTGGGCAGCAGGCTCACCCCGGCCACCAGGGCGGCGAGCAAGGCGGCGTAGATGTCCCATTCGCCGTGGGAGACCAGCGAGAAGCCACCGGTGGACGACTCGGTGAGACCGACGAAGCTCAGCAGGTAGGTCACCACACCGAGACCGGCGACGGCACCGAGCAGATAGGTGGGCAGCGCGTTCTCCCCCGCGGGCGTGGCTGCTGCCGCAGGCGCGGCGGGCCGGCCGGGCTGCTGCGGCGCACCGTACGGCGAGGTGGGCGGGTATCCGGGACTACTGGGCGGATAGGACATGGAACCTCTCCTGTGCTGGTCGGGCGTCGCGTAGCGCGTTCACGCGGGCATCATCACGACCGCCTGAGCGTTTCGATCTTCCACGCTAGCGCACCCGGAGGTGTGGGTGGCACACGCTCCGGGTGTCATTCCGATCTCAAGCCGGTACCAGAACAGGAGCATCGACCGAATCCTGTTCGGCCGCCTCGATTTCGCGCACCAGCGGCAGCACCTTGGCACCGAAATACTCGATTTCCTCTTGGAAATGCAGGAATCCGCCGAGGATCAGATCGACGCCGCGTTTGCGGTACGCGGCAATGCGTTCCGCGATCTGCTCGGGCGTACCGATCAGCTGAGTGCGGAATCCGTCGTTGTACTGCACCAGGTCTTCGAAGCTGGAGTCCGCCCACATTCCCTTCTTGTCGCCGGTCGAATTGCCGGCCTGCTGCACGGCGTTGTGGAACCCTTCCACCGCGGGCTTGTTGGCCTTGGCGATGATCTCCTTCAACGTCTCCTTCGCTTCTTTTTCCGTGTCCCGGGCGATGATGAAGCCGTTGAGCCCGAACCGCACTTCCCGGTTCGCATCGCGGGCGTGGTCGCGCACCTCGACGACCTGTTCGGTCACCCCGTCGAAATCCTTGCCGTTGGAGAAGTACCAGTCGGCGTAGTAGCCGCCGTTGCGCCGGGCCGCCGACGAGTTGCCACCCTGGAACAACTCCGGGTTGGGACGCTCGGCGGTGTTGAGCGGCTTGGGCTTGAGGGTGAAATCGTGGATGCGGTAGAAGTCGCCGCGGAAATCGACGTCGTCCTCGGTCCAGATCTTGCGCAGCACCTGCAGGAACTCCGCGCTGCGGCGGTAGCGCTCGTCGTGCTCGAGCCAGGGTTCGCCCAGATGGGTGAACTCGTCCTTGAACCAGCCGGAGACCACGTTGACCGCGAATCTGCCGCCCGACAGATGGTCGGCGGTCGCGCCCAGCTTGGCCAGCACGGCCGGTTGCCACAGCCCTGGATGAACCGCGGCGATGACCTTGAGCCGCTGTGTTGCCAGCAACAACGCGAGGCTGAAGCTGGTGGATTCATGCTGGAACTCGGCGCCGTAGCTGGCCTCGTAGCGCACCTGGCTCAGGGCGTATTCGAACCCGTTGTTCTCCGCGGTCTGCGCCAATTTCGCGTTGTACTCGTAATTCCAGTCGGTCCGCTGTTCGATGTCGCTGGTCACCAGACCGCCACTGACGTTGGGCACCCAATAGGCGAACTTGACGTGGTCGGCGATGCGTTCGGTCGTCATGGCGTCCGATACCAGCAAACATCCAGCAGGTGGTCACGGGTAACACTCGCGCTGAACTTTTCATCGCGGCCCGCACAGGCGGCGCCGGTGCTCCGGGAACCCTCGGTCTTGCCCTTCGGACTAGAACACGTTCTAATTCTGGCATGGACTACGGGCTCGTTCTCTTCACCAGCGACCGCGGCATCGCCCCCGCGAAGGCCGCCAAACTCGCCGACGATCACGGCTTCACCACCTTCTACGTGCCCGAACACACGCACATCCCGGTCAAACGCGAGGCCGCACATCCGACCACGGGCGACGAGTCGCTGCCCGACGACCGCTACATGCGCACCCTCGATCCATGGGTGTCGTTGGGTACGGCGTGCGCCGTGACT
The DNA here is from genome assembly GCF_002086485.1 of Mycobacterium aquaticum. Lineage (GTDB taxonomy): Bacteria > Actinomycetota > Actinomycetes > Mycobacteriales > Mycobacteriaceae > Mycobacterium > Mycobacterium aquaticum. The sequence goes on along the minus strand of NZ_MVHF01000019.1, from coordinate 20,370 downwards.
TCGCGGGTGCGGCTGTCGACGGCCGTCGCGCTTCCGGTCGAGCACGACCCCATCACCCTGGCCAAGTCCATCGCGACCCTCGACCACCTGTCCGGCGGCCGGGTCAGCCTTGGTGTCGGATTCGGTTGGAACACAGACGAACTGGCCGACCACAACGTTCCGCCGGCACGTCGGAGGACGATGCTGCGCGAATACCTGGAAGCCATGCGTGCACTGTGGACGCAGGAAGAAGCCTCCTACGAGGGCGAATTCGTGAACTTCGGGCCCTCGTGGGCGTGGCCCAAACCCGTGCAGGCGCACATCCCGGTGCTGGTCGGCGCGGCAGGCACCGAGAAGAACTTCAAGTGGATCGCGAAGTCGGCCGACGGCTGGATCACCACGCCGCGCGACTTCAACATCGACGAGCCGGTGAAACTGCTGCAGGACACCTGGTCGGACGCTGGGCGTGACGGCGCACCGCAGATCGTGGCGCTGGACTTCAAACCGGACGCCGACAAGCTGGCGCACTGGCGCGAGCTCGGCGTGACCGAGGTACTTTTCGGCCTGCCCGACCGTGCCGAGTCCGAGGTGGCCGGATACGTCGAACACCTGGCAGGCAAGCTCGCCGCGCTGGTGTGACGGGGCTCAGCTGCCGATCTGGTCGAGCACCTTGTCCATGATTTTCTTGACGTCGTCGGCCAGCGGTTTGCGGTCCTGAGACTGCACTTCGACGAGAACGTTGCCCTTGACGGCCAACGCCCGGTCGATCACCTGGTCACCACCTTGCAGCGTGCTCTCCATCGTGGTGATCCCGTTGCCTGCATCGGTGGGGCTCCCGAGTTTCCAGGTGAGCTGGATACGGGTGTACGTGAAATCCTTACCGGCACAGTTGTGCAGCGTGTCGAGGTACTCGTCCATGGCCTTCTGCGCTTCGGCCGGGCTGTCGAACGCCGACGCCGATTGGTCGATGGACGGCGTGGCGTCCGGCTTGGATTTGTTGGGGCCGGTGCGTGTCTGGAAGATCGACGAGTAGCCGTTGCCTGCGTAGACCACCGACATCCCGCTGTACAACGCCCCGAGACAGTCACGCGGCACGTAGCTTTCACCGCTGTCACTGGTGTCCGGCTTCATCCACGACGAGATGGTCACCATGTTCGGCAGTCCCACGATGCCGGATACCACATCGGGAGTGAGCAGCAACGACTCGAGGTTGCCGCCGTCCACCATGGCGCCCTTGCCTGACACCGGGGCGGACGCGACGCCGTCGACAGTGCGGGTGCACGACGCCAGGGTGGCGATCATCGCAAGGGCAGCCACAGCCGTCCGGAAAGCCCGAGGATTCGGCCGCGGCACCCGATGACTGCCCTGGCTCATACGTTCAGCCTAAGGGCGAACCCCGAAATCGGGGCCGCATCAGGCGGTCCGTCAGCCCAGTGCCGCGCGGTTGCCCGTCTCACCGGACCGCACCACGATCGACGCGCCGAGCGGGTCACCGTCGCACAACAGTGCCAGCAGCGCCTCGTCTTTCGTCGTGGCGAGGAACCGGCTGCCGTCAGAAGCCATCCGACCCATGACGATGCCCGTCGGCGCCTGCCAGTCGTAACGGACCGTGTAGGTCTCGACAGTGGCTGCACCATCGGCCTTTTCGGTGATCGAGACCTTGGGCCGTGCGGCGATCTGGTCGCACAGCGCGGCGCTGTCATCCTCGGCCCAGTCAGCGGGCTCCGTCGAGTAGACGCCCACCGAGTACTTGCTGGCGATCCCGCCGTTGGCCCCGACAAGCGCGAACTGTCCAGGCTTGTCGCGCATTTCGTTGACCGCTTCGGCGATGGCGTGCATCGAGTAGTTGTTGCCCGGCCCACCGAAGAACGGCAACCCGCCGGTCAGCGTCAGGCCACGTTCGTCGTCGGTTGCCAACCCGGTGCTGTCGCAGATGTTGAACACCGGGAACGGAAAACAGCTGTAGAGGTCGAACGCGGCCACCTCGTCGAGCCCGATCCCCGCCACCCGAAGGGCCTCACCCACCGCCGCGACCGACGCGGGACTGGCCCCGACGTCGGCCCGTTCGAGGAGTTTCTGCTCTTTCATGTCGGCGTGGCCACGCAGGTACACCCACTTCTCCTCGGGCACACCCAGCCGCCGCGCCGATTCGACCGACATCAGCAGGACCGCCGCACCCTGGTTGACCTGATCGCGAGCGACCATGAGCCGCGGATAGGGATCACAGATCATCCGGTTGCTCTGGGTGACCGTGGCCAGCTCGTCGACCGAACGTTCCACCGGGGACGACGAAAAAGGGTTCTTGGCAGCCACTTTGGAGAACGGTGCGAACAGTTCGGCCATGCTCCGCCGGTATGCGTGCACCGACAGCCCCAGCCGTGCGCGCCGCGCGTTCTCCAGAAGGCCGTACTGGACGGGCGCGCCGATCAGCCCGTGGGCGATGGTGTATTCGTCGAAGATTCCGTCGTATCCGAAACCCCGGTCCTCCAGCTGGCCGCCGACGATCTCGGTGAAGTCGGGTTTGTCGTCCCGTTTGGCGTAATACCGCTCGGTGGACACCGCGTCCGAGCCGAACAGCAGGACGACGTCCGAGCGCCCCGCCGCGATCGAGCCGGCGAATTCGGTGACCAGATGCTGTGGGCCCTGCCCACCGATGACCTCGAGGACGGCCCGGGCGGGTTCGGCACCGATGCGCTGCGCCACCGACCGTGGGTAGTTGTCGGACACTCCGAACGGAGGCGGTGTGGGCTTCGAGATCTCGAACTGCCGCACGCCGGCGACGGTGTCGATGACCCTGGCCACCATTCCCGCGTCGACTCCACAGTCATGCAAGGCTGCCCGGGCACCCTCGGCGGCCAGCTCGACCGAGGACATGCCGCGGTAGTCGGAGGCGCCGATGTGCTCGGTGAACTGCCCGACGCCGACGATGACCGGTGTGCGCTGATCGACCACTGTGAACAACCTCCTGACACGTGTTAATTCGCCACGCTAACGGATTGTCGTTCGAGAGTTCGTATCGGCGTCGCGGCATTTCCACGCCTATGTTGACGTACATCGATCTAGACGTACATCAATTCAGGCGTAGACTTTGGGAATGACATGGCCCATCCGACCGATGTCCCTGGTGGTGGGCGGCATAGTGCCTCCGGCGAACGTCGTCGGCCGGGTTCGCGAGCAGCAGGAGATTCTCGCGAGCCTGCCCGCGGGCGGCGCCGCGTTGGTCGGCGACCGGCGGCACGGCAAGACGTCGCTCGCCCGACTCGTCGCACACACCGCCCGTCAGCAGGGCCTGACGGTGGTGTCGGTCAGCGCCGAACGCCAGACCTACGCAGAATTTGTGACCGCGTTGGCGGGCGAGCTCGGCCGCATCGACAACGCGCTGCGCCACGAGGTCGAACGGTGGAAGGTCGCCTTCGTCACCGGCCCGATCCGCTTCGAACGCACCCAGGCCGAGGCCGCTCTCGACGATCTGTTGCAGCGCGCCGTATCACGCGCCGAGCGCGGACCGCTCGTGCTGTTCATCGACGAGGTGACCGTGCTGGCGCGCAACCTCGAACGCGAGAAGCCCGGCGGCGGGGACGCGTTCCTCCATCTGTTGAGACGCTTCCGGCAGGACAACACCGGCCGGCTCGCCACCGTGCTGTCCGGATCCATTGGCTTTCACCATGTTTCAGAAGACGCGCTGAGCTCGGTGAACGACATCCGTAAAGTGACCGTCGGGCCGATCCGCCATGACCACGCGACCTATCTGGCGGAGTGCCTGCTGCTCGGCGCTCAAGTGGCCACCACCGACCGACACCGCGTCGCCGAATCCATTGCGGCAGCAGCCGAGAACGTGCCCTACTACATCCAGCACCTCGTCGCGGCGTCGGCGCAGGCCGGGCTGGTCGACCCCGGCCGGATACCCGATCTGTTGCGCGCCGCCATCATCGACCCACACGACCCATGGGACCTGCGGCACTACCGGGACCGGCTGCGCAACTACTACGGCGACGATGCCGCCGCCATTGCCGACCTGCTCGACATATACGCGCACGCGTCGGACGCGTTGAGTGTCGACGCCACGGCACATCTGCTGCAGTCCGAGGGGTCGCCGATCCGCAACCGCGACCAACTGGTGTCGTTCATCGAACGCCTGGAACAGGACCACTATCTGCGCCGCGTCGGCGATGACGACTGTTTCGCGTCGGGTTTGGTGCAGGCCGCCTGGCTGGCGATGAGGCGATGAGCATTCCGCTGTTCACCCCTGGCGCGGTCGATCCGGCCGACCTCGACGCGCACACCGTCGGACGGGCAGCATTCCTGTCGCGGCTGACCGACCGGATCATCGATGCGGCGCACGACGGCTCACGCCCGCACACGCTGCTGATCGGCCCGCACGGCAGCGGCAAGACGCACACGCTGCACGTCGTGGTGCACCGTGCACTGTCCCACCGGGATACGTCGAAAGCCGTTCTGCCGCTGCTGCTCCCGGAAGACAGCCTCGCAATCGGAAGCTACGGCGATCTGCTCGTCGAGCTCATCCGGTCGCGGTTGCCCGAGGCTCGGGAACTGCGCGACGATGTCATCGGGTTGGAACGCGCGATCCTGGACCTCGCCGACGGCCGAATGATCCTGGTGGCGATCGAGAACCTGGACCGGGTGTTCGAGGCAATCGGCGAGGCAGGCCAAGGCAGCCTGCGTGCGTGGGTCGAAACATCCACCGCAGTCATGCTTTTCGCGACCGCGCCAGCTCTCTTCCCGGGAGTCGCGTCGCGCACCCACCCCTGGTACGGATCGTTCATCGTCGAGGAGCTCCCCGCCCTGACCATCGACGAGGGGGCCCAGATCATCGCGCCCACCGGCGATCTCGCCGACTACCTCCGCTCCCCCGAGGGACGCGACCGGCTTGCCGCCATCGAACATTTGGTCGGCGGCTCACCGCGCCTGTGGCAGATGGTCGCCGAAGTCGCCGACGTACCGGCACTGCAGGCGTTGGAGCCGGTGACCGCCGCATTGCTGGACCGGCTGGCACCGTCCTACCAGCAGCGGCTCTGGCAATTGCCTGCCGGTGAGCAGCGCCTGGTGGTCGAACTCGCGCGCGGCGAAGGTGCTCGGACCGTGTCCGATCTCGCTGCCGCGGTGGGTGTTTCGAACCAGACCGCGTCAGCGGCGCTGGGCCGGCTGACCGCTGCCCGGTGGGTGGTCCGCACGAAATCGGACGCCGGTGACCGCCGCGCCACGTGGTACGACCTGACCGACCCACTGCTGCGTCGCGTCGTGCAGTATCGCGACGGGCGCGCTTGACAGGACTGTCACTTAGTGACACCTTGGACGTGTCACTAAGTGACAGGTTGGGGGTGAGGACCATCGGCGAGAAGCAAGACCAGGCACGTCTGGCGGTGTCGCGCATCGCCTGCGCCCTGTTCTGGGAACGGGGCGTCGCCGGAACCAGCGGTGACGACATCGCCGAGGCAGCGGGGCTCTCCACCCGCACGATCTGGCGCTACTTCCGCAGCAAGGAAAGTTGCGTCGAACCCCTGCTCGCGAAGTCGGCCGACCGGTTCCTCGCGAGCGCGCGGCGCTGGCCGCACGAGCTGTCGTTGTCCGAACACCTTGCGGCAGACGCCATTGCGCATCCGCTGTCACCACAGGACATCGAGGACGAGCTCAGCGCGGTGCGGCTCGCCACCATGACGGCGACCGAACCTGCCCTGCGCACTGCCTATCTCATGGTGCACGACCGGATGGAACAGGGCCTCACCCCCGTCATCGCGGACCGGCTGGGCCTGCCGGAAGACGATCTCACCGTGCGCCTGTGCGCGGCCGCCGTCACCGGGGCGTTCCGGGTCGTCGACGAGGACGTCAGCCGGGCGATCGTCGTCGACGGCAAGATCGTCAGCCAAGACGAGGCGCTCTCGCTCATGGACCGAGCCATCCGCGAAGCCACCAACGGCCGCCTTGGAGGGCCGGTCACCCAGTAAATCCCTATCCCCCAACCGAATACGCATCGCGAGCCAGCCTGGCCCGTCGAACAATCCTGCCCAGCGAAAGGACCGCCATGGCGCTACCCGAGCTCATCACCGTCGAGGACTTCTTCAGCCCACCCGTGCGCACCGCCGCGACCATCTCACCCGACGGCACCAGAATCGCCTATCTCGCTCCGTGGAAGAACCGGCTCAACGTGTGGATAGAGAACCTCGATGGCGACACCGACCCGCGGTGCGTGACAGCCGACGAGACCCGCAGCGTCTACATCTACCGGTGGACCCAGGATCCGCGCTGGCTGCTCTACATGCAGGACACCGGCGGCGACGAGAACTGGCACATCTACCGCGTGGACCTGGACCATCCCGACAGTCCGGCGGTCGACCTCACGCCGTTTCCCGGTATCCGGGCAGATTTCACACTTCTCAAAGGCCGTCCCGGCAAGGCCATGGTCCAGTTCAACAAGCGCAACCCCGAGCTGTTCGACGCCTACGAACTCGACATCGCCACCGGCGAACTCACGCTGCTCGCCGAGAATCCGGGCAATGTCGTCAACTGGATGTGCAGCCAGCACGGCGAGTTGTTCACGTCGGTTCTGACCGCCGACGGCGATGTCGAACTGTCGCAATGGGATACCGCCACGAAATCGTTGCGGCCCATCAAGACCTACGATGGCACCGACTATCCCGTGGGTATCCATCCCGTGACGATCACCCCTGACGGCACCGGCATGTGGCTCGGGTCCAACCACGGCACCGACCGAACCAGGCTGGCCCGCCTGGATGTCGCGACCGGCGTGGAAACCGAAGTGGACAGTCACCCGTCGTTCGACCTGGCCGCCCAAATGGTGCTGCCGTCACCGCTGATCCTCAGCGAGCGCACGGGCGAATTGATCGGGGCGCGGTATTACGGTGACCGCCAGGTGATTCACGCGCTGGACGCGGACTTCGCTGCGGTGCTGCAGAAGCTGAGTCAGCTCGGTGAAGGCGATCTCGGTGGGATATCGTCCGACAGCAGCGGGCAACGCTGGGTCGTCAACTTCATGCACGACCGCGACCCGTACGTCACATACTTCTACGACCACACGACCGGCGAGAGCCGAATGTTGTTCCGGCCGCACCCGAATCTGAATCCTGACGCGCTGGCCCCGATGAAGCCGGTCACCATCACCTCGCGCGACGGCCTGGACCTGCACGCCTATCTGACCCTGCCCGTCGGGATCGACCCGGTGGATCTGCCGCTGGTGCTGCTGGTGCACGGCGGTCCGTGGGCACGCGACGTCTGGGCCTACCAACCCGATGTGCAGATGCTGGCCAATCGCGGATATGCGGTGCTACAGGTCAACTTTCGCGGCTCCACCGGCTACGGCAAGGCTTTCACCAAGGCGGCCATCGGGGAGTTCGCAGGCAAGATGCACGACGACCTGATCGACGCCGTCGACTGGGCCGTCAAGCAGGGCTACGCCGATCGCGACCGGGTGGCCATCTTCGGTGGCTCGTACGGCGGCTACGCAGCGCTCGTCGGCGTCACGTTCACCCCGGATGTCTTCGCCGCGGCCATCGACTACGTCGGAATCTCCAGTCTCGCGAACTTCATGCGCACGCTGCCGAACGTGGCCCGGCCGTTCCTGGCCACCAATTGGCACATGTACGTCGGCGACCCGAGCGACCCGCAGCAGGAGGCCGACATGCTGGCCCGCTCGCCCATCACGAAGGTCGACCAGATCCGCACACCACTGCTGGTTGTCCAGGGCGCCAATGATTCTCGCGTGGTCCAGGCCGAGTCCGACAATCTCGTCGAAGCGCTACGCAGCCGCGGCGTCGAGGTCGAGTACATGGTCAAGGCGGACGAAGGGCACGGATTCCTCAACCCGGACAACCAGATCGACATGTACCACGCCGTCGAACGTTTCCTCGCCGAGCACCTGGGCGGTCGCGTTTAACTGCCGAGCAGACGCTAAGGCCCCCGACACGCCGGGCGTGCGGGGGCCTACGCGTCTGCTCGCGCGAGAAAATCAGCCCTCGAGGATGGCGCGGGCCAGTGCCGCGGTCTCCGACGGGGTCTTGCCGACCTTCACGCCGGCAGCCTCAAGAGCTTCCTTCTTGGCCGCGGCGGTGCCCGAGCTGCCCGACACGATGGCGCCGGCGTGGCCCATGGTCTTGCCCTCCGGGGCGGTGAAGCCCGCGACGTAGCCGACGACGGGCTTGGTGACGTTGGCCTTGATGTAGTCGGCGGCCCGCTCTTCGGCGTCGCCACCGATCTCACCGATCATCACGATGATCTTGGTCTCGGGATCCTTCTCGAACGCTTCGATGGCATCGATGTGGGTGGTGCCGATGACCGGGTCGCCGCCGATGCCGATGGCGGTCGAGAAGCCGAGATCGCGCAGCTCGTACATCATCTGGTAGGTCAGCGTGCCCGACTTCGACACCAGCCCGATCGGGCCCTTGCCGGTGATGTTGTTCGGCGTGATGCCGACCAGCGACTCACCGGGGGTGATGATGCCCGGGCAGTTGGGGCCGATGATGCGGGTCTTCTGACCCTTGTCGACGTTGTAGGCCCACGCATAAGCGCTGTCCTGCACCGGGATTCCCTCGGTGATGACCACCAGCAGCGGGATCTCGGCGTCGATGGCCTCGATGATGGCGTCCTTGGAGAAGGCCGGCGGCACGAAGGCGATCGACACGTCGGCGCCGGTCTCCTTGATGGCCTCGGCGACCGATGCGAACACCGGAAGCTCGATGTCGTTGCCGTCCTTGTCCTTGTGGGCGACCTTCGTGCCGGCCTTGCGTGCATTGACGCCGCCGACGACCTGCGTGCCTGCCTTGAGCATCAGCGCGGTGTGCTTGGTGCCCTCACCACCGGTGATGCCCTGGACGATGACCTTGCTGTCTTTGTTCAGAAAAATCGACATATCAAGTGTCCCTTACTTGTTGGCCAGCTCGGCGGCCTTGTCGGCGCCGGCGTCCATGGTCTCGGCCTGGATGACCAGGGGGTGGTTGGCCTCGGCGAGGATGCGGCGGCCCTCTTCGACGTTGTTGCCGTCCAAGCGGACGACGAGCGGCTTGTTGGCCTCGTCGCCGAGGATCTGCAGCGCCTTGACGATGCCGTTGGCCACCGCGTCACATGCGGTGATGCCGCCGAACACGTTGACGAACACGCTCTTGACCTGTGTGTCGTTGAGGATGACGTCCAGACCGTTGGCCATCACCTCGGCCGAGGCGCCACCACCGATGTCGAGGAAGTTTGCGGGCTTGACGCCGCCGTGCTTCTCACCGGCGTAGGCGACGACGTCCAGCGTCGACATGACCAGGCCCGCGCCGTTGCCGATGATGCCGACGGCACCATCGAGCTTGACGTAGTTGAGGTCGTTCTCCTTGGCCTTGAGCTCGAGCGGATCGGTCGCGTCCTTGTCCTCGAACTCGGCGTGGCCGGGCTGCCGGAAGTCGGCGTTGGCGTCGAGGGTGACCTTGCCGTCCAGGGCCAGGATCTGGTCGTCGGGCGTGCGCACCAGCGGGTTCACCTCAACCAGGGTGGCGTCCTCTTTGACGAACACCTCCCACAGCTTCTGGATGGTCACCGCGGCGGCGTCGAGCACCTCGGCGGGCAGGTGGCCCTGCTCGGCGATGGACCGCGCGAAGGCCAGATCGACACCCTTGACGGCGTCGACCGGAACCTTGGCCAGCCGCTCAGGCTTGGTGGCGGCGACCTCTTCGATCTCCATGCCGCCCTCGACCGAGCACATGGCCAGGTACGTGCGGTTGGCACGATCGAGCAGGAAGGAGATGTAGTACTCCTCGGCGATGTCGCTCGCCTCGGCGACCAGCAGCTTCTTGACGATGTGGCCCTTGATGTCCAGGCCGAGGATGTTCTGCGCGTGGGTGAACGCATCGTCGGCGGTGGCGGCGTACTTGACGCCACCGGCCTTGCCACGGCCGCCCACCTTGACCTGCGCCTTGACCATGACGGGCTTGCCGATTTCCTCGGCGATGGCCTTGGCGCCTTCGGCGGTGTCGGTGACCCGGCCTGCCGAAGTGGGGACGTTGTGCTTGGCGAACAGCTCTTTCGCCTGGTACTCGAAAAGATCCATGTGTTTCCTCTATGAGGCGGTATCTGTCTGCGTTGACTTCGAAGCTGCCCGGTCTGGAGTATCACCGACGGGCCCGTGGGCACTTTATCCATCACCTCGTGAGCGGTAACCACCGCCTACCGACGATGTGGTATATCTCACCGGGCCCTGGCGGTGATACAGATCACATTCTGCGGCGGAATAGCCGGAGGAGTTGCCACCATCATTGGGATTTGGTTAACGTGCCTCTGGTCCAGATCACGTTGAGGTCACGACGAGAAGGATTTCCGGGTTGTCGCAGCATCGTTCGTCCGTATCTCCCACAGGGGTATCGATGAACGCTCGGGACCGGAAAAACATGTCGGCCGATGCACTGGACGCTGCGGAAATCACCGACATCATCCCGTTCAACGAGTTCGGAAAACTCTCTGACCTGGAGTTCCACAGCTCCGGCGCGTTCGACCGGGAATCTCGGGTGATCCACGCCCCCGAGCTCGACGACATGCACGACACCGATGACCTGATCCCCATCCGGTTGGCCGTGCCGTCGGAATTCCGCTCCGAATCCGGCAGCGACCGTGGCACCCGCGGCTCGAGCCACGCCTACCGCGACAACCACACCGACGTGAGTGACGGCAATGCCGCCACCGACGTCATCGACATGAGCAGCCGCCGCGGCGCTCATCGCAAGGAAACGCCCGGCCCCGTCAAGAGCCGCCTGCTGATCGCCGCGATGGCTGCGGGCGCCACCGCCGCAGGGGCCTACTCGTTGACCACCGGCACGCAGGCCAGCGCCGACGACACCATCGTCGCCTCCGGTGCCAACACCGCACGCACCGCCGGCGCCACAGGCTCGGTGGACGGCATGCAGATCGTCACCGTCGCCGCCGACAACAGCTCCGCGGTGCACGCCGAAGAGATAACCAAGGCCGCCGCGTTCGCGCAGGAGCGCGCCGAGCGCGAGGCCCGGCTGTCGCGCCCACTGTTCGTGATGCCCACCAAGGGCTTCGTCTGGACCTCGACCTTCGGATACCGCTGGGGCGTCCTGCACGCCGGCATCGACCTGGCAAGCCCGATCGGCACCCCCATCGCCGCGGTGTCCGACGGCGTGGTCATCGACGTCGGCCCGACGGCCGGTTACGGCGCCTGGGTCAAGCTGCGCCACGCAGACGGCACCGTCACGCTGTACGGCCACATCAACAGCTGGAACGTCAGCGTCGGTGAGCGCGTCATGGCAGGCGATCAGATCGCCACCGTCGGCAACCGAGGCAACTCGACCGGCCCGCACCTGCACTTCGAAGTTCTGCTCAACGGCACGCAGCGCATCGACCCGGTGCCGTGGCTGGCGCAGCGCGGGCTCAGCCCGGGCAACTATGTTGGCTGAGTGAGCGACTCCGCCGAAAACAGAGCCTCAACCGGCCCGTCCGACGATCAGACTCGCATCATCCGGCGACAACCCGCCGAGCCCGTGTCCGCACCGATGACGGCGCAGCACGAACCCAAGACCAGCATCATCCGTCGCCACCCGACCGGCGCCATCCCCACCGCGGCCGACGCCGAACCCGCGACCGGCTTGATCTCCCGCGACACCGACGACCAGGCCCAGACCCGCTACATTCCCCGCGCCCGTCCGCTGGCGATTCCCCGTTCCCCGGCCGGCGCCAATCCACGCACCTCCATCGCGGCCGCGACGGCCGGCATCCTCAGCGGTTGGGCCACCGCCATGATCGCCACCGACCTCATCGCCGGGTGGTGGCACAGCGACCGGCTGTTCTGCCTGGCGATCGGTTTTCTCACCGCGATATCGGCCGCGGCCACCATCGGCGGGCTCATCGCCGTGCTTCTGCGCAGACGCATGGGGCGGCTGCTGGTCGTCGTCGGCTCGATCATCGGCCTGCTGATCTTCGGCAGCCTGTTCATCGCGGGCGCCAGGCTGCATCCCGTGGTGTACGCGATGCCGGTGCTGCCGGTCGCGGCCATCGCGCTCACCTTGCTGCCGTCCACCCGGCGGTGGGCGGCGGGACCACGGCAATGAATCCACAGACCTACCAACCTGTTTCGACGCGTCGAGGCAAGGGCGTCGCCATCACCACGACGGTGCTGGCCGTGCTCTGTGCGGGAATCAACGTGCTGGCCGCCGCGAGTGGGGTTTTGGTGCATCTGTTCTTCGAACTGCTTGACTCAGTGCAGAACTGGGACAATCTGCAGCCGGACTCCGCGCAGCAGCATTCGACGTCGTGGTGGTTCGTCGCCGCAGCCGCCGTGCTGATCGTCGCCGCGGTGGCGCTGATCGTCGGCGCGGTTCAGTTGATGCTGTGCAAGACGTCTGGTCAGGTCATCGTGATCGTGGGCGCGGTGGTCTCCGCCGTCGCGCTGATCGCCACACCACTGGCCTGGGCCACCCACATGACCTTGAGCATCGCACCGCTCGTCGTCGCCGGGTTGGCGTTACTGCCCGGCGTCAGGCACTGGTGTAGAGGAACCGGCTAGAGCTTCTGCACCGGCGCGTGGTTGTGCATCAGCTTGACCCGCCCCGCACTGCCGAAGTCGATCAGCGACATGGCCGTCTCGCCCATCCCTGAGACCTCCTCGACCCGTCCCAGGCCGTATTTGTCGTGGGTGACCCGATCGCCCGGCTCCAGCACGATCAGGGGGCGGTTACGGGCTGCCGCCGGGCGGGCCGGGGCCGGACGTGGAGCGCCATAGCGGCCCGCGTTACCGACAGGAGCGCTGAACGCCGACGCCGGCTGCTCCACGCGGCGCCAGTTGATGAGTTCCTCCGGGATCTCCCGCAGGAACCGGGATTCCGGGTTGAGCATCGGCTGGCCCCACGACGAGCGGACCTTGGCCCGGCTCAGGTAGAGCCGCTGCCGCGCACGGGTGATGCCCACGTAGGCCAGCCGCCGCTCCTCGGACAGCTCGGTCGGATCGCCCAACGCCCGCATGTGCGGGAACATGCCGTCCTCCCAGCCGGTGACGAACACCGCGGGGAACTCCAGCCCCTTGGCCGTGTGCAGCGTCATCATCGTCACCACACCGGCGCCGTCCTCAGGGATCTCGTCGGCATCGGCGACCAGTGAGACCCGCTCCAGGAACTGAGCCAGGACCCCGGTCTCGGGGATGTCCTCGTCGACCGGTTCATCTTCGGCCAGGGCCTGGGCGTTGGCCAGGTCCGTGCTGAACTCGTGTGCGACGCTGACCAATTCGTTGAGGTTGTCGAGCCGGGCCAGATCCTGCGGATCGCTGGAGGCCTCCAGTTCGCGACGGTATCCGGTGCGTTCCAGCACGGCCTCCACCAGGTCGCCGAGCTCGTTGTCGAGCTTGCCGCGCAGGTCGTCGAGCAGTGCGACGAAACTCGCGATGGCCTTCTCCGAGCGGGTGTTGAGCATCGGCACCCGACCCTCTGCGGCGGCCTGCAGCGCATCGTTGAAGCTGCCCCCGGTGTTCTCGGCGTAGACGGCGACGCACGCCTCGGCGCGGTCCCCGATGCCGCGACGCGGAGTGTTGAGGATGCGGCGCATGCTCACCGAATCACCCGGATTGTCCAGCACGCGCAGGTAGGCAACGATGTCGCGGATCTCGCGGCGCTCGTAGAAGCGCACTCCCCCAACGACTTTGTACGGAATGCCGGCCCGGATGAACACCTCTTCCAGGGCACGCGAGGAGTTGTTGGTGCGGTAGAACACCGCGACGTCGCCGTACTTGAGCCCCTCCCGGTCGGCCAGTGCGTCGATCTCCTCGGCGACGAACCGGGCCTCGTCGTGCTCGTTGTCGGCCACGTAACCGACGATCAGCTCACCCTCACCGGCGTCGGTCCACAGCCGCTTCTCGCGCCGGCCGGCGTTGCGGGCGATCACCGAGTTCGCGGCGTTCAAGATGGTCTGGGTGGAGCGGTAATTCTGTTCCAGCAGAATCGTCGTCGCGTCGGGATAGTCCCGTTCGAAATCCTCGATGTTGCGGATGGTGGCGCCCCGGAAGGCGTAGATCGACTGGTCGGCGTCGCCCACCACACACAGCTCGGCGGGCGGCACCGTGTTGTCGGTGCCCTCGATGTCGTGTCCGACCAACTCGCGGACCAGGACGTACTGGGCGTGGTTGGTGTCCTGATACTCGTCGACCAGGATGTGCCGGAACCGCCGCCGGTAGTACTGCGCGATCTGCGGGAACGCCTGCAGCACGGCGACCGTCTCACCGATCAGGTCGTCGAAGTCCAACGCATTGGCCGCCCGCAGACGCCGCTGATACTCCGCATAGACCTGGGCGACGATGCCCGCCATCTCCTCGGCGGCCTCCGAGGCCTCGGCCGCGGCCTGTTCCGGGCGGATCAGCTCGTTCTTCAGGTTGGAGATGCTGTTGGCCAGCAGCCGCGGCGAATAGCGCTTGGTGTCCAGACCCATGTCCTTGCCGATCATCATCAGCAGGCGACGGGAATCGTCGGAGTCGTAGATCGAGAAGTTGGAGTTCAGCCCCGGCAGCAGCGAGGCCTGGTTGCGCAGAATGCGCACACACGAGGAATGGAAGGTGGAGATCCACATGTTCCTCGCCCGGGGTCCCACCAGCCCGACCACCCGTTCACGCATCTCCGCGGCGGCCTTGTTGGTGAACGTGATGGCAAGGATCTGCCCGACCCCGACGTCGCGGGCGGCGAGCAGATACGCGATCCGCCGCGTCAGCACCGCTGTCTTGCCCGATCCGGCACCTGCCACGATGAGCAGCGGCGAGCCCTCGTGCAGCACGGCCTGACGCTGCTGGGGGTTGAGCCCTTCCAGGAGCTGATCGGTTTCTGAAACAGTCGGCGAAGCGACGGGCGAGGTGGTCATATCGCCATCAAACTTACCGCCGCACCACGACAGTTTTGCGCTGGCACGGGCTTGACTGAGACCATCGAGCCGTGCCTGACATCGATGAACTGCGTCGTGAGATCGACGAACTCGACGCCACCATCCTGGCTGCCGTCCAGCGGCGCACCGAGGTCTCCAAGATGATCGGCCAAGCCCGCATGGCGTCGGGCGGCACCCGCCTGGTGCACAGCCGGGAGATGAAGGTCATCGAACGGTTCAGCGTGCTCGGGCCCGAAGGCAAAGACCTGGCGATGCTGCTGCTGCGCCTCGGTCGGGGACGGCTCGGCCACTAGGGGTTACGCGGAACTGCATTCCGGGTCGTCAAGCCGGCCGCTGAGCAACCCTCCCTTCCGCCTGGCGGCGAGCCCACGCTGCGCGCACTCGCGCAAGAATGTCGCGCGGCCGATCCTCCTTGATGACGCGGACATGCAGCCAGCCTCGGCGTTCGATCTTCCTGAGCCTGATCACGTCCCACGCATACCTGACCCGGTCAGTGCGGTGCTGATCGCCGTCATACGCGACAGCGATCATCGCGTGCTCCCATCCCATGTCCAGATAGGCGAACTCGTAGCCACACTCGTCCAACACTGGAATCTGGGTCTCGGGTCGGGGATAGCCGTCGTCCATCAACAACAAGCGAAGCCACGTCTCTTTCGGTGACTGTCCGCCGGCATCCATCAGGCTCAGTGCCTCACGGCACCGCCGCACTCCATGCGCACCCCGGAAGTCCTCGACGAGCGGTAGGACGTGGTCAGCCGCCAGGCCGGTCGCTGCGGCAAGCGCGTCGAGGTGCGCAACGGCCGCGCCTCGAGGCAGGAACCGGCCGAGGTCCAACGCAGTCCGCTGAATCGTGGCGACGGCCATGCCGTTGATCTCGACAACGTCGTCACAGGTGAAGCGGTCGTTGTGGGTGACGATGCCCGCCGGTGGGCGGTGGTTTTGCCAGATCAGTTCGATCGGAGCTTCGTCATCGACCCACTTCGCCCCGTGTAGCGCCGATGCGGCCCGTCCGGTGATCACCGCCCGCCGCTTGGACCACAGCCAGGCGGCCATGGTGTTGCCGTAGAGCGTCGGCTCTGCGATGCGGGGTTGATACACGTCGGGAAATATCGGCCGGTACGCAGACCGTAGGCGTCCACGAGTCAGTTCGCCACGTGCCAGCGCTTCACTGCCCAAGAAGATGGTGCCCATGCCGGCGATCTTGCTCAGCAGCTCCGACACGCGCCCCCAGACTGCAGCCAGGGTTGCTCAGCCGCTCGTTTGACGACCGGGAATGCCGTTCCGCGGTGGGGTCGGCGCCGGGGTCGGCGGCGGGCCGGGCGGCGGCGACGGCGGGGTGCGCAGGGCGTCGGCCAACCACGGCGCCAACCACTTGACGGCCTCGGCCGTGGGGTGCACGCCGTCGCTGCGCATCCTGATCCCGTCGATGCGCGCGGTGTAGACGCCGCCGGGATCGAGCTTGGCGTTGAAGTCGAGGACCTCGAAGTTCGGCCGGTTACCGACGGCCGTGCGCAGAATCTTGTTCCACTCCTGCACTCGCGCGG
This sequence comes from Mycobacterium aquaticum, assembly GCF_002086485.1. Classification (GTDB taxonomy): domain Bacteria; phylum Actinomycetota; class Actinomycetes; order Mycobacteriales; family Mycobacteriaceae; genus Mycobacterium; species Mycobacterium aquaticum. The sequence goes on along the minus strand of NZ_MVHF01000019.1, from coordinate 3,970 downwards.
GCTGATCCTCGGGATAGAGGCTGCCGTCGGAGCGTTCACCGCGCCGGTTGTACGGAGCCGTCGTCACCACCACCCGCGCGCCCGTCGAACCGAGGATGTCCAGCGCCCGCTGCAGCTCGCCCTGCAGGTACTTGGTGAAGTCCGGGTCGCCGATGTGTGTCCAGTGGCCCTGCCACATCCGGTCGACGGTCTCCCACCGACCGATCATCAGCAAGACGACGTCAGGCCGGTCATGGGTCACGCGCTGGGTCCAACGTTCCGGCCAGGTGTCGCATTCAGGTTTCTGGTTGAGGGTCTCCCCGCTGGACCGGTACGGGCCGCCGCGGGCGATGCCGCATCCGATGGTGGTGTAGTCGTTGAAGTGCAGTCCCGGCGTCGACGGGAGATAGCGCATCAGCGTCCAGGCCACCGAGTCGCCGAACACCCCGACCACCTTGGTGCCGGGGTCGCGCAGCGGCGTATTGCCCACCGGGACCGGCACCTCGGCGCCGACGTCCTCTTTGAGGGCAGCCGACATCACGTCGGGCCCGGTGCGTTCGGCGGGCTGCGCGACGGGCAGGACACCCATCGTCAGCACGGCCGCCGTCGCCACCGTCGCCGCGGCCAGCCGCAGCATCGGCACGTGCGCGGGACGCCAACGCCGCACGGGTTGCTCGATGAGCCACCACGACGCGATGGCCGCTGCGAGCGTGACCGCGCACCGCAGGGTCAGCAACGACCAGCTCGTCCAGCCGGTGCGTTCGCCGTTGAGGATCAAGAAGATCGGCCAGTGCCACAGGTACACGCCGTAGGAGATGGCGCCGAGCGCCACGAGCGGACGCCAGGCCAGTGCCTTCGCGACGTATCCGTCCTGATCCAGGGCGACCGGCGCGACCACCAACACCGCACCGATCGCGACGATGATCAGCAAGCCGTGCCGGAAGTCGTCGGCGCCGCCGGTGGCGACATGTGCGGCCACCGCGAGCAGCGCGAGCCCGACGACCGGCAGCAGCCAGGCGACCCAGCGCAGCCGTCGGGTGCGGATCAGCGTGCCGGACATGGTCAGTGCCGACCAGTCCCGCACCAACAGGGCCGCCGCAGCCGCCCCGACCAGCAGGGCCTGCACCCGCGTGTCGGTGCCGAAGTAGACGCGGTTGACGTCTTGCGTGCTGTCGCCGACCAGCAGGATGGCCTCGGCGGCCGATGCCGCCACACCCGCGGCGGCGAGCCCGAACACCGCCCATCGCACGGTGCCCGCCGAGCGGCGGCGCAGCAGCAGTGCCGCGCCCACCAACAGCAGCGGCCAGATGAGGTAGTACTGCTCCTCCACGCCCAGTGACCACGTGTGCTGCAGCGGCGACGGAGTGCCGCCCTGGGTGAAGTAGTCGGCCTTCTGAAGCACGAAGCCCCAGTTGGCAATCCAGAAGAATGCGGCGACGGCGTCGTTGCGCACACTGGCGACCGCGTCGGGCGGGAACAGGTCCCGCGCGGCGACCACCGCCAGTGTCATCACGAGCATCGCCGGCAGTAGCCTGCGCGCCCGGCGCACCCAGAACGCCTTGAGATCGATGCGGTAGGTCTTGCGGTACTCGTCGAGCAACAGCGAGGTGATCAGAAAACCGCTGAGGACGAAGAACACGTCCACACCGATGAAGCCGCCACCCAGGCCCGGAACACCGCCGTGGGCGGCCACGACCAGCAGTACGGCGACAGCACGAATGCCGTCCAGTGCCGGGATGTCGCGGCGGGCGGTGGTAGCCCGGCGAACGGGAACCCGGACCGGCGCCGCAGTCACGTCCATGCCCTCCCGTCTAGGGTTCGAGCATGAGAGTTTAGGTGGCCTGCGGCGCCGAATCGGGAAGGCGCGCTGGGAAATCCCTACTTCGTCAGCGCAATGTATTTGGTGTCGAGGTACTCCTCGATGCCCTCGGAGCCACCTTCGCGGCCGAAGCCCGACTCCTTAACGCCACCGAACGGCGCGGCCGGGTCGGAGATGATGCCCCGGTTCACTCCGACCATGCCGGACTCGATGCCCTCGGCAACCCGAAGCGCACGGTCGAGCGACTGCGTGTAGACGTAGGCGGCCAGTCCGTACTCGGTGTCATTGGCGGCTTCGATGCCCTCGTCCTCGGTGTCGAATCCGATGATCGGCGCGACGGGGCCGAACACTTCCTCCTTGAGGATGCGGGCGTCGGCAGGGACATCGGTGAGCACTGTGGCCGGGTAGAAATTGCCCGGGCCGCCGGGAGCGACGCCACCGACGGCGACCGTCGCGCCTCGCGAGACGGCATCGGAGACCAGCTCGGTGACGGCGGCGACCTGGCTGGAATTGATCAGCGGACCCAATGTGGACGACGGGTCGAGACCCTTGCCGAGGGTGAACTCGCTCATACGCTTGATCAACTTGTCGGTGAATTCTTCGCGCACCGCATTGGCGACGTGGAACCGGTTGGCGGCCGTACAGGCCTCACCGCCGTTGCGCATCTTGGCCAGGATCGCGCCGTCGACAGCAGCGTCGACGTCAGCGTCGTCGAACACGACGAACGGTGCGTTGCCGCCCAACTCCATCGACGTCCGCAACAACGCGTCGGCCGATTGCTTCACCAGGGCCTTGCCGACACCCGTCGAACCCGTGAAGGTGAGCTTGCGCAGCCGGCCGTCGTCGATGAGCGCCGTGGTGACCCCGCGCGCGTCATTGGTCGGCAGCACCGAGAGCACGCCCTTGGGCAAACCGGCCTCGTCCATCAGCTGGGCCAGCAGCAGCATGGTCAGCGGGGTTTCCTGCGCGGGCTTGACGATCATGGTGCAGCCCGCCGCGAACGCCGGGCCCATTTTGCGGGTTCCCATGGCCAGCGGGAAGTTCCACGGTGTGATGGCGTAGCAAGGGCCGACGGCTTGCTTGGTGACGATGATGCGACCGGTCCCCGCGGGGCTTGCGGTGTAACGCCCGTCGATGCGGACGGCCTCTTCGGCGAACCAGCGGAAGAACTCGGCGCCGTACTTCACCTCGCCCTTGCTCTCCGCGAGCACCTTGCCCATCTCGAGTGTCATCAACGCGGCGATGTCGTCGGCACGTTCGGTGATCTTCTCGAACACCGACCGCAGGATCTCACCGCGTTCCCGCGGAGGGGTGGCGGCCCAGTCGGCCTGGACCGCGCATGCGGCATCGAGGGCAGCGACCGCGTCCTCGGCCGTGGCGTTGGAGACCGACGCCAGAACCTGGTCGTCGCTGGGGTCCAGGACGTCGAAAGTCGAGGCAGCTTCCCGCTGCTCACCGCCGATCCACAGTCCGGTTGGAACTGACTTCAGCAAGGCTGCGCTATCCATACCTTCATCATTTACTCCATTCATCACCACCGCACACTAGGGTTCTCCATATGAGCAAGAGCGCCGATATTTCGACCACTGCCGCGTGGCAAGCTCTGATCCGTCATCACGACAAGATCGGCCAGACCCACCTGCGCGAGTTCTTCGCCGAAGATCCCGCCCGCGGAACCGAACTGGTGCTGAACGTCGGCGACCTCTACATCGACTACAGCAAGCACCGCATCACCCGCGAAACCATCAAGCTATTGGTCGACCTCGCCCGCACCGCAGACCTCGAACAACGCCGCGACGCCATGTTCGCCGGCGAACACATCAACACCTCCGAAGACCGCGCCGTCCTGCACACCGCCCTGCGGTTGCCTGCCAGCGCCGAACTGACCGTCGACGGCCAGAACGTCGTCGCCGACGTCCACGACGTCCTCGACCGGATGGGCGCCTTCACCGACAAACTGCGCTCCGGCGAATGGACCGGCGCCACCGGCAAGCGCATCACCACCGTGGTCAACGTCGGCGTCGGCGGGTCGGACCTGGGCCCGGTCATGGTCTACGACGCACTACGGCACTACGCCGACGCCGGCATCTCAGCACGCTTCGTGTCCAACGTCGACCCCTCCCACCTGGTCGCCACCCTCGACGGACTCGACCCCGCCACAACACTTTTCGT
>NZ_MVHF01000018.1 GCF_002086485.1 Mycobacterium aquaticum | reverse complement strand
GTTCCGACGGTCGTGATTTCTGCCATGGTTACTCCAATTCATGTGGTGTGAAAATAGCCCGACTACCCAGCCGAACTACCGATCTTCGGTGCACCTTTCCGGACATGGAAATTGCACACCGGTCACATGCGGAATTGCTGCGAAGACCGCCTCGAAAGCCGGGTCAGGGCTACGAGGCGAGTCATCGGCAATCCGATGTTCTTGGTTCCTAGGGGGCCAACCGAATTCTGTTCTGACTCGCCTGGTGTGATGCCAATCACGGGCGCTCACCAGTGGAAAAACAATGACATGGACGGTTGTTCATGTCAACCGTTCAAGAAGGATTTTTTTGGCGTGGCACGTGCGGAGGGCTGTGGGCGTGGAGGGATCCCGGCGCTGCCGGGCGACTGTGGCGTTTGGCGTTCGCGGTCAAGGTGCCCGCGATGCAGCCAAATCCCCTGGTCGCGGCCCCTTTCGGTGCAGCGACCCGCGCCGTATCGCGCTGCGGACTGGACTGTGCGGTCGGTGCCGTCTCGGCCCGTAGCGGGATCGCCGTGCTCCCGCCCGGCCGTTACGTTCAGGAAGTCTTACGGCCTCTCTCAATATTCAAACACTTGCACAAGTGTCGTGAACGGGTGAACCTGAGAAGCGGGGAGCATCTGCAGACGAAACGGAGGGCCGAACGTATGGCAGGCGACAGGAAGATCAACGTCCGAACCGTATCGGGGGTCGCGGGCGGCGCCGCGGTCTTGGCGCTGTGCTGGCTGGGCGCAGGCGTCGGCGGTCAGGGTACGGCGTTGGCGCTGCATTCGCCTCCGCCGCCGCCGACGGTGAACTCTGGGCCCATGACACTTGGAGCGACCACGACAACAGGAGTGGCGGCGCCCGTCACCGCGGCCCCGATGAAAGCGCAGCCGAAGATCACAGGCCCGGCGGCCCTGCCGTCGGAGGAAGCCGGCTTGCCCTGATTCCAAGGAGACGGCCCTGGCCCAGGCCGGTCAGTCTTTCTTCGAGGGGATCACGATGACCACGATCAGGGTGATGATCGAAAAGAAGAGCCCCAGGATTCCCCAGCCGATGGCGCTACGCCCTTTGAGCCCGGCGATGATCGCGCAGATGATGGCGGCGATGATGCTGCCGATCGCGACGAAGATGCCTTTGATCCCGCGCAGGATGAAACCTGCGGCCTCGGGCTGGGTTTGAGCAGCCAGTATCAGGTCGTGGATCATCGCGCCCTCCCAGGGTCGGTGCGATACGCGGGTGCATCGCTCGCAGGTCTGATACCCGCCCGACCACGACCTGAAACGCGCCGCTTTTCGGCCTGATGCGGTCGATGTTCCAGGGGTGCAACGGATGTGGTGCGCCATGTCAGCCGCATCGAGACTTCCTGACCACAGACGTCCTACATCATTCACCCCATACGCGCTCTGACGAGACGCATCTTTCGCCCGATGCCGAGCTGTTCCCTGTGCTCATAGCTTTAGCGGGACGCCGGGGAATCCGGCACCGACCGAAAGGGTTCAGCAGTGAACATCAAGAAACTTGCCGCCGCGGCCGGCATCGCAGGAGCTGTGGGGATCGCCGCCTTCGGCCTCGACGCCGGCACCGCCGCAGCCGCACCCGCCGAGCATTCGGGGACCTCGGCAACCCACATCAACAAGCTGGCGACGGAGCCCGGTTCATCAAGCAACGCCAACGGTGCAATGGGTAACGAGGAGAGTGGTGGCGGTGGATCGGCTGTGCCACGCACCTTTTACCCCGAGATGCCTCACCAGGGCGGCTGATTCATGAACACGCAGGGTCGCGCAACTGATCCAGCGGAATGGCCTCGCCCATCGCCTGGTAGCCCGCGAGGTTGAAATGCAGATGGTCTCCGCCGTCGTATTGCGGCGCAATGCGAGTCGGGTCGGCAGGGTCGCGGACGACCGCGTCGAAGTCGATGACGCCGTCCGCGGGGCTCTTGTCGCGGATCCAGGTGTTGACGGCCTGACGTTTGGCTTCGGCATCGGCGGGGACGCCTTCGGCACCGCCGGCCGGCGTGATCGTGCCGAGCAGCACCCACAGGCCGTGAGCGTGCATGCGCTCGATCAGCTGGCGGTACCCGCCGATCAACCCGTCGACTGTCGCGACGGGTGGGATGCTCAGATCGTTGATCCCTTCGAGCAGGATCACCGTCGTGACGCCATCCTGGTTCAGCACGTCGGCGTCTAGGCGGCGGATCGCGGCGGGGCCGAAAACGTCGCTGCCCTCGATAGTTCCGTCCTGCAACACCGCATTACCCGCGATGCCCATGTTGAGCACCGACAGCGGCCGGTGCGCGGCAAGGACTCGGCGGGCCAGGACGTCGGGCCATCGTCCGTCGGCGTCGAGGCTGTCCTGTGCTTCGGTGTTCACGTCAGCAGGTTGCTGGAAGCCGTCGGTTATCGAGTCGCCCAGCGCCACCACGGCACCGGTGGAGCGCGGCGCGAGGACATCGATGCCCGTGACGAAGGGCCTCGTGGTGGTGCGCTGAGTGAACGCCCCTCCGTCGACGTCGGTGGTGTGGTCACCCGCGTCTTCCGGTGTCAGATAGGAGGTCTGGCGCGCCGTGTAGTGCTCGGTCGGCTTGCCCACATCGCCGGTCACGTAGACGCTGACCGCCAGCGGTTCAAACGCTTGAAAGGAGAACCCGACGGGGTCGCTGACCACATCGCTGCCGGGTGCAACGATCACGTCCTGAGACCCGTTGAAGGTCAACGGCTGCATGGTGTCCGGCACCAGAGCTGCCTCGGTGGCGCGATGGGCGATGGTGGCATGGGTGAACGTCACCGGCACCGCGCCGAATCGGTTCGACAGCCGCACCCGTGCCGTGGACCCACCGTATGTCGGCGTCAGGATCGCCCGCGTGGTCTCATTGCGCACCGCGGACTTCGGATTCAGCGACTGGTCGAACTGGTCGGTGTCGAACGAGTCGGCGGTGTCGGTACCACGCGAGGCGTCCGAGGGTGCGGCCGCCCACACGCCGACCCAGCCTTGATCGGTGCACCGCGGCAGAGGCGAGGCCGTCGCTACGCCCGGACTGGCGATCAGCACCGCCAGTCCCACTGCGGTGATCGAAAGCGCCTGGCGTACAACAGAACACGTAGCAGCACCGCTGTGCGAGGGTGCGCCGGTGCTGCCTCGGTACGGTATGTGGTCCATGCCAGAGCCTCTCGCCGGTTGACGCGCATCGTAATTTGCCAAATGTCATCACGAGGTCGGTATGGAAAAGCCGAGGGCAACCGCGCGGTGGCCGTTCACAGAAAATTATCAGTTTAGTCAATTTATGTGCGAAACGGGTTTGCCGCAAAGCATCAAGACATAACATCCGGTGGCGAGTGGTCTGACTGATCCGTGGGGGGACCCTGTGTCCAACCCCGGCCGGCCAAGCCGTCCCACCGTTTCACAGACGGGAGCCGTGATGGCTGAGGTGACGAAAGTTCCGGTAACTGCGGAGACCGCCGACTCATTCTGCGAGGACTGCGGGTATCAGCCGGAGCTCAAGCGAAGTTTGGGCGGATTTCAGGTGTTTGCGATCTCGTTCGCGTCCATGTCGGTGGCGATCGGGATCTTCAGTACCTACGACGACGTGCTGCGTAGTGCAGGACCGGTAGGAATCTGGTTGTGGCCCATCGCTTTGGCCGGGCAGTTGCTGATCGCCCTGGTGTACGCCCAGTTTGCGGCCCGCATCCCGCTGACCGGCTCGTCCTACCAGTGGGGGTCGCGGCTGGCCAGCCCGAAGATCGGCTGGGTGTACGGATGGCTGTCGGTCTGCGGCGGCGGGATCACTGTCGCCGCCATCGACTCGGCGCTCGCAAACACCGCGTTCATGCCCCTGTTCGGCATCCCGCCCGACGAGAACACCGCGCGGTTGATCACCCTTGCCGCGCTCGCTGTCCAGGTCGCGATCGCGATCGCCTCGACCCGGATCATGAGCATGATCAACACGGCCGCAGTGGGACTGGAGTTCGTGATCGTCATCGCGCTGGGCATCGCGCTTGTGGTCGTCATCGTTGTCACGGGGACAGCTACGCCCGGTAATCTCACCTCGCTCGGCGTCGCCGAGCACACCGCGAACTACTTCGGCATCGGTGGCGGCTTGATGCTGGCAATGCTGATGGGCATGACCACCCTGCAGGGCTTCGAGGTCGGCGCAAACATGGCCGAGGAAGCGAAGGCGCCGTTCCGCAGCGTGCCCCGGGCGATCGTGGGATCGGTGGTCGCATCCGGGTTGCTGGGCATGCTGTTTCTGATCGTGCTGACCATCTCGATCAAAGACATCCCGCGCGTCAGCGCCAGTGAGTCCTCGGTTGCGTTGATCATCCATGACCGGTTGGGTCCGGTGGTGGAGCGGGTGCTTCTGGTCGGCATCATTTTCGCGTTCTTCGGCGGCGGTCTGGTCGTCATCGTGACGTGTGCCCGGATAGTGTTCGCAATGGCACGCGACGGACGGTTCCCAGGTCACCGACTGATGCGACGGGTCAATTCCCGTACGCAGACCCCGATCCCGGCGACGATCCTGTACTTCGCCCTTGGGGTCCTGCTGATGGTGGTCCTGCCCGGGTCTGCGCTGCTGAAACTCATCCAGGCCGGGACGCTCAACGAGACGTTGCTCTACAGCATGACCATCCTGCTGTACCTGGCGGTACGCAAGCGGCTGGGTCGCCGAGAAGGCGCATTCGACCTCGGACGCTTCGAGATGCCCGTCGCGGTCGGCGCTTTCGTGTGGTCGGTCCTGGTGATGTTCATGGTCATCGCACCCTCCGACTCGCTGGCGCCGGTGTGGGTCATCGTCGGCCTGATCCTCATCGGCGGGGTGTACCTCACCTACCTCTGGCGGGCCAAACCTGAAGTGCTCGAACACCAACCCGGTGATGACCTCTTCACCATCGATCGCGCGGTGACCAAATGAGTGCCACCGCAGAACTGCCGGTCGTGGTGATCGGGGCCGGTCCGCAGGGGCTGGCCGCCGCGGCACACTTGGTGCAGCGGGGTCTGGAACCCGTTGTGGTCGAGGCAGGCGCGGGCCCGGGCGCGGCCGTCGCGCAGTGGGGGCACGTGCACACGTTCTCGCCGTGGCCCGAGTTGATCGACGACGCCGCGGCCGAACTGTTGGCGCTGACAGACTGGACGGCACCCGCGTTCGGGTACCCGAGTGGCCGTGAGTGGATCGCCAACTACCTTGCCCCGCTGGCAGATATCCTCGGCGAGCGGGTGCGGTATCACGTGCGCGTGACGGGCGTATCGCGGCAGGGCCACGATCGGGTTCTCACTCCGGGACGGCGCGAGGCTCCGTTCGTCGTTCACCTGACGGCGGCGGACGGAGCGGAATCGCGGTTGTGTGCCCGTGCCGTGATCGACGCATCCGGGACCTGGGGCCAACCCAACCCCATCGGTTCCGACGGGATCTCGGCGGTGGGCGAAAGGGCTGCGGCTGCAGCGGGTTTGGTGACCTATGTGCCGCCGTCGCCCGAACAGGCTGCTTCGTGGGCGGGCCGTCACGTGGTAGTTGTGGGTAGCGGTCACTCGGCGATGACGGCGATCATCGGGCTGGCCCAGACGGTGCGCGCGGAGCCGACGACACGTGTGACCTGGGCGCTGCGTCGCGGTGGGGTGGGCGATGCGTTCGGCGGCCCGGCGGACACCGCGCTACCGGAGCGGGGTGCGCTGTGCACGCGGGTGCATGCCGCGGCCGACGACGGGTTGATAACCGTGGTCACCGGATTCCGCACCGAACGTGTCGATGTGGACGGCGGCCGGGCGGTTCTCGTCGCGGAGGACGGGCGTGCCCTACCCGCTGCCGACGTGGTCGTGGGGCTCACCGGTTTTCGCCCGGACCTTTCGTTCCTGTCGGAGCTGCGGTTGGCGCTCGACCCGGTACTGCAGGCACCACTGAAACTGGCGGCCCAGATCGACCCGAACGTGCACACCTGTTCCAGCGTCCCGCCACATGGTGTTGTGGAGCTGTCGCATCCGGACGAACCTGACGTGTATGTCGTCGGAATGAAGTCGTACGGACGCGCGCCGACGTTTCTGGCGCTCACCGGTTACGAGCAGGTGCGCAGCGTGACGGCGGAACTGGCGGGCGATTACGAAGCCGCCCGCCGCATCGAGCTGGTCGTCCCGGGCACCTCGTTGCCTCCGTGACGGCCTACCCGATCCGATAGGTGAACTGATACTTGCTGCCGTCGGGCGTGATGTGGGTGAGGTCCATCTCTCCACGCGCGTCGAGGTAGCGTCCCGTTCCGCCGGTGATCGCCAGCACCGAGTTCGATGAGTCGAAAAATGGCCCATGGACCATGATTTGGCCGTCCGGGAGGCTCAACGTCCAGCCGCAGTCCCATTCGGAACCGACGACAGTGCGGGTGCACACCCCGGTGGACCTGCCCGCCGGCTGGCTGTCGGCGGCGTCGAAGACCTCGTTGGAAAAGGTGAGTAGGTCTCCGGCGCTGTCGCCCTTGGCGCCGGTGTCGGTGACGGTATCGGTGGTGGCGTGCTCGATCACGGTGAGCGTGCCAGGCTCGGCGGACGCCAGGGGCGAACCGGCCAGCGCGAGGCCGCCCAGGACGGCGCCCGTCGCGGTGCAGAGACGGCCGGTTCGGCGAGTGATGTTCAGCTTCATGACTTCTCCTTGGATGGCGGTGATTCAGACTTTGTCGGATGCGTGGTCGGTACTGCCGGCGCGACGCAGTGCCCTCAGGCGGTCTCCGACCTCGATGGCATCGCCCTCAGGGATGTCGAGACTGTGGCGGTCGGGAGTGGCCAACAGTAGATACAAGGCACCGGTGCCGATGACGACCACCAAACCGATGGCGACAATCCACCGGTTGACGAACCCTTCTGAACCGGGCACCGGTAGGACCATGAGGACCATCGCGGTGACACCGTAGATCAGGGCAATGATGTTGACGGCCAAGCCGAATCGGCCCAGCGTCCACAGCCCACCGGGACGCCAGCCGCGCAGGCGCTGCCGCAGTGCGGCAAGGACCACCGCTTGGAACGCGATGTAGATGCCGCACACCGCGAAAGCGGTGATGCGGGGCAGCGAGTCCGGCTGCCAGAACACCACCAGACACAACGTGATCGGCACGAGGCAGGCCGTCAGCAGTGCGTTCGTCGGCACATGGTTGGCCGACATCCGCGACAACCAGGAACTGGCTGGGAGCATGCGGTCGCGGGCAAAGGAGTACAGCAGCCGGCTCGCGGCAGCTTGCAACGACAGCACGCACGAGATGAAGGCGGTGACGGCGATGATGAGGAACAACTTCGACCCGACATGGCCGAGCGCGCCGTCGAGGATGGTCGGGATGGGGTCGGTGATCTTGCCGTTGACGATGTCCTCAAGGTTGGGGGCGGCGAGCACATATCCGATGTAGGACATCAACGCGGACACGCCACCGACGACGATGGTCAGGATCATGGCCTTGGGGATGCCGCGACCCGGATCGGCCACCTCTTCGGCGACGTCACCGCACGCCTCGAATCCGTAGAACAGGAACAAACCCGTCAACGCGGAGGCGATGAACGCCACCACGTATGGCTGCCCGCCACCGGCGCCCATCGAGTCGAACAAGATGCTGAACGAGTGCTTGCGTTGAAAGAGCAACAGATACAGTCCCAACGCGATGACGCCGATCAGCTCGGCAGCCAACCCGATGCGGGCAATGCGTGCCAGGGACTTGGTGCCGCTGAAGTTGAAGGCCAAGGCGAGCAGCAGCAGGCCGACGGCGATGATGAGACCACTCAGGTCCGACGATTCGATGCCGAGCAGCGGTCCGACGAAGGCGGAGCCGAACTCTGCGACGGACGTGACGGTGACGATCATCGCGCAGAGGTAGATCCACGACACCAGCCACGCGTATCTGCGTCCCCACAGCCGACGGGTCCACGGGTAGATACCACCGGCCAGCGGATACTGCGATACCACTTCACCCATCACCAAGGCGACGGTCATCTGCCCAAGGCCGACGATGACGATCCACCACACCGACGGCGGGCCGCCCAGAGTGAGGCTGAAAGCGAACAGCGAATAGACACCTACCAGCGGTGACAGATAGGTGAAGCCGAGTGACAAGGTGGCGAACAAGCCCATGGATCGCTTGAACTCGCCTGAATATCCGAGCAGGGCCAGCTGCTCGTCGTCCCCGCTACCGGCTGTGTTGTTCGACGTGGTCATCGGATCGTGTCTTCTCCCTCGGGCGGTCAGCCAGCGACGCCTGGCATGAATGAAAGAGAGTGTGGGGCACGCCACTCCGTCACCGCAGTGGACATGTTGGAGCATGATCGACACGCCGCTGTACAACTTGGACATTGTCCGGCGGGCGGTCGCTGTGGCTGTGACGCGATGTTCATCGCGCGTTCACGCCGGTGTCCGGTGTACCCGGACGACACTGGAGTCGTAATCCGCCGAGAGGAGGGCTCGATGGCCGGCCGGATCGAACACGTGGTGATCATCGTCAAGGAGAACCACACCTTCGACAACTATTTCGGCACCTTTCCCGGTGCCGACGGCGCGACGGTGGACCGTGCGCAGAACCCGCCGCCTGCCGACCCCGATCATCGCCATCAGGCCTGGATGGCACGCGCGGGCGACACCGAGCACAAAGTCCAGTACACCGAAGCCGACATTCCGGGCTATTTCGACCTCGCCCGTCGATTCACGTTGTGCGACAACTACTTCTCCGAAGTCGCGGGCCCGTCGACGCCGAACCACCTGATGCTGATCAGCGCCGACTCCCCGGTGATCAACAACCCTCACCACCACTATCGCCCCACCCCGGCTGATCGCTACCAGTTGCCCTCTCTCCCTGCGGCCCTGGACAAGGCGGGTCTGGCATGGGGCAACTACGGCGGGTACGCCTTCGCCTACATCGACGGCCTGAACAGCCACGGAAACAACCACGGACGCGACCTGTTCGCCGCCCATGCGCGGGCCGGCAAGCTTCCCGCGGTGTCATGGGTATACGGAGACGGCAAGCCCGATCTGTCCGAACATCCCACGCAGAACGTCACTGACGGCATGACGTGGACCGTGCAGCAGATTCAGGCCATTGTCTCGGGCGGCCTCTGGGACCGCGTCGCGATCTTCATCACGTGGGACGACTGGGGAGGCTGGTACGACCACGTAGACCCGCCCGTCGTCGAGAAGTGGGACCACACCCATGCTCAGCGCCCCGCGGACGAGCTGGCCGAGTTCGACGGTCAGCCATTCCGGTACGGATCACGAGTGCCATGCCTGGTGGTGGGGCCGTATGCCAAACCGGGACATGTCAGCAGCCAGCTCAATTCCCATGTCAGCCTTCTCAAATTCTGCGAGACGACGTTCGGTCTCGACGCACTGACCGAACGAGATGCCGCTTCCAATGGCATGAGCGACTGCATCGACCTCGGCCAGACTCCCAACGCGGCACCGTATCCCACATTGTGAGCGACGGGGCGCGAGCTCGCTGGGCCGATCACGGACGCCTTGTCAGCGCTACACCATTGCGGTCGGCGAGAAATTCGATGAGCCGCGCGATGTCAGATTCGCCCAGGCCCGCCGCAACGAGTTCGGCGATCGCCTCGCGCGTGTGCTCGACAATCGGTATGTCGACACCGGACATCTCGGCCAGGTCATGTCCAAGGGTGACATCCTTGAGCATCAAGGCGGCGGTGAAATCGGCCGTGAATTCCAAGGATTTCATCAGTTCGGCCTTGTAGGCGACGAAGGGACTTCCCACCGCGCCCGCACTGACGAACTCCAGCAGGTCCCCGCGATCCACGCCGATCGATTCGCCGAGCACGCTCACTTCGGCGATGACGTGAACGAGCACTGCCGCAATGAGGTTGTGAAGGATCTTCACCTGCCGGCTGATCGCGCCCGAACCTGCGTATATCACCTTGTGAGCCAACGTATTCAGGGCAGGTTTCGCATGATCGAAAGCCTCGGGCGCGCCGCTGCAGACAATCGCCAGACGACCTTCGGGGATCACAGACGGACCGCCCGCGACCGGAGCGGCCAACAAGTCGCCACCGCATGCCCGAGCAGCGGCCGCCACCTCATCGGTCACCTCAGCGCTGACCGTTGAACAATCCACGAGCAGGAAATCGGTGTTCGCACCGTCCAGTAGACCGCCCGTTCCCAGAGTGACCGCCCGCAGGTCATCGTCGGTCCCGACCATGGTGATGACGATGTCGCACTCGCGCAGCTCGGCCAGCGTTCGGGCGACCTGCGCGCCCGCCTCGGCAAGCGACGCCGTTTTCGCTGGAGTGCGGTTGTACACGGTTATGTTCCATCCGCAGCGAAGTAGACGCTCCGCCATTGGCCTGCCCATATTGCCGAGGCCGACGAACCCGACCGAGGTGGCCGGGTGACAAGTGTCTCCGGGATTACTCATTCGACGCGGCTCTCACGCAGTGACCGCGGGTCGGGTGCCTGCGCTGTGGCCGTTGCCCGCGGCGGAAGGTCCCGAGCGGCCGGGAAGGTCGACACCGGTCCAATAGCGGACACCGGTGACGAGGAGTTCGTCGGCGGGGAACCGGGTGATGATGCGTGCCCCTTCCTTTTCGACAACGACCTCTTCCTCGATGCGGGCCGCCGAGCTGCCATCCGTTGTGGGCCAATAGGTTTCCAGCGCGAAGACCATGCCCTCCTTGATCTCGATCGGATGCTCGAACGAGTGGTAACGGCTCATCAACGGCTTCTCCCAGACCGACAGTCCGACACCGTGGGCATATTGCAGACCGAAAGCTTCTTCCTCCGAATGAAATCCGATGTCCTGGGCCGAGGGGAAACATGCAACGATGTCGGCACTCGATGCTCCCGGCCGAACCTGCGCTATGGCTTGGTCGATGGCCTCTCGTGCGCGCCGATAGGCATCACGTTCGGACTGCTTGGCGCTACCGACGTTGAGTGTGCGGTAGTAGCAGGTGCGGTAGCCCTGGAATGAGTGCACGATGTCGAAATAAGCGGTGTCGCCGGGGCGGATCATCCGGTCGCTGAACACGTGCGGATGCGGACTGCACCGCCCCCCGGAGATGGCGTTCACCGCCTCGACTTCCTCGCTGCCGAGGTCGTAGAGCGTCTTGTTGACGAGCGCGACAGCCTCGTTCTCTTTCACGCCGACCTGAAGGAACTGGTAGAGCTTCTCGTACGCGGCATCGACAAGTCCGGCTGACTGATCGAGCAAGGCGATCTCGTCGATGGTTTTGATCTGCCGGGCGCGCATCATCAATCCCTGGGCGTCCACGACGTGGATGCCTTCGGCTTCGAGTGCGCGCAGCTGCGGGATCTCGACGACGTCGATGCCGAGTGGCTCGTTGAGCAGACCGTGTTCGCGCAAGACGGCGGCAATCTTGCGGGCGTTGCCTGCTTCGACGCCGACTTCGCTGTCGATCGCACCCCGCCAGGTTGACAGCCCGGCCCGCCAACTCTGTTGTGGCAGCCAGGGCAGATACTGCTGATGCAAACGCGCCGCCGAACCGATGTCCCAGAGTATCGGGGCGTGACCTCGGACCAGCAGGCAGGCGCGGAACAGCTTGTCCCGCGCCCAGTTTCCGATGTTGGTACCAGTGGTGTACCGGATGTTGTTCATGTCGTACAGCAGAACGGCGCCGAGGTCGCTGTGCTCGAGTTCGGCCATCGCACGGGCGAGGCGTTGTTCGCGAAGCCGGGCGAAGTTGACTCGATTTTCCCAGTCGGTGGACATGAATGTGCCCAGCGACGCAACCGGTGTCGGATCGGCTGCGGTATCGCTCGGCTGCCACGGTTGGGCCTTGATGGTGGACATGGCAATTCCTTCCGATGGTGTTGGACGATCAGACGGGTGAGTAGGCGCCGGTGGGCGTTTCGATCTCACTGACGGTTGGTGCGTCGCCGTTGGTTGGCAGCAGCCCCCATGCGGCGTCGACTATGTGCTGAGCGGTCAGGCCGTATTCGGCGAACAGAGACCGCGCACTCGCGGCCCGCCCGAATGTGTCGGGAACGCCGACCCGGCGGAGGGGCGGGCTGGCGCCTACCTCGGCGAGAACCTCTGCGATCGCGCTGCCGAGCCCACCCACGACCGAGTGGTTCTCGGCCGTCACGACGGCACGAGCACCGGCCGCCAGTGTCCGGATCGTCTCGACGTCAAGGGGTTTGATCGTCGTGACGTTGACGACATGCACGGTTGTTCCGGCCCGCCGCAGCGAGTCGGCGGCTCGCAATGCCGCCGCCACAAGCATCCCCGATGCGAAGATGACCAGGTCCACGCTCGCGGTCGCCCCGGCCGGATCGGGGTCGACGAGTGCGGCCCTGTCCAGGTCGAGTCGGTGGTCGTCATCGAAGATGACTGGGATTTCACCTCGCTTGAGCCGGAGGTAGACGGGGCCGGGTCGTTCGGCCACTGCGGCGACCGCCTGGGTCACCTCGCGCGCGTCGGCCACGTCGACCACGGTGAAGTTGGGGAGTGCGCGCATGAGCGCGACGTCGTCGATCGCCTGGTGGCTGGGCCCGCCTGGCGAGGAGAGTCCTGGCATCAGCCCGACGATTTTTACCGGCAGATTGGCGTAGGAGATCTGCATTGCAACCTGTTCGAACGGGCGGCGGGTGGCGAACACCCCGAAGGTGTTCACGAAGACAGTGCGCCCCTCCCTGGCGAGGCCGGCGGCCACGCCCATCAGGTTCTGTTCGGACATGCCGCCGTTGAAGAAGCGTGAGGCAAGCGCGGGATGGTCGCGGAACATGTCGGTTTCGGTTTGCCGGGTTAGGTCGGCACCCAGGCAGATCAGCTCGGGGTGGTCCAGCGCGTACCGGACGAGCGCCTGCCCATACGGTTTGAGAACGGTCTGGTAGGGGAGTTGCTGAGGCATGGTTACTCACCTTCGAAGATGCGGTCTGCGCATATCGCAGCGACCAAGTGTGGACTGGTGGCTTAGCCAATTGTCCAATCAGTGTCGACTGGCTGAGGTGTTCGTGTCAAGGGTGCGGTCGCCATTGGCGATTGTCCGGACGGGGCTTGACATCGTTCGATCGTGTGTGGACTATTGGCTAAGCCACTTGGCCACAGTGATCAGCAGCGAAGTCCGCGGCTGGTGTGCGGTGCGCCCGACCGGATCAGGTAGGAGACGATGGCGATTCAAAGCATGCAGAACCGAAACATCAACAGTGCATTGCGATTCGATGATAGCGAGGTGGGACTGCGACGTGCGGCGTGGCGAATTCGGCGACGTGCGGTCGACATGGTCGCCATCGAAGGGTTCGGATACCTGGGCCAGGCGTTGTCGGTCGCTGAACTGGCTGCGGTGCTGTACCTGGTCGCGTTGCGGCCAGGGCAGGATCGGCTGGTGGTGTCGCCCGGGCACTACGCGATAGCCCACTTCGCCGCGGGCGTCGAGGTAGGTCTGATCGACGAGGCTGAGCTGGCGACGTACGGCAAGGACGGAAGCAGGCTCGAGGCGATCGGCACAGAGAACACCCCGGGTCTGGCGGCGATCTGTGGGTCACTTGGCCAGGGACTGTCGGTGGCGGCAGGGATGGCGCTCGCCGCACAGTCGGACGGCTCGGACCGTCATGTCTATGTGTTGATGAGCGACGGGGAGATGGAAGAGGGACAAGTGTGGGAGGCCGCGCTGTTCAGCGCGCACCACGGACTCGGGAACCTCACGGTGATCGTGGACCGCAACAACAGCCAGGTGGACGGACCAACTGAATCGGTCAGCACACTCAACCCCGTCGCGGACAAGTGGCGGGCCTTCGGATGGGCGGCCGTCGAGGTGGACGGCCACGATGTCTCTGCTGTCGGCAACGCCATGACGGCGCTGCGTGGCGATTCGCGTCCGGGCGTGATCGTCGGCTCTACCTGGACTCTCTCGGGACTTGATGCGGTGCTGCCCGACGAAGCCGACGGTCATTTCCTGAAGCTCAACCCCGACGTGGTCGAACAGGCGCGCGGCATCTGCGCTGACGGCGAGTCCCGCGGTGCGCGGATAGTAGCGAGAACCTGGTGAACCGATTGTGAGGAGACTGCCATGACGATTCCAAAAAACAGTTCGGCCACCGCGGCTCCCTATCAGCCGCGCGGCCTGCTCGTCGACGGGGTGTGGATCGCGCCCGGCGCTACCAACACGCTGTATTCCCCCTACGACGGCGCGG
Organism: Mycobacterium aquaticum; assembly: GCF_002086485.1. Classification (GTDB taxonomy): domain Bacteria; phylum Actinomycetota; class Actinomycetes; order Mycobacteriales; family Mycobacteriaceae; genus Mycobacterium; species Mycobacterium aquaticum. The sequence goes on along the minus strand of NZ_MVHF01000018.1, from coordinate 121,839 downwards.
CAATAGCCGAAGTGCCCCAAGGCAATTCCGACACCGTGGACCGCGCAGTCGCGGCGGCGAAACTGGCCTTGGATGCCGACGGGTTCGAACGGCACACGCGCATCGACCTTCTCGACGCCGCAGTGGAGCAATTGCGCGCACGTCAAGAGGACTTCGCGCAGACCATCGCCATCGAGTGCGCGAAACCCATCAAGACCGCGCGGCTCGAGGCTGCGCGCACGGTCGACACGTTCGCATTCGCAGCTGCCGAAGCCCGGACATTCGCCGGAGATGTCGTGGCCCTCGACGCGGTGGCGTCGGGTCGGGGCAAGGTTGCCTACACGATGCGGGTGCCAATCGGCGTGGTGGCCGCGGTCGCACCGTTCAATTTTCCGCTGAACCTGGTTGCTCACAAAGTCGCGCCGGCCATCGCCGTCGGGTGTCCGGTGGTACTCAAACCCGCGAGCCAGACGCCACTTTCGGCATTGCTGCTCGCAGAGATGCTCACCGACATTGGGCTGCCTCCGGGCTGGTTGAACGTCGTCACCGGCGGGGGAGCCGAGGTGGGTGGCCCCCTATGCGCTCATCCTGACGTCAGCTATATCACCTTTACCGGCTCGCCGGACGTGGGCTGGGGCATCGCCGCGCGCGCACCCAAGAAGAGGGTCCGTTTGGAGTTGGGTTCCAACGCACCTCTGATCGTGGACTGTGACAGTGACTGGCAGACCGCAGCCGCCAAGGCAGCGACCGCCGGCTTCGTTCAGGCCGGTCAGTCGTGCGTATCGACGCAACGCATCTTCGTACATGCCGATATCGCCTCAGGGTTCCGAGAAGCCCTGGCCGCGGGTGTCTCGCAACTCACCATCGGCGATCCGCTCAGCGAGGACGTCGACGTTTCAGCGGTCATCAGCCGCAAGGACGCGCTGCGCATCGAGTCCTGGGTGAATGAGGCGGTATCAGAGGGGGCCCGCCTTGACATCGGCGGGGAGCGGATCGACAACGTGATCGTTCCTGCCGTATTGAGCAATGTCACGCCGGACATGCGGGTCCAGTGCGACGAGGTGTTCGGTCCAGTTGTGACGGTAACCGAGTTCGATGATTTCGACACGGCGCTGGAGATGGCCAACGACTCCAGGTTCGGGCTCAACGCTGGGGTCTACACCAGCAACGTCGCAAAGGCACTCAAGGCGACGCGGCGCCTCGAATTCGGGAGCGTGTACATCAACGACGTCCCGACCGTCCGGGCAGACCAACAACCGTACGGCGGCGGCAAGGACTCCGGAAACACGCGAGAAGGTCCGCGTTATGCCATGGCGGAAATGACCGAACCACGGTTGGTGACGATGCAATGATCGGCGGGCCTTATGATCAGCACGACAGCGCCGCAGGTGCATGCTGGGTGCGGGTCGACCAACGGATAGGGCTCCAGGAGCGCAGAAGCAATGGCAACGCCGGATCGTCGAACGGCACGCGACGCGAACACCGCGTCAGCCTTTCAGGTCGAGTCGGTCAACCGGATCTCCGACCGGGTCGCCGATCAGATCCGCAACTACATCGTCGATCAGGGGCTGGCCGAGGGGGAGCGGCTGCCCAGCGAACGCCAACTGGCCGAGCTGGTGGGAAGTTCGCGCCTGACGGTCAGCCAAGCGCTGCGATCGCTGGCCTTGCAGGGCCTTGTCACAATCCGTCCTGGGGCCGGCGCGTTCGTCCTCCGGAACCCGGCGAGCATGGTCGACACGAGTATCAACTTGATGCTCCAGCTCGAGCCAGACTCCCTCAGCGAGGCAGCGCACATGCGGTTTCTTCTGGAACTGACAGCCGGGCGGCAGGCGATCGCCCACGGTATCGAAGATCCCGAACCGCTCGAGCAGGCCTTGGAGGGTCTGTCCGAAGCGCGCGCGAGCGCTTCGGCGTGGATCGCGGCCGATACGGTGTTCCATCTCGAAGTAGTGCGCTTGGCGGGCAACCGATTCTTGACCAGTGTGTTTTCCAGCATGCATACGGCACTGGTGGAGAAAGCCTACGAATCGTGGGTGTCGGCGAAGCGTCCGCCGCGGTGGCTCACCGGGACGGCGTTCGAGGAACAGATCGCGCTGCACGAACCGATCGCACATGCCTTGATCAAGGGCCGGCGCGCCGAGTTCGATCGCGCCGAGATCACTCACCAGCGTGCGCTGCTCGACCATCTAGGTCTCGAATCGACCGACTGGGACCGGGGGATCTGACCCGGAAACATCTGGGTTCCCGCCGGCCCGAGTCAGCCTCGGTCCAGGGCGCGCGGGCATGATCGACCATTACGTCGCATTCCGTGCGATCCCCGGCCAGGCGCAGGCACTCAGCGCAATGCTCGACGGGTTTGTTGCCGACATATCAGGGAAACTCTCTTGTGTTGCCGCGATTTCGGCGGGTGTCAACATCAACGAGACGAGTTTGCGACTGGGCTACACGCACGGCTTGTACGTGCGATTGAGAGACCGTGGTGCCCTCGGCGACCGCTATGGCCGTCACCCTGCGCATCTGCGCCTGCTTGCAGGCATCGACACCGTGTGCGCCGAGCGGTTCGCCATCGACTTCGTGGCCACCGCGAGCACGGACGCCGAGCCGCCCCGTTTTGCGCCGATCAGTAGAACATTTCACGAGGAGACGAAAGATGAGCCGTCCCAGTCTGTTTGAGCCGTTCCAGATCCGTGACCTGACGATCCGCAACCGGATCTGGCTGTCACCGATGTGCCAGTATTCGTGTGCCGACGACGGGATTCCGCACGACTGGCACCTGGTGCATCTGGGCGCCCGGGCGCAGGGGGGATTCGGGCTGGTCATGTCGGAGGCGGTCGCCGTCACCGAACGCGGGCGGATCACGTTGCGCGACGCCGGATTATGGAATGACACCCAGGCCGAGGCATGGGCGTGGATCGTGGAGTTCGTGCACGGACAGGGTGCCGCCTTCGGATTCCAGATCTCCCATGCCGGGCGTAAGGCTTCCACCTATCGCGGTTTCCCCGGCGAGCCGTCCGGTGTGCTCCCGGTCGATGGGGGCGCGTGGCTGAGCCAGGGCCCGTCGACGTTGCCGCACGAGGGTCGGCCGGCTCCGGAAGCCATGTCGCAGGACGATATGGCCGAGGTCACGGAGGCCTTCGTGGCGGCTGCGCGGCGCGCCGATCGGGTGGGCGCCGACGTGATCGAGGTGCATGCCGCACACGGCTATCTGCTACACGAGTTTCTGTCACCCATCGCCAACGACCGTACCGACAGCTACGGAGGGTCTTTCGAAAACCGCGTTCGCTACCCCTTGGAGGTCATCGAGGCGGTACGAGTGGCCTGGCCGCAGCACAAACCGATGTTCGTCAGAGTTTCGGCGACCGACTGGCTGCCGGACGGCTGGGACATGGAACAGACCACACGCTTCGCGGTCTTGTTGCGGGAGCGTGGAGTCGACGTGGTGGACGTGTCGAGCGGGAGTATTGCCGACGCGCCGATCCCGATCGCCCGGGGTTACCAAGTCCCTCTGGCATCGCAGGTCCGCAACGTGGCCGGCGTCGCCACCACCGCGGTCGGCCTGATCTTGGAGCCCAAGCAGGCCGAACACATCCTCACCAGTGGAGACGCGGACGCCGTATTCCTGGCCCGTGCCTCCCTGCGGGAGCCGGCATGGCCGCTGCGGGCCGCGCACGAATTAGGGCTGACATGGGCGGATTTCCCCGGACCGGCCCAGTACAGCCGCGCCAACTGGGAATCCGTCCCGGCGGAATGACATCCACATCCACGCCAGCAATGGAGGTCGACCGATGAACCTCACGGCCGAAGAACAAGCCATCGTCAAGACGGTCCACGACTTCGTGGAAAAGCAGGTCAAGCCCGTGGTGCAGGAGCTCGAGCACGCCAACACATATCCGGAAGAGCTAATCGAATCCATGAAGGATATCGGCGTTTTCGGGTTGGCAATTCCGGAGCCGTACGGATTCGGCGCGGTTTCGATGCCGTGCTTCGTCCAGGTGACCGAGGAACTCGCACGGGGCTGGATGAGCCTGGCGGGTGCGATGGGTGGTCACTCTGTGGTCGCGAAACTCATTGTGCTGTTCGGCACCGACGAACAGAAGCAGCGCTACCTGCCCCGGATGGTCACAGGCGAGCTGCGCGCGACGATGGCGCTCACCGAGCCAGGAGGCGGTTCGGATCTACAGGCGATGCGAACGGTGGCCGTGCAGGACGGCGACGAATATGTGATCAACGGCAGTAAGACCTGGATATCCAATGCCCGCCGCTCCGGCCTGATCTGCTTGCTGTGCAAGACCGATCCGAGCGCTGACCCAGCGCACCGTGGCGTCTCGATTCTGCTGGTGGAGAAGGTTCCCGGCTTCGCCATCTCTAAGGATCTGCCCAAGCTCGGATACAAAGGGGTGGAGAGCTGTGAACTCAACTTCACCGATTGCCGGGTACCTTTTACCGCGCTCTTGGGTACGGAGGAAGGCCGTGGCTTCGCTCAGATGATGAAAGGACTCGAAGTCGGGCGGTTGCAGGTGGCGGCCCGCGCTACGGGTGTTGCTCGGGCGGCGTTCGAGGATGCGCTTCGATACGCCCAGGATCGGGAGAGCTTCGGCAAGCCGATCTGGCAGCATCAGTCGGTCGGCAATCTGCTGGCTGACATGGGTACCAAGCTGTACGCCGCTCGGTCGCTCTTGTTCGACGCCGCCGAGAAATTCGATGCCGGTGGACGCTGCGACATGGAAGCGGGAATGGCGAAGCTGTTCGCATCCGAGACTGCGATGCAGATCGCGCTTGACGCGGTCCGAGTCCACGGCGGCTACGGCTACTCCACCGAATACGACGTCGAACGCTATTTCCGTGACGCGCCGCTGATGATTGTCGGCGAGGGCACCAATGAGATCCAAAAGGGTGTCATCGCAAAACAACTCGTCAGTCGTGGCGGCATGGATAGCTGATCAGCAGACCTGTAAGAGGAAACGATGCTGCCACTGGATGGTGTGACCGTGCTTTCACTGGAGCACGCTGTTGCCGGCCCGTATGCCACGCGCCAACTTGCAGACCTCGGAGCCAGGGTGATCAAGATCGAACGGCCAGGCGTCGGCGACTTCGCCCGGCGCTACGACGAGTCGGTCAACGGTTTGTCAAGTTACTTCGTCTGGCTCAATCGATCCAAGGAGTCCGTAACCGTTGACGTTAAGTCGCAGCACGGCAGGGAAGTCTTGCATGAACTCGCGGAGCGCGCCGATGTCATCCTGCAGAACCTCGGACCCGGGGCCGCGGCACGGCTGGGCCTGTCCGCTGATGCGGTTCGGGCCCGTGACCCGAGCAAGATCGTCGTGAACATCACCGGATGGGGCAGCGACGGACCGTGGGCCGACCGAAAGGCCTACGACCTTCTGGTACAGGCAGAGACTGGACTGGTGTCGCTGACAGGGACGCCCACCGACGTCGCGAAAGTCGGTGTGTCGATCGCCGACATCGCCGCCGGAATGTACGCGTTCAGCGGCGTCCTCGCGGCGTTGTTTCGGCGGTCGACCACGGGCGACGGTGCGTCGATCGAAGTCTCACTGTTCGAAGCGCTTGCCGAATGGGTCGGGCAGCCAAGCCATTTTGCGTCAGGAGCGGGGTATCAGCCGGGCCGGTTCGGTGCGCAGCACGCCACTATCGCGCCGTATGGCCCGTTCCAAGCCCGCGACGGACGGACAATATTGCTCGCAATCCAAAACGAGCCCGAGTGGGGGCGCTTCTGCCATCTCGTGTTGGAGCGTCCGGACGTGGCCGAAGATTCGCGATTCGAATCCAATACTCGACGTGTCGCCCACCGTGCCGAGCTGAACCAGATTGTTGCAGAGCAGTTTCTGAACCTGTCGGGGTCGCAGTTGGAGGCCCGACTGGCCGAGGCTCGGATCGCATTCGCTGGGGTGAAGACCATTGCGGAGTTTCTCGATCATCCAGTCCTCTCTGGCCGGGACCGATGGCGCGAGGTAGTCACCGAGGCCGGTGCCATCCGTGCGTTGTTGCCGCCTATCAGCCTGGGCGCCGAGCCCCGGATGGATCCAGTGCCTGCGTTGGGACAACATACGACCCAGATCCTGAGGGAGCTCGGCCGCGATCCGCGCACGCTTGAGAAATGCGTTGCAGGACTGACTGATTGCGGAGGGATGTTATGAATGAGACTGCGAAAATCGGGATCGGTGGTCACATCACCAGTTGGCACCCCGGGTCTGCCGAGAACGAGGATCTCATATCGGTCGAGCGTGCCCGTCAGCTCGCAGCGACGCTGGATCTATCCGACGCCTTCACCGATGGTGATGCGTTGCCGTTGTTGTGGCATTGGGCGTACTTCCTCGACTGGCCCCAGACCGGCGACCTGGGACCTGACGGTCACCCCCGAGACGGCCAGTTCCTCCCGCCGATTCCGAACCGTCGACGGATGTTCGCGGGCGGGCGAATCACGGTCAGCTCTCCATTGGAAATCGGCGAGTCCGCGGTGCGCCGGTCGACCGTGGCACGGACGACGGTCAAGGTCGGCCGCACTGGTGAAATGTTGTTCGTAACCGTGCGATACGAGTACCGGCAAGGTGGTCATGTATGCATGGTGGAGGAACAGGACCTGGTCTACCGCTCCGGGGAGGCTGTAGCGGCAGCATTCGACAGCGGTGTAGAGTCGCTCGGCCTGCCAGCCGAACCCTGGACTGCGCATCCGCGCACGCACCCTGTGCTGTTGTTCCGGTTCAGCGCTCTGACGGGAAACGCGCACCGCATCCACTACGACGAGGCCTACACCACCGGTACCGAAGGATATCCCGGGATGGTCGTGCACGGGCCGCTACTTGCGGTATACCTGGCCGAACTGGTCCGTGAGCACGCTCCACGTCGTGCGGTTGAAGATTTCGAATATCGGTTCACCCGGCCGGTTTTCGTAGGAGACGAGATCCGGGTCACCGGTCGACCTGTGGAGGGTGGCGCTGACTTGGCTATTTGGTCGCGCGGCTCTACGGCGCACGCAACAGGCAAGGTTCGGTACCGATGACGGGAAATTACACCTCCACAGACGTAGGTTTCGCCCGCTCATTCCTGTTCGTGCCGGGAAATCGGCCCGAACGATTCATGAAGGCGCAAGCTGCCAAGCCAGATATCGTCGTCATCGATCTGGAAGACGCGGTGGCCCCTGCCGACAAGTGCGCTGCGCGCGCGTCTGCCGAGAAGTGGTTGGCTGCGGGAAATCCTGCGATGGTCCGAATCAACGCGGTCGGTACCGAATGGCATGACGACGATCTCAGACTGGCAGCGCAGTACGCTGCGCCGGTCATGCTGGCCAAGGCGGAGTGTGTTGACGACATCAGTCATGTCGCCCGGTTGGCAGATGCCCCGGTGGTGCCGCTCGTAGAGACGGCTACGGGTCTCCTGGCAGCACAGGCCATCTGCGCTGCGGCGGGGGTTACGCGACCCGCGTTTGGCAGTATCGATCTGGCTGTGGAACTCGGCGTCGACCCTGATGACCGCTCTGCTTTGCAGATGGCTCGGTCGATGCTCGTGCTCGCAGCCGCCGCTGCAGGCACGGCTCCGCCGGTCGATGGCGTGACAACAGTTCTGACTACCCGGCAGGCTGTGACCGACGACTTTGGCTACGCCAAACGGCTGGGAATGTCGGCGAAGCTGTGCATTCATCCGTCGCAGGTCGCCGCCGTACACGCGGCGGCGGCGCCATCCGCAGCCGAATTACGCTGGGCGCGAGAGGTCATTGATGGCTGCAATAGTGATGGTTCAGCAATTGCCGTCGCCGGCCGGATGGTTGACGGGCCGGTAATGGCCCGCGCTCGGCGGATCATTACCACGCATCGACAAGTGTGACGCGCTCCGGCGAGACATCGTTCGGGGCAGTGTTTCTGCACTGCGTTTGGGATTGGCAATCGTTCGTCTTGGATGCAGGGGTGGGACCGGGCGCGAACTGACAAGGAAGCAGGCTGGATGCCACGAGATTCGATTGACAACGTGCACGCGCTATGCGCCACGGCGGCCAGCGAAGACTGGTTTCTCATCGGCAACCTCCCGTCGGCGTTCCGCGCACACGCCGATTGGACAGCAGGCGCGTACACAATGATGGAGCAACGGATTGCACCGAGACTACTCGTGCCCCCGCATACGCACGCATTCGATGATCACGTCAGTTACGTCATTTCTGGCCGGATCGGTTTTCGGACTGGCGACAAGGAATATGAGCTCAAGGCTGGCGAGTCGATCTTTCGGCCGAGAGGTGTACCCCACACACTCTGGAATCCGTCGGACGACACAGCGGTGATGCTCGAACTTACGAGCCCGGGACGTCTGGAGGAGTACATCGGCGAGCTTCGGGCGCTTGGTTACGCGAACCAGGCAACCAGCGAGAACGTAGCCGAACTAGCTCGTCGATACGGCGTCGAGTTCGACACCGCCTGGGTGGACGACCTGTGCGCCCGCCACGGCGTCATCGCCGGCGCGTCCTTCTGGCAGGCTGCGGAGGATTCGGTCGCCGAGAAGCCGGGTGGTCTCGACGGCACTCGCGAATAGCGCTGCGTACACAGTGCGGTCACCTCGGCGTGAACTGGGGGGACTGCCGGTGCGCCCGACGCGCGAAGACTATGTGATGGACGCGATGGTGCGATCCGCTGCGGATGGGGACAGCAGGTCGATGGCCGGGAGCAGGGCCCGCAGCACCGCCGCGTTGACCTCGACCGGCTGGTGGGTCACCGCCCGGACGATCCACCGGCCGCCCTCCTGGGCCGAGAGCGCGCCCGCTGAGGTGTATTCGGCTGTCGGAGCAATCATTTCGGTACGAACGAGGGGGAAGTACACATTCGTCGCACGGACGTTGGGATGTGGCCGCTCGGCGTTGAGGCTGCGGCCGAAGATGGCCAACGCGCTCTTCGACGCCGCGTACGCCGAGAAGCGCGGAAAAGTGTTGGCGTGCAGGGCCCAGGTGCAGACGTTGACGATCTGGCCGCTGCCGCGTTCGATCATTCCCGGTAGCAGTCCCAACGTGAGCTGTACCGGGGCAAGGTAATTCAGTGTCATCGTGCGCTGGTAATCGTGAAGCCGATCGGAGGCATCGACGATGCGGCGCCGGATGGAGCGGCCGGCGTTGTTGACCAGTACATCTACGTGCTCGTCGGCGAGATCGTCGAGCAGTCGCGCGATCGCGGTTTCATCCGCGAGGTCGCACGTGCGCCACTCGCAGCCGGTCTCCGCGGCGAGGGAACGCAGCTCATCGGCGCGCCGTGCCACACCGATGACACGGGCTCCGCGTGCTCGCAGTTGCGTCGTCGCTTCCCGGCCGATGCCGGCGGATGCTCCCGTGACCACCACTGTCAGACCCCGCACGTCGCGTCCCGGCCCCGAGAGGGCGGCCTCGACCCGGTCTGGTAACAGGGTCCGGCGCTGGACCAATTCCTCGATGGCGCGGCGAATGGACAACACGTCCTCCTTACTCGCGGCAGAAGCCGTACGCGGCTGATATTACCGCTAGGTCACTTAGGTGTGAAACGACACCCGCCCGGCTGGCGTGCGCAGCGATCCGACCAGCGAGGGACTCGTTCATGTCGAGGCGATGAACCCGCAACTGCTCGTCCAGGTGACCGGCGAGCCTGCGCTCAAAGCCGTCGCGGACGAGGTCGCGATCAAACTCCGGGCGGCGCTTGATCGTCTGACGGAAGCCTGACTCTGTCATGAGACGTTCGTACGCCCGCAGTCATCGGTCGACATCCGCCTGACGCACAGCCGCATCCAGCGCTCGGTAGAGGTCACCGAGCCGGGTTTGTCCGGGCTGCGGGACCGGCATGCGAGTGACGACGGTTCGGACGTACGCAGTGGAATGGGCTGCCGCCCAGTCGATCTCAGCATCGGCTGCGGCACTGCCGTCGGCGAATTCGCGTGCTCGCGCGGCATAGACGGCGGGGGCGAGCAGGTGCATGGTCTGCCGGGCGGCCGCAGTGGCGGTGAGATCCAGGTGGGTATACGCAACGGCCACCGCCATTTGCGCCGCGCGAGCCGCGGCTTTCGCGCTCTGATCGCCTGCCTCGCCGGCGGCCGTCAGAGCAGCAAACGCAAGTGTGCGCATTCGCTTGTCCCGCCGCTGCCCGCGCCCGAATGCCCGTGCCCCCTCGATGGCGTCGCGGGCACGGGCGTCGTCCGGCATCCGGTCCTCGAAGCACGCAAGGACACGTTCGGCGCAGTCCGCCGCCCAGAGGGATACCGGCCGTAGGTCGTCCACCGTCAGCGAGGTCATGAGTGGGTACAAGTATCCATGTGCGCGTGACCGTTCGGTTTGCGTGCGGCGCCGAATGGGTATCCGTGACGGTCAGCGACGGGGTCGTCCGGGAGAGAGCGTTGGATACTTACGAAGCGGAACCGGGCTCGGACAAGCGCTACAACGCGCAGATGCGGATGATCAGTCTGGCTGCGGGAATCCTGGTCGGCTTGCGTTGTCGGCGGTGGGAAGACGAAATCGTCGAACTGATCGAAGTGGCCCAGAGTTGCCGGATGTCTCCTTACGAACTGGCCAAGGCGCTGGTGGACCTGGCCTCGGGTGTGCAGGTGACGAGCGAGGCATACCGACTGCACCCGGCATTGCGCATCGTGCGTCGGCAGTGGGGTTACCTGCTCAACGCGTCCCCGGGCCGCGCATCGGTTGCGGGCAAGCGGCACGCCTAGGACGTATCGGCTTTCGTTGGGCCCCTTCGTAGCGCCTGTTTTGGGATCTACCGATCGGGTATGGAACAGCGGGCGTGCCGAAAGCCCGGCGCGACCGACCGAAATCACCAGAGGAGGAATCCGTGGCTGATGTAGCCATCAAGTCCCAAGCCGACGTGATCGACCTGTTGATCGGTCAGCACGAAAAGATCAAGTCTCTGTTCGAGGCCACTTTGTCGAGCTCCGGCAAGGAGCGTGAGTCGGCCTTTCGGGATCTCCGACGCCTGCTCGCGGTGCACGAGACCGCGGAGGAAGAAATCGTGCACCCTCGGGCCAAACACAAGGTGCCTCACGGCGACACGGTTGTCGAGGCGCGGCTGGAGGAAGAACATGAGGCCAAGAAACTCCTCGCCGAGCTGGAAGAACTCGACGTCGACAGCCCGGAGTTCGTCACAAAGCTGACGAAACTCCGTCAAGCGGTCATCGACCACGCCGAGCGCGAGGAGCAGGACGAATTCGCCAAACTCAGCGCCGAACTGTCCGGAGCCGAACTCGAACGGATGGGCCGTGCCGCGAAGCTGGCGGAAGCCGTCGCCCCCACAAGGCCACACGCCGGTGTCGAATCTCAGATCGCCAATGTCATGGTGGGGCCTTTCGCGGCCATGCTCGACCGCGCTCGCGACGCCATCAGCGGGAAGGACTGATCTGCTCCCGCCGGGACGGTCGGTCCCCAGATGCCTTGCCGCGCCTGCGATACCGCAGCACGGCGCAGACGGGCTCATCTCGAAACTACTGACGGTGATCTGATCGATCACGGGGCCGCTACGGAGCGGCGAGCCGCCAAAGCCGCCAAAGATGCTCAGCCGCGCCATGGTTGGTCGGTTTGACCGCCGAGCCGACATCAGTCGACCACCGCGCTGACGTCGAGGCGCGACAGCCTTCGCGGCTCGGCAAGCACATCGATTTCGGCGATCCTGCCGCTTACCACGACGAAGCCCATGACGGCGGCCACCCGGTCCGCCACGGTGATGACGGCACCGGCCGCGCCATTGACAGTGGCCGGGTGTACCGCACCGCCCCCGCGGGCGTACAAACCGGCAAGGCGTGCCACGGCGTCGGCTCCCCGCTCCAATCGGCTGTCGCCCGGTCCGAAATCACCGTGTAGCACGACATCGGGATGCAGCACGGCCAGCAACTCGGCGAAATCGCCGTCGCGTGCGGCGGCGAAGAACGCGTCAACAACTTTGCGCTGGGCAGCCAGATCGCCATCCGGCGACGCGTCAGCAGCCTGGATTCGCTGACGTGCCCGGCTGGCCAGTTTGCGGGTGGCCGGCACAGAACGCTCGACAATCGGCGCGATGTCGTCGAACGGAACCGCGAATACGTCGTGCAGCACGAAGGCGAGGCGCTCGGCGGGCGCGAGTCGGTCGAGGACGATGAACAATGCCAGTCCGACGGAATCGGCCAGCAGTGCCTGGTGTTCAGGGTCGACATCGTCGGCCGCGTCGATCACCGGGTCCGGCAGTGTCGACAGGGATTCGTCCTCCGGCCGGACGTGGCGTGCGCGCAGGATGTTCAAACAGATCCGAGCCACCACGGTGGTCAGCCACGCGTCGATGTTGTGCACCGCAGCGGCGTCTGTACCGCTGAGGCGCAGCCAGGCCTCCTGCACGGCGTCTTCTGCGTCGGCGAGCGAACCGAGCATGCGGTAGGCCACCGCGCGCAACTGCGGTCGGGCCCGTTCGAACGGCTCCGCCCAGTTGTCGGACATGGCGTCGGACTCCTCTGTCGCTGTCATGGGCCGGACACCGACCGGCCGGTGGTGCCGCGGACGCGGCGCGATGGTGGACGCAACGCCCACGACGCGACGACGAGTGCGAGCGCGACGGCCAGAACTCCAAGCTCCTGCAGGTCCTTGCCCGTCGTCAAGTGCGAGACCATCGCGCCGGAAAAGACGAAAAAGGATCCGGCGTACGCCCATTCCTTCAGTACCGGATATCCCGGCGCCAGGATCGCCGCTCCGTCGAGCAGCTTCCAGGTGCCCAGGATCACCAGCAGGTACGTGGGATAGCCGAGATGGATGACGACGTCGCGGACCAGCGGGATGCGCAGGATGTCCCAGACGCCGCCGACGATCAGTTCAGCGGCGAGCAGGCCGGTCGCCACCCAGTAGGCGACCGCACGTGTGGACGTGCTGCGCGATGTGGTGATTGCAGTCATGTCGGTGCCCTGTTCGGTGTGTTCGGGTGAATGTGCTTCTACTTGTTCGACACCTCAGGGCGGGCATGTGTGACCGCCGTTCATCGGGATGCACCGACCGAAACGGTCTGCTAGCGTACATTCGGTAATACACTTGTAGAAGCATTTGAATAACGCGTGTTGTCGCGGGCTTCGCCCGGGGCACCGCATCCATTCGGGCATCCGCGGCGCGACTCACCGCGGATGGCCAATCACGTTGGGAACACGCGGGTTCCGGCAGTGCCCGGGTGGATTCTCCAGTCCTGACTAGCTTCGAGGAGCACCCGATGAGTGAGCTGGACGCGGTCGAGTTGTCGGGCAACGGGCGACCGGTGATACATCTCTCGCAGCTGTTGCGCGCGCCGGTGGTGAGCCGGTCGGGCGAGGCGGTCGGCAAGGTCGAGGACGTCATCGTCCGACTGCGCGGGGCCGACACGTATCCCTTGGTCACCGGCCTGGTGGTCGGAGTCGGGAGCCGAGCGGTATTCGTCGGCACCGACACAGTCGAGGAGTTGGCGCCGGGACGAGTTGTCCTCGGTAAGAACAAGATCAACCTCCGCGGTTTCGAACGCCGCGACGGTGAGGTGCTGCTGCAGGCCGACGTACTCGATCACCGGCTCATCGATGTGGCGGCCGCCGACCTGGTGCGTGCCTACGACGTCGAACTGGAGAACTCCGGCGAGGGGTGGGTGCTGACCCGGGTGGACACCCGTCGCCCCGCGCGGTTCTTCGGTCTCATCAAGGGGTCGGGCGGGCATGCGGCCCGCGACTGGAAAGCGTTCGAGCCCTTGATCGGCCATGATCGCTCGGTCGCCGTACGTCGGATATCCGGCCGCGTCGGAAACCTCAAGCCGGCTCAGATTGCCGACCTCATCGAGGACGCCGATCGGGCCGAAAGTGGGGAGATCCTCGACCGGGTGCGTAGTAATCCGGAGCTGGAAGCCGACGTTTTCGAGGAGCTTGATCCCGACAAGGCCAGCCGCCTGCTGGGGGACATGTCCGACGCCGACGTCGCCACGCTGCTGGGCCGCATGCGCGCCGATGACGCCGCCGACACCATCGCGGATCTCAAGCAGTCACGCCGGCGACGCGTGCTGGACCTCATGCCTGCTCCGCACAGGACGAAAGTGCTGACCTTGATGGGCTTCAGCCCGGACAGCGCAGGCGGCTTGATGAACGTCGACTATGTCTCGTGCGCGCGTACCACCACCGCAGCCGACGCGCTCGCCGCGATCGGTGCTGCCACGGCCATCCAACCCGAGGCCCTGCTGAAAGTCCATGTGTTGGACGAGGATCAGCGTCTGTCGGGCGTCGTTTCGGTGATCGCGCTGTTGCAGGTCGCGCCATCGACGACGATCGCCGAGGTGATGGACGCCGACCCCGTCCGGGTCAACGCCGACGCGGACCTCACCGATATCGCACTGTTGATGGCCGACTACAACCTCTACCTGGTTCCCGTTGTCGACGACAACGACCGGGTACTCGGCGTCGTCACCGTCGACGACGTGCTCGAGGCGACCATTCCCGAGGATTGGCGGCGGCGAGAACCGGCGGCGCGTCCGGTGCGCGACGCCGACGACCAGAACTCGACGGTCACCGGAGCCCACGACCGATGACGAGCAACGAAACGCCGCGCACCGCGGTGCTCGATTCGGCGCACCTCGGCGATATCGAGGGTGCATTCGGGCGGATCAACGTCAACGACACCGACCGGCCTCGCACCCTGCGCACCCGACTGCTCACGCTGCTGGCCATCGTCGGCCCTGGCCTCATCGTCATGGTCGGCGACAACGACGCCGGCGGAGTGGCCACCTACGCGCAAGCCGGTCAGAACTACGGCTACAGCCTGCTGTGGGTCCTGTTGCTGCTCATCCCGGTGCTCATCGTCAACCAGGAGATGGTCGTCCGACTCGGCGCGGTCACCGGGGTCGGCCATGCGCGACTGATCAACGAACGCTTCGGCCGCGGGTGGGGCTGGTTCTCGGTCGGTGATCTGTTCCTGCTGAACTTTCTCACGCTGGTCACCGAATTCATCGGGATCACCTTGGCCGCGGACTACATCGGGCTGTCCAAATACATCGTGGTACCCACGTCGGCGGTCGCGCTGATCGCGATCATGGCGACCGGCAGTTTCCGGCGGTGGGAACGGATGATGTTCGTCTTCATCGCGATCACCCTGCTGCAGATCCCGATGCTGCTCATGTCCGACCCACAGTGGGGGCGGGCGGCGAAATCCTTTGTGGTTCCCGGTATCTCCGGTGGCATCAGCTCCGACGCGGTGTTGCTGATCATCGCCATCGTCGGCACCACCGTCGCGCCGTGGCAGCTGTTCTTCCAACAGTCCAACATCGTCGACAAGCGGATCACTCCGAGGTTCATCTCCTACGAGCGGGCCGACACGGCGCTGGGTGCTGTCGTCGTCGTCCTGGGCGCCGCGGCGCTGGTCATGACCGGTGACTGGGCCGGGCGATCCGCAGGCGCGATCGGCAACTTCGTCGACGCCGGCGACATCGCGCACCTTCTCGGACAGCACAGTTCGATACTCGGCGGCCTGTTCGCCATCGTGCTGTTGGACGCCTCGATCGTCGGCGCCGCCGCGGTGACGCTCTCGACGAGCTACGCCTTCGGTGATGTCTTCGGGCTCAAGCACTCCCTGCACCGCGGCTTCTCCGACGCCAAGCCGTTCTACCTGTCCTACACCGCGATGGTCGCACTGGCGGCGATCATCGTGCTGATCCCCGGCGCCCCGCTCGGTCTGATCACCACTGCCGTGCAGGCGTTGGCGGGGCTGCTGCTGCCGAGCGCCAGCGTGTTCCTGCTGCTCCTGTGCAACGATCGGGAAGTGTTGGGGCCGTGGGTGAACCGTCCGTGGCTCAACGGCGTCGCCGCGGTGATCGTCGGGACATTGTTGTTGCTGTCGGGCATCCTGATGGCCACCACGCTTTTCCCGAATGTCGACGTGGTGTCGGTCGCGGAGTACCTGGGGCTGGCACTGGTCGTGTTGGGGGTGAGTGCCGCCGTGGTGTTGCGGTGGATGTCACGCCGCCGCCAGAAGCGCTCACCGGAGCAGGAGGCGCTCATCCGCAAGCTGGCCCGCGCCGACAAGAGCACCTGGCGCATGCCGCCGCTGAGCTTGCTGGAGCCGGTGAAGTGGTCGCCGGGGACGCGGCTGGGCATGATCGCACTGCGCAGCTACCTGGTGATCGGAGCAGTCTTGTTGATCGTCAAGGCGGTTCAGCTCACGCACTGACCGGACGACAGGTGCGATGACGCCGGGAGGAGCGCATGTGGTCCGCCCGGCGTCATTGGCGCTCAGGACATTCCGGCCTGCACCACTTTGACCACCACCAGCACGGTGGCCAACAACAGGTAGCCGCGCAGGACCGACAACCCGACGCGGCGACCCGCCGACATCACCGGCCGGTCCAGCGTTGCCAACGCAGGCATCCGCCAGGAGGCGCGATCACCTTCGCGCACCGCGGACCGTTCGACCCGCGACAGTGCGGCGTCGCTGTCGAGTTCCTCGATCACATCGGGGTCGATGCCACCGAGCTCCGAGGACACCGCGCGGGCCCGGCGCCGGAGGTGCCGACGCCGGGACCCGACGATGACGATCGCTCCGCCGAGGATCCCGAGCACTGCTCCGGTCCCCAGGCCGGCCTCCAGGGCGAAGGTCGACACATCGGGAAAGAGGGTTGCCGCGGTCAACGCCAGTGAGAGCAGCACCAGACACCACACGATGGTCCACGCAGCCAAGTTCTGCCGGACGGTGTTGACCCACGGTCCCAGTACTGGCCGGTCGTTGCACAGCAGCACCAGAAACACCGTGGCCGAAGGCAGCAGCACCCCGGCGAGCACCTGTACGCCCTGAGTGATCAGACCCAACACGTGATCGGGGCTGAACGCCAACGCCGCCGACACGGCCAGCAGCACGGCATAGGCGCCGTAGAAGACCGGGGCCTGACTTATCTTCCAGTGCAACGAGTGTCGCCTTCCCAACGCATCGCCCACTGCGTAGGTCGTGGCCAGGCCGACCGCGTTGGCCCCGATCAGCGATGCGTCGAACAGCAGGACCGCGAACAGCACACCCACTGTGCGCCCGGCGTGGTCGGACAGGCCGGCGGCCACCGCGCCGGCATCGGTGAACTGTCCCACCAGATCGGTGCCGGCGAACCCGAACGCGGTTGTCGCCATGATGGCCAGCGCGCCTGCCATGACGACCGCGATGCCGATCCACAGGTCGGCCCGCGCGTAGCGGATCCAATTCGGCGTGATGCGCTTGTCGACGATGTTGGACTGCTGGAAGAACAGCTGCCACGGCGCCACGGTGGTGCCTACGATCGCGACGATCAACATCAACAGGGTGGCGTCGAGTCCACCGGGCAGCTGCGGGATCAGACCGTGCGCCGTGGTGGAAATGCTGGGATGCACCAGCAGCGCCATGGGCACCATGACGATGTTCACTGCGATCAGGATGAACAGCAACCGTTCCCAACGGCGGAACGAACCACCGGCCACCACGCCGAACAACAACACCGCAGCCACCGGCACCGTAATGGCCTTGGGGACGCCTAGATAACCCAAAGCCAATGAGACACCGATGAATTCGGTGACGATGGTCAACGCATTCAGCAGAATCAGATCACCCAGACTGAACGCGCCCCAGAACCGGCCGAACCGCTCGAAGATGAGCCGCGCATGCCCGACTCCGGTGACCGCGCCGAGCCGGACAACCATCTCCTGGTTGACGTAGAGCACAGGGATCAACAAGGCGAGCGTCCACAACAGGCTCATGCCGTAGTTCTGGCCTGCTTGCGCGTAGGTGGCCACCCCGCCTGCGTCGTTGTCGCCGACCATGACGATGAGGCCTGGCCCGACAATGACGGCCAGCATGCGCATCCGTTGCCAGAAGCTGCGGCCCTGCGCAGTGTCACCTATGGTAATTCGGCCCAGCGCACCGACGATGTCGCCGGTGTGGGCCGTGTCGAGGGTTGCAGAACCCTCGCCCGGAGAGATTGGGGCCTGCGCGGTGGTCCGGCCGCGCGGCCACGTCGCAAAGAAGCTCATCGGTAGTCACTTTCAGGTCGAGAGCAGATGGAGGAGCCCGAGCGGGCGGGGTGAAATTGGGCACGGCTCGGTAGCGGTGCAGCGGGAAAACCGTTGCACCGCTACCGAGTAGCCGGGTCATGCGTTCGGGTGACCGCCCAAAGAGGCCGTGATGACCGCGAGGGGAGTGGTGGTCAACGCATGCAGGTTGGCGCGTTCCTCTGCGGTGAGGTTTCGGCGGGCCCACAGCCGGCCGAGGGCGCCTGCGCCGGCGTGCGGCCGGCGGTTGAAACGAAATGTGTTGTGGATTGCCACGAAGGACATTGGGCCTTCTCCTCATGGACAGCATCCAGCGGTGCACGAGCATCAATTGCTTTGGCGCAGCGCAGATCTACCCGTACAAGCGGGTGGTCTTGCGCCGTGGATCAGCGGTGAATCGCGCGTGCCCCGGCCGGATGGAACGGAATAGGACTGGGATAGGGACTTTCCCCACTACTAATCGTCCTCACCTCCTCAGGGCCGTGGCGCGCGTGGGCGCCGGTGTCGGGCACACAGGAGTGGATCGGACCGTCGAGCGGCCGGATGCACCCCTCTCGTCACAGCTTCGGCACTGCACGGCGTATTCGGACCGGGATCCGAAAGCCACTTGGGCTCAACCCTTAAGCCGGGAGGAGCTGTCCTGACCGGGGGCGTCTCTCGACGTTCGGGGTCAGTGGCCTGTGTCCATGCAGACGCCTCGCCCAACGAGGTGCTTGCGTTACAGGTGTACACCTGTAACGACGCCCGCGTCAACTCGACTGTCTGGTTTCGCGCGGGCGGCGCAAGTTGTTCCTCATTGCGAATAGCGCTGCCGAACAACATCTCTCGGTGTCGCCGCGCGCCGTCCGGGCACAAAAGGCCCCTTGATACGCAAAAGGCCAGAAACCCCGAAGGGTCCCTGGCCTTTTGGCTGAGTCCGTGCGGTTAGCGGCCGATGCCCGCGTTGAGGCCACCGTCGACGCCGGCGTCGCCCACCGGCGTATTCACGCCACCTTCGACCCCGGTGCTTCCGGAGACGCCCGCGGGGGCGAAGGGGTGGAACGGGTTGGGCAGGTTGACGCCGGTTCCGCCTTCGACGTTGCCGCCGCCGATCGGGGTGTTCACGCCGCCGCCGGCGTTGGTGTCACCGGAGACGCCCGCGGGGGCGAAGGGGTGGAACGGGTTGGGCAGGTTGACGCCGGTTCCGCCTTCGACGTTGCCGCCACCGACCGGGGTGTTCACGCCACCCTCGGCTCCGGTGTTACCGGAAACTCCGGCGGGAGCGAACGGGTGGAACGGGTTCGGCAGCTCGAGGCTGGAACCGCCTTCGACGTTTCCGCCGCCGACGGGCGTGCTCACGCCGCCGGCGGCGCCACCCGACACGCCGTTATCGGCCCAGGCAGCGCCAGCGGTCGCAAGCGGAATCAGTCCGGCGGCAAGCAGCGCGCTAGCGCCCATGCCGAGGCCAAATGCAACTCCGTTACGCCTAGTTTTGCTCATGCGGATAACCACTCCAATCATGGATTATTCGGGTGTTGTCGCGGGCTCGACACCAACACGGGTGTCCACCATCGACACAATTGATATCGGTAGCCACGCCGCGGCCGTTACAGCCCAGCGAAAAAATTCTGATAATTGGGCTTGGCCTGCATGGACGTCCTGGCTTGACAGGTGTTCAGCCGTTGGGACGCACGGGAATCGATCGGACCCGACCGGGTTGTCGCACGAAAGCTATTGATACACAGGTAAATATCAGAATCATCTGATAATGGCAGGGATTTGTTTGCCGTTCGGCTCCGGGTGCCGAGGTGTAGACGGAATGTGGGAACTGTCAACACCATTAGCCCGGCATGGATTGGAATGTGTCGCTCTGCAAGAGTTTTCAGGAGGCTGAGGACATTCCTTGTGCACACTGCACGGCTGCAGGCGAACCGAACGCGCGTCCGTGGCTGTGCTGCGTCCACTCCAGCGCTGAGACGCCCACTGAGCAGCACTTTATGGACTTCGCAAGACAGGTGTCCGGTCACCGGAACGTCGGGGCAAACGCCTTCGCGCGGATGCGTCACCTATTAGTGTCTAGCCACACCCGGCAGGTCGTCAGCACGGATGCCGGGTCGACGGATCTTTGGAGAGGACGGTTTCCCGGTGGCGCGGTTTGATGTTGTGGAGGCCGACATTGCGCAGCTGCGTCGCGCGCTCGAAGACGGATCGGTGACCAGCGAAGAGCTTGTGCAGCGCTACCTCGAGCGGATCGAGGCCTACGACCGCAGCGGCCCCCGGCTGAACGCGCTCGTGGTGATGAACCCCGAGGCCTTGGCCGATGCCCGGGCTTCCGACCAGCGACGTGCCAATGGGCAGACGCTCGGGCCGCTCGACGGCATCCCGTACACGGCGAAGGACAGCTACCTGGCGAAAGGGCTCACCGCGGCGGCCGGCGCACATGCGTTCGAACATCTGGTCGCCCAGCGCGACGCGTTCACCATCGAGCGGCTGCGTTCGGCCGGTGCTGTGCTGATCGGCCTGACCAACATGCCACCGATGGCCAACGGCGGCATGCAGCGCGGCGTCTACGGACGCGCGGAGAGTCCCTACAACGGTGACTACCTGACCTCGGCATTCGGCTCGGGCTCGTCCAACGGCTCGGGCACCGCGACCGCCGCGAGCTTCGCCGCGTTCGGCCTGGGGGAGGAGACCTGGTCGAGCGGACGGGCACCGGCGACCAACAACGCCTTGTGTGCCTACACCCCGTCGCGCGGGGTCATCTCGGTGCGTGGCAACTGGCCGCTGGTGCCCACCATGGACGTCGTCGTACCTCATACCCGGACGATGGCCGACCTGCTCGAGGTACTCGACATCATCGTCGCCGACGATCCCGACACCCGTGGAGACTTCTGGCGGGTGCAGCCGTGGATCGAGATCCCCAAGGCGTCGGACGTGCGGCCCGCGTCGTACCCGGCATTGGCGCCGGAAAACCGTGAAGTGGCTCGGAAAGCGTTGGCGGGCAAGAAGTTCGGTGTCCCGAGAATGTACGTCAACGCCGACCCCGACGCCGGGACGAGTGAACATCCTGGTATCGGCGGTGCCACCGGGCAGAAGATCGAGACCCGCCAGTCGGTCATCGACTTGTTCAACGCGGCCACGGCGGATCTGCGGGCCGCCGGAGCCGAGGTCGTACTCGTCGATTTCCCGGTGGTCTCGAACTACGAGGGGGACCGGCCCGGCGCGCCGACCGTGCGCACCCGTGGCCTGGTCAGCAAGGAGTTCCTGGACCGCGAGATCCTGGATCTGTCGGCGTGGTCCTGGGACGACTTCCTGCGGGCCAACGACGACCCGAAGCTCAATCGGCTCGCCGACGTCGACGGCGCACTCATCTGGGTCCACCCCGAAGGTGCGCTGCCGGATCGCGCGGAGGGATTCGGCGACGACATCACCACCTATCCCGACTTCATCCGAGAGCATCCGATCGAGGACTTCACCAAGATCCCGCACATAGAAGAGGGCCTGCGGGGACTGGAGGAAACTCGCCGGATCGATCTCGAGGAATGGATGACCGAGCTCGGCCTCGACGCGGTGATCTTCCCGACCGTCGCCGACGTCGGTCCCGCCGACATGGACGTCAACGAAGCATCGGCCGACCTCGGCTGGCGCAACGGGGTGTGGGTGGCCAACGGCAATCTGGTGCCGCGACACCTGGGCATTCCCACGGTGACCGTCCCGATGGGCACCATGGCCGACATCGGTATGCCGGTCGGTTTGACCTTCGCGGGCCGCGCCTACGACGACACCGCGCTGTTGTCGCTGGCGGCGGCCTTCGAAGCGACCGGAAACCGGCGTACCGTGCCGCCGCGAACGCCGCCTCTGCCGTAGTTCACACAGACCACATTTGAAGACGCTGTCCATCGACAGCCGAGGAGGACCAGTGACCGACAATTCCACGCTCATGCCGGCCGAGACGGCCGCCCAGGACCGGGTCTGGATGGCCTTTCCCAGCGAGGGTTACTCGCTGGGCGACACCGAAACCGAACAGCACGAGGCCCGATCCGCCTGGGCCGCGGTCGCGCATGCCGTAGCCGGGTTCGAACCGGTCACCGTGCTCGTGGATCCGGGCGAACTGACCGCGGCCCAGAAGTACCTCTCGGCAGACATCGACATCGTCGAAGCCCCGCTGAACGACGCCTGGATGCGCGACATCGGGCCCACATTCGTGCATCGTGCCGACGGCTCGGTGGCCGCCGTGGACTGGGTGTTCAACGGATGGGGCGCCCAGGACTGGGCGCAGTGGGACCGCGACGAGAAGATCGGTTCCACCGTTGCGCGGCTGGCAGGCACGCCCGTCATCAGTTCCCCATTGGTCAACGAGGGCGGCGGCATCCAGGTCGACGGTGAGGGCACGGTGCTGGTCACCGAGACCGTGCAACTCGATCCCGGTCGCAACCCGGGCCTGACCCGCGCCGACGTCGAGGCCGAGTTGGCGCGCACCATCGGGGCGACCCACGCGATCTGGCTGCCTCGGGGCCTGACCAGAGACTCCGAGAGGTATGGCACCCGCGGCCACGTCGACATCGTCGCGGCGATCACGTCGCCGGGCCGACTGCTGCTACACACGCAGCAGGATGCGAATCACCCGGATTACCTCGTCAGCAAAGAGGTCCGCGCGGTCTTGGAAGGAAGCCACGATGCCGCGGGCAGATCCTGGGAGATCACCGAGATGCCCGCTCCCGCGACGCTGACCGACGCCGAGGGTTTCGTCGACTACAGCTACATCAACCACCTCGTGGTCAACGGCGGTGTCGTCGCGTGCAGCTTCGGCGACCCGGTCGACGAAACCGCGGTGGCGATCCTCGGCGAGCACTACCCGGGCCGGACCGTCGTGACGGTGGATGCCAGGCCGTTGTTCGAGCGTGGCGGGGGCGTCCACTGCATCACCCAGAACCAGCCTTCGGTCAGATAACGCCGTGGCGCGTGCCCTTGCGGGGCGAGGGTGGGAGAATGCGGCGGTGGCGTATGTCTTGAGCCGCCGAGCGCGACGACCATCCGTGGCAACCATCGGTGTGGTGGTTGCGACATGAGCCCGTACGACCATTACTACGGACGCACGGCACACCTGGCGGCCCTCGGGCTGCGTACCCGGATGCGTCGGCTCAACGCGGCGTCGATGCTCGCGTTGAGCGTCGTTCCGCTGCTCCTGCTTGCCAGTTCGATGGGGCCGCACGGCCCGGAGCGTTACGTGGCGGGCCTGGTGACGCTCGGCGGGGTCGTGATGGCGTGGCGGTGGTGGCGGCTGCAATGGCCCAGCCGCACCGAATCGTGGATGATCGTCGTCGTCGGCGCCCTCGGCATCATCGTCACGTGCCTGCTGCTCACCAGTCCGACGATCGGCCTGCTCGGCATGTCGATCTACGCGATGCTCACCAGCTACGCGGCCTTCCTGCACAGCCGGCGGGTATGGGCGTTGACGTTGGCGGTCGGCGAAATCGTCGTTCTGTACCTCTCGGTGCGGGTCGGGATGATCGACATCCTGCTTGGCGTGGCCGGCGCGAT
Source organism: Mycobacterium aquaticum (assembly GCF_002086485.1). GTDB lineage: Bacteria > Actinomycetota > Actinomycetes > Mycobacteriales > Mycobacteriaceae > Mycobacterium > Mycobacterium aquaticum. The sequence goes on along the minus strand of NZ_MVHF01000018.1, from coordinate 98,364 downwards.
CGTCGTCACTCTCGTCCTGACCTTTACGTCGCTGATGTGCCGGATGGCGGTGCGCCTGATCGACCCGGACGCCATGCGGCATCCGAACGAAATCGAGCCGTTGACCGGGCTGCTCAATCGCGAGGCCTTCGACATCGCCGCGGCCACGATGTTCGGTGCGGCAAGCCGCCACGATGACCAGTACCTCGTCGTGGTGGCGGTGTCCATCGACGACATGGAACTGCTCACCCACATGGAAGGCATGCACGGCACGCTGAGCGCGCGGGTGGCCGTCGGCCGCGCGTTGCACGAGACCATCCGGCACAAGGTGCCGCTGGCGCACATCAGCGACACCGACTTCCTCATCGCGGACGTCTTCAAGACCAACGATCCCTCGCCGCTGGTGGGACGAATCCGCGGATCGATCAAAACCACCGAGATGCGGCTGACCACGAGCATCGGGTCGGTGTGCAGCCCACTGCGCACGGCGGCGGACCTGCCGGCCGAAGAGGTCGTCGACACGCTGGTGACATTGGCGACCCGCGCCATGCAGCAGTCCAGGGAGGCCGGTGGCAACCGGGTCACCAGTGCCTACTACCCGACCCTGGCCTGCGGCGGCGAGGCGCCCGACTAACCGGCCCGCGTATGAAAAAACCCGTCGGCGCACAATGCGCCGACGGGTCCAGATGTCGGGGTTGCTACTCGACCACGAAGACGGGGATTTGCCGGTCGGTCTTGGTCTGGTACTCGGCGTACGGCGGATACGCCTCGACGGCCAGTTTCCACCAGTGCTCACGCTCGTCGCCGCTGAGCTCGCGCGCGGTCAGCTGCAGGACCTTGTCGCCGTCCTGTGCCGTCACCGCCGGGTTCGCCTTGACGTTGAAGTACCACGACGGATGTTCCGGCGCGCCGCCCTTGGACGCGACCATCGCGTACTTGCCGTTCTCCTCCACCCGCATGAGCGGCACGTACCGCTTCTTGCCGGACTTCGCGCCCGTCGTGGTGAACAGGACAACGGGGCGGTCGAGGATCTCGACGCCGTCGGTGGTGCCCTGTTTGAGGATCTGTTCGGTCTGTTCGCGTACCCAGTCGGTGGGGCTCAGCTCGGCATCAGTCACGCCGATCGCAACATCGGGTCTCGGCGTGCTATTCCATCAACGCGGCGCGGTGATCCAAGCGCATCGATTCAATTGATGCTGCAATGGTGCGATGGCGCAACACCAGGAAGTGCACGAGCCGACGCCCGCCGCTGGTAAGCGGCGACCGGCGACCCGCGACGAGCTGAAGGCGTTCGAGGTGGCCACCAGGGACCTCGCAGGTGTCGCGCTGCGCAGCATCGATCAGCTGGGCGATGACCTGTCGCTGCCGCAGTTTCGGCTGCTGCTCGTCGTCTATGAGAACGGGCCGTGCTCGTCGGTCGAGGTTGCCCGTGCGCTGGGTTTGGCCGCGTCGTCGGTCACCAGGCTGGCCGACCGGCTCACTGATTCCGGGCATCTGCTGCGCCGGGCCGACCCGGGCAACCGCACCGTGGTGATCCTTGATCTGACGCCTTCGGGTCGAGCGTTGGCGCGCAAGGTGATTCGTCGCAGGCGTCGTGAACTGGCGACACTTCTGGAGCATCTGGACCCCGACGTGCGGGCGGTGTGCGCGCAGGGGCTACGTGAACTGCACGCACACGTGGGCGGGGAATACACCATCGGGCGGCGGGGCCTGGTCCCGCTGTAGCGGCTCGACTGTCAGCCTTGTTCAGGCGGCAACACCCGAGCGCCCCGCGGCGCGTTCTCGGTCGGCGATGCCCAGCTGGCCAGGATCCTGAGCCGCTCGTCGGATGCCGATCCCGGTTCGGCGGTCATCACATACAGCGTCAACCCGGGATGGGACGACACCTCCATGCCCTCGAAGGTGAGGTCGAGATCGCCCACATCTGCGTGGTGCATACGTTTGACGCCGGTGCGATGGAAGCGCACATTGTGGGCGCCCCACCGGGTCCGGAAATCGTCACTGCGCGTGGAGAGTTCACCGACCAATTTGGTGAGTTGCTCCTCGTAGGGATTACGTCCGGCGGAGGTGCGCAGGATGTCGACCGCGTTGTCGGCGTGCTGCTCCCAGTCCAAGAAGAACTGCCGTGACTTCGGCTCGAGGAATATGTACCGGGCCAGGTTGACGGGCCGCTGCGGGCCTGCGAACGCGTCGGCGTAGAGCGCCTCACACAGCCGATTGGTGGCCAGGATGTCCAGTCGGTCGTTGCTGACCCAGGCCGGGGCGCCCACCAGCGCATCGAGAACATGCTGGAGGTTGGGGCGGATCTGCGCGGTGGTCGGCTTGGGCTGCGTCTTGCGGATGGTTGTCGACGCCCGGACCAGATCCCACAGGTGCGCCCGTTCGGCTTCGTCGAGTTCGAGCACCTTGGCCACCGCGCCGAGCACGGTGTCCGACACCCCGGTGAGGTTGCCACGCTCAAGTCGGGTGTAGTAGTCGACACTGACCCCAGCCAGCAACGCGACCTCTTCTCGGCGCAGCCCCGGGACCCTTCGCTTGGCCCCATAGTCCGGAATGCCTGCTTGTTGCGGGGTTATCCGGGCCCGACGGGTGGTAAGGAACTCCCGAATGTCTTTGCGCGGGTCCATGCATCCCAGCCTAAGACGCGACATCAAGGTGTAGGGGGGTTTGCTGGTACCCCGGTAAAGCGCGTCCTGTTGCGGGCGGTGTCGGCACGGTTGACTGACGTTCAGAGATCAAAAACCGAGCCACCCCGACATCCGAGGAGCGCAGCATGGATTCCGTCACCTTTCCCAACGGCCCGATCAGCATGGCGGGCAACCTCTTTCTGCCGCCGGACTTCGATCCGGAGCAGAGTTACCCGGCACTGGTCACCGTGCACCCCGGCGGGGGAGTCAAGGAGCAGACTGCCGGTCTCTATGCCGGAAAGCTGTCTGAACAGGGCTTCGTCACGCTGGCCTTCGACGCGTCCTATCAGGGCGACAGCGGCGGCCATCCGCATCATCTGGAGGATCCCGACGCCCGCGTGGAGGACATCCGGGCCGCGGTGGACTACCTTCAGTCGCTCGACTACGTCGACGCGGAGCGCATCGGTGTCTGGGGTGTCTGTGCCGGCGGCGGCTACGCGGTCACAGCCACAATGACCGATCACCGCATCAAGGCGGTCGGCACGGTCAGTGCCGTCAACATCGGCGCATCGTGGCGCCGGGGGTGGTACGGCACCGGAGTCGACTCCGATGCGCTGCCCACCCTGCAAGCCGCCGCCGCTCAGCGCACCGCCGAGGCGCGCGGCGCCGAAGTGGCGTTCGCTCCCTATGTCCCCGCGCAGCTCGATGCCGACACCCCATACGACCTGAAGCAGGCCGCCGACTACTACCTGACCCCGCGGGCACAGCATCCGAACGCGCAGAACAAATATCTGATGAGCAAGAGCCTGTCCAAGATCTTCGCGTTCGACGCGTTCCACCTCGTCGAAGACCTGCTCACCCAGCCGATCTTGATGGTGGCGGGCAGCGACGCGGGATCACTGTGGGCCACCACCGGGCTGCATTCGCGGGTCCGCAGTGACAAGAAACTGGTGATCGTCGACGGCGCCACCCACATGGACTTCTACGACGTACCCAAATACGTCGATCTCGCTGTGGCCGAAGCAGTTCCGTTTTTCCACCAGAACCTGAAAGGACACTGACATGGCACTGGACAACCGGGAATCCGTCACGGTCAAGACGCCGTACTGGGACATCGCCGCCGACATCTACTTCCCGCCGGATTTCGACGCGTCGAGCAAGTACCCGGCGATCGTCAGCATGCACCCGATCGGCAGCTGCAAGGAACAGACATCCGGCAATGTCTACGGCACGGCCCTGGCCGACGAGGGCTTCGTGGTCATCGCCTTCGACGCGAGCTTCCAGGGCGCCAGCGGAGGCGAACCGCGCTTCATCGAAGATCCGACCCAGCGGGTCAAGGACGTCAGCCACGTCATCGATCACCTCGTGACGCTGCCCTATGTGGACGAGAATCGGATCGGCATCATCGGCGTGTGCGGTGGTGGGGGGTACTCGATCAATGCCGCAACCACCGAACGGCGCATCAAAGCGGTCGCCTCGATCACCGGAGTGAACTTCGGGCGGCTGATGCACGAGGCGTTTTCCGGTTACGACCCGATCGGGACGCTGGAAGCTGTTGCGGCGCAACGTACCGCTGAAGCCCGAGGCGAGGAGTTGAAGGTGAACAACCTGCTGCCTGCCAATCCTCAGGTGGCGGCGGAGCAGGGCATCACCGAGATCGATGTCAGCGAGGCCACCGAGTACTACCGCACGCCGCGCGGGGAAAAGCCCGGTGGTGCAACGAGTTCACTCTTCTCGCATCAGGCGACCGCGGTCGGATGGGATGCCTTCAACAGACTGGAGGTGCTGCTCACGCAGCCGATGATCATTGTGATCGGCGACAAGCCGGGTGCGTTCGGTGCCTACCGCGACGGGATAGAGGCATACCGCCGGGCTGCGTCGAAAGACAAGGAACTCGTGGTGGCCGAGGGCTTCTCGCACTACGACCTGTACGACAAGCCCGAACCTGTCGGCATCGCGCTGTCGAACGTGGTCCCCTTCTTCAAGAAGCACCTCTGAGCTCAGCGTCGTAGATACCGCACCGGCATGGTGCGTGGATGGCCGTCGACGAATCCCAGTGTGTTGGTCGCGTAGGGCGCCAGGGCGCGGCTGCGGGTGACCGCGCTCGACGCGACGTATTCGTTGTCGGGGTCGGTGCCGCCGGGCTGACGGATGTACGGCCGGATCAAGCGGTACATGCCGGTGCGGGTCTCGTGCATCTGGCCGAACGCGTCGGGGTACACCTGCGTTCGGGTGGCGAGCGTCTCGTCCTCGACGGCCGGTGGCGCCGCGCCCGGCGAGCGCTGATCGAATGCCGTCGGATCGAAGGCCAGACCATAGCCGCGTGCACGCCCCACCATCCAGAGCAGGGCGATGTCGCTGAGATCGTGTTCCGGATAGCCTCCCCCGATGTCGGAGTGCACCCCGGAAAACCACACCTGTTCCACCCGTTGATGTTTCGGCGGATCCGGTTGTCTGGCCCACAGCGTCGGCTGGAACGGGCCACGCTTCTCGTCGATGGCCAACGCCTGGAAGGCCGCGTCGACGTAACTGCTCAGCGCGGTGTCGTGAAATGCCCACCGCTCGTTCACCAGCTTGGCGAGACCGAACCCACTCACCGGAATGCCCAGTGCGCCCACGGTGTCCCAGACACCGATGAAACGGATGCGGGATTCATACGAGTACGAGCGCCGGAACAGGGTCGATTGGGTGCTTCGCGGATGCGTCTTGCTGGTGCGGTCGCGGTACAGCGCGTAGGCATCGTCGATTCGGTTGGTGTGCTGTGGTCGCAGGATACCGGCGTTGCGGACGAATCCGGCGGTGCTGCGCGCGGTGAACGCGCCCCTGCTGAACCCGAAGAAGAACAGTTCGTCACCCGGGGCGTAGTTCTCCACGACGAACCGGTAGGCCTCGATGACGTTGTGCGACAGCCCGTATCCGAACGCACCACCGCTGATCCGCTCGCCGCGGCCGGTGCCGACGCCAAGGGAATAGAACACCCGCTGTTCGATCCCTTTGGCGTCCTGATCGGCCACCGCGAGTGCGACCTTGGTGACATTGGTCGGAGCCTGTTGATCGGGGGTGTTCCACGTCCCGTCGCAGCACACCACCAAACGTTTCGGCATGTCTCTCCCTTGCCTGGATGGCCGAGCGGTCTCGAAAGCAAGTTTGACTGTGCCGGAACACAAATGGGCGGCATTGGACGTCGGCCGTACTCGAAGTCGTTGCGTGCGCAACGAGACCTCAGCGCAGGCGCAGTACCACTTTGCCCTTGGCGCTGCGGTTTTCCAGTGCAGCGATGGCGTCGCCGGCGCGTTCCAGCGGATAGACCTCGGGGGCCGGTGCCGCGATGGCGCCCTCGGCGAGCAGCGGTTGCAGCTCGGCCCACTGTTCGGCCAGGAAGCCCGGGTGGGTGAAGGTCCACGCGCCCCACCCGGCGCCGACAACGTCGACGTTGTTGAGCAGCAGCCGGTTCACCTTCACGGTGGGGATGTCGCCGCCGGTGAACCCGATGACCAGCAGCCGGCCTCCCACCGCCAATGAACGCAGTGAGTCGGTGAACCGGTCGCCGCCGACCGGATCGACGACGATGTCGACCCCGCGCCCGGCCGTGAGCTCTTTGACGGCGTCGCGGAAGCCGTCGGCCAGCACCACGTCGGAAGCCCCTGCCGCCCGGGCGATCTCGGCCTTCTCCTCGGTGGACACCACGGCGATGGTGCGTGCGGCGCCCAGCGCGGGCGCCAATCGCAGCGCCGAGGTGCCGATCCCGCCGGCCGCACCGTGCACCAGCACCGTTTCGCCCGCGGCCAGCCGACCTCTCGTGCGCAGCGCGAAATGCACCGTCATGTCGTTGAACAGGATGCCTGCCCCGGATTCGAACGACACCGAATCCGGCAGCGCAAACACCCGATCCGGCGGCAGCACAACCACTTCGGCCATCCCGCCGGACAGCATGGTCAGGCCGAGCACCCGGTCACCGGCCGCCACGTGCGCTCCCGCCGGGGCGCTGCGCACCACGCCGGCGACCTCGGCTCCGGGAGTGAACGGCAGCTCGGGCTTGTACTGGTAGAGGCCACGGGTCAGCAACGCGTCGGGGAAAGCCACCCCGGCCGCATGGACATCGATCACCACCCCGGCGCTCCCGGCCGGTTCATCGATCTCGACCAGCTGTACCGCCGACGGTCCGTCGAGCCGGGTGATCTGTGCTGCACGCATCGGGGCCTCTTTCCTGTATCGGGTCGGGCCCAATTCTGCGCCTGCCGCCGTCGCCCTCCTCGTCCGGTCCGGGAAACCACGGCCACTCTCGACAGGTGTCAAGTTCGTGTCCTAGCATCAGCCGATGCTCACAGCCCGCGCCGCTGTCCTGCTCGACGCCGGAGGCGATCCGCAGCTGACCGACGTCCAACTCAGGGAACCTGTCGGCGACGAGGTGCTGGTGCGCATCGACGCGGTGGGCATCTGCCACACCGACATCAGCGTCGCCGCCCGGTTCCGCAAGCTGCCCATGGTGTTCGGGCACGAAGGTGCAGGCACGGTGGTCGCGGCGGGACCGCGGGCCGCGCGGCGGGTCGGTGAGCAGGTGGTTCTCACGTTCGCCAGTTGCGGTGTCTGCTCGAACTGCGCTGCCGGGCGGCCGGCCTACTGCGATCACGCCACCGACCTCAACATGCGGGGCGGTCGTCGCGACGAGTCCAGTGCACTGCGCCTCGATGGCGCCCCGATCACCGCAGGCTTCTTCGGCCAGTCCAGTTTCGCCACCCACGCCATCGCCCGCAGCCGCAGCGCGGTCGCGGTGCCCGAGTCGATCGACCCGGCAGTGGCGGCGCCGCTCGGCTGCAGCGTGCAGACCGGCGTGGGCGCCGTGCTCAACGTGCTCACCCCCGAGCCCGGCGACCCGTTCGTCGTCTTCGGAGCCGGCGCCGTGGGCCTTTCTGCCGTCATGGCTGCCCGCATCGCCGGTTGCCGGACCATCGTCGCCGTCGACCCCATCGAGCAACGACGCACGCTGGCAACGGAATTGGGCGCCACCGCGACCATCGACCCGACAACCTCCGACGTGGTCGCCGAGGTGGTCGAACTCACCGGCGGAGCGGGCGCCGCGGTCGACACCACTGCCCGGCCCGACGTGATCGCCGCGGCGGTCGGTGCGCTGCGCACGCGCGGCTCCCTGGCGCTCGTCGGCCTCGGTGCGCTGACCGCGGAGCTGCCCGTCGCGCTCATCATGGGCAAGGGGCTGGCGGTGCGCGGCGTGGTGGAGGGCGACAGCGAACCGCAAACATTCATACCCCGGCTTGCCGCGCTGCACCGCCGCGGCGAGCTGCCGTTGGACAAGGTCGTGACAACCTACCCGTTCGACGACTTCGACCGGGCGTGGGCAGCCGCCAAGGCCGGTGAGGTGGTCAAACCGGTGTTGGTGACCGGCGCGTAGGCTGCCAGTTCAGTGCATTTCCTCAAGGCAACGACGCCGACGATCGGAGCATCGATGACCGCAGCAGCTCTGCCCCAGCTACCTCCCGGACGCCCGCTGCAGGTTCGTGGCACCGACGGTGTCCGGCTACATGCGCAGGTGTTCGGGCCGGCCGACGGTCAGCCGATCGTGCTGGCGCACGGCATCACCTGCGCCATCACCGTGTGGGCGCACCAGATCGCGGACTTGGCCACCGATCACCGTGTCATCGCTTACGACCACCGTGGGCACGGCCGCAGCGAGACCCCGCGTGGGCGCCGCGGCTACAGCCTCAACCACCTGGCCGGCGATCTGGACGCGGTGCTCGACGCCGCCCTCGCACCAGGGGAGCGGGCCGTTATCGCCGGTCATTCGATGGGTGGCATCGCGATCAGTGCGTGGTCGCAGCGCTACCCGCTCCGGGTGCGTCAATGCGCCGCCGCGGTCGCGTTGATCAACACCACCACCGGTGACCTGCTGCGGGATGTGCAACTCGCGCAGGTCCCTGCACCGTTGAGCGCGACCCGGGTCCGAGCCGCCGGGACCCTGCTCAAGACGTTCGGTGCGACTCCGGTGCCACGCCTGGCCGACGGTCCCAACAAACGATTCGTGTCATACCTGGCCGTGGGGCGCGATGCCGACCCGTGGGTCGCCCAGTTCGTCTACGAACTGTTCGCGTCGACCCCGGCGGCTGGGCGCGGCGGCTGGGCGCGCGTCCTGGTGGACAGCCTGGGGTCGCGGCATATCTCGCTGCGCAACCTGGCGGTGCCCACCCTGGTGATCGGCAGCGCGCAGGACCGGTTGCTGCCGATCAACGCGTCGCGCCGGATCGCCGCGGACGCACCCAACCTGGCCAAGCTCGTCGAGCTCACCGGCGGCCACTGCGCCATCCTGGAACGTCCCCAGCAGGTCAACCAGCAGTTGCGCGCGCTCGCCGACTCGGTGGCCCCACACGAACGCGTCAGCTAGGGCTTGCGAGCGCCTCGGCGACCTCGGTCGCCGCGCGTTGCCCGGAGCGCACGGCGCCGTCGAGGAACCCTGTCCACCGGTCGGCCGTCTCGGTGCCTGCCCAGAAGATGCCGTCCACCGGTTTGCGCAGCCAGGGCCCGTAGGTGGTCCACGACATCGGCGGCACGGCCGCTGTCGGTCCGCCCGGGGCGAATGCTTCTGTGCCCCAACAGTGGTCGATGTAGTCGACGGGCTTCAACGCGGCCTTGCCGAACAGCCTGGCGAAGCCGGCAAGCGCCTGATCGCGCCGCTGTTCGGCGGGCAGCGGGTCAAACGCGCGGGCGTCGGTGAACCCCAGCAGGATGCCGGGACCGTCCTCGGGGCTGACGTCGAAGGTGATGAACACCGGCCCCTCGTCGGACAACGCCTCACCCGAACACCCGCCGGCCCGCCAGAACGGCTTGTCGTAGGCGGCATACGCCTTGCTCAACGTGCCCTGCGGCCAGTGCTCGGTCAGCTCCGTGTACTGCCGGGGCAGTGGCGGGTCGAATGCGATGTGGGCGCGATGCTGGGGTGCGATCGCCACGATCACAGCGCGGGCCGACACCTGACCGCCCGCGTAGCCGACCACGACGCCGCCGTCCGGTCGGCGCTCGATGCGCTGCGCGGGCGTCCCGAGCACCACGCGCTCACCCAGCTCCTCGGCCATCCGCAGGGCGATCTGCTGCGTGCCGCCCGGGAAGCGGTCCTGCTGCGCACCGCCCTTGACGTCGAGCAAGCGGCCCAGTCCGCCTGCGGCCCTGATGTAGCGCACGGCATGCAGCATCGACACCGCATCCGGTTCGGCGCCCCAGGTCACTCGGGACACGATCGCCATCAGATTGCGTGTCGAGGCGCTGGCGTGCACCGACCGCAGCCAGCGCTCCATGGTGATCTGATCGAGTTTGCGGGCGGTGGCGCCGTTCCACGGCTCGGACACCCGGACCTGGCGGCGCAGCCGCTCGAACCGCCATTGGATGCGCGACACGTCGACCAGTTCGATGATCGACAGCTTCGGGATGGTGCTGCGGTACGACCGGACCTTGCCGTGCCAGCGGATCAAGTTCTTCCCGCGGCAGTACGTCGGCACGGTCTCGCAGCCCAATTCGGCGGCCAGTTTCAGCACCGCGTCCTGCGTCGGCCCGACGAACGTGCCGCCCAGGTCCACCGGGACACCGGCGATCGTGGTGGTCGACGAACGGCCCCCGACCCGGTCGCGGCCCTCGAGCACCAGCACGTCGTGCCCGAGGCTCTCCAGTTGGCGGGCGGCCGCCAGCCCGGCGAATCCGGCCCCCACCACGACGACGTCGGCGTTGGTTGGGATGCTCATCTGACTAGGCTCTCACGCCATGCAGGTGATGACGGCGTTGTTCGGGCCGACGGACGCGATCGACCGGGCTCACGCGTTGCGGGAGGCCGGTGCCGGCGGCGTATTCACCTTCGAAGGCCCGCACGACGTGTTCGCACCACTGACGTTGGCGTCCACGGTCGGTGGCCTGGACCTGCTGACCAACGTCGCAATCGCCTTTCCGCGCAACCCCATTCAGCTGGCCCATCAGGCCGTCGACCATCAATTGCTCTCCGGCGGGCGGTTCACCTTGGGATTGGGCACGCAGATCCGGACTCAGATCGAAAAGCGTTACGGCGCAGACTTCGACCGCCCGGTGGCCCGGATGGCCGAACTCATCGCCGCGCTGCGAGCGATCTTCGCGGCCTGGCAGACAGGCGAACGGCTGAACTTTCACGGCGAGTTCTATCGGCACACGCTGATGACACCCACATTCACGCCGCGGGACAACCCGTACGGTCCGCCGCCGATCTATGTCGGTGCGCTCGGGCCGCGGTTGACGCGGGCGACCGCCCAGTTCGCCGATGGCCTGCTGGTCATGCCGTTCGGCTCCCGGCGGTTCCTGAACGACGTGACACTGCCCGCGGTGCGTGACGGGCTGAGCGCCTCCGGTCGCGAGCTCGCTGATTTCGCGGTGGTCCCCGAGATCATCGTCTCGGTAGGTGACGATCACGACGCGACCCGGCGGCTGCTGGCGTTCTACGGGTCCACCCCGGCGTATCGGCCGGTGCTCGACGTGCATGGCTGGGGGGATCTGCAACCGGAACTCAATGCGCTGTCCAAGCAGGGCCGCTGGCAGGAGATGGGTTCGCTGATCGATGACGAGATGCTGCACACCATCGCCGCGTGCGGTAGCCCCAGCGACATCGCGGCGCACATCCGCGACCGGGTGTGCGGGGTGTCCGACCGGGTGTGCCTGTATCAGCCCGGCCCGATCCCGGTCGATTCGCTGGCCGAGATCGTTGACGCACTGCGCACCTGAGGGCTAAATGTGGATGGTACGCAGCGGGACCAAAGGAGGTTCGCATGGCGGCCACGGAACTCGATCACACGGACGTGCTCATCATCGGGGCCGGTATCTCCGGTATCGGTGCGGCCTACCGCATCCATGAGAAGAACCCTCGTCTGACGTACACGATCCTGGAGCGCCGTGCGCATATCGGTGGCACGTGGGACCTGTTCCGCTATCCGGGAATCCGTTCCGACAGTGACATCTTCACGCTCAGCTTCCCGTACGAACCGTGGACTCGGCCCGAGAGCGTCGCCGACGGCGCGGACATTCGCGAGTATCTGACCGCCACAGCAGGCAAATACGGCATCGACCGGCACATCCAGTTCGACACCAGGGTGCTATCGGCGGATTGGGATTCGGCCACCGACACCTGGACCGTGCAGGCGCAGCACGACGGACAGCCGCGGACCTACCGGGCGCGATTCGTCTTCTTCGGCACCGGTTACTACAACTACGACGAGCCATACGCCCCCGAATTTCCCGGGATCGAGACTTTCCGTGGTGAGGTGGTGCACCCGCAATTCTGGCCCGAAGCGCTGGATTACACCGGCAAGCGGGTGGTGGTGATCGGCAGCGGCGCCACCGCGATCAGCTTGATTCCCGCGTTGGCGCGCCAGGCCGGTCACGTGACGATGCTGCAGCGCTCACCGACCTACATCCTGTCGATGGCGCGCGTCGATCCGATGGTGCAGGCCATCCGAAAATACCTGCCGCGGAGGGTTTCCCATCAAATCGTGCGATTCCGCAACGCGATGATCCACGTGTTGATGTACTTCGTGTTCCGCAAGGCACCCGAGTTCGGCCGCCGGCTGATCCGCAACCGCACAGTCGCGGCGCTGCCCCCGGGCTATCCCGTCGACGTCCATTTCAAGCCGCGGTACAACCCGTGGGATCAGCGGCTGTGCCTGGTGCTCGACGACGATCTGTTCGAGCGCATCAGCGACGGCCGAGTCGACGTGGTGACCGATAACATCGACCACGTCGATGCCGACGGCATCGTGTTGCGCTCGGGCGGCCGCGTCGACGCCGACATCATCGTCACCGCAACGGGTTTGCAGTTGCAGGCCCTCGGCGGCGTGACCCTCAGTATCGACGGCATCGAGATGAAGCCGACCGAGCGCTTCGTCTACAAGGAGTTCCTGCTCGAAGACGTCCCCAACATGGCGTGGTGCATCGGATACACCAACGCGTCGTGGACGCTACGCGCCGACATGACGGCCCGCGCCGTGGCGAAGCTGTTGGCCTACATGGATTCCCACGGGTACACCCACGCCTATCCGCACCGGGGACCGGGCCCCATGCAGGAGAAGCGGACCTGGGATCTGGAATCCGGCTACATCCAGCGCTCCGCACATGCGCTGCCGCGCTCGGGCACCAAGCGACCATGGCATGTTCGGCACAACTACGTGCTCGATGCCATCGACCACCGGTTCGACCGCATCGACGAGTCGATGGTGTTCGGCCGTGCGCCCGCCATGGCCCGCTCCGAGTCAGTCGCCTAGTTCCCGCGAGCAGACGCAGACTCGCACAAGTCGACCGGCTACAGTGCGATTCTGCGTCTGCTCGCGCAAGAAAACTAGGGGGCGACGGTCAGCCAGTCCGCGAAACCTGACGGGTCGTGGCGGCCCAGCGCGCCGTGCTCGAACAGGCCCCAGCCCTCCACGGGTGCACCGTTGCCTTCGGTGCACACCGCGCGGCCGACGTGGTCGATCACGCCGAACCCGGCCCGGCCGATGATCGCGGGATCGGTCATGTCGTAGGTGAGGCGTTCGGTGAACCGCTCGCCTTTCCACATGCCGTGCAGCCAGTCGACGTCGCCGCCGTAGCCGCCGCCCACGTGAATGGGCACGGGCAGTTTGGATTCCACCTCGAACTGTACCGGCGAGCCGTCGAGAGTCGTGGCGTCGATGGTCGCGCCGGTCGGGATACGGGTGCCGGAGCGGTAGTGGATCTTCACGCGCGGCCAGCCGAGTTGTTCGACGCGGCCGTCCTTCCAGATCCGCGTGCAATCGTTGAGCGAGCGGAATCCGTTGGGTTCCTCCTGGATGATGATGACGATCGAGAACTCGTCGAACGCGATCGGCACGTAGAGCCACCACATGCCCTCGAACGGCGGATCGGCCGGACGGCCCGCGGGCTCGGCCTCGCCGATCGGCCGGATTCCCCACGAGCGGTCCCGAGAGCCGATCCACGTTGCCGGGTCGACGGCGATGTGCTCCCCGTCGATCTCCAGATGACCGGTCCACGAACCCAATTGGGCGAACCGCTGGGCATCGAGGGTGACGCGGTTGCCCTGCCGCATCAGATGCGGCTGCTCCTGTACGACGTCGAAAAGCCCGTTCCAGGTGAGATCTGCTGCGATGCCGTCGGTTTCGTCGAGCACGATGCGCACTTGCTGCAGTGGTTCGGTGACCTCGACGCGGTAGCCGAGGACGTGCTGGTGCAGCCGGTCCTGGTCGATGGCGTCGGACAGATGGACCGCGGTTTGGGTGTCACCGCCCCCGCCGAATCTGCCGCTGCCGCGGCGACCGACCAGCAGATAGGCATCCTTGACCCCGAGGTTGGGGTAGTAGCCGATGCCGGTGATGACGAAGATGTCGCCGGTGCGGTCGTGGGCATTGAAATACGAGCGGTCGTAGAAATTCCGGTCCGATGATCCGGGCCAGGCGATGGGCTGGGGGACCTGGTGTACCGGGAATTCGTCCATGGGGCCGAGCACTATGGTGTCTCCTCGATCATGCGTTGCAGCAGAGGCCGGTGGTAGAACAGGGTTTCGACGTCGTCAGGTTTTTCCATCTCCCCGAAATGCACGCGGCGTGCGCCGGTGCGCATGAAGACGCAGGCCCACACCACCCCCGAATACACGTAGAACCAGCTGAGGTCGCCGACCTCGACCCCGCTGTGTTCGCGATAGGTGGCGCGGACGTCTTCCTCGCGCAGCACATCCGGCAGCCCGGGAAGGCCTGCCATACCGCAGAGCTCTTGGAAGACCATGTGCGCGTAGATGATCCACGCGACGTCGAACTCGCGCGGGCCCACCGTGGCCATCTCCCAATCGAGAACCGCGGCGGGCTCGAAGTCCCGGTAGAGCACGTTGCCGATGCGTGAGTCGCCCCACACCAGTACAGACTCGCCTGCCGCGATGTCCTCGGGGAAGTGCTCCTCCAGCCATTGCAGTGCCTGATCGACCAGCGGTGAGCGGCCGATGTCCGGTACGGCGAACTCGTACCAGTCCTTGAGCCACCTCAAGTGCCTGCGCAGCGCGGTGTCTCCCGGCGGATCGGCCCGCGTCAAGAAGTCAAAAGTCTTCTCTGCGTTGGGGATTGCATGCAATTGAGCCAGCACCCGCACGGTCGAGTCCTGCAGGGTCCGCTGCTGCTCGGCGGTGGCGTCGGCGAACCAGTTGTTGCCGAACGTGTAGGGCATGACGTCGGGCGGCACCACCCCGTCAACCCGGTCCATCAGGAAAAACGGCCGGCCCAGTACCTCGCCCGTGGGTTCCAGCCAGCGCACCGCAGGTATCGGGACATCGGTCAACTCGCGGGCCAGCCGCATCACCTCGAACTGGTCGCCCAGCCGGTACGCCGAGAACACGGGCACGTCGTCATCGGTGGGTGCCACCCGGGCCACCCATTGCTGTTCTCTGACTTCGCCGTCTTCGCTCCACCGGCCCGTGAGAATGATCGTCTCCGAGGACATTCCGTTGGAGTCGACGCCGCTCTCCACGGTGATCTCCGGTGCCACACCGCCGGGCATCACCGTCGACAGCCACTGCGACATCACCGCGGGCAGATCGCTGGTGTCCCGACTGGACCGTTGCAGTCGGTCGACGTCCTCTACGGCCCGTTCAGCGGCCATGAGCTTTTCCTTCCCGACGTAATTACGATACTGTGGGTAGCGTTATGAAAGCAGACGCGTCTTCGAATGGCAAGGTTCCGGGCGCCGGGCGCCCCCGCGACCCGCGCATCGACGCTGCCATACTGCGCGCCACCGCGGATCTGCTTGTGGAAATCGGCTATTCGGCAGTCACCATGGCCGCCGTCGCCGAACGCGCGCAGACCACCAAGACGGCGCTGTATCGGAGATGGTCGAGCAAAGCCGAGCTCGTGCACGAGGCCGCATTCCCCGCGGCGCCGAGCGCGCTGGCCACCCCGCCAGGCGATGTCGCCGCCGACGTGCGGGCCATGATCAGCGCCGCACGGGACGTGTTCACCAGCCCGGTGGTGCGCGCCGCCCTGCCGGGGCTGGTGGCCGACGTGGCCGCCGATCCCGAGCTCAATGCGCGGGTGATGGCCCGCTTCACCGGGATGTTCGCGGCGGTGCGCGACCGGGTGGTCGACGGCATCGCCCGCGGAGAGGTGCATGCCGACGTCGACCCGGACCGGCTCGTGGAGATCATCGGTGGGGCCACCATGTTGAGAATGCTGTTGTGGCCGGGCAGCGACCTCGATGACGAATGGGTGGCCCAGACCACCGCGATCGTGGTCCACGGTGTGACCATCGGGCAGTGACTCCCGGCCCTTTTGCGTCATGGTGAGGACAAACCTTCCGGGCGGCCGCGGCGCTGCATAGCCTGTGGCCACGTGACGCTTACTGCCCCACGTTCGGCGGCCAAACCCACTGCGCGCACTGTCGCGTTGGGCAGCGCGGTCGGCACCACGATCGAGTGGTACGACTTCTATCTGTACGCCACGGCCGCTGCCTTGGTCTTCAAACCACTGTTCTTCCCGAACATCTCATCGACGGCGGGAACCCTGGCCTCGTTCGCGACGTATGCGGCGGGGTTCGGGGCCAGGCCGCTCGGCGCGCTGATATCAGGTCACTACGGAGACCGGTTGGGACGCAAGGCTGTTCTGGTGGCCGCGCTCGTCGGAATGGGCCTGAGCACCTTCGCGATCGGGCTTTTGCCGACGTACGCCCAGGTCGGGCTGCTGGCTCCCGCACTGCTGGTGAGCCTGCGGTTGCTGCAGGGCCTGGCGGTGGGCGCGGAATGGGGCGGCGCGGCACTGCTCTCGGTGGAGCATGCACCGGCGGGGCGCCGCGGCCTGTTCGGCAGCTTCACGCAATTGGGCTCGCCGGCAGGCATGTTGCTGTCGACGGGGGTTTTCTACGCGACGAGGACGATCACGGGCCCCGATGCCTTCCTCAGCTACGGTTGGCGAATCCCGTTCCTGCTGAGTGCCGTTCTCGTCGTGATCGGGCTGGTGATCCGACTGAGGATCACCGACGCCGAGGTGTTCACGCGAGTCCGGGACCGCGGCGAGGTGGTGCGGTTGCCGGTGCTGGAGGTGCTGCGTACCCAGCCGCGAAATGTGTTGATCACCACCGGGTTACGGTTCTCACAGATTGCCCTGTTCGTCCTGCTGACCACGTATTCATTGACCTACCTTGCGGATTCAGAGGCGGGCAGCCAGGTCGGCCTGACGGCCGTCCTCATCGCGTCGGCCATCGGCCTGATCAGCACGCCGGCGTGGGCGATGCTGTCCGACCGCGTGGGCAGGCGGCCACCGTACCTGTTCGGCGCCATGGCGGGTGTGGTGGCCCTGACCCTGTTCTTCGTGGCGGCAGGCACCGGATCCCACGTCGCAATCGTGCTGTCCATGGTGTTCGGGATCAACATCGCGCACGACGCCATGTACGGGCCCCAGGCCGCCTGGTTCGGTGAACTGTTCGACACCCGGGTGCGCTACAGCGGGGCTTCGCTGGGGTATCAGATCGGTGCGGTGCTCTCGGGTGGATTCGCACCGTTGATCGCAGCGGCTCTGCTGGTGGCCGGTGGGGGCAGCCCCTGGCTGATCGTCGGGTATTTCGCGGTGCTGACCGCGATCACGCTGACATCCGCCTACTTCGCACGGGAAACGCATCGGGACGAGATCGGGGACGCGCGATGAGCCGGATTTATCTCAACGCGTTCGACATGGCATGCGTCGGACATCAGTCCGCAGGGCTGTGGCGTCACCCCGAAGACCAGGGCTACCGATACCGCGAATTGGGCTACTGGACAGAGCTGGCCCGCATCCTGGAGTCCGGAGGTTTCGACGCGCTGTTCCTCGCCGACGTGCTCGGGGTGTACGACGTCTATGGCGGTTCGCGGGACGCGGCAGTGGCCGACGCCGCACAGGTACCGGTCAACGATCCGACGCTGGCTGTGTCGGCCATGGCCGCGGTTACCGAAACGCTCGGTTTCGGAGTCACGGTGTCGCTGACCTACGAGCAGCCCTACGCACTCGCGCGGCGGTTCGCGACGCTGGATCACCTGACCGATGGCCGGGTGGCCTGGAACATCGTCACCTCGTACCTCGACAGCGCCGCCCGCAATCTCGGGCTGGACGCCCAAATCCCGCACGACGAGCGCTATGAGATCGCCGAGGAGTACCTCGAGGTCTGCTACAAGCTGTGGGAGGCGTCGTGGGAGCCGGGCGCCGTTGTCCGCGACCGAGAGCGCGGCGTGTTCACCGATCCGGCCAAAGTGCACGACATCGAACACAAAGGTCGCTACTTCAGCGTCCCGGGGCCGTTCCTGTCCGAACCGTCCCCACAGCGCACGCCCGTGCTGTTTCAGGCGGGAGCCTCACCTCGAGGAGTCCGATTCGCCGCCGCCCATGCCGAGGCGGTCTTCGTGTCGGGCCCGACGCCGGAAATCGTCGCCAAGCCGGTCACGGCGCTGCGTGCCGCCGCAGCCGAGCTCGGGCGAGATCCCCGGTCGATCAAGGTGTTCACGATGCTGACCCCGATCGTCGCCGAAACCCATGAGGCGGCCGTCGCCAAGCTGCACGACTACCGGAGGTATGTGAGCACCGACGGTGCGCTGGCGCTGTTCGGCGGCTGGACCGGGGTGGACCTCGCCGAGCTCGGGGCCGACGAACCGCTGAAATACGTACAGACCGAGGCCAATCGGTCTGCGCTGGCATCGTTTACCACGCCGGACCGCAACTGGACCGCGGGGGAGCTCGCCCACGAAGTCGGTCTCGGTGGCCGTGGACCGGTGGTGGTGGGTTCGCCGGCCGAGGTCGCCGACGAACTCGAACGCTGGGTCGACGAGGCCGGCGTCGACGGGTTCAATCTGGCCTACGTCACGACACCGGGGACCTTCGTCGACTTCGCCCGCCATGTCGTACCCGAGTTGCGTCGTCGTGGCCGGGTCCCGGATCACGCGGAGCGGGCGACACTACGAGAGCGGCTCGGCGGCGCCGGACCGTTACTGTCCGCGGACCACCCTGGCGCGGCGTACCGGCCGTCGGATTGGTCCTGACACGATCAGTTGACATACACCGTCGTCGAGGCCCGACACTGGGACGATGAGCGAGCAACCGTTCCCCGCGGACTGGCAGATCGCACTCGTGCTGGTGCCTCACCCCGACGATCCCGAGTACGGCATCGGCGCGGCCGTCGCCAAGTGGACCGATTCCGGCAAGACCGTGCATTACGCCCTGGCCTCCCGTGGTGAGCGGGGCATCGCAGGCATGCCGCCCGAGCAGGCCGGACCGTTGCGGGAAGTCGAGCAGCGCCGGTCGGCGGCCCTCGTCGGCGTCAGTGACGTGGCGTTCTGGGACTTTCCAGACAGCGACATTCGCGACACCCCCGAGTTGCGCGCCAAGATCGCCACGACCATCGCGACGTTGCACCCCGACCTCGTCGTCACCATCTACAGCGGCGCGAGTTGGGCGCCCGATGCGCCCAATCAGCGCGACCACATCGAGTTCGCGCACGCGGTCGCGGCGGCCTTCGACGGTTTGGTCGAGCCACCACGCTGGTTGTTCGAGAACGGGCCGGAGCCGACGCACTGTGAGGCGGTGGAGGGTTATCTCGAGAGGGCGGTCGAATCGCTTGCCGCCCATGAGGTTTACCTGTCAGTGCTCGACCCGCACACGCCTGTCGTCGAGCAGGCTCGCCACCAGGTGGAGATGACAACCCCGGTACGGGAGGCGGTCGGTGGACGCGCCGTGGATTTCATTCTCAAGCGACACCGCTGAGCGAGAACCCGCCCCGCCTACTATCGACGTGTGCGAGCCGTGGTGTATCCCGAGGTCGGTGTGCTGCCGGCAGTTGTCGATGTGGGCGCTCCCGAATGCCCTCCCGACGGTGTGATCGTCGAGGTGGCCGCCACCGGCGTGTGCCGTTCTGACTGGCATGCCTGGCGGGGTCACGATCCGGTTGAACTGCCCATCATTCCCGGGCACGAGTTCGCCGGGACCATCGCTGCAGTCGGCACGGATGTCACCGACTGGCAGGTCGGTGAGCGCGTCACGGTGCCGTTCGTGCTGGGTTGTGGGCAGTGCGAGTACTGCGCCGCAGGCGACGCGCAAGTATGCCCCGACCAGCTGCAGCCCGGGTTCACCCTGCCGGGCTCCTTCGCTCAGCGGGTGGCCGTGCCACGTGCGCAGACCAACCTGGTGCGGCTGCCGGATACGGTTTCGTTCGTCGCGGCGGCCGCACTGGGGTGCCGGTTCGCGACGTCGTTTCGTGCCGTCGTCACGCACGGCGGGGTACAGCCCGGCCAGTGGGTCGCGATACACGGCTGCGGCGGCGTCGGCCTGTCGGCGGTGATGATCGCGAAAGCGTTCGGCGCCAACGTCGTTGCCATCGACCGCAGCGCAGAAGCGCTCGCCACGGCCGGTGCGCTCGGCGCAGACGAACTGGTGAACGGCTCCGAGATCGACGATGTCGCAACCGAAGTCGTCCATCGGACCGGGGGAGGGGCGCACATCGGCGTCGACGCCATCGGCCACCCCGCGGTCGCGGTGGCCTCGGTGTCCTCACTGCGCCGTCGGGGCCGGCACGTTCAGGTGGGTTTGCTGCTCGGCGACGCGGCGCAGACCGCCCTGCCCATGGACCGCGTGATCGCCCAGGAGCTCGCGGTCCTCGGCTCGCACGGTATGCCCGCCGTGGACTATCCGGCGATGCTTGCGCTCCTCGCGACCGGCGCTCTTGACCCGGAACGGTTGGTGACGCGGGTGGTGGGGCTCGACGAGGCGGGCGCGGCGCTGGCCGCCATGGATGCGCCGACGGGTCCCGGGATGACCATCATCGAACCCGGCCGCTGAGGGTGAGTCGTACCATCAGCCTGTGATCGGCGATTCACGGACCAACGGCAGCAGTCACACTGTGCTGGCAGAGGTCGACAGCACCTCGTATCAGTCGCTGCGGCACCGACCGGTGTCGCGTGCCGAGCGATACGCGATCGGCAAGGGGCTGCGCAAACGCGTTCCGCGTCGCACACTGGCCGATTGGGATCCGCGCATCGGACGCCCCGACCCGGTCCAGCTGATCACGATCAGCCACGAGGGCCGTGTCGATCGGCTCATCCCGGTCCGGGTCGGTCGCATGGTCGCGTCGCCGTACGGCTTTCTCCGTGGTTCGGCGGTGGTCATGGCCGAGGATGTCGCGCATCTGCCGAGCACCGGCATCAACCCGGTCGTCTGCGGGGACGCGCATCTGGGCAATTTCGGGTTCTACGCGTCGCCGGAGCGGGATCTGGTCATCGATCTCAACGACTTCGACGAGGCTCACCCCGGCGGCTGGGAATGGGATCTGCGTCGTTTGGTGGCCAGCATCTGGGTAGCGGGCAGGCACAACGGCGCCAGTGAAGAGCAGTGCGCCACCTCGGTGCAAGCCTGTGTTGCGTCCTACCGCAAGCAGATTCGCTGGCTGGCCGACCAGCCGCTGTTCGCGCGCTCGTTCCAGCGGATCGGTGCCGACGAACTTGCCGCCGAGGCCGGCGGCAGGTTGCAGGACGAGGTGAACCGTGCCGCCAAGCGGGCCCGCAACCGCACGAGCGACCGTGCCCTGCCCCGTTTCACCGAAGAGGTCGCGGGAGTGCGCCGGCTGGTGGAGGAGCCCCCGCTGATCACCCGGCTCTCCGAACCGGACGCCGATCAGCTCGCCGAGGCGCTCGACGAGTACCTGTGCACCTTGGCGCCGCACTGGCGGCGCATGCTCGGTGGGTACACGCTGGTCGACGTCGCGCACAAGGTCGTCGGGGTCGGCAGTGTCGGATTGCGTGCCTACGTGGCACTGCTCGAAGGTTCGACGGCCGACGACGTGATCTTCCTGCAGCTCAAACAGGCTCGCCGTTCGGTGCTCGCACGCTATGTGCACGGCGAATCCGCCTGGCACGCCCACCAGGGGCAGCGGGTGGTGGAGTATCAGCAGGCACTTCAGACCGTCAGTGATCCGCTGCTGGGCTGGACCAGCATGGACGGTCGGCAGTACTACGTGCGGCAGTTCCGCAACATGAAGGGCACCATCCCACTGGATGCCATCGACGCCACCGCGCTCACCGACTACGCGGGCGTCGTCGGACAGTTGCTCGCGAAAGGCCATGCCCGCACGAGTGGCGCATCGATGATCGCCGGCTACATGGGCCGCTCCGACCGCGTGGACCAGGCGCTGTGTCTGTTCGCCCGGCGTTATGCCGACCAGACCGAGGCCGACCACGCCGCTCTGGTTGCCGCCGTGGATCGTGGGCTGCTGCCCGTGGAGCGCGGCGTCTGAGTCCAAGGATCTCTGGCGCCATGAACTGAATCTGGCGGCCGGCAGCGGCGAGGTGTAGTTTCGTTACGAAACCGTTCCGTTATTTAAGTAGGGATCATGGCCGATGGTGAGGTGTTGATCGCCGGGGCAGGCCCGGCCGGCCTGGCGGTGGCCTGCGGATTGCTGAGTCAGGGTGTGCCGGTGCGCATCATCGACAAGGCCGAGGGTCCGGCCACGACATCGCGGGCAAACTTCGTGCACGCGCGGGGATCGGAGGTGCTCGACCGCCTAGGAGCTCTCGGCACGCTGCCACAGCAGTCGGTGCGTGCCATGCGGATCACCACCTACCTCGGCGACGAGCCGGTCATGCGGATTCGGTTCGGCGACCCCGGAATCCGTTCAGCCGCACCACCTATGGTCGTCTCGCAGGCGGCCGTGGAAGCGGCCCTGCGGGGCCGGCTCGCCGAGCTGGGCGGTGCGGTCGACTGGTCGACACCGCTGACCGACCTGCGGCAGGACGCCGGCGGTGTGGAGGCGACCCTCGGGGACGGTGCGACGACCCGCGCGGCCTGGCTCGTCGGCTGCGACGGCGCCGCCAGCACCACCCGGCGCCGCGCCGGGATCGGCTTCCGTGGTGGGCGGCTCAGCGAGCGCTTCCTGCTGGCCGACGTGCGACTCGACTGGGATCTCGACCGGTCGGGCACCACGGGCTGGATCCACCCCGACGGCATGGTCGGGGCCATGCCGATGCCCGACAATACGTGGCGCATCATCGCCTACGATCCCGACCTGGCCGACGACGCGGCGGGCGACGAGATCCTGCACCGGCTGCGACGACAACTGCCCGAGCGAACCGGGCGCGACGTGCGGGTGACCGAGGCCGAGTGGCTGTCGACGTTCACCGTGCACCGCAGGCTGGCGGACACCTACCGCCGAGGTCGTGTCCTCATCGCGGGCGACGCCGCGCACACCCACGCGCCGTTCGGCGGGCAAGGCATGCTGACCGGGCTCGGCGATGCCGAAAACCTCGCCTGGAAACTGGCTTTGGTGGTCAAGGGAACGGCAGGGCAACCGCTACTGGACAGCTACGAGGCCGAACGTCGCCCATTGGCCACCGAGGTGCTGCGCGGTACCAGTGCGGTCACCAGGATGAACATCACACAGCGGCCGGTGGGCCGCTTCGTCCGGGACCGGATTGCGGTACCCGTGCTCAATCTGCCTGCCGTACAACGCTGGATCACCTACCAGACATCGCAACTATGGGTGAGCTACCACACGGGCCCGCTGGCCGAGAAGTCACTTCCGTTGGCGCCCAAGCCCAGACCCGGCGACCGGGTCGCCGACGGAACGTATCGGGCATGTGACGGCAGCCCGGTGCGGCTCTACACACAGCTGCGCGGACATTGGGCGCTGATCTCCGATGCCCGGTCAGCGGCGTACGGCGTCGCTCGGGCCCATCTGGCCGATCGGGTGACCATCCTGCACCAGGCCGGCCGGTCTGACACGTATCTCGTGCGCCCCGACGGCCACTTGGCCTGGCGTGGAACGGATCCCGAGCGGCTCGGCAGCTGGTTGTCCCGGGCCCTGGCCACCGGGCGCGTCCGATGACAGCGGCCCGCGGACGCCCCCGCGATCCTGCTGTCGACACCGCGATCCTCGCTGCCGCGCTGGATCTGTTCATCGAACAAGGCATCTCCGCGATGAGTATGGAACAGATCGCCAAGCGAGCCGGTGTCGGGAAACCGACGCTGTATCGACGGTGGTCGACGAAAGAGGCTCTGGTCGCCGACGCGATCGAAACACTCGTGACCGCCGATGTCACCTGGCCTACACGCGACGAGATCGCTGCCACGCCAACGCATCAGCTCGTCAAGCGCAACATCGCCGCCGCAGCTCGAACAGCCGCCGATCCGCGCTTCCGTGCGCTCGTCGCCCAAATCTACGGTTCAGCGGTAACCCACCCACTGTTGATGCAGACCTACTGGACGCATTACATCCAGCCTCGGCGCGAGCTGGCCGTCGCGATGCTCCGTCGCGCCCAGGCCGACGGGCGGATCGCGCCCGACGCCGATCTGGACGTGCTCGTCGACATGCTCGCCGGCGGCGTGACCTACCGGGTGTTGCAACCAGATCCGCCGACCGCCAGGCAGATGAAGCACTACTTGGAGGCCGCCTACCGCCAGGTGGGTCTGTTGCCATAACCGCGAGCAGCCACTGCGGTACCGGAAGTGCGGCGTGTCGCGTACCCCAGTGTCTGCTCGCCGGGGAAAGTTGGCGCGGGAAACGTCAGCGCAGGAAGGCTTCGGCGTTGTTGGCGAGATCCAGCAGGGGCTGCGGGAGCGCGCCGAGGGCGAAGGTCACCACCGCGGTGACGGCCACCACGGTCATGGTCGGCCCGCTCGGCACCACCACGTCGGGGGCGTCCTCCGGAGGATCGGTGAAGAACATCAGCACGATGACCCGCACGTAGAAGTAGGCGGCGACGGCGCTGGCGATCACGCCGACGATCACCAGCGGAATGGCCCCGCCCTGACCGGCCGCCTTGAACACCGCGAACTTGCTGACGAACCCGCTGGTCAGCGGGATACCGGCGAACGCCAGCAGAAACAGCGAAAACACCACGCCGACAACCGGATAGCGCCGTCCCAGCCCGGCCCACCGCGACATGGCGGTCGCCTCCTCGCCGCTGGCATCGCGGACCAGACCGACCACCGCGAACGCACCAACTGTGCTGAAGCCGTAGGCGAACAGGTAGAACAGCGTCGACGACACCCCGGCCGGATTCGCGGCGATCACACCGGTGAGGATGAAGCCCGAATGCGCGACGGCCGAGTACGCCAGCATGCGTTTGACGTCTGTCTGGGTGACGGCGGTGATGGTGCCGACCACCATGGTCAGGATCGCCACCGCCCACAGCACCGGGCGCCAGTCGGCGCGCAGTTGCGGCAGCGCGACGTAGAAAATGCGCAGCGTGGCACCGAAAGCGGCGATCTTGGTGGCGGCCGCCATGAACGCCGTGATGGCCGTCGGCGCCCCTTGATACACGTCGGGAATCCACGAATGGAACGGCACCGCACCGACTTTGAACAGCAGCCCGACCAGCAGCAGGCCGATGCCGATCAGCGCGAGCGACGTGTGCCCACTGCCCGTGGCCACCGCGTCGGCGATGCCGGGCAGCGTCAGCGTGCCGGAATAGCCGTACAGCATCGCCGCGCCGTACAAGAAGAACGCCGACGAAAACGCGCCCAGCAGAAAGTACTTCAGTGCCGCTTCCTGGGATAGCAACCGGCGCCGCCGCGCCAGCCCGCACAGCAGGTACAGCGGCAACGACAGCACTTCCAGCGCGATGAACATGGTGAGCAGATCGTTGGCCGCCGGGAACAGCAGCATGCCGCCGATGGCCAGCATGGTCAGAGGAAACACCTCGGTCTGCATCACGCCGGCACGGGTGGCCAACTGCTCCGCCACACTGCCGGCGACCGCAGAGGCCTGCGGGGTGAAACCGTCCAGACCGCGTGCGCTGTCATCGGTTTGGCTGCCGATCTGGCGTTCGGCGATCAGCAGGATCCCCAGAATGCCGACCAGGGCGATGGTGGCCTGCAGGAACAACGCGGGCGGATCGAGCATGACCGCGCCCAGTACCGCGGCCCGGCCGGGACTGCCGTGCAGGTCGCGCGCCAGCAGCCCCACCGCGACGATCGCGGCGATGAGCCCGCCGAGCGCCAGGGTCACCTGAATCGGGTAGCGGCTGCGGCGCGGCGCGAAAGCCTCCACGAGAACACCGGCGACCGCCACACCGAAGACGATCAGCATGGGGGAGAGCAAGCCGTATTCGATGCTGGGTGTCACCATGTCAGCGGCTCCCTTCCGCCACGGTCGGCGGTGCGCTCGGTACCGGATCGGTCTGGCCCATGATCGTCAGGGTGTGGTGAACAGCCGGATTGATCACGTCGAGCGCGGGTTTGGGATAGATCCCGAGCACCAGCAGCAGCGCGATGAGCGGCGCCACCACGGCGAGCTCGCGAGGAACGAGATCGCGCAAGCTACGCACACTCTCGGTGCCGTCGCTGTCGTCCTCACGAACAGGTCCGGTCATCATCCGCTGGTAGGTCCACAGGATGTAGACCGCAGACAGCACCAGGGCGGTGGCGGCGAACACCGCCAACACCGGATAGCGGGTGAATGTGCCGATCAGGACCAGGAATTCGCTGATGAACGGGGCCAGGCCCGGCAGAGACAGGGTGGCGAGACCGGCCACCAGGAAGGTGCCGGCCAGGACCGGCGCCACCTTCTGCACCCCGCCGTAAGAGGCGATCAACCGGGAACCGCGCCGCGACACCAGGAATCCGGCGATGAGGAACAGAGCAGCCGTGGAGATCCCGTGGTTGATCATGTACAGAGTCGACCCGGACTGTCCCTGGCTGGTCATGACGAAGATGCCCAGGATGATGAAGCCGAAGTGCGAGATCGATGTGTAGGCGATGAGCCGCATGACGTCGACCTGCCCGATCGCCAGCACCGCGCCGTACACAATCCCGATCACGGCCAGGGTGATGATCACGGGCCGGAAATAGGTTGCCGCGTCGGGGAACAACGGGAGGCAGTAGCGCAACATACCGAACGTGCCGACCTTGTCCATGATCGCCATCATCAACACCGCGCTGGCCGGGGTGGCCTCCACCGCGGCATCGGGCAGCCAGCGGTGGAACGGCCACAGCGGGGCCTTGACCGCGAACGCGAACATGAAACCCAGGAACAGGAAGCCACCCACCTCGGGACTGAGCACCAGCCGACCCGACGCGACTGCCTCGACGATCGCCCGGAAATCGAAAGTGCCGGAGCCGAAGACGTCGGACTGCGCCGTCACCACATACAGTCCGATCACCGCGGCCAGCATGACCAGCCCGCCGAAGAGGTTGTACAGCAGGAACTTCACCGCTGCACGCGACCTGTTCTCACCTCCGAAGCCGCCGATGAGGAAGTACATCGGGATCAGCATGGCCTCGAAGAACACGTAGAACAGCAGAATGTCCAGGGCCACCAGCGACATGAACACCATGCCCTCGACAGCCAGCATCAGTGCGAGATATGCCTGCACCGAACGGCCGGCCAGCCCGGTCCGGTCGGCGGCGTCGTTCCATCCCGCGATGATCAGCAGGGGCATCAAGACCGCGGTGAGCACCACCAGCGCGAGCGCGATCCCGTCGACGCCGAGGATGTACCCGGTCCCGAAAGATGGTATCCACGGGTGAGATTCGACGAACTGATACTGCTTGCCGGCCGGGTCGAAGCCGACCGCGAGCACCACCGCCACAGCGAGCCCGACCACCGACACGGCCAGCGCGAGCCATTTGGCCAGGGCGCGCTGCCCGGCCGGGATGAGGATCACGATCGCGGCGCCGACCGTCGGGACCGCCCAGAGCACCGTCAACCACGGAAACGTGTTCACCACAGCCGCACCGCCAGGATCGCCGCCACCACGAGCGCCGCGCCGGCGAGCATCGACAGCGCATAGGACCGGGCAAAACCCGTCTGCCATTGTCGGGACCGGTCAGAGATTCCGCTGACCAGAGCGGCCAGTCCGGTGGCCGCCCCGTCCACACCCTTGTCGTCGACTTCGACCAGAGCCGCGGTCAACGTCTGCCCACCTCGCATGAACACCGCCTCGTTGAACGCGTCGCCATAGAGGTCCCGTCGGGCCGCCACCGTGAGTGCGGATCCGGCCGGGACCTGCTCGGGAACCGGTTGCCGCGCATACATGCGGTAGGCGATCACGATGCCGATGGCCACCACTGCCAGGACGACGACGGTGACCACCCATGCGGGCACACCATGCTCGGCCTCATGCCTGCCGACCACGGGCTGAAGCCAGTGCGACAACGTCCCGCCGATCGCCAGGGCACCGCCGGAGACCACCGAGCCGACTGCGAGCAGGATCATCGGCCACGTCATGACGGCCGGCGCCTCGTGGGGATGAGCGTCTTCGGCCCACCGCGGTTCGCCGAAGAACGTCATCAGCATCACCCGGGTCATATAGAACGCGGTGATCCCGGCGCCGAGAATGGCGGCGCCACCGAGGATCACGCCACGGACGCCGCCTGCGCCCAGTGCGGCCTCGATGATGCCGTCCTTGGAGAAGAATCCGGCCAGCGGAGGTACCCCGATGATCGCGAGATACCCGAGCCCGAACGTGGCGAAGGTGACCGGCAGGGCCTTGCGGAGCCCACCGTAGCGGCGCATGTTCACCTCGTCGTTCATGGCGTGCATGACCGAGCCGGCACCGAGGAACAGCCCGGCCTTGAAGAAGCCGTGGGTGAGCAGGTGCATGATCGCGAAGGCGTAACCTGCCGGCCCGAGCCCGGCCGCGAGCACCATGTAGCCGATCTGGCTCATGGTCGACGCGGCCAGGGCCTTCTTGATGTCGTCCTTGGCGCAACCGATGATCGCGCCGAACAGCAGCGTGACGGCGCCGACGATGACGACGCCGGTCTGCGCGGCCGGTGTCAGATCGAAAATCGGGCCGGACCGCACGATCAGGTACACGCCCGCGGTGACCATGGTCGCCGCGTGAATCAGCGCCGACACCGGCGTCGGGCCCTCCATGGCGTCGCCCAACCAGGACTGCAGCGGCACCTGCGCGGACTTGCCGCATGCTCCCAGCAACAACAGCAGCCCGATGGCCGTCAGCGCCGGCTGGCTCACCCCCGGCGCGGCGGAGAACACGCCGGCGAACGAGATCGAGCCGATGGTCGCGAACATGATCATCAGCGCGATCGCCAGACCCATGTCGCCGACCCGGTTGACGACGAAGGCCTTCTTGGCGGCGGTGGCTGCCGATGGCCGGTATGACCAGAACCCGATGAGCAGGTAGGAGGCCAGGCCGACGCCTTCCCACCCCGCGTAGAGCCCGAGGTAGTTGTCCGCCAACACCAGCAGCAGCATGGCCGCCAAGAACAAATTCAGGTACGCGAAAAACCGTCGCCGGTCGGGATCTTCTGCCATATAGCCGATGGAGTAGATGTGGATCAGCGAGCCGACACCGGTGATCAACAGCACGAAGCACACGGACAGCGCATCGAGCTGCAGACCGAAGTCGACCTGCAGTCCGGCCACCGGGACCCAGGAGAACAACGTTTCGTGCACACCCCGCGCCTCGCCTGTGCGGCCCAGCATTCCGGTGAACAGCACCGCGCCCACGACGAACGCGGCAATCGATGCGGCGCATCCCAGCAAGTGGCCCCAGCGGTCCGATCTGCGCCCTGCCAACAGCAGGATCGCTGCCCCCGCGGCTGGGAGGGCGATCAGCAACCAGATAGGAAGTGTCATGGCGCCCTTAGTGTTTCAGCAGACTGGCGTCGTCGACCGAGGCCGAGTGCCGGGTGCGGAAGATGGTCATGATGATGGCCAGGCCGATCACCACCTCGCAGGCGGCGACCACCATGGTGAAGAACGCCACCACCTGGCCATCGAGATGACCGTGCATGCGAGAGAACGTCACGAACGCCAGGTTCGCCGCGTTGAGCATCAACTCCACGCACATGAACATGACGATGGCGTTGCGCCGCAACAACACTCCGGCCGCACCGATGGTGAACAGCAGAGCGGACAGATACAGATAATTCGCGGGATCCATTATGCTCCTCGCGTCCGCAGATCCATGCTAGTGCTCCCTCTTCCCATCAGCCGGCACGCTGCGCTGCGGCAGGATCGCGCTGACCGACAGCACGGCGTCCGAACCGTCGGGCAGCCGCGCCGGGATGTCGACGGCATTGTGTCGGGCGTAGACGCCGGGATTGGGCAGCGGCGTCGGCCGTCCGCCGGCCTGGAAGCGTTCGATCGCCAATTCACGCTGCGTCTTTCGGCGTTCGAAGCGTTCCCGGTGCGCCAGCACCATGGCCCCCAGCGCGGCCGTGATCAGCAGCGCACTGGTGAGCTCGAACGCCCACAGGTAGCGGGTGAAGATCAGTGCCGCCAGACCCTGGACGTTGCCGCCGCTGTTGGCCTGCGCGAGCCCGGTGAAACCCACCGCCGATACGTTGCCGATGCCACCGATCAGCAGGATGCCGAAGCCCAGCCCGGCGATCAGTGCCGCCACCCGTTGTCCGCGTAGGGTTTCCACCAGGGACTCTGTCAGGTCGACACCGATGAGCATCAGGACGAACAGGAACAGCATCATCACCGCACCGGTGTAGACGACCACCTGCACCACCCCGAGGAACAACGCATCCTGGGCGACGTAGAGCACCGCGAGCGCAATCATCGTGGACGCCAGGAACACCGCCGAGTACACAGCCTTGGGCGCGGCCACCACGCCAATCGCTCCGAGCACCGCGACCGCGCCGAGCACCCAGAACACCACGGCCTCTGACGTCGAGGTCCTGGTGACTGCGTCGGTGGCCGCCGCCAGCAATTCGGGCGTCATCTAGCGTCCTCGGTACAGGGCGAGATCTTGCCCAGGTAGTAGTCGTCATCGGTGCTGCCCGGGGCCATCTCGTGCGGCGGTGCCAGCATGCCCGGCTGCAATGGCGCCAGCAGTTTGTCCT
This sequence comes from Mycobacterium aquaticum, assembly GCF_002086485.1. Taxonomy (GTDB): domain Bacteria; phylum Actinomycetota; class Actinomycetes; order Mycobacteriales; family Mycobacteriaceae; genus Mycobacterium; species Mycobacterium aquaticum. The sequence goes on along the minus strand of NZ_MVHF01000018.1, from coordinate 67,970 downwards.
TGCCCAGGATCAGGTCGGCGCGGTTGTCGTCGGCCATTTCGTAGTCGTTGGTCATGGTCAGCGCGCGAGTCGGGCACGCCTCGATGCACAGCCCGCAGCCGATGCAACGCAGATAGTTGATCTGGTACACCCGCCCGTAACGCTCACCCGGTGAGAACCGCTCGCCGGGCAGGTTGTCGGCCCCCTCGACAAAGATGGCGTCGGCCGGGCAGGCCCACGCGCACAGTTCACAGCCGATGCACTTTTCCAGTCCGTCGGGATACCGGTTGAGCTGGTGGCGACCGTGATATCGGGGCGCGACGGGCCCGGGTTTCTCCGGATACTCTTCGGTGATCGGCTTTTTGAACATCGAGCCGAACGTGACCGCGAAACCGGCCAGCGCGTCGAGGAACTTAGGCATCGGCCGTCTCCTTCCTGACGGACGGGAGTGGCGGGACGGGGTACGCCCCGGCGCTCTGCTCGGGCGGCGGTGGGAGACTTCTGCGCCGCAACGACTTCCACAGCACCGCCGCCAGCAGCAGGACGATGACGACAGCCGCGCTGATCAGGCCGGTGGCCCAACCCTGGTAACCGTGCGTGCGCAGACTGTGGGTGACGGCCACGACCATGATCCAGACCAGCGACACTGGGATCAGAACCTTCCAGCCGAGTGCCATGAACTGGTCGTAGCGCAGCCGCGGCAGGGTGGCCCGCAGCCAGATGTAGATGAACATGAAGGTCCACACCTTGGCGGTGAACCACAGCAGCGGCCACCATCCGCTGTTGGCGCCGTCGATCATGTTGAACGGGAACGGGGCATGCCATCCGCCGAGGAACATGGTGGTGGCCAACGCCGAGACGGTGGTCATGTTGACGTATTCGGCGAGCATGAACATCGCGAATTTCAGCGACGAGTACTCGGTGTGGAAACCGCCGACGAGCTCGCCCTCGGCCTCGGGCAGATCGAAAGGCGCCCGGTTGGTTTCGCCGACCATCGAGGTCGCGTACACCACGAACGACGGGAGCAGCACGAACACGTACCAGGTGCGGTCCTGAGCCGCGACGATCCCGGACGTGGACATGGTGCCGGCGTAGAGGAACACCGCGGCGAACGAGAGCGCCATCGCGATTTCGTACGAGATCACCTGAGCGCTGGACCGCAGACCACCCAGCAGCGGGTAGGTGGAGCCCGACGCCCATCCCGCCAGCACGATTCCGTATACCCCGATGGAGGTGACGGCCAGTACGTAGAGCACCGCGACAGGGAGGTCGGTCAATTGCAGTGGCGTGCGGTGTCCGAACACCGACACCGCGCCGCCCATCGGGATCACCGCGAACGCCATGAACGCCGGGATCACGGAGATCACCGGCGCGAGTAGGTAGATCGGCTTGTCCACGCCGGCAGGGGTGAGGCCCTCTTTGAGCGCCAGCTTGATGCCGTCTGCCAGGGACTGCAACAGACCCCAGGGGCCGACCCGGTTGGGGCCCGGCCGCATTTGCATGCGGCCCAACACTTTGCGTTCGACGAGGATGGCGGTCAACACCGTCAGCAACAGGAACACGAAGATCGCCAGCGACTTGGCGAGGATCAGCCACCACGGATCATGACCGAACAGGGTGGGGTCGGGATATGTCATGATCCGGCTCCGATCGAGACGATGGCTCCGGCCGATGCGCCCAGCTGCCGGTACACCGCCGAGCCGGGGGAGTGCAGTGGGAGCCAGACCACCCGGTCGGCCATCTCGGTCACCGCCAGCGGCAGGGTGACGGCACCGCGGTCGGTCCGGACAGTCACCGGATCACCGTGGGCCACCCCGATTTCCGCGGCAGTCGCGGCCGACAGCCGGACCACCGGTGTCGGTGCTGTGCCGGCCAGATACGGCTCGCCGTCCTGCAGTCGCCCCGAGTCCAGCAACATGCGCCAGCTTGCGAGGATTGCCTGCCCGGGGCCCGGCTCCGCCTGCGCGGCGGGCGGCACCGACGGTGCGTCGGCACGTGGCCCGGACCATGAGCCCAGTGCGGCCAGCTCGGTGTCGGCCGCCGCCGCGCTCGACATCCCCAGGTCGACGCCTATCTCGTCGGCGAGGTAGTGCAGGACCCGCAGATCGGGAATCGCATTGGTGCGCAATGACGGTTCGAACGGCCGGAGCCGGCCCTCCCAGTCGACGAATGCGCCGGCCTTCTCGACCACCGGCGCGACCGGGAACACCACGTCGGACAGTTGGGTCACCGCGCTTTCCCGCAACTCCAGGCTGACGACGAACGGCGTCGCGCGCAGCGCTGACACGGCCAGAGCCGGGTCGGGAAGATCGTCGAGTTCGACGCCGCCGACGAGCAGCGCGCCCAGCCGACCGTCGGCCGCCGCGGTCAGGATCGCATTGGTGTCCCGGCCGGGTGTGCTCGGCAGTTCGCCGGAGTTCCAGGCCTGCTCGGCCTGTGCGCGGGCCTGCGGATCGGTGACCGGACGGCCGCCGGGCAGCAGGTTGGGCAGGGCACCGGCCTCCACGGCCCCGCGTTCCCCTGCTCGCCTCGGAATCCAGGCCAGCCGGGCGCCGGTGGCGGCGGACAGTCGGGCAGCTGCCGACAGTGCGCCCGGCGAGCCGGCGAGCCGTTCACCGACCAGGATGACGGCACCCTGTTCGCGCAGCCGAGCATCGCCGGTCAACGCGTCGAGCGCGGCGGCCTCGGTGCCGGGGACGGTCGCGATCAGCGTCCCCGACATCTTCTCCAGGCCACGCGTGGCGAACGGTGCCAGCGCCAGTACCCCCACCCGGTTCTTGCGGGCCCCCTTGCGTAGCCGCAGGAAGACGATCGGTGATTCCTCTTCGGGTTCGAATCCCGCCAGCAGGACGGTCGGCGCGGTTTCCAGCTCCGCGTAGCGCAGCGTCATCGGCCTGCCGGCCACGGCGGTGGCGAGGAAGTCGGCCTCTTCCGCTGAGTGGTCGCGCGCCCGGAAGTCGATGTCGTTGGTGCCCAGCACCATTCGGGCGAACTTCGAGTAGGCGTAGGCGTCCTGCAGTGTGCTGCGCCCGCCCACCAGGACGCCGGTGTCACCGCCCGCCGCCAGCAGGCCGGCCCCGGCCACGGTGAGGGCCTCCGACCAGGACGCCGGACGCAGGCCGCCGTTGTCGTCGCGCAGCAGTGGGGTGGTGATGCGGTCGCCGACGGTCGGGTAGGTGAACGCCCACCGGCCCTTGTCGCAGTTCCACTCCTCGTTGACCTCGGGATCGTCACCGGCCAAGCGGCGCAGCACTTTTCCGCGGCGATGATCGGTGCGCTGGGCGCATCCCGACGCGCAGTGCTCACACACGCTGGGGCTGGACACCAGGTCGAACGGCCGCGCGCGGAACCGGTAGGCGGTGCCGGTCAGCGCCCCGACCGGGCAGATCTGCACGGTGTTGCCGGAGAAGTAGGACTGGAACGGCTCGTCGGGCGCGATCCCCACCTGTTGCAGCGCACCGCGTTCCAGCAGGGCGATGAACGGGTCACCGGCGATCTGGTCGGAGAAGCGGGTGCACCGGGCGCACAGCACGCAGCGTTCACGGTCCAGCAGAACCTGGGCAGAGACGTTGATCGGTTTGGGGAACGTGCGTTTGACATCGGTGAACCGGGTCTCGGGGCGTCCGTTGGACATGGCCTGGTTCTGCAGCGGGCATTCCCCGCCCTTGTCGCAGATCGGGCAGTCGAGCGGATGGTTGATCAACAGCAGTTCCATCACGCCGCGCTGGGCCTTGTCCGCCGCCTCGGAGCTGAACTGCGTGCGCACCACCATGTCCGGTGTGACGGTCGTGGTGCACGACGCCATCGGCTTGCGCTGCCCCTCGACCTCGACCAGGCATTGGCGGCAGGCGCCCACCGGGTCCAGCAGCGGATGGTCGCAGAACCGGGGGATCTGAATGCCCATCAGCTCAGCCGCACGGATCACCAATGTTCCCTTCGGAACCCTGATTTCGTCGCCGTCGATGGTCAACGTGACCATCTCGACCGGCGGCGTGTCTTTGGTCGGCTCGGCCAATGTCACGAGCGGCCCCCTTTCCTTGCGCGAGCAGTCGCAGAATCGCATGACACGCCCGGGAATCGTGCGACTCTGTGTCTGCTCGCGGTGAGAAACATCTACACACCCGCCTCTTCGGTCGCCATCAACGCCGAGGCGTGCGGATCGAACGGACAGCCGCCGTCCAGATGTGCGACATACTCGTCGCGGAAATACTTGATCGACGAGATCACCGGCGATGCGGCGCCATCGCCCAACGCGCAGAACGACTTCCCGAAGATGGTGTCGGAGATGTCGAGCAGCTTGTCGATGTCGGCGTCGGTCGCTGCGCCGGTTTCCAGGCGAGCGTAGATCTGAGCCAGCCAGTAGGTGCCCTCGCGGCACGGGGTGCACTTGCCGCAGGACTCGTGAGCGTAGAACTGGATCCAGCGGCGCACCGCGCGGACCACGCAGGTGGTCTCGTCGAAGATCTGCAGCGCCTTGGTTCCGAGCATGGACCCGACGGACGCCATACCTTCGTAATCCAGTGGGACATCGAGGTGTTCGGTGGTCAGCAGCGGTGTCGATGAACCGCCGGGAGTCCAGAACTTCAAGGTGTGGCCGGTCCGCACGCCACCGGCGTAGTTGAGCAGCTCGCGCAGTGTGATGCCCAGCGGCGCCTCGTACTGGCCGGGCCTGTTCACATGCCCCGACAGCGAATACAGCGTGAAACCCGGGGACTTCTCCGAACCCATGGACCGAAACCAGTCCACTCCGTTGAGCAGGATCGGCGGGACGCTGGCGATCGATTCGACGTTGTTGACCACGGTGGGGCAGGCGTAGAGGCCCGCCACCGCGGGGAACGGCGGACGCAGTCGCGGCTGGCCGCGACGGCCCTCCAGCGAATCAAGCAGCGCGGTCTCCTCGCCGCAGATGTACGCACCCGCACCGGCGTGCACCGTCAGTTCCAGGTCGAAACCCGAATCGAGGATGTTCGAGCCCAGATAGCCGGCGTCGTACGCATCGGCGACGGCTGCCTGGAGGCGCCGCAACACCGGCACGACTTCGCCGCGCACGTAGATGAAGGCGTGCTTGGCGCGGATAGCGTACGCCGCGATGATCACGCCCTCGACCAGGAAATGCGGTGTGGTCAGCATCAGCGGGATGTCTTTGCACGTGCCGGGTTCGGACTCGTCGGCGTTGACCACGAGGTAGTGCGGCTTGGCGCCGGCGCCCTCGGTGCCCTGCGGGATGAACGACCACTTCGTGCCCGTCGGGAAACCGGCACCTCCGCGGCCACGCAGCCCCGAATCTTTAACCAGCGCAATGACATCGTCAGGCGCCATCGCCAGCGCCCGCTCGAGCGCCCGGTAGCCGTCGTGGCGACGGTAGGTCTCCATCGTCCACGGTTCGGGTTCGTCCCAGAACCGGCTCAGCACGGGTGTCAGCGGCGTCATGTGCTCGCCCCATCCGGATTCGGCGCCGACGTCCCGAGTTCGCGTGCCTGGCGCAGGCCAGCCAGGGTGGCCGCGCCGGGTGCGCCGCCCGTTACATGCGGGTCGGTGAGCCCGGCCAACGTGCGGGCGGTCTCGCGGAAGGTGCACAGCGGCGCGCCGCGGCTCGGTTCGGGCGGGTTGCCGGACCGCAAACCGTCGACCAGATCGCGTGCCGACGAAGGGGTTTGGTTGTCGAAGAACTCCCAGTTGACCATGATGACGGGCGCGTAGTCGCACGCCGCGTTGCATTCGATGTGCTCGAGGGTGACCCGCCCGTCGGTGGTCGTCTGACCGGCGTGGATGTCCAGATGCTCCTGTAGCACATCGAGAATGGCGTCACCGCCCATGATCGCGCACAACGTATTGGTGCACACTCCCACCAGGTAGTCGCCTGTCGGGGTGCGCCGGTACATCGAGTAGAACGTCGCCACCGCGGTGACCTCGGCGTCGGTCAGGTCGAGTCGCTCTGCGCAGAACCGGATTCCGGCGGGCGTGAGGCACCCATCCTCGGACTGCACCAGGTGCAGCAGGGGTAGCAGGGCCGAGCGCGCGTCGGGGTAGCGGGCGGTGATGCGTTGCGCGTCGGCGGTCAGTCGGTCGGTGACGTCGTCAGGATATGCCGCGGGCCCGTTGATCGGCGGGCCCGCTTCGTCGGGCCGTTGCCCGAGTTCCAGGAAAACTTCGCTCACCTGTACTGTCTCCTCTTCGCGCAAGCGCTCATCTAGCGATCCACTCCGCCCATGACCGGATCGATCGACGCCACCGCCGCGATCGCGTCGGCGACCATGCCGCCTTCGCACATCGCCGCCACCGCTTGCAGATTGGTGAACGACGGGTCGCGGTAGTGCACCCGGTAGGGCCGGGTGCCGCCGTCGGAGACCATGTGTACGCCGAGCTCGCCGCGTGGCGATTCCACCGCGACGTAGACCTGACCGGCCGGTACCCGAATGCCCTCGGTGACGAGCTTGAAGTGGTGGATCAGCCCTTCCATCGAATGGCCCATGATCTTGGCGATATGTTCGGGGGAGTTGCCCAGGCCGTCGGGGCCGATTTTGAGATCGGCGGGCCAGGCCAGCTTCTTGTCGCTGATCATCACCGGCCCGGGCTCCAGGCGGTCGATGCACTGCTGGACGATCTTCAACGACTCCCGCATCTCCTTGACGCGAATGATGTAGCGGCCGTATGAATCACACCGGTCGTCGGTGATGACGTCGAATTCGTAGTTCTCGTAACCGCAATACGGTTGGGTCTTGCGCAGGTCGTGCGGCAACCCGGTGGACCGCAATACGGGTCCGGTGATGCCCAATGCGATGCAGCCGGTGAGGTCGAGATACCCGACGCCGACCGTGCGGGCCTTCCAGATGTAGTTCTCGTTGAGCAGATCCTCCAAGTCGTTCAACCGTTTCGGCAGCAACTCCACCAGGGCCCGCAGCTGGCCCATCGCCTCGCCGGGGAGATCGACGGCCACGCCGCCAGGCCGGATGTAGGCGTGGTTCATGCGCAGGCCGGTGATCGATTCGAAGACTTTCAGGATTTCTTCGCGCTCGCGGAACCCGTAGAACATCGCGCTCATCGCGCCCAGTTCCATGCCGCCGGTGGCCAGCGCCACCAGATGCGATGAGATCCGGTTGAGTTCCATCAGCATCACGCGGATCACGTTGGCGCGCTCGGGGATGTCGTCGGTGATGCCGAGCAACTTCTCAACGCCCAGGCAGTACGCCGTCTCGTTGAAAAACGGTGAGAGGTAATCCATTCGGGTGACGAAGGTGACGCCCTGGGTCCAGTTGCGGAATTCCAGGTTCTTCTCGATGCCGGTGTGCAGATACCCGATGCCGCACCGGGCTTCGGTGATGATCTCGCCCTCGATCTCCAGGATCAGCCGCAGCACCCCGTGCGTCGACGGGTGCTGCGGCCCCATGTTGACCACGATGCGCTCGCCGGCGTGTTCACGGGCGGCGGCCACGACCTCGTCCCAGTCCTGCCCGCCGACCATGACGACGGAGGATTCGTCGGTAGTCATCAGTTGTAGGACCTCCGCTGATCGGGCGGCGGGATCTGCGCGCCGTGGTACTCCACCGGGACGCCGCCGAGGGGGTAGTCCTTGCGCTGCGGATGGCCCACCCAGTCGTCGGGCATCTCGATACGGGTCAGCGCTGGATGACCGTCGAACACGATGCCGAAGAAGTCGTAGGTCTCGCGCTCGTGCCAGTCGGTGGTCGGATAGATCCCGTACAACGACGGGATGTGCGGATCGGCGTCCGGTGCGGCGACCTCCAACCGGATCCGCCGGTTGTGCGTGATGGACATCAACGGATACACCGCGTGCAATTCCCGATCTGTGTCGTCGGGGTAGTGCACACCGCTCACGCCGAGGCACATTTCGAACCGCAACGCGGGATCGTCGCGCAACACGGCGGCGACCGCGGGCAGCTGCACCCGGCTGACCTCGAGGGTCAGCTCGTCGCGGTACACCACGACGCGTTCGATGGACACCGCATGGCGTTCCTCGCCGAGCACCTCGGCCAGCCGATCGACGACCTCGTCGAAATAGCCGCCGTAGGGCCGTGGTGAGCTGCCGGGCAGGGCGACCGACCGGATCAGCCGGCCGTAGCCCGAGGTGTCACCGGTGCCCCGCGCCCCGAACATGCCGCGGCGCACCCCGATCACCTCCGGTGTGTCGCCCTTGGAGTCGCTCACCTCAGCAGTCCTTTGAGTTCGATGGTCGGCTGCACCGCCAGGGCGGCCTGCTCGGCCTCGCGGATGGCTTCGGCCCGGTTCACACCGAGTGGCATCTGCTGAATCTTGTCGTGCAGCTTCAGGATTGCATGCAGCAGCATCTCCGGACGGGGCGGGCAGCCCGGCAGATAGATGTCGACCGGCACCACGTGGTCGACACCCTGGACCACCGCATAGTTGTTGAACATGCCGCCCGAGGACGCGCAGACGCCCATCGCCAGCACCCATTTCGGTTCGGCCATCTGGTCGTAGATCTGGCGCAGCACCGGGGCCATCTTCTGGCTGACCCGGCCCGCGACGATCATCAGATCGGCCTGTCTGGGAGTCGCCGAGAACCGCTCCATGCCGAACCGCGCGATGTCGAATCGCGGCCCCGCGGTGGACATCATCTCGATGGCGCAACATGCCAGGCCGAACGTCGCAGGCCACAGCGATCCCTTGCGTACATACCCGGCCACCACTTCGACCGTCGAGAGCAGAATGCCGCCGGGCAGCCGTTCCTCTAGTCCCAATTCAAGCCCCCTCGCCGCCATACGTAGGCGTACGCCACGAACACCGTGAGCATGAACAACAACATCTCCACCAGCGCAAACAGGCCCAGACTGTCAAAGGCGACCGCCCACGGGTAGAGAAACACGATCTCGATGTCGAACACGATGAACAACATGGCGGTCAGGTAGTACCGGATAGGCATCCGCTGGCCGGTGGCACCCGCCGAGCCTGCAGGCAACGGTTCGATACCGCATTCGTAGGCTTCGAGTTTGGAGCGGTTGTACCGCCGCGGCCCGATGACGAGGGCGATCCCCACCGAGACGACCGCGAACGCTGCTGCGATCGCGCCGAGAACCAGAATTGGCGTGTAGAGACTCATGCCGCGTGAACGCTCCCTCGGTGGGCTGTCGATGTGAGCTGACCCACAGCCTAGCGAGCTTTGCGGCCCGTGCCACGCATTTTGATTAGTATCGGTTACTAACGCGCCGACCTACCACGGCGCGTACCGCGCTGCGGTGAATTTCAAACGGCTACAGGTTGATTCGCGTTCCGATTACCTGGCCGGGGCGCGCAGCAAGGACACCACCGCGTCACCCAGCCGGATCGGGTCGATGGGGTGCGGAACGGCTGCCTCGGCGCGGGACCAGCTGGCCAACCAGGCGTCGTCGGGCCGCCCGGTGAGTACCAGGACCGGCGGGCAATCGTCGATCTCGTCCTTGAGCTGTTTGGCGATGCCCATGCCGCCGGCCGGGGTGGCCTCGCCGTCCAGGATGGCCAGGTCGAATCCGCCCGCGTCCATTTGTGCGATCACCATCGGTGCGGTCGCGACGTCGACGTAGTCCAATTCGGGCAGTTCCGGGTGAACGCGTTTGCCGAGCGCGAGTCGTACCTGTTCGCGGGTGCGCGGATTGTCGCTGTACACCAGGATGCGCAGCGGCGCGGGGCCGACCATGTTGGCGATGCTACTGGCTGAGCCCGTGCGCGCCGGTCAACTCGGCGAATTCGACTGTGCGCGTTCAGGCCCGGGTGAACATCAGGTCGGCCGAGATGTCGGTCTTCGGTCCGACCATGCCGAGCATGTTGCCCGACACACCGAATTCGCGCCGATCCACCGTGCAGCCGCCGGATACCCGCGCAGCGCCGTCGTCGAGAATCTGCACGGTGACGGGCAATTCGATGGGCCGCGAGGTGCCTCGGACTGTCAAGGTCGCACGCAGTCGCGCACTGTCGGCGTCAGCGGCCTCGAATCCGGTCACTGCGACCACGATGTCGGGGTGGGTGTCGACGTCGAAGAAATCGGCCGAGCGCAGGTGGTTGTCCCGCTTGGTGATCCCTGTGTGCAGCGAGGTCGCCCGAACCACCACGCGCCCGGTGACCGTTTCCCCGACCACGCCGTCGCCGCTGAACTCAGAGAACTCGCCTGTCACTGTCGCCAGCCCCCAGCCGGTCTTGTTCCGGAACGTCACCGAGGACCGGTCTGGGGCCAGCGTCCAGCTGCCCGTCGTGTTGACGAGGATGTCCGGAAGAGTGGTCATGGCGCCTCCGTGCAGATCGTGCTGTCGGGTCGTGTCTTGATCACGATGTGGGCCGGTGGTCGGATCAATCTCCTGGACCGCCATTGACCTCAAGTGCCATTGAGATTGAACACTGGACGGCATGGACGAAACACCGACCATGTCCCGGTTCGATCAAGCGTACGCATCGAACACCGCCCCCTGGGTGATCGGCGAGCCGCAACCAGCCATCGTCGAACTCGAACGCACCGGCGGCATCAGCAGTCCCGTGCTCGACATCGGGTGCGGTGCCGGCGAGCACACCATCCTTTTGACCAGGCTGGGTTACGACGTCCTCGGTATGGACTTCGCACCTCAGGCCATCGAGCAGGCCCGTGCCAATGCCGCCGCGCGGGGCGTCGACGCGCAGTTCGCGGTGGGCGACGCGCTCGCGCTCGACGGCACGTCGACGTACCAGACCGTCGTCGACAGCGCGCTGTTCCACATCTTCGACGACGCCGACCGCGGTGCGTACGTGCGCAGCCTCGCGGCCGCATGCCGGCCCGGCGGGCTCGTGTACGTGCTGGCCCTGTCCGACGCAGGCCGGGGCTTCGGGCCTCAGGTCAGCGAGGACACCATCCGCACCGCGTTCGGCACCGGATGGGATCTCGAGTCGCTACAGACCACCACGTACCGCGGCGTGGTGGGGGAGGCGCACGCCGAGGCGTTCGGGGTTGCGGTGGGCACGATGGTCGACGAACCGGCCTGGTTGGCGCGAGTGCGCCGACTCTGAACGGCTCACTCCCGTTCGTAGCCCGGGTGCGCTACGCGTAGCCGGTGCCGCACCAGGGCGTGCAGCGCAGGCAGCACTTCGTCGCCGCAGTCGCCCGCGCGGATCGCAGCCGCCAGTTCGGCTTCGTCGTCGAAGCCGAGCTGGCGCATCGCCCGCGCCGGCTCATCGGCGGTGTCATCGAGCAATTCCCGTTCGACCGTGCGCAGTACGTTGGCAGCGACGCGGGCGTGGAACCGCAGCGCTGCCGCGTCGGCGCGCCGACCGTCGGGGTCGGTGCCGTCGCGCACCTCGGTTTCCAGGAACTCCGCGACGGCAGCCACCAGTTCGGCCGCGGTCGGTTTGTAGTGCAGTCCGGTCATGTCTGCTCCAACAGGGTCAGCAGGTCGTACTCGGTTTCACAGACGCGGCGCCCGATCGCCGCCAACTCAACCGACCGCGTCTGGCCGCACCGGTGCCGCTCGTACTGGTAGCGGCAGATGACGCCCCACCGCAGGGTGGCCAGCACCAGCCACCAGTGCAGGGTGTCCCGGGCGACGGGGGCGCCGCCGGCCGCCTGATAAGCCGACACGAAGTCGTCGATGCTGCCAAGGCCACCCGCGGCGAGTTCCTTCGGTGCGCCGAACCGCCAGGCGCGAATGCAGAACCAGGCCAGGTCATCGGCGGCCTCCCCGATATGGGTGAGCTCCCAGTCCAATACGGCAGCCAGCCTGGTTGTTCCGGAGCTGGAGTCCACGATCAGGTTGCCCATGCGGAAATCGCCGTGCACCAGCACAGGACGCGTCGGCGCCGGGCGGTTGTGCGCCAGCCAACGGAACGCCCACTCGAATGTGGCTGTCGTGTCGCCCATTTGGTCGAGTTCGCGGCGCCATTCGGTGAGCGGGTCGGATTCCGCCAAGCCGATCCCGTGCGCGTCGGCGCGGTGGATCTGTGCGAGCGCCCGCGCGCACTGGGCCAGCAGTGCCGGGCGAGACGTATCGTCCAGCGTGCGGGCGATCTTGCGGACGATGGTCTCACCGTCGATGAAATCGCAGATCAGGTACGGGTTCCCGAGCGGCTCAATCGAATTGGAAGCCGCCAGGATGTGTGGGACGGGTGCGCCTGCCGCGGCCGCCCGGCGCAGCGCGGCAGCCTCCAACTCCATGCCGGCATGCACGTCGTCCGGCGGTCCGATACGCAGGATCAACGGCCGGCTGTCCGCGGCGAACGCCCAGGTGGTCCGGCTGGCGCCGCCCGTCAGCTCTCGCAGGCCGTCGATGGTCACGTCGCCCAGTTCGGGTGCCAACACTGCTGCCAGGGCCGCGGTGTCGATCACTTTCGTCCGAACTTCAGCATGCGCTGCGCGACGCGGCGGATCTGGATCTCCTCGGCTCCCTCGGTGATCCGATAGCGGCGGTGATGCCGGTAGATGTGTTCGAACGGTTCGTGTCGGCTGTAGCCGAGCCCGCCGTGGATCTGCATGGCCCGGTCGGCCGCCTCGCACACCAGCCGGTTCGCGCGGTAATTGGCCATCGACACTTTGTCGGACACCTCCATGTGGTGATCCCGGTCCAGATGCCAGGCGGCGTAGTAGACCAGCAGCCGAACCATCTGCGCCTCGGTCTGCAGTTCGGCCAGCGGCCACTGCACGGCCTGGTTCACCGCCAGGGGTTTGCCGAAGACGATGCGCTCACCGGCGTAGGCGGCGGCGCGGTCGATGCAGTACTGGGCCGCGCCGAGGCTACTGGCTGCCTGGCGAATCCTGTTCTCGTGCAAGAAGGTCTGCCCGACTTCAAGGCCGTGGTCGACCTCGCCCAGCACCGCGTCACCGGGCACCCGGACGTCTTTGAGCACCACCTCGCCGTGATCGCTGGGCATGTTGAAAGTCCACCAGTAGTACGGCACGGTGAAACCCGGAGTGTCGGTCGGCACCAGGAACGCGGTGATACCTACCGCTTGACCGGGTTCCCCCGATGTCCTGGCGAAGATCAGATCGTGGGTGGCGCGGTGCACCCCGGTGTTCCAGCGTTTGGCGCCGTTGATCACCCAGCCGTCACCGTCTTTGACCGCGGTGGTCTCCAGCCAGGTCGCGTCGCTGCCGTGATCGGGTTCGGTGAGCCCGAACGCCATCGACCGCTTGCCGGTGATCATCGCCTCGACCCATTCGTTCTTCTGGGCTTCGGTGCCGAACCGGCTCATCATGATGACCTGGGGGAAATTCCCGACGATCGACGACTCGTCCTGCAGATCGTTGTGCAGGCCGAGTCCCTTGTGCGCCAGGTGTTCCCGAATGACGGCCATGTCCAGGTTCGTGCCGTCGCGGCCACCGAACTCGCTGGGCAAGCCGTACCGCAGCCAGCCGGCAGCATCCGCGCGGCGGCGCATCTCGTCGAGCAGGTCCTCCCATTCACGGGCGGGTACGCCGCCGTTCTCCAGGTCGGTGCGGGCGAATTCGCGACGCCGATCGAAGTACTGCATGTGCTGCTGTTCGAGCGGTTTGATCTGCGCCTCGATGAAGGCGTCCATCTCCGCGAGCAGTCTTGGAAGGTGTTCTGGTAGAGCGAAATCCACTCTGATCTCTCTTTCTGGTCTCAGAAGCCGTAGAGGGTCTTCTTCCAGATCGTCGACAACGTTGCGATGGCGTCCTCATCGCTGATCTGCAGTTCCGATCCCGGGTTACCGACGACCACCACGGTGAAGTTCTCGAACAGCAGCGCGATCGCGGCCGCGATGTGCTCCGGGTTGAGTCCCTGTGCGTAGCCTTGCGCGGCGGCGTGCCGCACCGACTCGGCGACCATGTCCATGCCGAACCGCCGGAACTGATGCTGTACCTCGGCGAATCGTGGTTGCGTGGCACCGAGTTGCGCGACCGCGATCATGATGCCGATGTTCTGCTTGAACAGATTCCAGTACCCGGTGACCACGGTGGTGAAGTAGTCGGTGTCCTGAGGCGAGTCCGGCAGCGGCACGCTCATGCCCGACGGGGTGACGATGTCGTGCAGGAACGATTCGGCCAGCGACGCCAGCAGGTCTTCCTTGTCGTCGAAGTACCGGTAGAACACCGCCGAGGATTTACCCGCGGCCGAGGTGATGTCGGCCAGCGTGGTGCCGTGAAAACCGCGCTCGGCGAAGAGTTTACGGGCGGCCAGCTCGATGGCTCCGCGGGTCTGGCGGCCCTTGGCGGTGAGAGATTCGGCCGGCGTCATGTGTGCTGTCAGTTCCGGATCCGGTCACCGGCGCGCAACAGCGCACTGGGGAGGTCGTGCCCGACCAGCTGCTGGGCCACCTTGGCGGCCTCGATCGCGGCGGTCAGGTCGACGTCGACGTCGATATCGCTGTCCCGCAACAGGTACACCAAGTCTTCGGTGGCGATGTTGCCGGTGGCGCCGGGAGCGAACGGGCAGCCGCCGAGGCCGCCCACCGACGCGTCGAGCCGGGTCACACCGGCCTGCACCGCGGCGTAGGCGCTCGCCAGCCCGGCCCCTCGGGTGTTGTGGAAGTGCGCCCCCAGCGGCAGGGCGCCGACGATCGGGCGGATCTGCTCGATGAGCGACGTGACGCGCCGCGGGGTGGTGGTCCCGATGGTGTCGGCGATGGCGATCCTGTCGACACCGAGTTCGATTGCTGCAGTGACGATGTCGACGACGCGCTGCGGTGCGGTCGGCCCGTCGAACGGGCAGTCCCACGCCGTGGCGATGATGACCTCGACCGCGGCGTCGCTGTCGTGTGCGACCCGGGTGACATCGGCGATGGCGGCGGTGGCCTCGGCGGTGCTGCGGCCGACGTTGGCCTGGCTGTGGGCATCGGAGGCCGACACCACGTACTCGATGGAGCGCAACCCGGAGGCGATGGCGCGTTTGGCGCCGTTGGGGCTGGCGACCAGGGCGGAGAATTCCACGTCGGGAAACGCCGCCAACGCTTCGGCGAACTCGGGGGCGTCGGCGAGGGCCGGCACCTTGGACGGCGACACGAACGCCGTCGCCTCGATCTCCCGGACACCGGTGGCGACGATGGCTTCCAACAGTGCGACCTTGGCCGACAACGGAATCGGGTCCTCGAGTTGCAAACCGTCGCGCAGACAGACTTCGCGGATATCGACATGGGTGGGCATGTTCACAGCACCCCCTCGGTGCGCAGTTTCTCCAGTTCGTCGGCCCCGAGGCCCAGCAGGCCGCCGTACACGTCGTCATTGTGCTGACCCGGGCGCGCCGGTCCGGCGTTGCGGATGCTGCCAGGCGATTCGGACAGCACCGGCACGATGCCGGGACCCTTGACGTTGCGGCCGATCCGTTCGTCCCAGTGATCGGCGATCATGCCGCGGGCCTGCAATTGTGGGTCCTCGATCACCTCGGCGACGGTGTTGATGGGACCGGAGATCACTCCGGCCTGCGACAGGGTCTCGATGATTTCCGACGGCTGGCGCTCGGCCGCCCACGCGCCGATGATCTTGTCCAGTTCGTCTTGATTGCGGCCGCGCGCAAGGTGATCGGCGAACCGGTCGTCGGTGGCCAGTTCCGGACGGCCCATCGCAGTGCACAGCCTCCGGAACACGGTGTCCTGGTTGGCCGCGATCACCACCCAGCTGCCATTGGCGCTCTGATAGATGTTCGACGGCGCGATACCTTCGAGCCGCGTACCCGACGGCCCGCGGACCACACCTGCGGTGTCGTAGTCCGGGATGGTGGATTCTTGGATGGCCAAACACGATTCGGTCAGCGCGGTGTCCACCACCTGTCCTTCACCGGTGACGCTGCGGCGGTACAGCGCCGCCAGCGCCCCCTGGGCGGCGAACATGCCGGCGAGGCTGTCGCCCAACGACAACGCCAGGCGTGGGGGAGGGCCGCCGGGAAAGCCGTTCATGTGCCGCAGGCCGCTGGCCGCCTCGGCGACCGAGGCGTAGCCCGCCTTGCCCGCCTCCGGTCCGGTCTGCCCGTACCCGGACACCCGCACCAAGATGATGCCCTTGTTGCGCTCGCGCAGGACGTCGTAGCCCAGATTCCACTTCTCCAGCGTGCCGGGCCGGAAGTTCTCCACGATGATGTCGGAGCGGTCGACCAGATCGAGAAACAGCTCGCGGCCCCGGTCGGTGCGCAGGTCCAGGGTGATGGCCTTCTTGTTGCGCGCATGCACCGTCCAGAAGAAGTGGTGCCCGTCGAGTTCCGCCTGGCCCCAGGTGCGCAGCGGATCCGGGCTGCCGGGCAGCTCGACCTTGATGACCTCGGCGCCCATGTCGCCCAGCAGCCGGCCGGCGAACGGCCCTGAGATCAAGGTGCCGAGTTCGAGCACCCTGACACCGTCCAGTGCCCCGGTCGCGTTCACTGTGCTGAACCCACGGTCGCTGTGCTCCTGCCCTCCGATGAGAACCCGTGCCGGTGCAGCCAGTCCGTGCAGATGTCGACGGCGTGGCGCAGCTTGTCGCGCTGATCGGGCCCCGAGTAGTAGTGGTTGGCGCCGGGAATCTCGTGCATCTCCTTGTCCGGATGCCCGATCGCCTCGTACAGGCGACGGGTGTGGCTGGGCGTGCAGGCGTCATCGGCGAGGTTGCCGATCACCAGCGCTGGTACGGCGATGTCCGGGCCCGCCTTGACCGCGTCACCGTTGGCGTCGTCATAGCTCCATTGCGACAGCCAGCTGCGCAGCGTGCAGAATCGGGCGAGGCCGACCGGGCTCATGTTCACCACCTGAGGATCGCCCAGATAGCACTGTCCCGGGGTGCGTTCGTTGGGATCGACCGTCGGATCGAGCCAGCGCGGGTCGGCCATGGTGCCGTGCACGACGAAGGCGAATTCGTCATCGGGGCGGCCCGCCGCCTTGAGTTCGGCGAGCTTTTCTTTGACCCACCTGGTGATTCGCCGATTCCGGTCGATCTGTGCCGCGTGATAGCGCTCGAGGAACTCGGCGGTGTATGGCGGCTGATTCGGATTGTCGGGGTTGTACAGGTCCAGCTCGGGGTCACGCTTCGACGGATCGCTCTCGTCGAGGATCGAGGCGTCCATCCATTCGGTCATGGTGCCGTGCCTGCTGATGTGCGCGGCCAGCAGCATGATGCCGTCGGCAGGAATGAGGCCGAGCGTGGTCAGGTCGGGGCCGTCGCCGGACGGGCTGGCCGTCACCGTCGGGTTCTGGGCCTGCTGCTGGTAGAACACCGACAGCGACCCGCCGCCGCTCCAGCCGGCGAGGACCACTTTCGAGTACCCCAACCGGTTCTTGGCGTCCTTGATGCACTCGCCGAGGTCTTCGACGACCTTCTCCATCAATAGTGCGGAGTCGGTGCCGCGAAAGCGGCTGTTGCAGTAGATGACGTGATGTCCGGCGCGGGCCAGCGCGTTGATCATCGGCAGATAGGCGCCGCCGCCGATCGGGTGCATGAACACCAAAACCGTCTCCGACGGCTTGGTCTTCGGTTTGAGTAGATAACTCTCCAGCACCACCAGCTCGGCCACTCCGCCGTACACATCGCGCACAGCCGAATTATTTTGGTAGGCAACCAGATACGGGATCCGATCGTATTCGTGCTTCACGGGTGCGTCGATGGTTGTCATTTCTGGTGCTGCCCTAGGTCGTTGGCAAGAATCTCGGCGGACGGTGTGAGCCTGCGCCGGGTGTCGATGGCGATCACCGACCAGTCGACCCGGTCGTACTCGTCGAACTTGCGGCGGGCCCGCTCCCGCGCCTTCTCCGGCGCGCCGTGGTGAACTCCTTGCGGCGCATGGGAAATCAGGCCAGGCGGCATGGGGATGCCATAGAGGGAGCCGGCGTGGAAGAACGCGATCTCATCGTAGTCCACATTGCGGTGATACCACGGGGTGCGCTCGGTGCCAGGCACGCTCTCGGCGGGCTTGGGCAGGAAATTCATCACGTATACCCCGGTGGCCTGCATGAACAGGTGCACCGTCGGCGGCAGGTGCACGCTCTCGGACGTGATGACGGTGTAGTCCTCGATGTTGAACGTGAACGGGAAGTTGTCGCCGCGCCAGCCCTCCACGTCGAGCGGATGGTGTTGGTAGAACAGAGATGTCGGGCCGCCTTCGTGGTAGAGACGTACCTCGTACTCGTCTCTGCCGTCATCGTCGATGGGGGACGGTTCCGGGATCGTCACCTGCGCCGGGTCGAACGGGAAGTGCCGGCCCAGCGTGCCGGCGGGCGGCACCCGGAAATCGTCGGTCGCCTGGATCATCAGCCATGTGTTTTCGGTGTCGGGCACCTGACGGAACGTGCACGCTTTCGGGATGTACACCCAGTCGCCGTCGCGGTAGCGCAGCGGGCCGAACTCCGTCTCCAGGAGCCCGGATCCTTTGTGCACGAACAGCAGTAGGTCGCCGTCGACGTAGCGGGCGAAGAAGGGCATCGCCTCGCTGCGTCGGCTCAACAACACCTGACTGTCGGCATTGGAGAACATCAGCAGGGGGCCGCCCTGGGCATCGCTCGCGTCGGCGGGCTTGAGTTCTGAGGACAGCACGTCGGTGGGGCGCAGCGGTCCGACGGTGCGGTAGGCGGTGGGGTCGTTGCGCCGGTACATGTTGGCGGTGCGCCCGACGAAACCACCGCGCCCGAGTTCGTCGTCCTTGAGGCCGTCGAGGTCGGCGTGTACACGCTTCGGTGTTTTGCCTTTGCGCAGGTGGACGAACGATTCCATACCAGGCTCCCAGGGGACGAGCGACCAAAACTGAAAGTGACGTTACTTTTCTTTCCGGTGCTTCGCAAGGGTTCGTCGCGCGGAGTTTCAGTGTCCTCGGCGCGGGGTAGCCAGCTCCCACGGAGGAAGTCGCGGATACCTTTCGCCGAAGTTGACGCCGCGACTTCCTTCACGCTGTAACCCGTATCAGCGCGGCGCACAGGCGATCTCGCCGGCGACGTCGCGAATGACGAAAGGACTCGCATGCCCAAGGAACTGCAAGGTCGCAGGATCGGCATATTGGCTGCCGACGGCGTGGAGCGCATCGAACTCGAGCAGCCCCGCACCGCGGTCGAGAACGCCGGTGCCCGGGTCGACCTGCTGTCACTCAAGTCGGGTGAAATTCAGGCCCGCGACCACGATCTCGAACCGGCAGGCAGCTTTCCCGTCGACCGCGAAGTCGCCGACGCGAAAGTCGACGACTACGACGCACTGATCCTGCCGGGGGGCACCGTCAACCCCGACAAGCTCAGACTCGACGAATCCGCCGTGGCGTTCGTCCGCGACTTCGTCCGCTCGGGCAAGCCCGTTGCGGCGATCTGTCACGGACCGTGGACCCTCGTGGAAGCCGGCGTCGTTCGGGATCGCACATTGACCAGCTATCCGAGCATCCGCACCGATCTCCGCAACGCCGGGGCCACGGTCGTCGACAAGCAGGTCTGCGTCGACGGCAACCTGATCACCAGCCGGTCCCCGCAGGATCTGCCTGCGTTCTGTGAGGCGATCACCGACGAGTTGGCGAGTACTCCCGCACAGACGTGAACACGGGTCGAGTCATGAGAGATCGTGCCTCGACCGACGCGGCAGACCCGGCCGTCGCCGCGTCGTCGAGTCTTCGGCAACGCAACTTCGTCTTCCTGGCCGTGGTGCTGGGCATGCTCTTGGCGGCCCTCGACCAGACGATCGTGGCGACCGCGTTGCCCACTGTCGTCGCCGATCTCGGCGGTGCCGGACACCAGGCGTGGGTGGTCACCAGCTATCTGCTCGCCTCGACGATCGTCACGGCGGTGGTGGGCAAGCTGGGGGACATCTTCGGCCGCAAGAAGGTGTTCCAGGTTGCCATCCTGCTGTTCCTTGCCGGATCGGTGCTGTGCGGTTCGGCGCAGTCGATGGGGATGCTCGTCGCTTCTCGGGCGCTGCAGGGACTCGGCGGCGGTGCCATCACGGTGACGGCCGTCGCGGTCATCGGTGAGGTGATACCCCTTCGTGAACGCGGCCGTTACCAGGGCGCGCTGGGCGCGGTGTTCGGTGTCACCACCGTGGTCGGCCCGTTGCTCGGAGGCCTGTTCACCGACCACCTGAGTTGGCGGTGGGCATTCTGGATCAACGTTCCGGTGGCGATCGTCGTCATCGCGATCGCGGCGGTCGCGATACCCGCCCTCGAACGCACCGCAAGACCCGTCCTCGACTACGCGGGCATCGTCCTGGTCGGTCTCGGCGCTGCGGGCCTGACCCTGGCCACCAGTTGGGGCGGCACCACCTACGGGTGGGGCTCGCCGACGATCGTCGGGCTGTTCATCGGGTCCCTGGTGGCACTGGTGGCCTTCGTCATGGTCGAGCGCCGTGCGACCGAACCGGTGCTGCCCATCCGGTTGTTCTCCAACCCGGTCTTCACGGTCTGCTGCGTGCTGTCCTTCGTCGTCGGGTTCGCGATGCTCGGCGCGCTGACCTTCCTGCCGACCTACATGCAGTTCGTCGACGGGGTCTCGGCCACCGCCTCCGGGCTGCGGACCTTGCCCATGGTCGCCGGCCTGCTGGTGACCTCGTTGGGCAGCGGTGTTCTCGTCGGCCGCAGCGGCAAGTACAAGATCTTCCCGATCATCGGCACGGCCATCATGGCGCTCGGATTCGTGCTGTTGTCGCGGATGGATGCCGACACCTCGACGCTGATCCAGTCGCTGGACCTGCTTGTTCTCGGCACGGGGATAGGCCTGAGCATGCAGGTGCTCATCCTGGTGGTACAGAACACCGTCGAATTCAGCGATCTCGGCGTCGCCACCTCCGGCGTGACGTTCTTCCGCACCATCGGCAGCTCGTTCGGGGCCGCCATCTTCGGCTCGCTGTTCGCGAACTTCTTGGACGACCGGCTTCCCTCGGCAATGGCCATCAGTCACGTGCCGCCCGACGCTGCGACGTCGCCACAGGTGCTGCACCGCCTGCCACACGACATCGCGGCCCCGATCGTCAACGCCTACGCCGACTCGCTGACGCGGGTCTTCCTGTTCGCAGCGCCGTTCGCGGTGGTCGGTTTCGTGCTGGCGCTGTTCCTCAAGCAGGTTCCGCTCCGCGACACCGCGGCCAGCGGCAGTACGGACATGGGCGAGGGCTTCGCCATGCCGACCACCGAACCGCCGGAGAAGGTGCTCGAAGTCGCGATCGGGCGGCTGCTGCAACGCAGTCACGGCGTCGACCTCGAAGCCCTGGCGCATTCGCCGCGCAGCCTCCTGGACACTGCGCAGCTGTGGGCGCTGATCCAGATCTACCGCTACGCCGCGGTCACCGGGGCCGCGAACCTGCTCGATATCGCCGACGAGCGACGGGTACCTCGGCAGATTCTGGAGCCGGCGTTCGACCGGCTGGTCGCCACCGGTTTTGCGACGCGCGAGGGGCACGAGTTCTCCCTGACACCGGCCGGTGCCGCGGAGATCAGCTCGGCGCGCAACGTCATCTCCAGCTGGCTCACCGAGAGCCTCGCGCAGTCTCCGGATTTCCAAGGCCGGCCGGATCGCCTCCAGGTGCAAGGTGCGCTCGACCGCGTCGCCCGAGGTGTACTCATGGAGCGCGATCGCGCGCACGACGAGACCAGGCCGATGAAACTCGGCCCGTCGCGCCGACCGGTCGCCGTACCGCCCACGACGCGCCTGCGGGCCCCGGCGGCCGAGCCTCGGGTGGAACCGCCGACCCGTCCGTTCCGCCCGCAGTCCGGGCCGCCCTCGCGTCCGGGCCCCCGGCCGCCGCGCCGCTGACCGCTCAGATCATCGCCGTGCGAGGGACCTTCATACCCAGCGCGAGCGCTCCGGCCAGCTCGCGGCTGGTGTCGTAGTCGAACACCACGTGGCCGGCCAGGACGTCGACGTCACGCTTGAACCGCTGCATGGGGTTGGACAGAAAGTGGATGCCTGCGCCACCGGCGCCGAGCAGCCCGGCGATGACTGCGCGCGACTCGGCGACGATGTGCGCCGCGGCCAACCGAGCCTGGGCCCGCACGGGCCTGCCGACCGGGTCTGGAAAGGCCACGACGGCCTCGACCTGGCTGACGGTGTCGGCCAGCAGTGCGCGCAGGGCGCGTAACCGCACGTGGGCGCCGGCCAGATGGGCCTGGGCGATCGGCTTGTCCTTCTGCATGACCCCCTCGTACGGCAGCACGCGCTCGGCGAGCCGTTGTGTATAGATCTCGGTGACGCGTTCGGCGCTGCCGAGCGCGGGCATGGCCGCCAACAGTGCCAACGCCGGCACCATGGGCCAGCGGTAGGTCGGGCTGCCGTGCAGGCCCGCGCCGGGCGTAGTGCCGGCATAGATGTCGGTCACCTTGACCAACCGGTGCTCCGGCACGAACACGTCGGTGGCCACCACATCGTTGGATCCGGTGGCCCGCATGCCGTCGGTGTGCCAGACGTCCTCGACCGTGACGTCGCCGATCGGCAGCAGAGCCAGGGCGGGGTAGAGGCCGTCGTCCGGTCCGCACAGCGCTGCCACGATGATCCAATTGCCGTGCATCACGCCGGTCGCCCACGACCACCGGCCCGACAGCCGCACGCCGCCCGCCGCAGGCAGCCCGCGGCCCGTGGGTGCCAACGGAGCCGGAGCCAGGAACGGTCGCGTTGCGTAGGCCTCCTCCTGGGCTTGCTCGCCGAACAGCGCCAGCATCCAGTTGTGCAGCGTGTAGAAGCCGATGGTCCATGCGCTCGACGTGCACCCGTGAGCCATCCGGCGGACCGGGTCCAGGATCGCCGCGAAATCCTCCTCGCGACCGCCGTATCGGCGGGGGACCAGTAGTTCGGTGAAACCGGTCTCGGTCAGGTCGGCCACCGTGGCGTCCGGGAGTCGCCGCAACTGCTCTGCCTCGGCGGCTCGCTCACCCAATCGTGCGACGAAATCGTCGGTGATGACCGATTCGACTTCCGGCAGTGTCGGCATGGCCGAAAGTTACCATACTTTTTAGTATGGTCATTTGAATGACACCTTTGGAATCTGCTCGGCGACGATCGGATAACCCTCCGGACACTGGTTGTGCACAGATTGGCGTCGGCGGCCACTGCCGATGGTCCGCGCAGGCGGAGGCCAGCTGCTGTTTCGGCTGGTAGCGCGCCTCACGAGAGGCTTAAGACAAAGGTCGCGTCGCTTTTTGCGAAGTCGAGTTGTGCCGCGCCGTAACGGGCCGTCGGTTTTCTCTCATCGCGGCCTCATGATTTACTCAAGGCGAAACAACTGAAATTTCTCGGTCCGCTCCCCTGAGGCACCGGGCTCAGCCGAGCGGGCGCGACATTGCAGCGATCCTTCGTTGCGTGTCGCTGGGTGATCCTTGATCGCGCAGTACAGGCGTAGTTGACCGGAAGATGGACGGATTCGCAGTATGACCTTCATTGACAAGATTCGTGGCCATTGGGCGCGCCGATTTACGGTGGCGGCCATGGCAGCACTGCTGCTGCCTGGCTTGATCGGCGTGGCAGGCGGATCGGCGACCGCGGGAGCGTTCTCCCGGCCTGGCCTGCCGGTGGAATACCTGATGGTCCCGTCGCCGTCGATGGGCCGCGACATCAAGATTCAGTTCCAGAGCGGCGGACCCGGCTCGCACGCGGTCTACCTGCTCGACGGCCTGCGGGCCCAGGACGACTACAACGGCTGGGACATCAACACCAACGCGTTCGAGATGTTCCTCAACAGCGGCCTGTCTGTGGTCATGCCCGTCGGCGGTCAGTCCAGCTTCTACAGCGACTGGTACTCGCCGGCATGCGGCAAGTCGGGCTGCGTCACCTACAAGTGGGAGACCTTCCTGACCAGCGAGCTGCCCCAGTGGCTGGCCGCCAACCGTGACGTCTCCGCGACCCGCAACGCGGCGGTCGGTCTGTCGATGGCCGGTTCGGCCTCGATGATCCTGGCTGCCTACCACCCGGAGCAGTTCATCTACGCGGCCTCGCTGTCCGGCTTCCTGAACCCGTCCGAGGGCATGTGGCCGTTCCTGATCAACATCTCCATGGGTGACGCCGGCGGCTACAAGGCCAACGACATGTGGGGTCCGACCGAAGACCCGAACAGCGCCTGGAAGCGCAACGACCCGATGGTGCAGATCCCCAGGCTCGTCGCCAACAACACCCGCCTGTGGGTGTACTGCGGCAACGGCCAGCCCAACGAGCTCGGTGGCGGCGACCTGCCCGCAACCTTCCTGGAGGGCCTGACCATCCGCACCAACCAGACCTTCCGCGACAACTACCTCGCGGCCGGCGGTAACAACGCGGTGTTCAACTTCCCGGACAACGGCACGCACAACTGGGCTTACTGGGCCCGGGAGCTGCAGGCGATGGTTCCGGACCTGCAGCGGGTCCTGGGCTAAGCCCGAGCGATAACGAGAATCGCCCAGAACACTCCGGTGTTCTGGGCGATTTCGTGTTTCGCGGTCAGAATCCGCCTGCGACCCGCACCACCGCCCGTCCGCTGAAACGTCCGGCGCGCACGTCGTCGATCACGCCGACGACGTCCTTGACGTCGACGTCGCGGCTGATGTCGTCGAGGTGGCGTGGCTTGAGCGGGCCGCCCAGTTTCTCCCACAGCGCTCGCCGCGGGTCTTGCCGAGCGGGCGGGGCTTGGCGTCGGGATCGGCGGGCAGCCGCCCGATCACCTCGGCCGCGCCGAGTTCGCGCAGGCGATCGGCCTGATCGGCCTTCCCCGTCGAGGCGATCACTTCGTATCCGGCGGCGGCGAGCAGATCCACGCTCACCGAGCCGACCCCTCCGGTCGCACCGGTCACCACGATCGGCCCGGCATCGGGCGTGATACCGCGATCGGACAGGGTCTGCAGGCTCATCGCGGCGGTGAACCCCGCGGTGCCGATGGCCGCGCCCTCGCGCGGGGTCAGGGAACCCAGTGCGACGACCTGATCGGCGGGCAACCGCGCATATTCGGCGTAGCCGCCGTGGTGGCCGGTACCGATCAGATAGCCGTGCGCCAGCACGAGGTCGCCCACCGTGAATTCCGATGACTGCGACGCGACCACCTCACCGGCCAGGTCGATCCCGGGAACGATCGGATAGTCGCGCACCACACCACCTTTCGGTGTCAGTGCGAGGGGTTGCGAACTGTTGCGTTCTGAGTGGTCGGTTGTTGTCGGTGGTGTGTTGTAGGAACAGGTGTATGAATCTGGCGGTGTGGGCTGAGCGCAACGGTGTTGCGTGGGTTACCGCGTATCGCTGGTTGGGCGCGGGGGCGTTGTCGGTGCCCGCCCGGAAAGTGGGCCGGCTGATGGTTGTCGACGAGCCTTCTAGCGTTGCGGGACCGCGGCAAAGGGCGGCGGTGTCCGGGCGGGTTTCCTCGGCGGATCAGAAGCCGGATCTGGATCGGCAGGTAGTGCGGGTGACTGGGTGGGCCAGGGCTGAACTGATTGCTGCGCGGCTGGGTGACCCGATGGTGAGTCGGATCGTGGTGGGACGCCGGGACCGCTTCTGCCGGTTCGGCTCTGAGTACGTTCAAGCCGCTCGTGCCTGCCAGGGTCGTGAGCTGGTGGTGGTCGATTCGGCCGGGGTCGATGACGACCTGGTGGGTGATAAGGCCGAGATCCTGGCATCGATGTACGCGGATCTGTTGGGTAATCGCGCTGCGCAGGCCTGGGCCATGCGTGTGCTGGCGGCTGCGGCCTCCGATGGCGTGGAGGCGGTCTGAGATGCCGCGGTTGGAGATCCCCGAGGGCTGGTGTGTGCAGGCGTTCCGGTTCACGTTGGATCCGACCGCCGAGCAGGCCCACGCGTTGGCTAGGCACTTCGGTGCCCGGCGTAAGGCATACAACTGGACTGTCGCGGCCTTGAAGGCCGACATCGAAGCCTGGCATGCGACCGGCGTCGCGACGGCGAAGCCATCGCTGCGCGTGCTGCGCAAACGGTGGAACACCGTCAAGGACACCGTGTGCGTCAACGCTGAGAGCGGTGAGGTGTGGTGGCCGGAGTGCTCGAAGGAGGCCTACGCCGACGGCATCGCCGGTGCGGTCGAGGCCTACTGGAATTGGCAAACCTCCCGTGCGGGCACCCGTGCAGGGAAACGGGTCGGGTTCCCCCGCTTCAAACGCAAGGGTCGCGACGCTGACCGGGTGTCATTCACGACCGGGGCGATGCGGGTCGAGCCAGATCGACGGCATCTGACCCTGCCGGTGATCGGCTGTGTGCGGACGCACGAGAACACCCGCCGGATTGAGCGGCTCATCAGCAAGGGTCGGGCGCGGGTTGTGGCGATCTCGGTGCGCCGCAACGGCACCCGGTTCGATGCGAGCGTGCGCGTCCTGGTGCAGCGGCCCCAGCAGCGTGGCGTGGCACGGCCCGATTCGCGTGTCGGTGTCGATGTCGGGGTCCGGCGCCTGGCCACGGTCGCAACCACGGACGGCACCGTCATAGAACGGGTCGACAACCCGCGCCCGCTGTACGCGGCGCTCACGCAGTTGCGGCACGTGTCCCGTGCCCGCTCGCGCTGCAGGAAAGGCTCACGACGCTACCGTGAGCGCACCACCGAACTGTCCCGGCTGCATCGCCGGGTCAACGATGTCCGTTCGCATCATTTGCATGTCCTGACAACACGATTGGCCAAAACCCACGGCTGCATCGTTGTCGAAGGTGTGGACGCGGCGGGAATGCTGCAGCAGAAGGGGCTGCCGGGGGCTCGTGCCCGGCGACGTGGGCTCTGCGATGCCGCCCTGGGCACACAACGGCGACACCTGTCCTACAAGACCCGCTGGTACGGGTCACAACTGATAGTGGCCGACCGGTGGTTCCCGTCGTCGAAAACCTGCCACGTATGTCGGCATGTGCAAAACATCGGATGGGCTGAGCACTGGCAATGTGAAGCGTGTTCAGCACCAACGCACCAGCGCGACGACAACGCCGCTGTAAACCTCGCACGCTACGAGGAACCCGTTAGCGTCGTCGGCCCAGTTAGGGCCGCCGTCAAGCGTGGAGCCGACCGTAAGACCGGGCCCCGCCCGGCCGGTGGCGACGAAGCGCGGAAGGGAACCGGCCATCCGGCCGGGAAACAACCCCGAGACGGGGTGCGAGTCACGTGACCACTAACGATCACTCACTCGCAACGGCATCCTTGAAGTTGACGCTGGAGTACTGCACTCGGATGGTCACCTCGCCCGGGGGCAGTGCCGACTCCTCGAGCGTCTCGACTGCCGCGTCGATGCGGTCGCCGTCCTGTCTCGCGATGAGTGCCTGAAACGTGTCCATGGCCTCACCCTATGAGCCGAGCAGTCCCCGCCGATGGCGGACTGCTCGCCGGGCGAACTGCGGCAGAGAACCTACTTCAATTCGGCCGAGGACAGGCCAAGCAGGCGGCGGGCCACCACCAGCTGCTGAATCTGCTGCGTGCCTTCGAAGATGTCGAGGATCTTGGAATCGCGGGCCCACTTCTCCAGCAGGGTCTGCTCGGAATAGCCCACGGTTCCGGCCATTTCGACAGCCTTGAGGGTGATGTCGCTGGCCACCCGGGCGGCCTTGGCCTTACCCATCGAGGCCTCTTTGGAGTTCGGGATGCTGTTGTCGGCCTGCCACGCCGAGCGCACGGTCAACAGATAACCGGCCTCCCAGTCGGCCTCCATCCGCAGGAACTCCGCCGCGGGGGCGCTCTGCGCGTGCGCGGGCTTGTCGTAGGAGATCTCCACGCCGGCATCGGTGAGGATGGCCCGCAGGTCCTCCAGGGCGGCGCGGGCGATACCTACGGCCATCGCCGCCACGATGGGACGGGTGTTGTCGAAGGTCTCCATGACCCCGGCAAAGCCCTTCTCCACGTGGATCTCCGGATCGCCCAGCAGGTTGTCCTTGGGGATGCGGGCGTTTTCGAAGCGGATCACCGCGGTGTCGGAGGCCTTGATACCGAGCTTGTGCTCGAGGCGCTCCACGGTGACACCGGGGTGTTCGCGCGGCACGATGAACGACTTGATCGCCGCCCGGCCGAGTGACTTGTCCAGCGTCGCCCACACCACGATGTGGGTGGCGCGCGAGCCCGCGGTGACGAAGATCTTCTCGCCGTTGATCACATACTCGTCGCCGTCGAGCACGGCCGTCGTGCTCACCGCCGCCGAGTCTGAGCCGAAGCCCGGTTCGGTGATGGCCATCGCGGCCCACACGTCCTTGCCGAGCCGCTCCAGCTGCTCAGGGGTGGCGACCGACGAGATGGCCGCGTTGCCCAGGCCTTGGCGCGGCACCGACAACAGCAATGCCACATCGCCCCAGCTGATTTCGAGGGCGTTGAGCAGAGCCGACATGTTGGCACCGTTGACCGTGGTCTTCTGACCGTCGCCGTTGGCGTCGTCGCGGAATGCCTCGGCACCCGCGAACGAGATGGTCTTGGCGCTCGAGATGCCCTCGAACAGGTTGGCCAGGGTGTCGAGTTCGACGGGATAGGCGTGCTCGGCCAGGTCGTACTTGCGCGAGATGGGGCGAAGCATCTCCGCGGCGCCCTGATGGCCCTTCTCGATGACCGCTTGGAGCTTGCGGGGCATTTCCAAATTGATTGCCATGATGTGTCTTTCGCTTGGAGGACCGCTGGGCTAGATGACTACGACACCCTCGGCGACGCCGATGGCCCGCAGATCGCGGTACCAGCGCTCGACCGGGTGTTCCTTGGTGTAGCCGTGGCCGCCGAGCAGCTGGACGCCGTCCAGACCGATCTGCATGCCCTTGTCGGTGCCGAGCTTCTTGGCCAGTGCGGCCTCGCGGGCGAACGGCAGACCCTGTTCGGCGCGGGCCGCGCCGCGCCAGGTGATCAGCCGCAGGCCGTCGAGTTCGATGGCGATGTTGGCGGTCATGAACGCCACCGACTGGCGGTGGGCGATGGGCTCGCCGAAGGCGTGGCGTTCCTTGATGTAGGGAATCACGTAGTCCAGCACGGCGTGCGACGTGCCTACCGCGAGCGCCGCCCAGCCGAGCCGCGAGAGTGCGATGGCCTCCAAGTAATCCTCGTCGGTCGCGTCGTCCTCACCGAGCCGGGCGCTCAACGGCACCGCCACGTTGTCGAGTTCGACCTGACCGAGCGCGGCCGCGCGGATACCCATGCTGGGATCGGCCTTGACGGTCAGCCCTGCCGACGCCGCCTCGACGATGAAGAGGGCCGGCTTGCCATTGAGTTGTGCTGCGACGATGAACAATTCGGCATCGGCGGCGGCCGGCACCAGAGACTTCACGCCGGACAGGCGGTAGCCGCTGGGAGTGCGGACCGCAGTGGTCTTGAGCGCGGTGGGGTCGAACAGCGCGTGCGGTTCGGCGATCGCCACACACCCCTGCGGCACGTTCTCGCTCGCGAACTCCGTGAGGTAGGTGGCCTGCTGGTCCGCGCTGCCCCAGTGGGTCAGCGCTGCGGCGACGCCGCCGGGCGCCAGGATCGGCAGGGCCAGGCCCATGTCGCCGTAGGCCAGTGCCTCGGCGACCAGTGCATTGGTGACCGTGCTGCGGTGCTCGGCGATGCCGTCGAAGTCCTCGGGAACGTTGACGGCGGTGATGCCCAGCTCGGCGGCCTTGGCGATCAGGTCGGCCGGATAGGTGGCGGCTTCGTCGGCGTCGTGGGCCGCGGGCCGCAGGATCTCTTCGGCGAACTCGTTGACGGTTTCGACGATCATCTTCTGGTCGTCGTCGGGCGTCAGGTCGAAGTAATCGGCGCCGCTGGGCTTGAGCCGGGTGGGTGCCTTACCCACGCCCTGAACCCGCTTGAACTGCCGGGTGGCCGCGCCCGCGGTTGAAAATACCTGCTTCACACCGTATTTCAGGCCGCGGTTGAGCGGGTCGCGCAATCCGTAGCGGTCCAGGAACTCCTGGCCGACGATCGGGGTGATCAGCGCCAACCCGATGTCGGTCGCTGTCCGCTTGTGCTTGTGCAGGCCCACGGCGCTCGGCCGGGCGGACCGCTGGGGACGGGGTGCAGAGCCGTTCTTGGACGGCAGGGTGTTGGTCATGTCAGCTGCCTCTAGTTGGGAGTGGCGACGCCATGACCGTATCTTACTCCGGAGTAAGGTACGGCGCGGTTGTAACCAACTTCACACCCGTCACACGGCTCGGCTCAGCTTGCCGACAGCCGCTTGAGCACCTCCGCGTGCAGCTGTCCATTGGTCGCCAACGCGCTGCCGCCGTGCGGTCCGTCGGCGCCGTCGATGCTGGTGAACACCCCTCCGGCCTCGCGGATGAGGATGTCGAGCGGGGCGATGTCCCACAGCTTCACCTCGGGCTCGCAAGCGATGTCCACGGCGCCCTCGGCGACCATGCAGTAGGACCAGAAGTCCCCGTAGGCCCGCACTCGCCACACTGCGTCGGTCAGCTCGACAAAGCGGTCCCGGCGGTCTTCCCAACCGGTGGTCAGGTCGGAATACGACAGGCTTGCCGAGGCCAGGTCGCTGATGCCGGAGACGGCCAGCTTGCGGGTCTGCCCGGCGAACGAACCGAACGCGCCCTGGCCCGCACCGGCCCACCAGCGACGCGCCAGGGCCGGTGCGCTGACAACGCCGACGGTCGGCGTGCCGTCCACCAGCAGGGCGATCAGCGTGCACCACACAGGCACGCCGCGGACGAAGTTCTTGGTGCCGTCGATCGGATCCAGAACCCACTGCCGGCCGGTCAAAGTGGTTGTGCCACCGAACTCTTCGCCGAACACCGAGTCCTCCGGCCGTGCTTGGGCCAGCGTCGCGCGCAGTGATTCCTCGGCACCGCGGTCGGCGTCGGTGACGGGCGTCAGATCCGGTTTGGTTTCGACGCGCAGGTCCAGGGCGCCGAAGCGGGCCATGGTCAGAGCGTCGGCCTGATCGGCCAATGCGAGTGCCAGGGTCAAGTCATCTGCGGAGGTGCTCATGGCAGCAGTCCTACCATGGCCGTGTGTGGGAATTCGGGATACTCCTGTTGCTCGTGGGCGTGCTGGTGTTGCTGCTGGCCCCGCGGATCATGCGACGTCGCGGCATGGGGCCCGATGCCGTTTCGGGGACGCTGCTGGTCACGGGCGTCAGTCCGCGTCCCGACGCCGAAGGAGAGCAGTTCGTCACGATCACCGGCGTCATCAACGGACCGACGGTCAACGAGCATGTGGTGTATCAGCGCATGGCGGTCGACGTCTCCGCGTGGCCGACCATGGGGCAGCTGATTCCCGTGGTGTACTCACCGAAGAACCCGGACAAGTGGGGCTTCGCTCCGCCACCCTCCGAGATGCCTCCGGTTTAGTCGGTTTCGACGATCTCGTTGCGGTAGCGCTCGAAAAGCGCCAGGAACTCGGCTCTTTCGAGCTCTGCGACGCCGTTCTTCATCAGTGCGGCGTCGGCGTAGTTCATGTTGGCGTGCCATTCGGCTTCGGAGATGGCCAGGCCGTCGTGGGCGGTCCTCATATCGCGCCCGATGTAGTAGCACGGTCCACCGCTGAGCTCACACATCTGGTCGACCAGTAACTGCCGGGCGCGCATATGGGAATCCAGGCTTCGGCCCGATGCGAAACGCGCGAACGCCGGGTCGGCCCGCAACGCGGCGAACATGTCGTCGATGACGGCCGCGATCACGTCGTAGCCACCCAGCCGTCGATACAGCGAAGTTGTTGCCTCGGTCACCATGCCTCCGCGCCTGACGCTCGAGAGATCCGTTTCAGTAAAGCGGATGCCATCGGGCACCGGCCGCCGATCGTCAGAATCACTGGCGGCCAATGACCAGCCGATTCATCGGTTGATCGAGCTTCAGGTCCCGCAGCCGCCTTCGAAGGTCCGGATGATGGTCGGCACCACGGCGTGACGGGGCAGGGTGCCCGCATTGGCGTCACGGCACGCCCAGTGCACCAACGCGAACAGGGTGTGCTCGATCCACTCCACACTGAGGTCGGAGGTGAACACGCCTTCCTCCTGCCCTCGCCGGATGAGGTCCAGGACCAGGTCTTCGTTGGGCTGTTCGGCCGGTGGAACGTCGCGCATCACGGCGGGATCGTCGAACAGGAACAGGATGCGGTCACCGGCTGAGGCCATCGCCGCGATGGCCCTGCGCATGGCGTCGAGGGCGGGGCCCTGGTCGGTGGCGGCCTCGCGAATCGCCTTGTCGAGCATGCGGATCGAGTCGGCCCTGGTCTGGGTCATCAGGCATTCCCGGTCCGGGAAGTAGCGGTGCACAGTGGTACGGCCGACGCCGGCGGCCTGGGCGATGTCGGGCAAGGTGGCGGTGCGGTTGCGGGCGATCACCGAGGCGGTCGCAGCGAGGATGGCATTACGGGTGCGGACCTGCGAACCAGACAACTGCTCTGTGACGGCGCCCATCGTGCCATCGTAACTCCGCCCCAAAGTGGAGCGTTGACGTTCCATTAGTGAACTAGTAAGTTCTCTCAGGGTTTTCGGAGGACCTACTCACAGGGTGCACGCTCCATTGGTCGGGAAGGTGGGTGGCGGTGCTCGGTTTTCTTCGTGCCCTGCGACGGGGCTGGATACCACTGATTCTGGTGGTCGTGCTCGCGGTCAGCGGCTTCGCCATGTACCGCATGCACGGCATCTTCGGCTCGCAGCAGTCGGCAGGCGCGGGCGGCGGGGGAGTCGACAAGATCGTGCCGTTCAATCCCAAACGGGTCCTCTACGAGGTGCTCGGGCCCGAGTCGACCGCGGGCAGCATCAGCTATTTGGACGAGAACGCCGAGCCGCAACGTGCCGACTTCACGTCGCTGCCGTGGTCGTTCCAGGTCACCACGACGCTGCCGTCGATGTTCGCCAACCTCGTCGCGCAAGGCGACAGCACCTCGATCAGGTGCCGGATAACCGTCAATGGTGAAGTGCGCGAGGACCAGTCGTCCACCGGCCACGATGCTCAGGCCTTCTGCCTGGTGAAAGCCGCATGACCGGCGCGCACGCGACCCGGCCGAGAATCGCCAGGACGCTCCGGGTGCTGTCCATCCCGATCATCCTGATCTGGCTGGCGATCACCGTGGTCACCAATGCCATTGCGCCACAACTGGAACAGGTCGGCAAAGAGAACTCGGTGTCGCTGTCGCCCAAGGACGCGCCTGCGATGATCGCGATGAACCGGATGGGCGCGCAGTTCCAGGAGTTCGACTCCGACAGCATCGCGATGATCGTGCTGGAGGGCGACGAGCCACTCGGTGACGAGGCGCACCGCTACTACGACGGCCTGGTCAAGGAACTCGAAGCCGACACCAAACACGTTCAGCACGTGCAGAACTACTGGGGTGACCTGATCACCGCCGCGGGTTCGCAGAGCTCGGACGGCAAGGCGGCCTACGTGCAGGTCAACCTTGCCGGCAACCAGGGCGAAACCCTGGGTATGGAATCGGTCGAGGCCATCCGCGAGATCGTGGACCGATCACACCCGCCCGCGGGCGTGCACGCGTACGTGACGGGCCAGGCGCCGCTGACCACCGACATGACCGAGGCCGGCGACAAGTCGATGGTCAAGATCACCGTGATCACGCTGATCGTCATCACCGTGATGTTGCTGCTCGTCTACCGGTCCATCGTCACCACGGTGCTGGCCTTGTTCGTCGTGCTCATCGAGATGAACTCGGCGCGGGGCGTGGTCGCGGTGATCGGCAATCAGCACCTGCTCGGGTTGTCGACCTTCTCGACGAGCCTGCTCACCTCATTGGCCATCGCTGCGGGTACCGACTACGTCATCTTCCTGGTCGGGCGCTACCAGGAAGCCCGTCAGGCCGGGCAGGACCGAGAAGACGCTTATTACACCGCATTTCACGGCGTCGGGCACGTCATCCTCGGCTCCGGCCTCACCGTGGCCGGCGCCATGCTGTGTCTGCATTTCACGCGGTTGAACTACTTCAGCTCCATGGGCATTCCCAGCGCCATCGGCTTGTCCATCGTCGTGGTGGCATCGCTGACACTGGCGCCCGCGGTGCTCACGGTCGGCAGCCGGTTCGGCGCATTCGACGCCAAGCGGGCGATCAAGACCCGCGGCTGGCGGCGCGTCGGCACCGCGGTGGTGCGGTGGCCCGTGCCGATCCTGGCGGCGGCCATCTCCATCGCCCTGGTCGGGCTGCTCGCCCTGCCGGGCTACCGGACCAGCTACAACGATCGGCACTACATTCCGCAGTCGTTGCCGTCGAACGTCGGATACGCCGCTGCGGAACGGCATTTCAGCGCCGCCCGGATGAACCCCGACATGTTGTTGGTGGAGGCCGGTCAGGATCTGCGTACGGCATCGAACATGATCGTGCTGGACAAGATCGCCAAGAACATCTTCCGGGTGCCCGGCATCGCCCGCGTACAGAACATCACCCGACCGCTGGGTGATCCGATTGCCCACAGCTCCATACCCTTTCAAGTCAGCCTGCAGTCGGTGACGATGACCGAGAACATGCAGTTCCTCAAGGGCCGGGTCGGTGACATGCAGCGGATGAGCGACCAGCTGGGCATCATGATCGGCTCGATGGAGAAGATGCTGGATCTGATGCGCAAGCTCACCGGCACCACCCACGACATGGTGGGCACGGCGACGGAGATGAAGACCGTCACCGACGAGATGCGCGACCACATGGCCGATTTCGACGATTTCTACCGGCCGCTGCGCAACTATCTGTACTGGGAGCCGCACTGCTTCGACATCCCGATGTGCTGGTCCATGCGATCGCTGTTCGACGGGCTCGACGGCGTCGATCGGCTCAGCGGCAGCCTCACCAAGCTGCTGCGCAACATGAACGACATGGATGCGCTCATGCCGCAGTTGCTCGATCAGTTGCCGCCGATGATCGCGGTGTCCAAGGACATGCAGGGCACCCTGAAGACGATGTACAGCACGTTCAACGGGCTGATCACCCAGATCGACAGGATGACCGACACCGCCAGCGCGATGGGGCAGGCGTTCGACTCGGCCAAGAGTGACGATTACTTCTACCTCCCGCCGGAGGCGTTCGACAGCCCGGACTTCCAACGCGGTCTGCGTCTGCTGATCTCGCCCGACGGCAAATCAGCGCGGTACATCATCACCCATGACACGGATCCGGCTACCCCGGAAGGCATTTCGCATGTCGACGCCGAGCTGCAGGCGGCCAAGGAGGCCGTCAAGGGCACCCCGCTGGCCGATGCCAAGTTCTGGCTCGGCGGTACTGCGGCCACCTACAAGGACATTCAGATCGGCGCCAAATGGGACCTGCTGATCGCGGCGTTGGGCGCGATCACGCTGATCTTCATGGTCATGCTGATCATCACCCGGGCGCTCATCGCGTCGTTCGTGATCGTCGGGACCGTGATCCTCTCGCTGGCAGCATCATTCGGCTTGTCGGTGCTGGTGTGGCAATACCTGCTCGGGATAGAACTGCACTGGATGACACTGGCCTTCTCGGTGATCATCCTGCTGGCCGTGGGGTCGGACTACAACCTGTTGGTGGTGTCCCGGTTCAAAGAGGAGATCGGGGCGGGCATCAAGACCGGCATCATCCGGGCGATGGGCGCCACCGGTGGCGTCGTGACCGCGGCCGGCCTGGTCTTCGCGGTGACGATGGCCTCCATGGTGACGTCCGATCTGCGCGCGATCGGGCAGGGCGGCACCACCATCGGCCTGGGCCTGCTGTTCGACACGCTCGTGGTGCGGTCGTTGATGACGCCGTCCATCGCCGCGATCCTCGGGCGCTGGTTCTGGTGGCCGCTCAAGGTGCGCAGCAGGCCGCGGCGCGTCGTCGCCGTGCCGGAATCGGTGAATCAGCCGGCCTGACGCCATTCGGCACAGCTAGCCGTGGCTGATCTTGAGCATGTCCGCCACATTCGTCAGCTTCACGCGGGGCCGTCCCAACGCCTCGCCGGCGGCTCGCTCGTGGGCGTCGATGCGCTGCCAGTGGTCGTCGGTGACCAGCAGCGGCTGGCGCGACACCAGCCAGTGGGCGAGCTCGTCGGCGTGCTCTGGGCCGAAGTCGCTCAGCGAAGCCGAGGACAAGTCGGTCAGCAGGGTGTGCACCGTGTCGGCGGAGTCCTTCTTGTTGCTGCCGATGACGCCCGACGGGCCCCGCTTGATCCAGCCGACGACGTACTCGTTGCGGCTGCCGTCCACCCGGCCGTCGGTGTGCGGGATGGTGCCGGAGCGCTCGTCGAACGGAAGCCCGGCAGTGGGCACGCCGCGGTAGCCGACGGCGCGCACCACCAGCTGTGCCTGCAGCTCCTCGCGCTCTCCGGTGTCCTTGGCGACCACCCGGTCGGAGACGGTGACCAGTTCGTTGCGGCCCAGCACGATCGACTCGACCTTGCCGTCACCCTTGATCTCGATGGGGGAGGTGCAGAACCGGAACACGATGCGCCGTGCCGCCCCGGTGGGCTCCTTGGCGGCGTAACCACGCAACACTTTGATGTTCTGCTTGACCGTCTTGCCCGCGGACTCCAGCGCTTCGTCGGTGATGTCGACGAAGTCGGCGGGGTCGACGATGATGTCGACGTCGGCCATGGCCTCGAGATCACCCAGCTCACGTAGTTCGAGCGTGGTGAACGGTGCCTGCAGCGGTCCGCGCCGGCCGATCACCAACACCTCCTGCACCCCGCTGGCATGCAGTGCGGACAGGGCGTGATCGGCAATATCGGTGCTCGCCAACACTTCTGGGTCGCTGACGAGGATGCGGGCCACGTCCAGTGCCACGTTTCCGTTTCCCACCACCACTGCGCGGGCATTCGAGACGTCGGGGGCCATCAGCTCGAAATGCGGATGAGCGTTGTACCAGCCGACGAAGTCGACTGCCGCCACGCTGCCGGGCAGATCTTCGCCGGGGATGCCGAGCGGTCGGTCCGACTGCGTCCCGATCGCGTAGACGACGGCGTCGTAGCGCTCTGCCAGTTCACCGGCCTGCACGTGCTCGCCGACCACGATGTTGCCGAAGAACCGGAACCGCGGATCCTGCGCGATCTTCTCGAACTGAGTGCTGATCGTCTTGATCTTGGGGTGGTCGGGTGCGACACCGGAGCGCACGAGTCCCCAGGGCGTGGGCAGCATCTCCAGCATGTCGACGCGGACATCGCGGTGCTCAGCACTGTCGGTGGAATCGGCAAACTTCAACAACGCTGCCGCGGCAAAGAACCCCGAGGGTCCCGAGCCGACGACTGCCACATGGTATGGGCGCATGCATCAGCCTTCTGATAGCCAATCGCTCTCCCGGCCGTGCGCAAGGGGCTGTCGCGACACAGCTGGGCTGGGTACACCCCGACTGTAAACGCGGATCGGTGGAGCTGCCGCCGGTCAGCGATAACTTCCTCGAGCGGGCTACAGGTAACCTCAACTTTCGTGGATCTAGACCGTCAAGCCGATATCGCCGCACTCGACACCACCCTGACGACGGTGGAGCGGGTGCTTGACTTGGACGGCCTGCGCGACCGGGTGGCCAAACTCGAGCAGGAAGCGTCGGACCCGAAGCTCTGGGACGACCAGACGCGTGCGCAGAAGGTCACAAGCGAGCTGTCGCACGCTCAGGGTGAGCTGCGCCGGGTGGAGGAACTGCGCAGCCGTCTCGACGATCTGCCCGTGCTGTACGAGCTGGCCGCCGAAGAAGGTGGCGAGTCCGAGATCGCCGAGGCCGACGCCGAGCTCAACAAGCTGCGCGAGGACATCGAGCAGATGGAGGTCCGCACGCTGCTGTCCGGTGAGTACGACGAGCGGGAGGCCGTCGTCACCATCCGGTCCGGCGCGGGCGGCGTCGATGCGGCCGACTGGGCCGAGATGTTGATGCGGATGTACATCCGGTGGGCCGAGCAGCACAAGTATCCGGTCGAGGTCTTCGACACCTCCTACGCCGAGGAAGCCGGCATCAAGAGCGCGACGTTCGCGGTGCACGCGCCGTTCGCCTACGGCACCCTCTCGGTCGAACAGGGCACCCACCGGCTGGTGCGGATCAGCCCGTTCGACAACCAGAGCCGGCGCCAGACCTCATTCGCAGACGTCGAGGTGCTGCCCGTGGTCGAGACCACCGACCACATCGAGATCCCCGAGGGCGACATCCGCGTCGACGTCTACCGCTCGAGCGGTCCGGGCGGGCAGTCGGTGAACACCACCGACTCGGCGGTACGCCTCACCCACATCCCGACCGGTATCGTGGTCACCTGTCAGAACGAGAAATCGCAGCTGCAGAACAAGGTTTCGGCGATGCGGGTTCTCCAGGCAAAGTTGCTGGAGCGTAAGCGGTTAGAGGAACGCGCCGAGATGGATGCGCTGAAGGGCGACGGCGGAAGTTCCTGGGGAACCCAGATGCGGTCCTATGTTCTGCAGCCCTATCAGATGGTGAAGGATTTGCGCACCGAGTACGAGGTCGGTAACCCGACCGCGGTGCTCGATGGAGACATCGACGGATTCCTGGAAGCGGGAATCAGGTGGCGCAACAGAAAAGATGACGACGAGTAACTTGGCCGCCACAGTGCTGGCCTACCCGATGGCTCAGCGCTGGCATGACTTCTGGCACGGCGAGTTCGGCGTGTGGATCCTGACCAAGGGTCTGCGCATCGCGCTGCTGCTGATCGGCGGGTTGCTGCTGGCCCGCTTCATCAACTGGGCTGCGCAGAAATTCGTGCGGCGCATCGACGCCGAATATGAGGAAAGCGACCAGCTGGTGCGCTCGGAGAGCGCCAAGCACCGGCAGGCCGTCGCATCGGTGATCTCCTGGGTGTCGGTGGCGATGCTGTTCGTCGTCGTGCTCGTCGAGGTCAGCGATGTGTTGGCGGTGCCGATCGTGTCCTTGGCGGCTCCGGCGACCGTGATCGGCGCCGCGCTGGGTTTCGGTGCGCAGCGCATCGTCCAGGACCTGCTGGCCGGCTTCTTCATCATCACCGAGAAGCAGTACGGCTTCGGTGACCTGGTCCGGCTCACGATCGCGGCAGCCAACGAGGCCGAGGGCACCGTGGAGGATGTCACGCTGCGGGTCACCAAGCTGCGGTCTTCCGAGGGGGAGATGTACACCGTTCCCAACGGGCAGATCGTCAAGTCGCTGAACCTCTCCAAGGACTGGGCTCGCTCTGTGGTCGACATCCCGGTCCCGGCCAGCGCGGACCTCAACGCCGTCAACGACGTCTTGCACGACGTGGCGGACAAGGCTGCCGATGACGAGGAACTGTCCAAGCTGCTGCTCGACAAGCCCCAGCTCATGGGTGTGGAGAGCATCGGGCTGGATACCGTCAACCTGCGCATGGTCGCCCGGACCCTGCCCGGCAAGCAGTTCGAGGTCGGCCGGCGGCTGCGGGTCCGCGTGGTGCGTGCCCTGCGGCGCGCCGGTGTGGTCACGCCCACCGACGGCGCGACGCCCACGGTGGAGTCGATCCCGCATCCGGCGACGGTGCCCGGGGCCGAGCAGACGCCGTCCGGACGGCCCGCCCGGGAGACGACGTCATGAAAATCGACATGTCCGCGCAGGCCGCGGCGATCAAGGCCGTCGCGGTCAAATATTGGCCCAAGCGCCTTGGCCGGCTGCGCACCTCGACCGTGGTGCTCGCGGTGGCGTTCGTGGCGTTGTTCTGGGTGCAGCAGGCCTATCGGCCGCCGGCGCCGACGCCGACGGCGCCACCCGGCTTCGTGCCCGATCCCGACTACACCTGGGTGCCGCGGACCAACGTGGCACCGCCGACGACGACGCATCGGACGACGACCACCACGCCGACGACGACCGAAACCACGACGCCGGAGACCACCACCGAGAGTCCGACCACCAGTTCCACGAGTCCGACCACGACATCCCCGTCGCCGGGCCCGCGCACCACGGTGATCGATCCGGACGGTCCCGGACCGTTGCCGCCGATCACGTTGCCGATCCTGCCGGGCATGGGCCCACCGGCGCCGACCCCGACGCCGGGGCAGCCTCCTACGCCGGTTGCCGAGCAACCGTCGCAGGTCGGTGAGCAACCTGCTGCTCCGACACCGCAGCCGTAGCGTGACCCGGCCTTTGCGTACTCACCGCTACACTGGCGTGCCGTGATGATCACCCTCGACCACGTGACGAAGCAGTACAAGTCGTCAGCGCGTCCCGCGCTGGACGACGTCTCGTTGAAGATCGACAAGGGTGAGTTCGTGTTCCTCATCGGCCCGTCCGGGTCGGGCAAGTCCACGTTCATGCGCCTGTTGCTCGCAGCCGAGACACCCTCCGCCGGCGACATCCAGGTCTCCAAGTTTCATGTGAACAAGCTGCCGGGCCGGCACATCCCGAGCCTTCGGCAGGTGATCGGCTGCGTGTTCCAGGACTTCCGGCTGCTGCAGCAGAAGACGGTGTTCGAGAACGTGGCGTTCGCCCTCGAGGTCATCGGCAAGCGATCCGAGGTGATCAACAGGGTGGTGCCCGACGTGCTGGAGATGGTGGGGCTCTCCGGCAAGGCCAACCGACTGCCGAGCGAGCTCTCCGGTGGTGAGCAGCAGCGCGTCGCGATCGCCCGCGCCTTCGTCAACCGCCCGCTGGTGCTGATCGCCGACGAGCCGACCGGAAACCTGGACCCGGAGACCAGTAAGGACATCATGGATCTGCTGGAGCGGATCAACCGCACCGGAACGACGGTGCTGATGGCCACCCACGACCATCACATCGTCGACTCGATGCGTCAGCGGGTCGTCGAACTCGAACTCGGCCGGCTGATTCGTGACGAGCAGCGCGGCGTCTACGGAATGGATCGCTAAGTGCGCTTCGGCTTTCTTGTCAATGAAGTTCTGACCGGGCTTCGTCGCAACGTCACCATGACCGTTGCGATGATCCTCACCACAGCCATCTCCATCGGGCTGTTCGGTGGCGGTCTGCTGGTGGTGCGGCTGGCCGACCAGTCCCGCGACATCTATCTCGACCGGGTCGAGACGCAGGTGTTCCTGACCGACGACGTCTCGGCCAACGATCCGAACTGTGATGCCGACCCGTGCAAGGCGCTGCGCAGCAAGCTCGAGGAGAACACCGAGCAGGTCAAATCGGTGCGGTTCCTCAACCGCGACCAGGCCTACGACGACGCCATCCGCAAGATTCCGCAGTTCAAGGACGTCGCCAGCAAGGACGCGTTCCCGGCGTCGTTCATCGTCAAGCTCAACAATCCCGAGCAGCACGCCGACTTCGACAAGTCGATGATCGGGCAGCCCGGGGTGCGCAGAGTGCTCAACCAGAAAGAGCTCATCGACCGGTTGTTCTCGGTGCTCGACGGCCTGAGCAATGCGGCGTTCGCGGTGGCGTTGGTGCAGGCCATCGGTGCCGTGCTGCTGATCGCCAACATGGTGCAGGTGGCCGCTTACACCCGGCGGACCGAGATCGGCATCATGCGGTTGGTCGGTGCCACCCGCTGGTACACCCAGCTGCCGTTCCTGGTCGAGGCGATGCTCGCGGCCCTCATCGGCGTCGTCATCGCGGTCGTCGGGCTCATCATCGTGCGGGCGGCGTTCCTGGAACGCGCGCTCGACCAGTTCTATCAAGCCAACCTGATCGCCAGGGTGGACTATGCCGACATCCTGTACATCTCGCCGATCCTGTTGTTCGTCGGCGTGGCGATGGCAGGCCTGACCGCGTACGTCACCCTCCGGCTGTACGTCCGTAGGTAGGTCGTCGTGGTGACCAAGAAGGCCAGCCCCGCTGGCAACAAGCAGATCGTTGCGAGCAATCGCAAGGCCCGGCACAACTACACGATCCTCGACACCTACGAGGCCGGGGTTGCGCTGATGGGTACCGAGGTGAAAAGCCTGCGCGAGGGGCAGGCGTCACTCGCCGACGCCTTCGCGACCGTCGATGACGGCGAGATCTGGCTGCGCAACGTTCACATCGCCGAGTATCACCACGGCACCTGGACCAACCACGCGCCGCGCCGCAACCGCAAGTTGCTGCTGCATCGCCGGGAGATCGACAATCTCATCGGCAAGATCCGCGACGGCAATCTGACGCTGGTGCCGCTGTCGATGTATTTCTCTGACGGCAAAGTCAAGGTGGAGTTGGCGCTGGCCCGAGGCAAACAGGCGCACGACAAGCGTCAGGACATCGCCAAGCGGGACGCCGACCGGGAGATCACCCGCGAACTCGGCCGCCGCGCCAAAGGCATGTAGCCCCGCTGCGCCGGGCCGCACCGCGAACGTGCGTGTCTGTTGGCCGACACGCCGTCCAGATCACGGGAATAATGGCTTGGCGTTCGCCGCTCGGTCTGGCGTACTATTGATCGTCCTGCCGAAAGTCGGCGGGGATGCGAGGGGCTGATCGGTTTCGACTTCGCGCATCGAATCAAGGGAAGCGTGCCGGTGC
This sequence comes from Mycobacterium aquaticum, assembly GCF_002086485.1. Lineage (GTDB taxonomy): Bacteria > Actinomycetota > Actinomycetes > Mycobacteriales > Mycobacteriaceae > Mycobacterium > Mycobacterium aquaticum. Next base: position 25,996 of record NZ_MVHF01000018.1, on the reverse strand, counting down.
AGGCAAGAGACCACCGTAAGCGTCGTTGCAACCAATTAAGCGCCGATTCCAATCAGCGCGACTACGCCCTCGCTGCCTAAGCGACGGCTGGTCTGTCAGACCGGGAGCGCCCTCGGCCCGGACCCTGGCATCAGCTAGAGGGACCCACCCATGGGTTCGGTCGCGGAATCCATGGGGACATCAAACAGCGACTGGGATCGTCATCTCGGCTTGTTCGCGTGACTGAGAGATCCGAGTAGAGACACAGCGAACTGCGCACGGAGAAGCCTCGACGACATGCCGTAGGACCCGGGTTCAATTCCCGGCAGCTCCACAACCGAAGATGCAGGTAGGCCCCCAGACACGGGGGCCTTTCCTGTATCCGGGCGTTGTCACCGGTTTCGTGGCCACGCTCTGTCACTCTGTGCGAGTGGACCTGGTGTGGGGTGTCGTGGCGCTGACCGTGGCGACGTTGACGGTGCTGCTCGCGGTTCGCCGATTCGTCATGGTGGGAAGTCAGTTGGTGTTCTCCCGCTACGTCGCGGTCGGCGGGTTGGTCGCGTTCTCTGCGTACCGCGACGACTCCGACAGCCCTGGCGCCTATCGCGTGCGGTTCGAAGTGGGTGGGCCAGGGGTGTTTCACAACGTGACGGTGCAACTGTTCGGTGTGTCAGAAACCGGTGGCGAGCAACGCCCGGCGGTGCGGCACACCATGGCCGCCGGTGACACTCCGATCGAATGGACGTTCCGCCATCCCGCCGAGGTGGCAGAACGGGCATGGGTGATGGTGACGTGGGTGCGGCCGTATCTGCAGGGTGTCGAATCCGAGGCGCTCGCGCAGTGGTTGCCGACCGGCCGGCTGTACGAGTGGCGGTGGTATTCGGAGACGACGCGCTACGTGCGCACCGTCACGCGGTTCATCGCTCGGCGATCGCCGGTCCCGCTCGGCGCGTCGATGCGTGAGTTGCCGTTGTACGGACGGTGGCGACGCACCTCGTCGAACACCAGCGCCGATCTGCTGGGCCCGGCTGCCACCCCGCCACCGACGTCGTGACGGCGGTGCCACCGGGGCCCGCAGGTGGGGCATAACCTCCTACTTGCGGGCCCCGGCACGGTTTGCCTGTCACCGCGAACGAGTCGAGCGCTCCGGTCGATGGCAGACCCCGCGCGGCCGGGCAGAGCTTGCAGCGCGCCCCAGGGAGCGAGGACGCCTGCGGGCCGCCGGCCGTGCGATCCTCTGCACGGAAGCCGCGTTGACCGCTATCGCGGCAAGCAATTCGGTGTAGCTCCAACCGATTTCCGTTCCTGACAGGGCCGACAGGTTGATCATCTGATCCCGGCCGGGCCGACCCGGGCCCGTCATGCTGGGCTTCATGTTGATGTCGATGGCTTTGATGACACCCTTGGCGTCTTCGCGGCAGTCGATCCGGATCGGTGCCGTGGCGTTGAGGAACTGCGCGACGCGGACGGCGTGCCTGCCGAATTCGCGCAGGCGATCGTCGTCGCCCGCAGGCTTGCTGTTCGACTGGATCGGCACCACGCCACTGAACGGCATCACCCCGCCGTGATGACCGGTCCGCTCGATCGCGGGAAGAGGCCAGTGGGTGGCCTCGCTGCGCAGCCCCTCGGAGGTCTCGTAAACACCGGGCGGCATCACGGTCACGGCGAGCTCCTGGCCCGACAGGTACTCTTCGAGCAGAAACTTGTTGCCGAACGTCGGCCCGACCAGTGACTCGATGTGTTCCGATGCTTGCGCGACGGAGTCGACAACCTTGACACCGGCGCTGCCGCGGCCCCGAACCGGCTTCACGATGATCGGGAAGGTCAGCCTCTTCGTCGAAACAGCTGCTTCCACTTGATCTTTCGCCGGTCCCGTCTCGACATTGACCAGCGCCTGCACGGGTACCGGGACGCCGATCGCGCTGATGGCGGCCTGGCACACGTTCTTGTCCTCGAACTTCTCGACGACATCCAGCGGCTGACCGACGACGTACAGCCCGTCGCGGGAACCGAAGTGGGCCATCGGATGCTCGTCGAACAAACTGGTGTTGGCCCACAGGATCTCGGCTCCGTCGGCGATTGCTCGGGAGATTCCCTCGAGCGTGTCCGGGTACGTCCAGTCCGCGTCGACATCAGGTCGCGGATCGTCCACCGGGGTGAGCACGTCACAGCCGGCCTGCGTCAACGCGAAGGCGATATCGGCGGATGAATCCCGGTAGCCGAAGGGGTTCGAAGGTTTGACCGCCCCGCCCAGTGATGGCGGTGTGACTGCCTGGTGCAGCACCGCGATTGGTTTGCCGTACAACGCCTGTGCGTTCGAGACGGTGGTGTCGCCGGTGCTGCGTGCGTCTGCTGTGTTCATTCGAGTTCTCCTGTGTCAGTGGATATTTGGTTTCTGTCAAGGTGGCCTTGCATCACTGAAATTACGGATCTTTCGGCGCCGTGGCTCGCTTGTGCGCACAACCCCGACAAGCGCGCAATCTCCGGCTTTTGTGCATTGCGCTCACCGCGGCTGTGGCGTGCCCGGGAACGCGGCGATGATGTCGCTGACGTCCGCGCAGCTCTCCAGCGCGAGGATTTTGCTTGCGAGACGGTCGATCTCGGCAGGCGTCGCGCCGAGACCCATCTCAAGGCACGTCGAGAACTTGGCGATCGCCGCGTCCTGCGTCATCGGTTGCTCCGGGCTGCCCTCCATGAACTCCGGGAAGCGTTCGATTCGTCGACCGTCTCGGCAGAGGATGCTCACCCGGGTAGGCGACATGGCGCCGGGTGCGATCGCGTCGTCGACCATCACCCGGGTACGCGCCGTGAGTGCGCTGACTGCGGGATCGGTAATCTGTGGCCGCTGAAAGCTCGTCACGTCGACGCGACCGTGGACGAGCGCCGTCGCAAAGCAGTAGCACGCGTTGAACTGGGCGTGGATCGTCGAGTCCCTCGCGGCGTCGTAGGGCTCGCCGACGATCTTGGTGTTCACCTCACTCATGCCGATGACAACGCTCTCGATCTCCGCTGGGCTCAAGCCTTCTCGGTGCAGCGCCCGACCGATGGCGATCGCGTTATGGGTGCAGCGGCAGCAGGGATAGGGCTTCATGCTGTGCGTCATGACCTCCCACCTCCGACCGAGGTCCTGTAGGAGCGCGTCGGGGATAACCTCGCCACGCTCATATAGCCGGAACAGCCCGGCTTCGCCCTCCAGAAAACGGGTCGGACCGGTCAGTCCGGCCGCGGCGAGATACGCCGCGGCCGTACCGTTGCGGGCGGCAAAACCCGCTCCGAGTCGCTTGGCCAGAACGCCGTCGTTGAGCGCCTGTCGGGTGCCCGACGCTTGATGGAAGGCCAGCCCGACGGCGTCGGAGAACTGCGCGGCGCGCAGGTCCAGCACTCGTGCTGTCGCGGCTGCGGCGCCGAGCGCACCAAGGACGGTGGTCGGATGCCAGCCGCGGGACATGCTCTGCGGCGCGGCGAGTCCGAGCCGGGCCTGCAGTTCAACGCCGGTGGCCAGCGCCGCGATGAGATCGCGTCCGCTGACGCCGCCGCGCGCCTCCGCCGCCGCCATCGCCGCGGGCAGGATCACGGCGTAGGCGTGTACGCGGCCGGGGTCGTGATTGTCGTCGAAATCCAGTGCGTGCGCGGCCGCACCGTTGGCCAGCGCGGCGGTCGGTGGCGCGACGCGCCCCTTGCCGATGAGCACGGTCGACGGACCGCCACTCTCCCAGCCGAGAAGCAGGTGGTTCATCTGCGGGATGCCGGGCGCGTCGGCTGCGGCGGCGATCACGCCCAGGGTGTCGAGCACGAAGAGCTTGATTCGCTGCACCACCGCAGTCGGCAGAGACGAAAAACTCCAGTCCTCATAGGCGGCCATGACCGCGCGGCTGAATCCGTCGGCGGGCGCGTCCGGGCCGGGTGTCGTTGTGTTCATCGTGGCGTCCCTCTCGGATCAGTTGCGGGGCAAGAAGAATGCCGCGGCGGCCGCCGCGACACCGGCGAGGATGAGGACGGTCGAGGCGACGGCCGCCCACCCTGCGAAGTCCAATGCGATGCCACCGAACCAGCCGATGATGCTCGATCCGGCGTAGTAGAAGAGGTTGTAGAGCGACGAGGCCTGCGCCTTGCCGACGGTGGCCCCGCGACCGGCCCACCCGGTGGCGATCGCATGTGCGGCGAAGAAGCCGACGGTGGTCACCACGAGGCCGACCAACACCAGAAAGAGGTTGGCGCACAACGTGGTCGCCACTCCGATGAGCATGATGGCGATCGATGTGAGCAGAACCGCCTTACGGCCGAACCGGGTGGCCAGTGCACCTGCGAGGGTCGATGCTCCGGTGCCCGCCAGGTAGGCGAAGAAGATCAGGCTCACCACGGTTCCCGGCAGGTGATAGGGCGCGGCGGTCAGCCGGAAGGCCAGGAAGTTGTAGATCGCCACGAACCCGCCCATCAGCAGAAAACCTTGAGCGAACAGCGTCAGCTGGCGCGGTGACCGCAGGTTGGACCACAGGCGATGGGCCACAGTGCCTTCCGGACCTGTGCCGAGGCCGTTCGAGGGGGTGAAACCGCGTGACTGCGGCGCGAGTTTGACGAAGCCCGCCGCGGCGGCTGCGCACAGGACAGCTACGGTGAGCATGCCGACACGCCACGTCGCGATGTCGGTGACCGGGCCGGCGACCACCCGGCCGAGAAGCCCACCGATGCTGGTCCCGGAGACGAAGGTCCCGGCCGCGCGGGCCGCGTGCTCCGCGGCGATCTCTTCGGTGAGGTAGGCGATAGCGATGGCGGGCACCCCGGCGATCACGAGCCCCTGCAGCAGCCGTCCGGCGAGCAACAGGTGAAAGGTCGGCGCGAACGGGGTGAGCAGGCCGAGCACGCTGGACGACAGGACCGACAGCGACATCGCCTTCACCCGGCCTATCCGGTCGGCGATCATCGACCAGGGGATCACACCGACGGCCAGGCCGATCGTGCAAGCCGACACCATCAGCGCGGCGGAGGCTGCTCCCACACCCAGGTCGGCCGAGATCTGGGGGAGCACGCCCTGTGGCGAGTAGAGCTGGGCAAAGGTTGCTATCCCCGCGCAGAACAATGCCGCGAGCAGGCGGCGGTACTCGGTGGACCCGCGCCGGTGGCCGGCCCAGGTTTGCTTGCGGCTGAGAGAGGCTGATTTCATGGCGAGGCTTTCGGTGCGGTTCCAGGGCGTTGACGAGGGCGAATGCCGCCAAGTTAGGCCGGTGTGGACCGGCCTGGCTCGCTTGTGTGCGCAACCCGCGCAATGCGCGAATTGCCGCTTTTGCGCATTTCGCTCACCCGCGGCCGACGCATGTGCACCGGAACCGGTCGTGACGCGACCTTGATCCTTTGCCGACACGCGCTAGATTGAGGCGTGTTTTCTCGCCGCATACGCAGCCCCCGGACGGGCAGTGCGCGGTCAGGTGGTCGCTGGGTCGGGCTTGGCGCTACTGCACTGTTCACCGCCGGCCTCGCGCTGGCCGCCCCGAATCTGCCGGTGGCATCTGCCACCGACTGTGCCGACGCCGAGGTGATCTTCGCGCGCGGTACCGACGAGCCGGCCGGTCTGGGCCGGGTAGGCGACGCCTTCGTCGACTCGCTGCGCAAGCAGACCGGCATGAACATCGCCAGCTACGCGGTGAACTACAAGGCCAGCAAGCTGCAGTTGCACGGTGGCGACGGCGCAAAAGACGCGATCTCGCACCTCAAATCCACCGTGTCGTCGTGTCCCAACACCCAGATCGTCTTGGGCGGCTACTCGCAGGGCGCGAGCGTGATGGACATCGTGGCCGGCGTCCCCGTGGGCGGGATCAGCTGGGGTGATCCGCTGCCCGCCGAGTACGCGAAGAACGTTGCGGCGGTCGCGACCTTCGGTGACGTGGCGACCCGCACCGACCAGGCGCTGCCGACGCACAGCGCACTGCTGGGTGCCAAGGCGATCGACCTGTGTAATCCGGCCGACCCGATCTGTCACCCGGGGCCGGGCAACGCGTGGAGCGGACACACCGAGGGTTACGTCCCCGTCTACACCACCCAGGCAGCGGCGTTCGCCGCGGACAAGCTGATGGCCGGCTCTGCTCCGACGGTGCCCGGATACGGGCCGTCGTCGGGGTACGACCCGGCGACTTCGGTGCATGGCCCGCAACCGGGATACGGTTCGGCCACGCCGGGGTACGGCGGCCAGCAGCCGTCCCTGTCCGGTCCTTCGACGTCGGATCCGGGTTCGCTGCCCCCTGACCTCGGCTGGGTCTCAGCGGTTCGCTGACGCGCTTCGGCGAGCCTGCCACCATCGCCCGACGAGATCGAACTCCGCCTGGGATCATGGGTAATCGTTCCCTGCGTGCCACCGAAACGGGGAGTTGATCGAAGTGTTGTCTGCACAACGTGAGTTCGCGGCGTACGGCCCATCGCACTGCGCGGTTTTGGCGGTGTTCGCGCTGGGTGCAGTGCTTCTGGTCGTGCTGGGCCGGCGCCAGACCGAGGCGCAGGGGCGGATGTTCAGCCGGGTGCTGGCGATGCTGCTCCTCGCGGCGTTCGCGGTGGCGCTGGGCTACAAGCTGGTGGACCCATCCATGGACACCTCGGTGCCGCTGCAATTGTGCGACGTCGCGGAGCTCGCGGCGGCCTACGCACTGTGGTCCCAACGGCATTGGGCGTTCGTCCTGACCTACTACTGGGGCCTCGTCCTGAGTTCGCAGGCGTTGATCACGCCCGACATCGGCACGCCCAAGGACGGCGCTCCGGACTTTCCGCACCACCTGTTCATCACCTTCTTCACGCTTCACGTGCTCGTGGTGTGGGCGGCCATCTATCTCACGTGGGGACGTGGAAATCGACCGCGGTGGCGTGACTACCGCTTCGCGGTCATCGCGACCCTCGGGTGGGCAGCTGTCACACTCGCCTTCAATGCGGCCACCGGAACCAACTACGGCTACCTGAACCGCAAGCCCCCCACGGCGTCCCTGCTGGACGTGTTGGGACCGTGGCCGCTTTACCTTTTGGCCGAGGTCGCGATCGTTCTCGTCGTGTGGGCGCTGATGACGTGGCCATGGGAGCGCGCCCGGCGACACACCGAGCAGCCGCAGTCGCTGCGAGAGATGAGTGATTGACCCTCGTTCTCAGCTCGCGCCCATGTCGATGGGGCAGAATTGCCGGGGTGTCGACACCGCCGCCGCAACGCCCCGGACAACCTGGTTGGCGCGGTCGGGGAGCGCCACCGCCCGACCCCGCGACCCAGCGGCTGCGGCCGCCCGAGCCGCCGACCGAGCGGCTGAGGCCGCCTCCGGCGCAGCGACCGGGCCAACCCGAACCGCCGACCCAGCAGCTGCGCGCTCACCGGCCCCCGGCCGACACCCCGGCCACCGAGAAGATCACCCGTCAGCGTCCGCCGACAGCGGGCGAGCGCCCACGGAAGAAGCCGCGGCGCTGGCAGGCCATCGTCCTGGTCGCGGTCATCGTCGTCGCGCTGATCGCAGGCGGACTGGCCGGCGCGGAACTGTATGCCCGGCACCGGGCGGGGACCCTGCTGGCCGACGTCACGCAGTGCGTCGTGCAGGACGGCGCCACCATCTCGTTCGGGGTGAGTCCGCCGTTCCTCTGGCAGCACATCACCGGTCACTACACCAACATCTCCGTCGACACCGCCGGTAACCAGGTGCAAGCCGCCAAGGGGATGACGGCAGACGTGAGCCTGTCCGATATCCGCCTGCAGGGCGATGCCAAATCGAAGGGCACCATCGGATCGCTCACCGCCACACTGTCCTGGACCTCCGCCGGGATCAAGAACACGGTGGCCGAGAACCTGCCGTTCGTCGGCGACCTGCTCACCGACGTGCACACCGACCCCGCCGCAGGCACCCTCATCCTCGAAGCCGCCGGTGGCACCAGCATCACCGCCAAGCCCGTCGTCACCAACGGTGACCTGAACCTGCAGGTACTCGATGCCACCGGCCCGTTCTCGAAGGACGCCGTGCAGTCGGCACTCGACGGGCTCACCAAGAAGCTCAACGACAACTATCCGCTGGGTATCCACGCCGACAGCGTCGAGGTGACCAGCACCGGTGTGGTCGGCAAGTTCTCCAGTCAGAACGCGTCAATTCCCAACGGGGAAGCCAACTCCTGCTTCGCGAGCATCTGAGACCGGCACGTGAACATCTGCGTCTTCCTGTCCGCCGCGGACCTCGACGAGCGCTACACCGGGCCGGCGCTGGAATTCGCCGAACTGGTCGGTGCCCGCGGAAACACGTTGGTGTGGGGCGGATCCGACACCGGGTTGATGAAGGTCGTGGCCGACGGCGTGCGTGCGGGCGGGGGCCGGCTGGTGGGCATCTCGGTGGATTTCCTGCGCCACAAGGCAAAAGCCGATGCCGATGAGATGGTCTTCACGCGTGACCTGGCCGAGCGCAAGGCGACGTTACTGGCCCGAAGCGACGCCATCGTGGTGCTGGTCGGCGGCCTGGGCACAATGGACGAGCTGACTGAGATCCTCGAACTACGCAAGCACGGCAGGCACGACAAACCCGTCGTGCTGCTCAACACCGCCGGCTTCTACGACGGTCTGCTGGTGCAACTGCGCCGGATGGAGCAGGACGGATTCCTACCGATTCCGCTGGACGAGTTGGTGCACATCACCGATGACGCGAACGACGCGCTGGCGTACCTGGAACGTGCCCTGACAGGTTGATATGACCACGTCCCCGCGGCGTCCACCAAGAAATTGACGTTTGTGCAGTCCTGCATCGGGTATCACCCCCGTGCAGGAGGTCAGAAATGCCTACATGGAGTTGGATCGTCATCGCGGTCGTCGTCCTGATCATCGTGGTGCTCGCAGTGATCGCCGGCGCATCGATGATGCGCAAGAAGCGCAGTGACAGGTTGAGGGAGCAGTTCGGGCCGGAGTACGAGCGGGCCGTGGACACCGCCGGAGGCCAACGCGCGGCGGAAAAGGAACTTCTCGCCCGCGAGCGCAAACACAACAAGTTGGACATCAGTGAGCTGACGCCGCAATCACGGGCGCGATACGAGCAGGCGTGGGAGGCGACCCAGGCAGGGTTCGTGGACAATCCGTCGAAGGCGGTCAGCGAAGCTGATCGACTGGTGACCGAGGTGCTGCGCGAACGCGGTTACCCGATAGACGATTTCGAGCAGCGGGCGGCTGACATCTCGGTGGACCACCCCAAGGTCGTCGAACACTATCGGGCCGGGCACATCCTGCACCTTGCCCAAGAGCGCGGTGAAATCGGTACCGAGGCACAACGTGAGGCGATCGTGCACTACCGGACACTCTTCGAGGAATTGCTGCGGCCGGACCACGAAACACGTGAAACGCACGAATCACCGGTCGAGCGAGAGGCAGGTACCGACCCGACGAAAGGGGCGCGAGCATGACCGCCCACGACGAGCAGGCCGCGACCGGCTGGCCTGAACCCGTGCCCGCTTACGAGGACGATTCTGCCGCCACAGACGCGCCGATCGACGACAACACGTTGTTGTTCGCCGACGAGCATCGGTCAGGACTGCATTCGCGCTGGAACGCAGTTCAGGCGGCCTTCGTCGATGACCCGAAGCAATGTGTGCAGAATGCCGACAGTCTGGTGGCAGAAGTGGTCGAAGAGCTGAACGCGAGCTTCGCCGACACCCGCTCTCGACTGGAAGCGCAATGGGCCCGCGGCGAGGAGGCCTCGACCGAAGACCTCCGGGTCGCGCTGACCCGCTACCGCGATTTCTTCGAACGGCTCCTGTCGGTCTGAGGCGGTTACAGGATGTCGAGGATGCTGTTCTTGAGCGTCTCGGAGTCTGTGCCGAAGACCGCCTGCACGCTGTTGCCGACCTCGATCACACCCGCTGCGCCCAGTGCGCGTAGCCGGTCCTGATCGACCTTGGTCTTGTCCGCGACGTCCATTCGCAACCGGGTGATGCAGGCGTCGACGGTGACCAGGTTCTCCCGGCCACCGAATGCCTCGATGAGTTGCTCGGCCTTGCTGTCGGTCCGAGTCAGAGTCTCGACCGCACCGGCGGACGCCGGGTCGCCGAGATTGGCGGCCTGCTCGGCCTCGAACTCGGCCTCGGGTTCACGACCCGGTGTGCGCATGTTCCACTTCGTGATCGCGAACCGGAACAGCAGGTAATAGACGACGAAGAACACCAGACCCATACCGACGAGCAACGGAATGTTCTTGGCTGCCGGCGCCGTGCCGTAAAGGAGCAGGTCGACCAGGCCGGCGGAGAACGAGAAACCGAGATGGATGTCGAGGAGATAGGCGATCGCCAGCGACAGACCCGTCAGCACGGCGTGCACGACGTAGAGCGGGAAGGCCACGAACATGAACGCGAACTCCAGCGGCTCGGTGACGCCGGTCAGAAATGCCGTCAACGCCGCCGCCGACAGAATGCCGACCGCGACTTTGCGCTGCTTCTTGTTCGCCACGTGGATCATGGCCAGCGCGGCGGCGGGTAGGCCGAACATGAGGATCGGGTAGAAGCCTGAGGTGAGGTGTCCAGCGGTGGGGTCGCCTGCGGCGAACCGGGTCAGCTCACCGGTCACCACCTTGCCGTCGGGCGTCTGATAGTCGCCGTAGAGAAACCACACATAAGAGTTGGGGATGTGGTGCAACCCCAGCGGGATCAGCATGCGGTTGGCGAACCCGTATACGAATGCGCCCAACGCGCCGGAACCGCCGATGAACCGGCCGAGGCCGGTCAGGCCTGCGTCGAAGATCGGATAGAAGTAGCTCATCGCGAACGCGATGAACAGGCAGGCCAGTGACACCGCGATCGGGACGAACCGTCTGCCGCCGAAAAAGCCGAGATACGACGGCAATTCGATGGTGTGATACCGGTCGAACAGCCACGCGGTGACCAAGCCGACGATGATGCCTGCGAACACGCTGTAGTTGATCTGGGCCTGCTCCCCGGCTTTGTCGACCTGACCGGCGAGGACGATCGGCGACATGGTCTTGAACACCGCGGACGTCACCAGATAGCCCACCGCGGCCGCCAGCGCGGTGGATCCGTCGGCCTTGCGGGCGAATCCGATCGCAACGCCGATCGCAAAGAGCAGGGGCAGATTGCTGAACAGGGCGTCCCCTGCGGCACTCATCGACTTGAAGAACGGTCCGATCACCGGCGCGTCGATCCGGCCCAGCAGGTCGGGCTGGCCCAGCCGCAGCAGGATCCCCGCTGCGGGCAGCACGGCGATCGGCAGCATGAGGCTCTTGCCCAGCCGTTGCAGCTGGGCGAAACTGCGTGCTGCTGCAGTCGATTTCTCCGGTGTCCCGCCAGGTTTCGTGGTATCGGTCATGGGTGCGTCGCCCTCCTGGTCGCCTGTGCGGTCGCCGAGTTGGTCGGAAGCTTAGACGAGACGGCATGCGACGCTCGTAAGGTTGCGGCCACAAACAAAAAAGGAGACCACGCGTGAGTACCACGACAGTGCTGGCCCCCGTCGCCGGGCGCGCGGTCGCCCTCGGCGACGTCCCCGATCCGGTCTTCTCGGCCGGAATGGTCGGTCACGGCGCAGCGATCGACCCCGGACCTCGAGTGGTGGATGCCATCGCCCCTGTGAGCGGAAAGTTGCTGAAACTGATGCCTCATGCGTATGTCTTATTGACCGAGGAGAAAGTCGGCGTCCTGGTCCATCTCGGCCTCGATACCGTGGCGCTGGGCGGCGAGGGCTTCACTGTCCACCTCAATCAGGGTGATGATGTCGCCGCGGGGCAGGTCGTCATCACCTACGATGCCGCGTCGGTGGCCGAAAAAGGACTCAATCCCATTGTCCCCGTGGTGATCATGGACGAGCGCGAGGCCGCCAACATTGCCGTGTCCGATGCTGTGCGGACAGGTTCGGAGATTGCGTCGGGGGCTGTTCTTTTCACCGCGAACAAGTAATCTCCCCGGCAGTCCCGCTGCCCAGAACTGGTTAACTGCGCAAACATTCGAGATGCGGCGTCGAAGTTCAGCCGATACACAGATTTGCGCGGGCGTAATGTCGGCCCGGCACACCGGCGCACCTTGGGGGTACGCATTGGCGGATTGGCCGTTCGTCGCACGGGATACGGAGCTCAGCGAAGCCTCGCTGGCGCTACGTGACCCCTCGCGCGGTGTCGTCCTCGTCGGGCCCGCCGGTGTCGGCAAGACAGCGCTCGCCAGAGTCCTTGCGCGAGAGTTGCAGAGCGAGGGACGCTGCGCGCGATTCGTCCTCGGTACCGAGACCGCGCAGGCGGTGCCGTTCGGCGCGTTCCATCATGCGCTGCACCTCACCGATGCACGTGAGCCGGCCGTCATGCTCGGCGCGGCACAGCAGGCCCTCGCCGATCCCAGCCTGGTCATCGTCGTCGACGACGCCCAGTACCTCGACCCGCTGTCTGCTCTGCTGGTTCAGCAGCTCGCGGTCAACGGGGAACCGACGCTCATCGTCACCATCCGCTCGGGTGCGGCCCCGGCGGACGCGGTCACAGCACTGTGGAAGGAACAGCTGCTGGCCCGTCTCGACCTGGAACCGTTCACCCGCGAGCAGACTGCCGAGCTGGCCGCGGCGGTGCTCGGCGGTGACGTCGACGATCGGGCGGTCGGGGAGCTGCACCGGTTCTCGTCGGGGAGCCCGCTCTACCTGCGCGGCGTGCTGAATGCCGCACGCGCAGACGGTGCCCTGGTCCGCGACGGAGACCACTGGCGGCTGCGCGGCCGCTTGCGGCCCAGCCCGGACATCCATGAACTGGTGGCGTCGCGGCTGGATTCCCTGCGCCCAGATGAACTCGACGTGGTGGAGGTGGTGTCTGCGGCGCAGGCCCTCGAGTGGGATGTGCTGCTGGACATCTGCCCGCCCGAAGCGGTGACCCGCGCAGAACGTCGCGGTGCGATTCAGGTGACCGCCGATGCGGCGCACACCATGGTGCAGCCTGCGCATCCGATCGTCGGCGAGGTGGCCCGGCGACGGTGCCCGGTGACCCGGTCGCGCCAGATCAATTCTCTTCTGGCACGGCATTTGTCAGCGCACCGGCCGGCCGCTGCCGATGTCCGGACCCGGATCCAGTTGGCCCGGTTCATGATCGCCAGCGATGCCCCCGCGGATCTGGAGACCATCGTCGAAGCTGCTGCCAGTGCGGTGACCATGTCCAATCTGGTTCTCGGCGAACAGCTTGCGCGATTCGCCTTGGAGCACGGCGCCGGTGTGCAGGCCGCGATCGTGCTCGCCGACGCCATCAGCTGGCAGGGCAGGGGACAAGAAGCAGAGGACCTGCTGGCCGGGTTCGACCCGGCCGGCGGCGACGAGTTGACCGTGGTGCGGTGGGGCTGCCTGCGCGCGGCGAACCTCTTCTTCGGATGCGGTCGCGCCGAGCAGGCATCGGATGTCCTGGACATCGTCCGCGCGCGCGTGACCACCACCGCGGCCCTGGGCTTCGTCACCGCGATCGAGGTCAGCTTCGCCTTCTTCGCCGGTGACCTGCCTGCGGCCATCGCTTCGGGAACCAAGGCGATGGCCGCGGACATGCTGCCGATGGCGACGGTGTGGGCTGCGCTGGCCACTGCGGGGGCGCTGGCGCTGTCGGGCCGGTTCGGCGACGTTGCCGCGGTGGTGCAGCAGGGTGAACGGGCTGCCGATTGTTGTGAGTCCGGCCCACAGCGCTACTCGCTTGCGCTCGCCGAGGCCCTGGCCGGTCTCTACGGCGGTGACTTGGCCGCCGTCGACGACGTCGCCACGCGGTACGCCGCGATGACGGCGGGTGCGCTGCAGGCAGAAGCCATCGTCACCGCGTTGCAGGGGCGTCTCGCATTGGCGCGGGGCCGCGTCGCCGAATCGTGCGAGGCCTTGCAGACCTCGGTGTGGGCGATGTCGGAATGCCTGCCGCGGGGTTGGGTCATGCTGGTCGCGTCGTGGTTGGCGCAGGCCGAGGCGCACCGCGGGAACATCGAAGCCGCCGCGGTGGCCCTGGCGCGGGCCGAAGCGGCCAGCGGGCCCCAGGTCGAGGTGTTCCGGCCCGAACTTGAGCTCGCCCGGTCCTGGTTGCAGGCCGCGAGGGGGGAGACCACGTCAGCTCAGCAGCACGCCGTCCGGGCAGCGCAGCTCGCCCGGGGCGGCGGCATGCGCGCGGTGGAACTCACCGCACTGCACACCGCGCTGCGGCTCGGCGACCGCTCCGTGGACGCCAGGATTCAGCAGCTGGCCGCACAGCTGGACGCGCCGCTGTGCGAGCCGATCGCCGCCCACAGCCGAGGAGTGACCGAGCATGACGGCCGATGCCTGGACGAGGCAGCCTGCCGTTTCGAAGAGCTCGGACTACTGGCACTGGCCGCCGACGCGGCCGCGCACGCCGCGCGGGAACACGCGCGCGCCGGGCACCGGGGCAGTGAGCTGGAATCCGCGACCCGGGCGCACTGGCTGGCCAGCCGGTGCGGCCTGGCGACACCGGCGACCCGGCGTGCAGCCGATCCGCTGCATCTCACCGAACGCGAATGGGAGATCGCCAATCTGGTGGGAGCCGAGCTGAGCAACCGGCAGATTGCCGACCGGCTGTGCTTGTCGGTGCGCACCGTCGACGGCCACCTCTACCGCATTTTCGCCAAACTCGGCATCGAGGACCGCGATCAGTTGGCCCGGCTGGTCCGGTTCCGGCCTGCCACCTGAGGATCACGACGCGGTGCCGTCGGCGAGCAGTGTGATGAGCTCGTCGCGGGTGTTGACGCCCAGACGCTGACACGCCCGGAACAGGTGACCTTCCACCGTGCGCACCGACATCACCAGCCGATCAGCGATCTCGCGGTTCGAAAGGCCGGTCGCCGCAAGGGCGATGACCTCCCGCTGGCGCGGGGTCAGCACACCGGTACTGGCCATCGCCCGGTACGCCGGGGTGCGGGCGCCATCTGCGGCGAGCCGGTGCGCGGTGGCGATCGCGCGGCGCTGCCGCTCGCCATGCAGGTGCGGTACGGCCTGCGCCGCGGCGTCGAGTGCCGCGACCGTATCGCCGATCACCGCATAGCCGTTCGACGCGCTCAGCAGCCGAGCGCCGTCCGCCCGGCGCAGCGCGGTGGCATGTTCACGTGCCAATCCGGCCCGCGGGCCCTGCACCACTGCGGCCAGTTGTCCGAGCCGCTCCACGGTTTCGGTTGCGCCGAACTGGGTTGCGGTCTGCAGGCACCACAGTTCCTGCGCCGGCCTGCCCTGGGTGCGCGCAGTCCTGGCGGCGCCGATCGCGAAAGATATTGCGCGGCTCCGCGATCCATGTACTGCTTCGAGCCATGCCTGGGTCAGGAGCATGTCCGTACGCCAGATGTGCGAGTAGTCACCGAAGTAACGGAACCTCTCGGCGTCGGTGGTCCGGGCGCCCGCCAGATCACCGCACATCGCCAATGTCATGGTCAGCCACATCCCGGCGAGTTCGCGGATGACACCCGACTGCGCATCGAACACCGAACCGGTGGCCAACGATTCCCGCAGCCAGCGCTGCGCGGAAGCCAACCGGCCACAACACAATTCGGCATATCCGAGGATGACCGCGGTGAACGAACGCGAGACCACGACGTCGAGCGACTGCTGTCGCAGCCTGTTGGCGATATCGGGGATGCGCTCCTGGGTGCCTGCCCGGTGCAAGCCGACGATCTCCATCAGGCCGAGACCGAACCGCAGATGCGAGGCTTGCGGGGCCGTTGCCGCCAGTTCATAGCCGGCTGCTGCCGCCTCGGTCATGCGGTCGACGTGACCGAGGTCGCCCAGCCCGCAGACCAAGGCCCAGTAACCGAACATCGCCGCAAGGGGATCGACGTTCTCTGCGGTCAACGCCGCCGTCGCCATGTCCACTGCTTCTCGGGGATGGCCCAGCGCGCTGCGGCACGAGGCATGCAGCGCCTGGTAGGACGGGCCGAGGCCGCAGCTGTCGGCGGCGTCACGCGCCGCGTTCAGCACGGTCTCGGCGCTGCCTGGCCGTGCCAGCACCCAGGACAGGTTGGCAGCCCGCAACAGGGCGATCGACGCGCGTTCGGCGGCATCACCGCCCTCGGCCAGTTCCGCGAACATCGTGTCCGCGGCGCCACCCTGCCCGGCGAAAGCCAACATCGTGGCGAGTGCCGCCTGGGCTGCGCGTCCCCCGCCTGCCGCGACCGCAGCCTCGGCCAGGCGGGCGGCGAGGTCGAGGTCGAGCAATTGCAGTGCCGCATTCGCCGCTTCCACCAGGAACGCGGGATCGCCTTGGGTGTCGGAATCCATCAGCAGAACGGCACGCCGCACTGTCTGGACCGCTGATGGTGCGCACAGCTGGCCGATCAGCTCGGCGACCTGGCCGCGGATACCGCGCAGCCGCGCGGTGCCGGCCCGGTTGCGGCGGACCTCCCCGAACAACGGATGCGCCAGCCGTACCTGCCCGTAGTCGACGGAGATCAGGATCCGGTCGCGGGCGTCGTCGATCACGTCGGAGCCGACGAATCGCAGCAGCACCGGCAGTTCGACCGGATCGGAGACGGCGAGCACGTCGAGTGCATCGATGATCCCGTCCGGCTGGTTGCCCATGCTCGCTTCGAGCAGGTCGACGAGCGAGGCGGATAGTCGAGGCGGTCCATCCCACACCCATACGTCGGAGCGGCGCGTCAGCCGGCCGGCCGCGATCTCGTCGGTGACCAGCTGCCGCAGGTACAGCGCGTTGCCGCGGGTGTAGCTGAAGAACCGTTGCGCACTGGACGATTCCAGCGGAGCACCGAGAACCTCGGTGACCAGTGCGCCGACCCCTTCGGTGGTCAACGGGGGCACGGCAATTCGCGGCAACCGGGCACACAGCGCCGCCACCGAATCCGGCAGTGGCTCGCCGTCGCGGACCGTCATGACGACGGCGCCTGCCGCCTGCTCGACGAACCGCTCGACCACCAAGGCCGATTGGTCGTCGAGCAGGTGGGCGTCGTCCACGCAGAGCAGAACCGCAGCTTCGCCGTCGAGGAGGGCGTGGATCACTTCCTGCACCCGCAGCAGCGGGTCCGGGCCACACCGTGCGGTGTAGCCGGCGAGCGCACCCAGCGGGATCGACCGGCCGGTGGCTGTTGCGGCGATCCACCGGACCACCCCGTGTCGTCGCTGGGCGGCGGTGTGTGCGAGTCGGGACTTGCCGACCCCGGCGGGCCCGGTGAGTACCGCGCCGCCATGGGAGCTCAGCGCGGCCGCGATCAGGCGCAGTTCATCCTGACGATCAACCAGTGGCCACGCGGTCGGCACATCCGGATCCTAAGGCCGCGCACTGCGCCGCGCCTGCGGGCACCGACGGTGCCCGCAGGCGCGGGCAGCCGATCAGCCGAACTGTGATCGCACCCCGGCGGCATCGGCGGCCGAGAGGGCCACGGCGGCAAGGTGCTGCGCCTCGCCGGTGTCGACAGCGCGCACAGCGTCCTTGGTGGCCGGTATGGCAGGCGGAGTGACGCTGAGCGCATCGACACCCAACCCGAGAAGCAGTGCGGCGGCACGGTTGTCTGCGGCGAACTCGCCGCAGACCGACACCGACGCCCGTCCCGCGGCGCCTTGACACGTCGCTCGCACCAACTGCAGGACACCAGGATCGAACGCGTCCCCGAGGCTCGCGACGGCGTCGTTGTTGCGGTCGGCCGCCATCGTGTACTGGGTGAGATCGTTGGTGCCGATCGAGAAGAAGTCGACGTGCGGCGCGAACGCCGCGGCTTTGAGGGCGGCGGCGGGCACCTCGACCATCATCCCGACCTGCAGGTCAGCCGCCTGTGGACCGGCTCGGCGGATCGCGTCGTCGAGCACCCGGCGCGCGGAGAACAGTTCGTCGAGGGTGCTGACCATGGGGAACATGATGCTGACCGGCGTATCGTTGCTGAGCCGCGCCATCGCCAGCAACTGGTCGGACAACAGCTGCGAGTGTGCCAGCGCCAGCCGGATACCACGCACCCCCAGATAGGGGTTCGGCTCGGCGGGCGTCGGCAGGAACGCCAACGGTTTGTCACCGCCCACGTCGAGGGTGCGCAGGGTGACCCTGCGTCCCTCAAGGGATTCCGCGATCTTGCGGTAAACCGCGAGCTGCTCGTCCACGTCGGGTGCCTGCTCCCGGCCCAGGAACAGGAACTCGGTGCGGACCAGACCCGCGAAGTCGGCGCCCTGGCTTGCTGCGGCGCGCGCGTCATCGACCGAGCCGATGTTGGCGCCGACCTTGACCGTGACACCGTCCCGGGTGATGGCGGGCTCACGCGTGCGGGTGACGGCCTCCCGGTGCTGCTGCGCGGCAGCGGCGACGCGGGCCTCGAATTCCCGGCGGACGTCGTCGGGCGGATCGACCAGGTATTCCCCGCACGTACCGTCGACGGCCACAGTGGTGCCGTCGGCGATGGCCAGCACAGCCCGTCCGGCACCCACGATCACAGGAATGCCCTTGGCCCGCAACAGGATCACGTTGTGAGCCGTGGCGCTGCCGAATGCCAGCAGTACCGCGGCGACCTGCGTCGGATCGAGTTCGGCGGCCTCGGCGGGAGTCAGGTCGGCGGCCACCAGCACGCCGGTGGCCGCGGCCGTGGGTGCCACCTGCCCCAGCAGGGTACGCAGCACCTGTCCGCCCACGGCACGGACGTCCTCGGCCCGCGCCTGCAGATAGGCGTCATCCACGGCGGCGAACTGATCGGCGACCTCGGTCACCGCGGCTGACCAGGCAGCTGCGGCGTTGTGCCCCTTGTCGATTCGACTCTTCGCCGCGCCGAGCAGCGCATCATCGTCGAGCAGCAGCGCGTGCGCATCGAAGATCGATGCCTCGGCTTCGCCTACGGCACGCGCGGTGTGGGCGCGGACGCCGGCGATGGCGGTACGTACGTCGTCGACGGCTGCGGTGAGGCTGCGCCATTCGGTCGCAGGATCCTCACCCTGGTGTTCGGGAACCTCGATGGTGCCCGCCCGGACCGACCAGGCAGGTCCGATCCCCAGGCCCGGCCCGGCGCCGATCGGTCGGCCTGTCGTTACTGGCCCAGGTGAGGCAGGGGCGGACGGTGTCTCGTCGAAGTGCCTGGCCGCCAGGGCCAGGATGTGCTCGAGCACATCTGCGGCCTGTGGACCGGATACCCGGACCTCGACCTCGTCGCCACTGCGTACGCCGAGCGTGGCGATCTTGGAGAGACTCGCGGCGTCGATCCACGCCGAACCGGTGCGCGGGTTACGGATACGTACCTCGGCGTCGCGGCCGCGGACCTCCTGGACGAGGCGGGCCGCAGGCCTGGCATGCAGCCCGTGCGGGTTGGCGACGACGAACGTCGCGGACAGCCCTTCGACGGCCGTCTCGGTGGCGGCTTGCTCGACGCCGCCGCCCAGCTGAGCAAGCTTTCCGGCAAGCGCACCCGAGGCCTCGGCGGCCACCTCCGCGGCCGGGGCTCCGCCGCCCGCGGCGACTGCGGCCACCACGAGCCCCTCGACGAGGGGAGCCGGGCACAGCACCACCCGCTCGCGCACCTCGTCGTCGAGCAGCTCCAGCGCGAGTTCGGCTGACAGCACGGCACTTCCGAGGTCCATGAGCACGACCGCGCCGTCGCCGTGGTCTGCGGCGGCGATGGCGTCGACGATCGCGACCGCGTCGGTGCCGAAGGTGGTCTCGTCCAGGCCTGCCGCGACCTCGATCTGGATCTGCTTGCCGTGCAACATCTCCTGTGCCAAGTCGACGGCGGCCTCGGCGAGTGGGCGGCTGTGTGAGACGACGACGAGCCCGACGGTCACGTGCCCACCGCCGTCGCGGCGGCACCGATCAGCAATGCTGCCGACGTGGCTCCCGGGTCGATGTGCCCGACGCTGCGTTGTCCCAGATAGCTGGCGCGCCCCTTGCGGGCCACCATGGATTCGGTGGCGTCCCTGCCCTTTTCGGCGGCAGTTGCGGCTTCGGTCAGTGCCTTGGCCAGGTCGGCGCCCGACGCGAGTGCGGCGTCGAGGGCGTCGAGGGCGGGTGCGAGCGCGTCGAACATTGTCTTGTCGCCGGCTTCGGCACGGCCCCGCTGGACGACGCCTTCGACGCCGGCGTGCAACGCCGCGGCGAAATCTGCGCTGTCGGCGCCCATCGTGGGCGCCATGCGCAGGAAGAAGGTGCCGTACAGCGGCCCACTTGCGCCGCCGACAGATTTCACCAAGGTCATGCCGACCTGTTTGCACAACGCGCCGGCGTCGGCCGGTGGTGGGTCGTCGAGCGCGGCCACCACGGCCGTCATCCCGCGATCCATGTTGATGCCATGGTCAGCGTCGCCGATCGCAGCGTCCAGATCGCTGAGATACTGGGCATTTTCGGCGATCAGCCGGGCGAACTCGCGGACCCAGGCGGTGAGTCGATCCAGATCCATGTCAGCATCCTCTCCGCAACGCGGGTGTGTCGACCGGGTGGTCCCACAGCCGCAGCAATTCGTCGTCAGCGCGTAGCAGGGTGACCGAGCAGCCTGCCATGTCCAAGCTCGTGATGTACGGCCCGACGAGCGAGCGCGCGATCTGCACGCCCGCCTTCTCCAGGATGGCCGCCACTTCTGCGTACATCACGTACAGCTCGATCAGGGGCGTGGCACCCATGCTGTTGAGGAACAACACGACCGGGTCCACGCCGGTGAAGTCGAGGTCGGACAAGATGGGTTCGACCAGGAGTTCGGCGACGGCGCGGGCGGGTTGCAGCGGCACACGCTGCCTGCCGGGTTCGCCGTGAATGCCGATGCCGAGCTCGATCTCGGTGTCGGACAGCTCGAACGTCGGGTGGCCGACCGCGGGAACCGTGCCCGACGTCAACGCGACACCCATGCTGCGGGATGCGGCATTGACCCGGCGCGCCACCTCGGCGACTTCGGCCAGCGGCCTGCCCTCGTCGGCCGCGGCCCCGGCGATCTTCTCGACCAGCACGGTGGCGCCGACGCCGCGCCGACCGGCGGTGAAGGTGCTGTCCTGCACCGCGACGTCGTCGTCGACGACGACCGACTCGACCGTGATGCCGTCGGCGGCAGCCAGTTCGGCGGCCATCTCGAAGTTCATCACGTCACCGGTGTAGTTCTTCACGATGTGCAGCACGCCGGCGCCAGCGTCGACCTTGGTCGTCGCCTCGAGCATCTGGTCGGGTACCGGTGAGGTGAAAACCTCACCGGCACAGGCAGCGTCGAGCATGCCGCGGCCGACGAAACCGGCGTGCAGCGGTTCGTGCCCGGATCCGCCGCCCGATATCAAACCGACCTTGCCCGCGACCGGGGCATCACCGCGGTAGACAATGCGGTTGGCGTGGTCGACACGCAGTTCCGGGTGCGCCAGGGCCATGCCGCGAAGCGACTCGGCGACGACGTCGGCGGGATCGTTTATCAGTTTCTTCACAATTCGGCTCCTCAGACTGCGGTCGGTGCTGCGTGGACGGAGATTTTGGCGGTGTCGGCGCGGGTGCGCGAGATCGCGGCGTAGGACAGTGCGGCGAGCGCGCCGGCGAGGAATTCCGCGGCGAGATACACCGGCAGTTGGTGCCAGGCCACCGAGCCGCCGGCGATCTGCTGGACGAGCATGGGCCCGAAGGTCCGGGCCGGGTTGATCGAGGCACCCGTCGTCGGTGCCAGCGGGATGATCGCAGCGAACACGACGAAGCCGATGGCCACCCCGGCAAATCCTGCCGACGCCTTGCGATGTATCACGCCGAAGACGGTGAACACGAGTATGAACGTACCCACGAACTCCGCGAAAAACGCCTGTACGGCACTGATGTCGCCGCTGTAGGTGGCGATGCCCAGCCCGGCGTCTCGCGCGCGCGTGCCCAGTACGCCGAGGATCGCTGCGGCCCCGACGGTTGCGCCGACGAGTTGCGCGGCGATGTAGGCCGGAACGCGGGACCATGGGAACCGGCCGGTCACGGCCAGACCGAGGGTGACCGCCGGATTGATGTGGTTGCCGGAGATGTGCCCGAGCGCGTAGACGGTTGCGACGACGACCGTCGCGAACGCGAAGGAGATCACGCCGAGATCGGCCATGGTGAACGGCGCATGACCGTTGATGATGATGGTCGCGGGTACCGATCCCACGCCGATGAATACCAGGAACGCGGTGCCGAAGGCCTCCGCGGCGAGTTTTTGGGTGATTGACGGATCGTCCATGTCGTGCGCTCCAGGGGTTGGGATGTGACACAACGCTTACCGACTGCGAATCGGCTATCTCGCATCACATTCGACATTATCGAATGTGATCTGGAACATACGCTTATGCTGCTGTGAGCACAAGAGCGTCTTCGCCCACGAGGAGGTCGTCGTGATTCAGGCGGTGGATCGCGCCCTTCGCATCCTCACGGTGCTGCAAGGCGGTCGGCGGATGAGTCTGGGGGAGATCGCCTCGGCGATCGAGCTCGCGCCATCGACGGTGCACGGCTTGGTGCGCACGTTGCTGGCGCACGGCATGGTGCAGCAGGAGCTGGATTCCGGCCGGTACCGACTTGGCCCCGCGACGCTGCGGATGGGCAACGTCTATCTGGACACGCTCGAACTACGGTCGCGGGTCGCGGTCTGGACGGAAGGGCTGGCCCGCCGCACCGGTTGTGCGGTGCGCACCGGGGTGCTGTTGTTCGATGAGGTCGTGGTGGTGGCGCACGAACCGCGTCCCGACGGCACCCGGCAGATGCCCGAGGTCGGCATCGTGATCCCCGCCCATGCCAGCGCGCTGGGCAAGGCGCTGCTGGCCTACGCGGCCGACTATCCGTCAGGGGAGCTGTGCGGTATGACGGGTGAGACCGTCACCGACGCCGCCGAGCTCGCCACCCAACTCGCCCAGATCCGCGGCACCGGCATCGCCACCGAGGCCGAAGAGGCCGTGCTCGGGGAGTGTTCCGTTGCGGCAACCGTTTTCGATGCATCGGGCGATGCGGCGGGCGCGATCGCACTGGTGGTCCCCGCGGCGCGTTGGCCGTTGGACCCTGAGGCCGTCGACGCGCTGCGGGATACCGCACGCACGGTCTCGCGCGAACTCGGCGCGCCGGTGTGGCCGCCTCGCCGCGGATAGCGATCAGGTCAGATGACGGTTGCGCCAGCGCGCGAACCCGGTCGGCAGTTGAATGGCCGACATCACCGCACTCATCGGTGACGCGACCGACTTGACCAGCGTCTTACGGGCACGGGTGACGGGCGGTTTGTCGCCCGCCCACCAGATCGGTTGCAGCAGCGCCGATGTCAGCGGGATCGCGGCGTCGACGCTGTTGCGGCCCCATTCGCACGCGCGGTCGATGGTGGCGATCGACGGCGCAAGATTGACCGGCGAGAGGGTCGGCCCGAAGCGGATGAGGTGATCGGCATAGGGCGCGTTACGCACCATCTGCAGCTGCACGGCCTGCGTGATCGGCACGAGCCACAGATGCCTCGGATCCCACTGCGGATGGAAGCAGTCGAACGCCAGGTAGCAGGCGTTGCGGGTGCCCAACCGCCCATCGCGCACGCGTTTCCACGCCAATTCGATCGGCACATTGCTGGCCGCGCCGCCGTCGACGAGCGCCGCGACGTCGTGGCTCTGGCAGAGCGCGTCCAGGATCGGTTCCATCCGTGGGTCGTTCGTCTCGTGATGCAACACGCCCGGAATCGCCGAGGAGAACGACGCGGCGTCGACGACGTTGAATTCGCGGGTCAAGTCGTCACCGCCGACGACGATCGGCTTCACCACGCGGGAATCGATGAACGCGGCCACCTGCCACATGCGCGCCGCGACCAGGGGACCGATACCCACCGGCAGCATGGGCAGCAGGCGCAGCCCGGCCAGTTCCGGGCGGCGGAACCGCGACGGCAGCGCGGCGAACGACCGTTTGCGCACCCCGGCCACCACGGCGTCGAACGGAATCGCCATGTCCGACATGCGCATCCGCTCGCCATCCGAGCGGCTGAACATGGTGTGCGCGAATGCGTCGAAGCGCAGCGAGAACATGCCGGTCAGTCCGTGCCTGCGACGTAGCCGTTCAGAGCCGAGGATCGCGCGGTAGGACACGGTCTTGGCCCACTCGACGTACTCGTCGATCGGCACGGGTAGCGTGCGCCCGACCACCGCGCCGATGATCGCTCCGAAGGACGACCCGAGCATGTAATCGGGGACATGTCCCTCGTGCAGCAGCCGCTGCATGCCGCCGATGTAGACGAATCCCGCACCGCCGCCACCGCCGAGGACTGTCACCAGTTTCTTGTATCCGACTTCGGAATCCAGTTCGGCCGGCGAGAAGTCGTTGCGGTGTCGCTCGATGAGCAGGTCGCGCTGCTCGGCCTGGTCGTCGGCCAGGCCGGCCAGTGCCTCGCGCGCCGTGGTCAGCGCGGTGACGGCGTCGCGCTCTTCGCGAAGCGGGCCGTGTAGCGCGTCGATGACCCGTGATCGCCACGGGCCCAACTGTGCACCGACCGCGATGTCGCCCCGTCCGCGTATTCCGTTCGGGCCTGCAGCACCAGGTTCGAAGTCGCCCAGCCGGGCGAAGTTCAGGATGTAGCGCAGTCTGCGCAACTCTGCGTCGGTCAGCACGTCGGGATCGGCCAGGGTGAGCCGGATCAGCCGGTTTTCCATCTTCTGCAGCAGCAGGGCGGGCTCGGCGGTCGGCGGTGCCGCGGCTTCCGCCAAGGCGGTGTCGTCGCCTTCGTCGACCAGATCCACCGCCTCTTCGGCGATTTCCGGTGGGGCAGAGCGCCGAGCCAGCCGGCTCAGGACCGCATCCGGCAACGGAAGTTCCATGTCACCGGCCTGCTTCGGTGATCACCTGGAGTCCTCGCTGCCGGTCCTGGCGCCGACGAATTCGAGCAGGCGGGGATCGGAAGAGGTGAACCGCTCGACCTCCTCACCGCCGTCGCACCGCAGCAGTGCGATGGTGATGCTGTCGGCAGTGCGGGCGATCACCTGCCAGTGCGCACCGGAATCCTCCCAGCGCACCAGATCGGCAACGCGACTGACATCCATGCTCCTACCATCGCATGTGATGGCAGCGAAACATCAGATCCGGTTGGCGCGGGTGTATGAGGAACCGGCGCCTGACGAGGGGACCCGGGTACTGGTGGACCGGCTGTGGCCGCGGGGGATCCGCAAGACCGATCCGCGGGTCGGGCATTGGCTGCCTGACGTTGCGCCGTCCACCGAACTGCGGCACTGGTACAACCACCAAGCCGAGCTGTTCGACGAATTCGCCGCCCGCTATACCGCGGAGTTGGAGACCTCGCCGGCTGCCCAGGCGTTTGATGAATTGCGGGACATGGTGAGCAAGGGTTCGCTCACATTGGTGACGGCGACCCGTGAGGTGGAACTGAGTCATCTGGTGGTGCTGGCGAAGCTGCTCTCACCCGGTCGAAGGTAGGTAAACCTACCCTCACTTTCTGCGGTAGGCTCGGCGATCAAATGACCGAGATCGACGACGCGCCCATCCTCAAGCGCGAACTGACCGACATATCCGACGCGGTGCGGGCCGTGGCGGCGCCGCCCACCCCGATCGTGGCCGATCCGTACGCGATCCGGCCGGCCGACCCGGACGCCGACGCCGAGCTGGTGTCGGAGTGGATGAACCGTCCGCACCTGGTCGAGGCCTGGGAATACGACTGGCCGCCCGAGCGCTGGCGGCGTCATCTGCAGGCCCAGGTCGACGGTGACTACTCCCGCCCCTTCATCGGCAGCTTCAACGGCGAACCCGTCGGCTACATCGAGCTGTATCGCGCCGCGAAGGATTCCATCGCACCCCGGTATGCCGCAGAACCCGACGACATCGGCATTCACGCGGCAATCGCCGACCTGCGGTACGTCAACCGTGGCCTCGCCGCGTTCCTGCTGCCGCGCATCGTCGCCAGCGTCTTCGAACTCGAGCCGAACTGCCGGCGCATCATGTTCGACCCGGATCACCGCAACGTCGGGGCCCGCCGGCTCTGTGAGTGGGCGGGATGCACGTTCCTCGGTGAGCACGACATGTCCAACCGGCGCATGGCGCTCTACTCGTTGCCTCGCCCCTGACATGCCGAACGGCCAGTTGTGACACGACTTTTCGGCAGATCGGGTTGTTGCGAAATTGAGCGGTTGATCGGGGGCTTCGGTATGTCTTACCGGGGGTCGGGGGTGGTGGCCGCGATG
>NZ_MVHF01000017.1 GCF_002086485.1 Mycobacterium aquaticum | reverse complement strand
ACTCGACACCGGCCAAGACCGCCTCAACCACTACTGGCGCCCCGAAGACCTCTTCCACCCCAACACCGAGGCACCCACCAACACCCACGACGAGGACACCGGCGCCGACGCCGACAGCCAACCTGCCGAGCCCGACCCGCCGAACGAACAACCACGCCACCCGAACACAGGCGAAATTGGCGACACCGGCCCGGCGTCCAATCGCGATGAGGCACCGGACCAAGAGGCAACTCAGATCATGGACGGCCACGACACCGACGACGCCCCGACAGGCGAGGAGCCGCCCGCCGAGCCCGACCCGTGGCCTGAAGTGGTCACCTCGGGACCCGAAGAACTGCGCCCCACGAACGCGGACGAGACAGGCGATACCGACATTGACTCCAATGCCGATGAGGCACCGGAACATCCCGCCCAACCGGACGCCGAGGCAACCCGGATCATCGGCGGCGAGGACACCGACGACGACGCCGTGACGGCCGAGGAGCCGCCCGCCGAGCCCGACCCGTGGCCTGAAGTGGTCACCGCAGGACCCGAAGAACTGCGCCCCACGAACGCGGAAGCCACGGGCGATACCGACACTGACTCGAATGCCGATGAGGCACCGGAACATCCCGCCCAACCGGACGCCGAGGCAACCCGGATCATCGGCGGCGAGGACACCGACGACGACGCCGTGACGGCCGAGGAGCCGCCCGCCGAGCCCGACCCGTGGCCTGAAGTGGTCACCGCAGGACCCGAAGAACTGCGCCCCACGAACACGCAAAACACCGGCGATACCGGCACCGCCCCCAACGGCGATGAGGCACCGGAACATCCCGCCCAGCCAGGCGCCGAGCCAACCCAGACCATCGGCGGCGAGGACACTGACGACAACGGCGTGACAGGCGACGAAGCGCCTGCCGCGCCCGGCCCGCAGCCTATTGAGACCGCACCGGCACCGGAGGATCCGCACACTTCCAACCGGCAAGCACCCGCAGACGCCGGCAACGACCCCGCCGGACAAGCGCTGCACGCCGCCCCACGACCAGACAGTCACCCCCACACCACACAACGACCCGGCAACCGCGACGGGCCCGACGACCCCTAGAGGCCGCGGCGGGCGGAGCGCAGGGCGGCGACGGCATCGTCGTCGCCGGAGAACGTGACCTCCGCTTGTTCGCGGCCCGCCGCGAACATCAACAGCTCACCGGGAGCACCGGTGACGGTGACCTCTGGGCCGCGCCCGATGGTGGTCAGTGTCTTGCCCTCGGGCGTGGTCAGGGTGACGCGGGCCGGCGACTTCGACATCGTCATCCTGGCCATGTTGGAGACCATCCGGGCCAGTGCGCTGACGGTGGCATCGTCGAGTTCCCTTGGCTTCCAGCCAGGTTGGGCACGACGGACATCTTCGTTGTGAATGAACATCTCACCGACGTTCACCAACGGGTCGAGCAGGAAGAACGGTGAATACAGTGGTGGGCCGGCGGCGATCTTGTCCACCAGCTCGGCCCAGTCGGTGCCTGCGGTGACCTGATCCTGCACCTTGGCGGTGTAGCCGGCGAGCTGCGGAACCAGGATGCCGGGCGCGGCGTCGAGCCGACGTTCCCGCACCACCAGGTGGGCGGCCAGGTCGCGAGCGTTCCAGCCCTCACAGAGAGTGGGGGCGTCCGGACCGGCCGCACGCATCGTTTCGACGAGCGCCGCGCGCTCGCGCTTCGCTGCTGTCATACCCACGACTCTAAAACGTCTCCACGCCCTGCACCGCGACAACCATGCCGTGACCGGTCGCGTCGTTGGTGAACCGGGTGCCGTCGCTGCCGGCGTCGATGGTCCAACCGAGCGCCCGATACGTGCGGTAGTCGAGCGTCACGGCCGGGATATCGCCGAGATTGCCCAACACCCAATGGATTTGACCGCCGGTGCTGACTCGCACGCCGTTCGCGGGTGCGCCATCGACGATCGGTGAGCTGGTGAAGTCCGATTCGCAACCGACTTCCCGGCTGGAGATCTGGCAGCGGGTCTTACCGGATTTGGTCTGGATGAAGACGTAGCCATTCGTCGGTTCGAGCGCGGCGGCGCCGGGTGGGGCTTGCGAGGTGGTGGTCGCCGGTGGCGCCGTGGTGCTGGGTGACGGCGCTGGGCTCGATCGACTCGGCCGGGGAGTGGGGAAGGTGGGCTCGGTCAGTGATGGCGGGCTGGTGACGGGCGAGCCTTCGATGCTGGAATGGCACGCGGTGAGCAAGGCGCCTGCCGTCAGCAGGGCACCCAGCAGTGGCCGAGCCGTCACGCGACAAGGCTATGCAGCCCGTGGCGCTGTTGGGTTATGACGCGCCGACCAGCGCCGCATATCCGTCGGCAAGGGCTCGCAGCTGGGCGGCGCCGTCGCCGGTGTGCGACGAACCGTGCATGATCGCCAGGGTGGTCGGATTCAGCTCGGCCAGTTGCGCCAGGGTAACGGCCAGGTTGGTGGTCAGGCCGGTGGCGTGGAAAAGTCCCTCGGCTTCCAGTGCCGGTGCCACGCAATCGGATTCGGTCAGTGCCGGGCATTGCCCGGTGTGGGTGAATAGGTCGCCCGCCAGCAGGGTCGAGGTGGTTTCGTCGAACCACAGGCCCGCTTCCCAATTGTGTGGCACGTGCGGCGTCGGGATGAATCTCAGCCGGTGGCCGCCGATGTCGTGGGCGCCCTCGGGTGCGGCGACCGGTGGCCGGTCGCACATGTCGGCCAGCGACAGCATGATGGCCAACGGGCCGTGGATCACCTCGGCGTTCGGGGCCGCGGCCAGCATCTGGTTCATCGCGCCGCATTCGTCGGCTTCCAGATGACCGAAGGAAATCCAGCGCAGCCGGTCAAGTGGCAGTACGCGTTTGATCGCTTCGGACACCGACGGAAACAGGTGCCGCATGCCGGTGTGGAACAGGAATGGCTGGTCGCCGGTCAACAGGAACTGATTGAAAGTGAAGCCGTACTCGGTGATGCCGGGCACCCAGGTGGAGATCCGGTAGATGTCCGGTGCGATCTCGTCGACCTGCGCTGCTGTGGTGTCGCTCATTGCAGCGCTGGGTCAAGAGAAGTCGCGGAAGGCGAGCGCGAACCCGCCGACCGCAGTGACCGCTGCGATGGCATAGCCGATGATCGACCACCAGCCGAGGTGGTAGTACGCCGTGACGGCCACGATCGCCATCGCGACGAACACCATCACCATCCCGTACAGCGGCGGGCGAGCGGCGTAGCGGTTACGGGTATGGGGATGGCTGCGGGTCATCGATTCACCTCGTCCTGTGCGGTTCTTACTCTTCAGGATCCACCGGACGGTTCGCCACCACCGGGAATTCGCCCGTATAGCCCATACGTTCACCCGCGGCCTCCATCACGCGGCCGCGCACCAGGTACCAGCCGCCTATGAGCATCGGGATGAGGATGACGAGCGTCCCGATGGTCCAGGTGCCGATCGGAGCGTCGAAGGCCATCAGCACGAGGACCGCGACGAGGAACAGCAGTGTCGCGTAACCGCTGTACGGCGTGAGCGGCATCCGGAAGTTGGGCCGTTTCATGATGCCCGCGTTGGACATCTTCACCAGTCGTAGCTGGCACAGCACGATCGTGCCCCACGACGCGATGATGCCGAGCGCTGCCATGTTGAGCACGATCTCGAACGCTTCGCCGGGCTCGAGAGCGTTGAGTACCACGCCGAAAAGGCAGATCACGCACGTCAATACGATGCCGCCATAGGGTACGCCGCTGCGCGACATCCGGGCAGTGAACTTCGGTGCGCTGCCGTTCATCGCCATCGACCGCAGGATGCGGCCGGTCGAGTACAGCCCGGCGTTCAGGCTGGAGAACGCCGCGGTGAGCACCACGACGTTCATGATGTCGCCTGCTCCGGCGAAGCCGATCTTGGAGAAGAACGTGACGAACGGGCTCTCGTGTTTGTCGTAGGCGGTGTAGGGCAGCAGCAGCGCCAACAGGACCACCGATCCGACGTAGAAGATCGCGATGCGGGCTACCACAGAGTTGATGGCGCGCGGCATGATCTTCTCCGGTTCGGCGGTCTCACCCGCTGCTGTGCCGACCAATTCGACTGCGGCATAGGCGAATACCACGCCGGAGGTGACGATGAGCAGGGGCAGTGCGCCCGTCGGGAACAATCCGCCGTGTTGCGCGATGACGCTCAGGCCGGTGCTGTGACCGTCGACCTGATAGCGGCCGGCGAGGAAGATCGTGCCGACGACGAGGAATGTCATGAGCGCCAGCACCTTGATCAGCGCGGCCCAGAACTCCATCTCGCCGAACATCTTGACGGAGATGAGGTTGACCGACAGCACGATCGCGAGGGCGAGGAACGCCAGCAGCCACTGCGGAATGACGTTGAACGTCTTCCAATAGTGGAAATAGGTGGCGATGGCCGTGGTGTCCACGATGGCCGTCATCGCCCAGTTCAGGAAGTACAACCAGCCGACGGCGTATGCCGCCTTCTCGCCGTAGAACTCGCGGGCGTAGGACACGAACGACCCCGACGACGGCCGGTGCAGCACGAGCTCACCGAGTGCCCGCAGGATCAGGAACACGAAGACGCCGCAGACGCCATACACCAGGAACAGTCCGGGGCCGGCGGAGGCGAGGCGACCGCCCGCGCCGAGGAACAGCCCGGTGCCGATGGCGCCGCCGATGGCGATCATCTGTAGCTGCCGCGGCTTGAGGCCCTTGTGATAGCCGGCGTCTTCCTTGGTGAGGTTCGGCGACGGGGCGGTGGCGGGTTGGGCTTGCGGAGACTGCGCGGTCATCGGAGTCCAATCTCGGCTGTGCGGCTGTCGGACAGCTTGATGAACGAGTGTGACACCGCTCACGTTTTTCCGTCAAGGACGTGAACTTCGGTTCAGGGCCTCAAGGGGTCATGGAGGTCAACTTGTTGACCGCATCCTCGACGCGGTCCAGGTGTTGCCGCATGCTGTCGGAGGCGTCCGCGAAGTCCCCTGCGGTGATGGCATCGAGGATCCGGCGGTGTTCGCGGTCGGATGCGGTGCGGCGTTCGTGGATGCTGGCGTTGAGTAACCGCGACTGGATCGACAACGCACCGCGGATGGCGCCGACCACGGTCGCGAACACCTCGTTGCCCGACGCGCGGGCGATGCCGAGGTGGAAATCGGTGTCCATCTTGACCCACCGTGCCGGATCGGTTTCGACGCTCATCGCCTCGACAATCTTCGTCAGAGCAGCCAATTCATCGTCGGTGCGGCGGCGCGCCGCCCAGCCTGCCGCCGGGACTTCGATATAGGGCCTCGCCTCTACGAGGTCGCGCGCCGAGAACCGGCCATAGCGTGGGGCGGCGGCGTGGGTCGAGATCACGGTGGTGCCAGAACCCGTCTTGGTCTCGGTCAGCCCCAGCGTTTGGCAGGATCGCAGGGCCTCGCGGACGACCGAGCGGCTCACGCCGTAGCGCGCGGCCAGCGCGGCCTCGGGAGGCAGTTTCACTCCGAGCGGCAGGTCGCCGTTCTCGATGGCCGAGCACAGGTCGTCGAACACTGTTTCGGCGGCGTTGCGCCGCACGACGGCGGCCGGCCGATCTGTCCAGCTATCGGGCAGATTCATGAAACCAGCGTGCCCGTCAGCTGTGAGGACTGTCAACGCCCGCGAGGCCGGGTCTCCGAAAAGAGCGACGGCCGGAAGCGGTCCACTGGGACGTGCTTCCGGCCGTCGGCCCGGGGTTCTGTTAGTTTCCGGCCTCACCCGCGGTCTGCACCACGGTCGCCGCGGGAGCGGAGGCACCCAACTGGCGCGCCGCGAAATCGGCTGCCTGGATGGCCATCCCGTTGTCCTTGTAGGAGCTGTGCGCCGACCGGTTCAAGCCGCCCGGGTAGCACACCGGGTCACCTGTCGCGCAGAGCTGAATGGTCTTGGCGGAGTAGAGCGGTCCGATGGCGATGGATGGTGCGTCGCGGTCGGCCAGGTGCAGGAACCAGTCGTCGGGCGTTCCGAACAAGGCCACTGCGGCGACGTGCGAGGCGACGGCCGGCGGCATCGGGCCTGAGATGCTGGCGGGCAGGACGAATCCGGCGGGGACGGAAGCCGAGGTGGTGTAGCCGGCCACCGCGGCGCCCTGCGAGTAGCCTCCCAGCACGATCTTGGTCGCCGGGCAGTTCGCGGCGATGGACTGAATCCTGTTGCTGGCGTCGGCGATTCCGTCAACCGCCTGGCCGAAGTCCAGCGATGCCGGGTAGTTCACCGCGTACACGTCGATGGATTTTCCGGGCAGCCGGTCGGTGAGGGCGTCGACGAAGGCCTGCCCCGTCGCACCGACCCCGGGTGCTTCGAACGTCCCGCGGGCGAACACAACCTCGACGTTCGCACACGCGTCGTCGGCAGCGCTGGCTGTCGCGGCCGGCCCGGCCAGCGAGCCGACGACGATTGCTGCCAAGGCCAGCACGGTGTAGATCGTGGACTGTGCCATTCTGGTGATCACGGTGCCTCTCCCATCTCGTTCCGTTTGCCACGGCTTCGGTGTCGGAGTGGCAACTACCTGCTACAAGTGGGATACCTGAGCTGCGATTCCGCGGAAGTCAAGTGATGTATGCCACGTGATGAAAGTGCGCCCTTCGGGATTGCCGCAGGCGCGTTGGGCGTTACCGTCCCGGATGCCGGACCGGTCGGGAAGGCGCCGGTAATCTGCGCACATGCAGCCCGTTTACGAGCCCGACGAACGGTGGGTGCCCGCCGACCGGCGCTGGTGCGGCCTTGACCGCCGCACCATCCCTCCGGCCCTGGCCGTCCTGGCACTCGCGATCGTGATGACTGTGGTTGCGCCGGTGGTGAATTCGTCGTTCACCTACACCGAACAGGTGGCGCCCGGCGACATCATGCAGTTGGCCGACGGGGTCACGTTCGTGCCCGAGCCGGGCTGGGGCATCACCGACGGCGTGCGCCGCGGCAACGAGCCGGCAAGCGGCTATCCGAGCACCGCGACCGTGGTCAACGGGGACGCGTCGCTGTCGGTCGGGGTGGTGCCGTTCAAGGGCGACGCCGACGCCGCGCTGGCCCAACTCGAGGAGCGCGTGCGGCGGGCCGAGCCCGACGGCGCTGAGGCGACGACGGGCACGCGGGCCCCGCTGACCACTGATCAGGGCGTGCAGGGCCGGACTGTCGACGTCACGGATCCCGTGGCGCACAAGGTGCTGGCGGCGTTCGTCATCGACGGTTTCGCGGTGAAGGCCGTCGCGATCGAGCCGCTGCTGGCGACGAGCAGTGAGCGCGACACCGCCAACCGCATGATCACCAGCATCCGCCGTGACGCACAGGCCGATCGATGACCGCGCCGGACGCAGTGCACATGGATACCCTTGTCGCCGAGCGCATCTCAGCGATCGACGCGTCCGGGTGGGGGCGCCGCTTCGTCTTCATCCAGCCCCGCAACCTGGCTTTCTGGGTATATGTGTTGCTGGTCCTCGTCGGGCTCGGTCAGTTCGCCGATTCGGTGGGAAGTTTCAACCCGCACTCGGTATTCACCGCGGCCGTCGTGTTCGCGATCTATGGCGCGGTCATCTGGTTCCTGGCCCAGCGGGCCGACCGCTACACCGAGCTTCCGGTCAAGCTGCTGATCACAGCGTTGGTGTGGGGCGCGTTCGCGGCGACCTGGGCGATGGCGGCCGTCGCCAACACGGCCATCGGGGATCTGTACGCCAAACAGTTCGGCCAGCGTTGGTCGCTGGACTGGGCCGCGGGTTTGTCGGCACCGGTCACCGAGGAACTGGCCAAGGGCGCCGGGCTGGTGCTGCTGATCGTGCTGGCGCCACGCATCGTGCGCACCGCGTTCGACGGTTTCATCATCGGCCTGGTCATCGGGCTGGGATTCCAATTGCTCGAAGACATGTTGTACGCGTTGCGCAATCAGGACGGCATGGCCGTCGTGATGGTACTGCGCATGCTGACTGGCGTCGGTGGGCATTTCGCCTACACGGCGATCTTCTGCGCTGGGCTCATCTATGTGTTGGGCCGCCCCGCCGAACCGCGTAGGGTGTGCCGCGGGCTGCTGCTCATGGTGTCGGCGCCTGTGCTGCACGGTCTCTGGGACTCGGCGGGGAGTCTGGTCGGTGGCAGCAGCCTGCTGCTGATCGTGCTCTGGGCGGTCATCCTGCTGGTGACGCTGATCATCTTCTTCCGGGTGTATGTGCTGACCGTGCCGCAGGAGCGGGCGCTGCTGCGCAGCGTGCTGGCGCCCGAGGTGGCGTCGGGCGTGTTGACCGAGGCCGAACTCGATGCCATCGCGGGCAACCGCAGAACTCGGCGGCGCTATCGGAAGTCCTTGCGGCCCAGGGTGGTCCGACGCACGGCGCGGCAGGTGCTGCAGGCCGGTTACGACCTGGCGCAGGAACTGGCCCGCTCCCGCGGTGCGGACACGCCGGCAGTGCAGTTCGCCCGGTCCGAGATCGCCCGGATCCGCAGCGGCGCACCGTCGCGGTGGTGATGCGCCGCGGGTGATGTCAGTCCGGAGGCGACGGGCCGAGTAGGCCACGCAGTGCTGTCTCGGCCAACTGGCGCGCATGTTGTTCGGTGAGCGCGTAGTGGCCGGTCATGCGCCGGAAAATCAAGGGCCCGAACAATATGTCGATGACGTCGTCGATCTCCAGGCCCGGGTCGGCATCGCCGCGTGTAACGCCGCGCTGCCACAGCGTGGTGATGGCCGCACGCCTGCCGTCGAGGAAGTACTCGCGGAAATACCTTGCGCCGACGGGGTCGTCGACGCAGGCCGCGAGTAGTTGGGCGAATACTTCGCCACGTGCACTGGCGTAGAAGGCCGACACCCGCACCACTTGTTCGGTGAGATCTGCTGCCGTAGTTCCGGTGTCGGGGAGCGGCAGAGCCTGGGCCATCATGGTCCCGAACGCTTCGGCTGCCACCGCGGTGCGCGAGGGCCAGTGCTTGTAGATGGTCGCCTTGCTGGCGCCCGATCGCGCCGCGATCGCGTCGACGGTGGTGGCGGGGAAGCCGCCACCGTCGAGCAGATCGGCGGTCGCGTTCAGGATGGCCTGGTGGATGCGGTCGCTGCGCGCGCCGGTGGGGCGGACGAAGACGTTGTCACCTGTGCCGTGGGTGTCAGGCGACATCGTCGTGGTCGGTGGATTCGGCGACGGCGCGCCACTGGTCCATCTCGGTTTGCACGTGGGCGATCTTGGCCTCGACCGCCGCCATGGTGTCGCGGCCCAGTTGCAGGCGCAGTGGTGGATGCGGGGACTCGACGACGTCGATGATGGCGTTGGCGGCCTTCACCGGATCGCCTGGCTGATCGTGATTGCGCTCGCCGGCGGTGATGCGCATCTGCCCGGCTGGGCCGTCGGTGTAGTCGTCGATGGTCCGCTGTTGGGTCTGCAGGCTCGACGAGTCGAGGAAGTCGGTGCGGAAGTAACCGGGCTCGATCACCATTGCGTGCACGCCCAGCGGTTTGAGTTCGGCATGCAGGGCCTCCGACAACGCCTCGACGGCGAACTTGGTGGACGCGTAGACGCCCCAGCCGGGTGAGCCGACGAACCCGCCGACCGACGAGATGTTGGCGATGGTGCCGGAACGTTGCGCGCGCAGCACCGGCGTCACCGCGCGGGTGACAGTGAGCAGGCCGAAGACGTTGGTGTCGTAGACCGCGCGAATTTCGGCATCGGTGGCTTCTTCGACAGCGCCCAGCAGGCCCCGGCCCGCGTTGTTGACCAGTACGTCGATGCGGCCGAACCGCTCGACCGCCGCTTGGACGGCGTCCCGGGCCTGCGCCTCGTCGGTGACGTCCAGCGTCACGGCCAGCAGATGTTCGCCCGCGTCGGGCAGTGCCGCGGTGATGGCGGCGGCATCGCGTGCCGTGGCGACCACGTCGTGACCGCGCGAGAGTGCCTCGCGGGCGATCTCCAAGCCGAAACCGCGGGATGCTCCGGTGATGAACCAAACGCTCATGGTGTGACCTGCCTCTTCGGACTCAACTGAACTGTACGATCAGTTTAGTTTTGGTGGAACGGTCGATGCAACGGACGAGTCGGGATGGTTATTCCTGGGGTTCAGTGGTGCAGCGCGGTACGCACCACATCGACCATCGCGGCGGTCTCGGGGGTGCGGCCGAAATGCTCGATGATCTGCACTTGGATCTCACCGACAATGCCACCCAGGATGGCGCCGACCGCGATCATCGTCGGCTCGTCGTCCTTGAAGACCGGCCGCAGGATGGACTCGTACTCCTCGTTGGTGAGCTGGCCCATCTTGTCGACGATGGTCTGCTCCAGGTCCAGCGCGCTCATCGCGTAGTCCTGCGCATCGCGC
The DNA here is from genome assembly GCF_002086485.1 of Mycobacterium aquaticum. Classification (GTDB taxonomy): domain Bacteria; phylum Actinomycetota; class Actinomycetes; order Mycobacteriales; family Mycobacteriaceae; genus Mycobacterium; species Mycobacterium aquaticum. Next base: position 129,619 of record NZ_MVHF01000017.1, on the reverse strand, counting down.
AGCGTCGTGGGCAGCCGTTCGAGCACCATCTGCACCAGGTTGTCCTTGAGCGCGTTGTACCGCTGGGTGCCGATGGCGAGCTTCACCAGCGGCGTGGCGATACCGGTCTGCGCGTCGATGGCCGCTTCGACCTCTTTGCCGACGAGCGCGAACAGCTTGTCGGCGCCGGGGCCGCGCAGGATGCCGTCGAACAGGATCTCCGGCGAGAACAGATCCTCGGACAGGATCCTGGCGTAGTCCTTGGTGATGGTGTCGCGTTGTGCGTGCAGCAATCCCTGGAACGGGATGAACCCCAGATACTTGGTCGGCTGGACCGGACGGAACAGCATGTTCAGCGCGATGTAGTCGCTGATGAAGCCGACGCCGAAGCCGAACGCCGGCATGATCCACGGGTTCTGGAACAGCGCCCACGCGACCATCTGCACCAGGCCGATGCCCAGGCCGAAGTAGATGCCGCTGCGCCGGACGAACGCCATGGCGTTGTCGCCCAGCCCGCGCATCAGCTTGTTGAGCTTCTCCTTGTTGCGGACCAGCGTGGTGACCGCGAGGAACTGCACGTCGACGAAGCGGGGCAGGTCCGCCCGCATCTCGCTCAGCATTTTCTCGACGACCTTGGGCGTCTGCTCGTGGATGCGGGTCTGAATGGTCCGGCGGGCTGCGTCGGGAAGCGAATCCCACAACCCCGGGCGGATCTGCTCGGCGAGTTCACGGGAGATCTCGTCGACCGCCTGCGTCAGCGGCTCACGGAGGTTCTCGACGGCTTCCTTGGCGTCGACCTTCTCGAGTAACTCCTCCGGTTTGAGCAGGTTCTGCGTGAGCAGCTCGATGGTCTTGGACCCCACCTTGCCTGCGCGGCGCGGCACGATGCCCTGCCAGCCGATCGGGCCGATGCCGACGAAGGCCAGGGGACGGTAGAGCATCTCGAGCGCGACGATCTTGGTGCTCCACCCGACGAAGGCGGCCACGAAGGGCATCGACAGATAGATGAGCCAGTTGGCGCCGAAGTCGGCCTTGATCTCCTGCCAGTTCTGGATGGCGAGGACCGTCTGGCTGGTCGTGCTCACCGACCGTCCTGCTGCATTGCGGCCTCCCACAACCCCATGCCCAGGCTCGACAGGCTCAGCGTGAGTCGCTCGACGCGGGCCGTCAACGGACCGCGCGTCGCCGTCTTGATCGCCGCGAGCACCGCAGGCTCGGCCAGCAGCACCTCGTAGTCACTCTTCATGCCCGGGTCCTCGGGCCCGGTCTCCACCAGGCCCAACGAGAGCAGATGGCCGACGTACTGCGGCACCATGCCGGGCAGCGCGACGTTCGCGGTGCGGCCGATCAGGCATGCGTTCTCCAGCACGGCCTGCCCGGGGGTCCGGGAGCGGGTCCAGGACCGGACGTTCACCAGAGGCGAGGCCGCGCCGTCCGACAGCGCACCGATGATGCGGGCCTCGTCGGCGACGAGTTGGTTGAGCAATCGGTGGTACAGCTCCACCTGACTACCGCTGGTGCTCTGGTCCAGCGCACGCTCCAGCAGCCGGCCCATCTTGGTGTGCAGTGATTCGGGCGTGGGCTCGTCGGGCTCGGCCGACTGCAGCGTCTTGGGCGTCGTATCGACCGCGTCGAGCCGGTCCCGCAGCAGGGTCATCAACTGCTCCTCGCCCCAGCTGGCGAGTTGCATACCCACCTTGGCGGCGTCGGTCGCCCGGCCCGCGATGCCGAACGGGTCGAACCACTTGGGAACAGGCGCCTGGTATTTCGGCGTGCGAATGGCAAACGCGATCTCACCCACCGGCGTGGACAGCTTGAATCCGCGACGCTGAAGGGCCCGCCGTTTCTTCGGCGAGTCAGCAGTGACCGGCGCCCCGGCCTCCGCCTTCGACAATTCCTGTGACATCGCTGATCGACCGCCTCCCCGGTACCAGATGTGTCCGCAGTTCAGTACCGATCGACCTTAGATCTACGGCATCGAGATGTGCGCACGGTACCTGGTCGCAGGGCGACAGTGCGCCAGTGGGCGCAAACTCACCCTTGTTCGGCCACTTTCAGCGACGGCGGGCGATGGCCGGGACGTGCTCGGGCCGCACTCCGGTGCCGATGATGTAGCCCGGCACGGTAGCCAGCCCGGGCAGCCGGTGCAGCAAGCTGCGCAGAGCCGGCGGCGGGATGATCTCCTTGCCTGCCATCGCCGGCGCCAGTACCTGCCGATGCACGATCCGCTGGAAGCCCTGGGTGACGACGGTGGGCACGGTGCGTTGGCGCTGCACCGACGCCAGATCGGCCTCGGTGATGCGATGCTCGCGCAGCGGTGCGTGCAGCAGCCGGGACGCCGCCGCGGCGTCCTGGATCGCGACGTTGACGCCGACGCCGCCGGCCGGGGACATGGCGTGCGCGGCGTCGCCGATGCACAGCAGCCCGTCGCGATGCCAGGTGTGCAGGCGGTTGAGCCGGACATCGAGAAATTTGACGTCGTCCCACGAATTGAGCGAATCCACGTCGGACTCGGGGATCAGTTCGGCCAGCTCACTTTTGAAGCGGTCGAGTCCGCGGGCCCGCAGGCCGTTGTCGCTGCCCTTGGGGATCAGGTAGGCGATCTGGAAGTACCCCCGGCGCGGGATCATGATCAGCGCCTTGCCGGGCGCGGTCCGCGGGATGAGTGAATAGTCGCCGTCGTTGGTGCGCGGGAGCCTCAGCCACCAGACGTCGAACGGCACCGGGTACTCGCGGACCGACAGGCCGGATTCCCGGCGGGTGACCGACCACCGTCCGTCGCAACCGACGGTCAGTTGGGCGCGCAACTCGCCGGGACCGTCGGGGCTTTCGTAACGGACGCCGGTGATCCGGTCCCCGTCGCGCAGCAGTTCGGTGACCTCGGTCTGCATCCGCAGCGTGAAATGCGGTTCGGATTTGCCCGCATCGGCCAGCAAGTCGAGAAAATCCCACTGCGGCACCATCGCGACATAAGGATGTGGTTGCCGCAGCCGCCGGAAGTCGACCATGGTGATGGCCTGTCCGTCGACGGTGAAGTCGCCCTTTTCGACCTTGCTGTAAGGGATTTCGTCGAACTTCTGCAGCAGGCCCAGTTCATCCAGCAGACGCATGGTGCTGGGGTGCACGGTGTCGCCGCGGAAATCCCGCAGGAAGTCGGCGTGCTTCTCCAGCACCGTCACGTCGACCCCGCATCGGGCCAGGATCAGGCCGAGCATCATGCCGGCCGGGCCGCCACCCACGATGGCGCACGTCGTGCTGTCGGTCACGACACCCAGCCAACCACGAAAACCGCCGGCACAGAACGACAGGGCGATTGTGCGATCGCTCAAAGAGGTCGGCGGGGGTTTGGGCATTATCTGCTCGCCATCGATGGTCGCCGGGGTCGATGCTGGCAGTCGAACAACCGGCGATTCGAAAGGCTGGAAACCACAGATGACCACGCGAAACGGCATCATCGGCGCTGTGCCCGCCACGCAGGTTCCGCGGTATGCGGGCAAGGGCACCTTCGCCCGGATCGCCGACATCCACGAGGTGTCCGATTACGACATCGCGATCCTCGGCGTGCCGTTCGACGGCGGAACCTCCTACCGCCCGGGAGCGCGGTTCGGCCCGCTCGCGGTGCGCACCGCAGCCCGGGCATTGCGTCCGGGTTATCACGTCGAACTGGGCGTCGCGCCACTCGAACACGTCCAGGTGGTGGATGCCGGTGACGTCGCGGTCACGCCGTACAACATCGACGAGGCGTGCCGGCAGATTCAGGATCACGCCTCCGACATTCTCGCCGGCGGCGATCGCCGCATCGTGTCCATCGGTGGCGATCACACCATCGCGTTGCCCAATCTTCGTGCGCTGCATGCCAAACACGGCCCTGTTGCACTCGTGCACTTCGATGCACACCTGGACACCTGGGACACCTATTTCAACGCCCCGGTCACTCACGGCACCATCTTCCGGCGCGCGTTCGAGGAGGGGCTGCTCGTCGAAGACCACTCGATCCACATCGGCATCCGAGGTCCCATCTACGACCAGATGGATCTCGACGACGACGCCAGGATGGGTTTCAAGATCATCCGGGCAGGCGACCTCGACGTGATCGGCGTCGACGCGGCCGTGGACGTAGTGCGCCGCCGGGTCGGCGACGTCCCGGTGTACCTGTCCATCGACATCGACGTGCTGGACCCGGCCTTCGCCCCGGGCACCGGCACCCCTGAAATGGGTGGTCTGACCTCGCGCGAGCTGCTGAAGATGCTGCGAAAGATGACCGGACTCAACATCGTCGGCGCCGACGTCGTCGAGGTGGCCCCCGCCTACGACCATGCCGAGATCACCTGTGTCGCGGCGGCGACGCTGGTCTTCGACATCGTGTCGCTCATGGTCGCCGGCGCCCGCACCAACTTGCCCGTCAACGGAGAGGTTGCGACAACCACCCGTCAATGACGTAGCATGCATCACACAACTGAAAACGTCGTTGACGCACTGTGGGAGAACCTCCGTTTTTCGGAGGCGCCGTAGGAGCAACTCCTCCCCGGGAATCTCTCAGGCCCAATACCGCAGTGTCGAGGCAACTCTGGAGAACAGTGGGATCCACCGATCGCACTTACCGAAGGGGAACAGCGCGGCAGCGCTAAAACTCTCAGGTTTCAGGACAGAGCGGGGAGGTGTCACCACCCGATACGTCGCGTCATCGCGGCGCCCCGAAACCGGAGTCACCTCGTGCCTGAGCTATCTGAAGTTGTCAACGGCGACAGTGTTTTTCGCGACCGCCATATCGGCCCCGACCACACCGGCCAAGCCCGCATGCTCGACGTGCTCGGCTACCCGTCCGTCGACGCACTGATCGACGCGGCCGTACCCACCCAGATCCGCAGTAGCGACGGGCTGCGACTCCCCGCGGCGCGGTCCGAAGAGCAGGTGCTCGACGCGCTGCGTGCGCTGGCTGACCGCAACGAGACGCGGGTGCAGATGATCGGTCTCGGCTACCACGACAACATCACCCCGGCCGTCCTGCGCCGCAACATGCTGGAGTCGCCGGCCTGGTACACCGCGTACACGCCGTACCAGCCGGAGATCTCCCAGGGCAGGCTCGAAGCGCTGCTGACCTTCCAGACCGTCATCGAGGATCTCACGGCACTGCCGGTGGCCGGTGCATCGCTGCTCGACGAGGCCACCGCGGTGATGGAGGCCGTGCTGCTGATGCGCCGGGCCAACAAGACCTCGAAGTCCAATCGTGTTGTGCTCGACGCGGATTGCCTGCCGCAGACGCTCGCGGTGGTGCGCGGGCGGGCCGAGTCGGTGGGCATCGAGGTGGTGGTCGCAGACCTGGCGCAGGCGCTGCCTGACGGTGACGCGTTCGGCGTCGTCTTCCAATCGCCCGGTGCCGGCGGCGTTGTCCGTGACCTGGCGCCGCTGATCGCCGCGGCCGCCGGCCGCGGCATGCTGACCACCGTCGCGGCCGATCTGCTGTCGTTGACGCTGATCACGCCGCCCGGCGAGCAGGGTGCCGACATCGCCGTGGGCTCGGCGCAGCGGTTCGGTGTGCCGCTGTTCTTCGGCGGGCCGCATGCCGGGTACATGTCGGTGCGGTCCGGGTTGGAGCGCATGCTGCCGGGCCGGCTGGTCGGCGTCTCCGTCGACGTGGACGGCAAGCCCGCCTACCGGCTCGCCCTGCAGACCCGCGAACAGCACATCCGCCGGGACAAGGCGACCAGCAACATCTGCACCGCGCAGGCGCTGCTGGCCAACGTCGCCGCCATGTACGCCGCCTACCACGGTCCGGAAGGGTTGCGCGCCATTGCAACCCGCGTGCACGGTCATGCCGTCGCGTTGGCCGAGGGGCTGCGGTTCGCGGGCCGGGAGGTCGTGCACGACTCGTTCTTCGACACCGTGCTGGTGCGGGTCCCCGGTTGTGCCCGCGACATCGTCGACGCCGCCGACCGCGCCGGGATCAACCTGCGTCTGGTCGACGCCGACCACGTCGGCATCTCGTGCGACGAGCGCACCACCGACGACATCGTGCGGCGCGTGCTCGACGTGTTCGGTGCCGTACCTGTCGCGTCGGGTGGCGGCGTCGCGTTGCCCGCAGACGTGCTGCGCACGTCGGATTACCTGACCCATCCGGTGTTTCACCGGCACCGTTCCGAGACCGCGATGTTGCGGTTCCTGCGGGAACTCTCCGACAAGGACCTCGCACTGGACCGGACGATGATCCCGCTGGGCTCGTGCACCATGAAGCTCAACGCCGCCGCCGAGATGGAACCGATCAGCTGGCCCGGGTTCGCAGGCATCCATCCGTATGCGCCGGCCGCGCAGACCGGCGGGTACCTCGAGCTCATCGGCAACCTGGAGAGCTGGCTGGCCGAGATCACCGGCTATGACCGGGTTTCGTTGCAGCCCAACGCCGGATCGCAAGGCGAGCTCGCCGGCCTGCTGGCCATCAACGCCTACCACCGGTCCCGCGGTGACGACGAGCGCGATGTCTGCCTCATCCCGCAGTCCGCGCACGGCACCAATGCCGCGTCGGCAGTTCTGGCCGGCATGCGCGTGATCGTGGTCAAGACGGCACCCAACGGCAACATCGATGTCGACGACCTGCAGGCGAAGCTCGCCGACCACGACGGCCGCGTTGCAGCCATCATGCTGACCTATCCATCCACCCACGGCGTGTACGAGACCGAGGTGCGCACCGTGTGCGACCTCGTCCACGGCGCAGGCGGCCAGGTGTATGTCGACGGGGCCAACCTGAATGCCCTTGTCGGCCTGGCCAAACCGGGCGAGTTCGGCGGCGACGTCTCACACCTGAACCTGCACAAGACGTTCTGCATCCCGCACGGTGGCGGTGGCCCGGGTGTCGGACCGGTCGCGGTGCGGGCGCACCTCGCGCCGTTCCTGCCGGGCGATCCGCTGTCCGTCGACGGGCCGGCCCCGGTGTCGGCTGCCAATTACGGCTCGGCCGGCATCCTTCCGATCACCTGGGCCTACCTGGCGCTGATGGGGCCCGACGGGCTGACGGCCGCGACCAAGACCGCCGTGCTGGCCGCCAACTATGTGGCCGCGTCACTGGCCGATCGGTACCCGGTGCTCTACACCGGCGAATCCGGGTTGGTCGCGCACGAGTGCATCCTGGATCTGCGCGAGATCACCAAACGCACCGGGGTGAGCGCCGAAGACGTGGCAAAGCGGTTGATCGACTACGGTTTCCACGCGCCGACGCTGTCCTTCCCGGTCAACGGCACCCTCATGGTGGAGCCCACCGAATCGGAGGATCTGGCCGAGCTGGACCGGTTCATCGCAGCCATGATCGGCATCCACGACGAGATCAGCCGGGTCGACTCGGGCGAGTGGGCGCTGGAGCAGAGCCCGCTGCGGCAAGCGCCACACACCGCCGAGCAGGTCACCGACGCCGAGTGGACCCTGCCCTACAGCAGGCAGTACGCGGCGTATCCGGTTGCCTCTCTGAGGCGCAACAAGTACTGGCCGCCGGTCCGCCGCATCGACGGCGTGCACGGCGACCGCAACCTCGCCTGCTCGTGCCCAGCACCCGAGGCGTTCCAGACCGAACCGACCCTGCAGGAGGCTCTCGTATGACCGACGACCGCACCCCGGCTTCGCCACTGATCGACGAACACCGGGAACTGGGCGCCAGTTTTACCGACTTCGCGGGATGGGCGATGCCGCTGAAGTACGGCAGTGAACTGGCCGAGCACAAGGCGGTGCGTGAGACCGCGGGCCTGTTCGACCTGTCCCACATGGGTGAAATCTCCATCACGGGACCGCAATCCGCCGCAGCGCTCGACTTCGCGCTGGTCGGTGAGGCCTCCAAGATCGCCGTCGGGCGCGCCAAGTACTCGCTGATGTGCGATACCGATGGCGGCGTCATCGACGATCTCGTGGTGTACCGGCTCGCCGACGAGCACTTCCTGGTCGTCGCCAACGCCGCGAACGCTCCGACCGTTGCGGGCGAACTGCGCAGCCGGGCCGCCGAATTCGACGCCCAGGTGGACGATCAGTCCACCGATACCGCACTGATCGCCGTGCAGGGCCCGGCGTCCGAGGCCATCGTGAGTTCTCTGGTGCCCGAGGACCAGCGCGAGACGGTGCGAGATCTCAAGTACTACGCGGTGACCGAGGCCCGTGTCGCCGACATCGATGTGCTGCTGGCCCGCACCGGGTACACGGGCGAGGACGGCTTCGAACTCTACGTGCCCAACGCACACGCGGTGGACCTGTGGCGGTTGCTGCTGGCAGCCACCACTGCCGCCGGCGGGTCCCCCGCGGGCCTGGCGTGCCGCGACACCCTGCGGCTGGAAGCAGGGATGGCGCTCTACGGGCACGAACTCGACAAGGCCACCAACCCGTATGAGGCGGGGCTCGGCAAGGTCGTTCGCCTGACCAAGGATTTTGTGGGACGCGATGCACTGCAGCGGCTTTCCGAACAGCCCGTGCAACGCGTGCTGGTGGGGCTGAAGGGTTCGACGCGGCGCGCGGCCCGCGCCGGCTACACAGTTCATCACGGACCCGATGGAGCCGCCGTCGGAACCGTCACCTCCGGCGCGCTGTCGCCCACCCTCGGATACCCGATCGCCCTGGCCTACCTGGACGCGTCGCTGGCCGAACCGGGAACGGTTCTGCACGTCGACATCCGCGGCAACAAAGAGCAGTTCGAAGTCACCCCGGCGCCGTTCTACCGCCGCAACTGAAAAGGAAGCACTATGGCAGACATCACGATTCCGGACGATCGCAGCTACACCGAGGAACACGAATGGGTGCTGATCGCGCCCGGCGCAGCACTGCCTGACGTTCCGGTGCGGGTCGGGATCACCTCCGTCGCCGCGGCGGCGCTGGGTGATCTGGTGTTCCTCGACCTGCCCGAGGTCGGAGCCACCATCACCGCGGGCGAGACCTGTGGCGAGGTGGAATCCACCAAGACCGTGTCCGAGCTGTACCCACCGGTCAGCGGCACCGTCACCGCCGTCAACACGGCTGCCGTCGAGGATCCCGCCCTCGTGACCTCCGACCCCTACGGCGAGGGCTGGCTCTTCGAGGTACAGCCGACCGCAGCCGGAACCCTTTTGACCGCAGCGGAATACGCAGCGAAGAGCGAGGCCTAGCCATGACTGTGCTCGATCAGGATCTCACCGAGTTCGACCCCGAGATCGCCTCGGCCATCGGCGATGAACTGCACCGGCAGCGGCTCGGCCTGGAGATGATCGCCTCGGAGAACCATGCGCCGCTCGCGGTCATGCAGGCCCAGGGTTCGGTGCTGACCAACAAGTACGCCGAAGGCTATCCGGGCCGCCGCTACTACGGTGGCTGCGAACACATCGACGTCATCGAACGGCTCGCCATCGACCGGGTGAAGGCGATCTTCGGTGCAGAGTTCGCCAATGTGCAGCCGCATTCGGGTGCCCAGGCCAACGCCGCGGTGATGCATGCGTTGATCAAACCGGGTGACACGATTCTCGGTCTGTCGCTGGACTGCGGCGGTCACCTGACTCACGGCATGCGGCTGAACTTCTCCGGCAAGCTCTACAACGTCGCCGCGTACGGGGTGTCCAAGGAGGACTACCTCATCGACATGGACGCCGTTGCCGACGCAGCGCGAGAGCACAAGCCGCAGTTGATCATTGCCGGATGGTCGGCGTACCCGCGGCAACTTGACTTCGCGCGGTTCCGCGAGATCGCCGACGAGGTGGGCGCCTACCTGATGGTCGACATGGCCCACTTCGCGGGCCTGGTCGCCGCCGGTTTGCATCCCTCGCCGGTCCCGCACGCCCACGTCGTTACCTCCACGACCCACAAGACCCTGGGTGGTCCCCGCGGCGGCGTCATCCTCACCAACGAGGCCGACATCGCCAAGAAGATCAACTCTGCGGTGTTCCCCGGTCAGCAGGGCGGTCCGCTGGAGCACGTCATCGCCGCCAAGGCCGTCGGATTCAAGATGGCCGCCCAGCCGGAGTTCGCCGAGCGTCAGCGGCGGGTCCTGCGCGGCGCACAGATCCTGGCCGAGCGGTTGAACCAGCCCGACGCTCAGGCTGCCGGGATCACGGTGCTGACCGGTGGAACCGATGTGCACCTGGTACTGGTGGATCTGCGGAACGCCGCCATCGACGGGCAGCAGGCCGAGGACCGGCTCGACGCCGTCGGGATCACCGTCAACCGCAATGCGGTGCCGTTCGACCCCCGCCCGCCGATGGTGACGTCCGGGCTGCGCATCGGCACTCCAGCGCTGGCCGCTCGTGGATTCGGCGACGAAGAGTTCGCGAAGGTCGCCGACATCATCGTCCGGGCTCTCGTCGCTGCTCCCGACGCGAACGTTGATGACCTTGCCGCGCAGGTGCGTTCGCTGGCCGAGCAGTTCCCGCTGTATCCGGAGCTGTAATGGCCATCAGCGTGTTCGACCTGTTCTCGGTCGGTATCGGGCCGTCGAGTTCGCACACCGTCGGCCCGATGCGCGCCGCCGGTAGATTCGTCGACGAGCTCGTCGCCCGCGACGTTCTCGACGAGGTCGCCGATGTCCGCGTCGACCTGTTCGGCTCGCTGGCCGCCACCGGCGCCGGTCATGGCACGATGCCGGCGATCCTGCTGGGTCTGGAAGGCTACCGGCCCGAGACCATCGAGACCGACGAGATGGAACGACGGCTCGCGGCGATCCGGGTGGAGGGCAAGATCCGGCTGGCCGGCCGGATTCTGTTGGCGCTCACCGAAGCCGACATGGTGCTGCACCCGTTGACTCGGCTCGGGCATCCCAATGCCATGACGGTCACCGCCGTCGCGGCCGACGGCCAAGAGGTGTACCGCGAGACATACTTCTCCATCGGCGGCGGATTCGTCGTCACTGAACGGGAATCGGGTGCTCGGGTGGCCGGCGAACCGGACGGCGACAGCGGGTTCCGGTCCGCAGCAGAGCTTTTGGCTCTCACTGAACGCGACCGGATATCGGTGAGCCAGGCGATGATGCGGCTCGAATGCGCGACGCGCACTGAGGCCGAGGTGCGCGAGCGGCTGCTACACATCCGCGATGTCATGGTCGCCTGCCAGACCAAGGGCATGTCGCGCGACGGGTACCTGCCTGGCAACCTGCGGGTGCGGCGGCGTGCGCACGACTGGTTCGTGCGGCTGGCCGCCGAAGACGCCGACCGCGATCCGGCTTTCGCCGAGGACTGGGTGAACCTGGTGGCGCTGGCGGTCAACGAGGAGAACGCCTCCGGCGGACGCATCGTGACCGCGCCGACCAACGGTGCGGCGGGCATCATCCCGGCGGTCCTGTATTACGCGTTGCACTACACGCGCGCAGGGCTTGCCGACCCGGACGACGCGACCGTCCGCTTCCTGCTGACCGCCGGTGCGATCGGCTCGCTGTACAAGGAGCGGGCCTCGATCTCTGGCGCCGAGGTCGGCTGCCAGGGCGAGGTGGGGTCCGCCGCGTCGATGGCTGCCGGTGCGCTCGCCGAAATCCTCGGTGGCACAACGCAGCAGGTCGAGAACGCCGCCGAGATCGCGATGGAGCACAGCCTGGGCCTCACGTGCGATCCGATCGGTGGGCTCGTGCAGATCCCGTGCATCGAGCGGAACGCCATCTCGGCAGGCAAGGCCATCAACGCCGCCCGCATGGCGCTGCGTGGCGACGGTACGCACCGGGTGAGCCTCGACGAGGTCATCGACACCATGTGGGCCACGGGGATGGACATGAGTGCCAAGTACAAAGAAACCTCCATGGGTGGCCTGGCGGTCAACGTTCCTGTCAATGTCGTCGAATGCTGATGCCATGACCGTCACCCCAGAAGGCCGCCGCCTGCTGCGCCTCGAGGTCCGCAACGCGCAGACTCCCGTGGAACGCAAGCCGTCGTGGATGAAGACCACGTTCAAGACCGGGCCCGAATATCGTGAGTTGAGTGCGCTCGTGCGGCGCAACGATCTGCACACCGTGTGTCAGGAAGCGGGCTGCCCCAACATCTTCGAATGCTGGGAAGCCCGGGAAGCGACATTTCTGATCGGCGGTGACCAGTGCACGCGGCGGTGCGATTTCTGCCAGATTGCCACCGGTCGCCCCGAACCGCTCGACCGCGACGAGCCCCGGCGCGTCGCCGAATCGGTGGCACAGATGCAGTTACGCTACGCGACCGTCACCGGGGTGGCGCGTGACGACCTGCCCGACGGCGGAGCCTGGCTGTACGCCGAGACCGTCCGGCAGATCCATGCGGTCTGCCCGGGCACAGGTGTGGAACTGCTGATCCCAGATTTCACCGGGACACCCGAGCAGCTCGACGAAGTGTTCGACGCAGCCCCGGAAGTGTTGGCGCACAACCTGGAAACCGTGCCGCGTATCTTCCGCAGGATCCGGCCGGGCTTCGACTACGACCGCTCGCTCGCCGTGTTGTCACGGGCCCGCAACCGGGGTCTGATCACCAAGTCGAACCTGATCCTCGGCATGGGGGAGACCACCGATGAGATCGTGCAGGCCCTGCGTGATCTGCACGCCGCCGGCTGCCAATTGATCACCATCACCCAATACCTGCGGCCCACACCGCGGCATCACCCCATCGAACGTTGGGTCACGCCAGAGGAATTCACCGAGCTCGACGGGGTCGCCCGGGAGATCGGCTTCCTTTCAGTGATGTCCGGACCGTTGGTGCGCTCGTCGTATCGGGCCGGAACGCTCTACGACCAGGCGCGTGCCGCTATCGAACTTTCAAGGAGTATTTCGTGACCAACACAGCTGATGTCGTCATCCTCGGCGGCGGCCCCGGCGGTTACGCCGCCGCGATCCGCTCGGCGCAACTCGGGCAGTCGGTCATCCTGATCGACGAAGCTCAGGTGGGTGGCACCTGCCTGCACCGCGGCTGCATCCCGACCAAGGCGCTGCTGCACGCCGCCGAGGTCGCCGACAACGCCCGCACCGCAGCCCAATTCGGCGTCAACGCCACCTTCGAGGGCGTGGACCCCGAAAAGCTGCACAGCTTCAAGAACACCGTGGTGTCGCGCCTGTACAAGGGCTTGTCGGGCTTGATCGAGGGCCTCGGGATCACCGTCGTCAACGGCAGGGGCAGGCTCAGCGGGCCCACCACGGTCGACGTCGACGGCACCACCATCACGGGCCGCACGATCGTGCTGGCCACCGGCTCCGCCCCGAAGGTACCCGGTGTCATCTCGACGTCGGACCGCGTGCTCACCAGCGATCAAGCGCTGGAACTGGACACCATCCCCGAAACGGCGATCATTCTCGGCGGCGGCGTGATCGGTGTCGAATTCGCCAGTCTCTGGGCCTCGTTCGGCACCAAGGTGACCATCGTCGAAGCATTGCCTCGGCTGGTGCCCAACGAGGACGCTGCCATCTCCACCTACCTGGAGCGGTTGTTCCGGCGTCGTCGCATCACCGCCAAGACCGGGGCACGCGTCACCGCTGTCACCTCCGATGCCGACGCCGTGCAGGTGACCCTGGAATCCGGTGATGTGCTCAGCGCAGACGTGCTGTTGGTCGCGGTCGGCCGCGCCCCGCGTACCGCAGACCTCGGGCTGGCCGAGAACGGCGTGACGGTCGAAGGTGGTTTCGTGGTTACGGACGAGTCGTTGCGCACCAGCGTGCCGAGCGTCTACGCTATCGGCGACATCGTCGGCGGACTGCAATTGGCGCACCGCGCATTTCAGCATGGCATATTCGTCGCAGAACGCATCGCGGGCCGTGAGGCCGAATTGGTCGCCGACGCAGGCATCCCCCGCGTCACCTACTGCCATCCCGAGATCGCGTCCGTCGGCCTCACCGAGGAGGCGGCGCGTGAGCAGTACGGCGACGGCGTCGAAACCGTCACCTACGACCTGGCGGGCAACGGGCGCAGCCAGATCCTCAAGGCCTCCGGTGCGGTCAAGCTCGTCGTCGACCCGGCAGGCGCAGTGGTGGGCGTGCACATGATCGGAGCCGGCGTCTCTGAGCTGATCGGCGAGGCGCAGCTGCTCTACAACCTCGGCGTGAAGGCGGCCGAAGCGGCCCGGTTCGTGCATGCCCACCCGACCCAGAACGAGGCCCTGGGTGAGGCGCTGATGGCCGTATCCGGCGCGCCGCTTCACCTGCACGGGTAGGGAGGGGTCAGCTGCCGCGCAGCTGACACGCTGAGTCCGCGGTGAGGGCGCTCGGTTCTCGATGTTTTGCGCCCTCACCGCAGACCCGATGCGGTGCAAAGGATCAGACGGTCAGCCGGCGGTCCCCGAACTCGTCGGCGAGCACGGCGACGAGACGGTCGACCATCCACTCGGTGAGCATCTTGCCCTTCTCGGCGCTGGCGGCCTCGGGGGAGGACAGGGTGCCGGTGGCGGTGGACATGCGGGTGTCGATCGGCAGCACGTCGTGGTTGACGACGCGCTCGGGAGCGTCGGCTTTGATGTGCTCGGCGCGCACGAGATGAGGTGCGTGGTGGAGCAGCAGCGAGGTTTCGATCACGGCGGCATGCTCGAGCGCCAGGCCCGGGAAGCCGTCGGGCCAGATGGCCTGCTGGCGGTCCGGTGTGAAATCGGGGTTGGCGTCCTCCATCACGAGGATCTTCAGTTCGGGGTGCTTCTCGGAGATCAGGAACGCGGGCTCGTAGATGAATCCGCTGTTCTCGTAATGCCAGTTGTACAGCACGATGTTGCGGAATCCGGCGCGTTTGAGCTCACTGAGGATGTCCTCGAGCAGGGCGATGTAGGTGGTGGCCCGCAGTGAGAGGGTGCCCGGAATGTGCTGCCCGCCACCGCTTCCCGGCCTGCTGCGGTAGCCGAACGGGACGAACTGCCCGACGACCAGGTCGGTACGGCGGCTGGCTTCCTCCAACAGCTTCTCGGGGATGAGCCAGTCGGTGCAGACGGGCAGGTGGTGACCGTGCTGCTCGGTCGAACCGATCGGGATGGCGACCGGGATGTCGGCCCGTGCCGCCTCGGCGATCTCCGGCCAGGTCATCTCCCGGTACAGTCGCGGCTTTTGTTCAGTCATGTCGTAACTCCTTGCTGGTCAATGAGAGACGCCGATGTTGCCGGCGGGTATGCAGGTGGACCGGCCACCGTCGACCACGAGATGCGTGCCCACGGCATAGCTGGCCCGGTCGGACAGCAGGAACACCACGGCCTCGGCGATCTCCTGCGGCTCGCCGAAACGTCCGGCGGCGACGCTGGCCGAGATCTCGGCGATCTCGGCCTCGGGATCGGCGCTGTCCTCGAATTCCACCATGAGCAGCGGTGTGCGGGTGGTGCCCGGGCACACCGAGTTGACCCGGATACCCCAGGTGACCAATTCCGCTGCGGCACTGCGGGTCATCGCGACGATGGCACCCTTGGTGGCGGTGTAGGCGACGAAGCCCGGTTGGCCCATGAGGGCGAGCTCGGAGCCGGTGTTGACGATCGAGCCGCGGCGGCGGGGCTGCATGACGCGGGCCGCCTCGCGCAGCACGTAAAACGATCCGGCCAGGTTGATCGACACCAGATCGTCGAAGTCTTTGTCGGTGGTTTCGACAAGCGGTGCGACGCGGGAGATTCCGGCGTTGTTGAGCACGGCGTCGATGGGGCCGAGCTCCGCTTCGGCTCGCTCGAACGCTGCCCGCACCGCGGCGGAGTCCCTGACGTCGACACTGATCGGCAGGGCGCGCCTGCCGTGCTCGCTCACCAGCCGCACGGCCTCGGACAGGTCGTCCTCGGGTCGGGCCAGCACGGCCACGTCGGCACCTTCGCGGGCCAGCGTCGCGGCGGTGGCCAGCCCGATTCCCGAGGAGGCCCCGGTCACCAGTGCAGTACGGTTCGTCATCTCACCCATGTGCGGCAATCCCTTCAGAGGTTCTCGGTGGCCCGGATCCACTCGATCTGCTTCTCCAGACCCTTCTCCAGCGCCCACTGCGGCACGTAGCCGAGGTCGCGTTCGGAGCGGCTGAGGTCGAACCGGGCTTGGCGGTCCCAGTCGGGTAGGTAGCCGGGGCCGATGTCGAACTTGGCTTCCGGCAACATTTTCGTGAGCAGTTCGGCGGTCTCGAACACGGTCATCCGGTCCCCACCTGATACGAAATACGCCTGCTGGGTGAGGTTTTCGGTGGTGGAGGCGAGCCGGGCGGCGGTCGCGACGTCGTCGACGTAGACGAACTGGAACCCGTGGTCACCGCCGGATTCCAGGCGGAAGGGCTCGCCACGCAGGCCGGCGCGGATCATGTCGCCGAGCAGGCTGGGCATCCACAGCCCGGGGCCGTACACCTCGGTGATGCGCAGTGACACGATCTCCATGCCGTAGAGCGAGTTGTACGCGCTGCCGAGCAATTCGCCCGCGACCTTGGTCACGCCGTAGACGGTGGTGGGGGCCGGCTTGACGTCCTCGGTGACGGGCCCCGGCTCGGTTATGTTGCCGAGTGCGCATTCCGACGAGAAGAACACGATGCGACGCACGTCGGTCATGCGGGCCGCTTCGTAAACCGCAAGCGTCCCATCGGCATTGGCGGCGAACGTGGTGACCGGCAATTCGATCGACAGCGCCGGATGGCTCTGCCCGGCCGTGTGAATGATTCGGTCGACGCCATAGGTGGTCAGCGTGTCGGTCAGGCGGGGAATGTCGAACAGTTCGCCGAGGACCGCGACGACTCCGTCGCGAGGGTCGACGGAGTAGTCGCGGTTGTACATGATGACGCGCTCGCCGTCGGCAAGCAGTTGGTCCACCAGGTGGCGACCGACGAAACCGCGGCCGCCGGTGACGAGTGTGGTCATGAATGCTCCTCGCTGTTGTGTGGACCAGAATGCCCTGCGGGTCGGTCGGCGACAACGGACGTAACGTCATACGTTCAGCCGGGCTTGTGGGTCATACTGTCGTATGACCTTGACCGTCGGTGATGTGCTTGCCCACCCGTCGCTGCGGTCGGCGAAACCGGCGGTGCTCAGCGGCCGGGACAACCTCGACCACACCGTCCGGTGGGTGCACTCGACCGATCTGTACGACATCGCGGATCTGCTGCGCGGCGACGAGGTGCTGCTGACCAACGGTGTCGGTCTCGTCGGCGTCGATGAGAGCGGCCGCAGGCTGTACATCCGGCGGCTGGCCGAGCGGGGAGTGGCCGGCTTGTTCTTCGAGGTCGGCAGGACGTTCGCGCAAGTGCCGCCGGAAATGGTCGACGAGGCGCAGCCGCTCGGATTCCTGGTGGTCGAGTTGGCTCCGACGTTGCGGTTCACCGAGGTCGCCGAGGCGGTGAACAGTGAGCTCATCGATCGGTCGGTGTCGCGATTGCGCTACGCCGACGAGACCTCCCGGGCCTTGTCCGAAGCGTTGGCTCGCGGCGCGACCCTGCACGAACTGATCGACCAGGTTGCCGGCATGCTCGGGACGTCGGCGCGGCTCAGTGATTACGCGGGGCGGGTGATGGTCACCGCCGGTGCCGTCGACGGTGACGACGCGACGCGCGCTGAGGTGCCCGTCATGGTCGACGGTACGGCGTGGGGGCGGTTGTCGGTGGACCCGTCCGGTGCACCCGAATTGCTGTGTGCCGCAGTGCTCGAGCGCGCACCCACCGTGCTGGGGCTGTGTCTGATGCGGGAACAGACCGGTATAGCGGGCACCCTGCGGGCCCAACAACTGGTGCTCGATCAACTGGTGGCCAATCAGGCGGGTGACCACGGCGCGCTCGAAACCCGCCTGCGGGCCGCGGGTATCGCAACGTCGGGGCAGCGCTATGCATGTGTGGCCGTCGACCCGCAGCGCGTCGACTCCGTCGCGATGGTCGCCGACGCCCTGATGCATCACGTGGGACACGGCATCTTCGGACTCGTCGACGGCTTGTTGTGTGGCGTGCTCGCGGTTGCGGCAACCGAGCCGCGTGCCGACGTCGCCACGGCGGTGCAGGGTGCGGCCCGTGCTCTGCGGTTGTCGCGAAACCGGCTGTGCATCACCGTGAGTCGCATGGTCGACGACATCGACACACTGCCGCGGGCGATGACAGAGGCGCGCGAGACCCTGCGGCTCGGGCAGGATCTGGACGTGGCGGGCCCGGCGATCGGGGTGCGGGCGTTGGCACTCGAACGGCTGCTGGCCGGCCACGGCGACGGCGATGCTCTGCGCGCGTTCGTCGATGACCAGATCGGCGCGCTGGAGCGCAGCGATGCGGCCAAGGGCGGGCAGTTGATGCGGACGCTCGAAGTGCTGATCGAGTGCGGAGGAGCCAAGGCCGAGGCGGCCAAACTGCTGCACATCCGCAGGCAGTCGCTGTACTACCGGCTGGACCAGATAGCCCGTCTGCTCGACGTGAACCTCGATCGACCCGGCCAGTTGACGACACTCGCGGTCGCCGTGGCGGCCCGCCGGATGCGCACCGTGGTGCGATAGCCCTTGGCGAGCAGACACCCGGGTACGCCAAGCGCGGCGTGTCGCGAACTTTTACGTCTGCTCGGCGGGGAGTTCGGGCGGATCTGGCAGGACGTTGACAGACTTTGTGCGCATGCACAAGGCAGGTTTACCGTTTTGTGCGGATCACTTCTCGCGCCGCCAGTGTGACGCACGCATCATTAGTCGCACAGCAGCCATCTGACCTGGAGTGCGACTGGTGAATACCCGAGAAATCGACGAGCAACCTGATGTCCTCATCATCGGCGCGGGTGCGTCCGGCGGGGTGGCGGCCCTGGAACTGGCCCGCCACGGCCTCAAGGTCGTCTGCCTTGAGCAGGGCGATTGGAACCTGCCCGACGACTTCACCGCCGGCAAGCCCGAATGGGAACTGACCCGGCTCAAGCAGTGGAACGCCAGCCCCAACGTGCGGCAGAACCCGGCCGACTATCCCATCGACAGCACTGAGAGCCCGGTCGAGCCGTTGATGTTCAGCGGCGTCGGTGGCAGCACCATCATGTTCTCCGGCCATTGGGTGCGCCCCATGCCGTCGGACTTCCGGGTCAAGACCCTCGACGGGGTGGCCGAGGACTGGCCGTTCACCTATGAGGACCTGCGGCCGTTCCTGGACGAGGTCACCCACCACATCGGGGCATCCGGCCTCGAAGGCGATCCGGCCTACCCCGACGCGCACACGTTCCCGCTGCCGCCGCTGCCCATCGGCAAGTACGGCCTCATCGCGGCCAAGGGCATGGACAAGCTGGGCTGGCACTGGTGGCCCGCGCCCAACGCCATCGCCTCGCGCAAGTACAAGAACCAGGAAGCCTGCATGCGCTACGGCGCCTGCGAATCCGGCTGCCCCGTCGGCGCCAAGGCCAGCACCGACATCACCCACTGGCGCGACGCGATCAAACTCGGCGTGCAACTGGTCACCGGGGCCCGGGTCAGTCGGATCACCGTCAACGACCGCGGGCTGGCGACCGGCGCCGAGTACATCGACCGCGACGGCACGCTTCATCATCAGGCAGCACGCGTTACGGTGTTGGCGGCCAACGGAATCGGCACGCCGCGGCTGCTGCTGAACTCGGCGCCTGACGGCCTCGCCAACTCCTCGGGCCTGGTCGGCAAGCGACTGATGACCCACCCGTACGCCTCGGTCTACGGCGCTTACGACGAGGACATGGAGACCTGGCTCGGCCCGGCCGGGCAGGCACTGCAATCCCTGCAGTTCTACGAGACCGATACCGACCGCGGATTCGTCCGGGGCGCGAAGTGGAACCTCATGCCGACGGGTGGCCCACTGGCACAGACCCTCTGGGAGCCGGGCGACGATTGGCGCGACAGCTTCGGCGCCAGCTTCCATCCGCGCCTGCAGCGCACCTTCGGCCGCTACACCGAATGGGGCATCACCACCGAGGACCTTCCGGACGAATCCAACACCGTGACACTGGATCCCGACGTCACCGACTCCGACGGGATTCCCGCCGCCAAGATCCACTACACGATCGGCGAGAACTGCCGGCGGATGTTGGACTTCAACGTCGCACGGGCCGTCGAGGCCCACGAGGCCGCCGGAGCAATTGAGGTACACCCGATTCCGGTGGTCCGGCACAGCGCCTGGCATCTGCTCGGCACCACCAAGATGGGGACCGACCCGGCCAACTCCGTGGTCGACGAATGGTGCCGCACCCACGACGTCCCCAACCTGTTCATCGTCGACGGCAGCACCATGGTCACCTCGACCGGCATGAATCCCACCGCCACCATCATGGCCGTCGCGTTGCGATCCATGCGACACCTGGCCGAAACCCGCTCAAGCATCCCCACTCCGTTCTGAGGTTCCTCATGCTCACTCCCGAACAGCGTCAGGTGTTCGCCACTCTGGCCGAAACCCTCATCCCGGCAAGCGACACCATGCCGTCGGCCACCACCGCAGAGGTGTCCGGCGCCCTGCTCGACCAGGTTCTGGGTTACCGGCCCGACCTCGTCGACGCGCTCACCGCGGCGCTGGATTCCAGTGCGGGCAAGGACCCCGAAGCCGCGTTGGACAGCCTCGCCACCGAGCAGCCGGGCCAGTTCGAGGCGCTCACAGTACTGGCCGCGGGGGCTTACTTCCTCAGCCCCGCAGTGAAAGCCGCCATGCCCTATGACCCGGCACCGCGCCCCGCGCGCGACGACATGGACAGCTACGTCGACATGCTTGAGCACGTCGTCGACCGCGGCTTCGTCATCCGCTGATCCGCCATCACCCGAAAGAACCCATCATGAGTGAAACCCGCAGTAAATCAGCGGAATCCATCTCCTCCATCGAGGAGAACACCATTCAGCAGGTGCCGCTGGATCAGCGGCACGGCCGCAACCGAGACATGTTCACCATCTGGTTCGGCACCAACATCATGATCCTGGCGATCGTCACCGGTGCGCTGGCGACGACGGTGTTCGGCCAGCCGGCATGGTCGGCCGTGTTGGCCATCGTCCTCGGCAACCTGTTCGGTGCGATTTTCATGGCGCTGCACTCGGCCCAGGGCCCCACGCTGGGCGTGCCCCAGATGGTGCAGACCAAAGGCCAATTCGGTTCGCTGGGTGCGGTACTCATCGTCGCCGTCGTGGTGTGTATGTACACCGGGTTCTTCATCTCGATCCTGGTGTTCGGCGGTGAGTCACTGGCTTCGGTCCTCCCGTTCCTCGGCGTCAAGGGCGGCATCCTCATCCTGGCGTGCGTCAGCATCGCGGCGACGATCTGGGGTTACACGCTGATCCACGCCTACGCGCGGATCATGACGTGGGCGTCGGGTATAACGCTGGTGCTTGCCTTCGTCTGGGCGTTCGGTGTGCACCCGATGCCTGCCGACTTCTTCCACAGCACCGGCGCCACCGTGGCAGGGTTCCTCGGTACCTTCGCCGCCGCGGCGGTGTGGCAGATCGCCTATGCCCCTTACGTTTCCGACTACTCGCGATACCTGCCGAAGGCCACCGGCGCCAAACCGGCCTTCTGGATGAGCTACTGGGGCACCACCACGGGATCGATCCTGCCGATGCTGCTGGGCGCGGGCGTCGGTCTGCTGGCCCTCGACGACGATCCGGCCATCGCGCTGACGAAGGCCACCGCCGGTATCAGTGTGCTGGTGGTCGCGGTGTTCAGTGTCGGGGTGGCGGCGACCAACGCGATGAACCTCTACTGCGGAACCTTGTGCACCATCACCATCCTGCAGACCTTCTTCCCGAAGTTCACCGCACGGGCCCGCGAGCGCGCCATCATCGCCGCCTGCATCTGCGCCTTCGCGGTGTTCGTCGCCCTTGCGGCCGGTGACGACTTCGTCGCCAAGTACAACAACCTGCTGATCCTGCTGCTGGGCGCGTTGGTCCCGTGGACCGCGGTCAACCTCGTCGACTTCTACCTGGTGCGCCACGGCGACTACGTCGTCGAGGACTTCTTCAAGGCCGACGGTGGCCGCTATGGCCGGGTCAACTGGCCTGCGGTCATCTGTTACCTGATCGGTGTCGCGGTGCAGCTGCCGTTCATGATCATCGGCACCGCCTACACCGGCCCCATGGCCAAACTTCTTGGCAATACCGATATCTCGTTCATCGTCGGCCTGGTTGTGGTCTCGCCGCTGTACTATTTCACGATGACCTCGCTGGCGCGTCGGCAGAAGAGCGTTCCCTCCGTCGTCAGAACCCACGCCGAGTAGAACCGAGCTACCACCGTGACGAGCGCCGAGCCCGACATCCACCAGTTCGAAGAAGTTCTGCAGCCGATCCCCGAATCAGTTCGCACCAAACGAGTTTCGGGCCAGTTCTGGATCTGGGCCGGCGCCAACATCGCACCGATCAACTGGGTGCTCGGTGCGCTCGGCATCGAGTTGGGGCTCGGCCTGAGGGATACGCTGATCGTCCTGATCGCCGGAAACATCGTCGGCATGGGGTTGTTCGGCATCTTCGTGGTGATGGGCCAGCAGACCGGGGTCACCGCCATGGTGCTCTCCCGGGCCGCCTTCGGACGCCGCGGCGCCTACGTGCCCGCCGCGATCCAGGCGGCCCTGGCCGTCGGCTGGTGCGCTGTGAACACCTGGATAATCCTCGACCTCGTGATGGCGCTGCTGGGCAAGTTGGGCCTGGTCGATCCGGATGCGCCCAACATTGTGCCGAAAATCCTTGTGGCCGCGACCATCATGGGAATCCAGGTGACGATTGCCTGGTTCGGGTACCGGACCATCGCCGCGTTCGAACGCTGGACTGTCCCGCCCACCCTGGCCGTGCTTGTCCTCATGACGCTCGTCGCGTGGTTCCACCTGGACATCGACTGGTCCTACGCCGGGCCCGCCGGTCACGTGCTGCAGGGCGGCGAACGCATCGTTGCCATGTCGACGGTGATGACTGTGATCGGAATCGGATGGGGCATAACGTGGTTCACCTACGCCTGTGACTACTCGAGGTTCGTCAGCACCACGGTGCCCCGACGCAGGCTGTACCTGGCCAGTGCTCTCGGCCAGATCATCCCGGTGGTCTGGCTCGGTGCCCTGGGAGCCAGCTTGGCGACGACCAACGGATCGGTCGATCCCGGCCGGTTGATCGTGGACAACTACGGCGCGCTTGCCCTGCCGGTGCTGTTGTTGGTGATTCACGGTCCGATCGCGACGAACATCCTCAACATCTACACGTTCTCGGTGGCCGCCCAAGCCCTCGACATCAAGGTGCACCGGCGCAAGCTGAATGTGCTTGTCGGCGTCCTGGCGCTGGCCGCCATCGTCTTCTTCATCTACCAGTCCAGCCTGGCCACGGTGCTCGACACCTGGCTCGCGGCCATCGTGGCCTGGGTCGCAAGCTGGGCCGGCATCATGCTGGTGCATTACTACGTGGTCGAGAACGGCCGCGTCGACGCGCAGCGGCTTTTCGACCCGGTCGGAACTCGGCGGCTGCCGGATGTGAACTGGGCGACCATGTTCAGCTTCGCAGCGGGAATCGTCGCCACCTGGATGTTCATGTACGGGGCGACGGGTGCCATGCAGGGTTTCGGGTCCCGCGCCCTCGGCGGACTCGATCTGTCCTGGCTCGCCGGTGGTCTGGTGGCCGCGGCGCTGTATGCGGTGCTCGGCCCGCGGGTGCACCGGCCGGAGAGTCGTGCCGAGGTTGTCGCCAAACCCGTTCCGTGACCCGATCCAGCGATACGGTTGACCGGTGAGCATCACGGTGCGCGAGCTGCTGGACATGCCGCACCTGCAGCTGCGACTGCACTCCGGCAAGGCCGGATTGGACCGCCAGGTGTCCTGGACACACACGTCGGACCTGCCCGAGCCGTGGCAGTGGGTCAGCGCCGGGGAGCTCTTGATGACCAACGGCATGTCGTTCCCGGCGGGGGCGGCCGAGCAGGAGCATCTGCTCGACGAGCTGCAGCGGGTCGGCGCCAGCGGTTTGGCCATCGGGGAAGAGATGTACTGCCCCCGGCTGACCCAGCGCTTCACGCGCGCCAGCGAACGCCTCGGCCTGCCGGTGCTGTGGATCCGCTATCCCATGCCGTTCGTGGCGATTTCGCGGGCCATCGCCGAGGCCACGCTGCTCGAACAGTCGCAGCGGCTCATGCGCACGGCCCGCATCTACGATGCGCTGCGCCGCACCACGGCAGGAGATGTGGCACGGTCCCGCATTGCCGACGCCCTCACCAAGGAATTGCGGTGTTCGGTGTTCGTCTGCGACCGCGTCACCGGCGACGCGTATCACCCCGACGGCCCGCATCCCGGCGATGAGGTCAAGGAGACCGTGCGCGCGGCATCGCAGGGCACGCTCGCGGCCGGGGCGCGGTCCATCCTGACGCCCAGCGGTGTCGAGGTTCTGGTCGGTGAGGTACCGACGCACGAGCACGCGGTGCTGGCCGTCATCCGGGAAGGCGGAGTGGCCCTCGACGGCGTGCTGATCCAGCACGCGGCGACGGTCGTCGCGCTCGAACTCTCTCAGACCCACCTGGCGCTGGAACACACCCGCCGCTCGGGCGCCGAACTCACCGCGCAGCTCATCGACGGCCGTATCGATCAGCGGGTCGGGCGCAGGCAACTGCAGTCAGCGGGTCTGGATCCGGCGACATCGATGTTCGTCTCGGTCACCTGTGCCGACGACCGGAGGCTGCGCGATTTGCATGTGGCCTTGTGGCGGCGGCGGATTCCGCATGTGACGGCATTCCGGTCCGGCGTCGCACACGCTGTGGTGCCGGGTACCGACGCGGCGGTCGACGGCATCGCCGCCTCGCTCGGGCAGACCGCCAGGATCGGGGCCAGCCGCGTGATGAAGACCGTGGGCCGCTCGGCGGAAGCCGCCCGCGAAGCCACCTGGGCGCTGGGCACCGCGCAACGGACCGGCGATGCCATCGTGCGGTACGGCACCGCCACGTCGTGGGTCGGGATGGGCGGTGTCGAGGACGCCCAGGCCATGGTCGAACGGTGGCTGGGCCCGCTCATCGAGCACGATACCCAGCACCGCACCGGATTGGTCGAGACATTGGAAGCCTTTCTCACCAACCAGCGGTCGTGGCAGCGCACCGCCGCCGCCATGAACGTGCACCGCCAGACCGTGCTCTACCGCGTGCACAAGGTCGAAGAGCTCACCGGCGCACGGCTTTCCGACACGGCCGACATCGCGCAGCTGTGGCTGGCGTTGCGGTCCAGGGATCTGCTCGACGGGCGCTGACCGCCAGTTACGCCGCCGGTTTCGGCAGGAACCGGTTGTCGAGGAACTGTGCGTAATCGGGCAAGGCGGCCGTGGCGTCGATCGACTTCTGGGTCTTGGCCCACTCGCCGAGTTCGGTGAGCTTGGCAGCGAGATCCGGATTGAGCTGCAGCGTGAAGTCGAACTCTTTGAGCACCGGGCGCAGTAGGCCCGCGTCGAGCTGTGTGGCCTTGGCCACGGCGTCGATCGCGGCGTTGTCCTGGTGCGACAGTGCGGATCCGGCGTCGGACAGTGCGGCGAAGAAGCTCGTGAGCGCCGGGCCTTTGTCGGCGATCGCATGCTGGGTGGCGAGGAACAGGCTGTGCTGGTGATACGTGCCGCCGTTGAGCTCGACTGCATCGGTGGCCAGCGCCTGGATGGTCTGCGCCTGGTACGGCTGGAAGATCGACACCGCGTCGACGTTGCGCTGGGTGGCCGCGGTGACGACGGCCGACGGCGCCACCTGGACCAGCTGAGCGCTGATATTGTTGTGCGCCAGTGCATTCGATATGTAGTAGGCGGCGCTGGTACCCAGCGGCGTGCCGATCGACTTGCCTGCCAGATCGGCGATGGTGGTGATGCCCGCGCTACGCCGGGCCACGATGCGCGAACCTTCCCACCTCGAGCCGTCGCCGACGACCCTCAGGGTCGGTGTGCGGGTGAGCGCGGCCGACGTGGGAACGTCTGCGGCAGTGGTGATGTCGACCTGGCCCGCCGCGGCGGCCTGCAGGGCCTCGACGCCGGAGGAGAAGTTCACCACCTTGACCTTGACGCCATGCTTGTCGAACAAGCCGGTCGAAGCCGCCACCGGGACCTGTGCCCAGGACGGGTCGACGACGAAGCCGACGGTCAGCTCATCGGCGTTCGCACTGCCCGAGCTGGTGCAGGCGGTGACCGACACGGCCAGCGCTGAGGCGGTCAGGGCAGCGGCGAACATCCGCCGGAGAATCGATTTCACGTTCGGGCATCCTCGAGTTGATGGTGCAGGGTTTTACGAATCTCGCTGTAGCCGGGCTGATCTGCCAGTGCATCGGCGGGCCGGGGCCGGCTCAGCGGATTGACGATGTGGTCGGCGATCCGGCCGTCGCGCAACACGCTGACGGTGTCGCCGAGCCGGATGGCTTCGTCGATGTCGTGCGTGACGAAGACGATGGTGCGGTTCAGGCGGGTCCACAGGTCGATCAGCAGATCCTGCATCCGCAGCCGGGTGAGCGCGTCGAGCGCCGCGAACGGCTCGTCCATGAGCATCACCGACGGTTCGCCTGCCAGTACCCGGGCGATGCTGACGCGTTGCCGCATGCCGCCGGACAGTTCGGTGGGGCGTTGGCGTGCCACGTCCTCGCGCAGACCGACGAGGTCGAGCAGGATGCTGATCTGTTCCTGCCGTTGACCTTTGGCGAGATTCCTGGCTGCCAGGGCGAAGTCGATGTTGTCGGCGACCGTCATCCACGGGAACAGCACGTCGCGCTGGAATGCCACGCCACGGCGGGGCTGCGGTTCGGTGACGGGCGCGCCGTTGTCGGTGACCGTGCCCGAGGTCGGGGTGATGAGGCCGGCCAGGCAATGCAGCAGGGTGGATTTGCCGCTGCCCGAGGCGCCGACGAGTACCGCGAACGACCCGTCGGGAACCGTCAGCGAGATGTTCTTCAGGGCCGGTTCGCGTTGGCCGGGGAACTGGACGACAAGGTCGTGTGTCTGGATGGCCACGTCAGTGTTCCTCCTGCGCCCAGCGGGTGAACGGGGTGGTGACCGCGTTGACGACCAGGTCGCACAGGGCACCGAGGATGCCAAGGATGATCAGGCAGAAGATGAGCCGGTCGGCCTGGGAGAACAACTGAGCTTGATAGATCCGGTACCCGATACCCGCTGTGGTGCCGGTCATCTCGGCCACCACGATCAACACGAACGCCATCGCGGCACCCACCCGCAGACCCGCGGCGATGTCCGGTGCGGCCTCGGGCAACACGACCCTGCGCAGGGTCTGCCACCGGCCCGCCCCCAGGCAGCGGGCGGCCTTCAGATAATCGGCAGGCGTGCTCGCGAGCCCCGAATGGCTGTTGATCCACACCGGGACGAACACGCCCAGCGCGATGACCAGGGTCTTGCTGTTCTCGCCCAATCCGAACCAGAGAATGGCCAGTGGCACCAGGCCTATCGTCGGGATCGGCGCGAACACCCGCAGCACGGGTTGCAGGAGGTTGCGTCCGGCCGCGGTGGTCGCCGTGAGCACCGCGACGACGACGCCGATGGCCGCGCCGATCGCGAAACCCAGTGCGGCCCTGCCCAAGCTGGCACTGATGTCGGCCATCAGCAGCCCGTCGGCCCAGAGGGCGTGGCCCGCGGAGAGGATCTGCGGGACGCTCGGGAAGAGCTGACGGGGGAATCGGCCGGTCGCTACCACCAGTGACCACACGGTCGATGCGAGCACCAGGCCCGCGACGGTCCAGCCGAGCGCGGAGAACCTGGCCAACACCGAGCGCAGCCGGGCCGGCGCCGCTCGTTTCGCCGTGCCTACCGCCGGTGTCCGGACTGCCACTCCTGCGGTCATGAGTGCCCACCGGGAAGCGGAGTCCACTCGAACGGTACGGCCTGGGCGCGATAGACCAGGGCGGTCAGGGTGAGCCGATCGACTCCCGGGACCCGGGGCTGTTTGACCTCGGGTTCACCGGCGACGCCATACCCCTCGTAGGGGCTGTGGTACTCCCATGCGACGTCGCCGTCGGCCGTCACCTGGAACAGCCGCCCGTGCATGCCCTCGGTGATCAGGGTGTTGCCGTTGGGCAGGCGCTGGGCGTTGCTCACGAAGGAACTGAAGAACGTCCACGACGGGCGACCCGAATCTTCTGCGGTGTACTGCCATACGATTTCCTGTGTGACCGGGTCGATTTCGAGAACCCGCGAGCCGGCGTAGATACCAAGCGGTGCGGGTGGGTAACCCGCCCCGCCCTGGTTGTCGAACACCAGGATGTTGCCCGCGCCCGGCAGACCCGCGGCGATCATGTGCGGATTGTGTTGTCCGGAGGTCTGATCCAGCGGGCGCGGGACTTTATGGGCGTTGATCCGCTGGTGCTGGGCTCCGGCTTGCGCGGCGTAGTACGGTCCGAGTCGCCAGGCGACGGCTCCGGACGACTTGTCGATGAGTGCGATGATGTTGGCCTTGCGGAAGCTCACCAGGATGTTGTCGGGGTTGAACACGGTGTCGGGCTGCACGTCGTACCAGCGGTTGGGGCCAAGGGATTTGGCACTGTTCATCTCCAGGTAGCCCCACGGGTCCTCGGGGTCGCGGGCCACCGTCTCACGCAGCGCGGCCCAACCGGTCTCGGAAAAGCCGAACTCGTCGAGATGGTCGCCGGCCAGCCAGCTCCAGACGATCTCCCCGTCCGGCGCCACCTCATAGAGGCCCTGGTCGCCGACGACGCGGTCACCCAGGGCTGGTACCACGCGTGGTGCCGTGACCAGGATCAGCCGGTTGCCGCTGGGCAGCAGCTCCCAGTCGTGGTTCTGCCTGGCCGCTCCACCTGGCGCCTGCAGACCCCATTCCCAAACCCGGTCACCGTTCCAATCGAGTTGCCCCACAGTTCCGTTGGCGTAAATGCCACCGCGCGCATCGCCGCTGTCGGACAGCTGCACCCCGACGTCGCCGATGCGGCCACCGTTGAGCGCGGGATCCAGGATGCGGGGCGGCACGCCCGCGTAGGGCCACTCGTGCACGACCGTGCCGTCGAGGGCAATGAGGCGCGTGACCGAATCTGCGCCCGTGAACAGCACGTAGCTGTCGTAGGCGAGTTCGGGGTCGAAATGTGTGACGCCGGACTGTCGTACGAATGCCATGTCAGCTACTCCACCAATGTCGTGTTACGTCCACGGGTCCTCCCCGTAACAGTTCTAATCGATTAGCGTAGTAAGCGAAGATGCTGGCGTAACCGTCATAATCGGCGTGATCGAAAGTCTGGCGAAGCGTCGTCAGGGGACGGGGAATCCAAGGGTGAGCGGAAAACGTCCGACCCTGGCAGACGTGGCAAGCCGGGCCGGTACATCGACGGCAGTGGTGAGCTACGTGCTCAACAACGGGCCGCGTCCGGTGTCAGAGTCGTTGCGGGCCAAGGTTATCGACGCCATCGACGAGCTGGACTACCGGCCCGATCGACGCGCCAGGGCGCTGCGGCGGCCGCGACGGTGGCGTCAGATCGGCCTGCTGGTCCCCGACCTCGGGTTGCCGCTGTTCGGTGAGTTCGTCGGGCGTATCGAGGTCGAAGCCAGGGCCCGCGACCACCTGACCATGATCGGCAACACCGGCTACGACCCGGAACGTGAGCTGGAATTCGCTACCGCGTTCACCGAGGTGGGCGTCGACGGTCTGGTGGTGATCGGCGCCGCCAACGCGCCCGAAACGGCCAAGCTGTGCCGCCAGGAACGCATCCCCGTGGTGTGGCTGCACAATGTGCGTGGCGACGTCGCCGACGACATCGTCGCCGTGGACCACGCGCAGGCGGGCGCGCTGGCCGCCCGGCACCTGCTCGACGAACATGCGTGTCACGACACGGTATTCGTGGGTGGTTTCACCGAATCAGATGTGCGGCACGGCGACCGGGAAACCGTCGAGCAGCGGTTCGAGGGTGTCGCGTCCGTCGTCGGCGCGGGACTCCGTCACATCCGGACCGATCTCACGCCCGCGGGTGCCTACGCCGCGGTCGGTGAGTTCCTGCGTACGCAGCGCTCGCCCCGGGCATTCGTGGTCGGCACGTTCGGCCAGGCGGCTGCCACCATCCGGGCCATCGCCGATGCGGGCCTGCAGATCCCGGAGCGCATACGCGTCATCGGATTCGACGGCGGTGCAACGGATTACGGTCAGTTGCGGCTCACCGCGGTGCAACAACCGGTCGACGAGTTGGCGCGCCGAGCATTGGGGCAGCTGCTGGGGGAGGGCGGCGTCGGCGCGGAGCTCAGGGCGTCGCTGCGGATCGGGGAGACGTGCGGCTGCTCGGCCCCGTGATCCGGCTCAGCCGAACGCGGCGACCGCGGCCTCGGCACACGCGACGTCGTCGGCCGCGCTGGCGCCGCTGACCCCGACACCGCCGACGATCACACCGCCGGCCCGAAGCGGGATGCCGCCACCGAAGATCACGAATCGCCCGCCGCCGTTGGCCTGCAGTCCGAAAAGCTCACCGCCAGGCGCGGCCAAAACACCCAGCTCCGCGGTCGCAGTGCTGTTGGCCACGGCGGTGTAGGCCTTGTCGACGGCGAGGACGGGGCCGGCGATCTCGGCCCCGTCCATCCGCCCGAACGCCACCAGGTGTCCACCCGAATCGACCACGGCGGCAGATACGGTCACCGCCCGCCGCTGTGCTTCGGCATGAGCGGCCGCCACCAGGCGCTGCGCTGTGGTCAGGTCGACACTCGAAGACGTCATGCGCGCCAACCTACTGCGGATCAGTGCGCCAGCGTCGACGCGGTCTCGGCCAGGGTTCTGCCCTTGGTTTCCGGGGCAAGCCACTGGGACAGCGCGGCTCCCACCAGCGCGACGCCGGCCGCGACCAGCATGCTGACGGACATCCCGAGGTGCGCGATCGACCAGGGCAGCAGGAACGTGCCCATACCCGCGCCGATCCGGCTGAACGCGGCGGCGAAGCCGGTGCCGATGCCACGGACTTCGGTCGGGAACACCTCGCCGGGGTAGACCTGGGTCAGCGTCGTGTAGCCGGCGTTGAAGAACGAGAACGCCAGGAACATGGTCAGCACCGCGATGGACGGTGCCCCGGTCCACAACCCGATCACGGCCAGCAGCACGACGCACACCCATTGCGTGGGGACAGACAGCACGCGTCGGCCGAGCTTGTCGAGCAGCAGCGCGGTGCCGAGGACGCCGAGGCATGCCAGCGCCGACAGGCCGACACCGCTGGCCAGGCCCTCACCCATGCCGTACTGCTTGAGCACCTTGTCGGCGAAGGTCGCGATGGCGAAGTACGGGGTCACAGCGCAGAACCAGAAGCCGGCCGTGAACAGGGTGGCGCGCCAGTTGTGCTTGTTGAACAGCATGCTGAACGTGCCGCTGACGACGGGTTTCTTGTCGCAGCCCTCGCTCTCGCGGGTCACGGCGGCGGCTTCGAGCACGTCCATGTACTTGTTGGCGATGGACAGCGCTTCGTCGCGTCTGCCCTTCTGGATCAGCCAGCGTGGCGATTCGGGGAGGCCCAACCGGGCCAGGAACAACCCCGCGGCGATCACGGTGCTGGAGCCGATGATGATGCGCCAGTTCAGCCCTGCGTCCATCAGTGCGTGCGCCACGATGAACGCGACCATGAAGCCGACGTACCAGGCCACCAGGGCGGCGCCGAGCAGGCGGCCGCGCAGCCGGGCCGGCGAGAACTCGGTCATCAGCGGCATGCCGATCGAATACTCGCCGCCGATCGCGATGCCCATCAGGAAACGGATGATGAGCAGCTGGATTGCCGAGGTGATGAAGAACTGGCCCAGAGCCACGAAGAACTGCAGGAATGACGCGAGCACGAACAGGCCCATGTCGATGAGGAACATGGGTTTGCGGCCGTATTTGTCGGTCAGCCAGCCGCCCACGGGGGCGCCGACGAAGATGCCGAACAGCGTGCCTGCCGCGATCAGGCCGATCATGAGGTCGTTGACCTGCAGGTCGTCCTGGATCAGGCCGGTGACGGGACCGATGATCCCCAGGATGTAGCCGTCGAGAAACATCCCGCCGACCAGAACTGCGGTGAGCCGGAACAGGAATCGGCGCCGGAATGCCGGGGTACTTACGGGTAACCCAGCGGCGTCCTTACCCGCGGTGCTCTGTGGCGAAGACATGGCTGTACTCCTCGTGTGGGTGGGCTGTGGAGGGTTTGCGGTGGCTGTTCAGATGGCCAGGCAGAGGCGGTAGGCATCGAGGATCGCGGCGTGGATGTTGCGGCTCGCGACGGCATCGCCGACCCGATAAAGGGCGTAGCGACCGTCGGGATTCGCCGTCGCAGGCTGCGGCGAGCGGGCCAGCAGTTCGCGGATCGCGATCTGGCCGAGGTTGACCGAACCGGGCAGCAGCGCCTCGTAGAGGTCGTTGTCCGGTTCGGTGCCGTGTTCGACCACGACCGCGTCGACAATGCGCTCGGTGGCGGCCTTGGCGCCTTCGACCTGCAGCCGGGCCAGCAGGCGACCGTCGTGCTTCTCGATCGACACCAGCCGGTGCAGCACCCCGGTGCTCACCTCATGGTCGGCGAACAGCGCGAAGTACTGGCCCGCCGGGGATGCGCCGACATCGACGGCGACGCTGCGCTCGGGGGTCGCGTATTCGACGGTGCCTGCCGTGCGGATCAGTGCCTCGACCGCATCCATGGCCTGGTGGCCGCCAAGGTCGTCGTAGACCAGCACGTCGCCACCCACCTTGCGGGCACCCGAGATGATGTCCCAGGTGTCGACGGCCAGCTCACCGCCGGGAATGCCGAGGTCGGGGTTGGGCAGGCCGCCGGTGGCCAGGATGACCACGTCCACCGACTCGGTGAAGGAGTCGAGTTCCGATGGGTCGACGTAGTGGTTGCGCTTGAGCTCGACGCCGAGCCGCTTGCACTCGTCGTACCGCCAATCGACGATGCCGATCAGATCGCGCCTGCGCTCGGAGACCGCGGCCAGCGCCACCTGCCCGCCGAAGCGGTCACCCGCCTCGTACAGGGTGACGGAATGGCCGCGCTCGGCGAGCACACGCGCCGCCTCAAGTCCGGCGGGTCCGCCGCCGATCACCACGCAGCGCTTGTGCTGCTCGGCCGGGGCCGGGGTGACGCGCTGCGGCAGTTGGGTTTCCCGGCCGGTGGCGGGGTTGTGGATGCACATCGCCGAGCCGTGGGTGTAGATGCCGTCGATGCACACGCTCGCGCCGACGCACGGCCGGATCCGGTCGGCGTGGCCCTCCTGCGTCTTGTTCGGCAGGTCCGGGTCGGCCATCAGCGCGCGGACCATGCCGACCATGTCGAGCAGTCCCTCGCTGATCGCATAGCGGGCCGTGGCCACGTCCGCGATGCGCGACGAGTGCATGACCGGGACCGACAGCTGCTTTTTGATCCAGCCGGCGAACTCCAGGTGCGGATTGGCCGGGGTGAACATAGGCGGGATGACCTTGGCCAGTTCCCAGTCGGTGTCGGCGTTGCCGCGGTTGACGCTGAAGAAGTCGATCCCGGCGTCCTGCATCGCGGCCGCGATCTGCAGCGCGTCGGCAGGGACCATGCCGGAGTTGTCCGGCAGCATCTCGTCGAAAGACATGCGCACGCCGACGATGAAGTCGTCGCCGACGGCTTCGCGCACGGCGTTGATGACCTGCAACGGGAACCGCATCCGGTTCTCCAGCGAGCCGCCGTACTCGTCGGTGCGGTGGTTGTGCCGGGGGGACAGGAAGCTGTCGAGCAGGTGACCGGTGTAGGCGGAGATCTCCACGCCGTCCAGGCCGCCGGCCTTGCACCGGGCCGCGGTGTCGGCGAAGTCGCGGGCGATGCGCTCCAGATCGCGGACATCGGCGACTCGGGAGAACGATCGGTGTGCCGGCTCGCGGGTGCCCGACGCCGAGAGCGCCGGAATCCAGTCGTGCGTGTAGTTGTCGGTGCGGTGGCCCATGTGCGTCAGCTGGGTCATCACCGCGGCGCCCTGCTCGTGTACATCGTCGGCGAGCGCGCGCAGCAGCGGCTCGGCCTCGTCGCGCCAGAGCTGCAGATTGCCGAACGGCGGCATGGAGTCCGGGCTGACCAGTGCGCTGCCGCCGATCATCGTCAGCGCCACGCCGCCGCGGGCCTTCTCCCGGTGGTACATGCGGTAGCGGTCTTTCGGAAGACCGTCCTCGCTGTAGGCCGGTTCGTGTGACGTGCTGACGATCCGGTTGCGCAGCACCAGATTCTTCAGCTTGAACGGCGTGAACAGCGGGTCACTCATGTTTTCGAACTCCCTTCGCCGCGGTACTCGCGGAACCACTGGAAGTACGATGCGTGATGCAAATCACCACGGACTAGTCTGTGTGATGGATCCGATCCGGAGTGATTCACAGGAAAGTTATGGTTGCGGCATGGCGGACAACGCGCATCGCCTTCCCCTCGAGGACCGGGCGGAGCTGCTGCGGATCACCCGATCGCGCCAGGTTTCCCATGGTCAGGGGGTACGGGCCCGGGTGGTGCTCGACTGCGCGGACATGGGCGTGGCCGAGGCGGCGCGGCGCGCATCGGTGAGCACCACGTCGGTGAGTCGGTGGTGGCGCACCTACCGGCACGGCGGAGTCGATGCGCTGCTGGCCGTGACCCCGCCGCAGGGCCGTCCGACGGTCACCGACGACATGCTGCGTGCCGTACTCGGTTGCTCGCTCACCGCGCCGCCGGATGGTCGCGACCGCTGGACCACCCGCGCCGTGGCCGAGGCCACCGGGGTCAGCCAGGCGACGGTGAGCCGGATCCGCCGCCAGCACTTCCCGCCCGTGACCGGCCTGGATGTCGGCGAGAAGACGCTGGTCCTGAGCTACGTCGACGTCGGCCCACTCGGCTGCACGCTCGGATTCGAACGCGAGGGTGCCGAGTCGACGGTCGCTGAACCATCGGCGATTCTGACCGACGCCGTCGAGACGGTGTTGTGTGCGGCGCTGCTTCGTCGCCCGCCCGCCGACGACGCGACCGCGTCCGACGGTGAGGCGTTCGCCCTGCTCCGGCGCGCCGAACGTGAGTGGTTGCCCGAGGCGCCGGTGACCCTCGTGGTGGACCAGCCACTGGATTCGGCTGCCCGGCGCTGGCTCACCCGGCATCCGACGGTGACGGTACTGAGCCGGCCCGGTCCGGAGTGGCCGGCGCAGCTGCACCACCTCGCCGCGCGTATCGCGCCCACCCAGCTGCGAGAGTTGCGGGCGCTGCAGGCCCGCATCCGCGATGCCGCGACGACGGCGAGGGGCGAGGAGCCGTGGACGTTCACCTGGAGCCGCGGGTTGCCCCGCGCCACGCCGCCGCCCGAACCGGTGCCCGCCGCGCCTGCCTCGGTCCAAGACATCTCCGACACCGTGGCCGCGCTGTGCTCGGCAATCGCCGAGGGCGGTCTAAGCCCCGGCGAGGCCATCTCGGTGCGCCTGATCTCGGGCCTCTCGGGGTTGTCCCGCCCGCGGACCACCGAGGTGCTGAACTATCTGGCCGAACAGGCGATCCTCGACCGTCGCGCAGGCCACCTGCGCCTGCCGACCCCCACACCGCGCGACGTGATCGAGACCTACACGGCGCGCGGTCTGCTGGGCACGGCGCTGGTGCGAACCATGGCCGCGCAACGGATCTCGCCACCGGCGTACGTGGACACCACGTTGGCCCGGATCGCGGTATGCGCCGAGCACCGGCTCGATGCCGAGACGTACGCCCTGGACATGGATCTGCAGGACCAGCTGGCGCTGGCCGCCGGGATGCCGCGAATCAGCTGGATGTTCGTGCAGCTCACCGCGCAGGTGCGGCTGTTCATCGCGATCCTGGGCCTGGACTACCGGTATCCGACCGCCGAGATCATCGCCGACGACCAGCGAATCATCGACGAGCTCCGCAGCCAGGACCCGGCGCGGGCAGTGGAGGCCTGGCGGACCAAGGTGGACAACTGCGTGCGGTACATGCTCGGCCAACTCTCCGTGGAGGATCGCCGCGCGTGACCTGCGCGCGCCGCGCGTGTACCCGAACGCTGTCGCCGATCACGAGCACCCGCGAAGAATCTGCCCCGCAGGGCAAAGGGTGTGCCCGCGAGACCGCCCTGTCCGAAGGGTTTTCGCGGGTACGCTGTGGCTGCCAACCAAGGGCAAATGCCCTCTCCGTCGAGGCGATTGACGGCCCCCGCTGTCGGATCGCTGCGAGGTCTAAGGAGCGCCAACCGTGGGATTCATTCAGGCTTTCGCAGGCGCGTTCGGCGGGACGCTCGCTGACCAGTGGAAAGACTTCATCGTTCCGCCACAGGTCGCCCCGACGGCAGCGATCTTCCCCGGCGTTCCGGTCGGGCAGAACGCCGGCCGCGGCTCCAACACCCGGGGGTCGCAGAACATCATCAGCAACGGATCGAAGATCGTCGTCCCCGAGGGCACCGGCCTTTTGACGTTCCAGGACGGCAAGATCACCGGTTTCATCGCGCAGCCCGGTGGCTACGAGTGGCGTTCCGACGACATCAACTCGCAGTCCATCTTCGCCGGCAACGGCATCGTGAGCCCGCTCGTCACGCAATCGTTCGAGCGCTTCAAGTTCGGCGGCCGGCCGGGCAGCCAGCAGCTCGTGTTCTATGTGAACCTCCGTGAGCTGCCCAACAACCGCTTCGGCACGCAGTCGGAGATCTATTGGGACGACGCGTATCTCGGCGCTCAGGTGGGTGCCATCACCCGCGGCACGTACACCATGCGGATCATCGACCCGGTCCTGTTCGCCACCCAGTTCGTGCCGTTGACGTATCTGCAGGCCAACGGCCAGGTGTTCGATTTCACCGATTTCGACAATGACGCGGCCACCCAGCTCTTCAACGAGGTGGTGTCATCGCTCGCGCCTGCGTTCTCGCACTATACGAACGACCCCAGCAAGGGCAATCGGATGGCGCGCATCCAGGGTGACTCGATCGGTTTCGCGCAGTCGCTCTCGGCTGCCGTCGACAGTGCCTACCGGTGGACCAGCGGGCGCGGCATCACGATCGTCAACGTCGCGATCGCGTCGATCGAGTACGACGAAGACACCCGCCGGCTGCTGTCCGACGTCAAGAAGGCCGACGCCCTGAGCGGTTCGCGCGGCAACTCGTTCCTGCAGCAGTCGGTCGCCCGCGGTATGCAGGCCGCAGGCGAAAACGGTGGTGGCGCAGCCGGAATCGCGATGATGGGCATGGGGATGAACGCCGCGGGCGGCGCCATGGGCGGCCTGCAACAGCCGCCGGGGCCTGCGCCGTATCAGCAGGTGCCCCCGCCGCAGCAGGGCTACGGCCAGCAGGGATACCAGCAGCAGGGCTATCCGCAGCAGGGCCAGCAGGGCTACCAACAGCAGGGGCCGCCTCCGCAGAACCCACCGCAGCAGCAGGCTCCGGCAGGCGAGGATCCGGTCGCGAAGCTTGCCCAGTACAAGAGCATGCTCGATCAGGGCCTCATCACGCAGGCCGATTACGACGCCGCCAAGGCCAGAGCGCTCGGACTGTAAGGCCATGTCCGACCCTTACGACCGCCGGTCCGGCGGGTATCCGCCAGACAACGGCGGCCAGCCCCCGCCTCCGCAGAATCAATGGCCGCAGCAAGCTCCGCCGTCGCAGCCATACGGATACGCGCAGCCCGGCGGGGTTATCCCGCGTGACCGGGCCGTCGAGGTGACCCCGCCCGGCGAATTCGCCAATGCCACATGGGATGACGTGAACCGGGCGCGCGAGGCCGAGCGCAACGCGGGCTACGGCCCAGGGGAAGCGCCTGTGGTGACCTACGACCAGCACGACGGCCCACAGGTCATCCAGACCGCGACGGACCGAGCGGACGGCCTCAACAAGTGCCCGCGCTGCGGGGCCACCGACATCGGCTTCGACATCAAGGGCAGCCAACTGGTGTGCCGATTCTGCCGATTCGCGTGGAGCGAGAAGAACGCTGCGGAGCTGTTCAACCTCAACTCGCCGATCCGGGAACTGCGCGGCCGCCAGGTCGGCTCGGCGTCCGGCAACATCATCCCGGGTGTCGATCAGGTTGTCAGCTTCAAATGCAGTGCGTGCGGCGCCGAGGTGTCGATCGACACGGCCCACGCCGTGCAGGCGCGCTGTCACTGGTGCCGCAACAAGCTCTCGGTCAACGAGCAGATCCAAAACGGCGCGGTCCCCGACGTCGTGCTGCCGTTCTCGCTGCCCAAAGCCGAGGCCGTCGCCCGCATCTCCGAATTCGTCTCGGCCCGAAAGTTTTTCGCGAACCGGCGGTTCACCGCGGAGTTCGCCCCCGAGAACGTCATGGGTGTCTACCTGCCCTACCTGATCATCGACTTCAACAGCTCGGTCGAGTTCGTGGGCTTCGGCGAGCACACCACCCGCAGCTACACCGTGCGGATTGACGACGACCGGTCCGAGACCCGATACGACTTCGACGCGTATCGCGTGGCCCGCAAGTTCGATCTCTACGTCGACGACCTCACGATCGAATCGGCCGCGGACAAGCGCGACTTCCACACCGATCGCAACACCAACAACATCATCAACTCGATCATGCCGTTCGACACCAAGAACGCCGTGCGCTACGACCCCAACTACCTCTCCGGATTCACCTCGCAGCGGCGGGATCTCGACATCGATGCCATGTTCGCACCAGCACGCCTGCAGGCCCAGGACATCGGTAGGTACCGCGCGGCCGAGACTCTGGACTTCTACGACCGCGGCGTGCGGTGGGACCAGCAGCGCATCGATGTCCACGGCGAGCGGTGGGTGTCGGCGTACCTGCCGGTGTGGCTCTACAGCTACTACGAGCGCAAGAGCAGCGGGAAAGAGCTGTTGCACTACATCGCGGTGAACGGCCGCACCGGCGAGACGATGGGCTCGGTGCCCATCAACACCACGCGCCTGTGGGTCGCCTCCGGCGTCGCCGAATTGTTCGGGCTCGCAGGGACATTCCTCTCGGCCCTGGTGTTCTGGCGGTAGGGGGCGCAGGTGGACATCTCAATGTTGTCGATGGCGCTCGACATCGTCGCGTCGAGCCATCATCACTCGTCGTCCTCGTCGTCGGGTGGCAGTGAGTGGATTCCCTTCCTCTTCCTGCTCACCGGACCGGCGTTCTTCATGTACCAGTACTCGCGCTACCGGAACAAGAACAAGAGGCACCACCACGAGCGGGAGACGCTCTCGGAGATCGCCAACATGCAGTCGATGGACCAGTTTGCGCAGAGCGTGACCAACTCGCGCGACTCCCGCATGTCGGGCGCCAACGAGCGGGAAGTCCTCGGCTAGCAGCCTGCCGTGCCGCGGTAGCGAGCCTCTGAGCAGCAAGTTCGGCATTCTCCGAAAAAATTCTCGCGGTGGGGAACAAATCCGGGAAAACCCCCGTTGACCTCATCGACAACAAGTTGAGTGAGTCAGACTCAAGTTTGGGTTGACAACCGATGGTCGGCCAGAGCAAGCTTGAGCGCAGTCCGCTCAGACCCCTATATGTCTAACAGGAGGCAACACTATGGCTCGTGCGGTCGGTATCGACCTCGGGACCACCAACTCCGTCGTCGCGGTTCTGGAAGGTGGCGACCCCGTCGTCGTCGCCAACTCCGAGGGCTCCCGTACCACCCCGTCGGTCGTCGCGTTCGCGCGCAACGGCGAGGTGTTGGTCGGCCAGCCCGCCAAGAACCAGGCGGTGACCAACGTCGACCGGACCATCCGTTCGGTCAAGCGCCACATGGGCAGCGACTGGTCCGTGGAGATCGACGGCAAGAAATACACCGCGCAGGAGATCAGCGCGCGTGTGCTCATGAAGCTCAAGCGGGACGCCGAGGCCTACCTCGGTGAAGACATCACCGACGCGGTGATCACCGTGCCCGCGTACTTCAACGACGCCCAGCGTCAGGCCACCAAGGAAGCCGGTCAGATCGCAGGCATGAATGTTCTGCGCATCGTCAACGAGCCGACCGCGGCCGCCCTGGCCTACGGCCTGGACAAGGGCGAGAAGGAACAGACCATCCTGGTCTTCGACCTCGGTGGCGGCACCTTCGACGTCTCGCTGCTGGAAATCGGCGACGGCGTCGTCGAGGTCCGTGCCACCTCCGGTGACAATCACCTCGGTGGTGACGACTGGGACGACCGCATCGTGGAATGGCTGGTCGACAAGTTCAAGGGCACGTCGGGCATCGACCTGACCAAGGACAAGATGGCCATGCAGCGGCTGCGTGAGGCCGCCGAGAAGGCCAAGATCGAACTCTCGAGCTCGCAGAGCACCTCGATCAACCTGCCCTACATCACCGTGGACGCGGACAAGAACCCGCTGTTCCTCGACGAGCAGCTGACCCGTGCCGAGTTCCAGCGCATCACCCAGGATCTGCTGGACCGCACCCGCAAGCCGTTCCAGCAGGTGATCAAGGACGCAGGCATCGCCGTTGGCGACATCGACCACGTCGTGCTGGTGGGTGGTTCCACCCGTATGCCCGCAGTTACCGACCTGGTCAAGGAGATGACCGGCGGCAAGGAGCCCAACAAGGGCGTGAACCCCGACGAGGTCGTCGCCGTGGGTGCCGCGCTGCAGGCCGGCGTGCTCAAGGGCGAGGTGAAAGACGTTCTGCTGCTTGACGTCACCCCGCTGTCCCTCGGTATCGAGACCAAGGGTGGCGTGATGACCAAGCTCATCGAGCGCAACACCACCATCCCCACCAAGCGGTCGGAGACCTTCACCACCGCCGACGACAACCAGCCGTCGGTGCAGATCCAGGTCTTCCAGGGTGAGCGCGAAATCGCTGCGCACAACAAGCTGCTCGGCTCCTTCGAGCTGACCGGCATCCCGCCGGCCCCGCGTGGCGTGCCGCAGATCGAGGTCACCTTCGACATCGACGCCAACGGCATCGTGCACGTGACCGCCAAGGACAAGGGCACCGGCAAGGAAAACACGATCAAGATCCAGGAAGGCTCTGGCCTGTCCAAGGAAGAGATCGACCGGATGATCAAGGACGCCGAGGCGCACGCCGAGGAGGACCGCAAGCGTCGCGAAGAGGCCGACGTCCGCAACCAGGCCGAGTCGCTGGTCTACCAGACGGAGAAGTTCGTGAAGGAGCAGCGTGAGGCCGAGGGCGGTTCGAAGGTGCCCGAGGAGACGCTGAGCAAGGTCGACGCCGCCATCGCCGACGCCAAGAAGGCGCTGGAAGGCACCGACATCTCCGCGATCAAGTCCGCGATGGAGAAGCTGGGCGAGGAGAGCCAGGGGCTGGGTCAGGCCATCTACGAGGCCACTCAGGCCGAGCAGGCCGCAGGCGCCAGTGCCGGAGGCTCGACGAGTTCCGATGACGACGTGGTTGACGCCGAGGTCGTCGACGATGACAGGGAGACCAAGTGAGCGAGAACGATTCGCACGAGCCGGTGACCGTCACCGACAAACGGCGCATCGATCCGACCACCGGTGAAGTACGTGAGCCGGCGCCGACCCCGGAAGGGGCGGCGCCGGCCGCGGCCGCAGCACCGGCGCCGGCCGGCGATAGCGACGAGGTCGCCGAGCTCAAGAGCACGCTGCAACGTGTGAAGGCCGAGTACGACAACTACCGCAAGCGCGCCCTGCGAGATCAGCAGCTCATCGCTGAGCGGAGCAAAGCCGGTGTCGTCACCCAGCTGCTGGGTGTGCTCGACGACCTCGACCGCGCCCGCAACCACGGCGACCTGGAATCCGGTCCGCTGAAGTCCGTCGCCGACAAGCTCGTCGGCGCCCTTGAAGGACTTGGGCTTTCCGCGTTCGGCCAGGAGGGCGACGAGTTCGACCCGTCGTTGCACGAGGCCGTGCAGCACGAGGGCGACGGCACGCATCCGGTGGTCGGCACAGTGATGCGCCGCGGCTACAAGGTCGGTGACCAGGTGGTGCGGCACGCGCTGGTCGGTGTCGTCGACACCGTGCCAGACGCCGCGTCCGGGGCCGGCACCGCCGATAACCCGGACGCCGCCGGTCCGCAGGCCGCAGAATCAGACAAATAAGACCAACTAGAGAGACGAGGTAAGGAGGTGGCGCAGTATGGCCCAGCGCGAATGGGTCGAGAAGGACTTCTATAAGGAGCTTGGCGTCTCCTCTGACGCCAGCGCCGACGAGATCAAGAAGGCCTACCGGAAACTGGCCTCCGAACTGCATCCCGACCGGAATCCCGATGCGGGAGCCGCGGAGCGGTTCAAGGCGGTATCCGAAGCCAACAGCGTCCTGTCGGACCCCGCGAAGCGCAAGGAGTATGACGAAACCCGGCGGCTGTTCGCCGGGGGCGGCTTCGGCCGCCGGTTCAACGACGGCGGCGGTGGCGGCTTCAGCGGCGGATTCGGTTCCGACGGAGCCGAATTCAACCTCGGCGACCTGTTCGACGCGGCCGGTCAGAGCGGTGGCGCGAACATCGGTGACCTCTTCGGCGGGCTGTTCGGGCGCGGTGCGCAACCGCGCCCGAGCCGTCCACGGCGGGGCAACGACCTGGAGACCGAGACCGAACTGTCGTTCCTGGAGGCCACCAAAGGCGTGGCCATGCCACTGCGGCTGACCAGCCCGGCACCCTGCACCAACTGCCACGGCAGCGGTGCGCGACCGGGCACCAGCCCGAAGGTGTGCCCGAACTGCAACGGTTCTGGTGTGGTCAACCGCAACCAGGGGGCGTTCGGGTTTTCCGAGCCGTGCACCGAATGCCGGGGCAGCGGCTCGATCATCGAGCACCCGTGTGACGAGTGCAAGGGCACCGGCGTCACCACCCGCACCCGCACCATCAACGTCCGGATCCCTCCGGGCGTCGAGGACGGGCAGCGGATCCGGCTTGCCGGGCAGGGTGAAGCCGGGTTGCGGGGCGCACCGTCCGGTGACCTCTACGTCACCGTGCATGTGCGCCCGGACAAGGTGTTCGGCCGTGACGGCGACGACCTGACCGTCGCGGTCCCGGTGAGTTTCCACGAATTGGCGCTCGGCACAACACTTTCCGTGCCGACGCTGGACGGCAAGGTCGGCGTCCGCGTGCCAAAGGGCACGTCCGACGGCCGGATCCTGCGGGTCCGTGGACGCGGAGTGCCCAAGCGCTCCGGTGGTCATGGCGACCTGCTGGTCACCGTGAAGGTCGCGGTACCGCCGCACCTCGAAGGTGAAGCGGCCGAGGCGCTGGAGGCATACGCGAAAGCCGAGCGGGCCAGCGGATTTGATCCGCGGGCCGGATGGGCAGGGAACGTATGAGTAAGCGTAAAGAGGAAGCACGCACGTTTCTGATCTCGGTGGCAGCCGAGCTGGCCGGTATGCACGCGCAGACCCTGCGCACGTACGACCGGCTCGGCCTGGTCACCCCGCAACGCACTTCCGGTGGGGGACGGCGGTATTCGGAGCGTGATGTCGATCTGCTGCGCGAGGTGCAGCGCCTGTCGCAGGACGAAGGCGTCAACCTCGCCGGCATCAAGCGCATCATCGAGCTGACCAATCAGGTCGATGCCCTGCGCGCCCGGGTCTCTGAGCTGACCCAGCAGGTTGAACAGCTCAGCGCAGGCTCCCGCCACGATGTCGGGATGACCTCCAAGGCCGTGGTGGTCTGGCAGCCCCGACGGGGTGCCCGCTAGCGATCAGGGTGCAGCGCCGACGGCTTTCGCGCCGTTGCGCGCCGCCAGGCCAACCGCCAGCCGGTACACCAGTGTCGAAGGTGGCATGTGGAAGCCTGTGCTGCTGTGCGGATAATACCGTGCTGTACAAGGTGATTCGACCTCAAGCCAGCCCGTGTGCAGGCGCTGGTGGTCTCCGTGGCGGCCATGGCCGTGATGGGTGAACTGGTGAGCGGTCAGTCCGGCCCGCCGCTCTCCGGCGGGCAAGATCGGTGCTGCCGTGCTGAGCCGCAGACAGTCGTCGCCTCGCTCGAGCGATACCGGCACCACCACCGGATAGCCATCGGCGCCGACCCACCCGAGCAACAAATGTGACAGCCGCCGCGAAATGCGCGCTGCGCGAGCACAATTGGTCCGCGCAGTGGTGCCGCCGGCTGGGGGTGACTGCGAGGCGGGCACTCCCGGCAACCGTGCGCCGTA
Source organism: Mycobacterium aquaticum (assembly GCF_002086485.1). Taxonomy (GTDB): domain Bacteria; phylum Actinomycetota; class Actinomycetes; order Mycobacteriales; family Mycobacteriaceae; genus Mycobacterium; species Mycobacterium aquaticum. The sequence continues at coordinate 85,965 of NZ_MVHF01000017.1, read as the reverse complement.
GATCTGCGGCGAACCCGTCGCGTCAAGTGCGGGCCAGACGACGACGCGGGTGACGCTGATCGTGATCGGTACCCGGGCGTAGTAGTCGCGCAACCACCATCCCCAGAGTCCGCCGGCAGGTGCACCGTCCTTCTCGTCCCATCGGGTGCCGATGGTCGACGGAAAGTCCCGGATGGGTGCGGACACCGTGGCGTCGCCATGTACGAGTACGTACTGCGATCCGTCGGCCGAGCTGTGACGGCGGCTGTGAAATGCAACCGCCACGTGCGGGTTCCGCCGCATTCGCTCGGTCTTCTTCGCGGCTCCGAGCGAGCTGTTGACCGCGATCGTACCGGCGTGCGGACGGTGGACGGCGAAGTTCGTCATCGGCGAGATCACCACGCCCCCTGCGGGTGTCACTGTCGCGACACCGACGACCTGGTCGCCGTCGAGAATCTTGTCGATGGCTGTCGGCCACTGGACCACCATTCATATCACCTCAATTGACAAGACAGTGTGTCTCGACAAATCATTGTCGAGACACACTGTCTTGTCAAAGGGTAGATTCGCTCCGTGACCGATTCACGCTCACGGGCGCACACCGGTAGGAAGAGGAACGCGGAGGCACGGCAGGCCATCATCGACGCCGCCATCGCCGCACTCGAGGAGTCGGGTGAGGTGACCGTGCAGGGCACCGCGGCCGCAGCCGGCGTCGGCCGTCAGACGATCTACCGCTGGTGGAACGGAAAAGGACCGCTGATCGCCGAGGCCCTGGCCGAGCGGGCCGCTACGACGGTGCCCGTACCCGACACCGGAAACTTCCGCGACGATCTGGTCGAGCTATTGATCGCATCGTTCGCCGACGCGACCGCGAATCAGCGAATTCTCCGTCAGTTCATGGCACTTGCCCAACAGGATGCGGATATCGCGGCAATCGCCCCGGATTACGCGGTCATGCGCCAGGAGCCGCTGCGCAGCCTCTTCGAACGCGGCCGCGACCGCGGCGACATCTGCGTCGACGCCGATATCAACGTGCTGACCGATCTCGCCTACGGCTTTCTGTGGTACCGCTTGCTTCTCGGACATGCAGCCCTCGACGACTACGCGGCCCGGCAGCTCGCAGCCACCTTGCTCGACGGAAGCGGCCCGGCTAGCTGACCTTGATCGCGAAGGTGCTGGTCTCCGGTTGTCCCGGAACCGCCATCGGGTAGTTGCCGCGGCGCAGCGAGTCGGTTGGTGCCGCCATCGGTTCGATGCCGATCACGTCATCGTTGGCCGGGGCGAACAACTGCGCGGCCGGGTAGCCGCGGGCGAACGTCACCTCGACGCGACGGTCGCCGCCCGAGATGGCGAACACCGAACCTTCGGGAACCTGGTCGAAGCCGTGGTCCAGTTCGGTGGTCTTGAGCGGCTCGGTGCCGCCCGGCCACTCCTCGGTTTCTCCGGTCGGGATGCCCCAGTTGTCCACTGGCAGATGACGCATCGTCGGCGTCTGCAGCTGCCATTCCTCCCGCGGTACATCCGGGATCTTGAGATACGGGTGGTAGCCGTAACACAACGGCACCGACGCCGCTGTCGACGGCATCACCGTGGTGGCCACGGTGAGCGTGCGGTCCGCGAGCGTCACCGTCATGGTCAGGATGTGCGGGAACGGGAACGTCGTCAGCAGGCGCGGCTTGCCACCCCAGTCGAGGATCGCGACCAGCTTGTTGTCGGTCTGTTCGATCACCAGCCAGCCGGGATTGGCGGCGAGCACGCCGTGGATGGGCACGCCGTGCTGGTCGCTACGCACCCCCGCCACCCCGGGCGTCAGCGTCACGACCGCACCATTGATGGCATATTTACTGGCGCTCAACCGATTTGCCCACGGGTACAGGATCGGGATGCCCATCGTCTTGCCGGTGGTGATGTAGGCCTCCAGGCCGCGCCGCTGGCCGAGGAACTCCACACCGTCATCGGCCAGCGACGTGCACACCATGCCCGCGACCGGTACGTACGTCGCGGTCAGCGATGACGACGGATCACGCAGGATGACAGGTTGGTAGTCGGCCATGGCGCCAGTCTGTCATGTGCCGGTTGCGGTCACACCAATACGGTCAGTCTGTGAGTGGGTCGTGCTGGATGTGTTCAGGCGGTGCACCTCTGGCGATCAGAGCGGCTTTCGTCGCCTCCACCATGCCGGGACTGCCGCAGATCAGGATCTGGCGGTCGCCCCAGTTGCCGTAGCGGGTCACCACGTCGGGAAGCCGACCGGTCTGGCGGACATGTAGGCCGCGGGGCGGCTGCGGATCGGGATAGTCGGTGGCCCATGGCGGGTCGGTGCTGTACTCGGAGACCGGGGTCACCGAAAGCCACGGATTCGACGAGGCGATCTGCCACAGCGCTTTCAGGTCGTAGAGATCGCACGGATAGCGCCCACCGAAGAACAGGTGCACCCGGGGATTCACCCCGTGCTGGGTCATGTCCATGATCAGCGTGCGCAGCGGTGCCAGGCCGGTGCTACCTGCGACCATCAGTACGTCTTCGCCGTCGCGGTCGACCTGCATGGCGCCGTGCGGGCTGGATATCCGCCACCGGTCGCCGACGCGCGTCTCGGCGACGATCGCGGTGCTGACCATGCCGCCGGTGACCGAGCGGACGTGGAATTCGACGGCGCCCGACCGGTCTGCCGGGATGGCCGGACTGAGGTACCGCCACCGCCGCGGCCATTGCGGCACCTGCACCGTCACGTACTGGCCGGGGTGATAGAACAGCGGCTGATCGAGTTGCAGCCGAATCACCGAGACGTCGCGGGTGACGCGGAGGTGCTCGATGACGGTGCCGTCGCAGTAGGCCGGGGTCTGCTCGGCGTCGGCGGCCCCACGCATCACCCCCACGAACAACCCGACCGCCTCATGCGCGGCGTCGGCGATCCGGTCGGTGTACCCGGCGCCGAGATGCGTGCGCATGGTGGCCAGTAGCGCTTCTCGCATCGAGTCGTAATGCTGTTGCGTCACACCGTATTTGCGGTGGTCTCGGCCCAGCTGGGCCAGGAACGCCACCGGCTCTTCCGCGCGTTGGTCGATCAGTTCGCCGAACAGCCAGGTCATCGCCCGGGCGAACACCGTGCGCTGCTGGGTCATGTCGGGCGGAAACAGATCGCGCGCGGTCAGATCGGTGGCGAACCAGTGGGTGTAGAAGTCGCGGATCAGCGCGTCGGACCCGTGCTCAGGGTCGACCGCATCGCGGAGGAGCTGCAGCGCGTCACGGTCATCGAGGCCCACGCGGTCGCATTCTAAACGTGCCGCCCAGCGGGCTGCCGCAAAGCGGCCGTCACCACCAGGGCCGCACCGACGAGCACCCAACAACTCAGCACCAAGATCGCGGTGCTCGCACCCGCGCCGTCGAAAAACGCGGTGGACCGCAACAGCGTGGCGTTGGCGCCCTGGGGGAGCAGTTGCCCCGCGAAACCCCAGCCGCTGGGCAGCATCTCGGGCGCCGAGGTGAGCCCCGACAGCGGGTTGCCGATCAGGAGCGCCAGCGCTGCGCCCAGTCCCAACCCGACCTTGCCGAACAGCGAGCCCAGGCCCAGCGTGAATAGCCCGGCCGCGCCGATGCCGAGGCTCAGGCCCGCGGCCACGCCCCACAGGTTCGTCTCGATCGAGCCGAAGACGTAGTACAGCAGCGCGGCGATGGTGATACCGGCTACTCCGGAGAACACGACGGTCGCGACGAGTCGGGTCCACACCTCACGCTTGAGCGCGAGCACCAGGGCGATCGCCGGCAGCATGCCCGCCAGGGTGATGGGGAGTGCGGATGCGGCCAGGCCTGCGCCGCGGGGGTCCTTGGCCGGTGGCGGGGCCACGTCCTCGGTACGCAGTGCGACGCCCGAGTGCTGCGCGATGCCGGTGCCGACCTGGCTGAGCAGCTGCGCAACGGTGGGGCTGGCCCCAGTGGCGATCAGCATCAGCGGCCCATGTGGGCCGAAGGCTATGCCGCCGTACACGTTTCGATTGCGGATGGCGTCCCGAAGCTCGGCTTCGCCCGGGTAGTAGGTGACCGCGAAGGCGTTCGGGGCCTGCTGCTCGAGGCGCTCGGCGACCTGGCTGCTCGCCGCCTGTGGCCCTGCGGCGCCGATGGGGACGTTGTGAGGTTTGGACCGTGCCGCGGGCAGGGCGAACGCGATGGCGACGAGTGCGATCGCGGCGGTCAACAGGGCGATGATGCCGGCGGCGCGCAGCGCGGCGGGCGCACGGTGCTCGGGGGCTGCGTGGTGTGCGGGGGCGGGATAAGCGGTTGTTGTCACGGGATCAGCCTTTTCATCCAATGTTGAATTAATGAGCTGCGCCGAGCGTAACGCCGCATTGGCAACATTTCAACAGGCATTGAAATGATAGTGTTCGCGTATGGCTTCACCTGCGCAAACCCGGCGCCGCGGCCGCAGGCAGGGCGATCCGGTCTCTCGGGATGCGGTGCTGGCGGCCGCGAAAGCCCGATTCGCCGCCGACGGATATGAGAAGACCACGCTGCGGGCCATCGCCCGCGATGCCCACGTCGACCCGTCGATGGTGCTCTACCTGTTCGGCTCCAAGGCCGACCTGTTCCGCGAATCCCTGCAGCTGATCATCGACCCGGCCAACCTGGTGGCGGCCCTGGAAGGGCCCGGCGACGATGTGGGCACCCGGATGGTGCGCGCCTACCTCGACATCTGGACCGGACCGGACACCGCGGCGAGCATGCGGGTCATGCTGCAGTCCGCGACATCGAATTCCGATGCGCACGAAGCGTTTCGAGGCTTCATGCAGAACTACGTGCTGACCGCGGTGTCAGGGGTGTTCGGCGGCGGCGAACAGGCGCGGCTGCGGGCCATGCTGGCCGCGTCGAGCCTCGTGGGCGTTGCGTTGCTGCGGTACGTGATGGAGATTCCGCCACTGGCGACGGTGTCCGAGGACGAGTTGGTGCGTTTGGTGGCGCCGACGGTGACGCGCTATCTCACCGCCGACGCCGACGAACTCGGGCTGCCCGCCGCGGGCTGACCTCACTCCCGTCGATACTGCGCTATGAAGTCGGCTTCGGCCTCCTTGGCCTGCTCGATGTTCGGCAGGTGCATGCCGAACTCCACGAAATTGCGCGCCGACGAGTGGTCCATGCCCTGCTTGACCAGGGTGCTGTACACGAAGTAGTTCAGGCCCGCCTGTGCCTTCTTGATGGCGACGGCAGCGGTCCGCTGGATCTCGTGGCCCAGTTCGGACTCGGTCAGCTTGCTCGCCTGCGGGGAGAGCTGAATCTGCTGCAACTGACCACTGATCGCGGCGGTGACGCTGACCGTGCCGGGGGGATTGGTGACGACGAACAGCGGGAACAGCGTTTCCTGTTCTTCGTCGCCGGGCAGCTCGGCGTCATGGAACGCGGTGAGGTCACTGTCGGTGTCGTCCTCGGTGGCCGGTGCGTCCACGTACAGGACGTCGAAGTCGTCGTCCTCGCCGCTGGCGTCGCGCTGAGCGCCGGAATCGTGCGATGCGTCGAACGAGTCCAGGCCCGATTCGTCGTCGGCCGCTGAGTCGGGGGTGGAGAAGTCGAACGCACCCAGCCCGTCGTCGTGCGAGCCGCCCCACTCGTCGGTGTCGTCGTCGAACCGGTCGTGGTCAGCCATTGCTCAACCCCCTGAAGGCGCGGATGGGACTGTGCGGCGCGCGGCGTCGCAGCATCACGTGTACATCGTGGTGTCGAGTTCGGAGGCCTGCGCGGAATCGGTCTGGTCGTATTGCGAGGCGGCCGTGTCGAGCATCTCCGACAGGGTCGACGAGACCTTGGCAGCGGCGGTGCACGCGGCCCCTCGCGCGCCGTCGGCCGCCATCACCGCCATGTTCGTCGCGGAGCAGACGATGCCGTGCGAGCTCCACATGTTCATGGCGGTGCCCTGCGTGGCGGCGGCGGCTTCGGTGATGGCGCTCGCGGCTTCGCTTTGCTGGCTTGCCAATTCGCGCAGGTGGGCCGTGGTGACGTTCAAATTTCCCATGGGAATCTCCCTTTGATCGGAGCTCGGTTAGACCTGCTGGGTGGGCGGACGGGAGACGACGGGTGCAGCGTTGGGGTGATCAGGATCCAGTGTCACGTTGACCGGCCCGTGCGCCTGCTCGCGGTCCATGTCGAACTCGAAGTGAATCGGGGCCCGCTCGCCGGGAGCACCCGGTCCCGCCTGGGCGCCGGCCAGTTGGGCGTCCTCGGGCGTGGCGTCGCCCTCGGCCTTGTCGCCGTCTTCGTCCTTGGCGTCTTTGTCCGGGTCCTTGCCGTCTTTGTCCTTGGCCCTGTCTTTTTCGTCGGCGCCGGGCTCTTGGGCCTTCTGGTTCTGGGCGTTCTGCGCGGCCTGCGCACCCTGCTGGGCAGCCTGGCCGATCAACGAACCGAGCGCGCTGCCGAGGCCGCTGAGCAGGCCACTCGGCGAGCCGCCGCCGGACGCACCGCCGCCAGGCAGGCCACCCGGTACTCCGCCGGACGATCCGGTGGACATGCCGGCCGGCGTCGCGGCCCCGGACCCCTGGCTGACCGGGGCACCGCCACCGCTCCCGCCGCCGCTGCCGGTGCCTGCGCCCGGGTTTCCCCCGCCGCCACCTCCGCCGGTCCCGCCGCCGCTGCCGGTCCCGCCGCCGCTGCCGCTGCCCGCGCCATAACCGCCGCCCGGATACATGCTCTCGCCGCTGCCCGGTGTCGCGTTGTCACCGAGCGGGGTCTGGTTGAGCCACGGGGGTGTCTGGGACTCGGGCTTGCCGTTGGGGTCCTTTTGATGCGGTCGGCGGTTACCGCGGGTCGACGGCGAGAACGACGGCGAGCCATCGAGTTTGGCGTTGGACGCAACGTCGCGGTAGGAATTGGCGGCCTGCTGGATGGCCTGCGCGTTCTGCATCGAGTTGCTCACCATGTTGGCCATCGCCGGTGTCGCGATGGCCATGCCGCCGGCCACCGCGGCGATCTGAATGGCGACCGAAATCGCCTCGCCGCCAAGTGGATCGGCCATCGCGATGGAGGCAGGCAGAATGGCGAGCTGGAGAATGGTTGCGGCACTGTTGAGTTGCTGCACCGTGACACCCAGCTGCTCGGCTTCCTGGGCCAGGACCTGTGCGACGTTGCTGTCCGTCTCGGCCAGGGTCTGCATCCGGCCCTGTTGCTTGACGTTCTGCTTGGAGTAGGCGCTCGCGCCGCCACCCTCCCAGCTGTCGTCGGGCGCTGCCGAATCGAGGGACTGACCGACGTTGTCGAACTGGTCGGCGCCGTCGGCGAAGCCATCGCCCGTGTCGGGGCTGCCGTTGCCGCACATCTCGCTCATGCCGTTGATGACTTGCAGGCCCGCGTCGATGATCGGCGTCTCCGGTGCCTTGGAGAAGAACTGCCTGCCGATGTCGATGAGGTTGCCGAGGCCGCCGGCCAGCCCGCCGAACGTGCCGCTGAACATGTCCTTTACGTCGCTGACGACGTCGGAGACGGTGTCGGTGATGTCCTTGACGTCCGAGACGATGTCTTTGATGTCGGAGACGATGTCCTTGGCGTCGTTGAACGCGTCTTTGATCTTGCCGAAGATGCCGCCGCCGTGGCCGCCCTCGTTGCTGGGGTGGTGGCCGCCGGGATTGTGGGGATGGTGTCCACCGGGGTTCGGGTGGTGGCCGCCGGGATTGTGGGGATGGTGCCCGCCGGGGTTGGGGTGATGTTCGCCTGGATTCGGCTGGTGCCCACCGGGATTGCGCGGATGGTGCCCGCCGGGATTGGGGTGGTGCCCACCCGGATTCGGGTGATTTCCCGGCCTGTGTGGAATCCTCGGCGCCATGTGGCAACGCCCCCTCTCGTCGAAAACGAGGCTAACAGCGCATCGGTGGGCACAAACGCACCAATTCGCCGCGACGGGAGAGGCCTACGGTGAACGCTACCAGTGAATTTCCAGGTAATTCACAGGAACCCATACCGTTCGACCGGCCTGCTAGAGCGCGTGAATCCCCTTGTACAGCACCAGAAGTCCGATCACCACGAGGATTCCCGCCACGAGCACCGCATGTTGACGCTCCATCCAATCCTTGACGCGGGCCAGTAGTGGGTCCAGGCGCTCGCCCGATACCGCGTAGCCCAGGATCGGCAGTGCCACTGTCGAACTGGCGATCACCACGTAATAGATGACGGCCGGCCACGCCCGGTGCTGCCCCAGCCCGGCGCTACCGATCGCCAAACCCGCTGCGGCACAGATGAAGAGCACCTTGGGATTGACCGCCGTCAGCGCCGCGGCCGTGACTGCCGCACGAGGCGGGCTCAACTTGCTCATGCTGCTCAGCCAGGCCGGCGTGTGTTCGGACTTGGCCCGGGTGAGCCAGCGGTAGACGCCGAAAACGACGAGGGCGACGCCGATCACGATGCGGAGCCACGACGCCCATCTCGGCGCCTTGTCGAGTCCGCCGAGCAGGTTGGACACCTCGACGAACACCGCCGTCAGGACGAAGAGCCCGACGAGCCAGCCGGCGAGGAACGCCAGTCCGGTCGGCCGGGGCCGTGGGGTGTGTAGCACCAGCACCGCGGGAATGATCGACAGCGGTGACAACGCCACCACCAGTGCCAGCGGGATGAGTTCGGTGAGCACCGACCCCCAGCTTTCGGACATGGCGCACTCTTTCGGTGTTCGCAGGATTCGTCGGGGACGCTAGCCACGATGTGGCGGCGGGTTTTCAGTGTCGGTCAGGTGCCTTCGAATTGGTTTCGCCCCAGGGTGTCGACGAACGTCGGGCCGCGGGCGTCGAGTTCACGTCGGTATTCGTCGGCCCAGCCGCCGAACGGGTGGTGCGCCAGATATTCGTTGCGGAACCGGTCATCCTCGGACACCTCGGTCACGCAGAACGCGGGGATCGCGAGGTCGACAACCGGGCCGCCGCGTTCCACCTCGGACAGCACGAGCGGGGTGTTGGCACCGAGAAACCGGTCGATGATCCAGCCGTCTTCGCCCAGCCATGCCGAATACCGGACCTTGGCCACCACATGCTCGGCCCGCCGCACGATCTGTCCCGCGACCATCGGATCGAGTTCGCGTTCGGCCTCATAGCGGGTACCGCCCACGGCGGGGCCTTTGGCGGTCATGGTCCCTATCGACTCCTCGCCGAGTGCCTCGACGAGCTCGCCGGGCGTGGTTTGCAGGTCGGTGGGCGCGGGGCCCTGCACCCGGACCCGGACCGCGTATCCGTCGGCCGAAAACAAGTAGGCCTGCACGATCAGGGCAGGTGTGGGATCCGACGCCGCCACGGCGGGCAATTCGCGGACGAAGAACTTCCGCTCGTATTCGAAGTCACCGAAGCCGGATTCGGACATGCGTAGACGGTAGCCCGGTACTGCCGGAACGGCGTGGACCTTGGTCGATTACCGGCGTCGGTCACTGCGGGCGCGTCGATCGGAAATTGACCGAAAAATTTTCAGACTTGAGCGGAACAGACTCAACCTTGACTACGTTGTACATCGCGACAAGCATTTTCTGTATCCGAAAAGGGAGGTGTCGTGGACTCGTTCAACCCGACGACCAAGACTCAGGCGGCGCTGACCTCAGCGCTGCAGGCGGCCAGCTCTGCCGGCAACCCGGAGATCCGGCCCGCCCACCTATTGATGGCACTGCTCACTCAGAATGATGGCATTGCCGCACCCCTGCTGGAGGCCGTCGGTGTCGATCCCGCGACGATCCGGGCCGGAGCGCAACGGCTGCTCGACCAGCTGCCCAGCGCCAGCGGCGCCAGCTCGCAACCGCAGCTCAGCCGGGAATCGCTGGCTGCGATCACCACAGCCCAACAGCTCGCGACGGAGATGGACGACGAATACGTCTCCACCGAACACCTGATGGTCGGCCTGGCCACCGGTGACTCCGAGGTCGCCAAGCTGCTGAGCAACAACGGCGCGTCGCCGCAAGCCCTGCGGGAGGCGTTCACCAAGGTCCGCGGCAGCGCCCGCGTCACCAGCCCCGATCCCGAAGGCAGCTACCAGGCGCTGGAGAAGTACTCCACCGACCTGACCGCCCGCGCCCGGGAAGGCAAGCTCGATCCGGTCATCGGACGCGACAACGAGATTCGTCGCGTCGTTCAGGTGTTGAGCCGGCGTACCAAGAACAACCCCGTGCTCATCGGCGAACCCGGCGTCGGCAAGACCGCGATCGTCGAGGGTCTCGCCCAGCGCATCGTCGAAGGCGATGTGCCGGAAAGCCTGCGGGACAAGACCGTCATCGCGCTCGATCTCGGATCCATGGTGGCCGGTGCCAAGTACCGCGGTGAGTTCGAGGAACGCCTCAAGGCCGTCCTCGACGACATCAAGAACTCGGCGGGCCAGGTCATCACGTTCATCGACGAGCTGCACACCATCGTCGGCGCCGGTGCCACCGGCGAATCCGCGATGGACGCAGGCAACATGATCAAGCCCATGCTGGCCCGCGGTGAGCTGCGGCTGGTCGGTGCCACCACGCTCGAGGAGTACCGCAAGTACATCGAGAAGGACGCCGCCCTGGAGCGTCGCTTCCAGCAGGTGCTGGTCGGTGAACCGTCCGTCGAGGACACCGTCGGCATCCTGCGTGGCCTCAAGGACCGCTACGAGGTGCACCACGGCGTGCGCATCACCGACTCCGCGCTGGTCGCCGCGGCGACCCTGTCGGACCGCTACATCACCAGCCGGTTCCTGCCGGACAAGGCCATCGACCTGGTCGACGAGGCCGCGTCGCGGCTGCGCATGGAGATCGACTCCCGGCCTGTCGAGATCGACGAGGTCGAGCGGCTGGTCCGTCGTCTCGAGATCGAGGAGATGGCGCTGTCGAAAGAAGAGGACGAGGCCTCCAAGGAGCGGCTGGAGAAGCTGCGCGGCGAGCTGGCCGACTACAAGGAGAAGCTCGCCGAGCTCACCACCCGGTGGCAGAACGAGAAGGGCGCCATCGACGTGGTCCGCGAGCTCAAGGAGCAGCTGGACACGTTGCGCGGCGCGGCCGATCGCGCCGAGCGTGACGGCGACCTGGCCAAGGCCGCCGAGCTGCGGTACGGACGGATCCCCGAGGTCGAGAAGAAGCTCGACGCGGCGCTGCCCGTGGCCGAAGCCCGCGAGAACGTGATGCTCAAGGAAGAGGTCGGCCCCGACGACATCGCCGAGGTGGTCGAGGCCTGGACCGGTATCCCGGCAGGCCGGATGCTCGAAGGCGAGACCGCCAAGCTGCTGCGCATGGAGCAGGAGCTGGGCAAGCGCGTCATCGGACAGGCCGAGGCGGTCGTCGCGGTGTCGGACGCGGTGCGCCGCAGCCGGGCCGGCGTGGCCGATCCCAACCGGCCGACGGGCTCGTTCATGTTCCTGGGCCCGACCGGTGTCGGCAAGACCGAGCTGGCCAAGGCGCTGGCAGAATTTCTGTTCGACGACGAGCGGGCGATGGTCCGCATCGACATGAGCGAGTACGGCGAGAAGCACTCGGTGGCTCGGTTGGTCGGTGCGCCTCCCGGATACGTCGGCTACGACCAGGGTGGTCAGCTGACCGAGGCGGTGCGGCGGCGTCCGTACACCGTGGTGCTGTTCGACGAGATCGAGAAGGCCCACCCGGATGTGTTCGACGTGCTGCTGCAGGTGCTCGACGAGGGCAGGTTGACCGACGGTCAGGGCCGTACGGTCGACTTCCGCAACACCATCCTCATCCTGACCTCCAACCTGGGCGCCGGTGGCACCCCGGAGCAGGTCATGGCAGCGGTGCGGGCGGCGTTCAAGCCGGAGTTCATCAACCGGCTCGACGACGTGCTGATCTTCGACGCACTCAAGCCCGACGAGTTGGTCTCCATCGTCGACATCCAGCTCCAGCAGCTCGACAAGCGGCTGGCGCAGCGCAGGCTGTCGCTCGACGTGTCGCTGGACGCCAAGAAGTGGCTGGGTGACCGTGGTTTCGACCCGCTCTACGGCGCGCGGCCGCTGCGCAGGCTGGTGCAGCAGGCCATCGGCGATCAGCTCGCCAAGAAACTGCTGGCCGGTGAGGTGCACGACGGCGATGTGGTGCCCGTGAACGTCAGCGAGGACGGCGAGAGCCTGGTCCTGGGCTGAGTTCACTGCCGAGCAGACGCAGACTCGCACTTTTCATCAAGGAAATGTGCGAGTTTGCGTCTGCTGGCGGGAAGAGAAACCGCACGTAACCGGGTTGTGACCTTAGTTAGTTCGAGCAACCGGCCTACCAACAAGTAGGCTAGGTCCGATGGTCCCGCTCTGGTTCACGCTGTCCGCACTCTGTTTCGTGGGTGCGGCAGTGCTGCTGTACGTCGACATCGACCGTCGACGTGGGTTGGGGCGACGCCGCAAGTCGTGGGCGAAGTCGCATGGCTTCGACTACGAGCATGAGTCCGACGAGATCCTCAAGCGCTGGAAGCGCGGGGTGATGTCGACTGTCGGCGACGTCACGGCCAAGAATGTCGTGCTCGGCCAGATTCGTGGCGAGGCGGTATTCATTTTCGACATCGACGAAGTCGCCACGGTGATCGCGTTGCACCGCAAGGTCGGCACCAACGTCGTCGTCGACCTCCGACTCAAAGGCATCAAGGAGCCCCGGGAGAGCGACATCTGGCTGCTCGGCGCGATCGGACCGCGGATGGTGTACTCCACCAACCTCGACGCCGCCCGTCGCGCGTGTGACCGCCGGATGGTGACGTTCGCCCACACCGCTCCGGACTGCGCCGAGATCATGTGGAACGAGCAGCACTGGACGCTGGTGAGCATGCCCGTCACCAGCACCCGGGCCCAATGGGACGAGGGGCTGCGCACCGTGCGGCAGTTCAACGACTTGCTGCGGGTGCTGCCGCCGGTTCCGCAGAACGGCGCATCGGCACCGGCCAGCCAGGCCGCGCTGGTGCGTCGCGCCGGGTCGCCGAGTCGTCCGCTGCAGCCCACCTCGGCCGGTCGGCGCGAACTGCCGCCGGGCCGGGCCGACGCGCCTCCCGGCCGCGGTGACGTGAGCCGCTACACGCAGCCCCGTCAGGAACCCGCCCGCTCGGACACGATCCGCAGGCCCGCGCCCCCGCAGGCGCGCAATGGGCGCCACGCACCGCACTACCAGCGCTAGAAACTCAAAAAAGATCACCCCGTGAGCCCAGGCCCACGGGGTGATCTTTTTCGTGTACTACTTCTTCTTGACGTCGAACCGGTCGTTGTCGGTCACCTTGACCCACGCCGCGACGAAGTCGTCGACGAACCGTTGCGCACCGTCGGCCTGGGCGTACACCTCTGAGATCGCGCGCAGCACCGAATGCGAGCCGAAGACCAGGTCGTTGGCCGTCGCGGTCCACTTGAGGTCACCCGACGCCCGGTCGCGTCCCTCGTAGACGTTCTCCTGCGACTCCGCAGGCTTCCACTCGGTGCGACCGTCCAGCAGGTTGACGAAGAAGTCGTTGCTCAAGGTGCCGGGGCGATCGGTGAACACGCCGTGCTTGCTGCCGCCATGGTTGGCGCCCAAGGCCCGCAACCCGCCGATGAGCACTGTGAGCTCAGGCCCGGTGACTCCCAGCAGGGCGGCCCGCTCCAGCAGCAGCTGCTCCAGCGGCGTCTTCTCGCCGGCACGGACGTAGTTGCGGAAACCGTCGGCCCGCGGCTCCAGCACCGCGAACGACTCCACGTCCGTGTTCTCCTGGGTGGCGTCGGTGCGGCCCGGGGTGAACGGCACCGTCACCGAGACACCGCCGTCCTTGGCGGCCTTCTCGATCGCGGCGTTGCCGGCGAGCACGATGACGTCGGCCAGCGATACCTGCTTCGAACCTGCCGCGTTGAAGTCGGTCTGAATTTTCTCCAGCACCGGCAGCACCTTGTCGAGCTCGGACGGCTCGTTGACCTCCCAGCTGCGCTGCGGCTGCAGCCGCAGCCGGGCGCCGTTGGCGCCACCGCGCTTGTCGGTGCGGCGGAAGCTCGACGCGGACGCCCATGCGGTCTTGACCAGCTGCGGGATCGAGAGCCCGGAATCGAGGATCTTGGCTTTCAGCGTCGCCGCGTCGGCGTCGTCGATCAGCTCTCCCTCGACCGGCGGCACCGGGTCCTGCCACAGCTGCGGCTCGGCGACCCACGGCCCGAGATAGCGCGAGATCGGGCCCAGGTCACGGTGCAGCAGCTTGTACCAGGCCTTGGCGAACGCCTCGTTGAGTTCCTCGGGATGGTCCAGCCAGCGCCGGGTGATCTCGCCGAACTCCGGGTCCACCCGCAGCGCCACGTCGGTGACGAGCATCGTCGGTTTGCGGTTCGGCGCGCCGGGGAACGGCGGCGGGATGATGGCCTCTGCATCCTTGGCCTCGAACTGCCATGCCCCGGCGGGGCTCTTGGTCAGCTCCCACTCGTAGCCGTACAGGATCTCCAGGAAGGAGTTGCTCCACTTGGTCGGCGTGGGGGTCCACACCACTTCGAGGCCGGAGGTGATGGTGTCGCCGGCGTTCCCGGAGCCGAACGGGCACTTCCAGCCCAGACCCTGCTGTTCGATCGGGGCGGCCTCGGGCTCCGGGCCGACCAGGTCGGCGTCGCCCGCACCGTGGGTCTTGCCCAGCGTGTGACCGCCGACGATCAGCGCCGCGGTCTCCTCGACGTTCATCGCCATGCGGCCGAACGTCTCCTTGATGTCGACGGCTGCCTTCAGCGGATCTGGATTGCCTTCTGGGCCTTCGGGATTCACATAGATCAGACCCATGGTGGTGGCGCCGTATGGCTGCGCCAGCTCGCGCTCGCCGGAGTAACGCTTGTCGGTGCCCAGCCAGGTGTCCTCCTCGCCGAACAGCACCTCTTCGGGCTCCCACACGTCCTCGCGACCGAAGCCGAAACCGAACGTCTTGAATCCGGCCGATTCGAGGGCGACGTCGCCGGCGAAGATGATCAGATCCGCCCAGGAGATCTTGTTGCCGTACTTTTGCTTCACCGGCCACAGCAACCGCCGCGCCTTGTCGAGGTTGGCGTTGTCGGGCCAGCTGTTGAGCGGGGCGAACCGCTGCAGGCCCTGCCCGCCGCCGCCGCGTCCGTCGAAGATGCGGTAGGTGCCCGCGGCGTGCCAGCTCATCCGGATGAACAGGCCGGCGTAGCTGCCGTAGTCGGCCGGCCACCAGTCCTGCGAGGTGGTGATCACGTCGAGGACGTCGGCCTTGAGGGCATCGACGTCGAGTTTGGCGAATTCCGTTGCGTAGTCGAAGCTTTCACCTAGCGGGTTGGATGCCGGGGCATGCGGATGCAGCCGCGACACGTCGATCTGCTCCGGCCACCAGTCCTGGTTGGTCAGCGGCGCGTGCGACTGGGGCTTGGGCGAGGCGATGGCCGGGTTCTCGCTCTCGCTGCGGCTTGCGGTGTCGGCGTCGGGGTGGGGTGGGCGGCTGTGGGACGTATCGGATGACACAACATTTCCTTCCGGGTTTTCGATAGGGCTGTGATCAGGGGTGTGATCGGGAAGCCGAGGCGGAGCAGTCGGGACACAGGCCCCAATAGATGACCTCGGCCTCATCGACCACGAAACCGTCGATGGCCTCGTCGAGGTCGGACGGTGTCAGGCAGGGCGCAGCGCCGACCGCGCAGTCGATGTCGGCGATGGTGCCGCAGCTGCGGCACACGACGTGGTGGTGGTTGTCGCCGACGCGGGTCTCGTAGCGGGCCACCGAACCGAGAGGCTGGATCCGGCGCAGCAGCCCGACCGAGGTGAGGGCGTTGAGTACGTCGTAGACGGTCTGGCGGGAGACCTCGGGGAGCACCGTGCGCACCGCGCCGAAGATCGTCTCGGTGTCGGCGTGCGGATGGGTGCGCACTTCCTCCAGGACGGCGATACGCGGCCGGGTGACGCGCAGCCGGGCGGCACGGAGTTGGTCCGCATATTCCGCCGTCGACGTCACGGCCTCACTATTGCCCGTTATCTGGAATGGATAAACGTTTAGTTGCGGTCGTGCGTTTAAAAGCCCGAATGCGCCGTTCAGTAGTGTGGCGGGCATGTCCCGTCCCGTCGCGCTGATCACCGGACCGACGTCGGGGCTCGGAGCGGGATTCGCCCGCCGATATGCCCGTGACGGGTACGACCTGGTGCTCGTCGCCCGCGACACCGCCCGCCTGGAACAACTGGCCGCCGAACTGCACGACGAGGCGGGTGTCGAGGTCGAGGTGCTGCCTGCCGACCTGGCGGTGGCCGCCGACCGGGCCAGGGTCGCCGACCGGCTGCGGTCCGGCGTGCAGGTTCTGGTCAACAACGCCGCGTTCGGTACCTCCGGGGAGTTCTGGACCGCTGACTTCGCCCGGCTGCAGGCCCAATTGGATGTCAATGTCACCGCCGTGATGGAGCTGACGCACGCGGCGCTGCCGACGATGGTCGAGGCCGGCACCGGCACCGTGATCAACGTGGCCAGTGTCGCGGGCCTGATCCCGGGCCGGGGGTCGACGTATTCGGCGTCCAAGGCGTGGGTGGTCTCGTTCAGCGAAGGATTGGCAAACGGCCTGGCCGGCACCGGGGTGGGGGTGCACGCGCTGTGCCCGGGTTTCGTCCGCACCGAGTTCCATGCGCGGGCAGGTATCGATATGGCGGATACGCCGTCGTACATGTGGCTCGAGGTCGACGACGTGGTGCGCGAATGCCTGGCCGAGGTGGCCAAGGGCAGGGTTGTCATCGTGCCGGGGCTGCAGTACAAGCTGCTCACCACCGGCAGCCGGCTGGTGCCGCGCGATTTTGTGCGTGCCATGACAAGGGTGGTAGGCAAGGGCCGTGGCAGAACCTGAGACACGGTGCGGGCACTGATCGCGGCGGTGACGGCGGTACTCCTCGTCGTCGCCACGGCCTGCTCATCTGACGGTGCGCCGCACCGCACGTACGAGGCACTCACGGCGTCGTTCGGTGCTTCACTGGCCGTGCTGGGCTGGAACTTCAAGTTGGACAACCTGCGGTTCGACAACCAGCACGTCCTCGTCGACGTCGACGCCTCGGCCGCAGGCGACCAGCGCGCCAAGCCAGAGGATCTCCGGTTCGGCCTCTACGGCGCACTCGCGCACCCACTCGAAGTCAACGGATTGGCAGGCTGTGCCGGGGTGAACAGCCTGGGCATCCGGCCGCTGGCCGCCTCCGGTCCCGACAAACTCAGTGGCACAGTGTGTTTCGGGCCGTTGCGGGACCAGAGTCAGGTCCGCGGGGTGTACGTGTATTCGCCGCGCGAGCGCATCCCGAAGACCACGGTGGCCTACCCGGCTGCCTTCCCGGTCGGGATGCTGCCCACCGACGCAGGCGATACCGGTATCGCGATCAAGACGACGAGCGTCGACGCGTTCACTGCCGACGGTGCTCAACTGGCCCCGACCGCGATGGGCGCACCCGACGCTTTCAAGGGCAACGGCTACATGCTGCTCGGTCTCGAGATCGACGGCCTGGCAAAGCGTTACCGGGACGACTCGGCGCAGCGCGGCGGGCCGCTGATGGTCGTGGCGGCCCCGACGCTGCCGCCGCCGGGGCTCAGCTACGCCTGTTCGGCGTACGGGGCTTCGGTGCTGTTGCTGCCGGACGCGTCGCGCGAAGCGGTCAACACGCGGACTTCGCTGTGCACGCAGGGCGAGATCAACGCCGCGCTTCTGTACGCCACGGTGTCGGTGATCGGCACGCACGCCGCGCTGTGGACCAAGCCATGAGTGAGCCACTGGGGCCGACGGAATGGGGACAGTCACCGGGGGTCGGGCCGTGGCTCGGGCCGCTGCCCACGGGAGATGATGCCGCGCGCTACGACCCGGAACTCCTGCGCGACGGCGACACCCGCAACGTTGTCGACGCCTACCGATATTGGACCCGCGAGGCGATCGTGGCCGATATCGACCGGCGCAGACACGCGTTGCACATCGCGATCGAGAACTTCGGCAACGATGCGAACATCGGCGCGGTGGTGCGTACCGCCAACGCGTTCGCCGTCCATACCGTCCACATTGTCGGCCGGCGGCGGTGGAACCGCCGTGGCGCCATGGTCACCGATCGCTATCAGCGGTTGCGCCACCACGACACCACCGCCGAACTGCTGGCCTACGCCGCCGAGGCAGGACTGACCGTCGTCGCCGTGGACAACGTGCCGGGCGCGACCCGGCTCGAACAGACCGAATTGCCCCGAGACTGTCTGATGGTGTTCGGCCAAGAAGGCCCCGGTATCACGCCGGAGGCGCAGGCCGGCGCGGAACTGACGGTGTCCATCGCGCAGTTCGGATCGACCCGCAGCATCAACGCCGGGGTTGCTGCCGGAATCGCGATGCACGCTTGGATCACTCGACACGCCGACATTTCGGCGGCCTGGTAGGGCAGGATCGGGGTCATGGATCAGCTATGGGCCAACCGCGCGGGCAGCGCCGAAGCTGCGATCATCCAACGACATCTGAGCAAACTCTGGTACCTGCCGGGTACTCAACTCGGTGTGGTGGCCTGGCCGTCGACGCCGAAGTACCGGCATTTCGGCACCTGGCACTACTGGTGGCAGGCCCATCTGCTCGACTGCCTCGTCGACGCGCAGGTGCGGGATCCGCAACCGGACCGCAAGCTGCGGATCGAACGGCAGATCCGGTCGCATCATCTGCGCAACACCGGGTGGACCAACGACTATTACGACGACATGGCTTGGCTCGCACTGGCTTTGGAACGTGCGGGACGGCTTGCGGGGGTCGAGAAACCCGGTGCGCTCAAGAAGCTGTGTGAGCAGTTCGTCAACGCCTGGGTGCCCGAGGACGGCGGCGGAATCCCGTGGCGCAAGCAGGACCAGTTCTTCAATGCCCCGGCCAACGGCCCGGCAGGCATCTTCCTGGCCCGCTACGACGATCGGTTGCGCCGCGCCCAGCAGATGGCCGACTGGATCGACGAAACCCTGATCGACCCGGAAACCCACCTGGTGTTCGACGGCATCAAGGCCGGTTCGATGGTGCGGGCGCAGTACACCTACTGCCAGGGTGTGGTGCTCGGCCTCGAGGTGGAGCTTGCGGTGCGCACTCAGGACCCGAGGCATTCCGAACGGGTGCGCCGACTCGTCGCGGCGGTCGCCAAAGAGATGACCGAGGACGGCGTCATCAAAGGCGCCGGTGGCGGCGACGGTGGCCTGTTCAACGGGATCCTGGCGCGGTATCTCGCGCTGGTGGCGACGACGCTGCCGGGGGATACCGCCGAGGACGCCGCTGCGCGCGACACCGCGCGGTCGCTCGTTCTGAAATCCGCGGAGTCGGCATGGGATTACCGCCAGACGGTCGACGGCCTGCCGTTGTTCGGCCCGTTCTGGAATCGCAACGCCGAGGTGCCCACGTCGGCGGGGCAGGAAGCCGAATTCGTCGAGGGCGCGGTCAACGCGTCGGCGATCCCGGAACGGGACATGTCGGTGCAGGTGTCGGGGTGGATGCTGATGGAGGCCGCCCACACCCTGGCCGACGAAACCGAGGCGTGACCACGCTCAGGCTGTCTTGATTGCGTGCACGGTTTGGGCTTGCAGCTGATCGAGGCTGCTGGTGGGCAGTGCCGGATCGCCGAGGGTGCCCTTGACCACGGCCGCGTCGGCGCTGCTGATGACGATGAGTCCGCGCACGTGGGTGATGCGTAACGCATCGGTGCCTTCAGCGCATCGGTCGTAGCCCTGGACATTTTCGACGCGCAGCCAGCGCTGGGTGATGCGGATGGTCTCTTCACCATCGGCTACTGCCGAATCGGTGTCGAGCGTTTGGTGCATGTCGTGGCCGGAGCACAATGCCGGAATGTCGGTGAGATGTGCTGTGCAGGTTGCGATTTCACGGCGCACCTCAGCCAGGGCGGCAGTGCCGGGTAGTGCCCGGGAGATCGCGACCGCAGGAGGCAGAGTCTTGTCCGTGACCGCCGGGTTGGTCGGTCGGTGCCAGCTCGCCTGCGGATCGTACAGCGGGGCGTGTTCAGCCTGAGGGCATAGCAGCCACCGGCCGTCGGATCGACTTGCCTGGGCGTCGATGCTGACGCCGACGTCCAAGGGCGGCAGCAGAGACGAGATCTGGGCCCGGCTCCAGTCAGTGAGCGAAGGCGGCAACGCCGAGCGCGGCCGGGGCCGGCCCGCGCTACGCAGGATCTCGGAGAACACGTCGTTGGGTGACGTCGCGGACAGATCGGTTGTGCGGTAGAACGCCTGCACCATGACACCGTTGGGCAACTCGGTGGCAGCCATATGGGTGACGAAAGGCCATTGGTCGACGTCGCCCGCCTGGAATTTCTGGAGTACGTCTGCCGACTCGGCGATGAGCCAGGCCTGGATTCCGTTGTCGTTCATGGTCGCAGCGATGCCCCACATGCGGCAGTGGTCGGCCCACTCGTTCATCTGGGCCGTCATGTCAGCGCCGGTGCCCGCGACCATGAATCGAACGTGAAAGTCATCCCCGTTGTTGGCCGGGAACCGATTGCCTGAAGCCGGCGCAGGCCGGTAGGCGACATCGAGCTCCGAGTCTGGCCGGGCGCCCAGATTGGGCAGGCTCCGGCACTCCGGCGGTGCGTCTTCCCGTGCCGATGACGGCGGCAGGACCGCAAAATCCGATATCGGGCCGTACACGGTGACCATGTCGAACAGATCCGGCTCGATATCGGCCAGGCGGGGAACGCAACGCGCCAACTGGTCGGGGCCGCACTCTGCGAGTTGCGTTGGCGCCGGTTTCAGCGTCACCGGGCCGTCTTGGGTCGGCGGGGTAGGTGTTGCGCATCCACCGGCTACGACGCCAGCCGTGACCGCTGCCGCAATGGTTCTGCCCAATCCGCGCATGGTGGTATTTTCCCGGCTGTCCTGCCTGGGAGGAGGCAGCGATTTTCGGTCGGGCCGGAGTGAGTGGTCGTAGCTACGACGCAGGCAGCACCTTGGCCAGACTCTCGAGCGACGGCACCCGACCGTGCTCGATGTGGGCCAGCGCGAGCGCCCCGGCCAAATCCGGATTGCCTGCGTAGATCGCGTCGCACAGTGCGCGATGCTCCGCGTATTCCACTTCGGGATCACGGTCGGCGGTCAACGCGAACACCCAGCGCATACGGCCCAGCAGCGGCGCCATCGTGGTGGCCAACAGCGAATTGCCCGTCATCGCCACGATCTCGGCGTGGATCTCGGTGTTGGTCTGGCGGATCGCGACGATGTCGCCGGAGCGGGTGACGCGCAGGGCGGCGGCGACGATCTGCCGCAACGTGTCCCCGGCGCGGCCCGAGGCGACCGCGAGAGCCGCTTGCCGTGCGGCCAGAACCTCCAGCGACAACCTCAGATCGAACAGTTCGACCACGTCGCGGACCGTCAGCTGCGTGACGACCGCACCGCGGTTCGGGCTGGTGGTGACGAAACCTTCGACCTCGAGCTGGCGCAGGGCTTCGCGTACCGGTATCCGGGACATCTGCAGGTTTTCCGAGAGGTCGCGCTCGCGCAGCCGGCTACCCGGCGGGTACCGCCCCTCGATGATGCCCTCGCGTATGGCGTGTGCCGCCACCTGGGACATGGAGGTGGTGCCCTCGCCTCCGATCGCCTGCTCTGTCGACATGCTTCGCCCTCCCCGCCGGGCGGCATGCCCATGGTCAGGAAGCCCGGCTGATCAAGGCTAGTCAGCCGGTTGTTCCGCTCACCGGAATGGGTCCCCGCCACTCGCACAGCGCGGCTGGACGCGTGCTACACCCGGGTGAACGCGGGCTGCTGCAGGCCTGCGACCGTGATGTGGCGGCCGAGCAACGCCACCTCGCGGAACTGCAGCAGGATGGCGCCGGTCGGGGCGTGAACGACCATGTTGCTCCGCAGCGGCATCTGCAACAGCGGACCTTCCGGGGTCGGGGCCCACCGGGGCAGATCGTCACTGACCAGACGGTCCAGCGGGATCCGGTGCAGTGACTGCACCTCGGCCGGATTGCGTTGCAGTCTGGGAGATCCCGTCACCACGGCCACGATCGGGGTGATCACGAAGCCGGAGTCGGTGACGAAGTCGTCGAGCGCACCGACGATGTGATCCTCGGTCAGCTGCAGACCGACTTCTTCATACAGTTCGCGCAGGGCCGCTTCGGTAGCGGTCTCGCCGGGGTCGATGCGGCCGCCGGGCAGCGCCCACTGGCCGCTGTTGAGACCGCGCGGAGCGCGTTTGATCATCAGCACATGGGCATCGCGATCGGCGTCGAGCACACTCACCGTGACGGCTGCGGTGCGGCCGCGCACGGGGGTGGTTACGCACTTCTCATCCGTCGCACGGGTGAAGGTGGCAATGTTGCGCCGGATGGTGCCCGACCATGCGGCAGCTGACAGCTCAGCCACGGACCGGTGCCGGTTCCGGTGTCAGGCCCGAGACCTCTTCCAGGGTCTTGCCTTTGGTTTCGGGGGCCATGAACAGACACACCACGAAGGCCGCGGCAGTCAGGATCGCACCGAAGAGCATGGTGGTCCCGGTGCCGAGTGACGACATGCTGATCGGTAACAGGTAGGTACCCGTCGCGGCGCCGAATCGGCTGATTCCGGTGGCGAAACCGACTGCGGTGGCCCGTAATTCGGTGGGGAACAACTCGTTGGGGTAGATCCACACCAGGATGCTGGGGCCGCCCGAGATGAATGCGTACGCGCAGAAGCATCCGACGATGAACCACAGTGGGCCACCTGCCCACAGCCACAGGCCGGCCAGCGGCAGAACCATCAGCCCGAGCGGCACCACCGCGATGGGACGCCGGCCCAAGCGCTCGACGAGGTAGAGGGCCGGGATCGACCCGGCGACGATCAGGCCGATGATGACCGTCTCGACCATCAGTCCCATGGGACCCTCACCGGAGATCTTGAAGCCCTGCAGGATTGAGGGCAGGAAGGTCAACAGCGCGTAGAGCGGGGTGACCACCGCCAGATACAGCGCCGAGCACATGATGAGCCGCCGCCCGTATTGACCTTTGAGGATCGCCGACAGGCTGACCTTCGGCTTGGTCTGGACATCGTCGCCCGGCACCTGGCTCAGGTCGAGTTTGACGCCGTAGATCCGTTCCACCACAGCTTCGGCGTCGGCGACCCGGCCGTTGTTCATCAGCCATCGCGGAGATTCCGGAATGCCCCGCCGGATGAGGATGACGATCACTCCGAGCACCGCGCTCGACGCCAGCAGCCAGCGCCAGTTCTGGTTGCCGCCGGAGACGGCCACGACGACGGCACCGACGACGTAGGCGGCGACGGCGCCCGCCGACCAGGCCACCGCGGACATGCCGACCATGGCACCGCGCTTCTTCGACGGGGTGAACTCGGTCAACAGCGAGGTCGCGATCGGATAGTCAGCGCCGATGGCAGCGCCGATGACGAACCGAAGCACGATCAATTGCCAAGGGGCGGTGACGAATACCGACAGTGCGCAGCCCGCGACGAGGACCAGCAGGTCGAGCGCGTACATCTTTTCGCGGCCGACCCGGTCGGTGATCACACCGAAGACCGTGGCGCCGAAGAAGATACCGATCAACGATGCGGCACCGATCAGTCCGGATTCGGTGGTGCTGGGATTCATGTCCTCGCCCACACCGATCAGGGCCACGCCGATTATGCTCATCACGTACCCGTCGAGGAACGGGCCGCCGCAGCAGGCGATGAGCAGTTTGGTCAGAAACCCACGGTTGGTGGGCCGGTCCAAGACGTCGAGCGGGTTCATCGGGGTTCTCCAGAAGCTGGTGCGGTGTTGTTGAGCAGGGCGTAGGCGATTTGTTCCAGCACCAGCGAGGCAGATTGGGATGCGTTGATGCTGGCGTCGAGTACCTGTTTGGTGACCGACATGGTCATCGGCTGGTACTCGGCGAGTTCGTTGGCGACGGTCAGCGCGGTCGCCAGATGCTCTCCGGCAGAAGCGATCTCGGTGATCAGACCCCACGCTTCGGCGATTGCGGTGCCGATGCGGCGCCCGCGCAGGACGAGGTCACGGGTGCGGCCGGGCCCGAGGATCCGGGTGGCGCGGGTGACACCTCCGGACGACGGCAGGATGCCGATGCCCACCTCGGGAAATCCGAATACCGCTGCGGGATCGGCGATGCGGATGTCGGCGGCCAACGCCAGTTCGAGTCCGCCGCCCAGGCAGTAGCCGGTGATGGCCGCGACGGTGGGTTGCGGCAGAGCGGCGAAGACTTCGTACACCGATCCGGATTCACGGTAGTAGTTGGCGATGGCGGCCGGAGTCATGTCCCGCAGCTCCGTGATGTCGGCACCCGCCGAAAACACCGTATCCCCACCGGTGATCACGACTGCCCGGCTGGAGGTCAGCTCAGGCGTATGCAGGGCCCGGAGCAGTTCGGCCTCCATGTAGGTGGACAGCGCATTGCGTTTGCGTTCGCGGCGCAGTGTCACGACGGCGACGTTGCCCTCGCGACGTACTTCCACGCTGCCTTTGTGCTCCGAGCTGGTGTGTGCCCCGGCCGCCATCTGGCTACTCCCCGTCCGTGGCGTAGGGGAAGGACAGCAGCTTCTCGAGACCGCGCTTCTTGGTCTCGTTCGCGATGACCAGGCGCTGGATCTCGGAGGTGCCCTCCCAGATCCGGTCGACGCGCAGTTCGCGCCACAGCCGCTCCACCGGGTAGTCGCGGATGTAGCCGCGGCCGCCGAAGATCTGCACCGCCCGGTCCGCGACGCGGTTGGACGCCTCGGAGGCAGCGAGCTTCACGGTTGCTGCCTTGGCGTGCAAGGTCTTTCGCTGCTCGGCGTCATTGGGGTCGGCCTGGTCGAACTCCCACGCCACCTGGTGGGTCAGGGCGCGGTTGGTGGCGATGTCGCAGACCGAGTCGGCGATCATGCCCTGGATCAGCTGGCGGTTGATCAGCGTGTCGCCGCCCTGGACCCGCTCGCGCGCCCAGTCCACGGCCAGCGTCAGCGCACGCTCGGCCGCCCCGATGGTGCGGGCGCCGATCATCAGGCGCTCCTCGGTGAACCAGTCGCGGGTGAGCTCAAGCCCCTCGCCGATGCCGCCGAGCACGGCCTCGGGGCCCACTTTGACGTCCTTGAAGGTGAATTCGGGATGCTCGTAGACGAAGGTGTGGGTGAAGCGCGGCACGTTGGTGATGCTTACGCCGGGGCTGGGCACGTCGATCAGGAACATGGTCGGGGCGTTGTCGGGCTGCACATAGGCCAGCACGATCAGGTAGTCGGCGACGTCACCGACGGTGACGAACCACTTCTCGCCGTTGATGATGTAGCCGCCGTTGCCATCTGGCGTCGCCGTGGTCTTGGCCGCGGAGAAGTCGGAGCCCGCGTCGGCCTCGGAGATGGCCACCGCGTCGCGGCGGTCGCCCCGCGCACCCGGGATCAGGTAGCGCTCACGCTGTTCGGGGGTGGCGTGGGCCAGCGGGTTGGCCGGGCGCCACACGGCGTCCCACAGCGCGTTGGTCAACTTGCCCAGCTCGTCCTGAACGACGACCTGTTCCAGCACGCTCAGCCCGGCCCCGCCGAATTCGACGGGGGTGTTGATGGCCTGCAGGCCGGCCTCCAGCACGGCGGCCTTGATGACGGCGTGCGACTCGGCCGAGAGGCCGTTGTTCTGCTCGCACTCGAGCTCGAACGGGATGATCTTCTCGGTCAGTGCGCGGGCGCGGTCCTTCAGCTCGGCGAGCCGTGGCGTGTATGCGAATTCCATTGGGGGAGATTTCCTTTCGTGGGTATTGAGTGATGTCGGTCAGGGGGCGAGAACGATGCGGGCGTCGAGGCCGAGCGCGCCGGCCGGGGTGCCCAGCAGCGGATTCACCTCGAGCTCGGTGATCTCGGGATGGTGGGCGGCTACCGAGGTGACCGCCGCGATGGCGGCCGCGGCGGCGCCGAGGTCGACCGGCGGACGCCCGCGGACCCCGCGCAGCAGCGCCGCGGCGCGCAGGCCGTCGAGCATGTCGCGCGCGGTCGCGTGGTCGACAGGGGCCAAGGCGAACGCGACGTCCTTGAGCACCTCGGTGAAGATGCCGCCGAGGCCGACCATGGCGACCGGGCCGAACCGGGGATCGCTCTGCACGCCGACGATCAGTTCGACGCCGTCGCGCAGATCGGCCATCGCCTCGACGCAGAACCCGGGCGGATTCAGGCGTTGCTGCATGTCCTGCACCGCCGCGCGCAGCTGATCCTCGTCCGCCAGGCCGAGTGCGACGCCGCCGGAGTCCGACTTGTGCAGCAGGCCCATGGCTTTCAGCACGACGGGGTAGCCGATGTCTTCCGCGGCCGCGGCTGCGGCGTCGGCCGATTCGATCAGCGCTGCTCCCGGGAAGCTCAGGCCCGCAGCGCGGAACAGTTCACGCGCCTCCCAGTAGCTGTCGGATGCTGCTGCGTGCTCGGCGGTTTCGGCCAACGTGGGCAGTGCCGGCGGGGTCTTGCCGTCACCGAATATGGCCAGGGTCCGGGCGGCGTCCTCGACCGCGGCGAACACCGGCAGGCCGGATTCGGCCAGCACGCGGGCGCCCTCGCTGCTGTGGTGCATGGTGTGCACCACGACGGGCTTGCCGTGCTCCCTGGCGATACGGGCCATCTCGTGCGCGGTCTCGATCTCGCGGGCGGCCAGCGCGTCGCCGTAACCGCCGTAGCCACCGAAGTACCCGGTGATCAGCACGGCGTCGAGGTGCTCGTTGGACAGCGTGGTCTCCAGCACCCTGGCGAACGATGTGATGTCCTGCTCGCCGGCCCCGGCCAGGTCGACCGGGTTGGTCACCGCGGCCGACGGAGGCAGCAGGGCACGCAACGCGTCGCTCACCGAGGCGTCGAACTCCGGCACGCTCAGGCCGGCCGCCTCGACGATGTCCGATCCGACGCCGGCGTGACCACCACCGTCGGCGACCACGCCGACGCGCCTGACCCCGGTGGAGCCGAAGCTCAGCAGTGCCGCTGCGGCGTCGGCGAGTTCGCGCGGCGAGTGCACCCGGCGGATTCCGGCGGCGCGGCACGCGGCCGCGATCACGGCACTGTCGGAAGTCAGTGCGCCGGTGTGGGATTGGGCGCCGCGGATCGATGCCTCGCTGCCTCCGACGGTCAGCAGCAGCACCGGCTTGCCCGCGGCAGCGGCCTCGGCGGCGGCTGCCACGAACGCTCGGCCATCGCCGAAATCCTCGCAGTACACCGTGATCACGTCGGTGCCCTGATGTCGCGTGCAGGAGCGGATGACGTCGGCGACGCCCAGGTCGGCCTGGTTGCCCAGGGAGACGAATCGGGAGAACCCGTGGCCCCGCGCGGCCAGGAAGCCCGACAGCTCAAGGGCCATGTTGCCGCTCTGGGACAGCAGCGCGACGCGGCCCGTCGGCATCGGATTCGACGCGAGGTAGAGCTCGGTGGTGGAATCCAGCACCCCCAGGCAGTTCGGGCCGAGCAGCAGCGCTCCCGCGTCGCGCACCCGCTTGACGATGCGTTCCTGCAGGGCCCGGCCCTCGGCGCCGAGCTCGGCGAATCCCGCGGTGACACCGACGATGGCCTTCGCGCCTGCGGCGAGGGCGTCCTTGACGGCCTCCTCGAATCCCGCGGCGGGTACTGCGACGGCCACCAGGTCGACCGGCTCGGCCACATCGGTGAGCGCTTTCACGGTCTGCCGGCCCAGCACTGGTTCACCGCGCCGGTTCACCAGGTGCAGGGTGCGGGTGCCAGGCATGCGGAGGGCCTGCACGCTCAGCCAGTTGCCGTACTTGGTCTCGTCGTTGCTGGCACCGATGATCGCGACAGAGCGCGGGTCGAACAGGGCGGTGAGGTCACGGGGCGCGCAAGCGGTCATGCGTTGTCCTCCAATTGCGGTGCGGGATGAGAGTTGCCCCAGGCGTCGGCACCGCCGTCGATGACGACGGTGGTGCCGGTGATGTAGCCGGCGGCCGGTGAAGCGAGGAAGGCGATCGTGGGCGCAACGTCCTGGGCGGTGCCGAGGCGTCCGAGCGGGACAGCGGCCGCCCATTGGGCTCGGGCGTCTTCGGTGTAGTTGGCGTCCATGCCCTCGGTGGCGATGGTTCCCGGGGCGATGCAGATGCTGCGGATCCGATACTTGCTCCACTCCAGCGACAGCCCGCTGGCCAGGTTCTCCAGGGCCGCGCGGGCGCTGGTGGCGTGGACGAACGAGGCGATGCCGCGCCGCGGCGAGAACGCCATGAAGAAGATCACGCCGCTGCGCTGCGGGATCATGGCGCGTGTCGCCACCTCGCGGGTGACCGCCCAGGTGCCGTCGACGGCCAGTCGGTGTACGGCCCGCCAGCCCTTGAGGCTGATGTCCTCGGCGGGTGCGGAGAACTGTCCGCCGGCGTTGTTGACGAGGACGTCGATGCGGCCGAACCGGTCGAGCGTTCGGGTGACCATCTCTGCGACCTGTTCCTCCTCCCGGATGTCCGTCGGCACCGCCAGCGCGCGTGCGCCGAGTGCCTCGATCTCGGCGACGGTGTCCTTGAGCCGTTCGGCCCGGCGCCCGCTGATGACGACGTCGGCGCCACAGCGCGCGAACTCCAGCGCGGTCGCGCGGCCGATGCCGGTGCCGCCACCGGTGATCAGTACGACCTTGTCGCGGTGCAGCGTCGGGCTCAGGGCGTTCGAAGCTGGACTCGACGGTTCTCCCACGATCACTCCTCGCGTCTGACTGATGCATCAGTTATAGCGTGACCACGCGCACGTAAGTCAACTGTATGTGACATACATCACAGCCGATTGCTCAGGCATTTACCCAGGTGAGGTGCGCTTTTCTGCAGGTGGGCGCATGCGCGGGGCGGCGGCTTCCCGCATCTGACGCACGAGTCGAATCTGACTGACGCGTCAACTCGCAGAATGTGGTTTGATTGCTGAGTCAGGTAGCTACGGGAAGAAAAGACCGACGTGACTGCTGAGAATGTCGACGATTCCAGGAAAGCCGCGATCCTCGACGCCGCGGCACAGCTCATCGCCGAGCGGGGTTATCACGCGGTCCGCATATCGGACATCGCGCAGGTCGTCGGTACCAGCACCGGCACGGTGCACTACTACTTCCCGGGCAAGAACGACGTGCTGACTGCTGCGCTCAAGCATTCGATCGACCACGCCTTCGGCAGGCAGAGCGCTGAACTGAAGGCCATCGATGACGCCCATCAGAGGTTGCTCAAGCTCATCGACATGCAGCTGCCCCGGGTGGGCGCCGTCCGTGACGAGTGGTCGGTGTGGATCCAGTTCTGGGCCGAGGCGCTGATCCGTCCCGAGCTTCGGCCCATCCACGGCGCGTACTACGAGCGCTGGCGCGAGACGATCCGGCGCATCGTCGAACGCGGTCAACGCCAGCAGGTGTTTCGCACCGACGTCGACCCCGAGACCATCGCCCACCGGCTCTCGGCGCTGACCGACGGCATGGCCATCCAGGTGCTCACCGGCACGCCGAACATGACGGTCAGCGCGATGAAAGAAGTGCTGGTCGAGTTCATTCAGGATGCGCTGATTCCACGGGCAGCGGCGGTTCGCCGGGGTGAAAGCGCCTGAGCGGGGAGCTCAACTCCACAGGGTCACATGCACTTTCGGCCGGAACCGGGCGACCCCCACGCCCGTCCCGCGGATCATCGCCTGGGTGCAGCGCGGTGTGGTGATGAATCGCACCAACTCCGAGACGGCGGGCTGACGGGCCGCGGCGGGCAGGGTGGACGCTGACCACTCGCCCGAGATCTGCAGGCCCGGGCCCTTGACGTGGACAAGCCGTCCGCTCGTCAGATCCTTCGCGACGGCAAAGCCGATCGTCGGCGTCACCCCGCCGACGCGCTGCACCTCGTCGAGGGCGGCGGCATCGCTCTGGAAGATGCGCTGGTGTGCTTCGGGAATCGCGAGATCGCGCAGCATGGAGGCGATTTCGCCGTCCACGCTGCCACCCGACGGGCCCAGTAGCCAGTGCTGCTCGCGGAGCAGGGCGGGCGTGGGGGTGCGAGTGGCCAACGGGCCGTCGGGTGAGGTGACCGTGATGATCTGGTACTTCAGGAATGGCCGGACGGCGAGCTCCTGACCGGCGCCGTCGGGGGCCGGGCCGAGCGCGATGTCGACGGCGCGCGAAGTGATCAGATGCGCGAACTGGCCGGCCGGATGCACGCTGAGTTCGACCGAAAGGTCGTCGGCGCGTAATGAGAACAGTTCGATCAGACCCGGCGCCGCGTGCTCGGCGAAGGCGCTCGACGCCGCGATGCGCAGCAGCCGCCGGCCGTGTGCGGCTTCGGTCACTTCGATCGCGGTCTGCCGTTGCAAGCCGAGGATCTCGATGGCACGGCTGGCCAGCCGCAGCCCGCCCGGGGTGAACGCCAGCCCGGCCGCGGTCCTGGTGAACAGGGGATCGTCGAGTTCCTTGCGCAGCTGGGCGACGTGCATCGACACCCCGGCATCGGACACCCCCAGCTCCTCGGCGGCCGCGCGCACCGAGCCGAGCCGGACCACCGCCGAAAATGCACGCAACTGCGCAGGTGTCACGTCTGAAGCCTAGATTGATTGTCGTGAGAGAGGTGCTGAGCACTCTGTTAGCAGTGTGGCGCGCGGGTGGCACCGCAGGGCTCGGGACGGTGGTGCGCACATTCCGGTCCGCCCCACGCCCGCCCGGTGCTTCGATGGTGGTGACCGCCGACGGCACGGTGAGCGGCTCGGTGTCGGGTGGTTGTGTGGAGAGCGCGGTCTACGAGTTGGCGTCCGAGGTGCTGGCCACGGGCATCCCTGTCCTGCAGCGCTACGGGGTCAGCGACGACGATGCCTTCGAGGTCGGGCTGACCTGCGGCGGAATCCTCGACGTCTTCGTAGAACCGGTGTCGCAGAGCACTTTTGGTCAACTCGATGCCATCGCCGCCGATATCGACGCGCACCGCCCGGTCGCCGTCGCGACGGTCATCACGCATCCCGACGTCGCATGGATCGGCAGGCGGCTGGTGGTGCGCAGCGACCCGGGGGACGGTCCGGTCGACGGCTCACTCGGGTCTTCACGGGCCGACGCCGCGGTGACCGACGATGCGCGCGGTCTCCTCGCGGCGGGGCGCAGTGAGGTGCTGACCTACGGCCCGGACGGTCAACGGCGCGGCGAGGGCATGGAGGTGTTCGTCGCGAGTCATGCGCCCCGCCCCCGCATGCTCGTGTTCGGAGCCATCGACTTCGCCGCCGCGGTCGCGCAGCAGGGCGCGTTCCTGGGCTACCGCGTCACCGTGTGCGATGCCCGCCCGATATTCGCCACCTCGGCGCGGTTCCCGACGGCCGACGAGGTCGTTGTCGATTGGCCGCACCGTTACCTGGCTGCGCAGGCCGCCGCCGGCGCCATCGACGCCCGCACGGTGATCTGTGTGCTGACCCACGATCCGAAGTTCGACGTGCCGCTGCTCGAGGTGGCGCTGCGGTTACCCGAGAACGCCCGAGCCGCCTACATCGGTGCGATGGGATCGCGGCGCACCCACGAGGATCGGCTGGATCGGCTGCGCGAGGCGGGGCTGACCGACGCCGAGCTGGCCGGCTTGTCCAGTCCGATCGGTTTGGACCTCGGCGGGCGGACGCCCGAAGAGACCGCGGTATCGATCGCGGCGGAGATCGTGGCTCGGCGATGGGGCGGAGGCGGCCGCCCACTGGCCGAGACCGGCGGCCGGATCCACCATGAGCTGGGCCAACGGGAGGCGCAAACAGCGAGTTAAGTGATCGCTTAACTCGCTATTGACGCTGACGTCGGATAGGCGTGAGCTGGGTCACATGCAAGTTCCCGGCCCCTTCGAGTACGAACGCGCCACCAGCGTCGACCACGCCGTCGGTCTGCTGGACAGGTTGGGCGAGGACGCCAGGATCGTCGCCGGCGGGCACAGCCTGCTGCCGATGATGAAGCTGCGGATCGCCAACCCCGAATACCTCGTCGACATCAACGACCTCGCCGCCGAGCTCGGCTATATCGTCACCGACCCGACCCTCGTGCGCATCGGCGCCATGGCCCGGCACTGCCAAGTGTTGGAGTCCGATCCGCTGGCCGCCGTGTGCCCCATCTTCCGCGACGCCGAACGGGTGATCGCCGACCCTGTCGTGCGAAACCGGGGCACCCTCGGCGGATCGCTGTGCCAGGCCGACCCGGCCGAGGACCTGACCACCGTGTGTGCGGTCGTCGGGGCAGTGTGCCTGGTACACGGTCCGGCGGGGGATCGGGAGATCCCGGTCGACGACTTCCTCGTCGGCCCGTACGAGACCGCGCTGGCCCACAACGAGATGCTCATCGAGGTGCGCGTTCCGATACGTCATCGAACCTCCAGTGCGTACGCGAAAGTGGAACGCCGAGTAGGAGATTGGGCGGTGACGGCGGCCGGTGCGCAGGTGACTCTCGACGGGGATTCGATCGCCGCCGCGCGCGTCGGGCTCACCGCAGTCAACGCCGACGCCCAGGCGCTGCGTGCGCTCGCGGATTCCCTGGCGAGTCAACCGGCGACCGAACAGACCTTCGTCGCGGCGGGAGCGGCCGCCGCGCAGGCCTGTGAGCCGGTCAGCGACATGCGCGGCAGCGCCGCCTACAAGCGCCACCTCGCATCCGAGCTGACCATCCGCACGCTGCGTACTTCGGTCGAGCGTGTGCGTAACGCCCCTGCACCGGAAGGGAATTAGCTCATGCAGGTCAACATGACAGTCAACGGCGAGGCCGTGAGCGCCGAGATCGAACCGCGGATGCTCCTGGTGCACTTCCTGCGTGACGAGCTGGGACTGACCGGAACCCATTGGGGCTGCGACACATCCAACTGCGGCACGTGTGTGGTGGATGTCGACGGGCAACCGGTCAAGTCGTGCACGATGCTGGCTGCGATGGCCTCCGGTCACGCGGTACGCACAGTCGAGGGTATGGAGGTCGACGGACGGCTGGACCCGGTGCAGGAGGGATTCATGCAGTGTCACGGCCTGCAGTGCGGGTTCTGTACCCCAGGCATGATGATCACCGCGCGAGCCCTGCTGGACCGTAACCCGGACCCGACCGAAGACGAGATCCGCGAAGCCATTTCGGGCCAGATCTGTCGATGCACCGGTTACACCACGATCGTGCGCTCCGTGCAGTGGGCGGCGCGGCATGCCCGGGAGGAGGCGAAGGCATGACCACCTTGGAAAACCCGGTCGACCGGCCCGAGGACACCGCAGTCAACGACGAGAAGCCGTGCGGCCACGGCAGGATGCTGCGCAAGGAGGATCCCAGGTTCATCCGGGGCCGCGGCACCTACGTCGACGACGTCAAGCTGCCCGGCATGCTGCACCTGGCCATTCTCCGCTCGCCGTATGCGCACGCCCGCATCGTCAGCATCGACGTCAGTGCGGCGCAGGCACATCCGAAGGTCAAGGCCGTGGTGACCGGCGCCGACCTGGCGGGCAAGGGCCTGGCCTGGATGCCGACCTTGTCCAATGACGTACAGGCTGTGCTGGCCACCGACAAGGTGCGATTCCAGGGCCAGGAGGTGGCCTTCGTCGTCGCCGACGACCGCTACTCGGCACGAGATGCGTTGGAGCTCATCGACGTCGAGTACGACCCGTTGGACCCGGTGATCGACGCCAGGCACGCGCTGGACGCCGACGCCCCGGTGATCCGCACCGATCTCGACGGCAAGACCGACAACCACTGCTTCGACTGGGAGACCGGCGATGCCGCGGCCACCGAGGCGGTGTTCGCGACGGCCGACGTAGTGGTCAAGCAGGAGATCGTCTATCCGCGGGTCCATCCCGCACCGATGGAGACCTGCGGTGCGGTGGCGGATCTCGACCCGGTGTCCGGCAAGCTGACACTGTGGTGCACCTCGCAGGCCCCGCACGCGCACCGCACGCTCTACGCACTGGTCGCGGGCCTGCCCGAGCACAAGATCCGGGTGATCTCCCCGGACATCGGCGGTGGATTCGGCAACAAGGTGCCGATCTATCCCGGCTATGTCTGCGCGGTCGTCGGCTCGCTGCTGCTCGGTAAGCCCGTCAAGTGGATGGAGGACCGCAGCGAAAACCTCACCAGCACAGGGTTTGCCCGCGACTACATCATGGTCGGGGAGATCGCCGCGAGCCGTGACGGCAAGATCCTCGCGATCCGGTCCAATGTGCTCGCCGACCACGGCGCGTTCAACGGCACGGCGGCGCCGGTGAAATACCCCGCCGGTTTCTTCGGCGTGTTCACCGGCAGCTACGACATCGAGGCCGCCTACTGTCACATGACCGCGGTGTACACCAACAAAGCGCCCGGCGGCGTGGCGTACGCGTGCTCGTTCCGCATCACCGAGGCCGTGTACTTCGTCGAGCGCCTGGTGGATTGCCTGGCGTTCGAGCTCAAGATGGATCCCGCCGAGCTGCGGTTGCGAAACCTGTTGAAACCCGGGCAGTTCCCATACACATCGAAGACCGGCTGGGTCTACGACTCGGGCGACTACGAGAAGACCATGCGCCTGGCGATGGAGATGATCGACTACGACGGCTTGCGTGCCGAACAGCTGCAGAGGCGTGAGCGCGGTGAACTCATGGGCATCGGCATGTCGTTCTTCACCGAGGCCGTGGGCGCCGGGCCGCGCAAGGATATGGACATCCTGGGGTTGGGCATGGCCGACGGCTGCGAGTTGCGGGTGCATCCGACCGGAAAAGCCGTGGTGCGGTTGAGTGTTCAGACCCAAGGGCAGGGGCATGAGACGACGTTCGCGCAGATCGTCGCCGAGGAGCTCGGCATCCCACCCGAGGACATCGACGTCGTGCACGGTGACACTGACCAGACGCCGTTCG
Organism: Mycobacterium aquaticum; assembly: GCF_002086485.1. GTDB lineage: Bacteria > Actinomycetota > Actinomycetes > Mycobacteriales > Mycobacteriaceae > Mycobacterium > Mycobacterium aquaticum. The sequence continues at coordinate 51,412 of NZ_MVHF01000017.1, read as the reverse complement.
GCCTGGGCACCTATGGCAGCCGGTCCACGCCGGTGTCGGGTGCGGCCGCCGCGTTGGTCGCCCGCAAGGTTCGGGACAAGGCCAAGATCATCGCCTCGGGCATGCTCGAAGCCTCCGTCGCCGACCTCGAGTGGGACAAGGGCAGCTTCCACGTCAAGGGCGACCCCACCGCCTCGGTGACCATCCAGGACATCGCGATGCGCGCGCACGGTGCGGGAGATCTACCGGAGTGGATCGAAGGCGGGCTCGACGCCCAGATCTGTTATAACCCAGAGAATCTCACCTATCCCTACGGGGCGTACTTCTGCGTCGTCGACATTGATCCCGGGACCGCCGTGGTGAAGGTGCGCCGCTTCCTCGCGGTCGACGACTGCGGCACCCGGATCAATCCGATGATCATCGAAGGGCAGGTGCACGGCGGGCTCGTCGACGGCATCGGCATGGCATTGATGGAGATGATCGCGTTCGACGCCGACGGCAACTGCCTGGGCGGGTCGTTGATGGACTACCTGATTCCGACCGCGATGGAAGTGCCGCACTTCGAGACCGGCCACACGGTGACCCCCTCGCCGCATCACCCCATCGGCGCGAAGGGCATCGGTGAGTCGGCCACGGTCGGTTCGCCGCCCGCCGTGGTGAACGCCGTCGTAGATGCGCTGGCGCCGTTCGGTGTTCGGCACGCAGACATGCCGCTGACGCCGTCACGGGTGTGGGAAGCCATGCAGGGCCGGGCCAGGCCGCCAATCTAGAGGGAGTCCGGATGACGCTGACCGAACGGGTTGCGCAACTGCGACAGGCCCGGACACCGTTCGTGCACGCCACGGTGGTGCGCGCACAGCCTCCTGCGTCGGCGCATGCCGGCGACGAGGCAATCCTGCTGGCCGACGGCACCATCGAGGGGTTCGTCGGTGGTCAGTGCGCACAGAACTCCGTACGCAAGGCCGCGTTGGGGGCTCTGCAGGTCGGCCAGAGCGTGCTTCTGCGGGTGCTGCCCGACGGCGACGTCCATTTCCCGGAGGCGCCGGGCGCATGCGTCGTGGTCAACCCGTGCCTGTCCGGAGGTGCGCTGGAGATCTTCCTGGCACCCGAGGTGCCCGCACCGCTGGTACAGGTCGTCGGTGCGACACCGGTGGGCGAGCGGGTGGTGGACGTGTGCGCGGTGCTCGGCTACGACGTGCGCCGCCCGGCAGACCCCGACGACGCCGATTTCGGGGACACCACCGCGGTCGTCATCGCGAGCCTCGGTGGCCCCGAGGACGAGATCATCAGGGCCGCACTGGATGCCGGAGTGCGCCACATCGGTCTGGTGGCCAGCCGGGTGCGGGGCGCCTCGATCCTCGACGGCATGCGGCTGTCGCAGGCCGAGCGCGCCCGCGTGCACACTCCGGTCGGACTGCCCATCGGTGCGAAGACTCCTGCCGAGATCGCGGTGTCCATCATGGCCGAGGTGGTCCAGGGCATCCGGGTCGGCGGCCTCGCGGAGCGTTCTTTCGCCATCCATGCCGGGCCGTCGGATCCCACCGAACACCACTGCGGCGCGCATGGCCACTGAAGCATTCGGTGACGTCGCCGACGTGGTGCGACGCTTTGACGGCCACGACTACCTGCTCGGTGAGGGCACCGCGACGGCGATCTACCTCGCGGTGACCATGGGCCGGCCGCTGCTGTTGGAGGGCGAACCCGGCGTCGGCAAGACGACCGCCGCCAAAACCCTTGCCGCTGTGCTCGATACGCCGTTGATCCGGTTGCAGTGCTACGAAGGGCTGACGGCAGGAGAGGCCCTCTACGACTGGAACTACCAGCGCCAGCTCTTGTCGATCCGGTTGGCGGAGGCTCACGGTGGACAGGCAGTCGGCGAATCCGACCTCTACACCGAGGCGTATCTCGTCGACCGGCCGATCCTGCAGAGTGTTCGGCACCGCGGGCCGAGCCCGCCGGTGCTGCTCGTCGACGAGATCGACCGCGCCGATGACGAATTCGAGGCACTTCTGCTCGAATTTCTCGGCGAAGCCGCGGTCACCGTGCCCGAGCTCGGAACCTTCGTCGCCGAGCGGCCGCCGATCGTGGTGCTGACCTCCAACCGCAGCCGCGACCTGCACGACGCCCTGCGCCGGCGCTGCCTCTATCACTGGATCGAATACCCCGACCGGGTCACGGCTGTCGCGATCGTGCGGCGTACCGTGCCCGGTGCGACCGATGCGCTGATCGAGCGTGCTGCCCAATTCGTCGGTGCCGCACGCGATCTCGACTTGGACAAGCCGCCGGGTATCGCTGAAACCATCGATTGGGTGGCCGCGCTGGTGGCACTCGGGGTCGGGGACCTGGTCGATCCTGCCGCGCTCGGCACGCTCGGCGCCCTGGCCAAAACGCCTGATGACAGCCGAATCCTGCACGACGCGATGCTCGAACTGAGAGGGAGCGCACTATGAAGATCGCAAACGAGTTCACAGTCAGTGTCCCGATCGAGGACGCGTGGGATCTGCTCACCGATCTCGACCAGGTGGTGCCGCTGATGCCTGGCGCTCAGTTGACCGGACAGGACGGCGAAGACGTCCTGGGCAAGGTCAAGGTGAAGGTGGGCCCGGTGACCAGTGAGTTCAGCGGCAAGGTGCGCTTCGTCGAGCAGAACCGCGCGGAGCATCGGGCAGTCATCGACGCCAAGGGTAAGGAAGCGCGTGGCACCGGCAACGCCGCCGCCACGGTCACCGCGCGATTGCACGACGCGGGACGGACCACGCGGGTCACCGTCGACACCGATCTGAAGATCGTGGGAAAGCTCGCGCAGTTCGGCAGCGGCATGTTGCAGCAGGTGTCCGAGAAGCTGCTGGGCCAGTTCGTCGACTCGTTGGAAGCCAAACTCGCCGCCGACCAACCCGCCGCCGCTGCGCCCGCGGTTGCGTCCGTCGCCCCGGCGCCACCGGCAGCTGAGCCCCAGCCCATCGACCTGCTCGACCTGGCCGGTGGCAGCGTGTTGAAGAAGTACGGTCCGCGCGTCGCGGCGGCATTCCTGGTCGCTGTCGTGGTGTTCACGCTCGGGCGCATCCGGATGGCCCGCGCCCGTCGATGACGAGCCCGCACCTGCTGCGTGGGGTCGACCTCGCCGCGTTCGCGGTTGCACTGGTCGACCGGCTGCGCGGCGCCGGGGTCGCGGTGTCGGCAGTCGGATCCGCAGGCCTGGTCGAAGCGATGCACATCCTGGCTCCCCGGCACCGGTCGCTGCTGTACTGGGCAGCGCGACTGACCTTGGTCAACCGGGTCGATGATCTTGTCGCCTTCGACGTGGTATTCGATGCGGTGTTCGGTGACGCCGTGCTCGGCCTTGATCCGGTGAGCTCGAAACGCCCGCTGCCTCCGGCAGTGACTCCAGCCGGGCGGGCCACCGCCGACTCGGCGCCGGTCGATCAGTGTGACGGGCTGCCGTGGACCACGCGGCCGGTCTCCGTCAGCGTTGCGACCCATCCGCCCGCGGGCAGCGCGGTGCCGGAACTGTTACCGAGCCGGCACGTCGCTCCCGCCGATACGTCCTTCGAACAATTCGACACCGACGAGTTGCGGCGCATCGGAGCCTGGCTTGAAAGCGCGCAAACCCGCTGGCCGAGGCGGCGCACGCTGCGTCGTCAGCGCCACCCGGCCGGTCGGCAGGTCGACCTGCGCGCAACCATCGAGGCATCTCGCACGACCGGCTGGGAGCCACTGCGGGTGGCCCGCACCCGCAGCCGGGCGCGGCCGCGCCGGGTGGTCCTGGTCTGCGATGTCAGCGGTTCGATGCAGCCGTACGCAATGGTCTACCTGCACCTGATGCGGGCGACGGCGCTACGTTCCGCGGGGCTGCGTCCCGAGGTGTTCGCGTTTGCGACCACGTTGACGAGACTGACCGCGGCGCTGTCGCACCGCAGCGCCGAGACGGCGCTCGCCCGGGCCAACGACAAGGTGACCGACCGCTACGGCGGCACTCATCTGGGCCGCTCGATCGGCACCCTGCTGGCACTGCCGCACGGCAACGCCCTGCGCGGCGCGGTCGTCGTGATCGCCTCGGACGGCTGGGATGCCGACGAGCCGGACCTGCTGCGCCACGCCATGAGCCGGCTCCGGCGTCGCGCACACCTGGTGATCTGGCTCAACCCTCGCGCAGCGGCCCCCGGTTTCGCCCCGCTCGCCGGATCGATGGCCGCGGCGCTGCCGTTCTGCGACCATGTCCTGCCCGCGGACAGCCTGGTCGGGCTGCGGGAACTGTTCGACGTGCTGGGCTAAGGGGTCTCGGACGCGTCCTTCGCCGCGCGGCGACGCTTGAGCCACTCGATGAACATCGGGGCGACCGAGGCCAGCACGATGACGATGAAGATGGGTTCCAGCAGCTTCTGGATGATCGTGAACTGCCCCAGCCAGTAGCCCAGCAGGATCAGACCGACGCCCCAGACCACCGCGCCCAGGATGTTGAAGGTCGTGAACACCGAGTAGCGCATCTTCGCAGCACCCGCGGTCAGTGGGGCCAGGGTTCGCACGATCGGCACGAAGCGCGCGATCACGATGGCGAACGGCCCGCGCTGCTCGAAGAAGGCATGTGCCTCGTCGAGGTAGCGCTGTTTGAGCACCTTCGCGTCGGGCTTGAACATCGACGTGCCGATGGTGCGCCCGATGAAATAGCCGACCTGCCCGCCGAGGATCGCCGCCAGCGGGATGAACACCAGCAGCTGCCACAGCTGGAAGTTGGCCTGGGCGTCGATTCCGCGGGCCGCCGTACCCGCCGCGAGCATGCCCGCCACGAACAACAGCGAGTCGCCGGGCAGGATAGGGAACAGCACTCCGGACTCGACGAACACCACGACCAGGATGCCCACCAGCGCCCACGCGCCGAAGTATCCGATGAGGTTGAGCGGATCCATGAAACTCGGCATCAGCGCCAGATTGGTCGTAACCTCTGGGATGGCGGTGGCGATCACGAGTCCCAAGGGTACCTGCGCCCTGTCACCGGCCCGCACCTGCGAGAACTTGCGCCGCGACAATCCGCAATGGGACAGGAAAGGACGTCGTCATGCCCATCGCCACTCCCGAGGTCTACGCCGAGATGCTGGGCCGGGCCAAGGAGCATTCGTTCGCGTTCCCGGCGATCAACTGCGTCGGGTCGGAGAGCATCAATGCGGCGATCAAGGGCTTCGCCGACGCGGGCAGTGACGGCATCATCCAGTTCTCCACCGGTGGCGCGGAGTTCGGCTCGGGCCTCGGGGTCAAGGACATGGTCACCGGCGCCGTCGCGCTGGCCGAGTTCGCCCACGTGATCGCCGACAAGTACCCGATCACCGTCGCGCTGCACACCGACCACTGTCCGAAGGACAAGCTGGACACCTATGTCCGGCCGCTGCTCGCCATCTCCGCCGAGCGGGTGGCCGCCGGGCGCAATCCGCTGTTCCAGTCGCACATGTGGGACGGCTCGGCGATACCGATCGACGAGAACCTGGCCATCGCGCAAGATCTACTCAAGGCCGCGGCGGCCGCCAAGATCATCCTCGAAGTGGAGATCGGCGTGGTCGGCGGCGAGGAGGACGGCGTCGAAGCCGAGATCAACGAGAAGCTCTACACCAGCCCGGAGGACTTCGAGAAGACCATCGACGCCCTGGGCGCCGGTGAGAAGGGCCGCTACCTGCTGGCGGCGACGTTCGGCAACGTGCACGGCGTGTACAAGCCCGGCAATGTCGTGCTCAAGCCCGAGGTGCTGGCCGAGGGGCAGCGCGTCGCCGCGCAGAAGCTCGGATTGTCCGGCGACGCAAAGCCTTTCGACTTCGTCTTCCACGGCGGCTCGGGTTCGCTGAAGTCCGAGATCGAGGATTCGCTCAAGTACGGCGTGGTCAAGATGAACGTCGACACCGATACCCAGTACGCCTTCACCCGCCCGATCGCCGGGCACATGTTCACCAACTACGACGGGGTGCTGAAGGTCGACGGCGAGGTCGGCAACAAGAAGACCTACGACCCGCGCACCTACCTCAAGAAGGCCGAGGCCTCCATGACCGAGCGGGTGACCGAGGCCTGCAACGACCTGCACAGCGCGGGCCGCAGCGTGACCGCGGGGTAGTCACGGCAGGCTAGCCCGTGGGGGCCTGGCAGATCTTCCACTGATCGTCGCGGAACTGCAGGTCGAAGCTGCGAGTCGACCGCGTCTGGGGCGCGAACGCCATGAAGGTGGTGACGTTGGCCTCGGCGTGGTCGTCGTGGACCACCACCTGGTCGACGCTGGACACCACGGGGTACTGCTTGGCCGCCGCCACGCGGGCATGGGTTTCGTCCCAGGCCTGCTGGTCGTAGTTGACGTAGTTGTCGCGCGTGCTGCCGCAGGTGATGGAGCGCAGCGTGGCCAGATCGCCGCTCTGGACCGCGGCGTCGAAGTTCTCGATGGTGGCGCGCACCTTGTCTTCCTGCGACGACGCCGTCGAGTTCCGCGTGAGCAGCACGGTGCCCAGGATCGCGATGGCCACCAGCGCGGCGATCACCAGCAGGACCGCGATCACCCAGCCCCAACTGCGCCGGGACGGCGCCTCGGGAGCGGGCGGCGAAGGCGCCCCTTCCCGCGGCGGAATCATCTGGGGGGCCGCGGCCTTTGCCGTCGGCGGGGCGAACACCTCGGTTTCGGGGTCCGGCGGGGTGTCGATCTTCTGGGTCGCACCGTCAAAGCCCGACGGCGCGGTGAACCGTCGCTCGTCGTGCTGCTGCGCCGCTTCTGTCATGGCGGTCGCTGAACCGATGATCTCGGTGGTGGCCTCGGACTCGGCGTCCACCCTCATCTGCTCGGTCTGGTCGTCTGCTCGCCCCGGCCTACCGGCGTCGTCCGGCTCCGATGGATTCGACATCCCTGTTGCGGTCCTCCCGTACGTCGCTACCGGTGGAGCTTATAGGCCGGTGCACAATAGGCCCATGACGCGGATGGGTGATCTGCTAGGACCGGATCCAGTGTTGCTCCCGGGCGACCCCGAGGCCGAGGACGAACTCGCTGCGGGGGAGAAGCCCGCCGTGGTGGCCGCGGCGCATCCGTCGGCGTCGATCGCATGGGCCGTGCTGGCCGAGGCCGCGCTCGACGACGACAAGGCGGTGACCGCCTACGCGTATGCCCGCACGGGCTATCACCGTGGGTTGGACCAGCTGCGCCGCAACGGGTGGAAGGGCTTCGGCCCGGTGCCGTTCGGCCATGAACCCAACCAGGGGTTCCTGCGGTGTGTCGCGGCGCTGGCCCGCGCCGCCGACGACATCGGCGAGACCGACGAGTTCCAGCGGTGCCTGGACCTGCTCGACGACTGCGATCCGTCGGCCCGCGCCGAACTCGGACTGGGCTGACTGGCCCTAGGGCGTGTACCCCAGGGCGGCCTTGACCTCCAGATACTCGTCGAAGCCGAAGTTGCCCCACTCGCGTCCGTTGCCGCTGCGCTTGTAACCGCCGAACGGAGCCGCGATGTCGAACGCGTGGTTGATGGCGACCGAGCCGGCCCGGATCCTGCGTGCGACCGCACGCGCCTGGTCGAGGTCTGCGGCCGAAACATAGCCGGCCAGACCGTAATCCGTGTCGTTGGCGATCGCGACGGCGTGGTCCACGTCGTCGTAGCCCAGGATGCACAGCACCGGTCCGAAGATCTCCTCACGCGCGATCGTCATGTCGTTGGTGACGTTCGCGAAGACGGTGGGTTTGACGAAGTACCCCGTGTCCAAACCCTCGGGGCGGCCGACGCCGCCGACGACCAGCGTGGCGCCTTCCGCGATACCCGCGCCGATCAGCCGCTGGATCTTGTCGAACTGGGCGCGCGACGCTACGGGCCCGATGGCCGTCTTGACCTCCGGATCGCCGACGGCGACGCCTGAGCCGACTTGGCGGGCGATCTCGATGGCCTCGGCCATGCGCGAGTGCGGAACCAGCATGCGCGATGGCGCATTACAGCTCTGCCCGCTGTTGAGCATCATCGTCGTGACGCCCGCGGTGACACTCTTGGCGAAAGCCTCGTCGTCCAGCACGATGTTGGGACTCTTGCCGCCCAGCTCCTGGCTGACCCGCTTGACGGTGGGCGCGGCGGCGCGGGCGATCTCGACGCCGGCGCGGGTCGATCCGGTGAACGACACCATGTCGATGTCGGGGTGGGCGGAGATGGCGGCGCCGACACCCTGGCCGTCGCCGAACACCATGTTGAACACCCCGGCCGGAACGCCTGCGGCAGCGAGGACCTCAGTGAAGATCTGCGCGGAGTAGGGCGCCACCTCGGAAGGTTTGAGCACCATGGTGCAGCCGGTGGCCAGCGCGGGATACACCTTGACCGCGATCTGGTTCAGCGGCCAGTTCCACGGCGTGATCAGCCCGCAGACGCCGATGGGCTCCTTGATCAGCATGGTGGAGCCACGTTGCTCGTCGAACTCGAATTTCGTGAGCACGTCGATGGCGGCGGCGAGATGGCCCAGGCCCAGATTGACCTGCGGGCCCGCCGCCAGCCGCGGCGGGGCGCCCATCTCCTCGCTGACGGCGGCGGCCAGATCGCCTGCACGCGTTTGATATTCGGCCAGGATCGCCTGCAGCAGCGCGAGGCGATCTTCCTTGGTGCTCTGCGACCAGGAGGGGAATGCCCGGCGTGCGGCCGCCACCGCGCGGTCGACGTCAGCCGCCGAACCGTTGGCGATGCGGCCCGACACCTGCTCGGTGCGCGGGTCTTCGACGTCGAGGGTGGCGGGGTTTACCGGGTCGACCCACTGGCCGTCGATGTAGAACTGCTGGTATTCACGCACGTGGGCAACTGTGCCTCAGTCGGCGTCAGTGTGGCGGGGTTTCGCGCACGGTCACCACGTCGATTCGCAGGGGCAATCTCCGTCGGCGCCGGGTGCCTCCACCTGCACCGTGGCGTGTTCCAGACCGCGTGCGGTGAGCACCGCGCGGGCGCCGTCGAGCACTGTCGCCGCGTCGGCGGTGCTGGTCAGGTGCGCGGTGACCATGTCTTTGCCGGGCACGAGCGTCCACACGTGCAGGTCGTGGACGCCGGTGACGCCGGTGACCCCGCCGAGCGCGCTGCGCAGCTCCTCGACGTCGATGTGGCGGGGCGACGACTCGCTCAGGATGCGCAGGGCGGCGCGGGCCAGGGAGATCGCGCGGGGCAGCACCCACAGGGCCACCAGCACCGCGACCACCACGTCGGCGTACGGCCATCCGGTGGTGACCGTGACGATGCCGGCGATCAGCACCCCGATGCTGCCGACGGTGTCGGCCACCACCTCCATGTAGGCGCCCTTGACCGCGAGGCTGGTTTCGGAGTGCGAGCGCAGCATCAGCACCACGACGGCGTTGGCCAGCAGCCCGACGAGCGCGACGACGATCATCGGCACACCGGGGATCTGGGGTGCGTCGCCGAGCCGTTCGAACGCCTCATAGAGGATGAATCCCGCGACGCCGAGCAGCAGTACGGCGTTGGCGACGGCGGTGAACACCTCGGCGCGGTGCCAGCCGTACGTGCGGGCAGGCGATGAGCTGCCCTTGCGGGCCAAAAGCACCGCGGTCAGACCCATGAACATCGCCACCAGGTCGGTCAGCATGTGTCCGGCGTCTGCCAGCAGCGCGATGGAGTTGATGGTCAGTGCGGTGACGAGTTCGACGACGAAGAAGATCGACAGGATGGCGGCAGCCATGACCATCCGGCTGACGCGCGTGTCCATCGAATGACTGTGATCGTGGCCGGCACCCATAGACGCAATATATGCGCATAATCGCATATGTCGCAAGTGTCACGTTCGCCACGGTTCGGCGAGCGTGTCACCTTCGGCGCATTTTCGGAATTGCGCAGCGAGCAGGCCCGTTGTGCCGTTCGAGATGAGTTACGACAACGCCTTCGATGGGTCCGCGCTGGTCCGAGTGGCCGCGCGGTTGTTTGCGTGGCACTACGACCAGCAGCTGGTCGACGGTGCGACCATCGAACCGGGTAGCGCGCTGGCCATGCACGTCGCCCGGCTGACCTCCGACCGGTACCGCCACGAGCTGGCCGAGACACTGGAGCTGGTGGTGCAGCGCGCAGAGGTCGACCCGGTGTTCTACTCGTCGCGGATCCCGACGCATCTGGGCGCGGTGATGTCTGCCGTCGACCAGATCGAGGAGATCCGGTTGCGGTTGAAGGGCCCGCGGCCTGTGCGCGCACATGGTGTCGCCCGTCTGCGGATACTGCTGGCCGACGGCGTGGGTCCGTTCTACATACCGGGCCGTCGCGGTCTCGCCGACGCGTTGCGGGCCGTGCTCGCCGACCTCTAGACCGGCTACATCCAGGCTGACCAGAACCGCGTCAGCTGCCCGCCGATCTGCATCAGGAATCTCGGCACGCCGGACAGTTCGCACGCCCAGTAGACCAGCCCGAAGAACCATCGGTTCAGCGTCGGCGTGATCAGCAGGATCAACAGGATGAAGAAACTCCACTGCTTGGCCGGCTCGAGCGCGCGCTGCGTCTCGGGGCTCAGGTGCGGTTCCAGCGCGTTGTAGCCATCCAGCCCCGGGATCGGCAGCAGGTTCAGCACCAGTGCGGTGACCTGCAGAAAACCCAGGAACGCCAGCCCGGACCAGAACACGCCGTGCGCCGGGTCGTAGAAGAGCCGAGTTGCCGCGAGCAGCAGGATCGCCAGCACCAGGTTGGCCGCCGGCCCCGCCAGGCTGACGATCGTTCGCTGGCGCGCCGTCATCCATGAGGTCCGCACGTACACCGCGCCGCCGGGAAACCCGATGCCGCCGAGCGCGATGAACAACACCGGCAACCCCAGCGACAGCATGGGGTGCGAGTACTTGAGCGGGTTGAGGGTCAGGTAGCCGCGCACCGCGACGTCGTGGTCGCCGAACCGCCACGCCGTGAAGGCGTGCCCGAATTCATGCAGGCACAGCGACACCAACCAGCCCGCCACCACCAGCACGAACACACCCGCGTAGGACAGCGGCCGCACGGTGTCACCGGCCAGCCACGCGGCCACGCCGCCCGCGGCGGTGATGGCGACGACGGCCAGGAAGACCGGGCTCGGGCGCACCGATTGATGCAGTGGGCGGATGTTCACGATTCGACGCTACCGGTTGCTGCGCTGCTCAGCCGACCCTCAGCCAGCCCTCGGTGTGCCGGTAGAACGTCGAACGGCGCACCTTGCGCGGTACCGCCACGCCGTCCCGCGTGACCTGGGCGCCTGTGGTGCCCAGCTGCGCGGCCCGCCCCGTCACCCAGGTACGCGGCCGACCGCGTTCGGTGAGCACCGCCGCCCGCAGCCCCGGCATGGCGAGCGTGGGTTCCACCCGCACACCCGGGACATCGCCGTCGAACAGCAGATGATCGTCGACCACCGCCTCGCCGTGCAGCGGCCCGCCGTCGACGCCCCGCCACTGGGCAGCGGAGACGATGACCGCTCCGGTCTCGTCGCGGATCAGCGGCACGCGGCGGGCCGGGGCACGCAGAGCGCGCCGTGCGGAGAGGTAGCCGGTGGCTCGGGCAACCTCGACATCGAGCCGGTCGGCCCGCAACAACGCGGTCAGCACCGCGGCCAGATCGGCCGCCCCACCTGCGACGATGACCCGGCGCTGGGCGGCGACACCGTCGAGCTCGACGGTCGGCAGGCCGCGCAGCGGGCCCGGCACGGCGGTGCCGAAGACCGCGACACCAGGCGCAACGGGCGTCTGGTTGGGCAAAATGTGTGCTCCTCGCGTGCGCTGGGATAAGGTGACCTACCGGCTGCGCCAGTTCAAGACGCGGAGATAGGCGGGAGATTACGCCATGCCGGCAATCGTGCTCATCGGCGCCCAATGGGGCGACGAGGGCAAAGGTAAAGCCACCGATCTACTCGGTGGCCGGGTGCAATGGGTCGTTCGCTACCAGGGCGGCAACAACGCCGGACACACCGTCGTGTTGCCCACCGGGGAGAACTTCGCCCTGCACCTCATCCCCTCGGGCATCCTCACGCCCGGTGTCACCAACGTCATCGGCAACGGTGTGGTCGTTGACCCCGGTGTGCTGCTGACCGAGCTCAGCGGCCTCGAAGAGCGCGGCGTGGACACCTCGGGGCTGCTGATCTCCGCTGACGCGCATCTGCTGATGCCGTACCACGTCGCCATGGACAAGGTGGTCGAGCGGTACGCGGGCACCAAGAAGATCGGCACCACCGGCCGCGGCATCGGTCCCTGCTACCAGGACAAGATCGCCCGGATCGGCATCCGCGTCTCCGATGTGCTCGACGAGCAGTTGCTCGCCGAAAAGATCGGGGCCGCACTGGAATTCAAGAACCAGGTGCTGGTCAAGATCTACAATCGCAAGGCGTTGGAGCCGGCTGAGGTGGTGGAGAACCTGCTGACGGCGGCCGAAGGGTTCAAGCATCGCATCGCCGATACCCGGCTGTTGCTCAACAAGGCCCTGGAAAGCGGCGAGACCGTGCTGCTCGAAGGATCGCAGGGCACGCTGCTCGACGTCGACCACGGCACCTACCCGTTCGTCACCTCGTCGAACCCGACGGCGGGCGGCGCATCGGTCGGATCCGGCATCGGCCCCACCCGCATCACCACGGTGCTGGGCATCCTCAAGGCCTACACGACCCGTGTCGGTTCAGGACCGTTCCCGACCGAACTGTTCGACGAGCACGGTGCGTACCTGGCCAAGACCGGCGGCGAGGTCGGCGTGACGACGGGGCGTCCGCGGCGCTGCGGCTGGTTCGACGCCGTGATCGCGCGGTACGCCACCCGGGTCAACGGCATCACCGACTACTTCCTGACCAAGCTCGACGTGCTGTCGAGCCTGGAGACCGTGCCGGTCTGCGTCGGGTACACGGTCGACGGCAAGCGCACCGACGAGATGCCGATGACCCAGTCCGACATTCACCGCGCCGAGCCGATCTACGAGGAACTGCCCGGCTGGTGGGAGGACATCTCCGGCGCCCGCGAATTCAGTGACCTGCCCGCCAAGGCGCAGGACTACGTGCTTCGCCTCGAAGAGCTTGCCGGCGCGCATATTTCGTGCATCGGTGTGGGTCCGGGCCGGGACCAGACCATTGTGCGGCGCGACATCCTGGCTCCTTCGTGAGTGAGGAAGCGGCGGACTCCGTTTCGGTTTTCGAACAGCACGGCGGTTTCCCGGTTTTCGAGGCTGCCGATCCGGGACCCGGTTTCGGTCGGTTCGTGACAGCGATGCGCCGTGCGCAAGACCTTGCGGTGTCGGCGAACCCGGACGCTGACGTCTGGGACGCCGCCGCCGACCGCGTCGAGGAACTGGTCAAACTGCTCGCCCCGTACGAGGCGCCCGAGGGCGTCGGCCCGGCCAACCGGGTGCCGTCCCTGCCCGGTGCGGGAAGCCTGCTGATGCCGCCCTGGACCGTCGCCAAGTTCGACGCCGATGGCGTCGAATTGCAGGTGGACTTCAGCCGTTACTACGTGGGCGGCAACTACGCCGTGCACGGCGGGGTGCTGCCGCTGCTGTTCGACTCGGTGTTCGGCATGGTGATCCACGCCGCCGGGCGGCCCATCAGCCGTACCGCGTTCCTGCATGTGGATTATCGCAAGGTGACGCCCATCGACACGACGCTGACCGCGCGCGGCTGGGTCCGGGAAGCCGAGGGGCGCAAGGCCTTCGTCAATGCCGAATTGCGTGACGCGGACGGGAATCTGCTCGCCGAGGCCAACGGCCTCATGGTCAGATTGTTGGCCGGCCAGCCCTGAGCCGTGCGAACATGACGCGGTGGCTCAACAGCATCTGCGTCGGCTCTCCACGCCCCGCGCGGCGGCGCTCGCCGGCGTCCTGTTCGCCCTGCTGTGCGGGACGGCGCTGGTCCTGATCCGCACGGCGCTGCCCGAAGGCGCCGAACCGGGGTCGCAGTGGCTGGTCACCGGCAGCACCAATCTTCAAGTGGCGGCGACGATCATGCCGTTCGCAGGCATCAGCTTCCTGTGGTTCATGGGGGTGATGCGCGATGGCCTCGGGCGCTACGAGGACAAGTTCTTCTCGACCGTGTTCGTCGGCAGCGGCACGCTGTTCTTGGCCATGCTCTTCGTGGCCGCCGGGGTGGGTGCCGGCCTGGAACACAGTGGCGGCGCGATGGATCCGAGTGTGGCGACGTTCGGCCAGTTCGTTCTCCTGACGATCTCGAAGACCTACGCGCTGCGGATGGCCGCGGTCTTCATGATCTCGCTGGCCACCATCTGGCTCAAGACGGGTCTCATGCCGCACTGGCTCGTGATCACCAGCTACGTCCTGGCGGTCGGGCTGCTGGTGGCAGGCGACGTGTCGATGTGGCTGACGTTGGCATTCCCGGCGTGGGTGCTGGTGGTCAGTGTGCTGGTGCTGATCCGGGCCGGCGTGATCGACCTGCCGGGGGAGTCAGCCCACCAGACGTAACGCGCTTGCGGGGCACAGCTTGACGGCTTCGCGGGCATGGTCGAGCTCGGCGTCGGGAACCTCTTCGACCAGTGGCTGCACCACGCCGTCGTCGTCCTGGTCGAAGACCGCCCCGGCGACCATCACGCAGTTGCCCGATGCGATGCACGCGTCCCGGTCCGCTTCAATCCTCATGGCGCTCACCACGTTACCGCCAGCGATCGCAGCCCGTAGATGAAGTGGAAGGAACGGTACTGCACGTCGTCGAACGGTTCGGCGAGGGCCAGGCTGGGAAAGCGCCGCAGCAGCGCGGGGAACGCGATCCGCATCTCCATGCGGGCCAGCGGAGCGCCGAGGCAGTGGTGCACGCCGTGGCCGAAGGCCAGGTGCCCGGGTGCGCCGCGGCGGATGTCGAGGGTGTCTGGGGAGTCGATGAAATCCGGATCCCGGTTGCTCGACGGCAACGATGCGAACACCAGCTCGCCTGCCGGTATCCGCACTCCGGCGATCTCGACGGCGGTGGTGGTGATGCGGGGGATCGCGTTCTGCACGATCGACAACCAGCGCAGTAGTTCCTCGACGGCCGGGCCAACGGCCGCCGGATCGTCGCGTACCGCGGCGAGCTGGTCGGGGTGGCGCAGCAGCGCAAGTACGCCCAGTCCCAACATGTTCGACGTCGTCTCGTGGCCGGCGAGCAGCAGCAGCCCGGCGATGCCGATCAGTTCGTCATCGCTGAGCTCGTCGCCGTGTTGGCGCACCAGCATGCCGAGGATGTCCTCACCCGGATCGCGGCGCGCGCGCTCGACCAGGCGGCGCATGTAGTTGCGGCCCTGGCGCTGCAATTCGAGGCGTTCGGGGATCGGTGCGGACAGATCGAGTTGCCGGGTGGAGCGCTGCTGGAAATCGTCGCGGTCCGCGTAGGGAACGCCGAGCAGTTCGCAGATCACCAGTGACGGTATGGGCAGGGCGAACTCGGCCACCAGATCGGCCGGTGGCCCCGCGGCGGCCATGGCGTCCAGTTGCGTCTCGACGATCTCGACGACCCGTGGCTCCAGCCGGTTCATCCGGCGGATGGTGAACTCCGCGGTGAGCATGCGGCGTAGCCGTTGATGCTCCGGCGGGTCGAGACCCAGCAGGTTGCCTGCCCGGGCGCTGGCCTGCTCGTCGGCGGACATCTCCGGGGCACCCGGCAGCGCGAAGCCCGGTGGCCTGCTGTTGGAGAACCGCTCGTGATCGGCCAGCACCATCTTGACGTCCTCGTGACGAGTGACCAGGTGCACCGACATGCCGAGCGCGTTGACGACGGTGCGCACGCCGTCGGTCTCCCGGACCTCCCGCAGATACGGTGTCGGGTCGAAGGCGTTGCGCCGCATGTGCAGTGGCGGCAGGACCTCGGGCGCAGTCATGAATTCGACGGTACGCCGCCCTCACGTGCGCAGCCCGGGCCACCAGATCCGCGGGCCGATCAACGTGAACAGGGCCGGGACGATCACCGTGCGGACGACGAACGTGTCCAGCAGGATCCCGAGCCCCACGATGATGCCCAGCTGCGTCAAGACGATCAGCGGCAGGACACCGAGGACACAGAACACCGCCGCGAGCACGATGCCTGCGCTGGTGATGACGGCGCCGGTGGCCGACACCGCGCGCACGATGCCCGCTCGGGTGCCGTACTGCGGGGTTTCCTCCCGTGCCCGTGTCACCAGGAAGATCGTGTAGTCGACGCCGAGCGCCACCAGGAAGAGGAACGCGAACAGCGGGGTGCTGTTGTCCAGGGCCGGGAAGCCGAAGATGTGCACGCTGGTCCAGCCGCCGAGCCCGATGGCGGCCAACGCGCTGAGCACCGTGACGGCGACCAGCACCAGCGGCGCGAGCGCCGAGCGCAGCAGGATATAGAGCACGGCGAGCACCACGGCCAGGATCGCGGGGATCACCACGAGCCGGTCCCGGTGCGCGGCCGCGGCGGCGTCCCTGGCCTGCGCGTCCGAACCGCCCACCACCGCGGTGTCGTCCACCGCGTGCACCGAGTTGCGCAGCGCATCAACGGTTTTGAAGGCGTCGTCCGACGCGGGGGCGGCCCGCAGGACCACCGACCACTGGCTCAGCCCGCTGGGTGACTCCCCGGCCGGGCCGACGCTCACCGTACCCGGCGTTTCGATGATGGCGCGTTGTACGGCGTCGGCCTTGGTGGTCGCGGCGATGACCCGGGTCGGGTCGGTGAGGCCGCTGGGAAAGTGGGCGGCCAGTGTCTCGTACCCGGTGACCGATTCCGCCTGGACCCGGAACTGCTCGGTCTGTGACAACCCGATCGGTGTGCCCAGCAGCCCGATGCACAACACGGCCAACCCCGCGGTGGCCACCACGACGACCTGGCCGGGCCGCTTGGCCACCGCGTCGGCTATCCGGTGCCAGATACCGCTTTCGGTAACGGCTTTCGTGCCGGGCTTCGGGATGAATGGCCAGAACAGCCTGGTGCCGCACAACGCCAACAGGGGCGGCAGCACCACGAGCACGAAGATCGCGGCGACCACCAGACCCGCGGCGGCCTGGACGCCCAGGCTGCGGTTACTGGGTGCCGACGCGAGCAGCAGGGTGAGCAGCGCCAGCACCACCGTGGCGTTGCTGGCCATGATCGCGGGGCTCGCGGCCCGGGCGGCCACCCGCAGTGCCTCACGGTGGTCGGTGTGCGTGTTGAGCTCTTCGCGGTACCGCGAAATCAGCAGCAGCGCATAGTTGGTGCCTGCGCCGAACACCAGCACGCTGGTGATCCCACCAGTCGACCCGTCGGGGTGCAGGCCCAGCCCGGACGCGACGGCGGTGCCGAGCACGCCACCGACTCGGTCGGCGAATGCGATCACCAGCAGCGGGACCAGCCACAGCACCGGTGAGCGGTAGGTGACGATGAGCAGCAGCGCCACCACCGTGGCGGTCACGGCGAGCAGCGTGATATTCGCTCCGGCAAAGGAATTCGCGATGTCGGCGCCGAAGGCCGGTCCGCCGGTGACCTGTGCCTGCAGCTCCGCGGGCAAGCCCGAACCGGCCTTGTCGCGCAGCTCGCGCACGGCGTCGTTGAGAGCAAAGCCCGACAGGCCCGCGTCCAACGGGACCGTCGCCACGGCCGCTTTGCCATCGTCGGAGACAAGCACGGGCGGGCCGGGCGCATCCGTCATGCGTTGGCGCGCAACGGCTGTCGCGTCGATGTCGTCGGCGCTGAGCTCGGCTCCGTCGGTGCGCGTGACCACGAGGATCGCGGGAACCTCACCGCCGCCGGGGAATTGGGCACGCAGCGCGTCGGTCCGCGCGGATTCGGCGTTGGCGGGAACGGCGACCGGGGACTGTGACGCCGACTGGTCCCCGCTGAGCAGGCCCAGCAGCGCGCCGGAGAGCAGCACGACCAGCACCGCAAGCCAGGACAGTCGGCTAATCACGGTTCAGCGTCGCTTCTTCCAGGTCCAGCCCACGCAGTACGGTGCGGAGCACCTCGTCGTCGATGTGTCCGGCATCACGCTCGGCGATGAACGTCTTGCGTTCGGCGGCAAGCATTTCCAGTCGCAACCGGCGGAACGCCGAGGTGGGGCTCTCACCGATGTCGGCGTCGTCGCGGCCCAGCCGTTCCCAGGCGGCGTTGCGGCGCCGGGTGTTCCACGCCCGCAGGATCTCGGCGGCGCGTTCCGGCACGTCGGTGCCGGCGTGCTGCTCGGCCAGCAGTTCGTCGAGCCGGTCGGCGGCGGCCCTGGCCGCGCGGTCCTGTGCGGCCGCGGTGGCGATCGCGTCGGCTTGCTCCTCGTTGCCCTGTACCCCGAGCACTTTGATGAACCACGGCAGCGTCAGACCGTGCAGCAGTAGCGTTCCGACCACCACGACGAAGGTGAGGAACACCAGCTGTGGCCGGCCCGGGAAGGGCGCTCCTGACAACGTCGTGGCGGGCACACCGAACGCCGCGGCCAGCGAGACCACACCGCGCATGCCGGCCCAGGCCAGGATGAACACCTGTCCCGGCGTCGGCGCAGGCTCACGGGCCCGCAGCTTCTTCGACAGCAGCCGCGGCAGATAGGCGAAGCAGTACACCCAGATGATGCGTACCACGATCACCGCGGTGAGCACTGCCGCCGAGGAGATCGCCAAAGCGGCCGCCGAGATGCCGGTGAGCTCGCCGATCACCTTGGGCAGCTGCAGCCCGATCAGAAAGAACGCGAACGACTCAAGCACCAGTTGCAGCGCCTTCCACACCGCGGTGTCCTGCAGCCGGGTCGCGTAGCCGGCGTCGGTCTCACGCTGTCCCAGCAGCAGGGCCGCGACCACCACCGCGATCACGCCGGAACCGTGCACCTCCTCGGCGACGAGGTAGATCGTGAACGGCGCCACGAGCCCGATCGCGCTTTCCACCAGCGGATCGTCCAGCCGCGTGCGGATGAAGTGCACCACCATGCCCAGGGTTACGCCCACCACGATGCCGCCGACCGCAGCCATGGCGAAGGTGCTCAGGCCGCGCTGCCAGGTGGCGGCCGCACCTATCGCGGCTGCCAAAGCGACCTTGTAAGCGGTCAGCGCGGTCGCATCGTTGAGCAGGCTCTCCCCGCCGAGCAGCGTCATGATGCGGCGCGGCAACCCGAGCCTGCGACCGATGGCGGTCGCCGACACGGCGTCGGGCGGTGCGACGATCGCGCCGAGGGTGAGTGCGGCGGGGATGGTCAGCTCGGGCACGGTGTGGAACGCCACGATCCCCACGACCAGCGTCGTCGCCAGCGGCAGCCCGACCGCCAGCAGCCCGATGGTCCGGATGTGCTTGCGCATTGCCAGATAGCTGCTCTCCAGCCCGGCAGACCACAGCAGCGGCGGCAGGATGACGTACAACACCAGCTCAGGGTCGAGGTGGACGTCGTGGAGCACGGGGATCGCGCTGGCGGCCAGCCCGGCCACCACGAGCGCCAGCGGCGCCGAAACGTCGCAGCGGCGGGCCACGGCGGCCAGCAGCACCGAGACCACGAGAGCTGCCAAGAGTGAGACACCCACGTCGTCGATCCTCCTTCGCGTCCGGTCCTATCCTTGATCAACATGTTGAGGAGATCACGCCGGCGGGAGCCGACCGCGGTGCCCAGGACCTGTGAGCACCTCGCCGCCGTCGTGGATGAACCCAAACCGATCACACCCGGGCGGTGTCAGGAGTGCGCGGAGGACGGCGAGAACAGCTGGGCCCATCTGCGGATGTGCATGACATGTGGGCACGTCGGCTGCTGTGACTCCAGCCCGCACCAGCACGCCACCGCACACTTCAAGCAGAGCGGTCATGCCGTCATGCGGTCGGCCGAACCGGGCGAGAGCTGGCGTTGGTGCTACATCGACCATCGCGTCGGATGACGATCTGGCAGTCTTGGTGGCGCGATGAGTGACTCGATTGACGCAGCCCTCGAAGAGGCCGGCGAGAAGACCGAAGAAGCCGCATCGGCGCAGGAATCGTCTGCGTCGGAGGCGGTGCAGCCCGAGACCCCGCCGGAGGCGGAGCCGACGGCAGAGGCCGAGCCCGATGCCGCGCAGGCCGAGCCCGACGCCGCGCAGGCCGAACCGGAGCCGGTGCCGTTGCCGGAGGAACCGGCGCCGCCCGCGCCACGGCGGACCACCGCGCTCATGCTGGGCGCCGGTGAATCCAGCCGTGAGCTGGCGCTGGCGTTCGAGCGGCTGGGCGTTGCCGTCGTCGCGGTGGACCGCGGGGACGACACCGAGGAACTCGCCGCGCTGATCGAACGTGAGCGTCCGCACTACGTGGTGACCGAGTCCGGCGCAGTCGCGGCAGACGCCTTGATCGCGGTGGCCGAGCAAGGCGACACCGAGGTGCTGCCGACACCGCGCAGCATCCGGCTCAGCCAGGACCGGGAGGGGCTGCGCCGGTTGGCTTCCGACGAGCTGGGGTTGCCGACCGTCCCGTTCTGGTTTGCCGGGTCGGTCGACGAGCTGACGGCCGTCGCGGAACACGCCGGATATCCGTTGCTGGTCAAGCCCGTCGCGGGTTCGCTGGACGACGGCCAGTCGGTGTTGCTGCGTCCCGATGACATCGAGCCGGCCTGGGAGCGGGCGACCTCTGCGGGCGGAGTCATGCGGGTGCTCGCCGAATCGGTGGTCGAGGTCGAACACGCGATCACCCTGCTCGTCATCCGCACCACCGGTCCCGCCGGTCCTGCTGTGCACTTCTGTGAGCCGATCGGCCACCGCGACGACGACGCTGACGTGTTGGAGGCGTGGCAGCCGCAGCGGCTCACGCCTGCGGCGATGGACGGCGCGAAATCCATCGCTGCGCGCATCGTCAACTCGCTGGGCGGGCGCGGCGTCTTCGCCGTCGAGTTGCTGGTGCAGGGTGACGACGTGTACTTCGCCGATGTCCGCGTCGGCCCGGGGGACAGCGGCCTGGTCACGGTGCGTTCGCAGCGGCTGTCCCAGTTCGAGCTGCACGCCAGGGCCATCCTCGGCCTTGCGGTCGACACCATCATGATTTCGCCTGCCGCCGCCGAGGTCAGCTACGGCAAGCCCGAATCCGTCGACGCGAACATTGTCACCGCGGTGCTCGCCGACGCGTTGGCCACCTCGGAGAGCGACGTGCGGCTGTTCGGCCGTGGCGACGAGTCCGACGGCAGGCAGCGGCTCGGGATTGCCCTGGCCACGGCACCGGATGTGATCGTTGCGCGCGACCGGGCCCGTCGGGTGGGTACCGCCCTGCGCAAGCTCTTCGCGTGATGGCCGACGAGCCGGTCGACCGGCCGACCATGGCGCCGTTTCTGGGAGCGTTGGCCATCATTGTGCTCGTCGTGATCGCCATTGCGGTGGCCAACGTGTTCTCCAGCGGGGACGGGCTGTCCGAGGAGCAGCGGGTGGGTCGCGCCGCAGTCGGGCAGAACGATGCCATGCAGCGGGAGAACTGGAACTCGTTCGGCGACTACACCTGTCGTGACCAACGCGGCACCGAGGCTGATTTCCTTGCCCGACAGCGCGATTCGGTCGCCAAGCACGGCGCCCGGTTCGTCGACGACGTGACGGGTGTGCGGATCGACGGTGACCGGGCCACCGGCACCGTGGTCTATCACTTCGACAAGGCACCCGACACCAAGCTCGACACCGAGACGACGTTCGTGCGTGAGGACGGCGCATGGCGAGTCTGCGGTGGTGTGAAAGACTCACGGCCGTGAGCTATGCAGGGGACATCACGCCGCAGCAGGCTTGGAAACTGCTGAGCGAGGACCCTCGCGCCGTGCTGGTGGATTGCCGTACCGACGCCGAGTGGCGCTTCGTCGGCGTTCCCGATCTGAGCCAGCTCGGCCGCGATGTGGTCTACATCGAGTGGAACCGCATCGACGGCAGCCACAACGATGCGTTCGTCGACGATCTCCGGAGCAAGGTCGACGCCGGTGACCGCCCGGTGGTCTTCCTGTGTCGATCCGGAAACCGCTCGATCGGTGCCGCCGAGGCTGCGACCGCTGCGGGCTTCAGCCCGTCCTACAACGTGCTCGACGGCTTCGAGGGCAACCTCGACGAGAACCGCCACCGCGGCAGCACTGGCTGGAAGGCCGTGGGTTTGCCCTGGAAGCAGAGTTGAGGACGGCATGACTGATAACGCGCCGCGCACGCGAGGAGCAGAGACGGCATCTGTGCGGATCCCCGCACCGCTGCCCGACGGCGTCAGCCAGGCCACCATCGGGGTGCGTGGTGGCCTGCTCCGGTCGCAGTTCGAGGAGACCGCCGAGGGCCTGTTCCTCACCTCGGGTTACGTCTACGAGAATGCGGCGGCCGCCGAAAAGGCCTTCACCGGTGAGATCGACCGGTTCGTGTACTCCCGCTACGGCAACCCGACCATCTCGATGTTCGAGGAGCGGCTGCGGCTGATCGAGGACGCTCCGGCGTGCTTCGCCACCGCCACCGGGATGGCCGCGGTGTTCACCGCACTGGGCGCGTTGCTCGCCGCAGGCGATCGCCTGGTGGCCGCCCGCAGCCTGTTCGGTTCGTGCTTCGTGGTGTGTAACGAGATCCTGCCGCGCTGGGGCGTGGAGGCGGTGTTCGTCGACGGTGACGACCTCTCCCAGTGGGAGCAGGCCCTGTCGGTGCCGACGCAGGCGGTGTTCTTCGAGACGCCGTCAAACCCCATGCAGTCGCTGGTCGACATCGCCGCGGTGTCCGAACTGGCCCACGCCGCCGGCGCAAAGGTGGTGCTGGACAACGTTTTTGCCACCCCGCTGCTGCAGCAGGGCATACCGCTGGGTGCCGACGTCGTGGTGTACTCGGGCACCAAGCACATCGACGGTCAGGGCCGTGTGCTCGGTGGAGCCATTCTCGGCGACAAGGAGTACATCGACGGCCCGGTGCAGAAGCTCATGCGCCACACGGGCCCGGCGATCAGTGCGTTCAACGCCTGGACGTTGCTCAAAGGCCTTGAGACCATGGCTGTTCGGGTCGACTACTCCAACCGGTCGGCGCTGCAGGTGGCCGAGTTCCTGGAGGGCAAGCCGGGGGTGAACTGGGTGAAATACCCGTTCCTGCAGTCACATCCGCAGTACGACCTGGCCAAGCGGCAGATGCGCGGCGGCGGCACCGTGGTCACCTTCGAGCTCGATGGCGGCAAGGACCGGGCCTTCGAGGTGCTCGACAAGCTCCGCGTCATCGACATCTCCAACAACCTCGGCGACGCCAAAACCCTCATCACCCACCCCGCCACCACCACTCACCGTGCCATGGGGCCGGAGGGGCGCGCGGCGATCGGGCTCGGCGACGGCGTGGTGCGCATCTCGGTCGGTCTTGAAGGCACCGAAGACCTGATCGCCGACCTCGACCAGGCCCTGGGCTGAGGCGTGTCGCGGGCGTCGGACGGTAAGAAGGCTCGTCGCAAGAAGCGGCAGGCGACCCAGAATTCGCGCTGGGTTCCGCAGGAGGTGGTCGAGCAGCTGTCGGCCATCCAGGATGCCGTCGTGGCGGATCTGGCCGAGTTCGATGAGCGAATCACCGAGCGCGGCTGGACTTTTGACGAGGAAACCTCCAGCGACGAGGTCGCGGCGTGGTTCTACGAACCGTCCGGTGCCGAGGTCGACGACGGCCTGCCGGTGACGTCGCTGTGGCTCGACGCGGCCGAGGACGGCGCGATCGTGCGCGTGGTGTTCGTCGGCAGCACCGACAGTCACGAGTTCGGGCATGACGCGTTCGTCGAGCACCTCGATGCCATCGAGGCCTACCGCGCCGGCGATCCGGTCCCGCAGTTCTAAGCCGAGCAGTCACAGAATCGCACGTTTTCACGCAAGAACGTGCGATTCTGCGGCTGCTCGGCACAGTTGTCCGGCCGGATAGCCTTGCCGCATGACCGACGTCACCCTGCGTCAGCTGCGGTACTTCGCGGTGCTGGGTGAAGAGCTGAACTACCGGCGCGCGGCCGAGCGGCTGTTCATCACACAGCCCGCGTTGTCGACGGCCATCAAGCAGCTGGAGCAGGCGTTCGGGGTGGTGCTGCTCAACCGCAACACCCGTGAGGTCGCGTTGACCGATCTCGGTGCGGCCTGGTTGCCGCAGGTACAGCAAGCCCTGGCCGGTGTCGACGCGGTGGTGGACAACCTCGTCACGCTCTCGGGTACCCGGCAGGGCCGGCTGCGGCTCGGGTATCTGATCGGCACCGGTGCGGATCTGTTGTTCCGCATCGTGCGGCATTTCGAGGCGGCCTTCCCTGACGTCAAGGTCGAGCCGACCGAATTCGACTTCGCCGACCCGACTGCCGGGCTGGCCGACGGCACCACCGAGGTCGCGATCATCCGCCCGCCGGTGGATCTGCCCGAGCACCGCATGCTGATCCTGGACTCGGAGGACTGGGTGGCCTGCCTGCCCCGCGATCATCGGCTGGCCGGCCGACACGAGGTCCAGATCGCCGAACTGCTCGACGATCCCATCGTCTGCGCGCCACTGACCGCGGGGATCTGGCGTGACTACTGGCTGGCGATGGACGCGCGCGGCAACCGGCCGCCGACGATCGCCGCCGTCGCGGCGACCTACGAGGCGGAGACGACGTCGATTGCGCGCGGCCTGGGTATCAGCTTCACGTCGTCGTCGGTGGCGCGATTCTACGACCGGCCGGGCATCGTCTACGTGCCGATAGCGGACCGGCCGCCGAGCCTGACCGCGCTCGCGTGGCGGCCCTCCACCCTGTCGCCGCAGGCCGATGCTCTGGTGCGGTATGTCGAGGCGAATTGGAACTCGGAGACGTCGCGAGACTGATAAACGCAGTTGATCGGTAGATCAAAACAAAGAACTTCCGGTGTCGGCCAGATGGCGATTTCCTGTTCTCAGGTGTTTCCCCCTACGCCCCCACCTGGAGTGATCATGACCGACGCGCTCGCACCACCCACTCATTCATCCGGACCCGACCCGGTGACTTCCGAGGATGCCAAGCTCGCCGAATTCGGCTACACCCAGAAGTTGGACCGGTCGGTCGGCAGGCTGGCATCCTTCGCGCTCGGCTTCGCCACCATCAGTGCCACGACGGCTGTGTTCACCGGCTTCGGTGCCGGCTACTTCACGGCGGGCGGACCGTTTGTCTGGACCCTGCTGCTGGCCGCGGCCGTATTCCTGATCTGGACCTTCATCGCCGCCGATCTGACCGCCAAGCTCCCGCTCGCCGGGTACGCCTACCAGTGGACCAGCCGGATGCACGGGTCGATGCTGGCCTGGTTCACCGGTGTGCTGGCGCTGGCCGGCTGGGTGTGCGGTATGACCGGTGTCGGCTTCATCCTGTCCGGTTATCTCGGCAGCCTGTTCGGCTGGAACATGAGCCAGACCGCGCAGATTCTGGTGGCCATCGGTGTCATGGCGGTCTGCATGCTGGTCAACCTCTACGGCGTGCGCTTCGCCACGATGGTCAACAACATCGGCGTGAGCCTGGAGTTGGTCATCACCGTGGGTGCCACCCTGCTGGTCGCCGTCGTCGCCTTCTCGTCGCCGGAGAACCATCAGCCGCTCTCGGTGCTGTTCACCGGTGGCTCGTCGGGCGATCACAGCGCCTATGTCCTGGCGTGGCTGGCCGCCTCGTTGGGGCCGTTCTTCGGACTGATCGGCGTCGAGGCCAGCGCGGACATCGCCGAGGAGACCGTCAACGCGCGAAAGGTCATCCCGCGCACCATGTTCTACGCGCTCACCGCATCGATCGTGATCGAATTCGGGATGTACGTGGTCTACGTGCTGGCGATCAAGGACGCCGGGGCGGTGGAAGCGGCCTCGGCCGCCCCGATCGAGGCGATCATCACCCAGCAGGTCGGGCCCGTCGTCACCAAGGTCGTCGTCGCGGTCGCCCTGACCAACGTGATGGCCTGCATCCTGGCCAACATCCTCGTTGCCACCCGGCTGACCTACTCGATGGCCCGGGACAACATGCTTCCGTGCTCGCACGTGTGGCGTCACGTGTCGTCGTCGAACCGCACACCCACCTACGCCGTCCTTGGCCTCTTCGGGCTGTCCACAGTGCTGTTGCTGTCGGCGCTCGTCAGCGAGAAGGCCTTTTTCCTCATCATCGGCCTGTCCTCGCTGGCGGTGTGCGCGATGTACCTGCTGCAGACGGTGGCGGTGCTGATCGCCCACCGCCGCGGCACCATCCCGGCTGCCGCGCCGGGCACCTTCGACCTGGGCCGCGCACGCGTCCCCGTGGCCATCCTGGCCCTGATCGCCTTCGCCGCGGTGTGTGCCGCACTGATCGTCCTGCCGCAGTTCGCGGGCAACGGATACGTCTTCGCAGGCCTGCTCGTGCTGGCCGGCCTGTGGGCAGGCACCGGACTGCGCAGGCGCCTGCAGACCGGCGAGGCCGGACCGGACTATGCCAAGACCCACCCCTGAGCCACGCTCCACCCCCCTGAAAGGAATCGAGATATGACCATCACAGACGCCGGCACGTCCAACCTCGTCGCCGTTGAACCCGGCGCCATCCGCGAGGACACCCCCGCGGGTTCGGTAATCCAGTACAGCGACTACGAACTCGACGAGTCGAGCCCCTTCGCGGGCGGCGCCGCGTGGATCGAGGGCGAGTTCATTCCCGCCGAGGACGCCAAGATCTCGATCTTCGACACCGGGTTCGGCCATTCCGACCTGACCTACACCGTCGCACATGTCTGGCACGGCAACATCTTTCGACTCGGCGACCATCTCGACCGGCTGCTCGACGGGGCGGCCAAGCTGCGCCTGGACGCCGGCTACGCCAAGGACGAGCTGGCCGAGATCACCAAGAAGTGTGTGTCGCTGTCGCAGCTGCGCGAGTCGTTCGTGAACCTGACCGTCACCCGCGGCTACGGAAAACGCAAGGGCGAGAAGGACTTGACCAAGCTCACCAACCAGGTCTACATCTACGCCATCCCGTACCTGTGGGCCTTCCCGCCTGCCGAGCAGATCTTCGGCACCACGGCCGTCGTGCCGCGACACGTGCGTCGGGCCGGGCGCAACACCGTGGACCCGACCATCAAGAACTACCAGTGGGGTGATCTCACCGCGGCCAGCTTCGAGGCCAAGGACCGCGGCGCCCGCACCGCCATCCTGATGGACGCCGACAACTGCGTGGCCGAGGGGCCGGGCTTCAACGTCGTCATCGTCAAGGACGGCAAGCTCGCGTCGCCGTCACGAAATGCGTTGCCGGGCATCACCCGTAAGACCGTGTTCGAGATCGCCGATCAGATGGGCATCGAGGCCACGCTGCGGGACGTGACCAGTCACGAGCTCTACGAGGCCGACGAGCTCATGGCCGTCACGACCGCGGGCGGCGTCACCCCGATCAACACCCTCGACGGCGAGCCCATCGGTAACGGCGAGCCGGGCCCGCTGACCGTGGCGATCCGAGATCGCTTCTGGGCGTTGATGGATGAGCCCTCACCCCTGATCGAGCCCATCACCTACTAGCGCGAGCAGACGCTGAGGTCCGCGACACGCCGCCTGTCGCGGACCTCACTGTCTGTTCGGCGGAGAAATCAGCTCTCGATGACACCCTGAGCGGCCTGCGCGCGGTCTTCATAGCTCTTGCGCTTGGCGGCGTCGTACTCGAGGAATACGGTGTCGAGGCCCAGCGCCTTGTTGAGCCTGCGGCGCCCGCGCGGCGGCAGCAGCTGGGCGGCCTGGGCGGTGAACCGCAGAGGTGGGGGCACCGACACGTGGGTCTTGGGCTTGTTGAGCGTCTTGATGATCGCCGCGGCGATGTCCTCGGGCTCGACCGGTTTGATGGGCCCACTGGATTTGGTGCCTGCGATGAGGTCGGTGTTGGTGAACGGCGGCATCACCACCGACACGTTGACGCCGTGCGGGGCCATTTCGTCGGCCAATGCCGTGGACAGTCCGACGACCGCGTACTTCGCGCCGACGTACACCACCTGGCCGGGCAGCGGGATCAGCCCCGACAGCGACGCGATGTTGATGACGTGGCCGCTGCGACGCTTGACCATCTCCGGCAGCGCCAGCTGGCAGCCGGTGAGCACGCCGTACACGTTGACCTCGATGGACGACCGGATCGACTGCTCGGTCTGCTCCAGGAACGGGCCGATGGGCATGACGCCCGCATTGTTGATGAGCACGTCGATGTGACCGCCGCCGTCGGTGCGGGCCTTGTCGAGGAAGGTGGCGAAGGATTCCCGGTCGGTGACGTCGAGCGGATAGCCCGAGACCGGGCCCAGTTTGGTCAACTCGACGACCGCGGATTCCTGCAGTGCGACATCCCGGTCGCCGATCACGACCCGGGCTCCGTGGGCCAGCAGGGCCTTGGCGGTGGCATAACCAATACCGCGGGCGGCGCCGGTGATCGCGATGGTCTTGCCCCTGATGTTGTCCATGGCGGCGAACTTTACACGTGTCAAGTTTTGGAGGGAAGGGGCCGGTTTTGTCCTCGGCGGCTGATGCCGACGCCGGATCCTGTCGTCCGCGGCCAGTGTCTCCGAGCGGCCCGGGCATTACCTTTCATGCAATGACCCCGATGCGCCCGATGAGCGGTTCTGCTGTTCACGACCTGGTCGCGCGGGCTCGAGAGGACCTTCCGCAGCTGGTCGACGAGGCCTACCCGGCCATTCGCGAGCAAGTCGACTTCTACCGGCACGGCGACGTGGTCTCGGTCGACGAGCTGCGGCAATCCATCGCGCACAACCTCGGTGGCCTGCTCGACGCGCTCGTCGAGCCCGCCGGCTCCGCACACCTCAGCGTCGCCGGGGAGACCGGGCGGGCGCGGGGGCGCCAGCGCGCCCCGCTGCCCGAGGTGCTCCACGCCTTCCGGATCGCCAACACGATGCTGTGGGACCACATGGCCTGCCGGGTCCGTGGCACCGTCGACCTACGTTCGCTCGGCGCGTTCGCCGAGGTCGCGACCCTGTTGTGGCATCTGTGCGACGCGCAGGCCCAGGCACTCACCGACGCGTACCGCGACTCGACCGCCGAGCTCGTGGCAGCCCAGGAACGACGCCGCGCGGCCCTGGTCGACGCGCTGTTCAGCGGGCAGATCGTGCTCAACTCCGGCCCGTGGGAGGTGGGCAAGATGCTCGGGCTGTCGCTGGACGGCAGCCTCGTCGTGGTCGTCGTCGAGACGGCGGGCCCGCCGCAGGACGGTCGCGCCGCCGTCGAGAAGCAGCTCGCCGAGCACGGCATGATCTCGGCCTGGCACGTGAACTCGTCGCTCTACGCCGGTGTCATCTCACTGCGCGACGACCAGTACGCATTGATGCTGCGGGTGCTCCGGCAGGCCGGCGCCACGCGGGCCGGGCTCAGCCCGGTGTACCGATCGCTCGCCGACACGCCGCGGGCGTTGCACCTCGCCCGCACCGCTCTGGCGGAGATCCCGCCGGGGGAGGCGGCCCTTCGTGAATTCAGTCCCAGCCCTTTGGCGGGGCTTGTCGCGCGCGACCCGGACGAGGGCCGCCGGATGGCGCAGGACGTGCTGGGTGCGGTGCTCGATCTGCCTGCCGAAGACCGGCAGGGCCTGTTGGAGACGTTGCGGGCGTTCTTCGACGAGGGCGGGTCGACCGAGCGGACGGCGCGGGCACTGCACTGCCATCCCAACACTGTGAGATACCGGTTGCATCGCATCGCCGAGCTCACCGGTCGGTCACTGAGTGAACCGCGTGCCCTCGCCGAGCTCGTGACGGCGACCTACGCGCTGGGTCAACACGACGACGCCCGACGCGGAGGAACGTTGCCCCGGCGGCCGACGGGCTAGCCGGTGTTCCCGAAAATGGTGGTTCACCAGACGCTTTCGCCCCGGTGTCCTAGGGTGGAGGTCGGACATCTGCCACCTGATCGGAAATCCCATGGCGCATAAGGGAAAGAAGAAGGACAAGCGGCCGGAGCCGACCGATGGTCAGCCACTGGGCCTCATCAACGCGCTGGGCGAGATCGCCTTGGGCGCAACGAAGAATGTCGATCCTCGGGCATCCGGGGGCAGGCACAGTGCGGACGGCAGGCACAGTGTCGACCGGTCCGACGATGCGCTCGGTGTGGTGACCAACGCGCTGACCGACGTAGCACGTGCGCTGCGCGGCGAACCGGCTCCGCGCGACGAGGGCGAGCATTCCGGCAAAGCTGCGAGCGACGACGTTGACGCGTCCGTAAAACCCCTTGGTGCGCTTGGCATTCTCGGCAATGTCATGGGGCTCCCGAACAACCCGGTCACCGACGCCATGGACACGGTTGCCAACGTGGCGATGGGGCCCGTGCTGGGCGCCGGGCAGCTTGCGGCAGCGCCGCTGACGGGTGTCACCGAAGCGCTCGGCCGCGTGCTCGGCACCCAGGGGTCGGCGGAATCGGCTGCGGCGCTGCGCAAACGCGGTAGCGCGCTGATCCGCATCTCGTACCAGCCGGACTGCCAGCGGCGCGACATGCATCCGTCGTTCCTGCGCATCATCGACGAACTCCTGCCCGACGAGGCACGCATCCTGCGGTTCATGGCCGTCGCAGGCACCCAGCCCGTCATCGATGTGCGGACCAAGACGCTGTTCCAGATCGGTTCGGTGCTGCTGGCCAGCGGCATCACGATGGTCGCCCAGATGGCGGGCTGTCACTGGCCCGACCGCGATCACCACTACTTCGCCAACCTGCACCGGCTCGGGCTGCTGAACTTCTCCCGGGAACCCGTCGACGACTATCGCCGCTACGCGCTTCTGGAGGTGCAGCCGGCCGCGGTGCATGCCATCGAGAGTGTGCCGAAAGCCGTGACCATCTACCGCAGCCTGCGGCTGACGCCGTTCGGGGAGCAGTTCATCGAGGTCTGTTTCGACACCGAGGGTTATCACGCGGGCGGCTGGGACACCGACGGCCGGCAGGACAAGATCATCGGCAAAGGCCCGCCGGCGTTGCGCCACAAGGATTGACGCGTCACCAGCCGAACAGCAACAGGTGGACCGCGCCCACCAGAACGCCGAGCAGGCCGCCGTGCACGTAGAGCAGCCACGCGTCCTGTTCGATGGCCGCATAGAGCATTTCGCTGAACTCCGCGGGAGGTAATTCACGGAACTTCGTGGTGGCGAAGTCCGCGATCTTCTTGGCCTTCTCGTCGTTGAATTCCTCGGAGTAGAAGACCTCGGGAGCCAGGTCGACGATCTCCTGGCTCACCTTGCGTTCCAGATCGTCCCAGTCCACCACGCGCAACGTCCGCCCGACGCTCACCGCCAGCGGGGTGAAGATCTGGTCCACTTCCTCGGCCACCACTTCGGCGAGGTAGGACGCGGTCTTGTCGCCGCTCGCGCCGAACAGCAGCTCGCGGGTGAAATTCGTTACGGTGAGCACCTTCTCGGACATCATGGTCGCCACCTGCGCAGCGGCCTCGTACTGGCGCTTCGGGAAGATGCCCTGCTTCCAGAGGTACTTGTAGCGGGGCTGCGGGTCACCCGGCTCGAACACGATCTTGATGGCCAGAATATTGACCACCACGCCGATGATGGCCGCACCGGCGAGCACCACCAACCACGACGGGATGGCGCTGAGAATCGGCGGGTGGGCTTCGTGAACCCAGTTGAGATACAACGCGAGTGGGATCCCGAAGAGGAATCCGAGCGCCCCGATCTTGACCATGAAGCGCAATTCCGGGGCGCCCATACCCTTGAAGATGTCGCTCAGCACAGCCGGATTGCGGCGCAGATGGTTGACCGTCATGAGCTTGACGTTGAGCAGATCGTCGATGTGATCGCCGACGCGGGCGAAGGCCCGCTGCGATATCGCCGGAACCCGGGCGTCGATCGTGGCGATCACACTGTCCTGCGCGGGTGCGGGCAATGCGTCCCACAGCCACCGGTGATTGCTGTTGATGACATCACCGGCGATGCGGCGGATGTGTGGCCGGGCTTCGCGGGCCATCTGCTCGGCCATCTTGTCCGGCTCGAGCTGCTGATAGAAGTCGGCGATGCCGCCGATGCGGGCGATCGACATGTCGACGATCAGGCTAGCCATCTTCTCCGCCCGGCACGGGATGAAGCCCTGGAATCCGAGAATGCCGTTCGGCGCGAAGATGGGCAGAATCTGCACCTTGCGGGGGAGCAGTGGGAAGAGCGTCTTGAGACCGGGCACGTAAAACCCGGTGAACTGCGTGGGCGCGAACAACATGAGGACGCCGGTCCAGTTGGTGATCAAGCCGGCGATCGCGCTGAAGATGGGAATGCTGACCATGTCGATGACAAACTTCGACTGGCCGGTGAGCCCCTCCCAGTCGATGAAAGACGTCGTCGCCAGACCGACAGTGGTCATATCGGGCCCATCCCTCGTCTTCGGGTCGATGCCAGTTGAAACTAGCGACGCGGCCCACCGCCCCATCCGGAGTTGCGCGTGGCGTTGTCGCAATCCACGGGAGTTGTTGTGCGTGCCCACAATCCGGAGCCGTCAGAAAAATAACGCCAGCGCCAATCCCGCCGTACGCCGCGGACCTCGATGAAGTTTCAATCATCGCGATCAAATATCCCCAGTCGGAATGCGGACCGGGCGCACACGTTAGACATTGAAGTGATGCCCGGATCAACGTTGGAGCGGTTGCGCTTCCAGGCCGTGGGACAAGACGACCCGCTGGCCCAGCCGCTGCTGGCCGAGCTGGCCGTCGAATACTCGGGCCGCTACGGCGGCACCGCCGAACGCGTGATGGAGTGGTTGCGAGGCCACCCCGCTGCTGACTTCGCGCCACCCGATGGCGGTCTGCTGATCGGGCTGCTCGACGGCGAACCGGTCACCGGTGGCGCGTTCCAACGGTTCGACGCCGATACCGCGGAGCTCAAGCGCATCTGGACTGCCAGCGGGCACCGCCAACGCGGGTATGCGAGCAGGTTGCTCACCGAGCTCGAAGCCGAGATCGCCACCCGCGGTTATCGGCGCATCTTTCTGACCACCGGGCACCGTCAGCCCGAGGCCGAGGCGCTGTATCACTCGTCGGGCTACCGGCGGATGCAACTCGAGATGCAGGCCGAAGGGGACGGGACCGTGTTTCCGATCGCGTTCGAGAAGGCACTGACGTGACCATTCCGCTCTCTGTCCTCGACCTTGCACCGATCGCTGCGGGCAGCGACGCCGCCACTGCCCTGCAGAACACCGTCGACCTGGCCCGCCACGCCGAACAGTGGGGCTACAAGCGGTACTGGGTGGCCGAGCATCACTTCGTGGCGGTGGCCAGCTCGTCACCCGCTGTGTTGGTCGGGCAGATCGCGGCCGCCACCGAGAAGATCCGCGTCGGTACCGCGGCAGTGCAACTCGGCCACACCACCGCGGTCGCGGTGGCGGAGAGCTTCGGCACATTGGCCGCGTTTCATCCCGGGCGTATCGATCTCGGGGTGGGCCGGTCTGGGCAGAAGCGGGCCGAGGCCGTCAAGGCCGCGCCCGGCGCGCCGCGAACCCCTAGGGAGTGGCACGAGACCGACGGGGTGGTGATCCCGGCGCCGTTCGATATCGTTGCGCTGCTGCGTAATCCGCGATTGCAGGCGCAGGCGGCGGCGCTTCAGCAGCCCGAGGCAGTGGCGCCGGATTTCGCCGATCAGGTCGACGACATCCTGGCGCTGGTGGACGGCAGGTATGCCGTCGGGACCGCGGTTCCGGGTGCCGGTACGGGGTTGACGCCATGGGTCTTCGGCAGCAGCAAGGGCCAGAGCGCGCGGGTCGCGGCGGCCAGAGGGCTGCCGTTCGTTGCCAGCTACCACATCACCCCGGCCACCGCACTCGAGGCGATCGAGGTGTACCGCAACGGATTCACGCCGTCGGACCGCCTGGCCGAACCGTACGTCGTGGTGTCGGCCGATGTGGTGGTCGCAGACGACGAGGCGACCGCGCGCCATCTCGCGTCGACGTATGGGCACTGGGTCTATTCGATCCGAGCCGGCGGTGGCGCGGCGCCCTATCCCGATCCCGATGCCGCCGCTCCGCTCACCGCGGAGCAGCAGGAGTTGGTACGCGACCGCACCGCAACACAATTCGTCGGCGATCCCGATCAGGTGGCAGACAGGTTGGCGGCGCTGCAGCGGCTGAGCGGTGCCGATGAGCTGGTGATCACGTCGGTGACCCACCGGCACGAGGACCGCCTGCGGTCGCATCGGCTGATCGCCGAGCGCTGGGGGTTATAAGCTCGGGAGTTGTGCCGAGTTCGCAGGTGCTGGTGGGGACGCTGCTGCTCGCGGGGGCAGCGGCGGTGTTCGCGCTTGGCATAGGCCTGCGGATCTTCATCGGTCGGCGCACCGACTCGTCCGGGATGCGCCGCCGCATGCACAAGTTCCGTCAGACCAGGATGGCCCGGGTGCTGTTCGGCCCGGTGTACGACGACGAGGAGCTCGATCCCGACGAACTCGACCAGATCATCCTGATGCCCGCCATCGTGCTGGCCTGCGGATTGTGCCTCACCGGGTTCTTCCTGCTCGGCTACAAGGTGATCCACTGACTTCCGTCGCCTAGCCGTGCCGGACGATGGCCTCCTGCGCTGCCTCGGAGATGGGGCCGCGCCACACCGGGCCGTGTCCCGGCAGCAGCACATCGGTGTCGAGCCGCGCCAACGCTTCCAGGCTGCGCAGGCAGCCGGCCTCGTCGTGGTTGAACAGCGCGGGCAGCAGCTGCGGCCCCGGCCGCGGTATCAACGGATGTCCGGTCACCAGAGCGTCACCACCGACCAGGACCCCGTCGACGATGTACGAGCAGTGCCCGCCGGTATGGCCCGGCGTGGGGACCGCCACCGGCGCGCCGGGCAGCCCTGAGGCGACGTCGGGCGTCAGCGCCGCTGCGGTGGGTATGCCCGAGTGGTCCAGCCCGCCGTTGGCGATGAGCGTCGCGGTCCATTTGAGCCAGCGTGGCTGCCAGATGTGCTTGACGACGTCTGCCGGGGAGGCCTGCTCCAGGTACTCACGTTTGGTGTGGCCGACCTCGTCGGCGTGGCAGAACACCGGTATCCCATGGGTTTTCGCGAACCAGATGGCCGACCCCAGGTGGTCGATGTGAGCGTGGGTCAGCAGGATCGCGGCGACGTCGTCGACGCCGAAGCCGAGCTGCCGTACCGAATCCACTACGTCGTCGCGCTGGCCGGGGTATCCGGCGTCGATCAGCATCACGCCGTCGCCGTCGGTCACGACAGCCCAGTTGACCAGGTCCGTTTGTGCGATGTGCACGTGTTCGGTGATCGCGTTCAGGACTGCTGCCATGCCGCGAGTCTATGGACTGGAGTAGAAACAAAGCGTGGCTGAACTCAAACTTGGTTATAAGGCTTCTGCAGAGCAATTCGCGCCCCGGGAACTGGTCGAGCTCGCGGTGCTGGC
This sequence comes from Mycobacterium aquaticum, assembly GCF_002086485.1. Lineage (GTDB taxonomy): Bacteria > Actinomycetota > Actinomycetes > Mycobacteriales > Mycobacteriaceae > Mycobacterium > Mycobacterium aquaticum. The sequence goes on along the minus strand of NZ_MVHF01000017.1, from coordinate 16,359 downwards.
CGAATCGTCGGGAATGGACAGTGCGACGGTCAGCGACCATTTCCAGCCGTGGCGTCACGAAGGTGGGCATGCGCCGTTCTCGCTGGCCTGGATGACGGCCGTGGGCGAGCGCACCGAGCGCTTGGTGCTGGGCACGTCGGTGCTGACGCCGACGTTCCGGTACAACCCCGCGGTGATCGCTCAGGCGTTCGCGACGATGGCGTGCCTCTACCCGGATCGCGTCTTCCTGGGCGTGGGCACGGGTGAGGCGCTCAACGAGATCGCCACCGGCTACACCGGCGAGTGGCCCGAGTTCAAGGAGCGCTTCGCGCGGCTGCGGGAATCGGTCAAGCTCATGCGCGAACTGTGGGTGGGTGACCGCGTCGATTTCGACGGCGAGTACTACCGGCTCAAGGGCGCCTCGATCTACGACGTGCCCGAAGGCGGCGTGCCGGTTTACATCGCTGCCGGCGGTCCGGTGGTGGCCAAGTACGCGGGCCGCGCCGGCGACGGGTTCATCTGCACCTCCGGCAAGGGTGAAGAGCTGTACAAGGACAAGCTCATCCCCGCGGTCAAGGAGGGCGCGCAGGCCGCCGGGCGCAACGCCGAGGACATCGACCGGATGATCGAGATCAAGATCTCCTACGATCCCGACCCCAAGCTCGCGCTGGAGAACACCCGGTTCTGGGCACCGCTGTCGCTGACGGCCGAGCAGAAGCACTCCATCGACGACCCGATCGAGATGGAGAAGGCTGCCGACGCGCTGCCCATCGAGCAGGTCGCCAAGCGTTGGATCGTGGCCTCGGATCCCGATGAGGCCGTCGCGAAGGTCAAGGACTACGTCGACTGGGGTCTGAATCACCTGGTGTTCCATGACCCGCGCCCGGATCAGCGTCGCTTCCTCGAGTTGTTCAAGACCGATCTCGAACCCCGCCTGCGCAAGCTCGGCTGAGCTTTTGCACCGCGCGCGTGCGCTAAATGCCGGCGATCATCGGTGTGTCGACCAGCAGACGTGCACGCTCGCGGTGTGAGGTGAGCCGGACCCGGTCGGCTCGGAACAGGTCGTAGGCGTACTCGAACGGCCGGTCGCCGGCGTCGCGGGTGATCCGGGTGATGGCCAACAGCGGCTTGCGGTGCGCGATGTCGAGCCATTCTGCTTCCCGCGGGCTGGCGCTGACCACCTCGATGGTTTCCGTCGTGGTGGCCGGAGTCAGCCCGTAGCGCACCCGCAGCAATTCGTAGAGTGAACCGCCGAGCGGCTGTTCCAGCAGATCCTCCATGTGCGCGGTGACGAAGCACGCCAGGTCCACCGAAAGCGGCACACCGTCGGCGAAACGCAGCCGCCTGATCGTGAATATGTGTGCGCCCTCCGCGATTTCGAGGGCCCGGGCTTCGACGGGTGTGGCCGGCCTACGGTCGGTCGCCAACACCCGCGTGGCGCTGGTGTGGCCGCCGCTGCGTAACCGGGCCGGGAGCCCGACGAGTTCACCGGCATTGCGTTCCACCACGTCCGCGCGCACGAAGGTGCCGCCACCGCGGCCCGTGCGCCGCTCCAACACACCGGCCTGGCTCAACGGCAACAGCGCGCTGCGCAGCGTCGACCGAGACACCGAAAAGTTGTCGGCCATCTCCCGTTCGGTCCCCAGCCGGGAGCCCGGCCGCAGCGTGCCCTGGGCCAGCATGGACAGGATGCGTCGACGTACGTCCTCGGCGACAGGACCGCCGGATGTCGCAGGCATGCCCCGAGTGTGTACCAAACAACTCGGCACAGCAGACCAAAAAAGGCGGTGTAACCTCCCCGTTTCACGATTCCCAGGTTCGAAACATGACGGAAACAAACTACTTGGGCCACAACGAATTTCGAGTTGACTGCAGTATTGGGCGGCGATAACAATGTGCTGCGTCGCACCACAGCGTTGTCTGCGACGCCAAGGAAAACAGACCAAATGGCGGGACCCTGTAATGAGCGAGATCATCGATCCGGCACCGGTTGGTGCTGATATCCAGCGCCTCAAACCAAATGCTGTGGGACTGGTCGGCGTGCTGTTCATGGCGGTGGCCACCGCCGCGCCCATCACCGCCATGGTCGGCAACGTGCCGATATCGGTCGGCTTCGGCAACGGTGCCTACGCACCCGCCGGCTACTTCGTCGCGACCATCGTGCTGACCCTGTTCGCGATCGGCTACGCCGCGATGAGCAAGCACATCACCGCCACCGGCGCTTTCTACGGGTACATCTCGCACGGTCTGGGGCGCATTGTCGGGTTGGGTGCGGGATTCTTGACGGCCTTGGCGTACATGGTGTTCGAGGCGTCACTGATAGGCATCTTCTCGTTCTTCGGCAACGACCTGTTCAAATCCTTCTTCGGTATCGACGTGCCGTGGATCGTGTTCGCTCTCGTGATGCTGGCGGTCAATGCCGTGCTCACCTACTTCGACATCAACCTGGCTGCCAAGGTGCTCGGGGTGTTCCTGATCACCGAGATCGTGATGCTGGCGTTGATGGCGCTGTCGGTGGTGTTCACCGGTGGTGGTCCGCAGGGGTGGTCATTGGGTTCGCTCAACCCGCTCAACGGTTTTCACAGCCTGTCGGGGTCGGTGGCCGGTGCCGACGGCAACATGATCGCCGTCGCCGGCTCCGCGGGTGTCGGCCTGTTCTTCGCGTTCTGGTCGTGGGTCGGCTTCGAGAGCAGCGCCATGTACGGCGAGGAGTCGCGAAACCCCAAGAAGATCATCCCCATCGCAGTGATCAGCTCGGTGATCGGTATCGGGGTGTTCTATGTGCTGGTGTCGTGGCTGGCGATCGTCGGCACCGGGCCGGACAATGCCGTTGCGCTGGCACAGGATTCGGCCACCGCGGGCAACATCTTCTTCAACCCGGTGCACCAGCATCTCGGCCAATGGGCGGTCGACTTGTTCAAGATCCTGCTGATGACCGGATCGTTCGCGTGTGGCATGGCCTTCCACAACTGCGCCGCCCGCTACCTGTATGCCCTCGGACGGGAGAACGTCGTCCCGGGTATGCGCAAGACCATCGGTGCGACCCACCCGGCGCACGGCTCCCCGCACATCGCCGGATTCGTCCAGACCGGTTTCGCAACCGCCGTTGTTTTGTTCTTCGACATGACGGGGCGTGATCCCTACACCGGGTTGTACGGCCTGATGGCGCTGCTCGGCACCACGGCGATCATGATCGTGCAGGCGCTGGCGGCGTTCTCGGTCATCGCCTACTTCCACGTGCAGAAGCAGCATCCGGAGACCGCGAACTGGTTCACCACGTTCCTGGCCCCACTGCTCGGCGGGGCCGGCATGCTCTACGTCATCTACCTGCTGGCCAAGAATGCGTCGTTCGCCGCGGGTACGGCCGCGTCGGATTGGATATTCGCCGCGATCCCGTATGTTGTAGGCATCGTTGGTATCGGCGGTGTCGTGCTGGCCCTGTTCTTGAAATACCAGGACCCGCAACGGTATTCCGATCTAGGTCGGACGGTGCTCGAGGAGGCGCACGAACGCTGAACGCGCAGGGTTTCTCCAACATCATGGATTCCAACAGCTACTCCGGCGGTCTGGCGACCGATCCGGAGACGGAATCCCTGATCGCGGACCGTACCCGGATGCTGGGACCGGCGTACCGGCTGTTCTATGAACGGCCGGTACATCTGGTTCGTGGTCAGGGCAGCCACCTGTTCGACGCCGGCGGGGCCCGATATCTGGATGCCTACAACAACGTCGTCAGTGTCGGGCATTGTCACCCGCACGTGGTCGATGCGGTGACGCGCCAGATGCAGACGCTGAACACCCACACCCGTTATCTGCACGAAGGCATCGTCGACTACTCGCGCCGCCTGCTCGCCACCATGCCGGCAGACGTCGACCAGGTGATGTACGCCTGCACCGGCTCGGAGGCCAACGATCTGGCCTTGCGGGTGGCCCAGATGTACACCGGGGCCCGGGGAATCATCGTCACCAACGACGCGTATCACGGCAATACGGAAGCCGTCACGGCGATTTCGCCATCGCTGGGCGGAGCCACCGTCGTCGGGCCGCACGTGCGCACGGTATCGGCTCAGCCCCTCGACGTCGCGGCCGCGATCGAAGATCTGCAGAACTCCGGCCACGGCGTGAGCTGCCTGATCGTCGACACGATCTTCGCCTCCGATGGCATCTTCCCGGATCCGACTGTGCTGGCCCCGGCGGTGGAGGCGGTGCGCGCGGCAGGCGGTGTCTTCATCGCCGACGAGGTGCAGCCCGGGTTCGGCCGCACGGGTGAGGGCATGTGGGGCTTCGCCCGCCACGGCGTGGTGCCCGATCTGGTCACCATGGGCAAGCCGATGGCCAACGGGCTGCCGGTCGCCGCGATGGCGGCGCGCAGTCACGTGTTGGAGACCTTTGCCCGGGGCGTGCCGTACTTCAACACGTTCGGCGGAAATCCGGTGTCCATGGCCGCCGCGGGCGCCGTGCTCGACGTGATCGAGGACGAGAACCTGATCGACAACGCAGCCCGGGTCGGTACCGCGCTGCGAGACGAGATCGCCCGCATCGGCGCTGACCATCCACGCATCGGTGAGGTCCGCGGATGCGGGCTCTATGTGGGCGTCGAGGTCGTCACTCCCGAGGGTGCCGCTGATGCGAGGAGCACAAGAAATACCCCGGACCGTACCGGCGCCCACGACCTCGTCAACGCGATGCGGGACCGGCGCGTGCTGATCTCGGTGTGCGGCAGCGACGGCAATGTGCTCAAGGTGCGCCCGCCGCTGGTGTTCACCATGTCCGACGTGGACTGGTTCTGCACGGAGTTCGCAGGCGCGCTGGCGGAACTGTCGTGATCTAGGGAATGCTGGAGCGGTGCCGGATGGGAACATCGCGACCGCGATCTACGTAGCCTCGCCCGAGGGGGATACCGGTAAGTCGACCATTGCGCTGGGGATCCTGCACCGGCTTGCGGCGACCGTGCCCCGGGTCGGCGTGTTCCGGCCCATCACGCGTCTCGTCGGAGGGCACGAACGAAGCGACCCGGGAAATGGATCCGAGGACCGCGACTACATTCTCGAGCTGCTATTGGCCGGTGCCACGGCCGGTCTGCCGTACGAGGACTGCGTCGGGGTCGGCTACCAGCAGGTGCACGAGGATCCCGACGCCGCGATCGCCGAGATCGTCGACCGGTTCCACCGCGTGGCCGATCGGTGCGACGCGGTCCTGATCGTCGGCAGCGACTACACCGACGTCGCCACCCCGAGCGAGCTCAGCATGAACGCGCGCATCGCGGTGAACCTGGGCGCGCCCGTCGTGCTCGCGGTCAAGGCCGCCGATCGCACGCCTGATGAGGTCGCGCACGTCGTCGAGGTGTGCCTGGCTGAACTGAACCACCAGCACGCGCACGCCGCGGCCGTGGTCGCCAACCGGTGCGATCCGGCGCAACTGACGGCGGTGGCCGATGCCCTCAAACCGCTGGGCCCGCCGGCCTACGTGTTGCCTGAGGAGCCGCTGTTGGTCGCGCCGTCGGTGGCCGAACTGCAAGTGGCAGTCGACGGCACGGTGATCGCCGGGGACCCTGCGCTGCTGTCCCGTGAGGCGATGGGCGTGCTCGTGGCGGGGATGACCGCCGAGCACGTGTTGGAGCGGCTGACCGAGGGTGTCGCGGTGGTGACGCCGGGTGACCGGTCCGATGTGGTACTGGCCGTGGTGAGCGCCCATGCCGCGGAAGGCTTTCCGTCGCTATCGTGCATAATCCTCAACGGCGGGCTCGACCTGCATCCCTCGATCGCGGCTCTGGTCGAGGGGCTCGGGCTGCGGTTGCCCATCGTGGCCACCAAGTACGGCACGTTCGAGACCGCGAGCCGGGTCGCCGGTGCCCGCGGCCGCGTGACGGCGAAGTCGCAGCGCAAGATCGATACCGCGCTGGCGCTGATGGACAAGTACGTCGACGTCAACGATCTGCTGGCGCAACTGAGCATCCCGATCCCCGCGGTGACCACGCCGCAGATGTTCACCTATCAGCTGCTCGACCGGGCCCGCTCCGACCGCAGACGCATCGTGCTGCCCGAGGGCACCGACGACCGCATTCTCAAGGCCGCGGGCCGGCTGTTGCGGCGCAGCGTGGCCGATCTGACCATTCTCGGTGAGGAAAACCAGGTCCGTTCCCGCGCAGCGGAACTCGGTGTGAACATCGATGCGGCCATCGTCCTCGATCCGCGCACCAGCGAGCTGTGCGACCAGTTCGCCGAGCAGTATGCCGAACTGCGCCGCAAGAAGGGCATCACGGTCGAGCAGGCCCGCGAGATCATCCACGACGTGTCGTATTTCGGCACCATGCTGGTGCACAACAACATGGTCGACGGCATGGTGTCCGGTGCGGCCCACACCACCGCGCACACCGTGCGGCCGGCGTTCGAGATCATCCGCACCGCACCCGGTATCTCGACGGTGTCGAGCATCTTCCTGATGTGCCTGGCCGACAAGGTGCTGGCCTACGGTGACTGCGCGATCGTGCCGGATCCCACCTCCGAGCAGCTGGCCGACATCGCGATCTCCTCGGCACGGACCGCCGCGCAGTTCGGCATCGAGCCGCGGGTGGCGATGCTGTCCTACTCGACGGGCACTTCGGGAACCGGCGTCGACGTCGACAAGGTCAGGGCAGCAACGGAATTGGTGCGCCAACGAGAACCGGATCTGCTGGTCGAGGGTCCCATCCAGTACGACGCCGCCGTGGAGCCATCGGTCGCGATCACCAAGATGCCGGATTCCCCGGTGGCCGGTCGGGCCACGGTACTGATCTTCCCGGATCTCAACACCGGCAACAACACCTACAAGGCCGTGCAGCGGTCGGCGGGTGCCATCGCGATCGGCCCGGTGCTGCAGGGCCTCAACAAGCCCGTCAACGATCTGTCGCGCGGTGCGTTGGTCGAGGACATCGTCAACACGGTCGCGATCACGGCGATCCAGGCGCAAGGGGTGTCATGACGCGGGGAATCGACACCGTGCTGGTGATCAACTCAGGCTCCTCATCGGTGAAATTTCAGCTCATTCAGCCTGATTCGGCGCAGCAGCTCGCGAGCGGCATGGTGGAGCGCATCGGCGAGGACTCGTCGACCGCCACATTGAAGGTCGGCGAGCGCACGCTGCGCCGGGAGGGCCGGGTCGCCGATCACGACGCGGCGCTGCGGCTGGCCTTCGAACTGTCCGCCGAGGCAGGCCTGCATCTCGACGACCTCGACCTCGTTGCGGTCGGTCACCGCGTGGTGCATGGCGGCAAGACGTTCTACCGGCCGGCCGTGATCGACGACGCGATGATGTCCAAGCTCGAAGAGCTGGCTCCGCTTGCGCCGCTGCACAATCCGCCCGCGATGATCGGTATCGATGTGTCCCGGCGCATCCTGCCCGGCGTCCCGCACATCGCGGTGTTCGACACCGCGTTCTTCCACGATCTGCCTGCCGCCGCGGCCACCTACGCCATCGACCACGACGTCGCGCAAAAATGGCACATCCGGCGCTACGGGTTCCACGGCACCTCGCACGAGTACGTCAGCAGGCAAGCGGCGGATTTCGTTGGGCGTCCCTATGATTCGGTGAATCAGATCGTGCTGCATCTGGGTAACGGCGCGTCGGCGTCGGCCGTCGCCTGCGGCCGCGCGGTCGACACCTCGATGGGGCTCACCCCGCTGGAGGGGCTGGTGATGGGCACCCGCAGCGGCGACATCGATCCCGGCATCGTCGGCTACCTGTGCCGCACGGCGGACATGACCATCGAGGACATCGACACCATGCTCAACCGCCGATCCGGGCTGTTGGGCCTCGGCGGCGAAAACGACTTCCGCAAACTGCACCAGTTGATCGAAAACGGCGATACAGCAGCACAATTGGCCTACGACGTCTACATACACCGGTTGCGCAAGTATATCGGCGCCTACCTTGCGGTACTCGGGACGACCGACATCATCAGCTTCACGGCGGGGGTGGGGGAGAACGACGCCGCTGTGCGCCGCGATGCCCTGAGCGGATTGGCCGCGCTGGGTATCGAGCTGGACCCCGAACTCAACGAGGCCCCGTCGCGGCAGGCCCGGCGCATCTCCGCCGAATCGTCCCCGGTCACGGTGCTGGTGATTCCGACCGACGAGGAGCTGGCCATCGCACGCGCCTGTGTGCAGCTGGTCCGAACCGCCTAGGCATCGACGGTTCTCTACCCGAGTCACATCAGTCACAGCTGTCCCGGCCGCTTCCGAAACGGGGACTGGTGTGGCAGATGTGACTGCGTTAGAGGAATCCCAGGTGCATCCTGTGGCCGGCATCGGTACCGGCACTCGCGTGGGCACCGGGACATGGACCGACATCTACACCCGCACCGACACCATCGCGTGCGGTCAGAACGTGCTCATGGGCCGCACACTGTTGGCCAGGTCCACCAGGGCATACCGATGCGACTGGGTAGGGGCCACGCGGGCCAGCGCCCGCAGTGAGGCCTCGACACCGAGCTTGAGGCCGTGCTCGGTGAACGGGAACCCCAGGATGTGGTTGCTGCTGGCCGTGTTGTCGGCCAGCCAGTCCATCGCGGTGCCCAACACCAGTGCGCGGATCTGCAGCACGCGCGGCTCGGTGTCGGGCAGTGCCTCCACACGCCGCGCGGCGTCGCGGATGTTCTGCTCGGTGATCTCATTGGCCGTCCGTCCGGACAGCAGCGTGACCGCGCTCGTCAGCCGCGCAGCGGTGAAATGCCGTGAGGTAGGCGGAACTTCGTCGAGCGTACGCACCGCGCCGTCGCGGTCTCCGCTGACGGACTGAGCCCTGGCCAATCCGAATCCCGCGGAGATGACGCCGTTGTCGGTGCCCCAGACGGTCTTGTAGAACGTCAGCTCGTCGGCGGTGCCTGCCAGCTCTGCGGTCGCGGCCAGGGCCAGCTTCGGTGCCAACTCACCGGGCAGGGTGTCCAGTACTTCGGTGAAATGCTTTGTGGCCGAGTCATAGTCGGCGGAGAGCATCTCGGCGACCGCGCGGAACCAGATCAACCGCCAGTTCCAGCCCACCCGGGTGGACAGATCGTCGAGCTTACGGGTGGCCTTCGCCACGTCACCCAGGTCGAGCAACGCGCGGGCCTCCATGAGCGGCAGCTCGACCGATTCGGACAGGTCGATGCCCTCGGCGTCGAGCGCCCCGTGCCGCGCCGCGCGCAGCTGATCGAGGGTGTGCACGGGCTGGCTCAGCACGCTGGCGACCAGCATGGGCGCCCCGACGTCGGTACGGTCCACCAACGGCACCGGCAGAGCGCGGACGATCTCCTGGGCCGTCAGCTTTTCCGAGTGCACCTGGCCGTCGACGTAGACGTCGGTATGTGCGACAAGCAGATCCACGCCGAACGTCGACCGCGACGGGCTGAACACCGTCGACAGGCCGGGACGCGGCACCCCGCTGTCGGCGGCCACCACCTCGCGCAGCACACCGAGCAGCTGGGACGACATCTCCTCGGCGGTGGCGAATCGCCGCCGAGGGTCGGGGTCGATGGCCCGGCGCAGCAGCCGCCCGAACGAGTCGTACTTGGTGAGCACCGGGTCGTCGGACGGCAGCCCGTCGACGTAGCGCCCCTTGCGGGTGCGCAGGTTCAGCGTCAGGGCGGCCAGCGTCCGGCCGACGGTGTAGATGTCGGTGGCCACGGTCGGGCCGGTCCGCACGATCTCGGGCGCCTGGTAACCCGGTGTGCCGTACAGGTATCCGTAGGAGTTGAGTCGCGACACCGCACCGAGGTCGATCAGCTTGAGCTGTTCCTCGGTGATCATGATGTTCTCGGGTTTGAGGTCGTTGTAGGCCAGCCCGATCGAGTGCAGGTAGCCGAGCGCAGGCAAGATCTCCATCATGTAGCCGATGGCCTCGGCGACCGGCAGCTTGGTGCCCTTGGCCTGCTTGAGCGATGTTCCGCCGACGTACTCCATGACGATGTAGCCGACCGGATTGCCGTGCTTGTCGTCGTGTTCGACGAAGTTGTAGATCTTGACGATCCCCGGATGGGTCACCTCTGCCAGGAACTGACGTTCGGCCATCGCGATGGCCTGTGCCTCGGCGTCGCCTGAATGGACCAGGCCTTTGAGCACGACCGGCCGCTCGTTGACGTTGTGGTCGAACGCCAGGTACACCCAGCCCAGCCCGCCGTGGGCGATGCAACCTTTGATCTCGTACTGGTCGGCGACGATCTCGCCGGGGGACAGCTGCGGCAAGAACGAGTACGAGCTGCCGCAGTTCGGGCACCAGCCCTCCGACAGAGCCTGCCCATCGGGCGACGACCGGCCGACCGGTTTGCCGCAGTTCCAGCAGAACCGCTTCGATTCGGCCACCACCGGGTTGATCATCAAGGCCGTCAACGGATCCCGCTCGGGCACCCGCGGAATTTCCACCAGCCCGCCACCCAGCCGGCGGACCGGCGAGAGGACGCGGGTCATCATCGTGCCGTGGTCGTGTGCCTCGGTGTCCCCGAACAGGGCAGACTGGCTCTGTTCTTCGTCATCGTCGAACTCCGGCCGGAACACCGCTTGCGTGGCCATCGGACGGGCCGTCGACCGCGAATCCATGTCGAGGTCTTCGAAGCTCGCCGGCTGTGTGCCGGGGCCCTCGTCGGGTTCCTCTGGGATTTCGGGTGGCTGTGTCATCAGTCGATGTACCTCGCGACGGGAGGGGATGGCGCCGGACCGAGCACCGTCAACCATTTGCGGTACAACGTGTTCCACGTGCCGTCCCGCCGGATGCGTTCCAGCGTGCCGTTGACGAACCGCACCAGTCCGGTGTTGTCGAGGTTCACCCCGATGCCATACGGCTCCTGGTTCATGCTCGGTCCGACGATGTGCAGATACGGGTCCTGCGCCACCAGGCCGGCGAGGATCGAGTCGTCGGTGCTGACCGCGTCGGCCTGCCGCTGTTGCAGCGCCACCAGGCAGTCGGCCCACGTCACCACCGAGACGATGATGGGCGCCGGGCTGATCTCCTGGATGCGTTTGAGCGACGTGGTGCCGTCGACCACGCACACCCGCTTGCCGGACAAGTCGGAGGCCTGCGAGATGGTCGAGTCGCGCGGAGCCAGGATTCGCTGATTGGCCATCAGGTAGACCGTCGAGAAGTTCACCTGCTTGCGACGCTCACAGGTGATGGTCATGGTCTTGACGACGATGTCGACCTTCTTGTTCTGCAGAGCCGTGATCCGGTCGGCCGAGGACAGGATCCGGTACTCGACCTGTGCCGGCGTACCGAAGATGTCGCGGGACACCTCGCCGGCGATGTCGACGTCGAATCCGGTGATCTCGCCGGTGATCGGGTCGCGGAACGAGAACAGGTTGCTGCCGATGTCCAGTCCGACGATGAGCCGGCCCCGGTTGCGGATCTCGGCGACCGCGGCGTCGGCCTCGGCCTTGTCGCTGAACGGGCGCAAGCTGGCCGTGCGGTCGCAATCGTCGGACTCGGCCGACGGCACCTGCACCGGTTGCGGCGTCAGCTCCTGCATGCCGGCCGGCGTCGGCGGGGACAGCGTGAGCGCCGGGACGGTCAGGGCGGGCGCGGTCTGGGCGCAGCCGGCCACCGCCAACACCGTCGCGAGCAGAACCAGAACTTTTCTCATCGCTCTACCGGTACTCACTGAGTCGCGGCCACAACCCCAGCGCCACCGCCACCGCGGCGGCCACGCTCAACACCGCGGCGCCGACCGTCGCGCCCGAGAGCACGCGGCGCGCATTGACGATGTCGTTGCGCAACTGGTTGCGGCTTTGTTGGATGCCTTTGGACAGCGCGTCGTCGAGCTTGTCGAACGCCGGGGTCGAATCGTCCTCGCTGGTGCCCAGCGCCACCTGGGTCGCGGCCTGGTAATTGCCGACGGCGATGTAGGCGTTGATCCGGTCGTCGGCCGCACGCCACCGGGTCAGCAACTGATCGGCGTCGGCCAGATCGGTTTTGTCCATACCGTTGTCACGAGCCAGGTAGGCCGCCAGTTGCTCCTGCATCATGTCGATGCGTTGGTAGTAGGACTGCTTGCGCAGGTTCTCGTCGCCCCGGCGGATCAATGCCAGGGTCTCGTCGGCCCGGGCCTGCTGGGCGGTGATGGCCAGATTGGTCACGGTCTTGAGGGAATCGGCGGCCGTGACCTTGGCACTGCGACTGTCCGACGTGGAGATGACCAGCGCCGTCATCACCCAGATCAGCATGATCAGAACGGCCAGCCCGCCCGCGACGAAGCCGATGTTGACCCGGCGTCGGGTCCGCCGCGCGAGCCAGCGGTTGGCGAACGCCCCGAACATCAACGTCGCCAACACCGCCAGCACCACCGGTGCCGGGATCCGGGTGGAGGCTGTGGTCTCGGCGTCGACGCGGGCCGAGGTCTGCTCGTAGAGTCGCTGCGCGTCCGGCAGGATCAGCGTCTGCATCAGCGACGAGGCCTCCGACAGATACGACGACCCGACCGGGTTGCCTGCCCGGTTGTTGGTACGCGCGGTTTCCACCAGTCCGGTGTACACGGCGAGCCGGGCGTTGATGCGGCCCAGCAGCTGGACCAGCGGTTCGTCGGTGAGGCCGCTCGAGGCCCGGGTGACCGCGACGGACGCTTCGGTGATCGCCTGTTCGTAGCGCTGCCGGACGTCACGCGGCTCGGCACCCGAGATGAACGCGGTGGCCGCGGCGGCGTCGGCCACCGACAGCGTGGTGTACAGCTGCCCGGCGGCGAACGACAGCGGTTCGGTGTGGTCCAGCACGGTGGTCAGCGCCTGCTGGCGATGGTTGATGGTGGTGGACGTCGCGAAGGCACTGACGACCACGAGCGCCGACAGCACGAGGCCGATGGTCAGGATGCGCCCCGGCGTCGTCCACAGAAACCACCAGCGCGGATGGGCAGGAGTCGTCGGCGACCGGGACGCGAGCGGCTCGGTCGACGGATGTGCCAACTCCACAGTCACCTGCGCGCGGACCTTTCCGGCTGTCGTACGGCTGTCCCAACTCTATAAAAGAAGTCTAAGAGTTCGCGGGATGGCTCGCCCAGAATCAGGAACCCCCTAAACCGGGCATGTTCCCTATCCTGTACGAGTGCGTGGCGACGGTGACGGATGGGTGGTGTCCGACAGCGGTGCCCGGTTCTGGGGTCGGCACGGCGCGGCCGGCTTACTGCTGCGAGCGCCTTGGCCCGACGGGTCGGCCGCGGTGTTGTTGCAGCACAGGGCCCCATGGAGTCATCAAGGTGGAACGTGGGCGCTGCCAGGCGGAGCCCGCGACAGCCACGAGACCGCCGAGCAGGCCGCCGTGCGCGAAGCGAACGAGGAGGCCGGGCTGTCCGGCACGCAGCTGACCGTCCGGACCACGGTCGTCACCGCCGAGGTGGTCGGCTCGGGTGGCACCCAGTGGACGTACACCACCGTGATCGCCGACGCGCCGGAACCGTTGGACACCATCCCCAACCGCGAGAGTTCCGAGCTGCGCTGGGTGGCCGAGGATCAGGTGGCCGAGCTGCCGCTGCACCCCGGTTTCGCGGCCAGCTGGCAGCGGCTGCGGGAGGTCACGGCCACCATCCCGCTGCTGGTCATCGATTCTCAGTAAGAGCTGACTTCAGTTCTTCGGCGGCGGCCCGTGGGTCCTCGGCCGCGGTGATGGCGCGGACCACGACGACGCGGCGGGCGCCGGCGGCCAGCACCTCGGGCAGCCGCTGGGCGTCGATACCGCCGATCGCGAACCACGGCTTGTCGGGGTTGAGCGCGGCGGTGGCCCGCACCAGTTCGAGTCCGGGTGCCGAGCGTCCCGGCTTGGTGGGTGTGGGCCAGCACGGGCCGACGCAGAAGTAGTCGACGGGCTCTGCGATGGCTGCGGCCACCTGGTCGGCGTCGTGAGTCGAGCGGCCGATCACCGGACGTGTCCCGATGATGCCGCGGGCGATCGGCAGCGGCAGATCGTCCTGACCCAGATGCAGCACGTCGGCCCCCGCCGCGAGCGCGATGTCGGCGCGGTCGTTGACGGCCAGCAGGGCGCCGTGCCTGCGGGCGGCATCGGCGAGCACCTCGAGTGCCTCGAGTTCCTGGCGTGCCTCCAACGGCCCGAACTGTCGTTCGCCCGCGGAGCCCTTGTCGCGCAGCTGGATCAGATCCACCCCGCCCGCCAGTGCGGCGTCGGCGAATTCGGCCAGGTCACCGCGCTCACGGCGGGCATCGGTGCACAGGTACAGCGCGGATTGGGCGAGTCGGTCGGCAGGTTGTTGCACACCGCGACGGTAGTGCCTGCGCTCCGAGTATGGTGAACAGGCAACACGGGAGTCCCGGGACCGGGGGCTGAGAGTGGGCGTACGTACCAGCCCTTACCGTCACACCTGATCCGGGTCATGCCGGCGAAGGGAGGAGATGAAATGGCCCCACCACTATCCGTCATCGGCGGCGGCGTCATCGGGCTGTCCGTCGCCCGGCGGGCGGCACTGGCAGGCTGGGCGGTGACGCTGCACGCCTCCGTCGAGCGCGGCGCCTCCTGGGTGGCCGGCGGCATGATCGCTCCGCACAGCGAGGGCTGGCCCGGTGAAGAGCGGCTGCTGCAGATCGGTCTGGAATCGCTGCGGCTGTGGCACACGGACTTCCTCGACGGGTTGCCACCGGAGGTTGTCACCGCACGCGAGTCGCTCGTGGTCGCCGTCGACCGGGCCGACGTCGCCGATTTGCGGACCGTCGCCGACTGGCTGGCCGCGCAGGGGCATCCGGTCGAGCCGACGACCGCCGCCCGCGACGTGGAACCGTTGCTGGCTCAGGGCATCCGGCACGGCTTCCTGGCGACCACCGAACTTGCGGTGGACAACCGTGCGGTCGTCGAGGGCTTGACCGCACACTGCCGGCAGTTGGGTGTGCGGTGGGCACCCGCGGTGGATTCGCTCGACGAGGTCGATGCCGAGCAGCGTGTCATCGCCAACGGCATCGACGCCCCCAAGCTGTGGCCCGGCCTTCCGGTGCGCCCGGTCAAGGGCGAGGTACTGCGGCTGCGGTGGCGCAAGGGCTGCATGCCGGTGCCGACCCGCGTGGTCCGGGCCCGCGTGCACGGCCGTCCGGTCTACCTGGTGCCGCGTGCCGACGGTGTCGTCGTCGGCGCCACCCAGTACGAGCACGGCCGCGACACCGCGCCGGTGGTCACCGGGGTACGTGACCTGCTCGACGACGCGTGTGCGGTGATGCCTGCCCTCGGCGAGTACGAGCTGGCCGAGATCGCGGCCGGGCTGCGGCCGATGACACCCGATGGACTGCCGGTCATCGAACGCCTCGATGACCGCACGTTGGTGGCGGCCGGGCACGGCCGCAACGGATTTTTGTTGGCGCCGTGGACCGCTGAGCGGATCGCGGCCGAGCTCGAGGTGAGTGTGGGAGCGAAATGATCACCATCACTGTCAACGACGAAACCGTCGAGGTGGCCGAACAGACCACCGTCGCCGGGTTGCTGGAAACCCGGGGCTTTCCGGACAAGGGCATCGCAGTGGCGTTGGACTGGTCGGTGATACCGCGCTCGGAATGGGATCGCACACTGGCCGACGGTGCCCGGATCGAGGTTGTGACGGCGGTGCAAGGTGGCTGATTCGGTACTGAAGATCGGCGGCCGGGAGTTCGGTTCGCGGCTCATCATGGGCACCGGCGGGGCACCCAATCTCGCTGTGCTGGAAGAAGCGCTGGTCGCCTCGGGCACTGAGCTGACGACGGTCGCGATGCGCCGGGTCGACGCGTCGGGCGGGACGGGCGTGCTGGATCTGCTCAACCGGCTGGGTATCGCTGCGCTGCCGAACACCGCGGGCTGTCGCGGTGCGGCCGAGGCGGTGCTGACCGCCCAGCTGGCCCGCGAGGCGCTCGGCACCGACCTGGTCAAGCTCGAGGTCATCGCCGACGAGCGCACTCTGCTGCCCGATGCCATCGAATTGGTCAAGGCCGCAGAACAATTGGTCGACGACGGGTTCACCGTGCTGCCGTACACCAACGACGATCCGGTGCTGGCTCGGCGGTTGGAGGACACCGGGTGCGCCGCGGTGATGCCTCTGGGCTCGCCGATCGGCACCGGGCTGGGTATCTCCAACCCGCACAGCATCGAGATGATCGTCGCGCAGGCCGGTGTCCCGGTGATCCTGGACGCCGGTATCGGTACCGCGTCCGATGCCGCCCTGGCGATGGAATTGGGTTGCGACGCAGTGCTGTTGGCCACCGCCGTCACCCGGGCATCCGATCCACCGACCATGGCCGCGGCCATGTCAGCGGCCGTCACCGCCGGGTATCTCGCCCGGCAGGCAGGCCGTATCCCCAAGCGGTTCTGGGCTCAGGCGTCGAGTCCGTCGCTGTAGTCGGCTGGGGGGCGCGCTCTTTCGCCCAGTTTTCACGCACCCCGGTCCCCGCGCCCGCCCCGGCTTTCGCGTCCCGGTCTCGGTCC